>NZ_JPME01000022.1 GCF_000732605.1 Lacrimispora celerecrescens | reverse complement strand
TTTAAGTGCCTGAACGTATTCTGCAAGACATTCATAGCCAAAATTAAAATCATGATTTCCCGGAACAACGGCATCGTAACCTGCCTCGTTGTATACCATTGCTATGGGGTGTATTCCAGGGACAGCTTCCTTCCGGGAAGTGGTATAGGTGGCAAAGGGCGCGCCCTGCAGCGTATCTCCTCCGTCAAATACAAGAGTATTTCCATCTTTTTTAAAGTTGGAGATGCAGTTTAATAGTCCCATGGGCCGTTCTTCTCTGTCACCGTAAGAGGTGGGGAACAGGTATCCGTGCACATCCGAGGTGTAATAAATTCTTGCCTGCTTCTCCAATTGATCACCCCCTGGCCAGCTTCACACGTATTTTGGTGGATATGTATTCCACAATAAGA
This sequence comes from Lacrimispora celerecrescens, assembly GCF_000732605.1. Classification (GTDB taxonomy): domain Bacteria; phylum Bacillota; class Clostridia; order Lachnospirales; family Lachnospiraceae; genus Lacrimispora; species Lacrimispora celerecrescens_B. The sequence continues at coordinate 76,136 of NZ_JPME01000022.1, read as the reverse complement.
ACTAAAACAACAAGACCAACCAGAATCGCTCCCGCCTCATTCCACCGGTAGGCATTCATGGCAAAGATCAGGGGTGCACCAATACCTCCGGCTCCCACCAGTCCCAGAACCGTTGCATCCCTTAAGTTAATATCAAACCGGTAGATAACCGTAGATGCAAAATTGGGAATCAGCTGGGGCAGGATTCCATACCGGATTTTCTGGAACGTATTGCAGCCGCAGGCATCTAAGGATTCCAGAATCCTGGTGTCCAGATCCTCAATGGCTTCAATATACATTTTGGATACCATACCAATGGAGCAGACAGACATGGTTAATAGTCCGGTAAATGCACCGGGTCCGCTGACGCGGATGAACATAAGGCCGTATACAAAGGCCGGAATGGTCCTCACCGCCATGATCACCAGACGGCTCAAATAGGCAATGGGAGCCGGCATCAAATTAGAAGCGGATAAGAAGGATAAGGGTATGGCGAGAAATGCCCCCACAATGGTTCCTAAAAATGCAATGCAGACCGTTTCCAAAAGAAGGTATGGAACTCCCTGTACGGTCAAATTAAACAGCAGTTTCCTGTCCGGGTGAAGGATTCCGTTTAAAATATTACCGGCAATTTTAAGCCCTCCAAGTCCGCTTCCTGAAAAATCCACGGCAGAGCCTGACCATAGAATAAGAGCCAGGACAATCACGGACACGGTTATCTGGTATTCGGTGTTTCTTGGGCGTTCTTCATATGCTTTTTCAATCTGTTTATTCATCTGTCAGCCCTCCTACACCAGTTTCCGGCGGCAGTAACGGCTCACCGACTCAATTAAAAATACGGCAACAAACAGCATGATAAGGATCATACCCACACTGGGATATTCTCTCCAGCCTAACTTCTCATTCAGAATCAGCCCAAGGCCGCCTGCGCCCACGTAGCCTAAAATCGCTGCATAGCGGACATTACCCTCAAAGCAGAACAATCCATTGGAAATATAGGAAGGAAGCACCTGAGGAATGATGGCACTCACAAAGGCCCGGACCTTGGTGGCTCCGATGGCCTCCATGGCTTCAAAGGCTCCCATATCGGCAGTTTCAATCTCTTCATATAAAATCTTACCCATGTAGGCAAAGGTGAAAACGGCAATGGCCGTAGTTCCTGCCAGGGTACCCAGACCGAACACATAAGTAGCGATCAGAGCGGTCACCAAAGTGGGAAGTGTCCTTACAATGCTTAAGAACAATCTCATGATGCTGACGACTGCAGGACTTTTTATGATGTTGGTGGAAGCTGCCATAGCAAAAGGAATGACCAGCACCGCGCCAACCACGGTCCCCAGAAGCGACATCTTGATGGTGTCAAACAAGGGCTTCCACACCTGAGAGCTATAGGAAAATGCCGGAGGGACCATCATTCCTAATATTACAAAGAACTGATTTCCCCTTTCCAACAAGACCCTCATGTCAAACCCGGTGATTTTCACGGAAAGCACAGTTAAAAACACCAGGATCAAAGCGATCAAAGGAAGCCTAGAAGCCGGTCGAAAGACGGTCTTTCCGCTGGACAATACGATTTTCCTGGGCGGAAATATCTTGTCATATAAACTCATCCTGCTGCCTCCTCTTCTTTTCCTTCATATATTTCATCCAAAATATCCTGGGTAACTTCAGAGGAGGGGCCATCGTATACGATCTGACCAGCCCGTATGCCTACAACGCGGCTTGCATACTGGAGTGCCAGATCCACATGGTGAATATTTAACAGGATGGTAATGTTCATTTCCTTATTGATCCTTAAAAAATCTCCCATAACCTGTTTGGCCGTAACCGGGTCAAGAGAAGCCACCGGCTCATCTGCCAGAATGATCTGGGGATTCTGAGCCAGGGTCCTTGCAAGCGCGACCCTCTGCTGCTGACCGCCTGACAGCTGATCCGCACGGACAAACGCCTTATCAAGGATTCCCACCTTGTCAAGTGCCTCTAAGGCTCCCAGCTTATCCTCCTTTGGATAAATGCCAAACAGAGCCTTTAAAAACGGCAATTCCGGCACCTTTGACATAAGAACATTATTAATAACCAAGGTTCTCGTCACCAGGTTAAAGGACTGGAAGATCATGCCGATCCTGCGGCGGAAACGCCTTAACTCCTTTCCCTTTAACTGCATCACATCAGTCCCATCCACGGTCAGGGTTCCTTCCGTGATATCATGCATGCGGTTAATAGTACGGAGAAGGGTGGATTTTCCGGCACCGGAAAGGCCGATGATCGCTACAAATTCCCCCTGCTCAATCTTTAAGTTCACATCTTTTAAGGCATGAAAACCATTAGGATACTTCTTGCCCACCTGATTAAATTCAATCATATTTTCCTCATTTCCCAGGACAGAGTGCGGAGGCGCCGCAAATGTTATCCGTTTACGACGCCTCCGCAGCCTGTGTGTATTATTTATTTCGCATTTAATTCCTTAATCATCTTCTGTGCCGCACGTTCATTGTCATAATCAGAGCTCTGTGCAGGCTGATATCCATTGTGGCTGTAGATGGCGATGACTTTCTTGCCCTCTTCCGTGTTGCCAATGTTGATAAATGCGTTCTGAACTGCCTTTATAAACGCATCATCCATGATTTTGGAGGTCTTGCTCACGCTGACCGTATCATTGAAAATAGGAGGAGTCACACCGATTACACCTGTTTCTTCCCAGATGGAGCCGGCTCTTCCGTATTCAGATTTCCATTTCTCCTCATAATCCCTGCGGGCGTCCGCATAGGTACAGAGAACATCCACCTGCCCGGAAGCAAGTCTTGCAAATGCACTTCCATAAGAATCAGACTGAACTGCGTGGGAAAGATTTAAAATATTCTTCTGGAAATTATCCTGAAGCCATAAGGAGGGATAAATGTATCCTGCTGGTGAAGAGGATGACATAACGCTCCAGTTTGCTCCGTCTAAATCCTCAAAGGTCAGCGCTTCGCCCTTGTTTACCTTATCTGACAACGCTTTTCCCTTTTCAGAAGGTCCTGCAATAATAAGCGCGCGGTAGGAAGTTGCCTGATCTTTGGTTCCCTCGGTTGCCTTACCGTCATTCCAGTCCTTTGCGGAATCAAAATTCTTGCTCAATGCATCCCTGGTGGCCGTAAGAATCACTTCTGCGCCATCATCATAAAGGACATAAGTTCCTCCAGGAATCAGACCGATATCTGCAGTACCTGCGGAAAGAGCCTCTCCAACCGCTTCATAGCTGGTTCCAACCGTAATTACTACTTCACCGATATCATAGCCTTCTTTTCCCAGCTCTGACTTCAGCATGTCTTTTAAAGGCTCTGTGGCGGTTACGATCTCTTGCGGCTCTCTGGAAGGAACAAAGTATACATTCAGTTTATCAACCTTCTTGTTCTCAGCTTTTGCCTCCGCCTTTGTGGTTTCTCCTGCTGCAGAAGACGCTGCCTCGGTCCCTGCTGCGGTTGTGGCTGCTGTTTGGCTGCCGCCAGAACATCCGCCGATCATCGCTGCACAAAGTGCTGCTGCCATTAATACAGAAACTGTTTTTTTCATACTGCTCTCCTTTTTGTGTGATTCATCGGTTCTTGGGATCATGAGTCATCACGCACTGTCCCCTACCTCTAACTTTGTCGGGAGATAAATTGTCATATTGTCCTTACGGCCTTCCTGGATCTGTTCTAACAAAAGCTTGATCGCTGTCTGCCACACGATATCAGGAAACATCCGGACCTTGGTGTACGAGGGCCATTTGGATTCCAGGGTCTCAATGTCCTTATAGATGACCACAGCCACATCCTTTGGCACGCGAAGTCCTGCATCCTGAAAAGCTTCCAAAGCACCTTCCGCGACCTCTTCGCTTCCTAAGAGTACCGCTTCCGGCAGACGGCCTGACTGGATTGCCTGTTTTGCCAGATTATAACCGCTTTCCCTGCTGATATCGCCTATGTAAAAATTCTCTTCCTCATAAAAGCCTCTCTGCATAAAAGCTCCCCGGATTCCTTCCAGTCTCCGGTAACCGATTCTTACCTGGCCTTCTTCATAAGTTCCTCCGATATAGCCGACGCTGCAGTATTTTTTCTGGTCCATAAGATAGTCCAGCATTTCATGGATTCCCTTATTAAAGTCCATGACAATGCTGTCATACTCATAATCCTTTGGATCCGAGTTGATGAATACAATGGCAAAACTCTGCATACGCAGAAACTCCATCTCTTCCTCGGAAAAAACGCCGAAGGCCATGATACCGTCGTACTGTCCAGGCTGATTTTTATCCAGACGTTCAAACCGTACATCATTTTTTCCTGACATGGACTTTGCGATTAAGTCCAGGGAAGAAAGCCTGATGTTGGTCCGGTCTTTCCGGATAATATGCCAGTCAGCTACTCCTATGACAATTCCTCTTTCTTTTTGCGCATGACGCCTCCTGGGTGGGACATATTTTAACTCGTGGGCAATTCTGAATATCCTTTTTTTCACTTCCGAACTTACCACAATGGTATCATCCTGGTTTAATACCCTAGATACCGTTGCAATGGATACATCCGCAAGCTGTGAAATTTCTTTTATTGTAGCCATAATCTATATCCTCACCTTCCAATTTTCATTATAATTGCAGTTTCTGTCAGCGTCAATAAGTAAAGTAAAATTTTACTAAATTTTTACCTAGTTTTGATCCCTAATTCACAAAAAGGATGTCTGACTAAAGACATCCTTTTCCTATACTACATGGTCCTAAGTCACGGCCTCCCTTTGTCAGGCCGTGACTTAGGCGATAAGCGAACCAGTTAATCCTCATTTCCTCCCAGATTCAGCTTTGCAAACGCATCTGCAAAGGCTGAATTGATGGGCTTATCCGCTTCCTTTTTCTGCTGGTTCAAATACTTTGCCACATCCTTTTTGGATACCCCGGCGCCTTCCTTGGCACGCCGTTCCTTAAAGTTAGAAAGCTTTTCCTTGTAGCCGCATTTGCAGACAAAGATCTGTCCGTCTCCTTTTCCCTTAAGCTCCAGCTTCTTATGGCAGACCGGGCATCTTGCATTGCTGGTTCTGGAAACTGTCTCCCGGTGCCCGCACTCCCTGTCCTGGCAGACCAGCATCTCGCTGTTTTTTCCTTTGACTGCCAGCATCCGTTTGCCGCAGACCGGGCATTTGTGGTTGGTTAAGTTGTCATGGTTAAAACTGCCTTCGCCTGACTTGATCTGATGAATCAGATCACCGGAATATTGTCTGATGTCCTTCATAAACGCGGCACGTTTTAATTTGCCCCCAGCAATTTCGGAAAGTCTCATCTCCCATTCAGCCGTCAGCTCCGGTTTCTTTAGATCCTCTGGTACAAGAGTGAGCAGCTGTTTGGCCTTGGAGGTCAAATAGATGTCCTTCCCACGCCGTTCTAAAAGAAAGCTGGAAAATAGCTTTTCAATGATATCCGCTCTTGTGGCCACGGTCCCAAGTCCCCCTGTTTCTCCCAGGGTCCTTGCCATATCACGGTCTTTTGTTTCCATATAAGAAACCGGATTTTCCATGGCGGAAAGAAGGGTCGCTTCCTGAAAGGGTGACGGGGGCTTTGTCTTTCCTTCGGTCATGGTAACCTTAAGCCCTGCAAGCCGGTCCCCCTTTTTCATAATAGGAAGATTTTGCTCTTTTAATTCCTGCTCCTCGTCTTCCTCATCCTGAGTTTCATAAACTTCCTTCCAGCCCAGTGCCTTTACGGTCTTTCCTCTGGCCGCAAGAGTTTCTCCTCCTAAATCCAGGGTAATTTCTGTCTGTTCATATTCAAAAGGAGGATATAGTACCGCCAGGAACCTGCGGACCACCAGATCATAGATCTTCCGCTCGTCGATGGTCATATGCTCCATCTGGACAAACTGTTCCGTAGGAATGATGGCATGATGATCTGTCACCTTCTTGTCGTTTACAAAAGAAGGAGCTGCCTGGATCCTCTGGTTCATCAGCCTTCCGGCCAGCTTCCGGTATGGGCCAACGCCGCAGGCCTCCAGTCTTTCCTTGATGGATGGAACGATGTCCGAGCTTAAATACCTGGAATCTGTTCTGGGGTAAGTAAGGACCTTGTGGTTTTCATAAAGCCTCTGCATGATATTTAACGTCTCTTTTGCAGAATAGTTGAACCTTCGGTTGGCTTCCCTCTGCAGCTCCGTTAAATCATAAAGCTGAGGAGAATCCATCTTCTTCGGAACGCTTTTTACCTCTGTAACCACGCCCTCGCCCTGGGCTTTCATTTTATTTAGAAGGGTTTCCACCCGGTCCTTATCAAAGGAACGGAAACTCTTTGATTTCTCATCCCGCCAGGTAAAGGAAAGGGCCGGGGTTATACATTTGGCCGTAATGCCGTAGTAAGGCTTGGGAACAAAATTTTTGATTTCCTCTTCTCTCCTTGCGATGATGGCAAGCGTAGGGGTCTGCACCCGGCCGCAGCTTAAGCTGGCGTTGTATTTGCAGGTCAGCGCCCTGGTTGCATTGATACCCACCAGCCAGTCCGCTTCGGCACGGCACATGGCGGCATCGTACAGGTTATCGTATTCATGACCATTTTTTAATTTTGCAAATCCTTCCTTAATGGCCTTATCCGTAACGGAAGAGATCCAGAGCCTTTTTATTGGCTTCTTATTCCCCGCCTTTTCAAGGATCAGTCTGGCTACAAGCTCCCCTTCCCGTCCGGCATCCGTAGCAATGATGATTTCACCTACATCTGCACGGTGAATCTGGGTTTTTACCACACGGTACTGCTTGCCGGTCTGTTTGATCACTTCAAGCCGGAACTGGTCCGGCATCATGGGAAGATTCTCTATCCTCCATTCCTTATATTTGGGATCATAGTCTTCAGGGTCAGCAAGCGTCACCAGATGGCCAAGTCCCCAAGTGATCACATAATTTTCCCCTTCGATTACTCCATTATTGTTCTTATTGCAGTGAAGGACCCGGGCAATATCCCTGGCCACCGACGGTTTTTCCGCTATAATTAATGATTTCATGTAATTCCTCCAAACTCAAGTCTCTTCCAATTATATCGTATTGTCCAGGTTATTACAACTTCTACGTCATATCGAGCCGTGCCAAAAAAGCCGTTCCTGTCATGCGGTAACAGGAGCGGCTTATTGGAGGAGTCATGATCCCTCACGGGTCAATTGAAGGTATCATCAGAGGGTTCGTCTGATGTATAGAATATTCACATGTAGTTAGCTTAAACTAACTACCTTTATACTATCATAAACAAAAATGAAATACAAGAGATTTCTTGAAATTATTTCTCATTAACTTATTTAATCTTCCTGCCCCAACACGATGTTGTGGATCCACACGCCCTTTTTCACCAGCACAAAGCCAACAATGCATTTTATGATCTCCACCATCTGGCACATGAAATACAGCGGTACGATAGGAATGACAGTATACCGGCTGAGAGTATAGGCAACCGGAATGCTGACCACCCACATGAATACACTGTCAAACAAAAAGGTGATAAACGTCTTCCCACCGGATCGCAGGGTAAAATAAGCCACGTTCATGAATGCGTTCATCGGCATACACAAAGCCAGTATGCGGATAAACTGGACGGCCAGGCTCCTGACCTCGTCCGTGGTATTGTAGATCATAGGGAACAGAGGGGCTGTGATTGCTAAAAGTCCTCCCATGAGCACGCAAGAACCAATGGAAAAGGCAATCAGTTTCGTGTCCGTATCCCTGGCTTCTTCCATTTTTCCGGCTCCAAGAAGCTGTCCCACAATGATAGAGACCGCACTTCCAAGGGCTAAGTAAACCACATTAAATACATTTCCTATGGTAGAGGATATATTAAGGCCTGCCACCGCAGTCAATCCTCTTACAGAGTAGCACTGCATCAAAGTAGCCACTCCCGCAGCCCAAAGTGCTTCGTTTACGATAAGAGGTGTCCCCTTAATAAAGATATTCTTAACAAGGCCAGCCGGTATATAAAAGCTTTTATAAGCTCCTGAAATAAACGGATTCTTTTTCGGATTCCTATGAGTCCAGACTATTATGATCGCTGCTTCTACGAATCTGGCCATAACGGTTGCTATTGCCGCCCCCACTACACCCAGAACCGGGGCTCCAAGCTTTCCAAAGATCAGGATATAATTAAACACAAGATTTACCATGACTGCCACAATTCCGGCTTTCATGGGAACTACCGTTTCTCCGCACTCCCTCAAGGTACTGACATAAGCCTGCTCAATCGCAAAGGGTACCAAACCAATCAGCATGACAAGCATATATCGCCTTCCATGCATCAGTGCAGTCGCAAGCTCCCCATCATTCCCCTCTCCATGGAGGTACATGGCGATCATATCTTCTCCTAAGAAGTAGAACAAAGCTACTGCAACCGCAGACAGAAGCGCGCAGCAGATGATTTTAAACCGGAATGTATGCCGCACTCCATCATGCCTTCCGCAGCCAAAGAACTGGGCGCCGAAGATACCTGCTCCCGATATGATTCCAAAAATACTGATGTTAAAGACAAAGATCAGCTGGTTTACAATAGCCACGCCGGACATCTGCTCTGTCCCTACCATACCCACCATAATATTATCCAGCAGGCTGACAAAGTTGGTGATCCCGTTTTGAACCATAATGGGAATGGCGATTGTCAACACCATTCTGTAAAACGCCTTATTTCCGATAAATTTTTTCATAAGTTCTTCCAGTAAAAGCGCGCTTTTCTGTTATACCTCCGTAACGTAGATTTTCTGTCGTCAAGCGGATATTCGCAATCCGCTTCGCTACTTGTTTATAACCGAATAGCAGCTATCGCTGCTTGTCAGGTTAAGCTTGTACTCCACCTGACACAAGCAAGTCCCAACCCACCACTTATGCTTTTCGCATTTGAAATGGGGGACTTACTTGATTCGGTTAAACAGAGTATCATAACTTTAATATGGAACAAGGGCCTATGTCAACAAAATCTGATTATTTTACTCGGTTTTTCACTGAGAGTGACTGCGGATAATTAATAGACGGGAGCCTCTGTCCAACGGTCACAATCCCGTCAGACAGCGGTTCCCGCCTATCCATATCTTTCTCTTGCGAATTTTACTTCTCCTTTGCCTTGGCAAACAGACTTTGAAGAAGAATAAAAAATGCCAGCAGCGCCGCAATGGTGATCTTTGTCCACCAGGATGATAGCGTCCCCTGGAAGGTGATGAATGTCTCTATGGTTCCCTTTATTAAGACCCCAAACAGGCTCCCGAACACATTTCCCACACCTCCGGAAAGCAGTGTCCCCCCAATAACTGCCGATGCAATGGCTTCCATCTCAAAACCCTTTGCCTGCTCCACAAAGCCCGCACAGGTATTTAAACAGAACAGAAATCCGCCTAATGCACATAAAAAGCCGTTTATGACATACACCAAAAGCTTCGTACGCTTTACATTTAGCCCCATCATCAGCGCAGATTGCTCGTTTCCGCCTACCGCATAAATCGTCCGCCCGAACTTCGTATATTTGAGAGCCACGAAGACCAGCACCAGTACCACCAACGCGATGATAACGCTTGGATAAAGGAAGGGATAGTTCACCACACCCTTTTTATTTACGGTTCCTCCGAGAAAGGTCAAATTAATTTTACTCTTCGCCCATTTTAAAAACAGCTCATTCTTCACGCTGATCATTTCCTGGCTGATGATGGCCGTCATGCCTCTGGCAAAGAACATTCCTGCCAGGGTCACGATAAATGGCTGTATTTTTAGGTAGGCAATAAAAAATCCCTGGACCAGGCCAAAGAAGATGCCTATGACCAGAACAGTCAAAAGAGCCGGAACAGCTCCAATTCCCTTTACTTCCATCATCCAGGCCAGCATCATGCAGGTAAGGGCCACCACAGAACCAACGGAAATATCAATCCCTCCCGTAATCATGACCATGGTCATGCCTGCCGCGATCACGATCAGACCGGCATTAGAGATGAAAAGGTTTAAAAATACCTGGGGCTTTGCAAATCCTTTGCTGTTAAAAATTATGATTCCGGCTATGTACATTGTCACGAAAAGGGCAATGGTGATCATAAGCAGAAATATTTTTCCGTCTGTCTTCCCTCTGTTCTTCATTTATGCCACCTTCTTTCCCACTTCACGGCCTGTTTGGTATCTTTTTGCCATCTTTTTAAGCTCCGTTGACTGGAGGGCAACGATGATCACCACAACGATTGCCTTATAAACCGGTATCTGGTCCGGAGAGACTCCCATGGCGTATAAGGTGGTACTCAAAGCCTGAATGGTGTAGGCACCAATGACACTTCCAAGGAGAGAGAACTTACCCCCTCCCAGGCTATTGCCTCCTAATGCTACTGCAAGGATCGCATCTAGCTCCAAATTAAGCCCGATGTTGTTGGCGTCTGCCGAATAGATTCTGGAAGATGCAACAAGGCCGGATACGCCGGCGCAAAGGCCGCAGAATACATAGGACAGAAAAATGATCCTGGAAGATTTGATTCCCATGAGCCTGGAAGCCCTGGAGTTGATTCCTACCGTCTGGATATAAAGCCCCAGCGTAGTCTTTTTAAGTAATACGTAAGTAAGGATCACTACCAGAAGTGCCACGAATACGGGTGTTGGAACAGGAATCCCGGGAATACTGGCTCCCAGCATTTTATAAGATTCCACCCGGATATAGGTGATCTGCCCTCTGGTGATCAGCTGTGCCATACCCCGCCCTGCCGTAAACAGAATTAGGGTCGCTACCATGGGCTGGATCTTCATCTTCGCCACCAGGAATCCGTTAAAGCATCCGCATAACATACCTGCAAAAACCGCTGCCAGCACACCTAATATATAGGGATTTTGAAACTCATTCACGGTCTGGAGTCCGCCTGCCAGAATATAGCAACAAACGGCTCCGGCCACAGACATGACCGCTCCCACAGAAATATCCGTACCCCCGGAAGCCGCTACAACCATGGTCATTCCCACAGACAGGATCACCAGATCACTGGCCCGGTTGATCACATCGATAATATAACCGTATAAAACACCGTTTTTTATAGTTACCTGAAAAAAAGTAGGTGTTTTGATAAGGTTTGACAACAGCACCAGAACAAGGCAGAACAGTGGCAGGAACAAGCGGGTTCCTGTTAGTTTCTTCACAAACACGATCAGCTTATTCATCTCCCGCACCTCCTGCAATAGCCTTCATAATATTATTCTGGTCCAGTTCGCCTTCTTTAAGCTCCCCCACCTTCTGCCCATCCCGGAGTACAGCCATACGGCTGCAGGTACGCAGCATTTCCTCTACCTCCGAAGAGATAAACATTACGGCCTTGCCCTCCTCTGAAAGCTTTACCACCAATTTCTGAATCTCTGTCTTGGTACCGACATCGATCCCTCTGGTGGGTTCATCTAGTATGAGAAAATCCGGGTCCGTAAGGAGCCATCTTCCTAAAATTACCTTCTGCTGGTTTCCTCCGCTTAAGCTTTTTACAGGAGTCTCCCTGTTAGCTGTCTTTATCTGTAAAAGTTCTATATACTTATCTGCAAGCTCCTCCTGCTCTTTTCTTCCAAAAGGCCGGAACATTCCCTTCTTTGCCTGAAGCGCCAAAATCAAATTGTCACGTACCGATAGATCCGCCACGATCCCTTCCTCCTTCCGGTTTTCCGGAAGATACGCCATACCTGCCATCATGGCGTCAAGGGGAGCCGCCACTGAAACCGGCCGGCCGTTTACTTTTAACGCCCCGCTGTCCGGCTTATCCGCTCCATAAAGGCTCCTGGCAAGCTCCGAACGTCCGGATCCTAAAAGCCCGGTAAGGCCAATTACCTCTCCTTTACGGACCTTTAAGTCGTAGGGCTTTATAGTTCCCTGCTTCCCGATCCCCTGTGCATCGATCACCAATTCCCCGGACCGTTCCTTTGCCTCTCCACTTTTCTTTATGGCAGCCAGATCGTCAAAATCTTTTCCCATCATCTTGGCTACCAGCTGTACTCTGGGCAGTTTTTCCGTTTCATACTCTCCAACCAGAGCCCCATTTCTCAAAACGGTGATCTTATCGCAGACCTCATATACCTGTTCCAGGAAATGAGTGACAAAAATGATTCCCACCCCTTCTGATTTGAGACGGTTCATCAGACGGAACAGCTTCTCCACCTCATTGTCATCTAAAGAAGAGGTGGGTTCGTCAAGAATCAAAACCTTTGCGGACATATCCACTGCCCTGGCAATGGCAAACATCTGCTGCAAAGCGATGGAATAGTTCTCCAGAGCCCTTGTCACATCTATATGGATATCCAGACTCTCCATTAAATCTTTCGCCTTTTTATTCATGGTTTTCCATTCGATGATGCCTGCCCGCTTCGGCTCCCTGCCAATGAATAAATTCTCTGCTACGGATAAATTAGGGCAGAGATTGACCTCTTGGTAGACCGTGCTGATCCCATGAGCCTGGGCCTCCTGGGGAGAATGATTGATCATATTCCCTTTAAACCCGTCAATGGTGATTTCTCCTGATTCAAACTCCTCCACACCTGTCAGAACTTTAATAAGGGTGGATTTTCCGGCTCCGTTTTCCCCCATCAGCGCATGGATCTCTCCCCTTCTCAACGTGAAGTCTACATGATCAAGGGCCTGCACACCTGGAAATGTTTTTGATATACTTCGCATGGCTAATACGATCTCATTGGGCATAGAATTCCTTCCTTTCCTCCCCCGTCCTGCTGAAACCGGCAAATTCAGGGATCAAAAAAGGTGCGGAGCGGAGGACTTTAAACCTCCGTCCTCCATTCCCCTGCACCTGTTTATCCAGATTCACTTCTGCTTACGGCTCTAAAGCCCTGTGGATCAATAGGCTCTCTTTGGTTTTTCCTGAGCCGCCGTATCAGCCGGATATACTCCTTCCTGTACATAGGCGATTTTATCTACGCTTTCACCCTTTTCCAGCTTCTGAATGATTTCAGCCACACGGGGGCCATGAAGCGGGTTACATTCTACGGAAACGTTCATATCACCGGCAATCATGGAATCAAATGCAGCCGCAACCGCGTCAAAGGAAATGATGATGATATCGCCCTTGGGCCCGCAGGTCTTTCCTGCCGCCTTAATAGCGTCAATGGCTCCAAAGGCCATGTTGTCATTTTCTGCAATCACAACGTCAATATCTTGATAGGTCTTTAAGAAGGATTCCATTACTTCCTGTCCCTTGGCCTGAGTGAACTCTCCTGTCTGCCGCTCCAGCATCTTCCACTTTGGATAATCTTTCATCTTCTCTTCCACGCCGTCGGTACGTCCGATCTGAGCAGAAGAACCAATGGTTCCCTGTAGAGTTACGATGTTGATGTCATCATCTGAACGGTTGTTTTTCTTTAAGTAATCACCAAGCCATGCTACTGCATCATAACCTTCCTGAAGGAAATTGGAACCGACCCATGCAGTATAGAGAGAATCGTCGGAAACATCGATCATACGGTCAACGATAATGACCGGAATCCCCGCATCCTTTGCTTCCTGTAAAACCGTATCCCAGCCCGTTTCCGTCACCGGTGCAATCACAATATAGTCCACATCCTGCTGGATAAAGTTACGGACAGCCTTTAGCTGGTTTTCCTGCTTCTGCTGTGCATCATCGAATATCAACTTGTACCCGTTCGCTTCCGTAAACGTGGATTTCATGGATTCCGTGTTAGCTGTTCTCCAGTCAGATTCCGCTCCTACCTGGGAAAAACCTACCACAAGCAAATCCTTTTTTTTCTTCTGTCTTGGGTGCCTCTGTCTTGGCTGCCTCAGTCTTAGCCGCCTCTGTTTTTGTTTCCCCTCCTGCCGGCGCCGCGGTGGTCGCTGCAGTCTGAGAACCGCTGCATCCGGATAAAACCATAGCTGCAGTCATGGCAGCCGCCGTCATCATGCCCAGTAATCCTTTCTTCATATCCGTTCCCTCCAAAATGATAGATGTGTTTACTTTTCTTAGTAACTACCAGTATCATAGCGGTTACCGGCTTTCTTCTCAATGCAATTCTTTTGTAAACGGTTGAGATTCTTACGCCTTTGCCGGTCATTCCAAAACAAGGTTGGATTTTTTCGGAAAAAGGTTGATTTTTATCTGTTCCCCTTTAAAGCAGCCGGGATCCTGACGGTAACAGAGGTTCCCACCCCATACTCGCTTTCGATGGAAACCCCATAGGCTTCACCAAAATTAAGCCGGATCCGCTCTGCCACATTGGCAATTCCAAATCCTTCCCGCAACCCTAAGTCTTCCCCGCCGTTTCGCACTAGTCTCTGCATTTTTTCAAGTTCTTCCGGCTTCATTCCGATGCCGTTATCCTCCACCTTTAGCAGAATGTCCTCTTCCTCCTGCCAGCCGCTGATCTTTAGAAATCCCTTTTTCCTGCAATTCTTAATCCCATGGTAAAGTGCATTCTCAACAATCGGCTGCAGAGTCAGTTTCAACGTAGAGAAGTCCATGATCTGCTCCTTAAAATCGATCTCATAATCCATAATGTCCTCATAGCGGAAATGCTGGATCTGAAGATAGCTCTTTACATGTTCCGCCTCCCCCCTGATGGTGATAAAATCCTTTCCATTGTTAAGCCCCATCCGCAGAAAGGAAGAAAGGGCCGTAATCATGTCCACCACATCCTGATGACGTTTCCCCTCTGCCAGCCAGACGATCGTATCCAGGGTATTATAAAGAAAATGAGGATTGATCTGAGCCTGTAAAAGCTTTAATTCGGTTTTTCTCTTGAGCTCCTGTTCTTCCCTAATATGTTCAATCAGCTCCCCGATCCGGATCACCATGTGATCATACTGGTCGCTTAGCATCTGGATCTCACGTATATTACTTTTGGGCGCATTGACCTTTAAGCTGCCGTTTGCAAGCACCATGGTATATTGACACAGTTCCTCAATGGGTTTTGTAATCTTCTTTCCAAAGGAAGAAAAAGAAACGATTAAAAACACAATGATGTAAGCGGAAACCACGATACATGAGGCAATGACCCTCTTTGTCTGAGAGTCCAGCTTTAAACGGGTGGATTCTAAGGTCTTTGTTTCGTTGTAAATATAATCGGACATGGTTTCTTGAATCAGTTCAGTGATTATGTAAATATCCTTATCCAGGCGCTCCATATTCCGGTCATAATCACCGATAATATTGCTGGTACGGATGTCTTCAATCCTCTTTTCCAGAATTCCGATCAGAATGATGATCCCATCTAACCCCTTTTTGCTGTTTTCCTGAGGAGTGGAATCCTTTAACTGTTCAAACAATCTCCGGGAATTTTCCAGCTCTTCATAGGGATTTAAAGAATCAAAGGTGTCCGCGCCAATGACAATGCGGTACATCTTATAATCGATGTTGGATTTAAAGTCAAAATTAAACTCCGTAGCCATAGTTAAGTTCCGGATGCTTTGCCGATACTGTTCGTTCTGCCATGCCATCATATACAGCAATATCCCAATCATAATAATGACCGGGATAAATACGATTGCCTGCATAGATTGTAATTTAGCTTTGATTGAATCACGTTTTTGCATCATTTCTGCCTCCTGACCGGAATGCTTTCGGCGTAATTCCATGAGTCTTTTTAAATATGTAGCTGAAATAGTGAGGATCTTTATACCCAACCTGATACCCGATTTCCGAGGCCCGAAGGTCTGTCTTTAAAAGCAGTTCCTTAGCCGCTTCCATACGGACCTTTGTTAAATATTCCACAAATGTAATACCCATTTCCTGACTGAATATGGTGCTGAAGTAATTAGGGCTTATATTCACGCTGGAGGCTACCACATTTAAAGAAATGTCCTCATCCTTATAGTGGCCTTCAATGTAATCCTTGGATCGATCAAGAACCAGGCGGTACTTTTTCTGAGAACAGGTGGTACGGAGGGTGATGGCCTTTTTAAGGATCTCCCTGGCGTACTTTACTGCCCCTTCCTCAGATCCCACACAAGGCTTTAAGGTTTTTCCATCTCCAAATTCCTTTAAAACCTGCTCCGGCTCAAAACCAAGCTGGGTGACAAAACCAATGACAGCAAGATAAACATCCATCAGCAAATACTGCCGGAAGATCAGGGACTTAAAATTACTGCCGCAAGCCTCTAAATATTCTTCCAGAAAATACTTTACCTCAGATATCGAACCATTTTTAAGGAAATTAGGAACAATATCCCGGCTAAGTTTGGTTATGTCCATACCTTCCAGGCTGATGGTTCCTGAATCATCATGAAGCCGGACGGCTGCCTCTGCCGTAAGAAGCTGGTTGTATTCCAGCATGTAGCGGCAGGCGTAGGCTCTACTGGCCGCCTTAAAACAGGTTCTCAGTTCACTGAGCCTGTATACCGGAACGCCAATTCCCCCGAAATATTCCATGCCTGGGCAGGACTCCACAAGTCGTACCAAAAGCTCCTGGCAGGCAGTGGTCTTTCTATCTAAGTCTTCCCAATCGTTTCCCATGACCAGAAATGCATACCCTTCTGTCAGTCGGTTAAATACGATGACTACTGCCCTGTTCTCAAACCGGTCCTTTATCATCTCATCAAACATAACAACCTGATCCGTAAACTGCTCCTGACTGCCGGAAACCCTTGCCTGAAATAAAATCAGATTATACACCGGTGCGCTAAGGGACAGACTGTGTTCCCGGCCCTTTAAAAGGATTTCCTGAAGGCTTAAGTTTCCTGATACAATGGTATCAAACAGCCGGTCCCGCTCCATCCGCTTTCTTTCCTCCTGCTGCTTTAGAAACTCCAATTTATAGCCCCTCTCACTTTTTTCCTGGATAATTGCTTCGCTCATGCGCTCCAGAGCCTCTAACAGTTGGCTGCTGCTTACAGGCTTAAGAAGGTAATCCGCTGCGCCAATCCTTATGGCCCGCTTTGCGTATTCAAAGTCATCATATCCGCTGAAAAACATGATGCGAAGGTCCGGAAGTTCTCTCTTTACCATCTCAGCCAGTTCAAGCCCATCCATAAAGGGCATTCGGATATCAGTAAGCAGAATATCAGGCTTTGCCTTTAGAATCAGAGGATATGCCAGCTCCCCATCCGGTGCTTCCCCTGCAAACTCAAATCCGTATTTTTCCCACGGAATACCATTTTTAATTCCCTCACGGACTATTTTTTCATCCTCAGCAAGAAAAATCTTAACCATGTCCAATCCCCCTGTTTGCCCCACATTCATAAGTAGATTATATAAAATCTAAAAAAGAAATATAAGAGAATAATTTCAGTCCCTGCATTTTCAATCGTAAAAAAATATACTAAAATCATAGTACCACAAAAAGAGGACATCTTAAAGTTCCTGATTCATACAGAAACCCTGTTATTTTAATCCAGTTCCTCTTCGTTGGTTTCAATTACCTTCTTATACTTGCTTTTATCCACCCACTGGTAAGCTGTGTCATTCCCAACTCACAATCATAGGATGGTACAACCAGGACAGGACTTTTTGCCGCTGATATCCTGGCATACGGTCCTGCAATAAAATACCGTAACTATGGAAATGTATCCGAAAGGAGGACATAGACTATGGAAGATTGTAAAAAAAACGAAAATACAAATGATCAAGTGTGGAACTTTTATTCCGCTCCCTGCCTTCACCCAATGAAAGTAAAAATTAATGTTGATAAACCCGGAACAGCTCCAGGTTATCTGTTTGCAGCGCCATATACGGGGTTCGGAGAAACCCTGGTCGGACAAACGGGGGCCCTGATTATGGACCAAACCGGCGATCCTGTATGGTTTCGCCCCCTTAAAACCCGGTATCAGCAGAACACTGATTTTAAGGTACAAAAGTACAAGGGAAAACCGGTCCTCACGATGTGGCAGGGCACTATTTCCGGAACTCAGACAGAAAATCCCAACCTTCCCGATGGGGACCCGGAACCAGGGGCTTATTTTCAGATATTAGATCAGAATTATCAGGTAATCCAAAAACTAAAAGCAAGGAAAGGGTTTACCTCCGATGTTCACGAATTTACGATCACCAAGCGGAATACTGCTTTGTTTACCGCAATAAAACAGGTGCCTGCGGATTTATCCAGATATGGCGGTCCGGCAGACGGTTATATTGACAATTACTCCATCCAGGAGGTTGATCCGGAATCCGGAAGGCTTCTGTTCTTCTGGGATGTTCTGGCACACGTAGATCCGGCTGACTCCATGCTGCCGGCTTCCTCTGCACTGGAATCCAATAATATTTGGGATTGCTATCATGTAAATTCTGCTGAGGAGGGACCAGACGGTACACTATTGATCAGCATGCGCAATATGTGGGCTATTTACCAGATCGACAAGCAAACCGGAGAAATCCTATGGCAGCTTGGTGGAAAAAAGAGTGATTTCACCTTCGGCCCAAACGCAACATTTTCATGGCAGCATGATGCCCGCTACCGATCCCACGACAGAATCAGTTTGTTCGACGATGCATGCTGTGCTTCGGCGAGTTCCCCTCCAGATAATGTGGCGAGGGGCCTGATTCTGCAGCTTGACATTAATAATATGACGGCAACAGTATCAAGAACCTATTATCATGATCCGCTTTTGTACGTCGCCAGCCAGGGAAATGTACAGCAACTGCCCGGCTGCAATCAGCTGGTAGGGTGGGGACAGGATTCCTATCTTTCCGAATTCAAATATGCCGGCAACACGGCTGAGGATCCATCGGTGAATTTTATATATGACATGGAGTATCCCGGTGATAACATCACTTACCGGGCATTCAAATATTGTTGGAAGGGGACTCCTGCTTGTCCGCCTGATATAGCCGTATCTTTATCTCCACCCAATGTAATTGTATATGCATCCTGGAATGGTTCAACGGAAACAGCTGCCTGGCGGGTGCTTTCCGGACCTGCCCCGGATTTACTGGACGTTGATATATGCAGCACCCTCCGTACAGGATTTGAGACGAAAATAATAGTACCGTCATTTGGACCTTATTTTCAGGTAAAGGCATTAGATGCCAACGGCAAAAAAATAGGAAAGTCAGAGATCGTCTGCCTGGACTTCGAGTTAAAGTCTTAAACTTAAACGAAATACCACATGATATACCTATTGCATAAGCAGATAGGCAGTGAAACTATTCGTTCGTTTCACTGCCTACCTGATGAAATTCAGTTTTTAAATTTAACTGTCCTGTTCCCTTTTAGAAAATAACCGTTTGCCTGAAAAGATCTCAATCATCTTCCTCCGGGATAAGTTCTGTAGTCTCCTCCTTAGGCGGCATGGCAAAGGAGAAAATAATAAAACAGATTAATGCAGCAATGAGCCCTGGTATAATAGGCTGGCTGAATTTGATCCCAAACAGCATGCCTTTGGAAATATGCTCCAGATATACGACAACGATAGTTCCTGCTATCAGAGAGGCGATGGTTCCTGCCGATGACGCCTTTTTCCAGTAGTGTCCCATAACATAGGGAAAGAAGGAGCCCGCCGCCCGAAGGGTAAAGCAGAACATAAGGATGGAAACGATACTCTGGGTATTAAATAAAGCAATCAGCATGGAAGCCACACCTACCAGACACATAACGATCTTTGTTACTTTCATAACAGACTGGCTGGAAGCATCCGGCTTTAGTACTGCTTTATAAATATCGTTGGAAAAGATTGACCCTGCTCCCAGTAAATCGGAATCTGAGCTGGACATCGTGGCCGAAATAATGCCGGAAAATAAAAGTCCGCAGACAACAGCCGGCATCGTATTGATCGCAAGGATGGGCAGTGCATATCGGGCTCCTACCTCTGCAAACTGCTCAGAGCTGAATTTCCCCATATTCATTAATGCCAGGGTAATAATACCGAGAATTGTGGGAATAAACGCATAGATGAAATTAATAAGTGCTGCCAGCCAGGCCCCTTCTCTTGCAGCCTTCTCATCTCTTGCGGCGTAAAATCGTGATACTGCCTCCTGTCCCACGGAAAACGTAGCGGTGTACATGATAATAAGAGAAATAATCCCAAATAAATCATAGCCCTGGAACATGCTTAACGTCCCTTCCGGAATATTAGCTGTCACATTGCTCCAGCCCCCCGCATACCGAAGTGCAAAAGGAACCGCTATAATCATACCGATAACAATCAGGAACACCTGGACAAAGTCCGTCAAAGTAACGCTCCATAAACCTCCCATTATGGAATAAACCGTTACCACCACCGCTACGATGATGACTGCCACCTGATAATCAATACCAAGCATGGTGGACAATATGACCGCAGAAGCAATGAACTGCCCAGCCGTAAGCCCAACCAAAGGAAGAAGCATGATAATAGCCGTGATTATGCCACAGGTCTTATTGTAACGTCTCCGGAAATATTCCGGTACGGTCTTAACAGTTGCCGCCCTGAACCGCGGAGCGACAAAGCTTAAAATGGAAAATGCAATTCCCATCGTGATTATGTACCAGGCTGCGCTGAGACCAAAGCCTGACATCCCGTTCTGCACCACTCCAAGCGAGCTTCCTCCCCCAATTTCCGTGGCTGCCAGTGTTCCGGCCATAAGCAGCGGCCCAAGACGACGGCCTGCTACCAGAAAATCTGTGTTAGTCGAAATCTTGGTGGAAGAATACCAGCCAATCCACAGCATAAGCAGCAGATAAACAATAACAATGGCAGTTACAACAACATTTGCTCCCATAAAAACCCCTCCTGTTTTCTGTAAGAAAATTCTTTTGTAAATCCAGTTTAACATACTCACCAGCCCGGTTACACATCCGATTCTGTCAATTACCCACCAAATATGCAGATTCCTTCTCTCTTCTTGACTTCTGCCGGAAATCTAAATACAATGGAATGAGATCGGAGGGACTGTTCTATGCTGCGAATTGCCATCTGTGACGACAGCCGAGAAGACAGGAAGACTATTCTTGACTTTGTGTGCGGCTACTATAAAAAGCATGATATGGATGCTCAAATTGATGATTTTGAAACTGCCGGAAAGTTACTTTCCGCGAAGGACACTTATGACATCTATCTGTTAGATGTCATCATGCCTGATATGACCGGCATAGAAACCGCCAAGTGTCTGTTAAAAAAGAGGGAAGCTCCTGTTATCATATTTATCACTTCATCTTTGGAATCCGCTGTAGACGGTTACAGGGTTAACGCCGCAGGCTTCGTCTTAAAACCCTTAATCCAACAGGATATTGAGGAAACCTTAAGACGGGTTATGGAACAGAATTTTAAATTAAGAGAATCCTCTATTTCCATTGTACATAACCGGGTCCCCATGGAACTGAAGCTAAGCCGAATCCTGTATTTTGAAAACAGGCTGCACCGGGTCTACATAGTTCTTAGAAACGGAGATATCCTTTCCATCCACCAAAAGCTAAATGAGCTTCAGGAAGAATTAAAGCCTCTGACCTGCTTTCTGCGGTGCCACCAAAGCTATATCGTAAATCTAAACTATGTAGAAGCCCTGGAACCTATTGGGTTCTTGATGATAAACGGACAGACCGTTCCCGTTTCCCGCAATTTTTATAAAGAATGCAAGCATGTTTACTACCATTTTCAATTAAAGTGAGGCCGTCATGAATGAAGCAGCTTGTAACGTTGTATTAAATCTGATCAATCTCGCAGTCCGCATGATGCCTATTTTTGTTTGCCTGGAGCCAAAGAGAAAGAATCGCGAAAACATCGCGGCTGTATCGGCATACCTCTGGGTCATCATGGTTTCCCTTCAATCCCTGTTTCATATCAGAGAACCAATATTTCTCATTGTCCAGGGGATATTTTCCTGTCTCTTTTTTCTTCTGCTCCTTATATTTTTCAACGGGGAATTGAAGAAAAAAGTATTTCTCTACTTATCCGCCTGGCTTTTTGCAGTTCTGTCCATGTCATTAAACGAGTTTGCCGCCTCGGTTCTTGGAAGATCCATATTCCTTTCCTATAGCCAGATCTGCGTCATTGTCTCTCTCCTGTCTGCCTGCGGTTTCTATATCTTTGTCCGCTACTGGCTAAAAGACATGACCAGCCAGCTGTTCATTCAGCTGTCTAAACGTTCCAACCTGCTCCTGACCGCCTATCCGGCTATTTCCCTTGCCATTTCCCTGTTCGGCACCTCCACCATTTTTTCCAGGGAATCCCTGACTAAAAGAGGGTTCGAAGACGTTGTATTTTATCTTGCATTCTGTACGATGATCCTTGTTCTCTATGTCATGACTCTCGCCGGTACCCTGGAGGCTGCTTCGAGAAAAAAGACGGAGGAAGAACTTTTATTTGCAAGACAGCTGATCGGTAAACAGAGGGAACATTATAACCAGATGCTGGAACATGCCGAGGAGCTTCGGATTATCCGTCATGATTTCAGACACCACATCCACGCGCTTCTTAATATGGACAGGAATGAGCAGAGGAAATACCTCCTAGACTTAAATAAAGAGCTGGACACCTCAAGGGAACAAATTTACTGCGAAAATCCTGCCGTCAACCAGATCCTTCAGGAATATGGCATCCGCTGCCAGGAAAACCAGATTGAATTTGTTGCAGGCCTGGATATATCCGCCTATATCCCCATTGATGATCTGACCCTTTGCATTGTCATAGGAAACCTGTTGGAAAACTCCCTGGAAGCTTGTATGAAGCTTAAGAAAAACCGCTTTATCCATTTACAGGCAAGATGGAGGCAGGATCATTTGATGATGCTGGCAGAAAATTCCTATAATGGCCAGATCAAAGAAAGCGGGGGGAAACTTTTATCCAGCAAGCAGGATGGCGGCCTGGGACTTATAAGCATCCGCAGGATATTAAACCGGCCCGGTGATGATTTTGACATTTACTTCAATGAAACCACCTTTACAGCCATGGTAAATATCATGGGCCGTTCAGAAATTTAATAGAAAGTAAGGTGTAAAAAATATAAGCATGAAACGTTTTCGGAAAAACCGATATGTTTCATGCTTATTTGATCTCCTGATTTATACCGTAGTTAACATAATTAAGAGGCCTGAATCTTATCTTTTCGCTAACTCCAAAGCCGTATCCAGTGCGGACAGTTCAGGAACTTTTATGATAATTTTTGGAAATTCACGATCAATGATCTGAGATAATTCAGCTCCTAATATCTTATTTTTTAACAGCACGCTTCCCCAATACCATAGTTCTATAGGCTCTTCTCCCCTATACTTATGGAGCCCTGCTTTATTATAAACATCCCTGACAAGAGCAAACAGTTCATCCCTGCACTCCCTGATGATCTTTAATCCCGCTTCCTCTCCCATAATACAGGCCTTTTCCGCAAGAATTGAATAAGAGGCGATTTCCGCCTTCTCCATCAAACAGTCATTAACAAAAACATTTATCTCATCTAATGTTGTTAAGCCGCTTTTCTCTGCAAATAACTGATACAGTACAGGACAGTTCTGCCTTCCGTCAATATGGCTGGCCGCTTCTTTTATTACTTTCATTCCCATATGAAAGCCGCTTCCCTCATCACTGAGCACATGGCCCCAGCCGCCGCAGCGCGTAATCTCTCCGGATTCCCCTCTGGCAAATGCAATGGAACCGGTGCCGCTTATCAGTACAATTGCCGGTCCTGAGGACATATGAAGAAAAATCTCACAATCATTATAGACTGCTATGCTTTCCTGTTTAAACCTCATTTCTGTAAAAGATCTCATGCATTCCTCTTCCTGCCTTTTGGAATCAATTCCGCTGGCAGCAATGCAAATCCGTACACAATCTTCTGCTTTTAAGTGATTTTCTTTCAGAACCGGCAGAATAAACTTACGGTACTTTTCATTGCAAAGCTCAAACCCATCTGTATTCATGGTACCTCCCGTACCATAAAACTCTCCTATGACATTGCCCTCAGCAGATTCAATCTTCATTCGCGCCACAGATCCGCCTATGTCTAAACCAGCATAGTATTTCATTATACCCTCCTAAATTATGCCTTTGTGTTCATTACCCGGTAAAAATCATGAAATTTGGGGGTATCACATTCAATGCATTTACGTTCTGATCCATAAACACTCATGATCTGAAAAGCAAGCAGAGCCTGGAACATGGAAAAGTAGGGTTCTTTGCTTCCGGACAGATTCAAAATATGACTGCCGCTCTCAAAGTCCAGAGAGGTTATGACAAAATTAATACAGCCCTTTTCCCTGGAATATCTCTCTAAGACTGCCATACGTTCTGAATTATGAGCTCCTGCAGGCAAAAACAGATTGCAGAGTCCAGGCTCAATGGTGTTGTTAATCCCATGCAAATACTCCTCAAATTCATAAGCCGAAGCAGGTACATACAAGGTTTCCAGGATTTTCAAAGCCCCTTCTTTAACCGTATAGTATCCGGCCTCCTCTGATATCAGGGTAAAATGCTGCATGGACGCAAGCAGATCTTCATTTCTTTTACAGAATTCTATGGAGGCATCTATATTGGAAGGCGCTGCCTTTATGGATTTATTTAATTCATTAAGGAAATGAGTAAACTGCTCTTCCTCCACCCGATTCCAGCTCTGCCCCAGTACCAGCCCCATGAAGGATAGAGTTAAAACCGTTCCAGTCATTCCTTTGGTCTTAGGCCCGACAGTTTCTTCCCCGCATGCTATAAGCTGATGAAGGTTTCCTTCTAAAGCGACAGGTGACTCAGGATCTGCTGTCACAGTTATAACTGTAAAACCATGTTCTCTCCATTCTTTTACTGCTGATATGGTAGAAGTACTTTTTCCTGACTGGGATACCGCTATGACCAGGGTATCTTCAGGCTTCAAAACCTTTATAAAACCACTTAAACGGGTAGGTACTTCTGCCGTTGCTTCAATCCCAAGGATCTTCTCCATAAAGTCTGCCACTGCCATTGATGCAATATAAGAGCTACCTGAACCAATGATCAGAATCCGTTTTACAGGGTTTAATTCACATTCCTTCAGTTCCCGGAAAATATCTTCCCTTTCCTCTGCCATTCTTGCCCATATTGCGGGTTGTTCCTTAATGTATTCCATCATTTTCTGTGCCATGTGTTCCTCCTTATAGAAAGCTGAAAAGCGTTTGACTGACTGTAGTTCTAATGCTATGATTCTAGTATAATGTTACCGCAGAAGGGAGCTTTGTCTTGAACCAATACATGCCAAGATATCTTAAAACCAAAAACCGTATGATGATTTTTGACTTATTCCGAAACCAGCATCTTATGAGCCGGGCAGAATTGGTCCGTATTACTGGCATCAGCTTCCCCACTGTTTCAAAAATTGTAGATAAACTGCTGGAGCTGGGCATTGTCATTGAATTAGAAGAGACAGAGCAAAGCACCGGAGCAGGGCGGAAAGGTCATCTTCTTAAGTTTAACCCCAGAGCCTGTTATGCCATTGGCATTGAATTTGAAGGCCAGGTTGTTCATCTGGGACTGGTAGATATGCTGGGCACCTGTCAGTACTGCAGATCTATTTATCTACCCGCTCAGAATCATACTCTGAAATTATCTAAACTGACAAAAGAAATTAATACCTTAATGACCCTGGCTGACAATGACCATATACCGGTTCTGGGTATTGGAATCGGTTTTCCCGCTATGATTAACCCGGAGACAAACAGCATTATTCATATGTCAGGAATGAATATTGAACATGAAGTTCCATTTGTAGATGCATTTTCGGAATTTGCCTCAACTTTGACAGTTCCATTTTTCCTTGACAATGATGTTAAGTTTGCCTGTCAGGGAGAGGCCTTCTTACGCCGCAAGAACCCGGAATACCAGGATCTCATATATTTCACCCTGGGTACAGGCTGTGGTGTCAGCTATATGATGAACGGGGAGCTGTGGTACGGTGCCACTCATAAATCAGGAGAGATCGGAAACATGATGATCAGCTCCTGCCAGATACCGGGTACAGAGGTGCCTGAACCGACCCCATTTGAGCAGCTTATTAATTTAAATGCCATATATAAGCATTTTCAAATCAGCCTGCAGCAAAATCCAGGCCTGCCGGAGTCCATACGGGAAGATATTATTAATTATCTCTGTCCCTATTTAAGCTTTACTCTGTCCAACATATCCTATCTTTTGGATATCCAGCATTGTGTACTGACAGGAATTGTACCTCTTGCTTTAGGAGAAGGCTTGCTGCAGAAAATACAGGATACGCTCCGCACCACCCTGACACAAAACACCCTCTTAATTGAGCCTTCCATCAGCCGTGATGCTGGCATTATCGGAGCCGCAGTCACAGTGTTTAACAAACGTCTGGAGGCACTGTTTAAGGATTAATTCCTATCTCCGTTTAAAGGCTTGTGCAAGAATAAACCATGATACATGAGGAATCCATTGCTCCGCCCAGCGCCAGTTATCACTCACTGTGCCGCCTGGTTCCCGGACGAATGCGATTCCTTCTTCATTGCTCTCATCGCTTGTGATTCCATTGCAGATACCCCCCGGGCAATTCATAAAATCATACCGGTCTTTGAAGAAATACTGGATATTATTCTTGCCGTAGCCATCCATCATACAGGAATCAAAGGGATTTAAGCCCATGATCCAGTTAATCTGATTATCAGCGAAATACTCCAGCTGATCTTTTAATTCTTCATCATCCGTAACTCTTAAAAGGTCCCTGGCCGCTGCTGATAAGGAAGCAATCCTGGCATTCTCTCCCTGCCACCATGGTTCTACTGTTGTATGGTGCGGGAAAAAGAACTGGGTCTTATTCACCCCATCACTGTCCTCAAAAAGAAATCTCGGATAGCCGAAGGGATTAGAAACAGAATATGTAATAGTAAGAATGTGCCTCATTATCTTTTCCGATGCCTTCACTGCTTTTTTAGACTTCTCCCTGCTCTTTTCTATTGAAGCATATTCAAGAAGTGCTATGACAGGAAGTCCTTCATCGACTGCATGATAATAAGGAAGGTTACCGGAAGAGGTCAAATAAGCTGCCGTATCCCCCTCCATAATAAGACGCGCATAAATACGCTCCGCCATATCTCCAGCCTGTGCCAGGTACTCATACTCTTTACTGGACTTATAAAGCTCTGCTAATGCCAGAAGCGCACAGTATTCATCAATCAGATTCCATTCCCCATCATTGGTATACCTTTCATTATTTGCTGACAGGTAATGCCATGCATCCTTTGCTGCCAGAAGATATTCATCCCTTGTGTAATCAGCTCCCGGATAAAAATGTCTGGAGGCTGCTGCCAACGCTGCGATTGCAGTTCCTCCTCCTGACCGCAAACTGGTTTCATAATTTGCATCCTCAACGGTCTCTGCATCAGCAGTTGCTGCCTTTTCACTGAACTGGGAGCTGGAACCATGATACTCAAATCCGATTTTTCTGTTTCCTCTCACATGATCCAGGGCATTTCCTCTGTTAATCGAACGGTAAAAGCTTCCCGAGGGAGCGCGCATCCGCATAAGAAAATCAACCCCATAAGTTCCTTCATCCAGCATCCTTCGTTTTATCATGGTATATTCCACATTACAGGAGGCCTCCAGCTCTTCCGCCGCTTTAAAAAATGCATAAGCACTGAAAGAAGCCTGCTGTGGATTATGCACGGTTCCATGTGATAAATGAGATAAATGGATTCCATAATCTCCAGTGGCATCATACCAGCCACCATGAGCATCAACCTGCCCCTGCCGCTCTCCTTCAAAGCCCAGCTTCCGGTCCTCGAAGAGCCATTCTCCACTGGATCTTTGGGCTTTAAAATAGTAGCCTGCTGCATTTAACAGTCTCATGGTAATTAAGGATTCCCTGATTTCAAATACATCACTTTTCACAGTACCTCCTTTTGTTTCAAGATGTAACTGAAACTTCCCGGAACCCTTCCATTCTGAAAAGTCCAGAGTCCAGTAATAACCGGTTTCCCACTGTGCCACAGTTCCCCATTCTTTTACCTCACCTTCAAGAACAACCGGTCCATCAGCTTTAAGAAGCTTGAATCCTCCAGGGCAATCCTCTTTCATTCCCTGATAAACCGCCACTTTCTTACCGGATGCATCATAACCCAAATGATTGACAAGTAATTCCATAAAATACCCTCCTTATATCTCTAACCTTTTACAGCCCCTGCTGTAAGACCTTTGATAACCTGTTCCTGGGATATAACATATAAAACAAGCAGCGGCACAATCGTAACAATAATCGCTGCCATCATGCTTCCATAATCGGTTCCAAACATATTGCTGACCATAGATAAGATCACGCAGACTGGCTGTTTCGACCTTTGTGAAAGATATACCATGGAAGTCAGCAGATCATTATAAGACCAGATAAATACCATGATTCCCACAGTTGCAAACATAGGCCTGGATAATGGCATGGTAATATGAGTTAATACATAAAACGGTGAGGCGCCATCTATAATCGCCGCCTCATCCAGTTCATCCGGCAGAGAGCGCATAAATCCTGTCAGTAACGTAATAGAAAAACACAGATTCCCTGCAATCTGAGGAATAACAGCGGCTGCATGGGTTCCCCGGACAGGAAGCTTACTGATCGTCACAAAGTTTGGAATCATAGTGGCAAAGGACGGAACCAGAAGACAGGCAATCAATACCGCATCTGCATACTTCGTCCATTTAAACCGGAATCTTCCCAGTGAAAATGCTGCGAGTCCTGCGATTAACACAACACCGAGCACAACAGAGCCTGATATAATGAAACTGTTAATAAAGGCCCTGGACATGCTTAGATCCGGGTAACTCATAATGGTTTTATAATTGTTAAACTGTATGGCCGCAGGAAGTGCTACTCCGTTTTTTACAATCTCCTCTGAAGTCTTAAAGGAATTCACAAGTACCCATAAAAGCGGAATGATGGTGGTCAAAGCCCAGAAAATTAAAATTATGTATTTTAGTATCCTGGCAGCCAGTTCTTTTCCTTTCCCTGCCTCATGCATCCTCTTCACCTCCCTGCAGCATCTTTCTAAGCACACTGGTTACCGCAACTCCAAGAACGATCATGACTATGGCTATGGAACTGGCATATCCCCCATTGCCCCTTGCAAATGCCTTCTGATACATATAAGTGCTTAAAAGCTGACTGGAATCCAAAGGACCTCCATTGGTAACCATAAAAATAATATCAAATACTTTAAAGCACCCGGAGACTACAAGAACAATCGAAGATGTAAGAACACTGCGCAGCATTGGTACGGTAATATAAACCGCTTTCTGCACCGGCCTGATCCCATCCAACATGGCTGATTCATAAATATCAGAGGATATGTTTGATATACCTGTTAGAAAAATCACAAAGTAGAAGCCGACATACTGCCACACAACAGGAATCAGTGCAAGGTAAATGGAGGTTTTTTCATTGATCCATACCTGCTTTTCCCCACCAAACAGGGTAATGAAATAGTTGAGAAGCCCATATTCATACTTATAAATCAGGGTAAACATAAGACCGATTGCAGTCGCTGATATGACAATCGGGAAAAAATAGATTGTTCGGAAAAATTTAAAACAATGCCTGACTCCATCTACCAGGATCGCCAGAATCAGAGCAAAGCCAATCTGGAATAAGAGAACCCCTGCCATCAGAATCGCTGTATTGCGAAGCGCTGTTTTGACAACCGGATCTCTAATTAAATCTTTATAATTTTCCAGGCCGATAAACGTCTGTACCGCAGAGAAATTATACCAGGCTGTAAAACTGTAATAAATCGTCTTTCCCAACGGGTAAATCATGAAGCACAACAGAAGAACTACCGCCGGAAGCAAAAACAGTAAGGCAGTCCGTTGTCTTTTCGCCTTCATGGTCCCTCCCCCTTTCTATCCTTTTAAAAGGAGTGGCAGAATCTATAGATCTTCTGCCACTTTTCCTCCCTCTCTTCTATTTGCTGGTAGCCTCCAGGATCTTACGTGCCTCAGCCAGAAGTTCCAGGCTGGTCCTCTTTCCTTCTACCAGATACGGCGCTCCGTCATCTGCAATGGCCATCCATGCCTCCCGGCTAACCTGGGAATCAATAGCAGTATCCGTATAAGACGCCTTATTTAACATCTCAACCGCGCTCTTCTTCAAAAGAGAGGCACCTTCCGGTACAGGACATTCAATTGCTGAGCTTCCGCCTACCGCAATAAATCTCTGGACAATCTCCGGTGATGTAAGATATTTTAAGAGTTTCAGTGTTTCATCACTGCGCTCTGCTGCCTTTTTGCTAAAGAACCAACCAGAACCGAAACCTGCAATTACGCAATCCTCTCCTCCTTTGCCTCCGGGGAATGCAGGCATTGCAATAAGACGCATATTTTCATTGTCCTCCAAAGCGCTGACACACCAGGAACCATTGATCATCATGGCTGCTTTTCCTTCTTTAAACATCAGACGGATATCATCCTCTGAAATTGTCATGGTATCCTTAGGAAAGGCTCCCATCTGGTACCATTCTGCAATACTGTCAAGCGCCGGTGCCCAGCTGTCATCAAAGTAATTCTTATGTCCTTCTCCGCCCGACTGAGCCAGAATCGAAAGCTCCAGCAGATAAGAGGGCTTTGCCATGGAAGAAGCAAATGCAGGAATATCATTTTCAGCAAATACTTTAATTGCTTTCATGATATTATCATAAGACACAGGCTCCTCCAGGCCGTATTTCTCAAATAATTCTTTATTATAAAACAAGCCTTCATAATATCCCAGATAAGGAAGACTACACTGCACTCCATCATATTTCTGACTGTCAAGAGCTGACTGTTTAAAGTTCCCAGACCACTTCTCGTCGTCTTTCATATAAGTTCCAAAATCAACAAACAGTCCGGAATCCACCAGCGGCTTTCCATCTGCTCCCGTATAAAATATGGATAAATCAGCCGGTGTTCCTGCCGCTATATCTGCCTGCATCTTCGTACGGAATACATCATTTACTCCTGCTGTTGGAGCTGATTCGTCTACAATCTCAATATTGGGGTTCGCCGCCATATACTCTGCAATTACTTCAGACCAGACCGGCGCCCATTGATCAGAGCCTGTAAAAAAGGTAAATACCCTGATCTTTTCTTTTCCCCCAGATGCGGCTTTACCCGCATCAGCAGCCTCCGTTTCTGTTTTCGCCCCCCCGGTCTGTGGTGCAGACTGGCTGCAGCCTGCAAGAGATAATGACAACATGGTTGATCCTGCAAGTACCGCTAACACTTTTTTCATTTTTTTCATGTTCTCTCTCCTTTTCATTCCTTTATTACTCTTAAAAGCAGCAACAACCGCTAAAAAGACAACTCCCTGCCTTTTCCTCTGCTCCATACCCCAAAGAACAGTGTGGCAATTCCTATGGTTATGGCTGAACAGGCCATCATGGAACCGCCTCCCCATAATTCAAAAGCAGCCCCTCCAATATAACCGAATACCAGCTTGCTGAATACAGTACTCATCGTTGCATTTAACACCTGACTGCTGGCTCTTAGATCCGGCGGTACCCTTCGGTTAATGTAATTCAACAAGCAATAACTGATTCCTGTAAAGCTGAATCCATGAAGCAGGTTTGTAAAAATAATCAGCACAGGCACAGTTAAAAAGTAGAGAAGGGTCCATCGGATACAGGTAAGAACTCCGGACAAAATAAGCACCCCGGACATCCCTATCTTCTTCACAAGCCTGTGCATCACCATGAGACAGGGGACCTCGACAACAGAACAAGCGAACATCATCCAGCCAACCAGTTTGCTGTTTCCCCCGATCTGCACAAAATGAATGGGGTAAAAATTGTAGAAAAAACTGGTTCCCAGCCCATACATTAAATTAAAGCCGATCAGTACGACCAGAGTCTTATCGGATAATACCTCCCATATAGAAGACTTATTTTTCCTTTCTTTAAAGCCCTTTACAGGCGGGATGGATAAGGAGAAGATCAGGCATAAGGCCATGGCTGCTGCCACAATCCAAAATATAGAAGAATACTCATCCTTTAGAAAATACCCGGCCAAAACAACAGTTACAGCATAACCGATGGTCCCTCCCAGCCGAATTCTTCCATAATCCCATTTGCTGCCGGTCAGGGACTCTAAGGTAATATTGTCATTTAAAGGAATAATGGGAACAAAAGAGGCGCTAAAGGCAGCCACAAGGAATAACACAGGCCAATAGCTTTTCGTAAGGTAAAAACCCAACGCTGAAATAATGGAAGCAATGTAGAGAAAAGCAACCACTCCATTCTTTCTCTCTGCCCTGTCACTGATACTTCCCCAAAAGGTCTGTGCAACCAGCAGCACGATCGTGGATATGGATATCATGCTGCCAATCTGAGTTGTAGAAAAACCGATCTGAGCCAGATATAAGTTTAAATATGTATTATAGATTGCCTGCCCCGAAAAAAATATAAGATACACACAGAACAGTCCCTTGGGAAAGCTCATGCTTTTCTTTTCCTCTTCCATTACGCAACTCCATTTTAATTATTAAACTTTATTTATTAATTATGTATTGGCAACAGTATAACATAGGCAAAATGGAAATTCAAGCCGATATTTATAGTGTTTGTTTACAATATTTCTTATAATTCCAGCCATTATGGCATATGTAGACTTTTTTCTTTCCATTTACCTGCGGATTTCCATCTAATTTTATGTCTTTTATAGTTTTTCGTTTATTTCTAAAGTTTGTTAACTATTTAAAAGATTGTCGTATTATTAAAAGAGCATACAAAAAAGAGGCTGTCAAGTAACCTGTACTATATTATACAGCTTATTTGACATACCCCTTTTGCTTAAGCAAGCGTATCCAAACCGCTTTAGGAAATTTTTTCTTATGGCATGACAGCCAAGTAAACAATGTTACTCAGTCTTTTGTCTTCTCACTGCATTTACAATCCATAATAAAATAACGGAACCAACGATAGAGACGATCAGGCTCCAGACATTAAATCCGGTAATGCCGGTTCCTCCCAGGAGGCCCATCAAAAACCCGCCGATTAAACCGCCGATGATCCCTACCACGATATTGGCGCCAGCGCCCATACTTTTATTATTACCAGTGAACATACTGGCAATCCAACCGGCAAGAGCACCAATAATAATCCAACTTATAATTCCCATCGTTTATTACCTCTCTTTAAAAGAATTATTTATAATGAAATTCATCATTATTTGTGTAAAAACCTGTCAGTCAATAAATTCAAAATAAAACAAAGATTTGTCCTTACCAGGTATTTATAGTTAGTTTGTACCATAAATGTATTTTTTATACATAGCGCAAAAAAAGGTACTGTTTCCAGCACCTTTTTGATAATAAGAGACCGCATGATCTCATTATTTACTCTTCGCTAAGATTTATTCCCATGATTCCTGCCTGCACTTCATTAATCCTGTCATTGGCAATCATCGCTTTACCCTTTACTCCCTCCAGACTATTAATTATCTCTCCATCCGGTACATTGGGGTAAGCACCGTTCTTATACTTTAGTACAGAATACTGAGACTTGTTTTCGTTATAATACGGAACTATTAACTCATGATATCCATTGTCTAACTTATCACTGACAATGATTGGTTCATTAATTAGTGTAAATTCCTGAACAACGTGCAGCTTTCCACCATTTTCGGATAACAGCAATGCACTGCTTCCACCGGATCCGCTGGTATAAGGACCTGTTACCATTACAAATATTTCATCCTTACCATCATCATTTAAATCAATATAGTTATAAAAATAATTTGTCGTTTCATAATATTCCTCCGGTACCTCCATGTCTTCTATTATCAGATCTCTTAGTTCTTTCAACGGCTTTGACTCCGCCTTCATGCCTGATATGCCCTCCGGTAACTTCAGCATTGGTACTTCATCGGTTTCACTGCTATTGGCAGCCGATGTCTCTTTTGAGCCAGTACTTTCAGAATATGTACTTTCTGAATGGATAGGCTCTTTCTGGGTTACTTCCTTTGTTATTTCTGCAGACCCAGTATCCTTCTGCGTGTTTAATGCGCTATTTCCGCAAGCACTTATGGACAGTGTTACTGTAATTGCAAGGCTTCCTAATAGCAGCATCCCGTTTTTTTTGTTTTTCATCTGAATATCCTCCATTTGTTTTTAGGTTATACTGTATTCTCACAAATAAATGTAACAAACTTGTATTATACCTACGGATTTTTTAAATATTTTTCCCACTGCATTTCCAAAGTTTCATCTTTTTCTCCCACTGGCTGAACGAACAATATCTTGCCGCTTTCCTCTTCCAGGGTAATTTGATATTTTATATCCTTTATTGTCAAAGAACCTTTCCATATAAGCATGGAACTCGACGGTGTCTCTGAGTCAATTAACAGGTAAGGAGTTATATCAATCTCTCTTAATATGGGACCATAAGTAGTAATCTCCAAAACAGGAATCTTGCTCAGTTCCCGAAAACATTGTCTCCGCGCCTCATATAAACTATACCTGTCTCCTGTTTTAAGTTCAATAAGCTTTAGATTTGCATTGCCGTCCGTTAACAGCTTCATTTTTTCTTCTAGTGTTAACGTATTATTTTCTACTTTATCCATCTGAAAAACATTCATATCCATTTCTTTTGTCTCACTTAACAGCTTCCGGTCCTGATACTGAAAATAAAGATATGGAAAGATCAAGATTGCCAAAGCTAAAACAGTTACCCTGGTCAGATATAATACATAATTAGATGTCCTGTTCATCGATACTTCCTTTCCATACCAATGTCACTGTAGTCCCTTTACCCACTTCACTCTCAAACAGTATTTCGCCTTTATGAATCTTCATAATATTAGAGCAAATTGCTAATCCCAGGCCTGCTCCCCCATCTGCTCTGGAACGGGATTTATCCACCCGGTAAAAGGCTTCCTGAATTTTAGAAATCTCCTCTTTTGGCATACCCATCCCATTATCCGTTATTGAAATCCATACATTACCGCTCTCACAGCCGGTTTCTATCGTAATCTCACCATTCATGCCAGCCGCTTTTCCGCCATTATCTAATATATTTAATAAAACATTTTTCATTAGCTCCATATCAGCTCTGATCGGAAAATTGATGGAAGATTTTTTCACGGCAATTTTCTTTTTGTCAAAAACAGGGTTCATTGCTTCCAGGGCATCTTCCAGCAAATTCTGAACGGTACTGACGGAATAATTGGGCATTGCATTCTTTTCTATTAATAACTGCATCATCCTGTTAGAAAGTGCTTCCAGTCTCTTTCCTTCCGAAATAATATAGTCCACGGCATATAAGAAATCCTGCTCCTCCATTTTGCTTCTCTTTATTAAATCTGCATATCCTATCATGGCAGTAAGAGGCGTTCTGATTTCATGAGCCAAGCTGCCGGCCAGTTCTTCCTGCTTTTTTGCCGTTTCCTTCAGCAACTTGATTTTTTCTTCTAATTGTTCCGCCATTCCATTAAAATCGGATGCCAAAATGCCAACTTCATCTTTCTCCTTATATTCCACTCTTTCCGTGTAGTCTCCGAACCTGATTTTTTTCACCGCATAAATCAGTTTATTAATTGGTTTTGTTAACTTTATAGCATTGACAGCGTTTAGCAAAGCGCTTATAGCCCCCACAACAATTATGGTTATTATAAAAATTCTTTGCTGCTCTTCTTTTTCTAAAAAGATCTGTGTAAGATCTTTATGAACTTCAATTATAACAGGTCGTCCAAGCAGCTCTGTGAGAACTGACATTTGTAAAAAATAACCCTTAGCATTTTTATCTACTCGATATACAATCCTATAAAGAGATAATTCACTACTCTCTTTATCTAAAAATCCTGCATTATCGTTCTGAAATAATACCTTTCCATTTTCATCGCTTATTCTATAAGATTCTCCATTCCAATTGTTTTTCAAAATATCAATTGCTTCCTCAATACTTTTTATTGGTTCCTTATACAAAGTACTGCTATCATTTGCAAGCAGTGTTACCAGATCACGATGAATGTTTTCGATATTTTCTTTTTCCCTCTCAACCTCCAGCAAATATGCTTTATGGAAAGTCATTGAAAGCAGTACTACTCCCTCTAATGTCAATGCGAATAGAACGACCAGAAATGTATTCGAGAATATCTTCCAGGAAAGTTTCATTTAATCCTCCAAGCGGTATCCAATTTTAAATACAGATACCAGTTGATCATATAGATCTAATTTTTTACGCAGCCTTTGTATATGCATATCAACTGTTCTGCTATCTCCGGTATACTCCCCTTCCCATACTCTCTCATAAATCTGCTCTCTAAATAATGCCAGGTTTTTATTTTTAATAAATAGCACCAACAATTTAAACTCTTTCTCAGTTAATGTGATTTCCTGCTCATCCTTTGTCACCTTGTGTGATGATACGTTCACAGAAATATTTCTGTAAGACATGATTTCGTCTGTTTTATAATACCGCCTGAGCACGTTTTCAATCCTGGCCTGCAATTCCTCTATCTGAAAGGGCTTTGTCAAGTAATCATCAGCACCTAGCTTGAAGCCCTTTACTTTGTCCTGCACACTTCCTTTTGCAGTCAAAAATATGACCGGGATCTCCATAGGGCGGATAAATTCCATTAATTCAAACCCATTGGCCTTTGGCAGCATGATATCCAGAAGAATCAACGAATACCTTTTCTCCAAAATTTTATTTGCAGCCGCTTCCCCGTCATAGACCTGTTCACATTCATACCCCATCGCTCTCAAGCTAAGCTTTATAAAATCTGATATAGGTTTTTCATCTTCGACAATTAAAATATTATGCATTTTTATTTCCTTTCTATCCAACTTCCCCTATTCATGGTATCTGTTATAACCTTCTTACTATTATTTCATATTATTCGTCTTACTATATAAAAAAACATACATATGTATCAAACTTGTAAAAAGCCCGAAAACATCATAGTCAAATATTAATACACGAGCTTATAAATTACAACATAAAAAGGACTCCACATTCTCATGTGAAGCCCTTCTTATCACGAAGCTCTCTTCTCGGCCGCAATTGCAGCCCAAAAAATTATATCTGTCAGTCTATATCATTTCCATTGCTTTCAATTACCTTTTTATACCAATCAAACGATTTCTTTTTTCTCCGATGCAAGGTTCCGCTTCCATCGTCTGCCCTGTCCACATATACAAAACCATATCGTTTGCTCATCTCTCCGGTTGAAGCAGAAACAATGTCAATACAGCTCCAGACTGTATACCCCATTAACTCTACACCATCCTCCATGGCTTCTTTCATTGCCTGAATATGGCTTCTTAAATAATCAATGCGGTAATCGTCCAGTATCCTTCCATCCTGCTCAATCTCGTCTTTTGCACCTAATCCATTCTCAACGATAAACAAAGGTTTCTGATAACGGTCATACAACTGATTCATAGTGATTCTAAGTCCCAGCGGATCAATGCTCCAACCCCATTCACTAGTTTGTAAATAAGGATTTTTCACAGAACGAATAATATTTCCCTCATTTGCTGTTTTATCATTCATATCCGCAGCTACGCAGCGGCTGGCGTAATAGCTGAAAGAAACGAAATCCACAGTATTTTTAAGAATCTCCAAGTCTCCATCTTCCATAATGAGATTGACTTCCTTATCACGAAAGAGCTTACGGGCATAAGAGGGATAAGCCCCCCGCACCTGTACGTCGATGAAGAACAAATTTTCCTGCTCTTTCTTTACAGACTCCCAAACATCCTCAGGGTTGCAGGAATAAGGGTAAAAACTTCCTCCTGCAAGCATACAGCCAACCTGATTTCCCGGATCGTATTCATGAGCCAGCTTAGTAGCCAAAGCGCTGGCTATCAAAATATGATGTGCTGCCTGATAGGTAGTCTGAGCTTTATTTTCCCCTTCCTGGAACGCAATCCCCGCACCGGAAAAAGGGCTGTGTAAAATAATATTAATCTCATTAAAAGTCAGCCAATATTTTACTAATCCTGAAAATTCTTTAAAACAGGAATCCGCATAATTCAGAAAAAGATCTATAACTTTTCTGTTTCTCCATGAACCGTATTTCTCCACCAATCCCATGGGAGCATCAAAATGGCACAACGTCACCAATGGTTCAATCCCATACTTTTTACACTCCAAGAACACATTACGGTAAAAATCGATTCCCGCCTGATTGGGCTGTTCTTCGTCTCCGTTAGAAAAAAGCCGTGACCATGAAATAGAAGTACGGAATACTTTAAAACCCATTTCTGCTATTAAAGCAATATCTTCTTTATAACGATGATAAAAATCAATTCCCTCATGGCTGGGGTAATATTCTACTTTCTGCAATTCGGGATGGGGAACATTCCCTGTTTTCACTTCCAATCTTCGTACTCCATGAGGAAGCACGTCAATATTACTTAATCCCCGGCCTCCTTCACGGAAGGCGCCTTCCGCCTGATTGGCGGAAATGGCTCCTCCCCAAAGGAAATCTTTAGGAAATTGAAAATCGCTCAAATTATTCCTCCTCTTCCGGAATATCCTCAAAACCAATCACCAAAGTCAGTACAAACGATAATACAATGGATAAAATTGTAATACCTGCAATCCATGCAATACTGGTTCCTGGGTGTTCCGGGTCAATAAACTGTACTCCAGTTAAAACGCTGGGTGAGACCATGGAACGACTGGCAAGCCCTCCGATTCCAGCTAAACAGCCGCAAACAAATCCTGTAATCAAAGAAGCAATCAACGGACGTTTTAATCGAACAGCAACACCATAAAGAGCCGGTTCCGTAGTTCCTGCAATCAGAGCGGAAGAAGCTGCTGCAAGGGCCGTTTGACGCAGTTCTCTGTTTTTTGTTTTTAAAGCTACTGCTAATGAAACTCCGCCCAAAGAAAGGTTTGCGCCTATTTCAGACGGCATAACGGTTCCTTCCATTCCGGTGTCAGAAATGGTCTGCAGAATCGTTGGGGTAAACACCCTGTGCATACCTGTAATAACCAGTAAGGGCCAAATCGCGCCCATAATACCAACTGCCAGGAATCCAAGTTTTGCCTGTACAAAGAATACAAATTTAGAAATTGATGTACCAATTAAAATACCTGCAGGTCCAATGATTAAAATAGCAATAGGAGCCGCAATTAATAAAATTAACATCGGCTTTAAGAAATTTTTCGTAACGGCAGGTGTAATTCTATCAACGCCCCGCTCAATATAAGATAAAATCCAGGTCATGCAGATTGCTGGGATTACTGTATAAGTATATTTAACAGATGCAATTGGAACACCTATGAAATGGGCCGCTGTTTCTCCAACCGTA
Organism: Lacrimispora celerecrescens; assembly: GCF_000732605.1. Lineage (GTDB taxonomy): Bacteria > Bacillota > Clostridia > Lachnospirales > Lachnospiraceae > Lacrimispora > Lacrimispora celerecrescens_B. The sequence goes on along the minus strand of NZ_JPME01000022.1, from coordinate 37,104 downwards.
ACCGCCTCCATCAAACCGCGAAAATCCGGGTGAATTAAAGTTCCTGCAATAGCAATGGCGAGAAACATATTCGTTTTAAATTTCTTAGAAGCAGAAGCTGCAACCATTACAGGCAGGAAATAAAAAGCACCATCGCCAATGGAGTTAATAATCTTGTAAGTGTCGCTGTCAGCAGGCAATATATTTGCCATAGCCAATAACATCACTAACAATTTCACCATGGAACCGCCGATAATTGCCGGAATTAATGGAGACATGGTTCCCACGATAGCATCTAAAATGTTGTTTCCGATCTTCTTTAAGGTCAGAGGTTCTTTCTTCTCTCCCCTTGCAACCTTGCTTTCTTCTCCAAAGTCGCCTAACTTTAATATTTCCTGATAAGCAGTACCAACATGGTTTCCGATAATAACCTGAAATTGTCCTCCCTGCTTTACAACACCCATAACGCCGTCAATTGCTTTGACTGCCGCTTCATTTGCCTTACTTTCATCCTTTAAGACAAATCTTAAGCGGGTCATACAGTGGGTAAGGCTGGAAATATTGTCGATTCCCCCAATATTCTCCACAATAGCTTTTGATACAACCGCATAATCTCTTGCCATTTTTCTTTCCTCTCTTATAAATTAATAAATTCGCATAGTTTTTGCTGATTGTGATTATACTGTTTATCAAGTCTCCTGTCATTAGTTCTAAGGTTTAAAAAAACAAGTGACGTCTATTCTCACTTGTTTTTTATGCGTAACAGTATGTTTTTTGTTTCTTTCCTAATTTGAAGTATGATCCGTTCCCTCAGAAGTATACCGGTACAGCTTCTTACCCAGCCGTTCCACAATACTGATTGCAGGCATTTGAGTGGTAATATCATAAACCTTTAACCGCGTATAAGTCACATAGTAAGCAATGTTATAGTCCGATAACTTCGCCACAGTACAATTCTCCGTATTCGTCACACTGAGTATCTGGCAATTTTGTTCCTTAAAACGGATCACATGACCAATGGTATCATTCGACTCCCCAGAAACTGAAAACACAATGACCAGGGCATTTTCAAAAAATCTGCTCTCTGTGGGATAATGAGGTTCGTCAATATAAAGACAAAACTTTCCCATACTGGAAAAATACCTTGCCCCATATTTTGCCACAATTCCAGACATGCCGCTTCCTACAAAAATAATTCGATTAGCACGAACAATCACTTCCGTCAGCATATCCAGCTTTTTCTCAAATTCTTCCGAAGTAGTTTTCTTCAAAAAATCAATGACTTCAGTCACATCATCCGTTGCAGATATTTCTTTTCCCTTTTCAAAATGTTGCTTTAACTTTACCTTAAACTCGGCATAGCCGTTACAATCCATTTTCTTACAAAAGCGCAGTACCGTAGAAGTGGAAACATGGGCTTCCTGAGCCAATTCCCGAATTCTCATGTACTTCACTTTATCATAGTTTTTCGTCACATATTGATACACTTCCATTTCCAGATCATTCAGTGACTTAACCTGCTCCACACGAAACATCCCTGTTCTCCCTTCTATGAAATACTTTTGCTTGTCCTATTTATCAGTTTACTCATGTCATCACGAAATAAGCCACTCTTTTGCCTTTTCCAAATCATCAATGCAGGCCATCATAAACGAATTATCTACTTTTTTCTTTTTCATATAACTCTTCATTTTTAAATCCAAGCCGACAAATACTATTTTTCGCAGCGGCTTATTTAACATAATGAAACGATCAACGATCCAATCTAAAACTTCTTTGTCAACGTCCGAGTCATCAAGAACAACTGCGATAAAGGAACTCGTGGACGGTCTGCTGATTTCTATCAGATCCCATTTAAACTTCTGCTTTAACAATTCCTTTTCACCATAAAGGGAATCCAGATGCTCACACCAAACTTCTCCACCTTTATAAAACAACGAAAAAGACTTTTTATTCAAACCATATTCATACTTCTCCATCGAATAATCCCCCATTAGATTTTTCGTTCCATACAAATAGAATCCGGCATATCCATATACTGTCCATAGTTCGGCATAATCTTATACCCTGCCTTTTTATACATGCTGCAGGCCGCTTCTAATGGTTTTCCAGTCTCTAAAATGCACCATCGGTATCCTTTGATTTTCGCCTTTGCCTCTAATCTCCGAACCACGTCTGAACCTAGTCCTATATTTCGATACAATGGGTCTACATAAATTCGTTTTAATTCTGCGTGATCTTCATCATACATTTTAAAGGAACCACACCCAATCGGTTCCCCTTCCCGATATACCACAATCACGTCATGGATACTGTCTCTTTGATTATATTGTTCATACTGACTTCGTTGAAATTTACCTCCAACAATTTCATCAAGAGCACTGTCCAGTCGATTACAGAGCATTGCAAAATCCTGGTCTTCTCCATCCGTATCTCTAAACTCCAATTCAGATAAATTAAGCAGCTCCACTCTCGCTTCTTTGCTAAACTTATTTATTACAGCTTCATATGCTTCATCAATCATCTGAAATAACATTTCCAAATCGAAGAAGGCATCCAGATTAATGGTATTCCAATGGGGCTGCTGAACCGGCGGGCAGTGATATCCACGTACTACAACCCCCGGATAAAGTTGCCGGTATAGGTCTGCTTTATCCGGCGTACATTTTAACGTTATCTTATAAAACCTTTCCTCAGGGTTAAATTGAGCAAAAATTTTTCCTATAACCTTATAGCAGATTGGGTATTCACCAAATGGTCTTGCCTCATATGCACTTGGGTGCTTTAAACAGTATTCTTCTATAGCCTGAATTACTTTTGCATTGTTCTCCATATTTTGTCTCCTAGATTGAAGCAGAATCCATAAGGTTCATGATTCTTGTACCATTGTTATGTAAATACCGTTAGTGACTATCCTTTTATAACCTTTTATAAGAATATTCCTGAACGATTCTACCAGCATTCTTGTCTATGGCATCTTCTCCGCTAAGCTGCAGTACTTTACAAGGTAAAGAATCCGCCCATTGCATATGCGTCTTCATACATGGAGATCCATCTAAATCATATCTGGCTGAGTTATCAAGAAAACGGCAATGTACCTCATACATATCTCCGCCTTTCATGATTCTTTCTCCAAATCTCTCATATTCTCTCTTATGAATCCGGTCGATTCTTGTTTCAACAGATGCTGTAATATGTACTGCCAAATCAAACAATGGATCAAACGGTTCATGAAAGCTATCCATCGAACCTGCCATCACGAAATAATTCTCTTTCGATATATCTGACATTAATCGATTAATCTTCTCGTCGCGAGTATACATAATCGTGAAAGGTTTATCAGTATCCTTTCTCCATATGTAATCATCTATATCAAAATATGGATAACCGAGCTTATCGGCGACCATTTTTCCTAATGTTGTTTTTCCAGAACCTGCCGAGCCAAAAATAATAATTCCTCTTGTCATATCTTTTACCACCATTGTAAAAATTACTGATTTATCTGTTACATTTATTTTTCCATAGCCGTTAAATTTATTTCCTACTTACACATGAGATTATATGCTTAAACTTCATTACCAAGCATAATGAGATGGAATCCTCTTCCATAGGCATTGGGTTGTTACCCAATTACAGAAATCCAGCTTCAAGATACCATTTATATATATTAAATTATACCTAACAGATAATACATCTTCAATAGAAACTCAAACTTAATTACTTTAATTCGATACACCACTCGAATTTTAAAATTGAGCAAAAATTTGTAAAATACATTAGGGGCATAATAATGAATCCAGCTCAAACCAATATTCTGTTAACCAAAGCATTTCGTTTTTGAAACGAACTATCTTTTCTCGATTTTCTCTAAATAATTCAGGTTTTATCCACCACGGTACTTCGATACACCACGAAAGACGTAAAGCGTCTGCTATATCAGGCATAGTCAGCGCTAAATGCTGTGAATAACCTTCAAGAAAAGCATATGTTTTGTTAGTATCTATTCTATTGTTTCTCAAAGCAAAAGATAATATTGCCCTTCCTATATCATGCCAAATGTAACTATAATGGTTGCGGTCGAAATCAATGATAGCCGATACACAATCTACATCGAATAAGATATTGTCAGAGGAAAAATCTTCATGGGCAATCCCTTTGGGCATTTTATCAAAGAACTCATTAGTAAGTTGTTTTAAAATAGGCTCTTGCATAAGCAAAGCTTTTCGGTATTCAATGGGAAGGCCTGATGAACTCTCTTGCTTACGAGCATAAAAATTAGCCCATAAAGAATCTATTACTCGTCCGCTATTAATAGGAAACCCTTTAACTGAAAGCGTCGGAAGTTGTAAAAATGCTTTGTGCATTAATCCGCATGCATTACCAAGACTGCGCATCTGCATTATAGTGACTGTATTAGGATCTTCCATCTTCCCCTGGCGGAATTCCATGACCATATACGCAGTCTCATTATTCAATAAGCGAATAGCATGACCTCCACTCAAACTGATAGATGGACATGGAACGCCATTCTTTTCAAGGATAATCTGCCTCTGCAAAGCAGACTCAACTAATTCCAATTTCTCCCTACTATATCGCTTATTGCTGAATTGTTTTACCAATAATTCGCATTTATCAGTGGTAACCTTCCATTTTTGATTCAACCAACCACCTTCTACAGGAGTAATTTGATTACAAATTAGCCCATAACTTTCTTCTAAATCAGCTATGATACTGTTCTCCATACAAGAACCTCCTTCTTTTAGACAGCCCACTATTACTTCAATAAAGAATATATAACGTATTAATTAGTCATTATATACTAAATAAATTATAATTTCCATATTCACCTTCACAGTTAACCTACCGCCACTAGCAAACGAAACAGCTAATCATTGCGACTATAAACAAAGACAACAAAAAAGGACCCCATACTCTCATACGAGGTCCCTTTCTACAACGAGCCATTAAATAAGACCCAATTACTTTTCTTTAACAGGCATAAGGTAGTCTATGATTACCCTTTCACTTCGGCGGAGAGGTTCAGAATAACGCTGACGTGTATAAACTTCGCACCAATAGAAATTATCGTAGTCAATTACTCCACCAGTTTTTTCAATAGCTTCCGTAATCAGCAAATAGGCTGAATCGAGTATATCTGTAATATTATCTCCTTCGATTTGAACACGCGCAATTAAACCTTTAGGAATATATTTAGCAAACAGTCCTTCTGGTATTTTTGTATTGGTTTCTACAAAGTCACCAATGATAATATTGAAATTCTCTTTATCGCTAAAATGATACATGAAGCCAATACCATCATTTTCATCAATATCATCACAGTATTTGACATCTGACAGCTTGTTAAGTTTCTCAATTGTATCTCCTTGATAGAAGTCCTGCCATACGCGACCAGCATTTGTAAAAGAGGTTTCACGGAACATACCAACCATTAAGCGTTCATCCACTTCCTTGTAGATGACCTTTTTCATTTCTGCCATAATTTGTCTTCCTCCTATGAATCTATTTTCTGGAAATACATTATAACGCCATCAAAATTTTACTGTTCATAATCACTTTAGTCATTTAATTATACTCAATAAACTTAGCACCTTCAATAGAAACCCAAATTAATTGCCTTGACAATAAAAAAGACCCCACACTCTCATGTGAAGTCTTTTCATATCACGACAAACCCTTATAAAATAAGGATTTACTCCATTGTGTAAGGCATAAGAGCGATATGTCTTGCTCTCTTGATTGCAACAGTAAGCGCTCTCTGATGTTTTGCGCAGTTGCCAGTGATACGTCTAGGAAGGATTTTTCCTCTCTCAGACACATATCTTTTTAATTTATTTACATCCTTGTAATCAATAACGCCGTTCTTCTCTCCACAGAATACGCATACTTTTTTTCTTCTGCGCATGCCGCCTCTTTTGAACTTAGCGCCATCAGCTTTATCATTTCTATTATATGCCATTGGTACTACCTCCTATTAGATTTAGTTGAATGGAAGTCCTTCGTCTTCGACCCCATCCGGAATATTCATAAATCCATCGCCGATTGCACTGGAGGGTGCCGGTCTGGAGACTGGCTGATAACCGCCGCCGCCTTCTCCGGGAGCTCCGCCCTTGCTGTCTGCGAATTCCTGATCTTCTACAACGATATCTGTTGTATAAACCTTAATGCCGTCTTTATTCGTATAACTTCCAGTCTGGATCCTTCCGGAAATCAGTACTCTCATGCCCTGACGGAAATATTTCTCCGCAAACTCACCTGCTCTGTCAAATGCAACGCAATTGATAAAGTCGGCTGTCTGCTCATTGCCGTCCTGATTCCTGCGGCCTCTGCGGTCAACTGCAAGGGTATACCTTGCGACTGCCATAGCACGCTCTCCCTGGGAATATCTTACTTCTGGATCACGGGTCAATCTGCCCATAAGGATTACTTTGTTCATACGATCACGCTTTCTTTATCTATTATGCCTCTTGTCTTACGCATAAGTATCTGATGACAGGCTCCATAATACGAATGTGTGCTTCCAACTCGTTGGGAGTTGTGGAATCGCCATCAAATTTGATGAAGTAGTAGAATCCTTCTTTCATTTTCTGAATCTCGTAAGCTAATCTCTTCTTACCCCATTCATCAACGTTAGTTACAGTGCCTCCGAAACGAGTGATATAACCTGTCACTTTTTCGATGGCTGCTGCTCTCTCTTCATCCTCGAGCTTTACGTTAAGAACAACGGCTAACTCATACTTGTTCATGCTTCTTACCTCCTTGTGGTCTCTGGCCCCTGCTTTCAGTAACAGGAGCAAGGAATCTATATGTCACGGATTAATATTATACCGGAAACATCTGACAAAAGCAAGTCCTTTTCTCATTTTCCTGAACTTTTTCCTCTGATTTCCAACTTTTTAAGCCTTTGGCAGGCCATCCTGTCCTTTTAGGCCCCTGGTGTTCTTCTCCACCAGCTTCCTAGGCACCATAACCTGATGGCCACAGCCCATGCATTTTAATCGGAAATCCGCACCGACTCTCAAAATTTCCCACTCCTGGCTTCCGCAGGGATGGGGTTTTTTAAGTTTCACTATATCTCCAACCTCGTAATTCATGTCCTTCGCCTGCCCCTTCCATCCATGACAAATTTCCCTGCTGCCTACCTATATTAAGATAGAATCGATTTTTTCCAATTCTTCTTGTGTAAATTTTAGATTATCAAGACAAGCCGTACTGTCCTCCAGCTGTCTTACGCTGCTGGCTCCGATCAGAACGGAAGTCACTGCCTCTTCCCGAAGTACCCAGGAAAGAGCCATACGGGCCAATGACTGTCCCCGCTCTAAGGCCAGCTCATTTAACTGTCTTATCTGACCCAGCCTTTCCTCTGACAGATAACGTCCGCCTACGGTCGTTCCCTGCCTTGCCGCTCTGGATTCTTGGGGAATGCCATTTAAGTACTTGTCAGTCAGGGCTCCCTGGGCTAGGGGACTGTAGCAGATGCAGCCTACACCGTTTTCAAGAAGTGTGGAAAACAATCCATCTTCCGCCCCTCTTTCAAACATGTTATATCTTGGCTGATCGATCAGACATGGAACTCCCATTTCTTTTAACAGAAGTACCGCATCCCTTGCCTCCTGATCTCCGTAATTGGAGATTCCTACATAAAGAGCCTTTCCCTGTCTTACAATGTCAGCCAGTGCTCTCATGGTTTCTTCCAATGGTGTCTCCGGATCCGGCCTGTGGTGGTAGAAAATGTCCACGTATTCTAACCCCATCCGCATTAAGCTTTGATCCAGGCTTGCCATTAAATATTTTCTAGAGCCCCAATTTCCGTAAGGTCCGGGCCACATATCAAATCCGGCCTTGGTGGAAATGAGCAGCTCATCCCGGTATTTACCCAGATCGCTTTTTAAAATCTCACCGAAATTCTCCTCCGCTTTCCCTAATGCCGGAGAACCGTAGTTGTTTGCTAAATCAAAATGGGTAATTCCCATATCAAATGCCCTTAAGAGAATCTCCCGCTGCTCCTGCAAAGGCTTTTCCAGGCCAAAATTCTGCCATAAACCCAGAGATACCCTAGGAAGTAAAACTCCGCTTCTTCCGCAACGCTTATATTCCATTTTCTCATATCTGTTTTCCGCTGCCTGATACATACTTATTTCTCCTCTTAATCATTTTTCATGCTTCGTTCCTGCAGCCATTCCTGCTGCCGGGCCTAGATAAAATATAAGGCGGATTCAAGCGAACCCGCCAAAGCCGACCTGATCCATTTTCCTTTAAGTGAAAACTTCTAAGTGATTTCGTCAAAAAAGACACCCTTTAAAGGCCGAATCCGTTCTACCAAAGACCTTCTGTCCTCAGGTACCGTTGGCATCCTATATCCAAACAGCCAGGAAGTCATTTCACTGATTCCCATGGATAGATGAGGCTTGATCCCAGACGCATCTTTAATCGGAATAATGGAGGAACCTTCCGGTCCCAGCCTCCACCGGAACACTCCATCATTCTGACGGATAAATTCATCCTTTACCTCAATAAACAGTTCCATTTCGCTGATCGGACAATCCTCTTTTAAACGTATCACGGAGACAAACTGTTCCAGATGAATGATCCTGCCCATGACAGCCGGCTTTAAGGGACCTGTTTTCTGTATAAAATCAGGCAGACAAATAAGCTCACGCTGATTTTCTGCTGTCTCTCCGTAATAAGCCCACACACCGACCAATCGTTCTCTCTCATCCCGGGTAAAAAGAAGAATCAGATCGCCTCTGTCGCTTCTGACTTCCCTGCTTAAATTCAGATAATATTCCTCATCTCTGAGTGCATAGACCTCATACTTCTTTTCCAGCTGCCTTCCCACGAACCTTGCAGCTTCCCTGCACTCATCCGACCGTTCAACGAGAGCACGGCGGCTTAAGTGCAGCCGTCCTTTTTCGCTCAGCGCCACTTCCGGCAGATCGCAGATATAGGTAAAATCAAAAGGAAAGTATATCGCCGGATCAGCTGGCACCAAAAAACAAAACCCCATCCGCTCCATATACATATCGGAAAAACAGCGGCTCAAAAGCCGCCTCATATATCCCTGATGGCGGCTGCCCGGATCCGTAGCGACACCGGCTATATAATCAATCTTCCATAAACGGTCCTTAACCACCACCTCATAAGGATTACGGTGCAGCATAGCTACCACACGGTCCTCATTCCAGGCAGTGAGAATCTTATTCTTCCGTACCCTGTCCGAATAATAATAATCCAAAAAGCTCTGGGAATCTTCAGAAAAAACCGTTTCCCACAACGCCCGGCTCTCGCCTTTTTCTTCCTGCTTCAAATACCGTATCATAGTTAAAAGCCCTTCTGTACGACTCCGTATTTTCTTGCAAAGTCAATGGGGTAATAAGACATTTTCGCCTTTCGCAGCCCTTCCATTCCAACATCATCCTCCCGGTTGATAAGCACCGGATTTTCCGGGAATGCATGTATCAAAAACTGCTGGTTAATAAACTGGTACAGTCCTTTCACATTCGGGTCAGCCTTCTCAATGTGTATGACTGCCATATTTTCAAAGGAATTGTAGGTGCCGATGGTAAAGGCTTTTAAAGTTCCGTCAATATAAACGCCTGCCATCCTCACGTTAAGCATAGAACAGTTCTTCAAAATATCATGGATGCCCATTACTTCATAATCCAACTGCCGGACAAATTCTGCGGCCTCCACCTTATTCTCCCACCAGTCATCCAGAAATTCCAGTACATCATCCCGGTCCGAACAGCAAAGAGTCCGGTATTCATACCTGCCCTCATATTCCCTTAAAAAAGAGTTTAAGTGATTTTTCTTCTTATGAAGCTTTTTCCCTGCCAGGGTTCTCATGGCTTCCCCATCATAAAGATAATCTTTTAAGTCTTCTTGTTCTATGACCTCAAACTTTTCCGGATCCAGCTTTAAGAAATTAACTGCTTCTTCATCCGCAAGATAAATGCGAAGAGGCTTTTTTAAAACCTGATTAAAATAATCTACCATTTCTTGAAAATAATGAGGAAGATCCTCCTCTTTGCACATAGGCATAGCGGAAAAAGGCTCTCCGTCCTTTTCCATCAAAAACAGCAATGCTTTATCGTCGCTTATGGCATACTTCACATGGTAATAATTTCTCCAGATAAAACTGTCTAAATATACACTGTCACAAGTTCTGTTGGGCCGCAAGGCATAAAAAGGCGATATTAACTTTATATCCTCTGCCTCAATCGGCTTAAATTGTAAATTCATAGTCGTTCCCTTCTATAATTACTGCTAACTTTTTTTTATAAAATCGGTGCCGCATTTTGGACAATGAATGCTGATCTTTCCTTTTCCCCTGGGAATCCTGATCTTCTGCCTGCAATTTGGGCATTTGTAAATATGAAATTTCCTGCTTTGCTGTAGCTTAAAACGCCATCTTCGGAATACTTCTGAGACATGAAACCAGATGCGTTCAAATTTCTGATTTTCTTCGAAACGCTTTCCAATATTTTTTGAAAACACTCGAAAATAACATAAAACCAGAAAGACCAATGTACCAATATCCAGCCACCTGCTCCGGCTGAACAATCCGGCTGCTAGAAAAACACAAGCTATGGCGTTCAAAAACTGTCCCAGCCTGTCCATGCCATATCTTCCGATCATAAAACGCGCAAAACGTTCTCTAAATCCATTCATCCTGTATCTGCCGCCTTTTTTCACTTTGACTTAACTATAATAACGTATCGGTTGAAAGTCAATGTTCCTGGTAAATATTTCATAATCTTTTCAGAATTGGTTTTTAGTCGTATCCCTGTACTGCTTGGGAGTCAGGCCATACCGTTCCTTAAACAGCCGGTGAAAATAACTGTTGTTTTCATAACCCACTTCCGCAATGATCTCTTCCACTGGCTTTGACGTAGAGGTAAGAAAATTCGCCGCCCTCATCATCCGAATTAGCTGCAGGCATTCCGTAAACGTCACCTGATAATGCCGTTTAAATAAACGGCTGATATAATAAGACGGCTGCATGGCCTGAGTCGAAAACTCTTCTAACGTTGCGGTTGGATAGTTGTTTTCTAGATATTGATATGCAGTCATTGCTATTTTTTCCTCATACTGGGCCATATCATGCAATTCTGCCTTATCTGCATTATGAAACAGCTCCATGATCAGTATTCCCATGGTAGCTTGATTAATTTCCTCTCTGCCCTTTTTATCTCCAATTAGGGACCAGATCATATTCTCCAACAGATTCTTCGCTGGCATCATATCCTGCAAATGAAAGTGAAGATAATCCGACACAGAATGCTTTCCTGATGGAGACCCGGTAAAAAAGTGGCGCAGAACGCCGCCTTCCTCTACCATCAGCTCCAGATGAAAGAAAAATTCCGGCAACAGAAAGAAATGAACTGCAATATCATCCCTGCCTGCAGGTTCGACGGCATGTCTCGTCCCCTGCCTTATGAGCAGAAGATCATTGGTCTCTAGAAGAATATTGGTCTCGTTGATCACATGAACCGTGGACCCACTATACATATAAACCAGCTCTATATAATTGTGGCAATGATCTGGAATCGGAATCTTGTGAGGCTGGCAACACATGTCCATCAGCTTCCTCTGGCCCATCGCAGCCTCCTCATCAACCAGGCTTTTCCATACATCATTATTCCCTTCTGATGCGCTCTTTAAATATTCCAGAAGTTCTTTTTTCATGCTTCCCTCCAAATAGCAGATTCTTATGCTTTACCCCGGACTATTATACCACCATCCCTCCATTATTTGCAAGAAAGGACGGTTTTTATACAAATTTAGACATGGCTTATTTATTATATATTACATATAATCAGCTTGGAATTTTATCTTTATACAACCATCTTTATTAACGAGGTGAGCCATATGAAAAGGTACCCAATCCGCTTAGGAAGCATTGACGAAGTAACCGCATTCGTCAAAGCAGTCAACCAGTATGACTGTGACATGGATTTATGCAAAGGAAGCGTTATCATTGATGCCAAGTCCTTTCTCGGCCTTATGACCATTTGTCCGGATGCCGATCTGGAGCTTATCATCCATAACAATGACCACAAGGAAATTCTGGATACTCTGTCCGATTTTCTGCTTGACCAAAAAACAGCATAACCAATACATAGGTACAAAAAGATGCCCGGTAATCCAATGATTTACCGGGCATCTTTTTTATGGTTCCTCTTAAACTTTAACAAGATCTTTATACTTCCCCTACAGACTTCTATCCTGTAAATGAGGGAAATAAGATTTCATGACCTGTTTTAATGTCTCTATATCCCTATCCTTCATTCGGGTAAGAGGAAGTCTGTAGCTTTCCTCACACAGCTCCAGAATGGATAGAGCCGCCTTAACCGGCACAGGATTTACATCCATAAACAAGGCATTCATCATAGCAAGCAACTCCAGCTGCATATTCCTGCTCTTTTCTATTTCACCTTCAAAAAAATACTGGCATATCATATGGGTCTCAAAAGGCATGATATTAGCTAAAACAGAGATCACTCCCTTGCCCCCCAGAGATAGGATGGGCACAATCTGGTCATCATTCCCTGAATAGAGGTCAAGCCTGTCGCCGCAAAGGGCGGCAGTTTTTGCAATACTGGATATATTTCCTCCTGCCTCCTTAACGGCCCTGATATTGGGGTGTTCTGACAGCTTTAAATAGGTTTCCGGACTGATATTAACCCCAGTGCGGGTCGGGACATTATAAAGGATGATGGGGATCTCCACGCTGTCTGCCACTGCCGTAAAATGCTCCACCAGCCCATGCTGGGAGGTTTTGTTATAGTACGGAGTTACCTGCAGAAGTGCGGATGCCCCTAGGGACTGGGCCTTTCGAGACAGGCGCACGGCGTGGGACGTACAGTTGCTTCCGGTTCCCATGATCACGGGAACCCGATGGTTTACATAATGTACCACAAACTCAATCAGTTCCAACTTTTCCTTTTCTTCCAACGTAGCGGATTCCCCTGTGGTCCCATTGACCACAATGGCATCCGTGCCGTTTTCCAGCTGAAATTTCAGTAATTTTTCCATTGCCTTAAAATCCAGGTTTCCATGGCTATCCATGGGCGTAACGATGGCTACCGCTGAGCCTTTAAAAATCGCATCTTTCATAGGCACTCATTCCCAAAATTAGAGGTTCATACTAACAAAAGTATGACAAACATCCCCTGTTGGTACCATACACAAATCAATTTTTTCATCATATAAACCATTATAAGGAGTGATGATCGTATGTATAATTTTCTTCTTTTAGGCGGCGATTCTAGGCAGCTTTATTTAAACCAAATATTAACCAAAAACGGCTTTCAAACAACCCTTCACCATAGCAGCGAGGATTCCTCATTTTCCATGGAAGAAGCCATAAAAAACAGCAATGTTATCATTTGTCCCATCCCATTTACCAGGGACAAAATCAACTTGTTTTCCGACAACGACATGACGGATCTGGGTATCGGGAATCTATTAAACCTTTTGACCTCAGATCATATCCTTTTCGGCGGGAGCATCCCTGCCTATGTAAAGGAATATTCCAAGGAAAATGGCATTGCATGCTTTGACTATATGGACATGGAGGATATTACCGTAAAGAATACCATTGCAACCGCAGAGGGCGCCATTGCCGAGGCCATTCGATTAAGTCCCGGCTGCCTTCACAAAAGTAAATGCCTTGTGACCGGCTTTGGCCGGTGTTCAAAAACCCTGGCACTGAAATTAAAGGGCCTGGATGCGGAAGTGACCATTGCCGGACGAAAAGAAATACAGCTTGTTCAGGCGGCTTCCATGGGATTTCATGCCAGAGCACTTTGCGACCTGTCCCCGGTTATAGGGGATTATGAGTTCATCTTTAACACCATCCCAGCCCTTATCATTGAAAAAGATCTGATCCGTTCCATGAATCCGGACGTAACGATCATTGATATCGCATCCGCCCCCGGCGGCGTTGATTTTGGTTTCTGCAGGCAGCAGAATATCCGCGCCAAGCTTTGCCCGGGACTGCCTGGAATCTACGCTCCCCAGTCATCTGCGGAAATTTTGTACGAAGCAATTGTTAAATCTCTGTCATAAAGGAGTGTCATATGAAGCTGGAAGGAATGAAAGTAGGCCTGGCGATTACCGGGTCCTTTTGTACTTTTGATAAAATAGAAAAAGAAATAAAGGTTCTGGTGGATAAAGGAGCCGATATATACCCAATCTTTTCCACCAATGTACAGACAACGGATTCCCGTTTCGGTGATACCGGTGAATACATGAAGCGGATCTCAGCCATGACAGGCAATAAACCCATCCTGAACCTGGAGGAAGCAGAGCCGATCGGACCCAGAGGCTATCTGGATATCCTGATCATCGCTCCCTGTACCGGAAATACCCTGGCTAAGCTGGCCAACGGCATCACAGATACCCCAGTGCTCATGGCAGCCAAAGCCCATTTAAGAAATTCCAAGCCCCTGGTGATCTCTCTTTCCACCAATGATGCCCTTGGAATTAATTTTAAGAATGTGGGTGAATTGTTTAATGTGAAGAATATCTATTTTGTTCCCTTTGGTCAGGATGACCCGGTGAAAAAACCTAATTCCATGATCGCGCACACGGAACTCATTGCGGATACGCTGGAATATGCTTTAGACGGGAAACAGATTCAGCCAGTTATTTATTAATCTCTATAATAGGACTGCTGCAGGATGAATTTGCGATGGCAAATTGAACAGACAGACACCTAAATTTGTGAAGATTTGTCTTGCAGCGGCCTCAGGGATATTATCATGTGGATTCACGGCAATATTAAGCCCTGTTGTGTTATCCACAGTGACTATGTTGACAAGCAATCTGCAAGATATCACTTCCGCTTAACAGGACAACCTACTGGAACTGGCGGGCTTTTTTATACATGCTCCCCCCTAATCCTTTATTAAAATGCGGTTCATGTAATTTCTAATGCCGTTTGTATTGTTTATATCATTTGTATGGCCTTGATTAAAGCTCATTAAATAATGTGTTCTAGATTGATCATATATTATAAATCCGAATTGCATATATAGGTCCTGAGCTGGATCAGATTTATAAATATATAAAAATATTGGCTTGCTTACCTGTCTGGAGAGGGATGTAATGTGCCTTAGGTAAAACGCTTCTATCCCTTTTTGCTGAACAGATTCGGTAAGCAGGAGGGATATTTCGCCAATCTTATCCGGCTGTTCATGAAACGCGAAAAAACCAACCGTAGTACCGTATAATAGTATCTTTTGAAAACAACTATATTTTAGCATTCTATGAAAACTGTTAGTGCTAATAATGATTTGAATATCCTCGATCCAACCGTCATTGTATTCGTCTACGTATTTCTTATGGCAGATTCTTTTTATAACGATGTATTTTTCCAAGTCCTTTATATCTACATTCTGTAAGGAAAAACCTTTACCATTTAAGTCCTCTGATAATACCATATGTCCCCCTGACTGCCAGCAGCCATCTACCTATTGTCAAACACATAATTAATGTGACAGGTGATGGTATGGTTATTGTTGGCCATTTTAATTTAATATTGGTATTATCATAAGAGCTTGGTCAAATAAATATTACCATAATTTTATAATGTACCAAATATCTTTTGTCAAATATCATTTAGGCAATTAAGGAAAAAGGCAAACCAGTCCTTTGGCTGTCAAATCCTGTCCGTCAAATAAATTATAATTTGGCCAAGAATGACAGGTACTTTCTTATTTTCTAAGCATAACATAAGACAAATTGTTTTATTGAAAGGCAGTAATATTATGGCTACTTGTCCTCAAGGACTGTTTCCTTATACCATTCGACGCGGTGATACACTATGGATGATTGCACAACGTTATTATACTTCCGTTGCTGCTATTAGAGCGGCAAATCCAGGCTTAAATCCACAGAACTTAACAGTGGGTCAGACCATTTGCGTTCCGGCAAGAAGAGCTCCACGCCCACCAGTCACGACTCCTCCTTCCGGTAGATGTCCTGTAGGTCTTCGGACCCATGTCGTTCGGCGAAATGATACCTTATGGCTTCTTGCTCGTGAATATTGCACCACCGTAGATACCATTATGGCTCTGAATCGCGGCTTAAACCCCGGCAATCTGAGAACAGGTCAGGTAATCTTAATCCCGGCCGGATACAACTTGTCCAATCTACCTTTCTGGTTCCGTTCCATGGATATCCAGGATTTCACTCCGGAGAAAATGAATGACAATAGTGATATGACCTACTATCCGGAAGAAACATATTCCTATACAACTGATTCCGACAATACACAATAGCTGCTTTTTCGGTAATTTCAGAATGTGTAATGAAAATCATAGCCGTGAATCTTGCATATGTCCTGTCATTCCGTTTATCAGGCGGATGAACAGCATTATCAGGTAACGGAATCGCTTTTCAAATAAAACTCCAACTTTCAATCAAGATTTGAAAGTTGGAGTATTTTTCTTTCATACGTTTACTCGTTAAATATTTTATTATTTTATTGTCTTTAAATACTCCTCAATGGCAAAAATGGTGTCTTCAACATTCTGATGAGTATGAGCATAAGAAAAGAACATTGCCTCAAATTGAGCAGGTGCTATATATACTCCATGTTCTAACATAAATCTAAAATACCTTGCATATTCCTTCGTATCTGCCGTCTTTGCCGTCTCATAATCCGTAACCTTAGAATTAGCAAAGAAAATACATGCTAGGGAACCTATCCCAGTCACTTGATACTTTATATTATAACTGCCAAATAACTTATCAACCTTATTCCTAAAATACTCTCCAAGTTCATTAATCTTAGTGTAAACCTCCGGATGTTCCTTCAAATACTTAAGCTGAGCCATACCTGCTGCCATAGCTACCGGGTTTCCACTTAAAGTTCCTGCTTGATATACCGGACCAACCGGTGCCACCATTTCCATGATTTCACGCCGTCCACCATAGCAACCTACCGGCATACCACCACCAATAATTTTTCCAAATGTAGCTAAGTCTGGCAGGATGTTATAATAACCTTGTGCTCCGCTTAAAGAAAGGCGAAAACCTGTAATTACTTCATCAAAAATCAGAAGTGCTTTATGTTTCGTACATAACTCTCTTAGACCTTGCAAAAATCCCTCTTGTGGTAATACAACTCCCATATTAGCAGCCACTGGTTCTACAATAATCGCAGCAATTTCATCCTTATTCTGCTCAAATAATTCGATAACACTATCCAGATCATTATACTTTGCTTGTAATGTGTCTTTTACAACATTGCTTGGAACTCCCAAGCTGTCACGAATTCCAGCAACCATTACTCCAGACCCTGCTTTTACTAACAAACCATCGCTATGACCATGATAGCAGCCTTCAAATTTGATAATTTTACTTCTTCTTGTATATCCTCTTGCAGCTCGAATGGCACTCATTACTGCTTCTGTTCCTGAGTTTACCATTCGAACCATTTCAAAGCATGGAACAATTTCACATAATAGTTCTGCCATTTCAACTTCAACTTCTGTAGCAGCACCATAACTTAAACCTTTTTGTGCTGCTTCTATCACTGCCTTGCGGATAACTTCATGATTATGACCTAGAATCATCGGCCCCCATGAATTTATATAATCAGTATATTTATTTCCATCTACATCATAGATATATGCCCCATCTGCCGACTCAATAAAACGCGGACTTCCGCCTACTGATAAAAATGCTCTAACCGGGCTATTTACTCCACCTGGAAGATGTTTTACTGCTCGTTCAAATAGTTGTTCTGATTTAGTCATTAATCAATTCTCCCATCCTTTATCAATTTGGCAAGTTCTTTTGCATAGTTTATTGTCATTGTTCGAATCGGTGATACGATCCCCTCATACTTATTTCTATAACACGTTCAATTAAACTATCAATGGTAGCCTCTTTTGCAACTGTAATTTTCATTCCATACAAAGCTGCTTCTTTTGCCGTTAGCTCACCAATGCAAACTGCCTGAACCTTATGAAAATCCATATCTTTCATTGTTTTGACAAAGCTGCGTACTGTTGAAGCACTTGTGAATGTTACAATATCTGCTTCCTCGATACATACTTGTTCATTTTCTTCATAAATAATATCATACACTGGAACAGCCTTCATCTGAACATTTGCAGTAGATAAATAATTAGCAAGTTCGCTGTCTGTTTCATTGGGTATTAATACAAGCACATGATCTTCCGGCAGGGCCATTGCTGCAATTCCTTTTCCCAGTTCCGTTCCATAGTATTTCTCTGGCATATAGGTTACACGAATACCTCTTTTCTCTATTGCCTTGCGGGTAGCAGGTCCTACTGCTCCAAAATGACAATTCCATAGGCTTCGAATGTCTATCTGCTGCTGCCATAAGCTATCAAAAAATATATCTACTGCCACTTCACTTCCAAACAGAATCCATTTATAATCCTTGATTGTATGAAGTACCTCTATCAATTGGTTGTTATCAGCAATTGGTTTTGTTGAAGTTCCTGATAGCATGACTACCTCTGCTCCAAGATCATATAGCTTTGCTGCCAGAGTGGAGGCTTTATCTTTTGGTCTTGTTACAACAACTCTTGCTCCGCCAAGCAGTCTCTTCTCTGCCCAAGCAAAGGTTTGAGAAAGTGAACACACTTTGCCTACTACAATAATTCCAGGTGTTCCTATGTTCTGCTTTGTGGCTTCCTCCGGCAAAGTAGCAATCGTTGCAATCACATTTCTCTGCCTTGCCGTTGTACCACGCTCTAATATTGCGGCAGGAGTCGTTTGATCCATTCCTGCTTCTATTAACCCTCTGCAAATATCAGATAATGCAGCAACCCCCATCAAAAACACGAGTGTTGTTTCTCCAAGCGCTGCTAAGCTCTTATAATCTATAGATTCCTGGCATCCTTTCTTTCTATGTCCGGTAATAATATGCAAGGAGGAGGTAAAATCACGATGAGTCACCGGTATCCCCGCATAGGCAGGTACAGAGATTGCAGATGTAATACCTGGTACTATCTCATAAGGAACACCATGTTCACAAAGCAACTCAAGTTCCTCTCCCCCTCGGCCAAATAAGAAAGGATCACCGCCTTTTAACCTTACTACTTTTTTCCCCTCTAACGCTTCTTCTAACAGAATTTCATTAATCCGCTCTTGTACTACCGTATGATTTCCTGAATATTTTCCAACATTTATTTTCTTAGCAGACTTATGTATCATCTGAAGAATTCCTTGTCCTACCAACTGATCATATACCACTACTTCCGCTTGCTCTAAAACATCTTTTCCTTTTATCGTAAGCAATCCAGGATCCGATGGTCCTGCACCAACTAACCACACTTTTCCTGCCATCATCCAATCTCACCTCTTAAGCGTAATGCTAATTGTTCTCCGACTATTTCTGCTCTTTCCTTGCGGTCTACAGCTTCGGCAACTCTATGTTCTGTGGTTAACTCATTATAATACAAGCCGATTAACTTTATATATTCCCCTTCTACCGTTGCATGCGCTGCAATCGGAGAAGAACAGCCTCCATCTAAAGTGCGGACAAAGCTTCTTTCTGCCAAGGCTGCATATGTGGTATTATCATCCTTTATGTATTTTAAGAATTCGACATCTAAATCTCTTCTGGCTTGAATGGAAAGAATGCCTTGACCTGCTGCCGGAATCATCTCTTCCACCGAAATAAAGTGGCTAATACGTTGAGGTAATCCGACTCTTTGTAACCCTGCTGCTGCTAAAATCAAAGAAGAATACTCTCCCCTATCTAATTTAGCCAGTCTTGTAATAACATTTCCTCGAACAATACTTGTACACGCATCTGGAATTAATTTTTTTATTTGTAACTTTCTTCTTGCACTAGAAGAACCGATATTTTGATAGTATAAAGCCTTATCTTCATTTTCTACGAATTCACATCCTTGTGGCAGCACTAATACATCTCTTGCATCCCCGCGCTTTGGTAACGCCACAATTGGAAGCTCTTCATTCTCTTCCATCGGCATATCCTTTAAGCTATGAATCGCAATATCAATTCTACCATCTAGCAATGCTTGGTCTAATTCCTTAACAAAGAGGCCTTTTCCACCAATCTTATCTAAGCTCTGATCTAATATTAAATCACCGGTAGTCTTTAACGTAATTAACTCCAGCTCTATTTCCGGATTGTAGCGCATAATCTCTTTCATTACTATTTCAGTCTGCATTACAGCTAATTTACTATCTCGACTACCCACTACAATTTTATTCTTTTTCATATTTATAATTAAGCCTTTCCATAATCTGAAAACTTTGTCTCCCAGGCATTTGTCTCTAATTCCTGTTGTATTTTCCTTGTCACACTTTTTGCCAAATGATGATTCGTACCGCTGGCTGTTATTCCAACTACAATCTCTCCCTTACTTGCAATGCCAGGAAAATAGAAATTACATTCTTCTTTACAGTCACAAATATTACGGTAACAATCCATTTCTTTTGTTTCCTTATAGACGGAATAATTAACGTTTCTATCATTGGTGCATGCTAAAACCATATATCCTTGCTTACAATCGCCCTTTGCATATTCTTTTTTTAACCAGCCAATCTGATGGTTATGAAATAAATCGAGTAAATCTTCATGTAAGCCTGGTGAGATAACCGTTATCTTCCCGCCAAACGGAAGCAACGTTTGTATTCTTCTTAAAGCTATATTTCCCCCACCAATCACTATAATCTTTCTATCCTGTAAATCTATAAATACCGGAAATTTCAAATCTTTCCTCCTACCTAATTCGCATACTTATGTAAGTACAAGACTTGTTTACTTAACGCAATACATTGCTGATTGTTCCAACGCTTTTAGTACTTCTTCACATTGGTCAACCTGTAAGACATTACGAAGTCCAAATATAATCTTAGATACTGCTTTTTTAGTAGCCATTTGAACATTGGATTGCAATTGTTCTTGTTGTTCCTTAGATATATCAATTGATTTATAGACTTTTGTCAACTTAGCATCTGTAATTTCACTAACAATATCACTGATCCCATCAACCGTTGATGCAAGATTACGGAATTGATACCACTGTTTAAATTCATCTACATACTCAGATAACAGTTCCCTTGTTTCTTCTAAAACATTTTCTCTACCTTTTGCTTCCTGACTAAAGTAATCCATATTGAATACTCTTACATCATCAAGTTCTTCTACACTTGGCTCGATATCTCTTGGGATAGCCATATCAATCAGATAATAGTTCTTTCCTTTCCGTCTTTTATTCTCAAACGTATTCTTATTTATGGTAAAATGATGGCTTTTAGTCGCACTAAAAATATAGTCCATAGCCGCAATATGTTCATATCTATCATCATATAATACCACTCCACTGCCTTCCGGAATGATTGCTTTACTTTTCTTATATTGGCGAAGGGTCATCCACACCTCGCACTTTTTCTCTAATAAATTTTGAGCCATTAAACGACCCATTTCTCCATTACCAATTACTAAACAAGATTTACCCGTTAAATCACCCTGTTCTTTTTCCAGTTGTTCTACAATTGCGTGAGGCAGGGAAGTGTTGCTCTTTGCTATTTGAATATTTGTTTTGACTTTTTTGGCAGCTGTAATAGCAATTCGAAATAAACACTCTAAGACAGAGTCTATATATTGATACTCTCTTGCCTGCTGCATAGCTTGTTTTAATTGAGTTAAAATCTGATCTTCACCAAATATCTGGGAGTGAATACCACAGCCTAATTCCATTAAGTAATTTACTGCCTCATCCCCTTGCCTGCAAACACAAAAGCTATCCATAGTCTCTTTGGCATTTTCACCTATCACTAGCTGACTAAAGCATTCTAATTCAGATGTACCTAATTCACTAAACCAGATTTCGGTTCGATTGCAGGTAGATACTATGATACAACCGCTCGAGTGATATCTCTCTTTTATTACTTTTGCAATTTCTAACTGTTTTTCAAATGTTAGAGAAAAATGCTCTCTATCTTCGATATTAGCGGTATTATAGTCAATCCCTACCATGCTGATGTTCATTTTTACAACCTCACTTTTTCATTCTACTTAAGAATCCAAACTCCAAGTATCGTTACTTTTAACATAACACAGCACCTATATGGATACAAATAAGAATCCTCTAAGACAATCATAAGATTTACCTATATCACTACAACAAACGATCGAAGATTTCTGCATACTTATATTTTTTAACCAGGTCAATAAATTCTTCCATTTGCTTTGATACAAATTTGTTTTTATGATATACAATACTAAAGGAGCGATTCCATGTGGTATCTCTATTCTTAATTACAACGATACTACCATTTTCAATCTGCTCTCGTGCAAGCCGAATTGATAATACAGCCAAACATTGATTATCAATCACAGATCGGATCATTGCTGTTGGACAATTTGCAACCATGCTAATATTTATAGATACATCTTGTTCTTTTAAATAGTTTTCAAATAGCTCTCGTGTTCCACTACCTTCTTCTCGCATTACAAATTTTTCTCCGACTAGGTCTTTTGAAGTAAAGCTCTTTTTCTTTGCAAATGGGTGTTTAGCGCTGCAGACTAAAACCAAGTAATCATCTACAGCAGGTATCGTCACTAAATCCGGACCTTTCACTCTGCCCTCTACAAGACCAATATCTAATTCAGAATTCAATATCTTCTCTTCGATATCGTGTGTGTTGTTTATGTAGGAATAGATTTCAACTTCGTTATTCAACTCTTGATATGAGTTCAATATATCACTGATAAGGCAGCTTCCTATTGTAATCGTGGAACCAATTTTAAGCTTTTGATACCCTGTTATTTCAAACATTTTACTTTCTAAATAATCAAATTGTTCTACCACTTGCTTTGAATATGAAAGCAGCTGTCTTCCCTTTTCAGTTATATATAGTTTTTTCGATAACCGTTCAAACAATAGCGCCCCATAATGATCTTCTAACTCCTTAATTGCTTGACTTACCGTTGGCTGAGATACATAAAACTTAGCTGCAGCAATGCTCATCTTCCCACTTTGTGCTACTTCGTTAAATATTCTTAAATGGCGTATCGTCATGGAATCACCTCTATTTTATTTTCTATCATAGGTTTTACCTATGACTTCGATAAGATATTATCACTTTTATTATATTATAACAAGTGCTATATTAAACATATGTTAAAAAATAAACAAAGGGGTGTAGCTGTGAAGATTTTAATTATTGGCGGCGTTGCCGCAGGTACTAAAGTTGCAGCAAAGTTAAAACGTGAAAACCGCGACTATGACGTAACGATTCTAACCAAAAGCAAGGATATTTCCTACGCTGGTTGCGGATTGCCTTACTATGTGGGTAACGTAATCGAACAACGCGAGCAATTAATAGTCAATACACCAGCTAGTTTTTCAGCGTTAACTGGTGTCACAGTATTGACTGAGACTGAAGTTATCAAAATGAACCGAGACCAAAAAACTGTAGAGGCAAAGAACCTGGCAACGAGCGAACTTTCTACATATTCCTATGACAAGTTAGTGATTGCTTCCGGAGCAAGCCCAATAAAGCCAGCCATTGAGGGTGTTAATTTAGATGGCGTATATTACATGAGAACTCCTGAAGATTCCATTGGTCTTCGCGAAGCAGTTGAAGCAGGAAAGATCAAACGTGCAGTCGTTGTAGGTGGTGGTTTTATTGGCCTTGAAGTTGCTGAGAACTTAAGCCTCCAAGGGGTACGCGTAACTGTACTGGATATGGCTGATCACATCTTACCTGGTTTTGACCCTGAATTTGCAGAGTATGTTGAAGATCACTTGGCTGACCATAGTATTATGGCAATGACTGATACCAGATTAGAAGCAATTCTTGGTGAAGAGAAAGTAGAGAAAGTTCAAACAGGAAAACGTGCGATCAAATGTGATGCAGTAATTCTTGCAATGGGTATTCGTGCTAACACATCCTTTGCAGTAAACACTGGTCTGGAATTAATGAAAAATCAGACAATCAAGGTTAATGAATTTCTTATGACAAACGATCCTGATATCTATGCAGTCGGTGACTGTGCATGCGTATCCAATGCATTGACCAAAGAAAGCACCTGGTCCCCTATGGCTCATCCGCTAATATTGAAGGTCGTATTGCTGCCAGAAATATAGCCGGAGGCCGCATATCCTATCACGGTGTACTTGGCACCGGTGTTTGCAAATTACCTGAACTTAACGTAGGAAGAACTGGTTTAACAGAAGCAGGGGCTATTGCGGCTGGCTATGATGCGGTTAGTGTTGTTACTGTAGTGGATGATAAAGCACACTACTATCCACAGGCATCTAACTTTATAGTAAAAATGATTGCTGATAAAAATACAAAGAAATTATTAGGTCTTCA
This sequence comes from Lacrimispora celerecrescens, assembly GCF_000732605.1. GTDB lineage: Bacteria > Bacillota > Clostridia > Lachnospirales > Lachnospiraceae > Lacrimispora > Lacrimispora celerecrescens_B. The sequence goes on along the minus strand of NZ_JPME01000022.1, from coordinate 12,759 downwards.
AGTATTAGGTAAAGGCAGCGTTGATAAAATGATTGATATCGCAGTTACAGCGCTTACGATGAAGGCAACTTTAGAAGATATTGAGAACATGGATTTGGCGTATGCACCTCCATTCTCTACAGCAATTCATCCATTATCCCATACAGTGAATGTTCTTTTAAATAAAATTAGTGGTGCATTTAATAGTATCACTCCAACAGATTACAAGGCTGGTAAGGCTGAAGGTTACAAATTAATTGATGCCTCTATTACCCCATCCATTGCAGGTGCTCCTTATATGGATTTAACAAAGGTTACCGGCAAAGTCCCGGACTACTCATTGGATGATAAACTATTACTGGCCTGTTCCAAAGGCAAAAGAGCCTATTTATTACAAAATCGTCTGAAACACTTCGGATATACAAATACTTTGGTTCTTGAAGGCGGATCTATATTTAATTCAATTGAGTTATAGATAGAAGTTAACTAATTTTATGGAGGGAAAAACATGACACAATTAAAAGTAACTGCAGAAGATGAAAAAAGAGTAAAGGCCCTTGGGTTTCTTAGAAACAAGGGAACTGATAACTTTTCAGCAAGAATTATTACAGTCAATGGTAAAATTACTGCAGCTCAGAACAAATGCTTATCTGAGGCATCTGAAATTTATGGTAACGGTATCGTTACTATGACAACAAGATTAACACTTGAATGCCAAGGGGTTCATTACGATAACATTGAGAAATTCCGTGAATATATTGCAAAGGAAGGCCTTGTTACCGGTGGTACCGGTTCAAAAGTACGTCCGGTTGTATCTTGTAAAGGAACCACTTGCCAATATGGTCTTATTGATACATTTGCACTTTCAGAAGAAATTCACGAACGTTTCTATAATGGCTATGCAAGCGTAAAATTACCTCATAAATTTAAAATTGCTGTAGGCGGCTGCCCTAATAACTGTGTAAAGCCAGACTTAAACGACTTAGGCATTATCGGTCAATTAATTCCTAACTATGATGAAGATAATTGTAATGCATGTAAAAAATGTTCTGTTGTAGAATCCTGTCCTATGGCTGCTGCAACGCTAGAAGATGGTGTTCCTACGATTGATAAAGATGTCTGTAACAACTGCGGCCGTTGTGTTGGCAAATGTCATTTCGATTGCATCGAAGACGGCATAAGCGGATACAAGATTTACATAGGTGGCAGATGGGGTAAAAAAGTAGCACACGGAATTTCTCTTGATCGTGTATTCACCAGCAAAGAGGAAGCTTTAGCAATCATTGAAAAAACAATTCTTCTCTATAGAGAACAAGGACAAACCGGAGAACGTTTATCCGATACAATTTCTCGTATTGGTTTTGAAAATGTTCAAGCTCAGTTATACGCAAATGATTTACTAGACCGCAAACAGGAAATCTTAGATGCTAAGCTTCACTTAGTAGGCGGCGCAACCTGTTAATATAGGCTTTTTAATAACCGAATAGAGTAAAAGCTCTATCGGTTATTATTTCGGGCTGTATTGTTAAAAATTTAACTACATTTGAGGGGACATTACAAATGATGAACAAAAAATCTTACTTGGCTATTGGGACTTGCGTTGTTATTGCAATCATAGCAACTTATCTTGGAAAACTTCAAAATATTATTGGTGCACCAATGATTGGTCTATTTATCGGTATGCTTCTTGTAAACATCTTACCTAGCGTAGACAAAGACTTTAAAAAAGGTACAACTTTTGCAGGTAAAAAGTGCTTGAACTTAGGTATCATCCTTGCAGGCGGAACACTTAATTTTGCTCAAATCTTAGGATTTGGTGCGAAAGCGCTTCCTTTAATCATTATAAATATCTGCTTATCCTTTACAGTAGCATATTTCGTTGGTAAACAATTAAAACAATCCTGGAATACTTGCACTTTAGTTGGTGGAGGAACTTGTATCTGTGGTGGTACAGCCATTGCTACTCTCGCTTCTATTATTAAAGCAAAAGAAACTGAGATAGCTTACGCTATGACAGCGATCTTTCTTTTTGATATATTAGCAGCTCTGGTATACCCATACTTAGCAGGTGCACTTAATCTAACTTCCAATCAATTTGGATTCCTTGCAGGCACTGCAATCAATGATACATCAAGTGTTGCAGCATCTGAAGCTACATATAATGCAATAAATGGTTTAGACTTAAATCTAGCAATTACAGTGAAGCTTACACGTACTACTATGCTCATTGCATTAGCAGTAATCTTTACAGTAATCACAGTTCGTAAACAATCTAAGAACAATGCTGCAAATGCTGAGCAAACAAGTATTTCAAAAACCGTATTAAAAGTATTCCCATGGTTTATCCTTGGCTTTTTAATAATGGCAGTTTTAAATACAGTGGGTTTATTCGATTTAATTAACGGACTGGATAAATACTTAAAAACCGGTTATAAATTATTTATCACCATTGCATTAGCAGGCGTGGGATTCAAGATCAAATTCAAAGATTTATTAACGAAAGGTATTAAGCCTATTATTCTTGGTGGCTGCACTTGGTTGGCTGTTGCTGCTTCCTCTATGATATTTATTCATTTGTTTGCAGGTTTTATTGGTTAATATAAAAAGACATTTTAAGAGGAAAGGAGCCCTATCACTATGGATCTGCATCAATCAAAAAAGGCAATTCTAATTGTAAGTTATGGTAAAAATTCTTTAAGTACCGGTAATGATTTTATCTTAGCACTAGAAAAACAATTAAAATCAGCCTTACAAGACTATGCTGTATATCCAGCAATCATTAGCCATGGACAGGATAAGGATTCCACGGGCTTGCCTTTTCTCTTTAAGGTGCTGGAACAGCTATATTATAATAAAATAACTACACTTTTTATCCTACCAACATTCCTACTGCCTGGTAATAGTTTTCTTAAAATGCAACAAATTCTAGCTGATCATCAACATTTATTTAATGAGATCAACATTTGTACACCATTACTCGCTGCGAAAGAATGCTATGGCCCAATTTCCACTTCCCTTGCAACCCTATATCCAGTTCACAATGATGATGAAGCAATTGTATTCTTAGGGCATGGCAGCTCCCACTCATCCAGTATTTATTACAATGAGCTTGAAACATATTTTCATAATAATCATCACATAAATTATTATGTGTTAACTCTTGATTCATTTTCGGATATAGGTGACTTTATCGCCATGTTACATAAAAAAGGCATAAAATATATACTGTTAATTCCATTACTAATGCTTGCCGGTTATCACGTCTTTCACGACATGGCCGGCAAGCATCAGGAATCTTTATATTCTGTTTTAACTGCAGCAGGTTTCAAAGTAGACTGTGTTCTGTCAGGTCTTGGAAACGAGCCTTTCATTCAACAGCTATTGATAGATCAGCTGCAAACACAAATTAATAATGATAATTTACTTCTTTAATTCCCAAAACAATAAATGCAAATAAAACTATGACTCGCTGATTTCACAGCATTGTCATAGTTTTATTTTTAATAACTCATTTCATACCTAAACCATCACTCCAGGAATTAGCGAAACTGGCAAAATGGTATAGAAAACACTGAACTTCAAAAACTCCTGGCCATATCAGCCTTTATATGAACCATTACTATATCCCTAACATCACTCCATTAGAAGATATCACCAACCTTGTGACCTCTGTGGCATCCCACTTTACCCTTGCGTTCAACTACTGTGATTTGATTTCATGTTTTTTCAAGTGTCCTCCTGCACAGTCTTATGAGGTGGTATTTTGCTTGGTATTGTCTTGATTCTGAAAGTAAAATACCACCATTTGAATACCATAATACAAGCAATTCCTGCACGGAGAGTCCATGACGAAATGAGTACCATGGTAATGATTAGGATAAAACTCACAGGAATGCACAGGCCGAGCTTTGCCTTCAGCGTCATGGCTCGTGTTCTTACAAACTCCGCCAAGTATTTCTGATATAGCTTCGTGCCTGTAAACCACTTATGAAACTGCGGTGAACCTTTTGCGAAACAGAAACAAGCCAACAGATAAAACGGGGTGGTTGGTAAAATCGGAAGGATAATGCCAACCGTTCCGAGTCCAACCGCCAGAAACCCAATGAACAAAAAGACGAGATTAAGGATTTTCTTCATATGTGGCATATCCTTAATCGTAGTATTTTCCTGTCATTTCAAGAATCTCTACCTGAATGACTGCTGTTCCTCTTACCATATTTTCAGGCAGCGTAGTCCCTGATAGATGAGGGGTATATTTTTTTACGACCTCCATCAGAGCTTCCCTTTTCAGGTCAATATCATCCACCAAGGTAGCCATACCAGAAAGTATCACACTTTCGTATTTTGTGTTGGTATCGCAAGCCTTGCCGTCCGGGTCAAGGAGTAAGTCTTGCATTTCATAAGCGGTGATACTCACATGAGGGTCTGCTTTGATGTTATTGATTTTTTTACCCTTGGGTAAGCCGTGCATATAAATAAAGCCATTGTGATAGACATGGTGCATTGGTATGACATACGGTGTACCTTCCTCATTCAGCATAGCAAGACTACACGTTGCAGTCCGATTCAGCAAATCCTCCATCTTGTCCTTGGTCATCATATGTGTTTTCATTCTGTGTTGCATGATTTATTCCTCCATAATAAGATACTTTATTTCTTATCAAGTATAACGTATAATTGTATCTATCAAAAGCGACAATTATCAAATTTTTAATAGGCACAATTAAGGAGAGAGCATATGTTAATCATAGACAGGCATTCAGATGAACCGCTATATATGCAAATTTATCATCAACTAAGGGACAAGATTATATCCGGAGAGTTATGCGAGGGAAGCCTTCTCCCACCTATCAGAACATTGGCCAGTACACTCATAGTTGCAAAAAATACAGTTGACAGTGCATATCAGCAGCTTTGTTCCGAAGGTTATGTTCAAAGCAAGATTGGCAGCGGCTATAAGGTACAGAAGATAGCGATAAACAACCTTGCTCCGTCCCATATAAAACAAACTGACTTTGAAAAGCCCATTACACAAGAATCAGAAGAAACATATACCATACAGTATGATTTCAAATACTGCAGACTTGGTATTGAGAATTTCCCCCTTCGTATCTGGCGTAAACTGCTGAATCAGGTATTGCTATCCGATGAAATTGGGAATATCGCTGATTATCATGAGAAAAAGGGAGATTCAGCACTTCGGGTACAGATTATGAAATATCTCACCAACTCCAGAGGGGTTGTTTGCCGTCCGGAACAAATTATTCTTTGCTCCGGAGCTATGTCAGCCCTGAGTTTAGTCTGCCAGTTGCTCATGCAGGAAACCAACATTGTCGCTGTGGAGGACCCCTGCTATGACAGTGCAAGAGAAGCCTTCATCAATCATGGTTATGGTGTGATGCCTATTGGATTAAAGGATGATGGCATTGATTTGATGAAACTCTCGGCTTCCTGTACAAAGCTAGTCTACACCACGCCCTCCCATCAGTTTCCAACAGGTATTGTCATGTCAATCAACAAACGGCTTAAGCTGTTAGAATGGGCGGAGCTGAATCACGCTTATATTATCGAGGACGATTATGACAGTGAGCTTCGTTATAACAGCAGACCAATCCCCTCTATCCATTCCCTCGACAAGAATGAACGTGTGATTTATGTCAATACCTTTTCCAAAGTACTTGCACCCGGACTAAGAATGGGTTTTCTCGTTTTGCCTGAGGAATTGTTGAAGCAATACCATGCTAACTTTTCAAGTTATCATTGTTCTATTCCTTGGCTGGATCAGAAAGTCATGTATCACTTTATCCAGCAGGGACATTGGAATCGGATGCTTAACAAATCCACTGTATCCAATAAAAGAAAGCATGATATGTTAATCTCCACAATCCAAAGTCAGATGGCAGGGAGGGTAAACATCCATGGTAAAAATGCCGGTCTGCACATTCTGCTGGAGGTTCACAATGGGATGTACGAAAAAGAACTCATTGCGTCAGCACAAAGGGCGGGGGTTGGTGTTTATCCGGTATCCGACTATTGGATGAACCTGCAAAGCTACTCGGATAATATGGTTCTCATGGGATACAGCAGTTTATCAGAAGAAGAAATTGTGGACGGTATCACCCGGCTATCCTCCGCTTGGTTTTAGAAAATAATGAAAATAAAAGTAAAGCAAACGCTGCCAATAGAATAAATTAGCATTTGCGATGCTTGGAGTAGAAAAATCCCCCGGATAGCAAGAAGCAAAATATAGAGAATGCTATTGTACCAATCCTGGCAGAGGATCACGCTTAATAACCTATCTGTAAAACTGCTGATAGACCTGGATCCCTAATATCCTTTGACAAAAAATTAACTATAATTACTTATCTGGATTGACATTTATGTATAATAAAAATATAATATATTATATCGATAAATATTTATCGATATGTAATTATCAAACTAACAATCTAAGGAGGAATTAACATGGCTAATATAATTGGCAGCCCTGAACGTTACGTTCAAGGCAGAGGGATATTAGGTGAGCTATGTAAACATTTGCAAAATATAGGAAAGGCGCCCTTTATTTTAGTTAGCGAATCTGGTAAGGGACGTGTTAAAGAACCTATCGAAAAGAGTGCAAAAGAATATAATACAAAATTATCTTTCGAAATCTTTCAAGGTGAGTGCTCTCGTAATGAAATTGACCGCTTAGTGAACGTATATAAAGAATCTGGTTGTGATGTAGTTGTTGGTATTGGAGGAGGAAAGATCCACGATACAGCAAAAGCTCTTGCTTATTACGCAGAAGCTCCTGTAGTAATCGTTCCTACCATTGCCGGAACAGATGCTCCATGCAGTGCTTTATCAGTTATCTATACAGACGACGGCGCTTTTGAAGATTATCTTTTTCTTCCTAAAAATCCAAACATAGTATTGGTCGATACTGAAGTAATTAGTTCTGCTCCGGCACGTTTACTTGTATCTGGCATGGGAGACGCATTGGCAACCTATTTTGAAGCCCGTGCATGTATGCAGTCAAACAGCCCTAACTTTATTGGCGGCTACTATACCATCACCTCTATGGCAATTGCCAGATTATGTTATGATACATTACTTGCTAACGGTATTCAGGCTCTTGTTTCTGCACAAGCGAAAGTATGTACAAAAGCACTGGAAAACATTGTTGAAGCAAATACATATCTTTCAGGTATTGGTTTTGAAAGCTGTGGTATCGCAGCAGCCCATGCGATTCATAATGGATTTACAGCTATACATGAAACACATCAGTGTTACCATGGTGAGAAAGTGGCTTTTGGTACCTTAACTCAATTAGTACTTGAAAATGCTTCTCCGGAAGAATTTGAAGAAGTGATAAATTTTTGTTTAGATGTCGGATTGCCAACAACTCTGGAGGATCTTGGAATTCATGAGATTAAAATAGATGAAATAATGAAAGTTGCAGAATTAGCATGCAGCCCTAATGATACAATGGGGAATATGCCATTAACATTAACACCTGAAATTGTTTGTGATGCAATTATTGCCACAGATAGACTGGGGCACTATTTTAAAGCAAAGCGGCTTTAATTAAACACCCTTTCAAAGTGGGCATGGACATACTTTAGTGTAAATAGAATAAAAATCAAAAAAATTTGCAGAGCAAATGGGTTAAGGTTGAGGGCATCCCATACGCTTGTTGTGGTTTATATGGAGTAGCGGCGGGCCTTTAGTCTGCCGTTTTCCATTTCTCCGTTAAATCCTGAGGTTAAAACTCATGAGTTTTGGAATAGCTTTTAGGGCCTTACGCAAAAAACGATATGCAAAGAGTATCATGATATGCCTGTACGCCATTGCCTCATCTCTTGACGGTTGCGTCTATTTCTTTGTGTTTTCCTTTCCGGATTGAATCAGCGGTTGGGAAAATAGACTTTCGTATTCGCTTTGTTCGATCTACTCGCTCTTCTTTTATAAATTTTAACTGTACAATAAAAAACCTTTTGTTTATTTTTAAATCCAATATTATGATAATTTCACCGGCGTGCAAACTCATTATGAATATAAAATTAAAGAGAAACTACTAAAAAAGATCTGTGACTTATCATAAATCAAAACCAGACCAGATGATTGGATTAACAGCCCTTAAAAGCATAAAAAATGCCCACATATATACCAAATACACAAAGCAAAAACCCCAGAAACCTTATTTTATCAGGTTTCTGAGGCTTTCATAAGATAGGCGACTACCAGATTTGAACTAAAAAGCACCTCTAGAAACCGCATAGAAAGGAGGTTTCTGGAACCTCTGACGATCTTGCACCTATTTTGCACCAAATACGAATAACACTAAATTTTTTTACGCAACGGGACTCGAACATTACCGCCCTCCGCAAGTTCGCATAAAATTAATGAGGAACGCACACTGTCTAACATGTGTCTACAACCTTGTATCATTGCAGGATTACAAATTACGATAGGGTCAAGGACAAACAAGAAAAATACTTGCTCTTGACCTATCCGTCAAAACTTTTTTGTCTCTAAAATGAAAATACTGAAATAGGATATTTGACATTATAAACATAATAGTCAAATTATTGATTTACATTAAATTCATATTATGTAGATAATGCTTAGTTGCATAGTATTGTAAATCAGTACGATAACAAGTATAAACTAAAGAGAGGTAATTATTATATAAGATAGAGAGTTTTTAGAATTTTTCCAATGCTTCTTTTGCTATACAAAAACGTTGTATGGTGGTATCGTCAATATCCCATTTGTCAGGGCAATTGTCAATATCTTCTGCATCGTAATGATCCGCATCGGTTCTTCCAGCATTTAAATCATCCATATAAACTTGAAACCTGTTATTATCTATTCCTATGCTGCTAAATTTTTTCCCCAACTGGTTCCAATTACTACTAATTATTTTTTTTAGACTGATAAAAAAAAGTATAAATTTTTTATGTTCAAATAATTCTTCAAAACGACAAGTGTCTGCATCAAGTGGAGTCCCATACTTTATGTTTTGTGTTACATATCTTTTAATCACATTTCTACCAGTGCTTTCATTGGCATTTATATTATAATAAGTATATATATGATTTTTAAGTTTCTTTTCGAAATCAGCGACAAAATCTTGAACATATCTTCTGCGTTCGTAATTGTCCATAGCGGTGGGTTCTTTCGTGCATACCTCACATAAAAAATTTTTTATTGAGTTTAGTTTAAAAGCAACAAAATGCGTTCCGGTATCATACTCAATTAAACCATATTTTTCAAGATGATCTATAATTTGTTTCTCTTTACCATCAATCATACTGTACTTTTGCGGAGAACATGCTATTTTTTCAAGCATAACATATTCACTCTTATAATAAGTGCGAACATGCTGTAAAATTGTTTCACAAAGACTGCGTCCTGCATTTGAACTATTGAATTTGATCAACAAGATATCTGTTGTAGGTTGAGATACCTCGTAGGTTTTAGTGTGATTGCGCATTGATTTAACGTTATCAAAAACATAGGCGCAAAACTGACGTATGGCATATGGTTGTCCACCAAAAGCATTATTAATGGTTGAATATACATTCGAAAATCCAATGTCACTATAACCACCTAACGTGTTAATCATTTTCTTAGTTTGCTCGGCTGTAAAAGCTGGTAAATATGTTTTGTATGATTCGGAACAATTCGTAATTCTTTCGTACATAGGATTATCACCGACAATGCCATCAAACGCAATGGTACTAATTTCATTTATAGTAGAGTTAACCCCACAAATAATGAGAGAACATCCACAGTCCCGTAGTGCACTCCAAAATCCGCCATACGCTTCAACACTCCTCCATGCTTGTGTACTTGCCGTGTTATATGTTATTAATTCAATTTCATCAATCGCTATAACAAAAGAATTATTACTTTTACAATAAAATTTAACATCCTCAACAAAACTTTGCGATGCATTTTCAGCAAATGATTCCATGGGACGATTAAGCTTTAGACGATTAATATACTCTTCATGAGATTCTTCAATAACTTGAGTTATTCCAGATGTCTTTTCCCTTATTTTTCGAGCTATAAAGTACAAAGCATGTTTCCAAGAATTTGCATGTTGTAGGTCGGAACGTGCTTCAATTTTAACATATTTTATATTTTCTTTGTCCAATCGACGAAGTGAAGCATTTAAAACAGAAGTTTTTCCGCTCCGTCTCAGTCCGAAGATTCCAGAATTCCCCCCTTGTCTACATCTTTCAACTATTGCATCAGCAATTTTACCACGGTCACCAAATAGAAGATTATCCTCTTCAATTGCCGTACTTTCACCTAGCATATTATTTTCGAAGTGATATTCAGCAAATCGCTCCAATAATAAATCCTTAAGTTGACCTGAATTCTTACATCCTAAAATTTCATCATAAGTAAACGGTATTATGGCAGCCATTGGCTTCCCCTTAATGCTATTGTCTATTCTTTCTTTTAAATCATAAGCATTGCTTACCAAAATATAAAAATTAGGGAGAGGGTTTCTATCTATAACACCTTTAATACGCCTTATCTCACGTTCTACCTTCAAGGTTCTATCTTGCCAATCTCTGCTTGGAAAGTGGGAAAATACTAATAAAAACTCACGCTGTCCACGAACAAATCGTTTTAGAATTTCTGTTGTACCAAGCAATGCAAACGAATAATGTTCACCTTTATCCATACTAAAATGGTCTATTTTGGAAACATACAAAAGCTCACTCAATTTATCAATTATTTTATCTTCCCCTGAACCTTTTTTTAGATGTTGATCGTAGTAATATCTTTTATCCAGAGAAATATGTTTTACAAAACCTTTTTTATAAAAATGTATTTCGCCCAAGCTGTCGAAATCATCGGTGTCTGATTTACTAACGTTTTCTTCATTAAGTGATCTAACATTTTCTGCCTTGTCCGTTATTTTAGTAACGTTAGAAGCTTGAGGGCCTTTAACTCCTTCCGTTATATCAAATTGAACGTCCATACCTTCGATAAGAGTTTTATATCCATTCATTTCAATCCCCGAAAAGTGAACAAAGACGTCTTGACCGTCTTCAATTTTGATAAATCCAAAACCTTTTTGCTCATTAAACCATTTCACCTTACCTTGTTGCATAACAATCCCCCTTATACCTAATAATCAATATTTATTTTTGAATTCCTAGCTTTATTATTATGACCATAATGTTAGCCTATCCGAGCTTCAAATAATTGCTGTAATTATACTTTAAATTTAGAATCTTACAAACATATTATCATATTAACAAGCAAACTTCTATAGTATGAAATTTTTTTATAAATCTTACCAAAAAAGCTTGTCCATAATTATGTTGCTTTTCCATCTCAAATGTTAAAAAGTCAAAAAGCAAAAGCTGTCAAGGGTTCCGCAGGAACAAAGCTTGCCCTTGATGGCTTGGAGTAGGAAAGAACCCGAACTGGCTTAGATGGAGGAGGGATTGTACTCACGTAAGCAATAAGACCATTAAAGAAAATATTTTCTTATGGAACGCTTATTTTAAAGACAGGTCTATTGTTAAAACACCAATTAAGGAATTGAAAGCTACGGATTTCATAAAATTTTTTCGTGCTATGTTGAAGGCAGAGCCTATGACCAGAAAACGTTTTAATGACGCAAAGAGTGTTTTAAATGGATTATATTACTACGCCATTGAAATCGGAACAGTGAATCATAATCCTATCAAAGAAATAAACTTTCGTCAGTTCCAATTTAAACTATTAATGGAAAGAAAGAAATCTTTACCCTGGCTGAAAGACAACTGCTATTGGATTATCTGGAACCTATAAACGATATATTTAGCCTTGCTGTTCAACTGGATTTTTACCTGATATGCCGTAGTGCTGAACTTCGTGCCTTACGTTGGGCAGACATAGAGGGCGATATTATTAGAATTCAAACACAACTCTTAGATAACCAAACAATGAATGATGATCTCACCTTTAATCCCCGCACATATGAAAATGTCACCCATATAAAAGGGAATACTGATTATGGCTATCGTTATATGCCATTGACAGATGGTGCAAAACAGGTACTGAAACGTATTAAGGCCATCAATCCGGACGGTGAATTTATCTTAATGAACGAGAGGAATCAGCTAACCACAATTACATTTAACAGGCATTTAAAGGCTTATTGTGATTCAGTTGGCATTGAACCCCGTACCAGTCATAAAATCCGCTTTACGGTGGCTTCTCTGCTTTATAAGAATGGTGTTCCTGCAACCACCTTACAACGGCTGTTAGGGCATTCTACTTTGGCTATGACACTTCACTATCTTAGGGTTATCACACCAGAAGAAGATACCGTTAATGCCATGAAAGCTGTTTTAGGATAGTCAAAATACCTTGCATACATCTGGGTACTGTCAAGGATTTTTCGCAAATTCAATTTAGCCATTTGGCTACCGGAAAGTTAACCGGCTATGTGATCTGCTTCTTCAGCAGATTGCATTTGATCAAGATGTTTCATATTCATATATAGTTTAGCACCCCACCAGGTTCCCGCCACATGGCGTAGACGGGCACATACCAACATAAGGGCGGACTGACCATCAGGGAACGTTCCTACTACTTTTGTACGTCTCTTTATTTCGCGGTTCAGACGTTCTATGGTATTGTTTGTTCTTATCCGATTCCAGTGTTCATAAGGAAAGCTCATGTATGTTAATGTTTCTTCCACTCCATCTTCCAGCTTTTTAGCAGCCTCTTTAAGCTTCATCGTACGAAGTTCTTCTATCACCTGTCTTGCTTTTTGGC
>NZ_JPME01000021.1 GCF_000732605.1 Lacrimispora celerecrescens | reverse complement strand
TTTACCTTCCAGACACTGAATAAACCTTATGTTATTTTGGTGAAAGCAAAACCCACCGAAGACACAATTAAAGATTACTTCAGTAACAGCWAYASSRMCGACTGGACCTACCGGGCCTACCGGACCTACCGGGCTTACTGGAGCCACTGGACCTACCGGACCTACCGGGCTTACTGGAGCCACCGGACCTACCGGGCCTACCGGACTTACTGGAGCTACTGGGCCGACCGGACCGATTGGACCTACTGGGCTTACTGGAGCTACAGGGCCTACTGGACCTACTGGGCCTACCGGACCTATCGGACTTACTGGAGCTACAGGGCCTACCGGGCCTATTGGACCTACCGGGCTTACTGGAGCTACTGGGCCTACTGGACCTACCGGGCCTACTGGACCTACCGGGCTTACTGGAGCTACTGGGCCTACTGGACCTACAGGGCCTACTGGACCTACCGGGCTTACTGGAGCTACAGGGCCTACTGGACCTACCGGGCTTATTGGACCTACAGGGCCTACCGGGCCTACCGGACCTGCCGGACCACAAGGAATTACCGCATTTGCATTTGGAGGACTTTTTTCAGTCATACCTCAGACATTTATTTTTACCGCCGCAGATCAGATCGAACAGATTGCACTGCAGACCCAGATGCCTTCCTTTGACGTTGGCTTTGGCATAAATACGATTCAGATCATGTTATCTGGTTTTTACGAGGTGAATTTCATGGTTCGTATCGCCCCAGCTACTATAGCTTCTACAATTGAAGCAGGAGTCCGGCTTAACGGCGGAACCACTTTCTTTACCTCTACGTTACAATCTGCCACCTTGTCTGTAACAGATGATACGATCTTACAGGGAAGTGTCATTGTGGCATTGGGTGCAGGATCAATCCTCGATTTGGCACTGCAGTCTACGGGAGCTACGACGGTCAGCCTGGCTGCCGCTGCAAACGCATCGCTTAGTGTCAAACTGCTTATGCCCTAACGACTAATCATTTCCTTTGACTGATGCGTTCCAGAAGCAGGCAAGGGCATTTGAAGCGACAGAATGGCAGTGGGGACAGATTTTATTCCTGTTGTCGGCATCGCAAAGACATGGCAAACTTCCAGCCAGTCAAGAGGCTAAGAGTGAAGATTTTGCGACAGCAAAATACTACTCGGCTCTTGACTGCCTGGATAGGCATAGGCCTGATCTACGGGCATTTCTATGTACCACAAGGGTTATCTGTACAATGTGGACAAGCCATTAGGCCGAACGGAAATATCCCCTCTTGAAATCACGAATTTACTATCACATTTTACGACATTTTATCAAACAACGATTGACTTAAAGTTAACGTTAAGGTTTATAATTATCACAAGCATTACCCATGAGCATATCAAAATACTTTAGAGTATCTGAAAGGAGGAATCTATATGCAATACAACAATTTGCCCGGAACAAGTATTAAAGTTTCTTCGCTAAGTCTTGGCACAATGATGTTCGGCGCTCAGACCAACGAAGCTGACAGCCTCGCCATCATGGATTATGCCTGGAATCAAGGTGTAAACTTTTGGGACACTGCCAATGTGTACAATCAAGGCGAGAGTGAACGCATCGTCGGCAAGGGCTTAAAAGGGCGGCGTGATAAAATTATTCTCGCCACGAAAGTTAACGGCCAGATGGGTAAAAACCCGAATGACAGGGGCCTCTCCCGCCGCAATATTGTCTCCGCTGTAGATGCCAGCTTAAAGCGCCTGAATACAGATTATATTGACCTCTATTATATGCACGCGCCGGATTACGAAACAAAAATTGAGGAATCGCTTGAGACAATGTCTGGCCTTGTTAAAGCCGGAAAGGTCCGCTATATCGGTGTCAGCAATTTTGCCGCCTGGCAGATTGCCGATATGTTGGCTATCTGCGATAAACGGGGATACATAGCACCGGTCATCAGTCAGAACGTTTATAATCTTATTACCCGGGGAGTAGAGACGGAGCTCGTTCCATTTTTACAGGCCCATGAGCTGGGTATGGCAGTATACAACCCTATCGCTGGCGGACTTCTGGTCGGAAAACATAAGCCAGGCACCCCTGCAGAGAATACCCGTTTTGCAAACAGTGAAGCCTATTATAAACGCTACTGGTCAGACGAGAATTTTGCCGCTGTAGAAAAGTTGACAGAAATCGCATCAGAGTATGGCTTGAGTATTCTTGAACTCGCTATGAAATGGTGTTTAAGCCGCGAAAAAGTCACCAGCGTAATCAGTGGCGTCAGCAAGCTTTCACAGATAGAACAGAATATTGCCTCACTGGAAGGAGCCGTGCTTCATGATGACGTGCTGCAGGCTTGTGATGTTATATGGCATTCTCTGGCGGGTACACGCTTTGGATACAATCGATAGCAATGCTTGAGACGGAAAAGGAATGGGCAAACTAACATATTTTAATCATTTATAGGAAGGAATTTATATATGAAAAAGATAGTGATAACCGGAACTGCGGGTCTTCTTGGCCCCTATGTAGTTAAGCATTTTTTAGAGCAGGGATATGATGTTTTAAGTGTAGACAAAGTAAAGCCGGCTGAGACATTGACACGACATATGACAGCGGACTTAACCAACCTGGGCGAGTGTTATGGAATCTTAGAAGGCGCATATGCTGTGATCCATCTTGCCGCAATCCCTACCGCTTATATTTTCCCCAATGAAGTAACATTTCAAAACAATGTAATGGCTACTTATAATATTCTTGAAGCTGCGGCCGGATTAGGAATCACGAAAGCTGTTATTGCCTCCAGCGAATGTACCTATGGGATTTGCAACTCCCGCCAGGGTCTGACACCTGTTTATGTTCCCGTAGATGAAGAGCACCCGGTACTTCCTGAAGATAGTTACGGCCTTGGAAAAATCGTTGGGGAAACAATTGCCGATGCAATCAACCGCCGCTGTGGAATGCAGATCGTTTCTTTTCGGATCGGCAATATCATAAGCAAAGAAAAATATTTAAACTTCCCCGGTTTTATTCATGACTCCGAGAAACGGAAACAACTTATGTGGAATTATATTGACGCTCGTGATATCGCTGTGGCATGCCGCCTTGCTATCGAAAAAGATGGACTTGGTTCTATTATAATGAATCTTGCCGCTGACGATAACAGTATGGACATCAAAAGCTGTGATCTGATGAAAGCGGAATATCCAAACGTAACTGACATTCGTACTCCAATTGATGAATACCAGACTTTATACTCCAATGAAAAAGCAAAAAAAGTACTGGGGTGGAAACCAGTTCATTGCTGGAGAGATAATGTATCTCAGGAATAATACATAAGGGATGTATCGTTCCACTATCTGCAATCCCTATATTTCAATTTAGTAAAGCTTGCAAATACTAAAAAGATTAGTATTTGCAAGCTTTTAGATTCATACCTCGTCATTCCAACCTGTTATGAAATTGTAATTTTACCGCCTCGTATTATTTATTTTCAAAATCTCATTTTAATAAAAAATAAAAAGTATAATACAATAGGTAATCCTATGATCGTTGATAGTATTGTGATTATAGTATGTGCCTTTTTCTCATCTCGTAATATGAATAAAAAAAGCTTATATCCTAATATGCCAAGCAGGCCACCAAAACTATTAAGAATTACATCGTCAATGTCTGAAGCCCCGATGCCGAAAAGTCCCTGAATGATCTCAACAAATATACTCACTATAATTATAAACAGTAAATTGGTTGTTACTTTTTTATTATTTTTGAATAATGGTAAATAGACACCAAACGGAACAAAAATAGCTATATTACCAACCACATTACCAAAAGCAAATCTTTTTAGATTCTCAGATCCGCCAGATACATATTCCATTATGCTATGAAATGGGATGAGATTGATCGACCTGACTACAGTCCTTTGATTATTAAATAGTTCCAAAAGAGAAACTCTTGATAGGAACAGTATTTTAATTAGCAAAAGTATATAACAAATGAAAACGCCATATAAAAAGACTGTTTCAATTCGCTTACGTTTATTCATAAAACCTCCAAATTCATTTCATCCATCTTTGCTTCTCTCTGATATTACGCTCCCATGGTGCTCATATTTTAACCATTGCTTCTTGAATATATTTGTCAATTAATTCATAAATCCACGATTTTAATGGAGAGAAATCAAATCCCCATTCTGATGCGAGTCCGGTATGTAAACTGTAATCGGGCGCACCATTGTAAGGACCGTTATCCCCCACTTTTGATAAGACTGCTCGTCTGCCGGTCTTTCCTTCAACATATGTGATGATCTCTCGGAGAGATATTGTTCCCATACTGCTGCCGTTTACTACGCCTGTGCATTCTTGCTCCGCAAGGAAAGCCAGAAACTGGCCCGCTTCATTTGAACTGACAAATCCCAACTGTGCGTCAACATTGTCAATAAACATGGGAATCCCCTTAACAACATGTTCGATATAGAAATACAATCGCTTTGTATAATCATCAGTGCCAATGACAAAAGGAAACCTGATAGCCACACTGTTTTGTGACGGATATGCTTGAAATAAAGCACACTCTGCAAGCCGTTTCACTTCATCATACGTATAATCCGCTCTGTCGCACCATTTTAGCGGCTTCTCAAGAGGATTGAAGTCGCTTTCCAATGTGTTGATATGGAGATCATCATATACTGACACGGTGGAGGTCATTACATAGCGATTGCATTTTATAGAGTCCAGCGCAAATTTTACATCATTGGAGCAATAAGCAATATTGTCGCATACTACATCATAAGTCTTGTTGCGAAATACTTCCGCCATGCTATTGGCAGAAGTGCGCTCAACTATTAATTTGCGGACTCTGTTTCCGTAACTATCTTTTGCCATTCCTCTTGTCGCAATCGTAACATTATGTCCTTTTCTGATAAGTTCCTCAACCATATGTACGCCAAAGTATTTTGTCCCGCCCAAAACTAAAATTTCCATTCTGTCCTCTACCCCCACATTATATAAATGATCATACTTTAAATTACGATTTATAAAAGTATATCATAAAATGGTACCGAAATATAGCAACAAAATGGACAGTCTACCCTTTCTGCAATGTGGCTTTACTTTTTATTTCAGTTAACCGTTCGCACAGCATATCGGCTTTTGAAATAGCTTCCAAAACCGTGAGGTCTTTCATATGTATTTGGCGTCCTCCGGTCACGCGAAGGGTATCAATTTTCTGTTTCTGACCGTTGATTGTGAACCGGCAGCTGACAAGTCTGGTTCCATTATTGATCTGCTCTCCGTTATGCGTACAGATGTCATCTAAGGTGGCCCCGTCAATGAATTGAAGCTCCTTGGGGTTGTACTTAAAAACTACAGCAAATTTGCCGTTAACAGCATCCAGAAAAAAGACACCATTGTCCGCACTGAAACAATAATCAATGACAAATCCCTGCTCCTTTAAGGCCTGCTCATGGAGACTCGAATGTTTAGTCAGGTTAGAATCCAGGATTTTATTGGGAAGCCAAAAGAAAATATAAAGAAATTCAAACGTTAAAAAAGTCGCTATTAGGGAATCCATCTGCGGCAGCTCCCATAACAATATACAGACCGGAGCTATGAGGATAGCTGCTAGTAGCATCAACCTAAGCCCCAAAATTTTTAAAAAGTAACCCATATCAATTTTTTTCATTGATATTTATCCTCCCTCGTTCTTGGATCGTGTCCCTTAACTGCATATTTATCTGATGTATTGTATTAATATTTTCGCTATTGTCTTTGATTCACAATTCCGAATCCCCTCCAAAATCGAAATTTCCCTATTACGAACTTTTCTAAATAAGAATATTAAAAAATGTTTTTTTCTGGAATTAAATTGTTCTCAAACTGATTTTTCTTGTACTCAATTTGATTTCAAAGTAATTCAAAGAAAAGGTTGACAAATCAAAACCGGGGACATATACTATAACAGGTTAATTAAATAAATAGACCGTTTCGGTAGGTGAGGCTACCGCAGGGATACGGGTTGCTGCCGCAAAGTAGTGGAAACACTATGAGAAGGTGAACAGTCCATGTCGAAAAACAAGGCATGGAATAATGTAATTTCATTGCCCTGCGAAGTTAAAGCTTGAACGATGGCGGAAGACGCTTTACATAATACAGTCAGGCGTTTTTATAGGGATGATATCCCCTGTCGTCGTTTTATAAATGATGACAGGGGATTTTTTATGTTTGGAGGTGAGGACATGGACGACGGACACAGTATAAGTAGAAACGATGGACAGGATAATACCGCTTGTGGCATAGGTGTTCTTTTATTGTGCAACCATGCCCAAAACCGGTGCTTTAGGCAAAGGCTTTTATAAGCCTTAATTCCTATTGCCACTTTGCGTGTTGTCCATCGTTTTGTTTGGAAAAGACAGACGATGGATTTTTTATGCCCATTTTTAACAAAACAACACTCCCCATTGGGGTTTATATAAATACTATTTAAAACAAGAGAGGTGAACGAAATGGAAACCGGAAGTCAATGCGGCCCTGATCCTGACGGGCGGAACCGAAGGCCTGAGCCGAAATGGAAACCCTTTTCCATTTCGGCGGCCTGACTATAGACGAGGCTCATCAGTGTTTGGGCTGTACTTCCTCATATCTTATAAAAATTATGGAGGTGCAGACCAATGCAAAAAGTAAAAAACAATTTAGAGACATTAAAAGTAACCCAGGACATGGTAAGCCGTGACAAAATTGCAGCCAGGCTGAAATCAGCTGCCGCAGCTAAAACGGATACACTGTTCAGCAATTTAAACACGACGCCGGAAGGACTCAGTGAGGATCTTGTAGATGCTTCCCGTGAGCTGTACGGCGACAATAAAGTTACCCATGGAAAAAAAGTATCGCTTCCCAAGCGTATCGCCGAGGCGTTCATCAATCCTTTTACCGCTATCCTCTTCGGACTGACGGCTGTGTCGGCATTTACCGACATCATTCTTGCAGAACCAGGAGAAGCAGATCCGCTGACTGTTGTGATTATCATGACAATGGTGCTGATTTCCGGGGTTCTGCGCTTCGTGCAGGAAACTAGAAGCGGCAACGCTGCTGATAAGCTTTTAAAAATGATCAAGACGACCACAAACGTTCAGCGAATCGAGACAGGGAATGCAGAAATACCGCTGGAAGAAGTCGTTGTGGGCGATATTGTCCATCTGGCTGCGGGCGACATGATTCCCGCAGACATGCGGATTATCCAGGCCAAGGATTTGTTTGTCAGTCAATCGGCACTGACTGGCGAAAGTGTGGCAGTTGAGAAAATTCCAGGGGCAGTGAGTATGGAATACGATACATTAGCAGAGTATCCTAACCTGGCCTTTATGGGATCAAACGTCATCAGCGGCAGTGCGGCAGGTGTTGTTGTGGCAACCGGTGACGACACGATATTCGGAGATATGGCAAAGAACGTCAGTGATAAGCCTGTGCAGACCAACTTTGAAAAAGGGGTCAACTCGGTATCATGGCTGCTCATCCGCTTCATGCTGGTCATGGTTCCAATCGTACTGTTTGTTAACGGTTTCACAAAGGGTGACTGGATGCAGGCAACTCTGTTTGCCCTTTCAGTGGCGGTAGGCTTAACACCGGAAATGCTGCCGATGATCGTCACCACTTGCCTTGCGAAAGGCGCTGTGGCTATGTCTAAGGAAAAGACAATCATCAAGAACTTAAACTCCATCCAGAATCTAGGCTCCATCGACATTCTATGTACTGACAAGACCGGAACCCTGACCCAGGATAAAGTGGCTCTGCAATACCACTTAAATATCCATGGAGATGAAGATACACGCGTATTGCGCCATGCATTTTTAAACAGCTACTATCAGACAGGACTGAAAAATCTCATGGATGTCGCTGTCATTGAGCGCACCCTGGAGGAACAGAAAACGGTAGCGGAGCTTCGCGGCCTTACCGATCAGTTTACCAAGGTCGATGAAATTCCCTTTGACTTTGAGCGCCGCCGCATGAGCGTAGTGGTGAAAAACGGCAAGACACAGATGATCACCAAAGGTGCAGTAGAGGAAATGTTGTCGGTTTGCAGCTATGCCGAGTATGAGGGAAAGGTGCTGCCTTTGACCGATGACATCAAAAAATATATCTTAGAAAAGGTAAATGATTTAAACGAGGATGGAATGCGGGTTATTGCCGTTGCGCAGAAAACAAATCCCTCTCCCGTTGGCACGTTTTCCGTGGCCGACGAATCCGATATGGTACTGATGGGATATCTTGCTTTTCTTGATCCGCCAAAGGAATCCACTGCCGATGCACTGGCTGCTTTAAAAGAGCATGGTGTGGATGTGAAGATTCTTACCGGCGACAATGACAAGGTAACTCGCTGCGTTTGCCGGCAGGTTGGCCTCTCCGTTGACCGCATCCTGTTGGGCTCTGATCTGGACAACATGACCGATGAAGAGCTTGGCAGCGCCGCTGAAAAAGTCAGTGTTTTTGCAAAGTTATCTCCACAGCAGAAAGCCCGTGTCATTACAGTCCTGCGGGATAATGGGCACAGCGTGGGCTATATGGGCGACGGCATCAACGACGCAGCAGCAATGAAGGCTTCCGATGTGGGCATTTCCGTGGACACAGCAGTAGACATTGCCAAAGAATCCGCTGACGTCATTCTTCTGGAAAAGGACTTAATGGTATTGGAAAAGGGCATCATCGAGGGCCGCAAGACCTACGCCAACATGATCAAATATATCAAGATGACGGCAAGCTCCAACTTCGGAAATATGTTCTCAGTATTGGCTGCCAGCGCTTTCCTTCCCTTCCTTCCTATGCTGCCCATCCATCTGATTCTGTTGAATCTGATTTACGATTTAAGCTGTACGGCAATTCCGTGGGATAATGTAGACAAAGAGTACCTTGCTGTACCAAGGAAATGGGACGCTTCCTCTATCGGAAAATTCATGATATGGATCGGACCGACCAGCTCGGTGTTTGATATCACCACCTACATGCTGATGTATTTCATCATCTGCCCGGCCATGACCGGCGGACTTATGTTCCATCAGCTTACGGACCCGGCAACGCAGGCATACTTTATCGCACTGTTCCAGGCCGGCTGGTTTGTGGAATCCATGTGGAGCCAGACGCTTGTCATTCATATGATTAGAACACCTAAGATTCCTTTTATTCAGAGCCATGCTTCCCTGTCGGTGACACTGCTCACCTTCACCGGTATTGCGGCCCTGACCATCATTCCCTTTACCAAACTTGGAGCAACCATCGGCCTGGCCGCTCTGCCGCCTGTATATTTCGCATGGCTGGCATTGACTATTTTCCTGTATATGGTGCTCGCTACAGTGTTCAAGAAGATTTTTATTAGAAGGTATGGTGAGTTATTATAAGAACTTTTTATCAAGATCCACGCAAAAGCCTGCAGGTATTATCACAATTACGAGATAATACCTGCAGGCTTTTATCATTGATTTCTAACACAGTGATTGGGACTTCTATTCCATACACTTTACTACTTAACTTACATCCTCCTCAAAAAGCGCAGCCTCTTCCAATCCAATATTTTTTCTCAACTGTCCTGCTGTCGTGTAAGAAATTTCACCAAGCTCCAGCAATTCCTGCACCTTAACCTTTTGAGTTTGTATTGCGCTAAATTGCAGCTGTCTTTTTTTATCGGCATAAGCCTTTCCTTCTTCACCTAAGAACCTCTTATTAAACACCTCCAGGATGGATAAATAATGATCAATTGCTCTTTTAGCAGCGTTTTCATTCTCCGGAGTAACGGTATCCCATATCGCTTCGATTGCAACCTTCGTCGTGTGCCTTTTCACACGAACCATCTCATCCTGGTTTAAATACTTATGTCTTTTCAGGAAAGAACCCGGCTCCAGCATATGGCGAAAGACCGGTAAAATGCCCTTTACCGGTCCTCTTCTCTCCAATCGTCTCTGGACAACGATAAGAGTGTGCTCGATCCGAAGCAAAGCTTCCTTATTATATGTATTGTTTTCGAGTAACCGTTTGATTTCCTCTTTCTCGGCAACAAGCCCAGTCATGAAAATCTCGATTTCTTTTCTCCATTCATCCGATGCAAACTTTAAAGTCCTGTTGTTTGAATTTTCAGAGAGCAACCGCTCATAGTGGGTAATGATAGAAAAAGCGGCCTGACTGTTATCGTCATTCATCTCACTTTTTATCGAATCAATTGCGGCCTGAATAACCTTTCTTGTAGCAGCCAGCTCTAATTGCCTGCTGTCGGTTTCCGTTTTTGGACAAATTAAGGGCAGGACAATATTTGCAATTAACAGCGTGACAATAATGACTCCGCCGCTGATAAACAGCAGCAAATCTCTCTGTGGAAAAGGCGAACCGTTATGCAAGGTTAACGGAATTGACAGACAGGCGGCAAGCGTCAAAGCACCTCTTACACCGGACAGGGAAATCAACAGGGAATTTCGCATACGACTACCTTGATCCTTTCCGATAAAAAAGTACGCCCAGATATAACGAATCAGTATCAATAGGGCGGATATATCCATTACGTAGCTGATATCCGCAATTGTGCTGATCTGTGTATTCATAACTTCCTTACTAAATGCGTTTGACAACTCCATTCCAAGCAGTAAAAATACCAATCCATTTAAGACAAAAAGAAGCGTTGACCAGGCACCCTCGGAGATATAGTTTATATTTGCTTCCTGAGTGGTAAACCTTTTGGGCCTGCTAATGGAAATTATGATACCGCAAACTACAACGGCCAATATCCCGGAAAGACCAAGCTCTTCTGCAATCAAAAACACGGCAAAAGGTGTGATGATCTGGATCAGCGTATAAACGGTCGCATCCTCAATTCCCATGGCCTTGAGCTTGCTTGTAAATAGATTAATGATATAGGTTGCTACGGCACCAAACAGAGCGCCGCCGATTGCGATATAAAGAAAGCTCAATGCCGCGTCTTTTATAGAAAAATAACCTGTAAGCTGTGCCGCAATGGCAAAATTAAAAGCAACGAGGCCGGAAGCGTCATTTAATAAGGATTCGCCTTCTACAATTGTAATAATATTGTGTGGCAGCTTGATTTTATTTGAAATCGCCTTGACAGCTACTGCATCCGTTGGTGACAGTACCGCCGCAAGAGCAAAAGCCGTGGCAAGAGGCAGTCCGGGTATGAGCCTGGTTATAATGGGACCGCAAATAAGAACGGTTGAAAAAACAAGCCCCAATGCCATCAGCAGAATGGGATTTCTAAAATTCCATAACTCCCGGTTTGAGATTTGTTTGCCATCCACGAATAAAATGGGAGCGATAAAGAGAAGCATGAAAACTTCAGTATCCAAATGAATGGTAATGCCAAAAGGCAGTATACCGGCTAAAACTCCTAATAGAATTTGAAACAGGGGTAAAGAAATACTGGGCATATATTTTTGAAGCACGCTGGATAAAACTATTAAAATAAGCAGTATTAATATTGTCTGTATCGTTCCCAATGGCTCACCTTCCCATCACTCCCTTGCTTTAAATTTTTGTTTCTCCTCCTCCGCCGTACCATGCTGACTGACATATTCCATAAAACTATCATGATTTAAGGACCTGCTGAAATAAAAGCCCTGATAGCACTCACAGCCAAGTTCATGCAGTAATTCGACCTGTTCCCTGGTTTCCACACCTTCCGCCACAGCCTTGACATTCAACTGGCCGCAAAGAGAAAGGATTGATTTTACAATCTGCCGGCGCTGTTCATCGCTGGTTATCAATCCTACCAGGGAGGCATCTATTTTTATGATATTAGCGTAGAAATCGCATATGTAAAGAAGCGAGCTGTGACCCATTCCAAAGTCATCAATGGAAAGATTAAGCCCCATCGCTGTAATCTGCCCTAATTTATTGCATATGGCGTCAGTCGCATCAATTGTAGCATTTTCGGTAAGCTCCAGTTCCATATACTGAGGCTCGATGCCCAACCGATTGATGCACTCCTGCACAGATCGAACAAGGGAGCCATCCTCTTTCAGCTGCCGCGGACTTAAGTTTACGGAAAGGGGGACTTTAAAACCTTGTTCATGCCAGCGTTTCATATCTCCAAATGACCGGTTCATAATCCATTGGCCCAGCTCATTCGTCAAATTTGCCTCATCACAGATACTCAATATAACGATAGGGGATACATAACCATATATGGGATGATTCCATCGCAGAAGAGCTTCTGCACCCACGACCTGACCTTTATAATTTACTTTCGGCTGATATTCCATATGAAGCGTTTGCTCCTGGCTCTTTAAGCCTTCCCGGATCTCTGCCGCCAAAGCGCGGGCAAGAGAACCCGTTTCATCGTGACGGTTAAGGATGGTTTTATTCTGCCGTTCCTGAATATATTGAATTTCATTAGCCAGTCCCTTAAACACTTCCATGCGCGCACACTGCTGATGCTTTTCCTGCAGCCTGACGAAAGGAATATAAATCACCACAGCCAACGCCAGATTAACCGCTTGCATCACGGCTCCGGCAAAAGATCCCGTACTGAGATAACCGGACAGGAATATTGGAGTAGTCCATGTTACCACCTGCGTAACCGGAGGAACCAGGCCCACGCTTACGGATATCCAGGCGGTAAGGCATAAAAAAACAGGCGCTAACACAAATGGAGCAAAAAAATACGGATTAAATATAATGGGTAAACCAAATATCATGATTTCATTTATATTAAATATACCTGGCAGTATCGAAATCTTTGCCAAACGAGTTTCGCTGCTGTTTTTTCCTACCAGCAACAGGGCAATCAGTAGCCCAGAGGTTGCTCCTGCACCTCCTAAATAGACATAGGTGTCAAAAAATTCTTTGTTAAAAATCACTTCACCCATGGTTGAGGGTACTGACGAAACCACAGTAGGCATGGCATCCATAATGACATTTCCACCGTGTACGCCAAACAGCCATAAGATTTGTGTAATGAGAATAACAATGACTGCGGAGAAAAAACTTTGTCCCGGCACCCATATTTCGTTGATTGTATGTAAAATTTGACTGCTGTTTAATCCGATAAAATCAAGTATCACCTTTGCCATGCAAAAGGTGAGAACCGTGAGCAGAGCCGGAGTTACCGTCCGGAAGGCTTCCCGGGTCAGGGAACTGCTATAATAACTGATAAGATTCTTAGACCGGATACGATCTCGTAATTTATAGAAAAAACAGTATAAATTACATGCAAGAAATGATATGATTATGGCTCCGAACATCCCGGATGAACCGGCATATTCTGTGCTTATTACCGTGCCATCTGAATTTTTTATCCATATGATGAAAACGATCAGTGCTACTGCCTGTAAGACAGCTGTACTGACCTCTCCGGACTTTACGAACTCTTTCTCGCTTGCAATCGCATGGCTGACGGTAATCATCGTGATTATCGCCATGATTTGAAGTGTCCCACCATATATGAGCAGGCCAATTTCCCACCAGCCTTCTCCAAAAATATATGACATAAATGATTGGTATGCCGGAATGGGCAGATTCAGCAATGCCAGCACAAAGGAACCGATTAAAACAAACGGCATTAAGTATAGCAGTCCTCTACGGAGTATTCGGATCATCTGCTGGTTTGCCAGCCTAGATATAAGTGTATCAAACGTATGCATTATTTTTATGAATTCCTCCTTCAGGTATGCGGGAACTAACGGCAGTGACGCTTTAAATATGGTTCTCCACACCTTAGGTCACTATTATCCTATTTAATATAATAGCTTTAACTAAGTTGCTGTTGTTAATTGTAATCAATGTATATAATTATGTTCCCAATTTATTTTCTGTATGAACTGAAGTTGAATGAAAGGTCAATTGCAATCCGAGCTTCTGGCTAATTCAAGTTACAAAAAAGGCAGGGACTGCGCCCTGCCTTTTTGTAACTTGAATTTCTCTATACTATTTTCAAACATTTGCATCTTTCCCTTTCTAATGGGAAAGATATTTTACATTGAGGTTCGTCATTTAATCTGCATCTTTTGCATTAAAGCTTCCTGTAATACCTGAGAGAAATTAATATGTCTTTCTATTGCCGCAGCATTAAGCCATGCCGGGATAGTAAGGGTCTTTTTGACGGATCTTTCAAAATGGGTTCTTGCATATTCTGCAACATCTACAGTAACCATGTTAATAAAAGATTCAGTTGACTCGATTTCTAATTCTTTTGCAATATCGGATAAGTTAACTTCGTTCATGGGCAAAGGATCGGGAGCGATTTCTCCGTCCTTGCGAAGCAAATACAGGTAACCGGCTAGACAGTCAATGGCCATAGCTAGAGCTTCGTCGAGAGTTTCACCGCAAGTAGCCAGGTGGTTTAGTCCTGGAAATATGACAGAGTAACCATTTTCTTCTTTAAAAAAACAAGCTGGATAGGCGGATAACATATAAAATACCTCCTGGAATAAAATATTTCCGAAGCAACAGGAGTTATATTAGACCTGCCTGCTTCAAAATTGAACGTTCTGTGCCCTTGGGAAGATCTTTGCCGTGAAATGGAATCGTGACCTTTCCGGGCTTTGACGGGTGACTGTAGTGTTTGTGTGAGCCTATTTGTGATTTAAAAACCCAACCATCTGCAAGGATATTTTTTTCCATTTCTCGTGGTTTTATTGGCATTTTTTGTGTACCTCACTTGCATTAATATAATAGCATAGAATACGTATAATTTCAATACGTATTAAATATATGGCAGCAAGTATCGGGCTTTCTTGTCCGATACTTTCCTGCCTTAATATTTGAATTTTTCTAATACAAGAATATTTAAAAATGGATTATCCTGGTTTTATATTGTTCTTAAATCGCGTTCTGTTGTTATTAATTGTTTTATGAGCATTATGGGTTGAATGAAAGCATCAATTGCGGTCATAAAAAGAGGAAATCCTGATCTCTACCTCTGTCCCCTTTCCCGGCAGACTGTTATAGGTCAGGCCGTACCCGGGACCGTAAAGAATCTCCAGCCGTCGGTGGGTATTGAATACGGCAATGTTTGTCCCAATTTTACTGGTCCCCTTGCCTGAGAGAATACCGGAAAGCTTTCCGGTGTCCATTCCAACCCCGTCATCGGAAATCAGTATGACGGCTGTGTTATCCTCCATCCAGCCGGTAATTACAATGGTTCCTCCTTTTGGAACCTTTTCCAAAAGCCCATGAAGGATGGAATTTTCCACCACTGGCTGAAAGGTCAGCTTTGGTATTGGCAAATCCATCATATGATCCGGGATATCATCCACAAAGTCAATGATCTGATGGTATCGCATATTTTGAAGCCTGACATAGGTTTTCACATGTTCCAGCTCATCTGCAATAGTGCTTAAGATTCCCTTATGGCTTAAAGTCAGCTTGTAAAAACGGGAAAGATCCACGACAGCCTCCGAAACCTCTTCCGTCCGCCCCTGCTGCGCCAGCCAGTTGATCATGTCCATGGTATTGTATAGAAAATGGGGATTGATTTGGGCTTGAAGAGAATTAAATTCAGCGGCTCGTAAGTCCTCTGCCGCTTTTGCCTGCTCCCCGATGAGCCTGTTCATCATCCTTGTCATATAATTGTAGGTGTCGATCAGGCCCCCGATCTCATCATGGTAAAGAGATGCGGGCAGAGGGGTGGGCGGTTCTGTACGCACCTTTGCCATTTGCCCAATGACAGAAGAAATCCGGTTGGTAATGGAATGAGACAGCCGGTTTGCAATTAAAAAGGAAATCAATATGCAAAGCAAATATATAAAGAAAAAGCCGATCATAAGGAGGAAGCTTTTTTTAATAATGGCTCTGGTGGGAATTACAGCCACCATAAACCAGTCCGCTTTCCTGATATAATAAAAACCGGCATAAACATCATGATCCAGAATATTTTTGAGGACAAAGTTATTGGATGACATAAAAAAATCCCGGACCTTATCATAGCTGAAATGGTAGATTCCCGCCAGTCCGTCGTCAGATGTTGCAACGGTACTGTCCCGATCGTTGATGATATAGGCTACGCTGGTATCCTCTGTTAGATTGTTCTTTAAAAGTTTTGTAAATGGTGCCTTGGAGTAATAAATAGCCGTATAGCAGGTGCGATACTCACTGTCATACAAAATGGTACTTTTGGTAATATAGGCCATATCCCCAGATTTCCTCACCTCGATGGGGCTTAAATAGAATTCCGGACAAAAGAGAGAATTTAAGGACCGGTCCCCCTGGAAAATTCCATGCCAGTAAGACCCTCTGGCCTCGCTCATGGGACGGAAGATCTGGCTGGAAGCTTCATTGTGAAAGATTTCCTGAAATTCAGGAATATCCAGATAAATAAGAATATTCGTTATGTATTCGCCGTCAATGATGTCTTCTGCTGCCCCGTAAAAATCTGCTGCCTCAGAGGAATCATGACTCCAGTTAGATGGCTGGTATCCAATCAGACGGAACAATTTTTTATAATAAGGATGGGCTTCCAGGCTTTTCTGCGCCTCCATACACGTATCAATCAGCTGATCAATCTGCGGCATGGTCATGGCAGAGGCGTTTTGTTCCGTCCGTATGGTATCCGCCAAAACCATGTCATAAAGCTTTCCATGGAAAAAGAAGAACATGACCAGCATAGGTATCGTAGTGATGACCAGATGGGTGATCGTAAACTTTGTCTGCAGCATCATGTTGTTATAGAAGAACTTTCCTCTTTGTATCAGACTTTTCATTTCAACATTTTCTCCCGGTAATCAGACGGCGACAAGCCGGTCATCTTTTTAAAGCTCTTACTGAAATAATTTCCGTTGCTGTATCCTACCTTGTTTGAAATATCGGCAATCTGATAACGGGAATCAGCCAGGAGCTCTTTGGCTTTTTTCATCCGGTAATCCGTAAGATATTGGTTAATGGTTTGCCCTGTTTCATTTTTAAAATATGTGCACACATAAGAAGCGGATAAGTAGACCTGGCCGCCAATATCCCGTACCGAAAGGGCTTCGTCGTGATAATGATTGTGGATGTACTCTTTAATTAAGAAAATAGTGGGTTCTTCCGACAGATGGGACCGGGCTGCTTCAAATAGCAGTTCGGTTTTTTGCGTCAGCTTTTGATGCAGCTCCCTAAAGCTAAAGCAACTTTCAAGAAGCTTCATGGCATTTTCCGGCTCCATGACAGGTGCTAATCTAAGAGTCTGGCGGCAATCCTCCAAAACCATAAAGAGCTTATAATAAAGATCTTTTGCCTCATGGGGAGATACCTCTCTCCTCTGGTAAAAATCCTCATAAAGGCGCCGAAGCAGTTCTCTTCCGATTTTCCGGTCATTATTTAAAACGGCCTCCGATAAAAGGGTGATATAAGCCTCCTCGGCGGACTTATTCCTGTCTTCTTTTTCCGTATGTACCGTATCATTCTCTTCAGGAGTAAAGAATGTTCCCGGATCAAAGAAAAAGCTGCTCTGCATGAGAGAAACCGCAGATGCATAGGAATCGTAAGCCCTTGCAATGCCCGAACAAGTTTCTCCTCTGCTGATATAGAAGGTACAGGCCGGATCAAAGCAATTCTTTAAGAAAACACCGATCCGGTTTACAGCACCATGAGGAGGTAAAACAGGGGATAGGATATGAAACACATGGTACTGAATATATTTTGATACATAGTAAACCTGCATATGGGAATGGGAAAGAAATACCTCCAGATCCGTCAGTACCTGATCCATAAGGTTCTGGTCTGTCTGGCTCTGCTCCAGTTTGACAACAAAAGAGGTGAAGCTTGCATGGGAAGTGAGCTTGAGGCCCAGCTCTTTTGCAAGGGCTGTGACGTTTTCCTTATTGTCCCTGTAAGGCTGGGTTAGGGCTGCGGCAAAGGAAGAGGCGGTTCCCCTTGAATAAAACAGCTCATTTTTTACAGTCCTCATATTCTGACGGACGCAGTTGTAGCCTTCTTTGATTGAGTTTTTCACCTCTGTAGGGTCCAGGGGCTTTTCCACATAGTTGATGGCCTTTAAGCGAATGGCCGCTTTTAAATATTCTTTATCCGAATAACCGCTCATAAAGATAAAGGCCGAATGAGGAAGCAGCTTCTCCAGCCGTTCCACCATCTCAATTCCATCCATTCTGGGCATCCTTACATCGCATAAAACGATTTCAGGCTTCATAGCCTTTGCTATGCGAAGCCCGCTTATGCCGTCCTCTGCCTGGAATAGCTGAAAGATGCCCAGAGACTCCCAGTCAATGGAATCAATCAGTCCGGTACGTGTGAGCTCCTCATCATCAACAATCAGCAATTTCATAACGGTCTCCTTCTTGCATTTTATCCATTATTATTCTAGCAAAATAACCAAGAAAAACAATACAAAAGGCCTATTATTGCCATTATCAACGAAAAAGTCGAAAATATATTACCCGTTATCAAAAGATTATGCTGTTTCTTCCGCGTCTCACCGATGATAGGATGATCCCAGATTAAGAAGGGAGGAAGAAGCCGTGTCCGAATATGTTCTGGAATTAAAGGGCGTTACAAAAATATTTCCCGGCGTGAAAGCCTTGGATCAGGTCCATTTCAGTCTGAAAAAAGGCGAGGTTCATGCACTGATGGGGGAAAACGGAGCGGGAAAATCCACATTTATCAAAGTGATAACAGGAGTTCACAGGGCCGACGAAGGAGAAATCTTTCTGGATGGGAATCGGGCAGAATTTAAAGGGCCAAAGGATGCCCAGGCAGCAGGAATCGCTGCGGTTTACCAGCATCCTACCTCCTACCCGGACCTTACGGTGACGGAGAATATATTTATGGGCCATGAGATCGTGAAAAACCGTATGATCCAGTGGAAGCGGATGAATCAGGAGGCGGATAAGCTTTTAATGCAGCTGAATGCAGACTTTAAGGCCGCCGATGAAATGGGAACCTTGAGCGTTGCCCAACAGCAGATGGTGGAAATTGCAAAGGCACTATCTACCCAGGCCAGAATCATCATTCTTGATGAACCCACAGCAGCTCTTACCAAAAATGAATCTGAAGACTTATACCGGATCGTGGATCAGTTAAAGGCCTCCGGTGTTTCTATTATCTTTATCTCCCACCGGTTTGAGGATATGTACCGGCTGGCGGACCGGGTAACCGTTTTCCGGGATTCCAGGTACATCGGGACCTATGAATCAGGGGGGCTCACCAATGGAGAGCTCATCAAAGCCATGGTAGGACGTGAAATTAAGGATCTATACCCAAAACCGGAAGTGAAGACCGGCCCGGAGGTCCTTAAAGTGGAAAACATGTCAAGGACCGGATATTTCAAAGACATAAGCTTTACACTGCACCAGGGGGAGATTCTGGGACTTACAGGTCTTGTAGGGGCAGGAAGAACAGAGGTGGCAGAAAGCATCTGCGGCATTACAAAGCCGGATTCCGGAAATGTTTATATTGAGGGAAAGCACGTCTCCATAAAACACCCGGCTGATGCCATGAGAGAAGGACTTGTCCTTCTTCCGGAGGACCGCCAGAGAGCAGGTCTTATCCTCACCTGGGGCTTAGGGCGCAATGTGACCCTGCCTATCATAGAAAAATACGCAAAATACGGCATCATAAATGAAAAAAAGGAATGTGAGACTGCAAAACAGCTTTTGGAAGAAGTAGATACAAAGGCAGTTTCCATCTTTGATCCTGCAAACTCCTTATCCGGCGGGAACCAGCAGAAAGTGGTGGTGGCAAAGGCTTTAAGCCAGGAAATGAAAGTCGTCATTATGGATGAACCAACCAAGGGCGTGGATGTTGGAGCAAAGGCTGAGATTTATCAGATTATGGGGGATTTAGCGAAGAAAGGATACGGAATCCTTCTCATATCCTCGGAAATGCCGGAAATTCTTGGCATGAGCGACCGCATCCTGGTCATGTGCAATGGCAGACTGTCCGGTGAGTTAGATCGCGGGGAGGCGACTCAGGAAGTCATTCTCCAGCATGCCATGGAAAGGAGTTCGCAGTAATGGAGAAAAAATTGCTTAAGAAAATTACAGGCTCCAGAGAGGCCAGCCTGTTCCTTGTACTGGTGATTCTCTGCATGGTGATCCAGATATTCAGCCCATCATTTCTGACCGCAAAATCCATTCTGGATATGCTGAAAAATAATGCGGTTATCATGATTATGGCCCTGGGAATGCTTTGCGTCCTGCTGGTGGGAGGAATCGACATTTCCATCACCTCCACCCTTGCTCTTTCCGGCATGACCGTAGGAATGCTTCTTAAATATAACATCATTCATAATACTCTCCTGCTGTTTCTCATCGCCATTTTAGTAGGTGCTATATGTGGGGCAATCATTGGTTTTGTGGTAGCAAGAGGAAAGGTACTTCCTATTATCGCCACCATGGGATTCATGTACATATACAGAGGACTTGCCTATTTGATTGCCAGAAGCCAGTGGGCCAGTGCGGAAAATCTGGGAGGCTTTAAGAACTTTGCATTGGAAAAGGAACTGGGGCTTGGTATATTAAATAATGTTATTGTCATTGTCCTGGTGTGCTATATAATCTTCTTTGCAGTCATGAAATGGACCAAGACAGGAAGAAAGATTTATGCGGTAGGCAGCAACCCGGAAGCTGCTGCCGTATCCGGCATCAATACCAAGAGAATCAAGCTGTTAGTCTATACCCTTATGGGAATGCTGGCCGGTTTGTGCGGTGCCCTTGCAGTTGCTGTCTATTCCTCCGCTCAGCCTAACATGCTTTACGGAAAGGAAATGGATGTGATCGCAGCCTGTGTCATCGGAGGCGTGAGCATGTCGGGAGGCCGCGGAACAGTGGCAGGCGCTTTGTTAGGCTCTCTGATCCTGGCAGTCATTGCCAAGGCCCTTCCTCTCGTAGGGATCGACTCCATCGTACAGAATACGGTTAAGGGCTGTATTATACTGGCTGTTATCATATTCAACGTAGTGGCGCAGCGCATGATGCAAAAAGAAAACTTAAAAGGAAGGGAGATGTAATTCATGGCGGGAAAATCGGGAAGAACAATATCTGCGCAGGCAGAGCAAAGCTGGAAAAAAAGCCTTCTCAGCTGGGAAGGGATGCTGGTATTTCTGTTTTTTGCTGTAAACCTGTTATGCATGATCATCTCTCCAAGCTATAAGCTTACCAATGTGCTGCGGGAAATGCCAAAATATTTGACCGAAGTGTTTCTGCTGCTTCCCATGGCTTATATCCTCATTTTAGGGGAGATCGACTTATCAGTGGGAGCCACAGTCTGCTTATCGGCAACCACCGCCTGCCTGGCGGGAAATGCGGGCATTCCATTTCCGGTTGTCATTTTGATCGGTATTCTTGTTGGAACCTCCTGCGGGCTTTTTAACGGGATTGCAGTCACCCTGTTTACAGAGCTGCCATCCATGATTGTCACACTGGCTACGATGATCATATTCCGTGGGATAGCGGAAATTGCACTGGCAAGCGGAGGCTCCGTGTCTTTAAAGCACAATGAAGGCTTTCGGGCACTGGCTGGGAAAATCGGGCCCATACCTTATATTTTTTTTGCAGTCCTGTTTGCGGCAATTATATTTATCTATATTTTAAGCAGGACCTCCTTTGGGCGAAGGCTCTATGCCATTGGAAGCAACCGGACAACATCATTTTATTCCGGCATCCATGTACAGAAAATACGTCTGGTAGTTTATTCTGTTACCGGCATGATGGCGGGCATCAGCGCCATGTTTCTGGTTTCTGTCCTCTACGGTGCAAATACCACTACGGGAACAGGCTTTGAACTGGATGCCATTGCCATGGCAGTATTCGGCGGAATTTCCACAGCTGGCGGTAAGGGAAAATTAACCGGAGCCATGATATCAGCATTTATCATTATCTGTCTCCGGATCGGCTTAGGCCAGATAAACATGAATCCCCAGGTTATTCTGGTGATTCTTGGTACCCTGTTAATTCTGGCAGTTATGATACCGGAACTATTAAAGAACAGAAAACGGAAGCAAGCATGATACGCAGCACCAGAAGGTGTTCAGTATAAAAAACTAAGAAATGGAAAAGGGAGGTAATTCTAACATGAGAAAACAATTGGTTTATGCATTCCTGTGTACCGCTGCGATTTCAGGAATCCTTGCAGGCTGCAGCAGTAAAAGCAGTGCAACGGAAAGTACGGCGTCCCCACAGAAAACTGAAGCTGCGTCCAAGGATGGGGCAGGAACTGGGGGAGCCGCCGGAAAGACCTTTGCTATCGTTACAAAGGCAGCAGGCAATCCGTATAATGAAAAAATGGCACAGGGCTTTCAGAAGGTCATTGAGGCAGAGGGCGGAACCTGCATCATCAAACATCCGGAGTCCGCTACGGCAGACGCCCAGGTTTCCGTTATCCAGTCCCTGATCTCCCAGGGTGTGGATGCCCTCTGTATCGCGGGAAATGATGAAAATGCTCTGCAGGCAGCCTTGGAAGAAGCCATGACAGCAGGAATCAAGGTTTCCTGTCTGGATTCCAAGGTGAATAAGGATAGCCGTCAGACCTTTGTCAACCAGGCTGGAACCACGGAAATTGGCCAGGCCTTAATGGATGCTGTCTATGATATCTCAGGCGGCGAGGGGGATTGGGCCATTCTTTCCGCCACTTCCCAGGCTACCAACCAGAATGCCTGGATCGAAGCTATGAAAGAGGTCATGAAGGAAAGTAAGTATTCAAAGCTTAATCTGGTAGAGGTAGCATATGGAGATGACGAACCCCAGAAATCCACGGACCAGACTCAGGCGCTTTTATCCAAATACCCTGATTTAAAGGTTATCTGTGCGCCAACCACCGTTGGAATCAATGCGGCCGCAAAAGTCCTTCAGGATGAGAAATCCAAAGTTAAGCTGACAGGACTGGGACTGCCCTCTGAAATGGCGGAATACATCGGCAATGATGACGCTCACTCCTGTCCTTATATGTACTTATGGAATCCTATTGACGTAGGTTCCTTAGGGGCCTATACTTCCATCGCCCTGGTAGACGGCTCTATCACAGGGAAAACCGGCGACAAATTCACTGCCGGAGAAATGGGCGATTACGAAGTGATCGGGGCATCGGATGGCGGAACGGAGATTATTCTTGGGCCTCCATTTAAATTTGACAGCTCCAATATTGACGAGTGGAAATCCGTTTATTAAAAGAAGTGGCTGCCGTACCAAATGGTACGGCAGCCACTTCTGCTCTATCTAAAGTTATAAAAACAAGACTCTGCTATATTTCCTCAATAAAACGAATTCCTCTGCTTTCGCTGAACCGTTGAATGATTTCCCAATGGTTTTCTTTCGGTACCTGAATAATCAGAGTTGCTTCCACCGGTTTTCTTCCATCTTTATTGGGTTCCATCAGTGTATCGATTTTTTCAAAGGTATAGACCGTATATTGACTTCCCGTTATTACTTCTAAAAAACAATTGAGCGATTCATCAGAATCAAACACCACATGAATCTCCATAAAGCTTGACTTTCTCAGAAACCATTTCTCTACATCAATGAATTTTGTAACGATGAGCATAATAAGAAGACAAGTGATCAATGCACCCGAATAATAGCCTGCACCGATTGCGATTCCAAGGCACGCACTTGCCCACAGTCCTGCTGCCGTCGTCAAGCCGCGCACATGATTCCGCCGGTCGATTAAAATGGTTCCCGCACCGAGAAAGCCGATACCGCTGATCACCTGTGCAGCGAGCCGAGTAGGGTCGCCAGATGCGGTGCCTGCCGTGATCTGCTCATTAGTCAGCATAACAAGTGTAGATGCGATACAAACCAGCATGTGGGTCCGTAATCCTGCCGGGCGGTGGCGCTTTCTCCGTTCCATGCCGATCACTCCGCCGCACCAGGCGGCAAGAAGCAGCCGAAACAAGGTTGTCAGCAGCTGGCTTGGTTCAAACGAAGCCATAAACGGTGTTACAAAGTTCATAGGGAATTCCTTTTCAGCTCATTCATATGCGCAATCATATAACTGCCGGTCTCCACGCTCAGCCTCATAGCCGAAGGCACCAGGGGCCCAGGAACGCCAGGCAGATAATGCTGTATCTCAAAGGTAAAGGGATTTTTGTACCCTATATCCGCCAGCGCCTGCAAAATTTCCGGCCAAAAGATCCTGCCCATATAAGGGAGAATGTGCACGGCATCCGGTCCCGATTCATCGGATATATGCAGGCATTTCAAGCGGTCACCCAGCATTCGGATGGCCCTGGCCTGATCTAGGTGTTCAATGCTTCCGTGCTCCGTATCCCAGCACGCACCAACATTCGACCGGTCCACCGCATCCACAAGACGGATAAGCTCCTGTACCTCAATGGCATAACGCTTCACACCCTCAATTGTCTTACCCCACATATTTTCGATAGCGATCCCCACATCAAACTGCTTCGCATAATCAGCCAATTCCTGAAAGAACCGCACATTCATCACATGGGTATCTCGTGCCGCCTCTCCTTGCTTTATGCAGGTGGAAGGATGCACCACGATCCAGGGCGCACCAAGTATGGCTGCACCCTCTATGCTACGACGCATCATTTGGTCCTGGCATAAATCATTACCCGATGGATTGCAAAAATCATACAACGTAGCATGAGCTTGCACAAAACCCACCTGCAACTTATCCGCCAATTCCTTGTAGTGTATGATTTCCTTTTTCCAATCGTCGCGCAACAGACGGTCCGGCTGCTTTGCCAGTTCTACAAAACCGAAATCAAGCGCTTTATAACCGGCGGAGGCACATACTCGAATGCTGCATTCCATAGGAATATCCGGCATGCCATTTCGTTCGCAATATATATTCGTAGAAGTCGCCAAAACCATTTCAATCATCCTTTCTACTTATGTAATCTACATCGTGCATTGCAATCACACGAATCGCTTCAACAGCACCTTCTGTAAAAGGAAGGGTGCAGAGATAATCGGCATAACTTTTGGTGGAGGATACTGCGTTGCCAACTGCCGCTCCAACGCCGGCCACAGCCAGCATTTTGTTATCATTTTCGTTGTCACCGATTGCCAGCACTTCGTTCTCACTTATTCCCAGCTGCTTACATAAATCCTGCAATGCAACGGCTTTATTTACACCTTTTGCTACTATCTCACACCCTTTATCACCATACACTGTGACGGAGTAGAGGTCCTTCACTTCAGCCACCAGACCCAACAGCGTGTCAAATCCGGTGCTTTCTGCTTCTGTCATAATATTCAGCTTGTCGGCAGTCTCAACCGGCCAATCAACTGCTGCAATCTCCAGGAAAGGCACGGCACGTCCTGCTGCCTTCCGTCTGCGGGTCCACCTAGTCTCTGAAAAGCTATATTCTGTATCCTGCTGAAACATCAGCACCGTAAACCCCTTTAGAACTGCAGTACGCACCAGCTTTTCTAAGTTTGACAAAGGGAACGAACGGCGATATAAAACTCTTTCTCCGTCACATAGCACCGCGCCGTTGCAGGTCACTATGGGCGCAGTAATCACAAGCTGCTGCGCAAAGCGTTCAACCGCATAATAGGGGCGTCCAGTGATAAACGTAAATCGAATCCCTTTTTTTGAAAGCTCTGCGATGGTTTGCACCGCTTCCTCTGAAATAGAAGTATCTGGTCCGAGGAGTGTCCCATCCAAATCTGTTACAACAAGCCGGATGTTATGCATACGATTTCCTCCTTATGCAAATACCGATGAGGCGGCATCGGGGAATATACCGTCTCATCGGAATGATTTTATTCGTTGGTTTATTCGTTTGCTGCGTGGTATTCATCGAGGAGTACATTGCAGTCGGTTGTAATCTTCTCTACCGTGGCATCAACCGTTCGTTTGCCTTCGCAGAACTCCAGCATGGTGTCTGTGATCACCTTCTGTACGTCATTGTATACCAAATCCAGCGGTTCCTGTGCATTGGGACTGGCAGCAAGCATTTCATCCAACGCCATTTTATATTGTGGATGTTCCTCGTAGTATTTCACCATTTCCGGCAGTTCATAAGCTGCAGTATTAACAGGAATATAGCCGGAAGCCTGGGAGAAGGTCATCTGGTTCTCCGGTAGCAAGCAATACTGTATCACATCCCATGCGGCGTCAACACGGGATTTATCTCCCAATTTGAACAAGTTCAGGCAGCTTCCTCCAATGGCTGCGCCGCCGTTGTCATCCGCATTCACCTTGGGCAGATATGCAGTCTGGAAGTCAAAGGAATCTCCCACCAGATCCTTGATTGTACCCAATCGGGAAGAAGACATGATCAGCATAGCAGACAAACCCTGGGCAAATTCTTCGTTCATGTTATCTTCTACATATTTATAACCGCCGGTCTCGATCATCTTTTGCCATTTTTCAAGGAAGTTTTTCATGGTACCGTCTTCACCGGCCACGATTTTTGTCATAGGTGCTGTCCGGCCTCCTTCATTATCACCAAAGAAACTGTCCGGGCTCTGACTGACCACAAACTGTACCATCTGGTAACGGCGGATCTGAACGTTCAGGCCATATCGTGTCACATTACCGGCGTCATCTTTTAAAGTCAGCGCTTTTGTGTATTCAGCCAACTCATCCAGGGTTTCGGGTGGGCCGTCAAAGCCGGCTTCTTTCAATGCATCCGCATTATAGTATAAAAGCGGAATCGAGTTTGCAAACGGTACGGCGACCATTTTCCCCTCGTAGCTGCACATGCGCTGCATCGCTTCAGGGAAGGTGCCCGCAGACACCTCGGATGCAGGATCATTTAAGTACTCGCTTAAGTCCACATTCCAATCCAGTTCCATCATGGACGGAATGGTGGACGTCAAGCCGACGTTGATGTCTGGCGCGTTGGCAGTGTCCTTTGTCTGATAGGCCAGCATCACCTTATCAGTGCCCTCGTATCCCTGATATACCAGTGATACCTTTATTCCTTTCTCTGAACCACGCGTCTTATTATAGTTGTCAATAATAGACTGCAGCGCTTCTCCCGTCGCTCCACCGAAGGAGTGCCAGAACACAATTTCAATCGGATCTTCTGTGGAGTTTGGCTTGGATTCGGAAGCAGAGTCGGCCCTGGGTGAGCTGGGGTCTGATGAGTTTTTGGGAGTACTGCCGCAAGCAACCAGACCAGAACAAAGTGCAAGCGCCATGAGTACCGCAAAGGCTCTTTTCATCGTATATCCTCCTTTAATATTATGATGTATGATAAAACCCGGAACAGGTATTATCCCTTGACGGCGCCGGTCATCATTCCGCCGACAATTCTCTTTTGAAACACAAGAAAAACTAAAATGGATGGAATCAGAATCATGACTGCCGCTGCCATAATCGTCCCGTATCCATAGGAACTGCCTTCATTGATATTCAGCATGGTTATAGCGACCTGGGCGGTGCGCATGTTATTTACATTCGTCACAAGGAGAGGCCACA
Source organism: Lacrimispora celerecrescens (assembly GCF_000732605.1). Lineage (GTDB taxonomy): Bacteria > Bacillota > Clostridia > Lachnospirales > Lachnospiraceae > Lacrimispora > Lacrimispora celerecrescens_B. The sequence goes on along the minus strand of NZ_JPME01000021.1, from coordinate 7,058 downwards.
GGTAGGTATTCCAGGTTCCCACGAAGGAAGAGATGAATACGGTGGCTATAACCGGTGTGCTGGAAGGAAGCAGAATTCTGGCATAGAATGTAAAGTTGCCACATCCATCCACCAGCGCCGCCTCCCTCAACGTTTTAGAATAAGTCATGAAATGCTGGCGCATAACAAAGATATTCATTGCGGAAACGAAAAACACAACCATCATACCGAGATATGTATTGATCAGCCTCAATTCTGCAGTAGTAAAGTAATTTTGCACCACCAATACATCGGCCGGAATAATCATACTGCCAACTACAAGGTAAAATAGGACTTTTTTACCTCTGTAATCAAAGAAAGCAAAGGAAAATGCTGCCATACTGGCGGTTACGATACGTACAACACTGGAAACGAAAGCTACAATGAATGAATTGAACATAAACCGGAAGATATTTGTCTGTGCTAATGCGATGATATAGTTTCCCAGATAGAAAGATTTTGGGAAAAAGTGAATTTCTTTTGTCAAAACCTCATCCGGCCGCATGAAGGAAATACAAACCGCATAGATTAACGGCGTCATCAGCAAAAGTCCCAATGCAAGACAAAACAATTGGTATAAAACACTTTTTACAACCTTTTTCCGCTTTATGATTGTTTTTCTATCTCCGCTTCTATCAATCATAGTTCACCTTCTTCTTGTCTAAAATCAAACTGAAAACCATCATAATTGCAGCTAATATAAAACCGACCATCGTCGCAGCAAATGCTGCATTGTAATTTGTTCCAATAATCGCTTTCCCATAAATATAGGACATGATCGTTTCCGTTGCACCATTGGGCTGCCCTGTCGCACCGTTGTTGGTAGTCAGAATCAATGTAAGACTTGCGGTGGTCATTGCATAGGCAATGTCCTTTACCAACAGAAACAGCAACGTGGGGGAAACCAAGGGAATAAGGATCTTACCCAGCAGCTTTATACCCACTGCACCATCGACCTGTGCGCTTTCCAGTACTTCGTCCGAAAGTCCCCGCAAAGCAGAAAAGAGAAAGATAAAATTGTATCCGATATTGGACCAGATCTGGACAATGATCAAGGATAATAATGCGGTTTTAGGATCTGTCAGCCACGATACCGAAATACCGGACAGCTTATTGATAATTCCCATGGAAGGGTTATATGCGAGTTGAAAAATCATGGCGATTACAGAGGCCGATACCGCCATGGACAAAGCAAACAATGCTTCATAAGCAATAGATATCCGATGATGCCTGCGTGCAAGCAGCGCCAGTGCAAATCCGAAAACAATGCTGATAGGTACCGTTGTAAAGACATAGATAAATGTGTTTCCCATAGCCCGTAAAAACTTTTCATCCGTCAGCACACGCACATAATTGGCTAAACCAGCAAATTCTTTTATCTCCCGGAATTTATTCACGGTAAATAAACTAAGAATGGCATTTTGAACAAAGGGATAATAGGTGAACAAAAGCAGCATGCTGAAAGCTGGCAAAAGGTACAGATAAGGTTCAATAAAATGAAATGCTCTTTTTTTCATTGCGTTTCTCCATTCGCATTATGGATTTATTCATAACATGCAAGTTTTTCAAACAAATCACCCATCAGCTTATCCCGGTTTATGCTGTATACATATCGGATAAACAGACGGCGTTTATCGTTGCTGTAAAAGTTGTCATATTGCATAATTGGACTATGCTCCAGGCGATCCAGCATAAAGTTCTGTCCCAAAAGCCAGCCAATGGCGGCAACATCGGAAATAGGACGGCTCCAGCATCGCTCGCCATTGCATATGCTGGCTTCCTTGGCAGTCTTGTCCAGTATGTAATCACAAAATGCATTTTTTCCCCGCAGCCAATACTCCATCTCCGGTCCGGTCGTAGTAAAGTGGTCCAGTACGCCTCGTCCGGGAAGCAAAACCAGCGGAACGCCGCTCCCCAACAATACCCGTGCGGCGGCAACATCCTGTCCCGCGTTAAAGGAAGCGTTGTCGTGCCATTCGAAGCTCATGCCGCCCAGCCAAACAACAAAAATACGATCCTTAATTTCCGGATGAAGCAAGATCGCAGAGGCAATATTGGTACAGGCAGCAATCCCAATTACATAGAGCGGATGCTCCGGCGTATACTGCATAGCCTGCCGGTACAAGGCCTCCGTGGCTGGAGATTCAATCGGCGTTTTCTCGTTGCGCAAAAAACCTGACGCACCCTTGTAGACCATCGGTGCAAATTCCTCTCTATTCAGCATGGCAAGCACATGAAAAATTTCCTCGTAGCTCTTTTCCATTCCATCGGCAGGGCTTTCTGAATGATGGTTAAAAAACGGTGCGGCGTAAATCCCCTTTAACTTCAATCGGTCCTGGTATTGCAATAAATAGGCGATAGCAAACTGGTCATCCACCTCGTTATAGGGATCAGTATCCAGTACAACGTCAACGGGTTGCTCCGGCCGTTTCAATTGAAGTATGGACTGTGCATAATCCTCCATGGTATTGGAATTGTTGTCTGTGTAAATATAGGGCTTAGGTGATTTCATCTGGTCTTCCTTCCTGATTATACAAAATGTTGTAAATAAGCAATTATTTTATAGATAAATATGTTTATTTACAATGTTTATAATGTTACATTAATACTTTTTTGTAATAATGTCAATATTAAATTTGGTTTTTTACAATATTTTGCAGCAATATATAATAAAACTTTACATTCATATTGCATAATAAAAGCATCTGTGAATTTTGAGCATTTGATTTGACATTGGAATAAACCATGATATTATTGTTATATACCAAGTTTTGAAAGGACCTTATTATGGCAAATAAATTGCAGCTACGCAGAAGAAAAATACTTGATTTACTTTCACAAGTTCCTATTAGCTCCACGCAGCAGTTAGCTGAATCAACTGATGTTTCCACCGAAACCATGCGTAAAGATCTGGATGCTCTGGCTGAAGAAGGCCGGATCATCAAAGTTCACGGCGGAGTAGCTTTAGCCAACATAGCAAGCGAGATACCGTTTGACCTACGTGCAAAAGAGAATGTGAACTTAAAAATAAAAATTGCAACAGTCGCCGCAAGGCTGGTGGAAAAAGGCGATGCCATCTTAATGGAAAACTGCACCACCAACCTGGAGCTGGCGAAGGTATTGGCGCAGGATCCGGAACTTCTGCAAACCCTTGTTATCGTTACCAATTCCTTTGCGATTGCTTCCCTGTTTAATTCCGGAGGCTTATGCCAAAGACTTTTCTTTTTGGGGGGCTGGGTAAGTCCCCAAGAGCATGCCACGCACGGATACCAAACGACGAAAATGATGGATGAAGTACATGTGAACAAAGCATTCATCAGTGGTGCAGCTATCAGCGATCAGCTCATGATTACCGGCTACTACGATGATGACGTTGCTTTTCAAAAGACTGCTATGCAATGTGCAGATGAAATCATTTTAATGCTGGACAGCAGTAAATTTGGTAAAAATGCGCTATTAACGGTTGCACATTTGTCTGATATGGATTATCTGGTTACCGATAGATCTTTTCCGAAAGAACAAATCAAGGAAATTACTGCGATGAACGTCTCATATATTCTTGCACAATAAATAAAGCGACCGTCAGAGAGAAATCCGACGGTCGTTTTACAATGAGAGATAACATCTACAGGCATGGAAAAGGCCGCAGTTTAAGACCGTGGCCTTAAATGAATAGGACAAGAGAGGGCACCCCTCAGTCATTTCACGACTTTTGGGATACCCTCTCCTTTTATTTTCACCAGCGTTAAGTTCAGTTAAGCTGCATTATAATGACATTGCCGAATACTCATCTACTGGTGTATTATACAAATCCACGTCAAGCTCTGATGTCAGCCTTGCTGTTACAAGGCCGGCGAGCATAGCATCGTTCACATTCAAAGCGGTCCGCCCCATATCAATTAAAGGTTCCACCGATATTAACAGTCCGGCCAGACCAACAGGCAGATTCATGGCGGATAAAACCATCAAAGCAGCAAATGTCGCACCGCCGCCAACCCCGGCAATACCAAAGGAGCTGATTGCAACGATAATAGACAGTTTTGCAATGAAACCAATACTCATTGGGTTAATACCCACCGCAGGGGCGATCATGACAGCAAGCATAGCGGGATAAACGCCTGCGCAGCCATTCTGGCCAATTGTTGTTCCGAAAGATGCGGCGAAATTGGCAATACTTTCAGGAATACCAAGTTTCTTAGTCTGTGTTTCAATCGTTAAGGGCAGCGTACCCGCACTGGATCTTGACGTAAAAGCAATGGTAAGCGTTGGGAAGACCTTCTTGATGTATGTTGCTGGATTCAATTTCATCAGCAGGATAATTAAAAAATGTATGGCAAACATAACAATCAATGCCACATAATTTGCAATTACAAACTTAGACAGGGCAATAATGCCTGCTATATTCGTTGTCGCAATTGTCTTTGTCATAAGTCCCAGAATGCCATAAGGCGTTAATCTCAGTATAAAGGTTACCATACGCATAACTACCGCATAAAGGGAATTAATGATTTTCTGGAACGTTTCAGCTTCTTCCGGTTTTTTCTTTTGTATTCCCAATGCAGATATACCTAGAAATGCGGAAAAGATAACCACTGCTATGGTAGAGGTAGCCCTGTCACCGGTCATATCCTGGAAGGGATTTTGGGGGATAAAGCTCAATATCTGCTGCGGTATCGTCTGATCCTGGACAGTTGAAACTTTTCCTTCAAGATACTCGGCCCGGTCTGTCTCCGCCTGGCCCACGGTTATTTCTTCCGCTGTCAGATGAAAGGTATTTGCAGTCGCAATCCCCACCAACGCGGAAATGAACACAGTCAGCAGTAATGTTACCAGCACATATGTACTGATTTTCCCCAAGCTTGTATGGGACTTCAGATTAACGATGGCCGATATAATGGAGACCATAATGAGGGGAATCACAATCATTTTCAAGAGATTCACATAACCAGTACCGATAATGGAGATCCAATCCAACGAAGTTTTCAGTACTGGGCTGTCAGATGCAAAAGCAAGCTGCATGATACTGCCTATAACAATTCCCATAAGCAAAGCAGAAAATACTCTCTTTGCAAACGATATATGCTTCTTCTGCATATAGTAAAGAATTCCGACCAGCACAAGAATCACGGCGATTATAACCAAAGTCCATAACAAATCCATACATTTTCCTCCTTAAAAACCACACATATTGAACACTGCAGTATCAGACATTTGTTTGCATAGTGACGGGGAGTGATTGTGAAACTACTGAAATCTTTCATGGTACGATGATTCTGCGGCGGCTTTGGAACTGTTACGGCCTTAAATATTCCTATACCCAAACGCCCCCGGATTGATAAAGTATATTCACAAGGAACAGCCTTAATGATACGGTTTATTGATGACTTCAACCGGCCTTACTCTATATAACATATATGTTTAGTATGTTAACATTATGTGAGAAATTTGTCAATTTATTTTTGCTTGATTTTAAGCCATTACGGCTGCGTAAAAAACGGAGCGCATTTTGCATATGCACTCCGTTCTCCTGCCAGATACCGGTATAACTTCTGCCGGGCTATCTGACATATGCTTGATTATAAAAAGGACAGCGTCCTTCTGCATCATAATTCTCTTGCAACAACTCCATATACACGGCGCCCGATCCGTATGATTCTTCCGGTTTCTAATTCTTCTTTAAAAAACGCCAGTGTGAAAATAAGGTATGTGAATACGGCCACCAGTCCAATCATTGATAAAAAGTAAACCATAACTTTATAAATGCGCATTATTTCTCCCTTTAAAAAAGTTGAAACTTACAAATCTTCATAACTTTTATTTTTAGTTTTTGCAGTCATTTCTTCCAACATGCGCATCAGTTCTAAAGCGCTTCGAAAATTCACATATTTTTTCTTCGTCAGCCTTCCAATCACTCTTCCCTGCATGCTGGCATTCTGGCGAAACTCTATCTTGACTATCAATGTTTCTTTAGCCAGATGAGCCTGGAACCTAGGGTCTTACTATCCTGCAGCTGAATCTTTGCCTTTACTGGCAGTCTGTTTTTCCCTTGGGTCCTGTATGCATATTCTTCAGCCATTATTCTATTAAGAAACCTTGGATTCGTGGTTGGTTGGGGAGTCCCAATCCAGTTGCACATTTCATCCAACTTAAGAATCAAATCGCCTACTCCGGAAAACCAGACAGGTTCATTGATGTAGCAGTTAAGAATTTCACCATATAAATTCCCATCTTTTTCTTCATGAAAACAAATAAGCATTGTACTGATGCGGTCTGTTTCAGTCAAGCCTTGACAGACGTTTTGTATTTCATCGCTATATATCATTTGTATCTTACCCTCTTTTTATATCAGAGTTTATCAATTTTTGACTACTATCTATTTATATTAAAATAATAGAGGACTTTTTTGCTTTGATCTGTCCTTAACCTGCACTTTTTTGTTCCAAATTTGAAAATAATATCTGCAGGCATGAAGGCATGATAAAAACCGCAGCTTAAAACTGCGGCCTTTACTTTTTTGCTATATATACTGTTGCTATATTATCTTTATTTATCAGTTGATAAATTCATCCGTCTTAATCACGCGTGCAAAAAGGCCATCCAATGAAGCCATAAAAACATGAATCACCGGCTGGCCGCTTTCCCGAAAAAGCTTTAACACTTTTTCTATATTCATTAGTGCTTTGTATGAATTGTATAGCTCTGATTTACCACCTTCAAAGTAGTCGTTCTGAACATCAATAATTAGTAATGCTTTCTTCAATGAAGTCATCTCCTCCTTAGGCCATGTACTTCAGGTACATTTGACCTCGACGGTTTCTTCCTTACTTTTTTATGTGACATACTCCCACCACTTAGCACCACATTTGGGATCTACCAAATGCTTATGCTAGAAGTGAGGGCTTCTTGCTCAAGTAACCTAACGGTTACAGTATCAACAAGCTATCCCCGTGTGCCCCACGGTTTCTCTTAGATGTTTATGCCAATACTAATATTCCTTGTTTCTTGATATTGCGTGCAGCATTTACATCTCTGTCACAAAC
>NZ_JPME01000020.1 GCF_000732605.1 Lacrimispora celerecrescens | reverse complement strand
TAATAATATAAGCGGAGATTTAGTGTGAATTTCGCTGTAAACAATTACCTACAGAATTCATGCATGCAGCAGGCCCCATATAAACAGAGGGAGCTTGATCCAGATAGAATAAGTGTACCGATAGGTTATCAAATAGAAGTCTTTGCTCAAGGATTAAATGCACCTATTGGTATGGTTTTCACAGAAAAAGGTGATATGCTTATTGCTGACTCCGGAATTGCTACATTGAACCCTAGAGTGATACGTATTAGTAATGGAAGTATCGATGTTGTAGCCGAAGGTTTTAATGTCCCCATAACTGGTATCAATTATAAAAATGGGTATATTTATGTGTCCCATAAAGGAGTTGTAACAGTTCTTAGTCCGGATGGCACAAGGCGAGATATTATAAGTGGTTTGCCAAGTAATGGAGACTTTGGCAACAACCGCATTGAATTTGGAATTGATGAGAAAATATATTTTGGACAGGGGACAACAACGAATTCTGGTGTAGTAGGACTTGATAATAGCTGGGTTGTTGAGCATCCTCATCTACATGATTATCCCGGTACCTATATATTTCTTAACTACAATAATTTTGAAACTAAAAATATTTTGATCCCAGCCATGGGCACAGCTGTTACCGGGGCTTTTTCTCCTTTTGGAGTTCCTAATATACAGCAATATCAAGTAAAAGAAGGCAGAACGTTAGCTTCTGGCAGTGTAATAAGGGCAAATATGGATGGCTCTGGTATAGAACAAATTGCATGGGGGCTTCGTAATCCGTTTTGTATGAAATTTGATGCATTGAAACGGCTGATCATATCAAACCAGGGAATGGATGCAAGAGGAAGCAGGCCGATTGCCAATGCATTAGATGAATTACATTTGTTAAATATGGGTGCGTGGTATGGCTGGCCGGATTACACAGGAGGAGTTCCTGTGACCTTGCCCAGGTTTACTCCGATCAGAGGCAGAAGGCCGGAACCATTACTTCATACCATTCCATCGATACCGCCAACGCCAATTGCAGTTTTTCCGTCCGGATCAAATATCATGGGCTTTGATATTAACGAGTCATCAGATTTTGGCCTGATTGGCGATGTTTACATTGCGTGTTTTGGCGGAACACAATACGAAGAGTCTGGCGATTATATACGTTCAGGCGTAGGACATAGGGTATTAAAAGTCAATGTTGTTAATGGAGAAATAGCAACATTTGCTATAAATAAATCAGGATTTCCGGAAGAGAGGGGGCTTAGCAGGCCCACTGATGTTGTTTTCGGACCTGATCATGCCATGTATATATCGGATATGGCGATTGCTGATTTAGATTTGCATAATATTTATTTGCCAAACACGGGTGTAATTTGGAGAATAAGAAAGATAGTACTGTAGATATCATATAAGGGAAGCCATCTGACTTCCCTTAAACCATCCAAAAGTCCCTCCTTGATCTAAGGAAAACGATTCTAAATTAACGGCACAGGGTATCTAACAGGTGACGGACGTAAATACAAAGCTTTTTGTCATCGGCAAAGAAGTCCGGTTCATAGGAAACATAGGTGATCTTATCTTTGAATTCCATTTGCAGGCAAGGTGTCCACAAGGAGGAAAACTGAGGAAGATAGCAGCCGGCCCTGCGTGTGTAGCATGTCTTAGCCGTAGCTTTTATCCGGGCTTCCTTATCCACGTATTCCGCCACGCTTTTGTGAATCGCCTTGTCTTCGTAAATTAAATAATAGTAATTTTTATAATCCGGATAAAAATATTTCAATTCACCCTCATAGAGGTCTATGGTAATGGTTAAGTGTTCTCCTTCCGCTTCCATGGAGACAAGGGAATTGGATTTGGAAAATCCAACGGGAACGGCAAAGCCGTTTTTGCAGGTAAGCCGTAAAGAGTGGAACTCCCGGCCGAAGATGTCCTCCTGGCTTACTAACTCCTGATGTTCAAGGAGAAAGCTGTGCTCTAAAAAGTCCGGGTAATTTAAGATAGGGAGGATTAGCGGCATTCCTTTTAAATCATCTTCATTATGTAATATCAAAAGATCAAATAAAAACTTATCATGGGAGATCAGGTAATCTTTATAAACTTCAATCAGCTGTCCGCCGGAATAAAGATCCTTCCGCTCTACGTTTAAAAACGCCTCAATGGCTTTTTGCTTCATGGAAGGAAGTCCAAGAAGTCCCCGGTAAGGGCGTATTTTTTTGTAGATATCCAGGCTTTTTACACCGGAAAAGTTATAAGGCATGCCATGGGCAAGGCAGCGCTTTAAAAGATAGGGTATATCAAACCCATCCCCGTTAAAATGTATGACTGTAGTAAAATTTTCTAAGAATTTAAAAAAAGTTTCCAGCAGTTCTTTTTCCGACTCAAGGGTATCAGCGAACCACTGGACAAGGTTCCAACAGTCGTTTCTGTAATAAACACATCCGATCAGATAAAGGGTAGAATACTCCCCGGAGAAGCCTGTAGTTTCTATATCAAAGAACAATAGATCCTCTTTCCGGCCGATCCGGTCAAAGGGATATGTCTCTTGAAATGCAATCGTTTTCTGTAAGGTGATCATGAATGATTCATCCCTTTCCTTAGTACTGTCCATGTTTTTTGGTATTTTCTCTCCCAATATTATAGCGGAAAGGTGCCGGTCCGTCAACGGAAACAGAATATTTGTTCGACTATCCGCTTGCATAAGAACAGGCTGTATGCTATGATAATTAATAAAGAAAAGATTTCCAGCATAACAAAAGGAGACAGAGGTCGTGATTTCTTTCGTAAAAGGACCATTGGTTGAAATATTTGAAGATACCGTTGTTATAGAGAGCGGGAACGTGGGATTTGAAATACATGTTCCCATATCAGTGATTCAAAATATGCCGGGAATCGGTGTAGAGACAAGGTTGTATACATATTTTCAGGTAAGAGAGGATGCCATGTGCCTCTACGGGTTTTTAAACCGTCAGGATCTGCAGATGTTTAAGCAGCTCATCAGTGTGAACGGGATTGGCCCCAAAGGAGCCTTGGGAATTCTTTCTGCCCTTGACCCGGATGATTTAAGAAGGGCCATCGTTTCAGGAGACGCCAAAGCCATATCCAAAGCGCCGGGGGTTGGAGCAAAGACCGCTCAGAGGATTATATTGGACTTAAAAGATAAAATTGACATAGCTGAAATTCTTCCTTCCGGGTTTGCAATGCAGGGGAATGAGCCTGCTTTATCCGGCAGCGGGGTAGCAGGAGAAGCCATAGAAGCGTTGGCGGCACTTGGGTATTCTACAGTTGAGGCTGGTAAGGCGGTTCGTAAAGTGGAAGTGACGGAATCCATGACGGTGGAAGATGTGCTTAAGGCATCCTTAAAGCATCTGGCATTTATATAAAATAGCAGGTAAAGACAGAGATGGAACGTAGAATTATAACCACAGAGGTAACAGAAGAAGATAAAAGAATAGAACCGAATTTAAGGCCCATGTGTCTTGATGAGTACATTGGACAGGAAAAGATACGTACCAATTTAAAAGTATACATTGATGCCGCCAAAGCCAGGGGGGAGTCCCTGGATCATGTTTTGTTTTACGGGCCTCCCGGCCTGGGAAAGACGACTCTATCAGGAATCATTGCTAATGAAATGGGAGTCAATATGAAGGTCACATCAGGACCTGCAATCGAAAAACCGGGAGAAATGGCCGCTATACTGAACAATCTCCAGGAAGGGGATGTGCTGTTTGTGGATGAGATCCACCGCTTAAACCGTCAGGTAGAAGAAGTTTTGTATCCGGCCATGGAAGATTTTGCCATAGATATTATGCTGGGAAAGGATTCCTCTGCCAGATCCATAAGACTGGATCTTCCTAAATTCACATTGGTTGGAGCGACTACCAGAGCGGGGCTTTTAACCGCTCCATTGCGAGACAGGTTCGGTGTGGTGCAGAAGCTGGAATTTTATACGCCACAGGAGCTTAAGATTATCGTTTGCCGTTCCGCCAGGGTCTTACAGGTGGAAATCGAGGAAGAGGGGGCGGCAGAGATTGCCAAGCGATCCAGAGGAACCCCCAGGCTGGCTAATCGCCTGTTAAAGAGAGTCCGGGATTTCGCCCAGGTAAAGTACAACGGTATTATTACAAAAGAAGTGGCGGATTTTGCCCTGGACATTCTGGATGTGGATAAGTTTGGCCTGGATTATAATGACCGGGCGATCCTGACCACAATGATTGAGAAGTTTGCCGGAGGTCCGGTAGGTTTGGATACCCTGGCTGCTTCTTTGGGAGAGGATGCCGGTACGCTGGAAGATGTTTATGAGCCGTATCTTCTCATGAACGGTTTTATAAACCGTACCTCCAGAGGGCGTGTGGCAACGGAACGGGCATATGAACATCTTGGAATCTCCCTGGGGTCATAATCTTTGGATATAAAGGTATGCAGGCAGGGCTTTTCTATCTGCTCAAAGTATGTTATAGTAAAAAGGAGCAAATGAAACAGGGAGAGAACAGCATGGATTCCAGACGCAGTACAGAAGTTTTAATAGATGGCAAGATTTATGCTTTGGGCGGAAACGAGGAGGAGAGTTATATCCACCGCCTGGCAAGCTATATCAACGAGATGATTATAACGCTGAAGCATCAGGAAGGGTTCACGAAGCAAAGCGCAGAATATCAAAATATTATGATTCAGTTAAATATGGCGGATGATTACTTCAAGGCCAGAGAACAGACCGCCAGGCTGGAGCAGCAGAAGGCGGAGATGGAAAAGGAGATCTATAGCTTAAAGCATGAACTTGTGGCCACTCAGATGAAGCTTGAGTCGGCAAAGCTGGAACTGGTGGAAACCAGGAAATCTGCGGATTCCGGTAAGAAAGAATAAGTCAGGAGGGGATGTTGGGCGGCAGGGCCGTGACATCCTCTCTTTCATCAATAAAGGGCAAACAGGAGGAACTTGTGAAGAAAGCAGTTGAAATTCTTGCTCCGGCAGGATCATTTGAAAGTATGAAGGCAGCGGTGGCAGCAGGCGCCGATGCGGTCTATATGGGTGGCAGCCGGTTTGGGGCAAGGGCTTATGCGGAAAATCCCGAGGAGGACAAGCTGCTGGAAGCCATTGATTACGTCCATCTTCATGGGCGAAAGCTGTACATGACCGTTAATACGCTGATGAAGGAACAAGAGATAAAGGAGCTTTACGATTATCTTGTTCCATATTATAGGCAGGGCCTGGATGCAGTCATTGTGCAGGATATGGGAACCTTCCGGTTTATCCGGGAGAATTTTCCGGACCTTCCCATTCATGCAAGCACACAGATGACCATTACCGGCGCTTACGGAGCCAAGATTTTAAAAGACTTAGGGGCTGACCGTGTTGTTACTGCCAGGGAATTATCCTTAAAGGAAATTGCAAAGATCCGTGATCAGGTGGATGTGGAGATCGAAAGTTTTGTACACGGCGCATTATGCTACTGCTATTCCGGCCAATGCTTATTCAGCAGCCTCATAGGAGGGCGAAGCGGGAACCGGGGAAGATGTGCACAAACCTGCCGACTGCCCTACGAAGTGAAGCGGGAAGGACAGGCTCTTGGAGGAGGAAGTGACCGTTATTGCCTCAGCCTCAAGGATTTAAGCACTCTGGATATCATACCGGATATGATAGAAGCCGGAGTCTATTCCATGAAAATTGAAGGAAGGATGAAGAGTCCAAGGTATACGGCTGGAGTAGTAAGTATTTACCGAAAGTACGCGGACCTTTATCTGGCTCACGGAAGAGAGGGCTACCGGGTTGAAGAACAGGATAAGAAGATGCTTCTGGACTTGTTTGACCGGGGCGGCCAGACTGACGGATACTATAAGCGTCAAAATGGACGGGATATGGTGGTCTGGAAAGAAAAACCAGCTTTTCGGGAAGGCAATCAGGCGTTGTTCGATTACTTAGATAAAAATTTTGTAGAAAAACAGGTAAGAGAGCCGGTGGTTGGAACCGCATTTCTGGAAGAAGGACAAGTGGCCTCATTGCTGTTAAGTGCCTGCGGCCATAATGCCACTGTTACCGGTGAGATCGTGCAGACTGCCCAAAATCAGCCTGTAACAGAGGAAAAGGTAAGGAAACAGCTGGATAAAACCGGAAATACACCTTTTTATTTTGAAACTCTTGATATTAAGATAAAGGGGAACATATTCCTGCCGGTTCAGGCTCTTAATGATCTGCGCAGACGTGGTTTGGAAGCCTTGGAATATGAGATCCTAAAAGATTACAAAGAAAACAGGCAGGCTGAACCGGTGAAAGCTGCAAAAGAGGCAGTTTATAACCGAAAAGCTGCTTCAGAAAGTCCTAAGCTTTCGGTTTCTCTGGAACGGCCGGATTGCTTGGAAGAAGCGGTGGCAAATCCTGATGTGAAAAGAATTTACATTGATGCTGCAGAATTTAAACCGGGACAATGGAACGCGTCAGTGGAGGCATGCCACAGGGCCGGTAAGGAATGTATGCTTACCATGCCCCATATTTTCAGGATCAAGGCGGAGCAGTTCTTTGATAAACATTTAACGGAGTTGAAGGCTGCAGAATTTGATGGATTTCTGATCCGTTCTCTGGAAGAAACAGGCTATTTAAAAGAAAAGAATGTTAAGGGGAGCCTTGTATTTGATTTTGGCATGTATGGAATGAACAATACTGCCCAGGAGATGTTGATGGAACTGGGAGCGGATGAGCTTACATGGCCGGTAGAATTAAACAGCCGGGATTTGGGAAAACTAAGAGTTCCGGGGGAACTTTTGATATACGGCCGTTTGCCCATGATGGTGACAGCCCAGTGCCTTCATGAAGGAATGGAACAATGTGACAAGACACCGGTCGTATTGACATTAAAAGACCGGATGGGGAAATCATTTCCTGTCAAAAACCATTGTGCTTTCTGCTACAATTCCATTTATAATTCGGCAGCCGTTTCCCTTCTTGGCTTAGAAGAGGCGGTTAAGGGATTATCTCCCTCATGGTTACGGCTTCAGTTTACCACAGAGAACAAAGCACAGACAAAAGCGGTGATACAAAGCTTTTCGGATGGATTCCTATATGGGAGAGAAGCAAAGTTGCCGTTTGAAGAATTCACAAGAGGTCATTTCAAACGCGGCGTAGAGTAGGTGACATATGATTAATCTGATTATTGACATCTCCAGATATCTGATGATACTGTTGATTGCACTATACACATATTTGAATTTTCGCTTTTTTTCCTTTCCGGATGAAATCAGGAAAAGGAAGATTTGCAGACGGCAGAACTTTGCGATGTTTCTCATTCATCTGCTAGCCTATTTGATTATCTGGCTGGAGACTGAGGATGAAAAGATGCTGGTATTTTACGTTGCCCAGGTAATCTTCTTTTTCAGTTACCTTTTCCTGTACCGGCTGATTTACCGCAATGTATCCAGGTTGCTGGTCAATAATATGTGCATGCTCCTTACCATAGGTTTTATTATGCTGACCAGGCTTTCTTTTGACCGGGCCATGAAGCAGTTTGTCATAGTTGCCGCCGCGGCTTTGGTGACCTTTGCCATTCCCTTTGTTATTGACAGGGTATGGCAGTTAAGCAAGATTCCTTGGATCTATGGAATAGGAGGAATTCTTCTCCTGGGAATTGTATGCCTTGCCGGAACCAGCAGTTACGGCGCCCAGCTTTCCCTGGAGTTCGGAGGGTATTCCTTCCAGCCTACAGAATTTGTAAAAATCATTTATGTCTTTTTTATAGCTACGATGTTTTACCGGTCCACCAGCATGAAGACGGTTCTTATTGTCACTTCGGTGGCGGCCCTTCATGTGCTTATTCTGGTGGCGTCCAAAGATCTTGGAAGCGCCTCATCTTCTTTGTGGCTTATATTTTCATGCTCTTTGTGGCAACGGGAAAATGGCTTTATCTTCTGGCCGGGGCCGGAGGAGGGACACTGGCTTCCATGCTTGCCTATCAGCTGTTCGGACATGTAAGAACCAGAGTGTCGGCATGGTTAAACCCCTGGGCGGATATTGCAGGAAAGGGGTACCAGATTACCCAGTCTTTGTTTGCCATTGGCACCGGGGGCTGGTTTGGCATGGGACTGTACCGTGGGATGCCAAGAAGGATCCCGGTGGTAGAAAAGGATTTTATATTTTCAGCGATTTCGGAGGAACTGGGAGGCATCTTTGCCCTTTGTGTCCTTCTTATCTGTCTGGGATGCTTTTTACAGTTCATGATGATTGCCAGCCGGATGCAGGCGGTATTTTATAAGCTGATTGCATTTGGCCTTGGAACGATTTATATCATTCAGGTATTTTTAACTGTTGGAGGAGTAACGAAATTCATTCCTTCCACAGGAGTAACACTTCCACTGGTCAGTTATGGAGGAAGTTCCATCCTAAGCACTTTTATCATCTTTGGAATCATCCAGGGACTTTATATACTCAAACGCAATGAAGAGGAAGAAGAAAAATATGAAGGGTAACCCGAATCCAAAAGCAAATCACCATATTCTGATACTTACCTATGGAGTCGTACTACTTTTTGTAGGGCTTGCGGCTTATTTTAGCTACTTTCTGCTTGTAAAAAGCGATAGTGTGATCAATAATTCCTATAATGCCAGACTTGACAGTTTTGCCGACCGGGTGGTACGTGGAGAAATCTACAGCAATGACGGCAGGGTCATTGCCAGGACAGAGGTGGACGGAGAGGGAAAGGAAACAAGGGTTTATCCCTATGACTCCCTGTTTGCCCATGCGGTGGGATATTCCACCAATGGAAAGACCGGTCTGGAAGCCCTGGCTAATTTCTATCTCCTGACAAGCCACGTAAATCTTGTGGAGCAGGTGGTAAATGAGCTGTCTGGCCAGAAGAATCAGGGAGACAGTGTTGTCTCCACTTTAGATGTGGATCTTCAGAAGACGGCTTATGATGCCTTAGGTAAGCGAAAAGGGGCGGTGGTAGTGATGGAGCCGGATACCGGAAAGATTCTTGCCATGGTATCCAAGCCGGATTACAACCCCAATACTCTGGCTGAAGACTGGAGTCATCTGGTGGCGGAGGAGAACACTTCGGGACAGCTATTAAACCGTGCTACTCAGGGACTTTACCCTCCGGGGTCCACGTTTAAGATTGTTACGGCATTAGAATATATAAGGGAAAATCCGTCCAATTATAAGGATTATACCTTTGACTGCAAAGGGATTTATCATAATGGGGACTATACCATCCGGTGTTACCATGAGACAGTCCATGGGCATCAAAACCTGGAACAGGCATTTGCAAATTCCTGCAACGGAGCTTTCTCCAACCTTGGTTTATTGCTGGACTTAAATGGATTAAAGAATACTGCGGACCAGCTTCTGTTTAATACGGATCTGGCTTTGCCCATTGCCAGCAGCAAAAGCTCCTATACCATGGGAGCAGGCGCCGATACATGGCAGATCCTTCAGACTTCCATTGGCCAGGGGCAGACTCAGATCACACCCATTCACAATGCCATGATCGCTGCAGCCATTGCCAACGGCGGAACGCTTATGAAGCCTTATTTGATTGACCGGGTGGAAAACGCAGGGGGAGATGTCATTAAGAAATTTATGCCTCAGTCCTATATGAGTCTTATGACTGCCGTGGAAGCTTCTGAATTAACCGAGTTCATGGGGGATGTTGTAACAGAGGGGACAGGGTCTGCTCTTAGGACCGATGCCTATACGGTAGCCGGAAAGACCGGTTCCGCGGAGTTTGAAAAGGGCAAGGAAACTCATGCATGGTTTGTAGGATTTGCTCCGGCAGAGCATCCGAGAGTCGTTATCAGTGTAATTGCAGAGGAGGCCGGCTCAGGCGGGCAGGCAGCAGCTCCAATAGCCAGAGCACTTTTTGATTTATATTTTTCCAAATAATAAAAAGATTGATAGTTGTTTACAATAATTACGCACTTGCATATGAGTCTAAAAAGAGGTATACTAGAGCCAGTCTGTGTGACACACCAAAACCGGGCTTCCCAAGGAAGTCACGGTTTCACTCTGGAGGAATTGCAATGATAGAAGCAACGAGTTGTGGCGGTGTGGTTATTTTTCGAGGTAAAATTCTGGTTTTATATAAGAATTACAAAAATAAGTATGAAGGTTGGGTTTTGCCAAAGGGAACAGTAGAAGCGGGTGAAGAGTATAAAGAGACGGCTCTCCGGGAAGTGAAGGAAGAGACAGGCGTAAGTGCGTCCATAATCAAATACATTGGTAAGAGCCAGTACTCTTTTAACACGCCTCAGGATATGGTGGAGAAGGACGTGCACTGGTATCTAATGATGGCCGACAGCTATTACAGTAAACCACAGCGGGAAGAATATTTTATTGATTCAGGATATTACAAGTTCCATGAAGCGTATCATCTTCTGAAGTTTTCCAATGAAAAACAAATATTGGAAAAGGCCTACAATGAATATCTGGATTTAAAGAAGAGTAATTTGTGGGGTAATAAGAAGTATTTCTGAAAGGTGAGTCCAGGGAACCACCTGGGCTTTCAATGGGAGAGCTGGAAAAGTTTAGCAGCAACTTTTCCGGCTCTTTTCATATGGAAGACATGCTTTAATAAGCAGCTTCCAGTTCTTTTAATTTGGTTGTTAAGGACGTTGTGTTCAGCTCGAAGATAAGACCTTCGTTTCTGGGACTTTCCATTACCTGATTAATATAGGAGCAATGACTTACCATGGGATCCTGGTCCCTGCTTGCAATCGCTTCCAGTTCTTCTACGGAAACGATCTCGTCAACCACAATTCCCCATCTGATGCCATCCAGTATAAGAACCATCTCTTTATAAATCGTTGAACGGAATAAATCTTTTGTCTGGTCTAAAAGGTGGAGTATGGTTGGCATGGATTCCTCTTTTACCCGTTTTAAAATCTTAAGGAGACATTCCTCTTTCTGGCAGTTTTCACAGTCTTTTTTACAACGGTCTGCTTCATCGGCAGCCAGATGAAGTCTTCTATGAGGTTCCTCTATTTTGCGGAGATGACTGGTAATGGTATGGTTGTCAGTTTTAAAATTATCATACCACTTTCCCAAAGCGCACTGATGAGGATCTTTTGCCAGGCTGAAGGATCCGCCTTCATCAATAAAACGCTCCAATTCCTTTACCCAATTAATATGGTCCTGTTTTCTGGCATCAATCATATCTTCAAAATCCTTGCACTCATCGGAGATGGATTTTAGTCCAAAGGTGACCCGTAAGTCAAGCATTTGTATGACTTCATTCCGGTATTTGAACATACCGGTTACATTGGCCGGGGCGGCCGGTATTGCGCTGTAGTCGGGCAGCTGTACAATGGTTGATATGTATTTACTGTTGATGCAATAGAGGGAACCGGCAATTTTAAATAAAATATACGGACATCTGATCTCTTTTTCCATTTTCTGATAGTACCTTCCCTTTTTTTATTCTTGATATCTGTATTATATAGCCTATTGCTACATAGTTCAACGTCTTTTGAGGAAAATTATATTTTAAAAAATAATGATTGTACTATGAATAACTGGAAATTCAGAGTATAATGGAATGGAATATCTGATCGGGATAGCACATATTTATCAGGGAGGAAGGATCATGGTAAAAGTAAGCTCTTTAAGCCGCAGCATTAATTCGTTTTATGTGGAATGGAGTGCTCTCAATCACTACTTGTCATCCTATGAATGCGAGCGGAATGGAGTACCATACGTCGGTTTTGGGGACCCTCGCGTCCAAAAACTGTGGAAGGGATTATCTGGCCAGGAGCGGAAAGAAGTTATGAAACGCCTGGGAGCAAAAAATGAAACAGAATTGCAGAATTATTTTACCTGATTTTGCTAAGATTTGAAGAAATGGAGAAATACATGTCTGAAAGAAAATTTGTAGTTGTTGACGGTTCCTCTATGCTGTCGACCTGTTATTACGCGGTTTTACCAAGGGAAATCATGTTTGCAAAGTCAGAGGAGGAAAAGCAGAAGCATTATGATAAGATCCTCCATGCAAAGGACGGCACTTATACCAATGCAATCTTTGGTATGCTTAAGATGGTGGTCTCTCTGATGAAAAAGCAGCAGCCGGATCATATCGCCTTTGTATTTGACAAAACCAGGGATACATTTCGAAGAGAACTGTACCCGGATTATAAGGGAACCCGGGGAGTGACTCCGGAGCCATTAAAAAGTCAGTTTGTCCTGATGGAAAAGATCTTAAAAGACGTGGGATTTCAAGTTCTTTTAAGTGAACAGTATGAAGCGGATGATTATGCAGGAAGCCTGGTCATGAAATTCCGGGAAGAGATTTCTATGATTCTTCTGACTAAGGACCACGATTATCTCCAGCTGGTAAACGATGAATACAATGTCCGGGCGTGGATGGTTCAGTCACGGCAGGAGAAAGCGGACGAGCTGTATAAAAAATATTATTCTTTTTATGGAGTGAAGAAAGATGAGATCAACCTTCCTGAAAAGGTTTTTGAATATACCTCTGATACGGTGTTGAATGAAGAGGGTGTCCGGCCGGAACAGATTGCAGATTTAAAGGGAATCCAGGGAGATCCTTCTGATAATATCCCTGGAGTTAAGGGAGTCAGCAGTGCGGCTTCGCCGCTTCTTCGGGAATATGGAACTGTGGAAGAGATATATCGTTCCATTCACGAAGCCGAGTCTGATAAAAAGAGTTTAAAAGCACTCCAGGATTTCTGGAAAAATGAATTGGGAATTACCCGTTCTCCTTATAAAGCAATGACAAAGACCAGTGAGGAGGAATTGTGCGGGGAAAAGGCAGCCCTGCTTTCTAAAACTCTGGCGACTATGAAAACGGATATACCTATTGATATGGAACTTGAGGATTTTTCAGCAAAAGCATATCAGGAGGAAAAAGTCAGAATATGGCTTAAATCCCTTGATATAAAAGAAGCTTCCATTTTTGGCACTGGAAAATGATCGTTTAAAAAGTATTTTTTCATCCCGCCTGGGGACACTCATACAGAGCGTCCCTGATTTTGAGTCATATACAGCAGTTCTGTGCCTGGCTCATTACTTATTGAAATAAAGGAGAAACAGATTATGAGCAAATCTTATGAAATTTTGTCCTCTTTACTGGAAAAGACGATGGCACTTCAAACTTCCCTTGTCCTTTTTGAATGGGATAATGAAACTCTTGCACCGGAAGGTGCCGGTTCCTACACTTCAAGGGTAATCGGTGCGCTCTCTGAGGAATATTACAGGGTTATGACAGGGGAAGAGATGGGAAAGGCCATTGCCGACTGTGAGGAAGATGACAGCCTGTCCGATGTGGAGCGAGCCATTGTTAAGGGAGCGAAGGAGGCCAGAGAAGAACTGGTTTGCATTCCGTCAAATGAGTACCGGGAGAATGCCCAGCTCATAGCCGAAGCGGCCAGAATCTGGTCAAAGGCAAAAAAAGAAGAAGATTTTGATTCCTTTGCACCAACTCTTGAAAAAGTAATTGGATTTAAAAAGAAGTTTGCTTCTTACCGGAAAAAGGAAGGTCAGAAGCTTTATGATGTTATATTGGATGAGTTTGAAAAAGGATTTAATATGGAGCTTTTGGATGAGTTCTTCAGCCGGCTCAAAGAAGAAATTGTTCCCCTTTTAAAAGACATAAAGGAGAATGGAAAAACCATTGATGATTCCTTTTTATCAGGCGGCTATCCTGAGGAAAAACAAAGAGAAATGGCACACTATCTTGCCGAATATGTTGGTTTTGATTTTACAAAGGGTGTGCTTGCAGAAAGCGCCCATCCGTTTACGACCAATCTCCATAATCACGATGTGAGAATTACTACCAGTTATCGGGATAAGATGGATAACGCCATGTTCTCCGTGATCCATGAAGCTGGTCACGGTATTTATGAACTGGGTATCAGTGATGAGATCACCCAGACACCGGTGGGGCAGGGGACATCTATGGGAATGCATGAATCCCAGTCCAGATTTTTTGAGAATATTATCGGCCGCAGCCAGGCTTTCTGGACCCCTCTTTATGAAAAGCTTCAGGAACTTTATCCTGATAAATTAAATGAAATTTCCATAGAACAGTTTATGGATGCAGTTAATAAGGTAGAGCCAAGCTTTATCCGGACAGAGGCTGATGAACTTACCTATAATCTTCATATTATGATCCGTTATGAAATTGAGAAAATGATTATGGAAGAAGATGTGGACTTAAAGAAGCTGCCGGAAATCTGGGCGGATAAATATGAGGAATACCTTGGAGTGCGCCCGGAAAATCCATCGGAGGGAATTCTGCAGGATATCCACTGGTCTCAGGGGCTGATCGGTTATTTCCCGTCCTATGCTCTGGGAAATGCTTTTGGTGCGCAGCTATACTACCATATGAGAAAAGAAATGGATTTTGACGAGCTGCTTGTAAATGGGAAGCTTGATGTGATAAGAGATTATTTACGGGAACATATCCATAAGTTTGGAAAGCTGAAAACCAGCCGTGAAATATTAAAAGATACGACGGGAGAAGATTTTACCCCGGATTATTTCATTCGGTATGTGAAGGAAAAGTATTGCAGCCTGTATGAGCTGTCATGAATTTCGCAGTTGAAAAGAGGATGAATATGGAAAATATCAAGAAAAGCGCATCAGAACTGATCGGCCATACACCACTGGTGGAATTGGCTAATTATGGAAAAAAGCACCATGCGGCGGCTGCCATTATAGCAAAGCTGGAATATTTTAATCCGGCAGGAAGTGTTAAGGACCGGGCGGCTCTCTATATGATTCAGGATGCAGAAAAGTCCGGCATTTTAAAGTCTGGCGCCACAATCATCGAACCGACTTCCGGCAATACGGGAATCGGTATTGCGAGTATCGCAGCGATGAGAGGGTACCGGGCTATTCTCACCATGCCGGAGACTATGAGTGTGGAACGGCGTAATCTTTTAAAGGCCTATGGAGCGGAAATTGTATTAACAGAAGGATCAAAGGGGATGTCTGGCGCCATTGCAAAAGCCAAAGAGATGCAAACAGAGATAGCCGGCTCCATTATTCTGGGCCAGTTTGATAATCCGTCCAATTCCAAGGCTCACTATGAAACAACGGGCCCGGAAATATGGGAAGATACGGATGGAAAGATCGATGTTCTTATTGCTGGTGTGGGAACCGGAGGTACCATTACCGGAGCAGGAGAATATTTAAAGAGTAAAAATCCTGAGATAAAGGTGATAGCAGTAGAACCTGCCGCTTCACCGGTTCTTTCCGGGGGAAAACCCGGCCCTCATGGAATTCAGGGAATCGGAGCCGGATTTGTCCCATCGATCTTAAATACAGATGTTTACGATGAAATCATACCGGTGGAAAATGGAGATGCATATGAGACGGGTAAGGAAATCGCTCAAACAGAAGGAATTTTAGTGGGAATTTCCTCCTCTGCAGCCGTATGGGCAGCCAGGGAAGTGGCAAAACGTCCGGAATATGCCGGAAAAAGGATTGTAGTCATTCTTCCCGATACTGGGGACAGATACTTATCCACTCCTTTGTTCACCTAATAATAAAACTGTAAATATGAAAAACCAGGGCTGCCTTTTTTGCAAGCCCTGGTTTTTGATTAAGAGCGCGTACGCTCCCTCCAGTTTATGGAATAATAGTAATTGATTTCAGCACCATAAAACAGGATGCAGACACAGGCATAAATCCAAAGCATTAGCAGCACAATGGCTGTAAGGCTTCCGTACATGACCGAGTAATTGCCGAAATTATTAAAATAAATGGAAAACGCAAAAGAAGAAGCGATCCATCCCAAGGTACAAAAGACGGCTCCGGGCAGCTGGCTGAAAAAATGCTGCTTTTTTTCCGGAACATAAGTATAAAGAACGGCAAAGCAGATCGTCAACATGAAAACAAGCATGGTACGAAACGTAAGAACATACTGGGTGATCTCGGCCAACAGCGGAAAGTGGTGGTTCATAAAGCTTTGGATGGTGCCTCCAAGAACCAGCAGAACAAGAGTCAGGAGACAGATAATCATAAAGATGATGGTATAACCGGCGCAGATAATCCGGGTTACAATATAGTTTCTCTTTTTCTCCTGGCCAAAGACTCGGTTTAAGCCCCGCTCAATGCTTAGCATCCCTTTGGAAGCGGACCATATGGCAGCTACTGCGGTCGCAGAAAGGACAGCGATCGGAGAATTCGTATAAAGGTCATCGATAACAGATACGATTAAGCTGTTCATTTCCAGTGTACTTGGGATGATCGTAATCATTAGCTGAAGCAAATTGGCTTTCGTAATGGATGGGATGAGCTGTATCAATGCCAGTAAAAGCATCATAAAGGGAAATGCAGCTAAAATGGTGAAGAAGGAGGCTTGGGCTGCATATACAGTCATTTCATCCCTGCTGTATTTGTCATAGATTTGTTTACAGCGCAATAAAAATCGAATCA
The DNA here is from genome assembly GCF_000732605.1 of Lacrimispora celerecrescens. GTDB lineage: Bacteria > Bacillota > Clostridia > Lachnospirales > Lachnospiraceae > Lacrimispora > Lacrimispora celerecrescens_B. The sequence goes on along the minus strand of NZ_JPME01000020.1, from coordinate 172,734 downwards.
TAATATCTCCTTTTCCTGCCATAATTTCTTCGCTGGTATTAGCATATTATCATGGAACAAAAAAAATATCAAGGCATTCTGCCGATAGGCAAAAATCCGTACATGATTGACAGATCCAGCCATAAATCATAAAATAAAACCAACGAATAGTAGGCTGGCAATGTAGAAAGGAACGTAAACGAATGGAGTATATTCCTGCAAAGACCATAGTGACCAAAACAAAAGGCTCCCAGTGGTTTGGTATTGACTATAATATGAATATCTATAAAGGGTGCTGTCATGGCTGTATTTATTGTGACAGCCGTTCAGACTGTTACCGGATTGATCATTTTGATTCGGTGAGGGTCAAGGAAGATGCCCTTCGTATCATCCGGGATGATTTAAGGCGTAAGGTGAAAACTGGTATTGTTGGGACAGGAGCTATGAGTGATCCCTACAATCCTTTTGAGCAGAAGTTTGAATTAACACGGCATGCCCTTGAGCTTATTGACGCATATGGCTTTGGGGCGGCAGTGGCTACGAAAAGCGCCCTTCTTAAGCGGGATATCGATATTCTTAAAGGGATCATGGAGCATTCCCCTGTTCTGTGTAAAGTGACGGTTACCACAACCGATGACAATCTGGCGAAAAAAATCGAGCCACATGCATCCAGCCCCTCGGAGCGCCTGGCTCTGATCGAAGCATTAAGAAAGAACGGAATATTTACAGGAATATTATTGATGCCGGTTCTTCCGTTTCTGGAGGATAACGAGGAAAATATCCTTTCAATCGTAAAAGCCGCCAAAGAAGCCGGAGCCAACTTCATCTATCCGGCTTTTGGCGTGACTTTGCGCAATAATCAAAGAGAATGGTATTTTGACCGTCTAAAGGAGCTGTTCCCACAACAGGATTTGGTGTCGGAATATATCAGGCGGTATGGAAATAGTTATGAATGTACAAGCCCGGAAGCAAGAAAGCTATGGCAGGTGTTTTCCCGGGAATGTGAGCGGTATGAAATACGATACCGGATGAAAGACATCATTCATGGTTATAAGAAGAATTATGAAGTAACTCAGTTAAGCCTTTTTGATTAGGAAAGGGACATCAGCTCTCCGAAATAGGAAACAAATTCTTTGGCTATGTTTGAAACATAGCCATTTTTTTTATACACGGCAGCCATTCTGGTAACAGTATCCTCAGAGTCGATCTCCCTGAATACGAGGTCCGTGTGTTCCCCTATTTTGCTGATGGATTCAGGTACCAGAGCGATTCCCAGGCCTGTGCTGGCCCATTGGAGACAGGTTCTGGCATCATCATTGCGGCAAAAAACATTGGGCATGATGCCGCTGTTTTGGAAGGCAAGGGAGATGATGGAATCAAACCGGCGGTAATAGATCAAAGGTTTGCCTGAAAGGTCTGTCAGCCTGATTTTATTCTCAGGGACGCCTGAAAAAAAGGAAGGGTTTCCAACCGCTATCAATGGTTCTTCTTTTCCGTACACACATTCAAAGCCCTCTGCATTAAATGGTGTCCGAATAATCGCGCATTCCACAATCCCGTTTTTCATCTTTTCCAGAAGCTCGTAGGTATTTCCTTCTGTGACCTCAAACCGTACCTTTGGATGGGTGCAGCAGTATATCTTTAAAAAATCGTGAAGCAGATTGCCGGAAGAAGAGATCGTTCCCAGCTTTAAAATTCCCTTGGAAGCGGTTGGAAAATGATCCAGTTCTTCCACAATGGAGTCCATCATGGTTAGGATGTCTTTGGCCCGGGAATAGAGAAAGGCACCTGCTTCCGTCAGTTCTGTTTTCCTGGAGCCGCGTTCAAAAAGTTTTACTCCAAGCTCTTCTTCCAGCAGAAGGATCTGCTTACTTAATGGTGGCTGGGATAATCCCAGCTTTTTTGCCGCGGCTGTAAAGCCGCCGGTTTCTGCAATTGTGGTAAAATAATAAAGTTGCTTTGAATTAATTGGATTCATTGGGATATCCTCTATTTCATATTTATGTATTGTAATATTATACCAAAATGGTATAATGTTACAAGGTATTATTCCAAAAATATATTTAATTTTTAAAAGCGGAGGAATATTAGGATGAAAAAGCTCCTGAAATATTTAAAGGATTATAAGGTAGAAAGCATTATGGGGCCGTTATTTAAGCTTCTGGAAGCCTGCTTTGAATTATTGGTGCCTCTTGTGGTGGCAAAGGTGATTGACGTAGGAATCAAGTCTCAGAATATGCCTTATATCCTTAAGATGGGTGGATTATTGGTGCTCCTTGGTGTGATAGGCCTTGTCTGCTCTATTACGGCCCAGTATTTTGCGGCAAAAGCAGCGGCAGGCTTCGGAACTTCTCTTCGAAATGATTTGTTTGCCCATATCAACAGACTCTCGTACCAGGAAATAGATTCCATTGGGACTGCGACCCTGATTACACGAATAACCAGTGATGCCAATCAAGTGCAGTCTGGAGTGAACTTATTCCTCCGTCTGTTCCTTCGTTCTCCGTTTGTGGTTTGCGGCGCTATGATTATGGCGTTTACCATCAATGCAAGGGCAGCTCTTATTTTCGTGGTACTTATCCCTGTTCTTTCCATTGTTGTGTTCGGCATAATGCTGATCAGCATCCCACTGTATAAAAAGGTGCAGAAGCAATTGGACCAGGTACTTTTGGCTGTCAGGGAGAATTTAGAAGGAGTCCGCGTCATCCGTGCGTTTGATCGCCAAAATGATGAGATACGCCGGTTTGATGAGGAAAATGGCCTTTTAGTGCGCTTCCAGGTTTTCGTAGGAAAGATTTCAGCCTTAATGAATCCCCTTACCTATGTACTGATTAACTTAGGTATCATCATTATTATAAATACCGGCGCCAGGCAGGTGCAGAACGGCATCATCACTCAGGGAGAAGTGATCGCTTTAGTAAATTACATGTCCCAGATTTTAGTAGAACTTGTAAAGCTGGCAAATCTTATCATCACGATTTCAAAGTCCCTGGCCTGTGCAGGCCGGATTAGTGCTGTGTTTGAACAGGAACCAGCCATTACAGAGGTTTCTCATAAGGCTGTGGAAGAGAAAACGGATGTCCCCAAAGTGGAATTTGACCATATGACGTTTGCCTATGCAGGGGCCAAAGATGCGGCATTAAGCGGTTTATCCTTTCAGGTCATGAAGGGAGATACCATTGGAATCATCGGAGGAACAGGTTCCGGTAAGACCACGCTGGTAAATTTAATACCCAGGTTTTATGAAGTCACAGAAGGATCCGTAAAGGTGGGAGGAGTTGACGTAAAGCAATATCCTTTGGGCCAGCTTAGAGAACTGGTTGGGATTGTTCCTCAAAAGGCGGTACTATTTAAAGGAACTTCGGGAAAATATGAAGTGGGGCAAAAAGGAGGCAACGGACAAGGAAATTTATGAGGCTCTTTCCATTGCCCAGGCAAAGGATTTCGTAGAGGAAAAAGGACAAGGGCTGGAGCTCATGATCCAGGCGGGGGGAAAGAACCTTTCCGGTGGGCAGCGGCAGAGGCTTGCCATTGCCAGGGCATTGGTGAAAAATCCTCAGATACTTATCATGGATGACAGCGCTTCTGCCCTGGATTTTGCTACCGATGCCAGGCTTAGAAAGGCTATTAAAGAAAGTACCGGGAATATGACTGTATTCGTGGTATCCCAAAGAGCGTCCAGCATTAAAAATGCGGATCGGATCCTGGTCCTTGATGACGGTCAGATGTCAGGTTGGGGAACCCATGAAGAACTGTTTGATTCTTGTCAGGTTTACCGGGAAATCTGCTTATCCCAGCTGTCAAAAGAGGAGGTGCAATAACATGGACATGAAAAAATATAAATCTACTGTCAAACGGATCCTTAGCTGCATTGGCCGTTATAAATGGGGAGTCGGGGCCTCCTTGGCCTGTGCCTTTGTCACGGTCCTGCTGACCTTGTATGTTCCCATCCTCACAGGCCGGGCCATTGACTGCATTGTGGGAGCAGGAGCTGTTGATTTTGCCGGCATGTGGACAATTTTAAAGCAAATCGGAATCATCATTGCAATAACCGCGGCAGCTCAGTGGCTTATGAGCCATATCAACAATCTGGTTACTTACCGGGTGGTAAAGGATATCAGGACCCAGGCATTTAATAAACTGGAGATCCTTCCTTTAAAATATATTGACTCCCATTCACACGGAGATATTATAAATAGGATTATTACGGATATTGACCAGTTTTCCGACGGGCTGTTAATGGGCTTTACCCAGCTGTTTACCGGAGTCCTCACCATACTCGGAACGTTGGTTTTCATGTTTTCCATGAATCCGTCCATAACGGTTGTGGTGGTGTTGGTAACACCGGTTTCCCTTTTTGTTGCCAGCTTTATTGCAAGGAGAACCTTTCGTATGTTCAAGATGCAGTCACAGACCAGAGGGGAGCTGACTTCTCTTGTGGAAGAGATGCTGGGAAATCAGAAGGTGGTGCAGGCGTTTGCTCATGAAGCCGATGCACAGGAGAAATTTGAAGATATCAATGAAAATTTACGTGTCTGGAGCCTGAAAGCCACATTCTTTTCCTCCATTACCAATCCGGCTACCCGCTTTGTGAACAGTCTGGTTTATGCCAGCGTTGGAATCGCCGGAGCTTTCGCGGCTGTAAAAGGACTTTTATCCGTAGGACAGCTCGCCAGCTTTTTAAGCTATGCCAATCAATATACAAAGCCTTTTAATGAAATATCGGGAGTGGTTACTGAGCTTCAAAATGCCCTGGCCTCCGCAGCACGGGTATTTGAACTGATTGACGAGGAGCCGCAGGTCCCGGAGGAGCCGGACGCTGCAGTGCTCTCCAATGCAAAGGGGGAGATATCTCTGGAACATGTGTACTTTTCCTATAATCCGGAGGTCGCCTTAATTGAGGATATGAATCTAAACGTACGTCCGGGACAGAGAGTGGCTATCGTAGGCCCTACGGGCTGCGGAAAAAGTACGGTGATTAATCTTCTCATGCGTTTTTATGATGTGAATTCCGGTTCCATCCGGGTAGATGGGACAGATGTACGTCATATGACCAGACAAAGCTTAAGAACCAGTTACGGTATGGTGCTTCAGGAGACATGGCTTAAGTCAGGGACCATTCGAGAAAATATTGCATATGGTAAGCCGGATGCGAATGAGGAAGAGATCATTCTGGCTGCAAAGGAGTCCCATGCCCACAGCTTTATCAGGCGTATGCCGGAAGGATACGATACCGTTATATCGGAAGACGGCGGAAATTTATCCCAAGGCCAGAAGCAGCTTTTATGCATTGCCAGAGTCATGCTGTGCCTTCCCCCCATGCTGATCCTTGACGAAGCCACCTCCTCCATTGATACCAGAACCGAGATAAAAATACAGAAGGCTTTTGGAAAAATGATGGAAGGGCGCACCAGCTTTATCGTCGCCCACCGGCTTTCTACGATTAAAGAAGCGGATGTGATACTGGTAATGCGGGATGGCCATATCATTGAACAAGGAACTCATGAAAGCCTGCTTTCACAAAACGGATTTTACGCACAGCTTTATAACAGTCAGTTTGCTGTGTAGCTTTGATGATAAATTAACAAACAGCGTCAGAAAGATATCTTAGATATGCCTTTCTGACGCTGTTCTTTTTTTTTTCAGTTATGTTATACTTTAAAAAGTTCGATATTAGTTATAAGTAACTATATAAAAGGCGGTAGGATTATGTTTCAGATCATTATGGATTTCAGGTTGGGGGCCTGTTTAAGGTCCGTTAGAATTCCTTTGCAGTATACGGATAAGGGGAGGGGGGATGGATGATTTTTATGGTCACATTACAGGGCGGTTTAAGATATTGATCCTGTAAAGGACAGTATAAAAATCTTGGCCGTATTTTATGGTTCAAAAGAACAGGGGGAAAAAATGAGTTTTTTAGATATTATGTTGATGGGTGCACTGTTAACAGAGAGTGTGCTTTTAATTTTGCTGGCCCATTTTTACAAAAAGGAAAAAGAAAAAGTTCAGATTGAAAAAACAAAAAGAGCCGAAGATAAGGAGTATATTGATGTTTTTATAGAGCATTTGGAAAAACGAGCAGAAACCTATGAAATACTCCTTGAATTTAAAAGAATTTTAGAAGAAGCTTATAAAGATGCGATTTAACAAAGGAAAGCGAGCAGAGGCCCTGCTTATTTTATTCTGATGTAATCCATATGAAAATAATCCTTGACATTTTGAACATCCGTCATTACAATGGTACGTAACGTTACAATTAAAAACATCAAATGCAATGAAGGTGTAAGTAAATCCTTATTTTCTTCCAGAGAGAAGGGGCCATCGGCTGTAAGCCCTTTTAAGTTCAGATAAGAGATTGAATTTCCCACCGAAGCAGCATGATTGAAACCAGTGACAGCTATGGCTGCCGGTCTGGCGGGTAAGTCATGACGTCAATACACGTTACGTATACCGAGTGCCTGTGCATGCATAGGAATCAGGGTGGTACCGCGAATATAGCTTCGTCCCTTTTTGGGGCGGAGCTTTTTTAGTTCCCTTTGCTGTTAAACAGGCAAACAAAAATTTGATTATGAAAAGAAGGAGAGCATGATGAAGGATCAATTGGAAAATATCAAACAGGAAGCATTAAAGCAGATTGAAGCTTCCGATGCGCTGGAAAAATTGAACGACATTAAGGTCGCTTATCTTGGGAAAAAGGGAGAGCTGACCAGTGTATTAAAGAGTATGAAGGATGTTGCCCCGGAAGACAGGCCAAAGGTTGGCCAGATGGTAAATGACGCCCGGGCCGTGATCGAGGGGAAATTAGAGGCTGCCATGTCTGCCCTGCAAAAAAAGGCCAGAGAAGAACAGCTGAAAAAAGAAGTGATTGATGTAACCCTTCCCGGCAAACGGAATAAGGTAGGCCACACCCATCCCAATACCATTGCTCTGAAAGAGGTTGAGAGAATCTTCGTTGGCATGGGATACGAGGTCATTGAAGGGCCGGAAGTAGAATACGATTCCTATAACTTTGAAAAATTGAATATACCTAAGAATCATCCGGCAAGAGACGAACAGGATACCTTCTATATCAGTGACAACATCGTATTAAGAAGCCAGACATCACCGGTTCAGGTCAGGACTATGGAAAAGGGCAAACTGCCTATCCGCATGCTGGCTCCCGGCCGTGTATTCCGGTCTGACGAGGTGGATGCAACCCATTCTCCTTCCTTCCACCAGATTGAAGGACTTGTAATTGATAAAAATATCACATTTGCGGATTTAAAGGGAACCTTAGCAGAGTTTGCAAGAGAGCTTTTTGGTGAAGAGACAAAAGTAAAATTCCGTCCGCACCATTTCCCATTTACAGAACCAAGCGCAGAGATGGATGTTACCTGTTTCAAATGCGGCGGAAAAGGCTGCCGCTTCTGCAAAGGCTCCGGCTGGATTGAGATTCTTGGCTGCGGCATGGTTCATCCAAACGTGCTTACAATGAGCGGAATCGATCCCAATGAATATTCCGGTTTTGCATTCGGAGTTGGACTAGAGCGGATTGCCCTGTTAAAATATGAAATTGATGACATGAGATTATTATATGAGAACGACATCAGATTCTTAAAGCAGTTTTAAGGAAAGGGAGATAGATCAATGAATACACCATTATCATGGATTAAAGCATACGTTCCGGATTTAGACGTAACGGCTCAGGAATATACAGATGCTATGACGCTTACCGGATCAAAGGTTGAGGGCTATGTTAGCCTGGATAAAAACTTAGAGAAAATCGTAGTTGGACAGATATTATCCATTGAGCGTCATCCGGATGCGGATAAGCTGATCATCTGCCAGGTTCATGTTGGAGCAGAAACCGTTCAAATCGTTACAGGCGCCTCCAATGTAAAGACCGGAGATAAAGTTCCTGTAGTATTAGACGGAGGTAAAGTGGCAGGTGGCCATGACGGCGGTGCCCTTCCGGAAGAAGGAATCCGGATCAAGAAGGGAAAACTGAGAGGAATCGAGTCCTGCGGCATGATGTGCTCCATTGAAGAGCTGGGCTCTACCAATGAAATGTATCCAGAGGCACCGGAAAGCGGAATTTACATTCTGCCGGAGGATACGGAAGTTGGTGCTGATGCCATAGAAGTACTGGGTCTTCATGACTCCGTATTTGAATACGAAATCACCTCGAACCGTGTGGACTGCTACAGTGTAATTGGAATTGCAAGAGAAGCGGCGGCGACTTTTTGCAAACCCTTTTTACCTCCGGTGGTAACAGCCACAGGTAACAGCGAGGATATTCATGACTATTTAAAGATTACCGTAGAGGATAGTCACCTTTGCCCGCGCTATTGTGCTAGAATGGTGAAAAATATTAAACTTGCTCCATCCCCGGCCTGGATGCAGAGACGCCTTGCCGCATGCGGAATCCGCCCTATTAATAATATCGTGGATATTACGAATTATGTGATGGAAGAGTATGGTCAGCCAATGCATGCCTTTGACTATGACCTGCTTGCTAATCATGAAATCATTGTAGAATGTGCGAAAGAAGGCGATACGTTCCAGACTCTTGACGAACAGGAAAGAAAACTGGACAGCACCATCCTCATGATCAATGACGGAGAAAAAGCAGTAGGGATTGCGGGCATCATGGGCGGAGAGAACTCCAAGATCACCGATGAGGTAAAGACCATGGTGTTTGAAAGCGCCTGTTTTGATGGAACCAATATCCGTCTTTCTTCCAAAAAGGTGGGATTAAGAACCGATGCTTCCGGTAAATTTGAAAAAGGACTTGATCCTAACAATGCGGAGGAAGCGATTAACCGCGCATGTCAGCTGATTGAGGAACTGGGCGCAGGAGAAGTCGTAGGCAGCATGATTGATGTATATCCTGAGAAACGGGAAGGGAAAAGACTTCCTTTTGAACCAGAAAAGATGAACCGGCTTCTGGGTACTGAGATCGAAGCGGAAACAATGCTTGAATACTTTAAAAAGCTGGATTTGGAATACGATAAGGCAGCAAATGAAATACTCATTCCCACCTTCCGACAGGATTTAGTCTGCATGGCAGATCTTGCGGAAGAAGTTGCCAGATTCTTTGGATATGATAAGATCCCCGTATCCCTGCCTACAGGTGAGGCAACTACCGGCAAGCTGTCATACAAATTAAGAATAGAAGAGGTGGCAAGAGAGGTGGCGGAATTCTCTGGATTTTCCCAGGGAATGACCTATTCCTTTGAAAGTCCCAAGGTATTTGACCGACTTCTGATCCCGGAGGACAGTCCTCTCCGTGTAACAGTGAATATATTAAATCCTTTGGGAGAGGATTTCAGCGTTATGAGAACCTCCCCTCTTCATGGAATGTTAAACTCCTTATCCACCAACTACAACCGTCGGAATAAGAACGTCCGCCTCTATGAGCTGGCGAATATTTACCTTCCAAAGGCGCTTCCGCTTACTGAGCTTCCCGATGAAAGAATGCAGTTTACCCTGGGCTTTTACGGCGACGGCGACTTCTTTGATATGAAGGGAGTGATTGAAGAATTTTTCGATAAAACAGGAATGCACAAACGGCCTCATTATGATCCAAAGAGCGGGAAATCATTCCTTCATCCAGGAAGACAGGCAAATATCATTTATGATGGGGTAACCATCGGATATCTGGGAGAAGTTCATCCGGAGGTGGCTGACAACTATAAGATTGGAGACAGAGCCTATGTGGCTGTGATCGATATGCCATCCATGATCCCATTTACAAGCTTTGACCGGAAATACACCGGAATTGCAAAATATCCGGCTGTTACCAGAGACATCAGCATGGTGGTTCCAAAGGAAATTCTGGTTGGACAGATCGAAGAGATCATCGAACAGCGGGGAGGAAAGATATTGGAAGGCTATGAGCTTTTCGATATTTATGAAGGAACCCAGATTTTAGCAGGATATAAGTCCGTAGCTTATTCCATCACCTTCCGTGCAGGTGATCACACCTTGGAGGAGCAGGAGGTTCTTGCTGTGATGAAAAAGATCCTCAACGGATTACAGGGACTGGGAATTGAACTTCGGGCATAAAGTAATGCCGTTTCATAAGTAAATTATAAGAAAGATGTCAGGATATAAGTAAAATCTCCTGGCATCTTTTTTCTTTGTATCTGCATGGAGGTGGTAAATTCCGTCAATCCTTACGGTAAGAGTGTAAGAAAGGACAGGGAGGCAAAAGGATGTTAAACGGCCTTGATATAATAGAAGTAACAGGAAGAATTGTACGGGATTCCTGGGGATATCCCGGAGTAGAAGCTGAAGTGATTCTGGAGAACGGTGCTCATGGAAGAGCCACGGTTTCCCTGGTAAACACCGGCAGGGCAGAGAAACAGGCAGAGTTTGTGGGTGGCTGGCTTTCAGAAACAATATTGTTTGAGGATGCATCAGACCAGGGAAGAATCGATCGGATGCTTACCCAGGCAGCAGAGGAAAATAGAGCAGCAGGAGATGGAAATCAGGGTGTTTTGGTTTTGTCCATGGCGGTTGCAAGGGCGGCTGGTGCAGGACTTCATCTTCCGCTTTACCGTTATCTGGGCGGCAGCTCGGCTCCTGTGATGCCCGTTCCCATGATGAGTATGATATGCGGTGGAAGCAGGGATAAGGGTCTTGATTTTCATGAGATCATGGTTGTGCCTCAGGGAGCGGATTCCTATTCAGATGGACTGCGTATGGGAGTGGAGATTTACCAGGCACTTAAAAGGCTTTTGTCCATAAGCGGTTTTAGTACCTCCACAGGAGATGGCGGCGGCTTTAAAGCGGATATGAAAAACTCAGAGGAAGCACTGCATTATTTAATGGATTCCTTTAAGCTTGCCGGATATAAGCCGGGGACAGATGTGCTGGTGGCCATCAATGCTGATGCAGACCGGTTGTACGTAAAAGAAGATGGCACCTATTGGTTCTCAAATGAAAGCAGGATGGGCGGAATCTCTATAAACAGGGTGCAAAAGGATATGCTCGCCTATTATCTGAGACTGGCGGATGGCTTTCCCATCTGTGCGGTCATGAACGGGCTTTGGAAAGAAGATCTGGAGGGAAGAGAGCAGATGATGAAGCTCTTGGAGCACCGAACGCTTTTGGTATCTGATGATTTTACTGCGGCCAATGCAACGATCATCCGTATGGAACAGGCGGGGACCGTTACCAGGGCGCTGGAAATGGTGGAGAAGGCAAGAAAAGCCGGGCATAAGGTGATCATTGCCAGCGACGGGAAGGATACGGAAGAGTCTTTCCTTGCGGATATGGCAGCGGCAGTCGGTGCCGATTATGTAAAGAGCGGTGCACCGTGCAGAGGCGAATGCGCCACCAAATACAATGAACTTCTGCGCATTGAAGAATTTTACAGGAAATTTGGACGGGCTGTCATGGAATATTCTTTCTGACCAAAACATAAAGGTACTGTCAATCTGTTGTTTAGAATGGCAGTACCTTTGCTTTGTTATTAGTTATGTTTATTCTTCCACATCATGTGAATCGGACGGCGGAGGCGTAGGTCTGTCGTCTGTCCGCCTGTCACAGAAATCGGAACCGCGTCTGTTTGGTCTTGGACCATTGTGACCCTGTTCCAAATGTCTGTGGCAGGGTCTGTCTACGGATCTTCCGTTATGATGATCATAAAGGTGCTCCATATGGTCAAAAGCATGCCTGCCGCCGCGATGAAACATCATTTCAAATCTTTCATCTCCCATTCTTTCGCGAGCTGAGCGCATCCAGGCGAACCTTTCATCGTTTTCATCATCCCCAAGCTGGGCTTCAAGCGCTGTAATGATGCGGTCGAGATACTCACCAAAAATGGTTTGCTCCTCCTCGCTGAGACAATTGAAAATATCTCCAAAATCCGTGCGCGGCTGTTGCTCACTCTTTCCTTTTTCGGTGAGCTGCACCAGCATGACCCGTCTGTCAGCTTCCGAAGGGGTACGGGTGATATAGCCGCCTTTCTCCAGTTTATTAAGAAGTTCATTAAGGGATTGTATCCGAATGCCCAGCAGATAAGACAAGTCTTTTGTGCTGATTTCGGATTGCATTTTGAGCATTGCCAAAACCCTGCCTTGACCGCGGGTCGGGTCGGCCATAGGACCATGCTCAGCATGATTCTGTAAATGGTGGCGCTGTAGGAGCCATTGCAGCGTTGAGAGTTTTTCGAAAAGTTCTGTAAATTTGTCTTCTATCATATTAAAACCTCCTAAAGTTGAAAGATTAACAGGTACCTTAATATTAATATACAGGTACCTGTAGAAAAAGTCAAGAACTTTTCTGAAGGTACCTGTATATTTTTTGAAAACCCGCTTTTCAAAAAGAGTAAGAAAGCTGAAAATGGATATCCTTATCTGGTACAACAATCATCGATTAGAAAAATATAAAAATATATTGTATTTTCAGATAAATTATGGTATGATATCCTTTGTTTGACTATAGGAGGTGGGAAACGTGATCAGGATTATTTTATCAATCATATTTGTTATCATATGTGTTGCTTTATCCGCAATAGTCCTTTTACAGGAAGGAAAGAGTCAGGGCCTGGGTTCTATCGGCGGTATGGCTGATACTTACTGGGGCAGAAATAAAGGCCGTTCCATGGAAGGAAAACTGGAGAAATTCACAAAATACGGAGCAGTCCTGTTTTTCATTCTGGCACTGGTACTGAATCTGAATATACTGTAAAGATTAAACACTCTTGTGATAAGCAACAAGGGTGTTTTTTTCGCATTATGGGTAAGTTTCGTAATACCTTCTGGTAAAGTGCAGATAATAAGGAAACGATTGAAAAGAAAAATAGATAAAAATGATAGTTAAGAGAGGAAGACAATGACAGAAGAACAGTTAACGCAAAGGAAAGCCATGCTTCTCCAGTTGATAAATGATCCTGCCTATACACCTATGAAATTAAAGGAGTTAGCCATTCTATTTGATATTCCAAAGGATCAGAGGGAAGATTTAAAAGAGGTAATGGATGCTCTTTTGGCAGAAGGAAAGATTGGCATATCACAAAAAGGAAAATACGGAAAGCCTGATATCGGCTCCATTGCCGGAGTGTTTTCCGGACACTCCAAAGGCTTTGGGTTTGTAGCAGTAGAAGGGCTGGATCAGGATATTTTTATTCCGGAAGACAAGACAGGCGGCGCGCTTCACGGTGATACCGTGCTGATATCTGCCGAATCAAAGCCGGGAAATGGAAAAAGAGCGGAAGGCCATGTGATTAAAGTACTGGTCCACGCAAATGAAGAGATCATAGGGTTTTATCAGAAAAATAAGAATTTTGGTTTCGTTATTCCGGACAACCAGAAAATTTCAAAGGATGTGTTCGTTCCCCAGGGTAAGGACATGGGAGCCGTGACCGGTCACAAGGTAGTAGTTAGAGTGACGGATTTCGGCGGACCGGAACGGAAACCGGAAGGGATCATAACGGAAATCATTGGCCACGTCAATGACCCGGGCACGGATATTCTTTCCATTGTAAGAGCATACGGGCTTCCGGAGGAATTTCCGGACAGTGTAATGAAACAGGTGGAAGCAGTGTCAGATGAAGTAACCGGTAAAGATATGCAGGGACGCCTGGATTTGAGAAATTTACAGACAGTCACCATTGACGGGGAAGATGCAAAGGATCTTGACGATGCCATTACTTTATCAAAAAAAGATGGAATCTATACCTTAGGAGTTCACATCGCCGATGTTACTAATTATGTTACGGAAAACAGTCCATTGGATGAGGAAGCATTACGACGAGGAACCAGTGTTTATCTTGTGGACCGGGTAATTCCCATGCTGCCCCATAAGCTGTCAAATGGAATTTGTTCCCTAAACCAGGGAGAAGACCGGCTGGCCTTAAGCTGCATCATGGACATTGATGAAAACGGCAATGTAATGGGACACAGAATAGCAGAAACCATCATAAACGTAGACCGGAGAATGACCTATACGGCAGTCAACGCCATTATCACTGACCGGGATGAGGCGGTTATGAAGGAGTACGAAGCTTTTGTTTCCATGTTTGATCAGATGAAGGAACTGGCTGATATTCTGCGGGAAAAGAGAAAGAAAAGAGGCTCTATTGATTTTGATTTCCCTGAAACAAAGGTGATTCTTGATGAACGGGGAAAGCCTTTGGAAATCAAGCCTTATGAGAGAAATGCAGCAACGAAAATCATAGAGGATTTCATGTTGATGGCAAATGAGACGGTTGCAGAAGATTATTTCTGGCAGGAGATTCCCTTCCTTTACCGGACCCATGACAACCCGGATCCGGAAAAGATGAAGAGCCTTGCTACCTTAATTAATAATTTCGGATATTCCATCCGTTTTCACAATGGTGAGGTTTACCCGAAGGAAGTACAGAAACTCCTTGCCAATGCGGAGGATACGCCGGAAGAAGCATTGATCAGCCGTTTGGCCCTGCGATCTATGAAGCAAGCGAAATATACGGTATCAAATACCGGGCATTTTGGCCTTGCGGCTAAATATTACACCCACTTTACTTCTCCAATCAGAAGGTACCCGGACTTACAGATTCACCGTATTATTAAGGAGAATTTAAGGTCAGGCTTAGCCGGGAAGAGGATCAGCCATTACGATAAGATCCTTCAGCAGGTGGCCGTCCAGTCTTCTGCCATGGAGCGGAGAGCCGATGAAGCGGAACGGGAGACCATTAAGCTTAAAAAGTGTGAATATATGTCAAGACACATTGGGGAAGAGTTTGACGGTGTGATTTCCGGTGTGACAAACTGGGGGCTTTATGTGGAGCTTTCCAATACTGTGGAGGGCTTGATTCATGTAAATCAGCTCCAGGATGATTATTATCATTTTGATGAAGAACATTATGAACTGGTAGGCGAAATGACAAGGAAAACCTTTAAACTAGGTCAGCCTATCAGGGTCATGGTATTGGGTACGGATAAACTTTTGCGTACCATCGACTTTATTCCAGCGAAGAGTTTTGAAGAGGAATAAGAGGAGGATTGAAAATGGGGAAAGAGAGTTTCAAATTAATTGCCAATAACAAAAAGGCATATCACGATTATTTTATTGATGAGAAATATGAGGCTGGTATTGAACTGGCCGGAACAGAAGTAAAATCCATCCGCATGGGCAAATGCAGCGTCAAGGAATCCTTTGTCAGAATCGATAAAGGAGAGGTTTATGTTTGCGGCATGAACATCAGCCTTATGAAAAAGGGAATATCTTTAATAAGGATCCCCTAAGGGTCAGAAAGTTGCTGCTTCACAGATCCGAGATCGGAAAGCTGGATGCAAAGATCGCCCAAAAGGGCTATACCCTGGTCCCTCTGCAGGTATATTTTAAAGGCAGCCTGGTAAAGGTGGAGATCGGCCTGGCAAGAGGTAAGAAGCTATACGATAAGAGAGATGACATTGCGAAAAAGGATCAGAAGAGAGAACTGGAAAGAGACTTTAAGGTGAGAAATCTTTCATAGAGTGCCGCTTCAGGCCTCCTTAATAATCTGTACAGAAAGCTGTTTTAATGATAAAATACCCTTAGAAAATGTTGGAGGGAAAGCGGATGGCATTATATGATTACGTAGGGGCGTTAAAGCGGGGCCGCAGACAATATCAGGCTTCCGTATCAAAGGGAGAATATCCGTATCTGCCGGTCTTGGATCAGATCCTGTCCTATACGGATATTGTTTCAGAAGTGAACTTGGGAATCATGGATATTCCTTTGGAAAAGGTGGTTGGCACGAAAACGGAGGGTCGCACCACCGCCTTTGCCAGTAATTTCATGCCCCTTTTGTCGGAGAAATCGGAATTTGGGGCAAAATGGGCATATTTGTATGACCACCAGATTGATGAGGGAATCCATGATCCGATTGTAGCCTATGAATTTATGAACCAGTATTATGTTCAGGAGGGGAATAAAAGAGTCAGTGTTTTAAAATATGTAGGTGCTTTCAGCATCTCTGCCTCCGTCACCCGCCTGATTCCAAAGAGGACTGATGACTTAGATAACAGGCTTTACTATGAATTCCTGGATTTCTACCAGGTTTCCTTTAACTGCGATGTCTGGTTCAGCAAGGAAGGAAGCTACGACAAGCTGATAAAGGCCATGAATAAGAATCCGGGAGAGCCTTGGAGTGAGGACGACAGGATCATCTTCAAATCCGCTTATGACCGATTTTCCAAAGCATTCCATGCCTTTGGCGGCGATGATTACGATATGACGTGTTCGGATGCGTTTCTTGTTTACGTGGAACTGTTCGGATACCGAATCGTAAAGGATCGGATTGAGAAACAGATAAAAAGGGATTTGGTCAAGATAAAGGATGAACTGCTTTTGTCCTCCAGAGGCAATAAGATCACCTTGATTGAGCAGCCGGAAGAAATAGAGGAAACGCCGGATAACAATCCTCTTAAGCTCATTAATTGGCTGCGTCCGTTCCAGACCATTGAACCCCAGATGTTAAAAATCGCATTTATCCATGCAAAGACAGCAGAAACTTCCAGCTGGGCTTATGGACATGAGCTGGGCAGAATGTACTTAGAGCAGGCTTTTAACGGAGCCATACAAACGGTTGCATTTTTTAACGCAGATACTGAACCGGAGATTGCGAATGCCATTGAACTGGCCATTGTGGCTAAGTGCAACGTAATATTTACTACGGCCTCCCAGATGATCAATTTAAGTGTGAAAGCCGCCATTGATCATCCGGAAGTAAAGGTGTTCAACTGTTCTGTTAATATGTCTTATTCTTCCATTTGCACCTATTATGGAAGAATGTATGAATCGAAATTCCTTATGGGCGCTTTGGCAGCTTCCATGTCCCAGGCTGAGAAGATCGGATATATTGCCGATTATCCCATCTACGGGACTATAGCCAATATCAATGCCTTTGCCCTGGGAGCCAAGATGATCAATCCATATGCCAAGGTGTACTTAGAATGGTCTAGGGTAAAGGACCGGGATGCTCATGCGGAGTTGGAAAAAGAGAAAGTCACCTTTATTTCAGGTGATGATATGATAACTCCTCAGACGCCTACCAGAGAATACGGACTTTACCAGAAGAATTCAGATGGAAGCCTTAAAAATCTGGCGACTCCTATCTGGCATTGGGGAAAGTTTTACGAACGAATTGTTAATATCATATGCCATGGGGATTTTGGCAGGAAGGAAATGAAGGGGAAACAGGCCATCAACTACTGGTGGGGGATGTCGGCAGATGTAATTGATGTTATTTGCTCTCATAATCTGCCTCACGGGACCAGCAGGCTGATTTCATTTTTGAAGAATTCCATTCGGGCTGGAAGTTTTCAGCCTTTTGAAGGAACCATTTATTCTCAGGATGGGCAAATCCAGTGTGGGGAAAACGAAAGTCTTACTCCGGAGGAAATAACCACCATGAACTGGCTGACAGAAAATGTGGTGGGACAGATTCCGGAATTTGATGAGCTTACGGAAGAGGCTCGGTCTCTGGTACGTCTCCAGGGACAGACAATATACGAAAACACTATGGAGGAACAGCGTGAAGATCCTGGTACTGTCTGACCATGAGTCAAAATCACTTTATGAATACTATTCACCGGAAAAATTGCAGGACATTGATTTAATTATTTCCTGCGGAGATTTAAGAGCGAATTACCTTACATTTTTTGCGACATTTTCCCACGCCCCAGTCTATTATGTCCGGGGAAACCACGATTGTAGGTATGAGGAATGTCCTCCTGAGGGCTGTACCTGCATTGAAGATGATATTATAACCTACAATGGAATCCGGATTATGGGGCTGGGCGGCTCCATGCAGTACATTCCAGGATCACCGAATCAGTACACGGAACGGGGAATGGAGCGCAGAATCAAAAAGATGTGGTGGAAGCTTAAGAAGAACAAAGGCTTTGATATTCTTGTCACCCATGCTCCGGCATTTGAACTCAACGACTTACCGGACCTGCCTCATCAGGGATTTTCCTGTTTTAAGGCACTGATGGACAAGTATTCTCCCAAATATTTTCTTCATGGACATGTCCATGCCAATTATGGAAAGAGTTTTAAGAGAGAAGACCAGTATGGCTGCACAAAGGTTGTAAATGCCTATGAGTATTATATTATAGAGTATCCGGAAAATTATATATAGTATAGAAGAAACAGGAAAAAAGGGCTGCGTTTGAAAAGATGCAGCCCTTTTTGATTCGTTTTTAGATATAACCTTAAGTTATAATACACATTCCTATTAATTAGTTGACAAAAAGATGTTGGATTGCTATCATTTAAGTTACTATACAAAAAGGCGGGGATATGGATGGAGAGAATCGTATTATCATTGTTGGTTGATAACACCTCCGGCGTTTTGAGCCGTGTGGCCGGACTTTTCAGCCGCCGTGGCTATAATATTGAAAGCCTTACGGTGGGTGTAACTGCGGATGAGAGATATTCCAGAATGACGGTGGTGTCCACAGGCGATCAGGAGATTTTAGACCAAATTGAAAAGCAGCTGAGAAAGCTGGAAGATGTTAGGGATATCAAAGAATTAAAGCCAGGCCATTCTGTTTACAGAGAGCTTATTCTGGTCAAGGTACATGCCAGTGCCAGCCAACGCCAGGCGATTTGTGCCATAGCTGATATTTTCAGAGCAACCATTGTTGATGTTGGCAAAGATTCCGTAACGGTCATGCTTACAGGAGATCAGTCCAAGCTTGATGCAGTTCTTAACCTGCTTGAAGATTACGAAATATTAGAGCTTGCAAGGACTGGTCTTACAGGACTTTCCAGAGGCTCTGACGATATTCGTTATCTGCCTTAGGCAGTCAGGATTTGTAAGCTAGAGGTTATTGCCAAAGGCGGACAGTGAGCCGTCGGCATGGTTCCTTTAACAAAATATATCAAGAGTCAGTATATGAGGAGGAAATAAAAGATGGCAAAGATTTACTATCAGGAAGATTGCAATTTATCCTTATTAGAGGGTAAGACCATTGCAGTTATTGGATACGGCAGCCAGGGCCATGCCCATGCACTTAATTTAAAGGAGTCTGGATGTGATGTCATTGTAGGACTTTATGAGGGAAGCAGTTCCTGGGCAAAGGCAGAGGCACAGGGTTTAACCGTTTATACAGCAGCAGAAGCTGCAAAGAAGGCCGACATCATTATGATCTTAATCAATGATGAGAAGCAGGCTGCTATGTACAAGGAATCTGTAGAGCCTAATTTAAAGGATGGGGACATGCTGATGTTTGCCCATGGCTTTGCCATTCATTTTGGACAGATCGTTCCTCCGAAGAATGTTGATGTTACCATGATCGCACCAAAGGCTCCCGGCCATACTGTAAGAAATGAATATCTGGTAGGCAGAGGAACCCCTTGTCTGGTTGCTGTTCATCAGGATTATACAGGCAAAGCAAAGGACAAAGCTCTGGCTTATGCATTGGCCTTAGGCGGTGCAAGAGCCGGCGTACTGGAGACAACCTTTAAGGTTGAAACGGAAACAGACCTTTTTGGTGAGCAGGCCGTATTATGTGGAGGCGTATGCGCTCTGATGAAGGCAGGCTTTGAAACATTAGTAGAAGCAGGATATGCTCCTGAGAATGCTTATTTTGAATGTATCCACGAGATGAAGCTGATCGTAGACCTGATTTTTGAAAGCGGCTTTGCAGGCATGAGATATTCTGTTTCCAATACTGCTGAATACGGTGATTACATCACAGGACCAAAGATCATTACCGATGAGACTAAGAAGGCAATGAAGCAGGTTCTTGCAGATATTCAAAATGGAAACTTTGCAAAAGACTGGCTGCTTGAGAACCAGGTAGGATGCGCTCACTTTAACGCTATCAGAAAGAAAGAAGCTTCCCACCAGTTAGAAAAGGTAGGCAGCGAGCTTCGTAAGCTTTACAGCTGGAACGACGGCGGAAAGCTGATTGATAACTAAGATTTTAACTGCAGGCAGAGGCCTGTTAAACAAAAAGCCTGGAAAAAGCAAATCTTTTTCCAGGCTTTTTATTATCCGAGCAGTGAGCCGGCTCCACTCATGGCATCAAAAAAGTTCTCCATAGCCGTAGATAATCCATTAGGATTATAAGCAAATCCAACAGTTCTCTTCTTAATCGCTGTTTCCATGGGTATCTGAACCAGATCACCCCGGTCCAGTTCCTCCTGGACAAATTCCTTGATCACACACCCAATCCCCAGTCCGATTTTAGCAAATTCAATCAGCAGATCCATGGTAGTGACCTCCAAAAGTTGATTTGGCACAATCTGATTTTCATTCAGATATTCATCAATATACTTTCTGGTCATGTTATTCTTATCCAAAAGAAGGATATTTCCTGTCTGAAATAAATCCGCATCCGGTCCTTCCCTTAAATACAGGTTATCCAGATAAGGTTTCGTGGCCACGAAAATATCCTGGACATCCATAACCGGCTGAAACAAAAGAGGACGCCGGTTGCTGGGCTCTGCAATCAACCCCAGATCAATCCGCTGCTGTTCCAACATGGTGATCGTATGGGATGTGGACTGGCTTTCAATGGAAATCTTAATATGAGGATACTTCTCAATGAATTCCTTTAAATAAGGAAGAAGGATATATTTGCAAAGAGTATTGCTGACACCGATTTTCAAGTGTCCGATATTAAAATCCTTCACCCGCTTCAGTTCCAGTTCTCCCCGGCTCAACTCCTCAAAGGCCGCTTTTGTATGATTATATAGAAGCTTTCCTTCTTCTGTCAGCTGGACGCCTCTGGAATTCCTCGTAAATAAAGGCACCTCCAGACTGTCTTCCAGCTTGCTGATGGATTTGCTGATGGCAGGCTGGCTGATATAAAGCTCTTTGGCAGCCCTTGAGATATTACCGGCTTTGGCAACCTCATAAAATATCTTATATTGGGAAAGGTTATGATCCATGTTAAGTTTTCCTCTCATTTTGCATACTATTTTATAACTAATTATTATATTAAATATTCATATTATGTATTTCTATTATACCAATAAGTATGTTAGAATGTAAAGCGAGAATAAGATGTTAGAATTTAAACTGTATTGGTGATAAATTAACAGGAGGACGCAGACGATGGGAATGACGATGACCCAGAAAATATTGGCAGCCCATGCAGGGCTTTCCCAGGTGAAAGCAGGCCAGCTGATTGAAGCAGAGCTGGATCTGGTATTGGGGAATGATATCACATCTCCGGTTGCCATTAAGGAAATGGAGAAATTTGATAAAGATACGATCTTCCATAAAGATAAGATAGCCTTGGTCATGGACCACTTTATTCCAAATAAGGATATTAAATCCGCAGAAAACTGTAAATGCTGCCGTGATTTTGCCAGCAAACACGAAATTTCCAATTATTTCGACGTAGGGCAGATGGGAATCGAACATGCCCTTCTTCCGGAAAAAGGGCTTGTGGTTGCAGGAGATGCAGTTATTGGAGCAGACTCCCATACATGTACCTATGGAGCACTGGGAGCTTTTTCCACCGGTGTGGGCAGTACAGATATGGCGGCAGGCATGGTAACTGGAAAAGCTTGGTTCAAGGTACCAACTGCAATAAAGTTTGAGCTGGTGGGAAAACCCTCCAAATGGGTCAGCGGTAAGGATGTTATTTTGCACATTATAGGCATGATCGGTGTAGACGGCGCCTTATATAAATCTATGGAATTTTCCGGAGAGGGTATCAGGAATCTTTCTATGGATGACCGTTTTACTATTTGCAACATGGCCATTGAAGCCGGCGGAAAGAACGGTATTTTCCCGGTGGATGACTTATGCATCGAATACATAAAGGATCACTCGAAGCGTGATTTCAAAATCTTTGAGGCTGATGCGGATGCAGAGTATGAGGCAGTTTATACCATTGACTTATCTAAATTAGAACCAACGGTTTCTTTCCCCCACCTTCCTGAAAATACCAGAACCATCGGTTCATTCGATGAGATTAAGGTAGATCAGTCGGTGATCGGCTCCTGTACCAACGGCCGGCTTGATGATATGCGCATAGCTGCCGCTGTCATGAAAGGACAGAAAGTGGCAAAAAATGTGCGCTGTATTGTGATTCCAGCTACTCAGGAAATCTATTTGCAGTCAATGAGAGAAGGCCTTTTAGAAATTTTCATCGAAGCCGGAGCTGTAGTCAGCACACCAACCTGCGGTCCTTGCCTTGGTGGCTATATGGGAATTCTGGCGGCAGGAGAGCGCTGCATCTCTACTACCAACCGTAATTTTGTCGGACGGATGGGTCATGTGGACTCAGAGGTATATCTGGCCAGCCCTGCAGTGGCTGCTGCAAGTGCGATTACCGGCTATATATCTGCGCCGGAAGAACTGGGATTATAGGAGGTAGTAAATATGAATGCATGTGGATCTGTTTTTAAATATGGAGATAATGTTGATACGGATGTTATCATTCCGGCAAGATATTTGAACATTACAGATGGAAATGAACTGGCAAAGCACTGCATGGAGGATATTGACAAGGATTTTGTAAGCAATGTCAAAAATGGAGACATTATAGTTGCAAATAAAAACTTTGGATGCGGTTCTTCCAGAGAGCACGCACCCCTTGTTATCAAGTGTGCCGGTATAAGCTGTGTGATTGCCGAGACCTTTGCCAGGATCTTCTACCGGAATGCCATTAATATCGGTCTTCCTATTATAGAATGTCCGGAAGCTGCCAGAGCCATTCAGGCAGGAGATGAGGTTATGGTTGATTTTGACAGCGGTATGATCACCAACAAAACCACCGGAGAATCCTTTGAGGGGCAGGCGTTTCCTCCCTTTATGCAGGAGATCATTTCAGCAGGCGGATTATTCCCCTATATTAATAAGAAGAAATAGATCATTTTTCCATGGAAAATAAGTCCGTCATTGTCAGGAATTGCATCTGGCAGTTACGGATTTTTTTTATGCAATGGGTCAAATGCCTTGATAACCGGCAGCTTGCTGTGGGGTATTTGACTCTATGGCATTGCCAATAGAAGGAATGCGTATTATAATTAGAAAAAATTCAAGGAGTTGATCTAAATGGTGAAAACAAATGCAATGAGAATGCTTGACAAGGCAAAGGTTGAATATGCTACCAGAGAATATGAAGTGGACGAACAGGATCTATCCGGCAGCCATGCAGCGGATATGATGGGGGCGGATCATGGAAGTGTTTTTAAAACTCTTGTATTAAAAGGAGAAAAAATGGGATATCTGGTCTGCTGCATTCCGGTTGATGGGGAACTGGATTTGAAAAAAGTGGCGAAAGCTGCCAAAGATAAGAAGGTAGAAATGATTCCGATGAAGGATTTGCAGGGAATCACCGGATACATTCGCGGAGGCTGTTCTCCTATCGGCATGAAAAAACAATTTCCCACCTTTATCGATGAAACGGCACGCTCTTATGAGGAAATTGTCGTAAGCGGAGGCTTAAGAGGACAGCAAATCGTCATATCACCCCAGGCCCTTGTTGACTTTATAAAGGGGGAATTTGCCTCTCTTATCCATTTTTAGTTAACATAAAATAAGAAAAGCTGAGGACAAGTCATAGGGGGGAAGTTGAATAATTAACATAAATGTAACACTATTGTAAAATGTAGATATAACAATATCATAAATAATTGGAGATGGAATGCGTTAAAATAGTGCAAAATATATAAAAGGAAAAAGGAAATAAAAATTTAGAAATTAAAATATCACAAAAATGTTAAATAGCCATTGACTTTTTTAGCAGGCTTCTTCTATAATTACGGACGTCACCAAGAAACGGCTGTGGAGTGTAACCCGGCCCAGGCAAGTGATATAAGAGAAAGAGGTGTATATATGCTTACACTACGCTCTATCCTTCAGCAGATTTGTCAGTTTTTCAGAGGGATGTCCTTTAAGGTCACAAAGCGAATGTATCGTTCTTCCGCAGTTTTTATGGCGGGTGCGGCAATTATTACTGTTGTTGCGTTTACCTCAGCAGGATTTGGAAGCGGCGGCAGAAATGCTTTAACAGCATTTGCGGAAACGCCGGAGACAGAAGACTTTCCGGATCAAGAAGCCGTGAAAGAGGAAGCCGTAAATGAAGAAGCAGGAATTGAAAAAACCGTTGTCCAGGAAAAAGTTCAAATAAAACTACCAGTAGCCAAAATGCAGGCTCAGCAGCTGGCCGGTGATTTTCTGGAGAAAGATGTGATTCAGAAACAGGAACAGGCGGAGGAGTCCAAGGCGGAGATTGATCGAATCAATACTAAGATCGCCATGGAGGAAGAAGCAAAACGGCAGGCAGAAGAAGCGGCTATAAAAGCGGCAGAAGCAAAGAAAGCGGCAGAAGCGGCAGCCGAGAAGGCAGAGAAAGAAAAGGCAGCTCATGCCACATCGGTGTCTCAGGACGATTACCAGGTCTTGCTGAGGATCGTGCAGGCGGAAGCCGGTATTTGCGATGACAAGGGAAAAATCCTTGTGGCTAATGTGATTATTAACCGCGTAAAGAGCGGAAAGTTTCCCGACACGGTGAAAGGAGTCGTCTATGAACCCTCTCAGTTTTCACCGGTATCAAACGGCAGTATTAATTCTGTAAAAGTGACAGATGATACGAAACAGTGTGTTGACCGTGCGCTGTCAGGAGAGGATTATTCAAGCGGAGCCCTGTATTTTATGAATCGGGGAGGCTCCAGGAGAGGTGCGATCAGCTGGTTTGATTCCCATCTGACTTATTTGTTCCAGCATGGCAACCATGAATTTTTTAAATAAAAACATTGTAGAATATTCTGCTTTAGGTGTATACTAGATGTGCATGGCAGGTCCCATTGGAATCTGCGGCCAAACTATACGATACATAAAAGGAGAGTAGGATTATGATTTTTGATTCGGCAAAAAACCTTGATTTTTACAAAAGCCTTGGAGTGGACGGAAGATACGAAAAGGCAGTTGATTTTCTTAAGAACACTGATTTAGAGAGCCTGGCGCCAGGCAAATATGAAATTGACGGCAAGAATGTTTTTGCTAATGTAACAGAGTACACAACGGTTCCTTGGGAGGAAGCCAAGTACGAAGCTCACCATAATTACACAGATATTCAATATATGATATCCGGTTCTGAAACCATGACTTATGCACGGATCGATGAACTGGCGGAAAAGGTACCTTATAACGAAGAAAAAGATGTTGTATTTTACGACAATGAAAATCCAGGCTTAAAAGTAGTGGTAAAGGCTGGAGAATATATGATCTTTAATCCATGGGATGGTCATAAGCCAAAGGCAGCTGCAGGTGAACCGGCTATGATTAAAAAAGTGATTGTTAAGATCAAAGAGAACTAATTTAAAACGGGATCCGATCCTTTTAGTAAGGGATCAGTTCCCGTTTTTGTTTACGGATTCCAGCCGTCCGGACCGGATAAGACTGCTTCTTTCGTGAAATGTTTAAGATCAGCTTCTGTAAGCCGGTGAATCCAATCCGGCCGTTTTTCCATTACAGCACCAGGACCATAACTGCCGTATTCGCCATAGAAGGTATGTTTATGGGCTGCTTCCTTGTTCCAGTCATGCCAGCCTTCTTTGCAGATATGATCATCCATGTAGCAGTTAATCAGCACGGTTTTCCCATACTCCCTCCAAGGACGCCCTAGGTAAGCGTTGTCAGGCGGGCAGTTGCTTTCAAATCGGCAGTTTGCCATGACATAGCCGAACTCCTGCCCTTTTGGAGTGGAAGCGGCAGTTACATAGCTGCTGATCTCCATTCCCGTATATTTGGAAAAAAAGGTGCAGCCTTCAAAATAAGCGGTAGCGCTGCCGAAAATAAAGTCAATATCTCCCTCCAGGTAACAGTTTTTGTAATAGTGCCGGCCATTGATCCTGGGGGAATGCTGCTTTGGTCCGATAAAGCCATTGGGTTCGATTTCCTTTGGAGGAAGAGGGCCTGTAAAAAGTGTGTCCTGGTTTCCTAAAAAACGGCAGTTTTCAAAAAACAAACGGTCTCCATCAGCATAAAGGGCCAAAGCCTGTCCAACATCAGTGCCGATTCCTGCGCTGTTCTCAAATGTAAGATTCTTGGCGGTAAAATCATGGGTATCGATCAAACAGGAATAGGTGCGGAAGGTGCCCCGCTTCATCCCATCCTCCATGGGCATGCGGGCGTAAAGGCCGTAGGAGAGAATGGTGCTCTCTGCATCTTCCCCAATAAAGGTAACGTGAGGAACCGTAACTGCAATCTGCTCTTCGTAAAATCCT
Source organism: Lacrimispora celerecrescens (assembly GCF_000732605.1). Taxonomy (GTDB): domain Bacteria; phylum Bacillota; class Clostridia; order Lachnospirales; family Lachnospiraceae; genus Lacrimispora; species Lacrimispora celerecrescens_B. The sequence goes on along the minus strand of NZ_JPME01000020.1, from coordinate 146,601 downwards.
TTGTGTATGTAGAGGACCTGTTCCCCTGTATAATCGGTTGGAAGAGAACGAAGTGCCTCTCCAATGCTTTTAAAATCTCCTGTACCATCGTTTGCAATATGAATCATAATTATCCCCTCTTTTGTTTATTGTACACATAATGCATAAGTATATATTAAATATATCCATTTTTTAGGAAAATTGCAATGAATATCATTGACTTTTTCTTAACAAAGTGAGATAATAGTAACAAATTTGGATTTTATAAAAGGAGGATATTTCTATGTCAACAAAAGCATATTATCCAATTAATGAAATTGGAAAAGGCCAACCAGGTTTTTCAACTACGCGTTCGATCATTGAAGCTCCGTTTTATGGAAATAACGTAATTAAAGTTAATACGCTTAGAGAGGCATATGAACTGGCGAAGAATTCACCAGGAACCGTGGTAACGGACATGCCCGTATACAGAGGAGAGGAATTTGGCCTTGATAAAGATGCCAAGGTTCTTTTATTTAATGATGGTGCAATTACCGGGCGCTATGCGACTGCAAGAAGAATCGCAGGAGAACCAGGAGTAAATTGCGGCGCTCTTGACAAAGTAGTTATGGACGCAGTTTACGAAACCCGTTGGAAAACAATGTATCATGCAGAAGTTTATGCCGGACTTGATCCTGAGTTCATGGTAAAAGTTCATCTCCTTATTCCCGAAGGTGAAGAAAATATTCTGTATAACTGGATGCTGAACTTCCAGTATATGTCTGATGAGTATGCGAAAATGTACAAAGCTTCCAAACCAGTCGGCGATGGAAAAGAAGCAGATATCTATATCTTCTCTGATCCTCAGTGGAATGGTTCCGACCGTCCTGGTGTAGATCTGTCTTGTTTAAGTGATCCAAAATGCTTATGCTACTTTAATACGGACCAGAACTGTGCGGCAATCCTGGGTATGAGATACTTTGGAGAGCACAAAAAAGGCACCCTTACCATGGTATGGGCTCTTGCAAACCGCAATGGATATGCTTCCTGCCACGGCGGACAGAAAGAATACAACTTGACGGATGGTTCCAAATATGTTGCATCTGTATTTGGTTTATCCGGCTCAGGAAAATCCACCATCACCCATGCAAAGCATGGCGGAAAATATGATGTTACGGTTCTCCATGACGATGCATTCATTATCAATACCGACACCTGCTCATCTGTAGCAATAGAGCCTACATACTTTGATAAAACACAGGATTATCCGACCGGCTGTGAAGATAATAAATATCTCTTAACTGCCCAGAACTGCTCCTGTACTTTAGACGAAGACGGAAAGATCCAGCTGGTAACAGAGGATATCAGAAACGGCAATGGACGTGCCATTAAATCAAAACTGTGGTCTCCTAACCGTGTGGATAAGATCGAAGCACCGGTTAATGCGATTTTCTGGATCATGAAGGATCCTACCATTCCGCCGGTAGTAAAATTAAAAGGCGCTTCCCTGGCATCTGTTATGGGCGCGACTCTTGCAACAAAGAGATCATCAGCAGAAAGACTTGCACCGGGGGCTGATCCCAATGCTCTGGTAGTTGTGCCTTATGCAAACCCATTCAGAACTTATCCTCTGGCCAATGACTATGAGAAATTTAAAAAACTGGTAGAAGAGAAGAATGTAGATTGCTATATTATTAATACCGGTGATTTCATGGGTAAGAAGGTTCAGCCAAAGGATACCTTAGGCATCCTGGAAGCCATTGTGGATAAGACTGCCGAGTTCAAGCAGTGGGGACCATTCTCTGATATCGAAATCTTTGAGTGGGAAGGATTTGTTCCGGACCTTCATGATGCCTCATACGCAGATCAGTTAAAGGCACGTATGGAAGACCGTGTGAAATTCGTTGCAAATACGGCAACTGTAAAGGAAGGCTATGACAAGCTTCCGGATGATGCTCTGGCAGCACTTCAGAAAATTGTTGAGGAATTAAAATAAAATTTCATAGAGACGAAAAAGGAGCTCCCTTTTTCGTCTCTGTTTTTGCGTGAATACCACGGCAGCTAAGAAAACCCGCAAAGCGTGTTTTTTCATAATTTCACCATACAGGAGGCATCATGAATAAAGAATATTTATTGTTTGATTTAGATGGAACCCTTACGGATCCAAAAGAGGGCATAACCAAATCTGTCCAGTACAGCCTCCGGCATTTTGGGATTGAGGTAGAGAATTTGGATGAGCTTTGCTGCTTTATCGGGCCGCCTTTAAAGGACAGCTTTATGGAGTATTATGGCTTTGGTGAGGAACAGGCAAGAAAGGCCATTGACATTTACCGGGAATATTTCGCAGATAAAGGATTGTATGAAAATAAGGCCTATGAAGGGGTATTTGATGTTCTGCAGTCTCTTCTTAAGGCAGGGAAAAAGCTTTATGTGGCTTCTTCGAAGCCTGAAGTGTTTGTCAGGAAAATTCTAAAACATTTTGAGTTAGATTCCTGCTTTTTGTTTATGGGCGGAGCCGATATGGATGAAACCAGAGTAAAAAAAGCAGATGTGATCCGTTATGTTTTAAAGGAATGCGGAATTACCGATTTGGACAAAACGGTGATGATCGGAGACAGGAAGCATGATGTTTTGGGGGCTAAAGAAACCGGAATTGCATCGGTAGGAGTGCTGTATGGTTACGGAAGCAGGCAGGAACTTACGGAAGCAGGAGCGGATGTTTTGGCAGAAAAAATTTTTGATTTGCAGAATCTGTTATAGTATGTTATACTGGGTCTCTAACATTTTAAGCAGGAGGAATACAAGAGATGAAAAAGGTGGAGATCGGATTCTGGGGAGTTGAGTCCATCCTGGAATTTGTCTCAATTGCGGGAGCTTGCAAAGAAAAAATAAATTTGGCCTGCGGAGATAGAACGGTAAATGCAAAATCATTGCTTTCTGTACTGTCTTTGGCTACTACTGATGGGCTGGAACTGATCGTTCATGAAGACTCCAGCGATTCTCTTTTAAGACTTCTGGAACTGTATGTTGAGCATGGAAGACTGCTTGGCAGCAAACATATTGCTGTCTGATGCTATAGATGAAAATCAAAACTGACAGGAAAAGGAACTTGAAAAATAAAACAAAGTAGTGTATACTTAGACCATAGAAAACATGGGAATGTAATTCCTGAAATGTGCGACACTCTTACCTTTTTTGAACCTACATTATGACTCATGGGATTCCAATATTTTCGAGTGGATGTCAAGCCTCCGTTTGCAGTGGAAGGCAGAAACTTGAGTGAGGTCGCCCACCTAGCAAGGCTAGGCGTCAATAAGTAAGAAACGGCATTTTGGGGTTACCAAAGAAAAAAGCAGCGAGAAATCGCTGCTTTAATTTTATATAAAAGTATGATAGAGTATAGGATAGACAATCGTCAATCTTAAAAACTTAGGAGAACTTTATGAAAGAGACAAAATTCCGGAATTATATATGCTGGGGAGTTACAGCACTTTCCGTCATTGCTTTGAGCATAACCTTTGCCTTTTTTCTTTCCAGATTCCAGGCTGTGAAGGGTACGGCAAAAATAATTGTGGGAATCCTTATGCCTGTCATTTACGGGGCGGTACTCGCATATCTTTTACTGCCGGTATATAACAAGTCCAGAGACATTTCGGTACGTCTGCTTTCTTCCAGATGGAAAAACAGGAATGGGGTGAAGTCCATATCCGGAGCCGTAGCAACTTTAATCAGCTTAATTTTTCTGTTTGTGATAGTGGTCGGACTTTTCTTGATGATCATCCCACAGATTTATACCAGCGTCATGGGACTTCAGGAATCATTGGGCGAAAATATGAACGATCTGGCCCTATGGCTTCAGAAGATGCTTCAGGATAATCCTTCTGTAGAACGGGCGGTCATTCCTATTTATGACCGGCTGACAGGCCAGCTGCAAAATTGGATGACCTCTGACCTAGTCCCCAACATGTCCATGTTGATCGGCAGCCTTTCCAGCGGACTGTTAAGCGTGGTACTGGTTCTTAAGAATATACTGATCGGCGTTATCGTAATGGTCTATCTCCTGAACATAAAGGGAATACTTTCTGCTCAGGGCAAAAAGATCATATACAGTATATTTCCTGTTAAAACGGCTAACCAGGCAATTGATGAAATCCGTTTTGTTCACCGGGTGTTTGGCGGGTTCATAACGGGTAAGATTTTAGATTCCCTGATTATCGGGATTCTGTGTTTTGTACTTTTAAACGCTATGAAGATGCCTTATACACTGTTAGTAAGTGTGATTGTGGGCGTAACCAATGTGATTCCGTTTTTCGGTCCGTTTATCGGAGCCATTCCCAGTGCATTTTTAATCCTGCTGGTCAGCCCTATAAAATGCCTGTATTTCCTGATATTCATTCTTTTACTCCAGCAGTTTGACGGAAATATTCTGGGTCCGAAAATATTGGGACAATCTACGGGACTTCCCAGTTTTTGGGTGCTGTTTTCCATCCTGCTCTTTGGAGGACTGTTTGGTTTTGTGGGAATGATCATCGCGGTGCCGACTTTTGCTGTGATTTACAGCGTCGTTTCAAGGCTGGTGAACCGTTCCTTGGCGAAAAAGGATCTCTCCCTTAAAACGGCGGATTATTTTGATCTGGAGCGGATTGATGAAGATAAAAAAACTTATATGAAATAAGAGGAGCGCATGAATAAAAAGACATTTATCGGATTTATTGTCGGTATTCCTCTTTTGGTTTTGATTCTCATTATTATTATTCTGGTAAATGAACCGGAACCGGAGGGAATATCCAGGGGGGTAGCATATAAGTCGGCTGCTCTTCTTCTTACCGATAGAGAAAACTGCGAAAAGATGCTGACGGACCATAACCAGGATTACTTTCCGGAAAAGGAACAGAATAAATGGTATGCGAAATACATGAATTACCTATATGCAGGCGGTTATCTTGATCCCCATGAAATTCCGGCAAAAAGTGATACCGCGGAAGGTTTTCTGACCTATAAAGAGGCGGAAAGCTTGGCGGAAGCTCTGGTTCCCGGATCAGGTAAGAAGATTCATGAAAGCAGCAAGAAACAGAATAAAAAGCTTCCTGCTGATGAATGGTGGTATTTGTATGAAGAATTGAGGCAGACGCTGGATAAGGAAGGAACGGTTAAAGTACTTGACGTATTACTTTACGGCACTCCTACCAATGTAAAAACTGCGTCAGCCTGGACTGCCTATACCAGTGGGGGAAATTTTCAGTTTGAAGGCATCAGCCTGGATTCTTACATAGACTGGGAGCTAAAGCTTCTGGTAAAGGGTAACGAGATCATTGCATTAAAAGAAGCGGTGACAGATTCCATAACCTATAAAAATGTCTGGCTGACCACAGGAACGGGAGGAACGTTCGGCGTATACTTAGGGGCAGTGGAACGTACTTTCCCACTTGAGGCCTCTTTGGGGCAGCCGGAGGATTTTGCCAATAATATTGCAGACATCAGTTTGAAAAGGGGGAGCCTTCAAAAGGTAACCTTGAAGAAAAAGAAGATATCAGGGAAGGTTCTTGCGGTAAAAGAGGATTCCGTTGAGGTTGAGGGATATGGAAGCTTAAAACTGGATAAAGATTTTAAAGTATACCGGTTATATGGTAAGTTTGAAGAACGCAGTGTCTCCGATATTCTGGTGGGATATGACATACAGGATTTTGTTGTTGCCCATGGCAGGATATGTGCTGCCTTACTGGTAAGGGAATTTGATGCAAAGAGCATTCGTGTCCTTTTGATGAACACCAATTTCCAGTCAATTTTTCATCCATCTGTAACCCTGTCTGCCGAAAGCGGCCTGTCATTGTCCTATGGTGAGAAGGTGGTAAAGGTTCCTCCAAAGGCGGAAGTGATTATTGATACCTCAGATGAGCGGCTAAAGGATGGACGGATTGTAATCGCGCCTCTGGAAAAAGGAGATTCTATTTTTGTTAATTCTATACAGAGATCCTATGGAACCCCAACCTATGACGGCACGATTGAGGTGCGAAAGGAAGCTGATGGGCTGGTTTTAATCAATGAGCTGTACTTGGAGGATTATCTGATCAGGGTCGTGCCCAGTGAAATGCCTGATAGCTATGAAAAGGAAGCCTTAAAGGCACAGGCTGTTTGTGCTAGAACCTATGCTTTCCGCCAGATCCAGAGCAACACTTACAGCAAATACGGAGCCCATGTGGATGACAGCACCAGATTCCAGGTATATAACAACCTGCAGGCCGCATCAAAAACAGAAGAAGCGGTACGTGAGACTTATGGTAAGCTGTTGTTTTACAATGAAAAACCAATTGAAGCTTTTTATTTCTCAACCTCCTGCGGACATACGACCGATGGTAGCATATGGGGAGGAGATCCGGCCCAGTTTCCTTATCTGGATGGCAGTCTTCTTCAGGATAGCAGGGGCGTATTAAATCTATCAACAAATTCTGATTTTGAGGAATTTATTAAGAAAAAAGATTATGCGGCCTATGATTCAGGATTCCCCATGTACCGGTGGGAAACCACCGTCACGAATCGGCAGCTGGAGGAAGAGATCACCGAAGTTGGGTCGATCTTAAACATTACTGTAACAGAACGTGGCGTAGGCGGAATTGTTAAAAAACTGAGGGTCGAGGGATCTGACGGCGTCATGACCATCAATGGGGAAGGCCAGGTAAGGGCAAAGCTTGGTAATAAATATATGACCATTACAAAGCTTGACGGTACGCTCATGAAGAATTTTGACTCCCTTCCCAGTGCCTATATTGCAATAGAAAACCAGGGTGTTGATGACAATAACATTACTACTTTTCATATCTATGGCGGAGGCTATGGTCATGGTGTTGGCATGAGTCAAAATGGGGCCCAGGCAATGGCAAAGAGCGGAAAGAATTTTGAGGATATCTTAAAATTCTTCTATCATGATACGGAAGTGCGGGAAGCAGAGCAGAGTAAGGAATGAGAATGACATTTCCGGCGTAGGATGATAGAAAAACACAGGAATGTCGTATGCAAGATCAAAAGCTGGAAGTCCTGTTAAACCTTGCTCTCAGCGCAACTCCAGAAGAGCGTGCAAAATCAGGTAATTTAAACGTAGGATATAATCCCGAGGAAAAATCATGGGATGTGATTGTTAAGCATTCCGGAGATATAAGCGGTCTTTCCCTATTGGGAATCCGGGTGGAAAATATGGTGAACGAATACTCTATACTTACCGTTCCGGAATCCCTTATTGACCAGTTAAGTGCATTGCCCCAAATCGAATATGTAGAGAAACCAAAGAGGCTGTTTTTTGCTATCAACCAGGCAAAGTCGGCCTCTTGTGTCAATCTGGTCCAGCAGGGAAGCAGTCCTCTTACCGGAAGGGGAGTTTTGGTGGCTATCATTGATTCGGGGATTGATTATTATCACGATGATTTCCGGAATAATGATGGAACAACCAGGATCACAGCACTATGGGATCAGACGCTGGACCGTGTGTTTACAGCAGATGAAATCAATGCCGCCCTGGCTACCGGAAGCAGGGCAGAGGCCAGAAAGCTGGTCCCATCCGTAGATATCACCGGTCACGGGACAGCCGTGGCATCCATAGCGGCCGGAAATGGAAGGGAAAACAGGGGACAATACCGAGGAATTGCTTTTGAAAGCCCGCTTTTAGTTGTAAAGCTTGGAGTTCCTCAGGAAGGCGGGTTTCCAAGAACCACGGAACTTATGCGTGCGGTCAATTTCGCAGTACAACAAGCGGTCAGCATGCAGATGCCCCTGGCTATTAACTTAAGCTTTGGGAATACTTATGGTTCCCATGACGGCACCAGCCTTTTAGAGACATTTCTTGATGACTTATCCAATTACGGGAAGACGGTGATCGTGGTAGGAACAGGTAACGAAGGGGTGGCAGGCGGCCATATTTCCGGAGCCCTGACAATGTCAAATCCCGAGGAGATAGAACTGAGTGTGGGAGGTTACCAGCCAAGCTTCAGTGTACAGCTTTGGAAATCCTATGCGGATTTATTTGATATCAGCATTATAACACCTTCCGGAGCGGTGATCGGCCCCATCAGCAGCAGCCTGGGACCTCAAACCATAAATTATGGAAATACGAGGATTTTACTGTACTATGGGAAGCCCGGACCTTACAGTGTGGCACAGGAAATTTATATGGATTTTCTTCCCATTGATACCTATATAGACAGCGGGATATGGAAATTCCGCCTGACACCCAGACAGATCGTGGAAGGTAAATACGATCTTTGGCTCCCATCTGCCGGAGTGCTGAGCGAGTCAACCAGATTTTTAAGAGCAACGCCTGAAACGACTCTGACCATTCCCTCCACGGCCAGCAAGGTTATATCCGTGGGAGCTTATGATGATACCTATCAGTCTTATGCTGATTTTTCCGGCAGAGGATTCACAAGGAGAACCAATTTGGTGAAGCCAGATCTGGCTGCTCCCGGAGTGGGGATCATTGCGGCTAGAGCCGGAGGCGGATATGAATCGGTGACAGGTACATCCTTTGCAACTCCTTTTGTCACCGGCAGCGCCGCCCTTTTGATGCAATGGGGAATTGTGGATGGAAGGGATCCGTTTCTGTTCGGGGAAAAAGTAAAAGCTTATTTCATTCGCGGTGCCAGGCCGCTTCCAGGAATTACGAAATATCCCAATCCAGAGCTTGGATACGGCGCTTTATGTGTGAGCGACAGCCTTCCTGTTTAACATGGGAGGAAAAGCCATTGGAAAAATAAGCAAAATGATTTATAATATAGTTAATCTGAACTTGCAGCGCAAGTGAAGATAAAAGGGCTGCCTTTTAGCCCGTCCATCCGATTATGAAAACATCTTTTGTTTTCATAATAGAATCAGTACATTTGGGGAGGTGTGAAATGGAAGTCAGGCATGAGCTGGTTATTCCCAATGATGATCTGCCTTTCCGGTTGTTTATTTTTGAGGGAAGAGATGGAAATTACAAGGTCACGAAACACTGGCACCATTCCGTTGAGATTTTTCTGGTTCAGGAGGGCAGGATTGATTTTTATATCAACAACAGCCACCTATCCCTGGAAAAACAGGATTTTGTGCTGGTTAATTCCAATGAAGTCCATTCCATTGAATGTCCAAATCCTAATATCACCATAGTTCTTCAAATACCGGCGGAAACCTTTGAGGAGTACATGGGAGAAGAGAACTATGTGAATTTTGAGAAAAAGGATGAGGTCCAAAATAAGAGGCTGACGCAGCTGGTGATCTCCATGTTTTCTATCTATGAGGAACAGGAATACGGCTACAGCTTAAAGGTAAAAAGTCTGTTCTATGAACTTTTGTATCTATTGGTTACGGAGTTTAAGGCAGAAACCATGGATAAGGAGGTTATCCGCCAGAAAAAGCAGCTCGACAAGCTATCAAAGGTCACTCAGTATATGAGAGAAAATTATGACCAGGATTTAAAGCTCGACGAGGTGGCAGGACGTTTTGGCTTTAGCCCTACTTATTTGTCCAGAATCTTTCAAAAATATGCGCAGGTCAATTATCGTACCTATCTCATTGACCTGCGTGTCAAATATGCCGTCAGGGAACTGGTCGGGACCGGCAGCGAAATCGGAGAGATTGCCATGAAGCATGGTTTTCCGGACAGCAGGGCCTTTTCCAAGGCGTTTAAGAAGAGATATGGCTGTCTTCCCAGTGAATACAGGAAATATCTGGATGCAGGCAGATAACGGATATTGCAATTATTTTAATATAGGGTGTTATAATTACTGAAAATATGATATAATGTACCATAACTTTGGGCGAAGGATGTGATTGTATGAATATCAGGGAATCCACTGAACAATGGGAGGAAGCATATTTAAGTCCTTATGCCGCTTTCAGTAAGAACAGCAAAGGAAGAGAGCGGGAAGAGGAGGCTTGTGATATCCGGAATGCCTATCAACGAGACCGGGACCGGATCATTCACTGCAAGGCATTTCGCAGGCTGAAACATAAAACCCAGGTTTTTCTGGCCCCTGAGGGGGATCATTACAGAACCAGGCTGACTCATACCCTGGAAGTATCCCAGATAGCCAGAACCATAGCAAAATCTCTGCGCATGAACGAAGACCTAACAGAGGCCATCGCTTTGGCTCATGATCTGGGCCATACTCCCTTCGGCCATTCCGGGGAAGCGATTTTAAATAAGATCTGCTCCCAGGGCTTTGCCCACTACAAGCAAAGCGTACGGGTAGTTGAGGTTTTGGAAAAGGACGGCATGGGCTTAAATCTTACCTGGGAGGTCCGGGATGGAATCTTAAATCACCGCACCAGCGGCCGCCCTTCCACATTAGAAGGGGCCATCGTCCGACTGTCGGATAAGATTGCCTACATCAACCATGACATTGACGATGCCATCAGGGCAAAAATGTTTGTGGAAGAGGATCTGCCGGAATGTTATACGGAAATTTTGGGTCACAGTGTTCGTGAAAGACTTAACAATCTGATCCATGATATTATCCGCAACAGCTATGGAAAACCGGAGATCATTATGTCTCCTGATATGGAGAAGGCCATGCAGGGGCTGCGCACCTGGATGTTTGATAACGTTTATAAAAGTGATATACCAAAAGCAGAAGAAGGGAAAGCTCAGCATCTCATTGTTATGCTTTTTAACTATTATATGGAACACCCGGACAAGCTTGCGGAGGAATACCGCAACTTGATGGAGGAAGGTGAAGAAAGCCGGGAACAGGCGGTCTGCGATTACATTGCAGGCATGAGTGACAGGTTTGCCATTGATAAATTTGAAGAACTGTTTGTCCCGAAAGCGTGGAAAATGGTTTAAAACAAATGAACTTTGAGAAAGGGGAGAAGAAGCTTCATGCGATATTCGGAAGAAGTAATAGAAGAGGTCCGGATGAAGAATGACATCGTGGATGTGATCTCGGGATACGTCAAGCTGCAGAAGAAGGGAAGCAATTATTTTGGTCTCTGTCCTTTTCACAATGAAAAGTCCCCTTCCTTTTCAGTATCTCCGGCCAAACAGATGTACTACTGCTTTGGCTGCGGAGCAGGCGGAAATGTACTTACGTTTATCATGGAATATGAAAACTATTCCTTTTCTGAGGCCCTAAAGGTTCTGGCAGACCGGTCAGGTGTGAAGCTTCCTGTGGCAGAGTACAGCAAGGAGGCGAGAGAGCAGGAAGATTTACGATCCACTCTTTTGGAAGTCAATAAGCTGGCCGCCAGTTACTTTTATTATCAGCTTAAAAATCCTCAGGGCGAGGCTGGCTACCGCTATTTACGGGACAGGCAGTTGAGCGACGAAACCATAACAAGGTTCGGGCTGGGCTACTCTAATAAGACAAGCGATGACCTTTACCGGTATTTAAAGGGCAAAGGATACGACGACGGCCTGTTAAAACAGTCCGGACTAGTAACTATTGAAGAACGGGGGACTTATGATAAGTTCTGGAACCGGGTCATGTTTCCCATTATGGATGTGAACAACCGGGTCATTGGCTTCGGGGGCCGGGTCATGGGAGCCGGGGAACCAAAATATTTGAACTCGCCGGAGACAAAGCTTTTTGATAAAAGTCGGAATTTATATGGTCTTAACTATGCCAGGCTTTCTAGGGAAAAGTACATATTGATCTGTGAGGGCTACATGGATGTGATCGCGATGCACCAGGCCGGCTTTACCAATGCGGTGGCTTCGCTGGGAACGGCGTTTACCACCCAGCATGCACAGCTTTTAAAACGGTATACGGATAAAGTGGTTCTCACTTATGACAGCGACGGCGCAGGCGTTAAGGCTGCCCTCCGTGCCATTCCCATTCTAAAAGAAGCAGGAATATCCATCCGCGTACTTAACATGCAGCCATATAAAGATCCGGATGAGTTCATAAAGAACCTGGGAGCAGAAGAATTCCGCAAACGGATTGAAGAGGCCCGCAACAGCTTCCTGTTTGAAATTGATGTGCTGAAAAAGAATTATAAAATGGATGATCCGGAGCAGAAGACAGAATTTTACAATCAGGTGGCCAGGAAACTTCTGGAGTTCCCGGAAGCCTTGGAACGGGAGAATTATTTGGAGGCGGTTTCCAGAGAGTATTATATCAATTATGAGGACTTAAAACGTCTGGTCAACCGCTTGGGCGCATCGTTGGGACCATCTGTTTCTGCTCAGAGGGAAGAAGAGGGGAGCTTAAAAAGCCAGAGAAAAAAAGAAAAGGAAGACGGTGTAAAGCAGTCCCAAAGGTTGCTTCTCACCTGGCTCATTGAAAATCCATTATTATTTGATAAGATTGAAGGAGTGATTACTCCTGATGATTTTATAGAAGAACTGTATCACAAGGTGGCACGGATGGTTTTTGACGGACACGCTGCCGGAACATTGAATCCGGCCGAGATCTTAAATCATTTCATACATGATGAAGGTCAATACCGGGCAGTCGCAGGTCTTTTTCATGCGAGCTTAAAAGAGTCCCTAGATAATGAAGAGCAAAAAAAAGCGTTTTCGGAAACGATTATGAAGGTGAAAAAAAACAGTCTGGATAATGCCAGCCGTCATGCAGCAGGGATTTTAGAACTGCAGAATATTATAAAGGAACAGGCTGCGCTAAAGGATTTGCATATTTCGCTGGATTAGGGTGTACACTATAGGCAGGCTGTGGAAGGATGGAAGAACATGGACGAGAATGTGAAGAAGGCAGCAGATAAGATGGTGGGGTCTAAAAAAACGGAAGAGGAACAGGCTGCAGAGCTTAAGGCTCTGGAGTCAGCCGCTGCATTTGAGGAAAAATTAAATCAGCTTCTTCTCCTGGCAAAAAAGAAACGGAATGTACTGGAAAACCAGGAGATTCTGGATTTTTTTGTGGGAGAGAGCTTAGACTCAGATAAACTGGATCAGATTTTTGATTTTCTGGAAAGCAATAAGGTAGATGTACTTCAAATCGGCGGTGAGGATCTGGATCTTGATGAGGATCTGTTCACAGAAGAAGATATCGAGGATGAAGAAGAAATCGATATGGAAACAATCGATTTATCTGTTCCGGAAGGTATCAGTGTGGAAGATCCGGTCCGCATGTATTTGAAGGAGATCGGCAAGGTTCCTCTTCTTTCCAGTGAAGATGAAATTGAGCTTGCTAAGAAAATCGAGCTGGGTGACGATGATGCAAAGCAGAGACTGACGGAGGCCAATCTGCGTCTGGTAGTCAGCATTGCCAAGCGCTATGTCGGGCGGGGAATGCAGTTTTTGGATCTGATTCAGGAAGGAAATTTAGGACTTATTAAGGCTGTGGAAAAGTTTGATTACCGGAAAGGCTATAAGTTCAGTACCTATGCCACCTGGTGGATCAGACAGGCCATCACCCGCGCCATTGCAGATCAGGCTCGTACCATCCGGATCCCGGTTCATATGGTGGAGACCATTAACCGCCTGGTCCGTGTATCCAGACAACTTTTGCAGGAACTGGGCAGAGAGCCGGTGCCTGAGGAAATAGCAGCAAGAGCGGATATGCAGGTGGACCGGGTCAGGGAAATTATGAAGGTATCTCAGGAGCCGGTATCTTTAGAAACTCCTATCGGAGAGGAAGAGGATAGCCATCTGGGAGATTTCATTCAGGATGATCAGGTAGCTGTACCAGCTGACGCTGCTACTTTTACCATGCTCCATGAGCAGCTGATGGAGGTGCTTGACACCTTAACCGAGCGGGAACAAAAGGTTTTAAAGCTGCGCTTCGGACTAGATGACGGGCGGCCAAGGACCCTGGAAGAAGTAGGAAAAGAATTTAATGTTACGAGAGAACGGATTCGTCAGATAGAAGCAAAAGCGTTGCGTAAACTGCGCCATCCCAGCAGAAGCAAGAAGCTTAAAGACTATCTGGATGATTAAAGATACAAGACGGAGTTTAAGATGAAGTTATCAAGGCGTTTGGAAACGATCGCTTCCTTTGTTCCGGAAGGAAGCACAGTTGCAGATATTGGAACGGATCATGGTTATATTCCTATCCATCTGGTACAGGAAGGAAAAGCAAAACATGCCATTGCCATGGATGTGCGGAAGGGCCCCTTGTTACGGGCCCAGGCCCATATCCATGAGGCAGGCTTAGAAGCTCATGTGGAAGTCCGTTTAAGCGACGGACTTTTAAAATTAGAGCAGAACGAAGCGGACTGTGTGGTCATTGCAGGTATGGGCGGTGAGCTGATCATACATATACTTGAGGAAGGCCGCGGTTTATGGGAAGGCATTCCCCACTGGGTTCTATCCCCCCACTCAGAACTGGACAAGGTACGCAGATTCCTGGAAGAACAGGAATTTTTTACCTGGCGGGAGACTATGATAAAAGAAGATGGAAAGTTCTATACCGTAATGGGGATCAACAGAACGAATAAAGCAGGCGAAAAAGATAATCGCGAGATTTCTTATCGCTATGGCAGGAGCCTGCTGGAATCCAAAGATCCTGTTTTAAAGGAATATTTAAAAAAAAGAAGAGGAACAGCTGGAGCAGATCATGAGAGGGCTTTCTGAGAGCCAAACGGAGGCAGCTGTCAGAAGAATAGAAGAGCTTAAGCTGGAACTAGCCTATAACAAGGAGGCTCAGAATGCAGTGCGATGAACTGATAGAAAAACTGGAACAACTAGCACCCACAGGCTGTGCCTGTGATTGGGATAATGTAGGCCTTTTAGCGGGACGCGGTGACAAAGAAGTAAAAAAGGTTTTTATCGCATTAGATGCGACTGACGAGGTGGTTGAATATGCAGTCCAGTGGGGAGCTGATTTATTGATTACCCATCACCCCCTGATTTTCAAGCCTTTGAATAAAATTAATGATAAGGATTTTATATCCAGACGAATTATAAAACTGATCCGTAATGACATCTCTTATTATGCCATGCATACGAACTTCGATGCGGCGCCTGGATGTATGGCTGATGCGGCCGCAGATAAGCTTGGGCTTACAGATGTAAACGTGCTGGAAAAAGAAGGCGTAATGATTAAGGAAACCGCAGAAGGTCCAAGGGAAATGATTTATGGAATTGGAAAAACGGGGTATCTTAAGAAAGAGTTGACAGTAAAGGAGATCGCAGCTCTTGTAAAGGAACGGTTTCATCTTCCCTTTGTCACGGTTTACGGAGCGACTGCTCCAGGGGAGGCCGTTCGATTTGTAGGCATAAGCCCGGATCCGGGGGAAGCATGATGAAACCGGCTCTGGCTGCTGGCGTGAAAGTCCTAATCACAGGCGATATCGGACACCATAATGGAATCGATGCCGCTGCAAACCATATGGCTGTCATCGATGCCGGCCATTACGGCTTGGAATATCTGTTTCTTGACTTTATGGAAGAATATCTAAAGAAAGAAGTAGGGGAGGACTTAGAAATCTGCAAGGCAGAGGTGGAATTTCCTGAAACATTCATATAAGGAGGAAGCGAATGGCAGTTGTTACGATAAATGGTGTAGAAAAGCAATACCCAATTGGCACGTCTTATCAAGAAATTGCAAAAGAGTACCAGCCCCAGTATGAAAATGACATTTTACTGGTCAGCATAAACGGAAAATTAAGTGAACTTCATAAAACAGTCCAGTTCGACTGCAACCTTCATTTCTTTACAGGGAAAGATCAGCCTGGAATCCAGACTTATCACAGAAGCGCTATATTTGTTATGATGAAAGCCTTTTACGATGTGGCCGGTGCAGAGAATATCGAAAAGGTGACTGTGGACTTTTCTCTTGGAAAAGGCTATTACATGGAGGCTCACGGAAAGATCAAACTGACTGAGGAACTGCTTTCCCGGGTAAAAGCCCGTATGCAGGAGTATGTGAGCCAAAAAATTCCGATTATGAAGCGAAGCGTTAACACGGACGATGCCATTGATCTGTTTCATAAACACCGGATGTATGACAAAGAAAGGCTGTTCCGCTATCGCCGGGTTTCCCGTGTCAATATCTACAGCATAGGGGGCTTTGAAGATTACTATTATGGATACATGGTACAGAATACCGAATATATTAAGTACTTTGATTTAATATTACATGATGACGGCTTTATGCTCATGCTGCCTCAAAAGGATAATCCCAAAGAAGTGCCTGTTTTCGAACCGGAAAAGAAGCAGAAGCTGTTCCGTGTGCTGAAGGAGAGCGTGAAATGGGGAGAACGGCTCAATGTGTCCCATGTAGGCGCACTGAATGAAGAAATTGCATCAGGCAATATCAATGAACTGATTTTAATTCAAGAGGCCCTGCAGGAAAAGAAAATTGCCGGGATCGCGGAACGGATAGGCGCCGACAGGAGTAAAAAATTTGTTATGATCGCCGGACCGTCCTCATCCGGGAAAACCACTTTTTCCCACCGCCTTTCCGTTCAGTTAAAGGCTCAGGGAATGATCCCTCATCCCATTGCTGTGGACGATTATTTTGTTAATCGGGTAGACAGTCCGAAAAATCCGGATGGGAGCTACAATTATGAGGTCTTAGAAAGTCTGGATATTGAACAGTTTAATAAAGACATGACAGCTCTTCTAGCCGGAGAAACAGTGGAAATGCCACGGTACCAATTTAAAACAGGGGTCCGGGAGTACAGAGGTGATTATTTAAAGCTGGGAAAAGATGATATCCTGGTCATTGAAGGAATCCATTGCTTAAATGACAGACTGTCCTATACCCTGCCACAGGATAGTAAATTTCGTGTATACGTAAGTGCACTGACTCAGTTAAATGTTGATGAGCACAACCGGATTCCAACAACCGATTGCCGTCTGATCCGGCGAATGGTTCGGGACGCCAGAACAAGAGGCGCCTCCGCACAGGATACCATACGCATGTGGCCGATGGTGAGAGCAGGGGAGGAAGAGTATATTTTCCCCTTCCAGGAGTCTGCGGATATGATGTTCAACTCAGCTACGGTTTATGAACTGGCTGTGCTGAAGCAGTATGCAGAACCACTGTTATTTGGCATTCCAAGAGAATCCCCGGAATATATGGAAGCAAAGCGATTATTAAAATTCCTGGATTATTTTCTTGGGGTCAACAATGAGGATATTCCCCGCAATTCCATTGTACGGGAATTTATTGGAGGAAGCTGTTTTAAGGTTTAAACCAGAAAGTAGCTTTACAAATAAGAAAATTTATGATATGTTATTATAGCTTACGAGAAGCTGTCATGCTTCTCGTAAAAGGTGCTGTTTTTAGCACCGTCCATCCGATTATGAAAACGGTTTTTCATAATATAGTTTTGAGTAAGACAAATGGCCGCAGCTGCAAAGCCGAAAGGCTGCAGGTGAGGAAAGTCCGGGCTTCACAGGGCAGGATGCCAGATAACGTCTGGCGGAGGCGACTCCAGGGAAAGTGCAACAGAAATATACCGCCGCGTAATGCGGTAAGGGTGGAAAGGTGGTGTAAGAGACCACCGCTCTTCTGGTAACAGGAGGGGTCCATGTAAACCCCATCCGAAGCAAGACCGAACAGGGAGCATAAGGCGGCCCGTCTGCTCCCGGGTAGGTCGCTTGAGCCTGCTGGTGACGGCAGGCCTAGATAGATGGCCATTCAACGACATAACCCGGCTTATCGTCTTGCTCAAAACTTAGAGAAATGGATACGTATGAGCAGATCATATGGAAAAAATAAAAAACAGCCTTCCTCACATTCGGGGAAGGCTGTTTTTGAATTATTTCGAATATTTTTCTTCGCAATACATGCAGCGGTAGATTTCTTTCTCCTCGTCTGCAAGATAGAATACATGGGGAAGCCCCTGCTCGATGGAGGTAATGCAGCGGGGGTTTTTGCATTGAATCACATTGGTGATTTTTTTAGGAAGGCTTAAGGCCTTCTTTTCCACAATCAAGTTATCTCTAATAATGTTGACCGTAATGTTATGGTCAATATATCCCAGAATGTCAAGATCAATGTGGTCCAAACCGCCTTCAATTTTTATGATGTCCTTTTTTCCCATCTTATTGCTTCTTGCATTCTTAATGATGGCGACCTGGCAATCCAGCTTGTCCAGACCAAGGTTATAATAAATTTCCAGGCTTTTACCGGCTTCAATGTGGTCTAATACGATTCCTTCTTTTAATCCGCTGATATTTAACATGGTTTTTCTACCTCCAGTAATGTCATGATAAGAGCCATACGCACATACACGCCGTACTGTGCCTGCTTAAAGTAGGCAGCTCTGGGATCCTCGTCAACCTCTACTGAGATTTCGTTGACTCTTGGAAGAGGGTGAAGTATATACATATCTTCTTTTGCCAGTTTCATTTTCTTTTTGTCCAGAATGTAGCAGTCTTTTAAACGGATGTAATCTTCCTCATTGAAGAAACGTTCCTTCTGAACGCGGGTCATATAGAGGATATCAAGAGAAGGCATGGCATCGTCAAGGCTGTCCATTTCTACAAATTCGATGTTGTTGGCTTTCAGTACATCTTCTCGGATGTATTCAGGTACTCGTAGCTCTGGGGGGGAAATTAAGATGAATTTGATATTTTCATATCGTACGAGAGCGTTAATAAGAGAGTGAACCGTGCGGCCAAATTTTAAGTCGCCACAGAGGCCAATGGTCAGATCATTTAAACGGCCTTTTAAAGAATGGATGGAAAGCAGATCAGTCAGGGTCTGAGTCGGATGCTGATGGCCTCCGTCACCGGCATTGATCACAGGTACGCTGGAATGGTTGGCAGCTACCAGGGGAGCCCCTTCCTTTGGATGTCTCATGGCACATATGTCTGCGTAGCAGGAGAGGACCCGAATGGTATCAGCAACACTTTCTCCTTTTGCGGCAGAACTGGAGTCGGCAGAAGAAAAGCCTAGTACACTGCCGCCTAAATTTAACATGGCAGCCTCGAAACTCAAACGAGTTCTTGTACTTGGCTCATAGAATAATGTCGCTAATTTTTTTCCATCGCATACATGAGAATATTTTGGAAGATTTTCTTCAATATCTTTGGCCAGATCTAATAGCTGTCCGGTCTCTTCCACACTAAAGTCTAACGGGTTAAGTAAATGTCTCATAAGAATCTCCTTTATCCACTAAATTAAGGTTTAAAATTCTATCCCATCTATTATACAGTATCCGTTAGAATATTTCCACACTTTTTTTTTATTTTATGATATAATCTTTTCATGTGCCATTTTTCCAGATTTTATACTTTCTTCCTGTAAGGAATATTTAAGGAAGTGTAAGAAAATAAAGAATGACCGATGGAAATATCTTGTTGTATAATGTGTATGCAAAGTCAAGTGGCCTAAGTAAAGGATTGCTGACTCTTGCAGCATTCGCCAGATGCAAGAATGCCTGCATTCCTGTACCTGGCTCATTGCTTGCAAAAATAAAGAAAGGGGGTGTCTGTTTTGACGGAAAAAAAGTCACCTATGATTCAGGTCAAGAATCTTTATAAAGTGTACAAAGTAGGAAACTCAAAGGTCTATGCGTTAAACGGTGTGGACTTTACTATATATAAGGGAGAGTTCTGCGCGATCGTAGGCCCCTCCGGTTCCGGTAAATCCACTCTCTTAAATATGTTAGCCGGCCTTGAAAAGCCATCAAAGGGAGAGATTGTTATTGGCGGGAGTCATATAGAAAAGCTTTCGGAGAATCAACTGGTATCATTCCGCAGAAAGCATGTGGGTTTTATTTTTCAGTCCTATAATCTGTTGCAGACCATGAATGCGGTTGAGAATGTGGCCTTACCTCTTTCATTTCGGGGAGTGACAAAGAAAGCAAGGAATGAAAAAGCAAAAGAATACATAAAGCTGGTGGGGCTTGAGAAACAGATGAAGCATATGGCCAATGAGATGTCAGGAGGTCAGCAGCAGAGAGTCGGCATTGCAAGAGCTTTGGCAGTGGATCCGAAGATCATCTTTGCGGATGAACCCACAGGAAACTTAGACTCAAAGACTACCAGGGAAATATTAAACTTAATGCAAAAAATCGTGAGGGAGCAGAATCAGACCCTGGTCATGGTAACTCATGATAATTATATTGCAAAGTTTGCAGACAGACAATTCCATATAGTAGATGGAAAGATATTTAAAATCGAGGAACAGCATCATGAAGAACAGCATCACGAGGAACAGCAACATGAGGATACGAAGGAGGACATGGGATATGAAGAAGGTTAGGAAAGGTGTTTTATGGATGCTTGCTATCCTTATGGTCACTTCAGCTGTGCCGGGAATTGCTTTTGCGCAGCCAGGATCAGGAGAACGTTGGATTGATGTAAAAAAGGTTCCTTCCGGAAAAACAGGGCAAAATATGACCATCAATATGGTTTTGACAAATCAGGATGACATTGATTTAACCAATGTGGCAATTCGATTTGAGGAAGGACTGGCGAATCAGGAAAGCGATGCGAAAGAAAATGGAGAAGAGTATTCAGGAAGTATTTTCCCTTTTGAGATCACATCCAGCACCTTTGATAATAAAAAGGTAGGAAATATAAAAAGCGGAAGCTCTAAAAGTGTAACCCTCACCGGAATGGTTCGAAGAGATATCGCAGATGGATATTACTCTGTGCCGATCGAGATCGTTCAAAATGCAACTGTAAAAAATGACGGATCACCGGTTGCTCATGAAAAAGTCAACATCTGGATCACAAAATCCTCCGCAACAACGGAATCCGGGAAAGATGAAGGGACCATCCAGTTTGAGTTGGGAGAAAACCAAAATACACCTTTTGGCATCTATCCGCAAGTCATGAATTTTAATATGAACGTCCGTAATTCCTCCCAAATTACGGCTTTTGATGTGAATGTCCGGATGAAGTTAGACCAGGACAGCACTAAATTCCCCTTTGATATTAACGACGGCAACTACACCAGGCATTATGACCGGATCGGCGGCGGCGAGACGGTGGAGATTCCCTACAGTATGAATATCCGCAAGGATGTTTACAGCGGATATTATCCTATCACATATACGATCGAATACCGTGACAGCACAGATGGAGATATTCAGAAAGTAGAAGAGACCTTCTATGTTAAGGTTCAGAATAAAGACAAGGAAGAAGAGACCGGTGATTTCAATGCCAATGACCGAACAAAGGCCAGAATCATTGTAGATGGCTTCGAGACGAATCCGGAAACCGTTTATGCCGGAGAGGAATTTGAGATGATCCTTCATATGAAGAACGCCTCCGAAAATGTTGCTGCAAGCAATATCCTCTTTAACCTGGAATCAGAAAAGGTTACGGAGAGTGCGGTATTTACCATGGATTCCGGTTCCTCCTCCATTGTTGTGAATTCTCTTCCCGCAGGCCAGACCACAGACATAAAGCTGAAGCTTCGGGCAGGGGCCTGGGTGGATCAAAGAACCTATTCCATCACCATCAATGAAAAGTATGATAGCCCTGAATTTAAAAATGCGGAAGAAAAGGTGACAGTGAACATTCCTGTCAAGCAGGTTTCCCGTTTAAACACGGGTACGATTGAGATAATGCCCGATACGATTTCCGTGGGTTCCGAGACAAATGTGATGTTTCCCATTAATAATACAGGAAAGGTTCTCCTCTATAACGTCATGGTAGCCTTTGTAGGAGATTCCATTCAGCAGACCAACAGTTATGTAGGAAATATAAAGCCAGGAGAATCTGGAAATGTGGATGCCATGATCAGCGGAACAGCGCCTACCATGGATGATGGGAAAATTAAGGTTATGATCACTTATGAGGATGAAAACGGAGTGGTCAGCGAACCCATTGAAAAAGAGTTAAGTTTAACGGTAACGGAGCAGGAGGATTTAGATCCCGGAATGGATGGTTCGGGAGATTTTCCTGTAGTTACAGAGCCGGAAGGCACTTCCAAATATGGAAAGATCATCATTCCGGCGGTGATTGTCGTCCTGGTGATAGGAACCATTGGGACTGTATATGTGCTAAAAAAACGTAAAAAGAAAAAAGAAACACTTGAAGAACTGGAAGAGGAAAATAACAATGAAATTTAGCGATTTGCTTTCTATGAGTGTAAATAACTTAAGACGCAGGAAGCTAAGGACATTTCTAACGGTTCTGGGAGTTTTGATCGGTACAGCTTCCATTGTTGTCATGGTGTCTTTGGGTATCGGCTTTAATGAACTTACCATGGAACAGATCGCTTCCTATGGAAGCCTTACGGAAGTTTCCGTATATTCTAATGCGATGTGGGGCGGAAATGAAAGCAGCAAGGATCCTAATTACATGACGGATGATGTGATCGCGCAATTTGAACGGATTGATCATGTTGATGCTGCTTCTCCGCTTTTGGAAACCAGTGTTTTGATGACTCAGGGTGCTTACCAGGCGTATATCAACCTGGTTGGCGTTTCCCAGAGTTATATGAAAAATATTCCCTTAAAGGAAGGGCGCATCCCGGAACCGGGTAATAGAGACCTTCAGATGATTGTAGGGAATATGGTTGCCAGGAATTTCAGTAACCCCAAAAGCAATCGTTATGGCTTTTATGATGATTCCTCCAGTATTCCTGATATTGATTTTATAAATAGACCCATGTTCGTGATCTTTGATATGGATGCCTATTATCAGTCCCAAAACGGAGGGACCGGGGAAGGCGGTACAACCGTCAAACCTCCCAAAAAGTATCTCATACCAACAGCCGGACTGGTGGAAGGAGGGGCGGAGGACTGGAATAATTACAGTTATAGCGTTTATGTGGATTTAGATGCGCTAAAGGCCCAGCTGAAACAGATTTTTAAAAAGAAGCCCATTCCCAACCAGCCAACCAATAAAAAGGGAAAACCCTACAACTATTTTATTTATCAGCAGGCGATTGTGGAAGTGGATGATATGAACAATGTAACAGCGGTACAAAAAGCCATTACAGATATGGGCTTTCAGGCCAACAGCAATATGGAGTGGCTGGAGCAGTCCCAGAAGCAGGCCAAGATGGTTCAGGCACTTTTGGGAGGAATCGGAGCCGTATCTCTGTTTGTGGCGGCAATTGGTATCGCCAATACCATGATGATGTCCATTTACGAAAGAACAAAGGAGATCGGAATCTTAAAGGTTCTTGGCTGCGATATGAATAATATCAGGAACATGTTCCTTCTGGAGTCAGGTTTTATAGGCTTTTTAGGAGGTATAACGGGGATTTTATTCAGCTACGGGGTCTCATTCCTTATTAACAGATTCCTTTCAGGGCGTTTTATGTCAAATATGCCTGGCGATCTTTCCAGGATTCCTCCATGGCTTTCCTTAACAGCCGTTGGTTTTGCTATTTTTGTAGGAATGGCCGCAGGATTTTTCCCTGCATTAAGAGCCATGAAGCTAAGTCCTCTTGCAGCAATAAGGAATGAATAGTCGAAAGGACTGCCTTGATTCGGTTAAAAAGAGACTTGCATTTTTGGGAAGAATATTATATGATGATGTACAAGGTACGTGCGACTGGCGGATAAGTGGATTTTTACCACGGGGAGCACGATACGTAAAAAGCCGACCGCCTGGGCACCCTATGGGATGTCCAGGCGGTTTTTTATGTGCGCAACTGTCTAAATGATATGTTTTCATTCAGAAAGGAGACCAGATCGAATGAGTTTGATTTCTTTACAAGACGATTTAAAGAGTAATTCCTATCCGGGCAGAGGTATTATTATGGGAAAAACACCGGATGGAACCAAGGCGGTTGCCGCTTATTTTATTATGGGAAGAAGCGATAACAGCCGTAACCGCGTATTCGTAGAGGAAGGGGAAGGAATCCGTACCCAGGCCTTTGATCCTTCAAGTGTCACGGACCCCAGCCTTATTATTTACGCTCCGGTGCGTGTTATGGGGAATAAGACCATCGTGACAAACGGAGATCAGACCGATACCATTTACGAGGGAATGGATATACAGCTGACGTTTGAGCAGTCTTTGCGATGCAGAGAATTTGAACCGGATAGTCCTAATTATACGCCCCGTATTTCCGGGATCATGCATATAGAAGGCGGGCGCTTCAATTACGCCATGTCCATCATTAAGAGCAATCACGGGAATCCGGATTCCTGCAACCGCTATACCTTTGCTTATGACAATCCGGAGGCAGGTGAAGCCCATTTTATTCATACCTATATGCACGATGGAAATCCTTTGCCAAGCTTTGAAGGGGAACCAAAGCTGGCGGCAACCCTTGATGACCTGGATGAATTTACTGCCATGATATGGGAAAGCCTCCATGAGGAAAATAAGATTTCTCTCTTTGTAAGATATATTGACATAGAATCCGGAGCCTATGAAACCCGGATTGTAAATAAAAATCAATGACAGGAGTACAAAAGATGAATGAGCTGGAATTAAAATATGGCTGTAACCCGAATCAGAAACCCTCAAGGATTTTTATGCCAGGTGAGAAGGAGCTTCCAATCCAGGTCTTAAGCGGCAGACCGGGATATATCAATTTCCTGGATGCCTTTCATGGCTGGCAGCTGGTAAAAGAGTTAAAGGAAGCGACCGGCCTACCTGCAGCGACTTCTTTTAAACATGTATCTCCGGCCGGTGCCGCGGTGGGACTGCCTCTTGACCCGATACTTGCAAAAATCTACAGGGTAGAGGATATGGAAGGGCTTTCTCCCCTGGCCAGTGCCTATGCAAGGGCAAGAGGAGCTGACCGCATGTCTTCCTTCGGGGACTTCATTGCCCTGTCTGACATCTGTGATGTGGATACTGCAAGGATTATCAAGCGGGAAGTATCGGACGGCGTCATCGCCCCAGGGTATGAGGCGGAAGCCCTTGAAATCTTAAGGTCTAAGAAAAACGGGAATTATAACATCATCCAAATTGACCCGGACTACCAGCCAGAGCCACTTGAGAGAAAACAGGTTTTTGGGATCATGTTTGAACAAGGAAGAAATGAAGAGAAGATTCATGAGGGGCTTTTAAAGAATGTGGTAACAAAGAACAAGGAAATCCCCCAATCTGCAAAAATTGACTTAATTATTTCCCTTATTACTTTAAAATACACCCAGTCCAATTCTGTCTGTTTTGCGAAAGGCGGGCAAGCGATTGGGATTGGGGCTGGTCAGCAGTCCCGCATCCACTGCACAAGGCTGGCAGGAAACAAGGCGGATAACTGGTTTCTTCGCCAGGCACCTAAAGTTCTGGAACTTCCGTTCGTGGATGGAATCAGCCGTGCGGATCTGGACAATGCCATTGATGTCTACATTGGAGAAGATTATATGGATGTCATTGCTGACGGCAGATGGGAACATATTTTCAGGGTAAAACCAGCCGTATTTACAGGAGAAGAAAAGAAAGCCTGGCTTAGCCGGCTGACAGAGGTATCCCTGGGATCTGATGCATTCTTCCCATTTGGCGATAACATGGACCGGGCATACAGAAGCGGTGTGAAGTATGTGGCCCAGCCAGGGGGATCGGTCCGTGACGACCAGGTAATTGAAACGTGTGACCAATATGGGATGGCCATGGCCTTTACAGGACTTCGATTGTTCCACCATTAAATGGTGAGGAAAATAAGTACCAGCCAATATTTTTTGTAAAAGCACTTTAAAGAGAAGGCCGGCATAAAATGAGAGTAAGTAAGTTTAAGGTGGCTTTCTTTGAAAACTTTTCCCAAACCTTTAACTGCGCGAGAAGAACGAGAGTGTCTGGAACGATACCAGGAAGGGGATCGGGAGGCAAGAGCCACACTCATCGAGAGAAATATGCGTCTGGTAGCACATGTGGCAAAAAAATATCAGAATACAGATTATGATATGGAAGATCTTCTTTCCGTGGGAACCATAGGACTTATTAAAGCCGTTAATACTTTTCATCCGGACAGAGGCTCCAGACTAGCCACTTATGCGGCCAAATGTGTGGAGAATGGTATCCTATCGTAACGGCTCCAAACCGGGCGAGAGCATGGAACCGGTGTATGCCTGTAACAGCAGGGCATACACCGGTTCCTTTCGGTTATATTTTGAATTCCAAGATCAAAAAGTTTATGTAGGTAGTGCATAAAAGTTCTGGGAACATCCTCCGCCAATATTCCCCCGGCAAAGAATATTTCATTATGTCCAACATATATATTGATAAATAACTAATTTGAGAAGGGGGCAAGGATATGGTGAAGTTAGTTGCTATCGGCAATCGTTTTATGAAGGATGACGCCATAGCAATTAAAGCTGCCGAAGTCTTGGAAGACCGGCTGATCCGCCAGGATATTCATGTGATCATTGGAGAAACCGATTTTCAAAACTGCTTTTATTTATTAAATAAGGATGACTTTGTTATCATACTTGATGCACGTTACTCTGGAGCAGAACCGGGGAGCGTTCATCTGACCCGCCTTGAAGATGTGTTGTCACAGCCTTCCTTATTCTCCATGCAGCATGATTTAAGCATGGTGGAACTCATGAAGCTATATGGCAGTCAATTTAAGGGGTATTTGATTGGCATTGAAATCTGTGAAATCGGTTTTGGCCAGGAACTCAGCGCTGTTTTAAAGGATAAACTGCCACAGATCTGCAGGGGAATTGAATGCGCAATTAAAAAAATTATATCGGAGGAAATCACTTATGCATGATACGTTCCTAAATCAAAATTTATATGAGGCGATTGTTGAACTATGCGGGGAGAATTCCATCGCAAAGATTTTTGATTTGACAATTACGGTACATACAGACAGCCATATAAGTGAAGACAGCATCCGCGAATATTTTTTAGAAAGAGAAAATATGCTTGTTGGAGACTGGACAAACATGCAGGTTCTTAGACGGGAAATAGAGCCGCTTACTGCGGTGATAGACGAAATCGAAGGTGAGATATTCCAATGAGAAAGGCATGATCTCTGTCCGAAAATTAACAATCATTCTGAATTTTATTATGGGAGGTATATTCATGGAATTAAATATGTTTTTGGATTACATCGGGAACTGCGTCAAGCATATAAACGAGGATATAGAAAGGCTTCATACCAACCAGTACAACAATGACGTTGTGTTAGATCATTTGAGTAGTGAAGTGATCATGCTGCAAAGTCATATCAAATATTTTAGCCAGTCCAATCAAGTGGCTATGGAAGAAATGGAATATCCATATCAGTCTATTCATGCAAATCAAGCCGATGAGGAAGTTCCAAGATACTTTACTCTGGAAGAGTTATCCCTATATAATGGAAAGAACGGAGCTCCGGCTTATGTTGCAGTAAATGGAGTGGTGTATGATGTGACAAATAATTCCGTCTGGAAAGGAGACACCCATTTTGGCCTTAATCCTGGAAATGATTTATCAGTTAATTTCGCAACCTGTCATCCGGGAGCAATGGTCCTGACCCGATTACCCATAATCGGCTATTTGGCTACAGAAACAGAGTAAAGTTGGTGAAAAGTTTGGATTGTGTGAGCTTTCAATGTCCTTATCAGGAAAGCCGGCTAAAAACAACAGAAAGTCTTATAAACAGGGTGAAGGATGAAATCGCCAAGGATGTGCGGCAAAAGCGGAATCTTGTCTGGCTTGAATTAAATGGCTGCTCTGGTAATACCATCTCCCTTCTTGATGGACAAAATCCGGATTTCATGTATCTGTTAACACAAATGACCAATATGATATACAGCAACAGCCTGATGAATTCTGGTGGAAACACGGCCATGAATCAGCTGTTTGACGTGATAGGCAGTGATTATATCCTTGCTGTGGAAGGAGCTGTATCTTTAAAGGACAACGGTTCTTATAATGTCATTGGCCGGCACAACGGCAGGGAGATTACCGGATATGAGGCAGTTAAAAGACTGGGAGAACAAGCGGCTCATGTGATTGCTGTCGGTGCCTGCGCTTCACACGGAGGTGTGTCGGCGGCAAGACCCAATCCAACTCAGTGTGTGGGAATACAGGATGTTTTACAGAGAAAAGTGATAAAATTAACAGGCTGTCCATGTCATCCGGACTGGTTTATGGGTACTCTGGCCTATCTGCTATTATATGGGGAACCCCCGCTTGACAACAGGGATCGTCCCCTGATGTTCTACAGCATTACCATACACGACAGATGTCCGAGGAGATCTTACTTTGACAGCGGAATTTTTGCAACGAAGCTGGGGCAGGAAACCTGTATGTATATGATGGGATGTAAAGGTCCGGTTACCCAGATTGACTGTCCCATTCGCCAATGGAACGGTCATGTCAACTGGCCCGTAGGTAATGATTCGCCTTGCATCGGATGTGCCCAGTTCGGATTCCCTGATGCAATGGAGCCTTTTATCACCTATGACACCATGAGAGGGGAGTAGATATGGCGGAGAAAATAACCATTAATCCTGTTACCCGTATCAGCGGCTTCATGGAAATTGATGCCGATATCGAAGATCAGTCAGTGGTGGCGGCAAAAACGAAAGGCTTAATGTTCCGTGGATTTGAAAAAATGCTTCAGGGCAGAAGCCCTTTTGATGCCGTTTATTTTACCCAGCGCATCTGCGGTATCTGTTCAACTGCACATTCCATGGCTTCTGCTCTTGCCCTGGAAGAAGCACTTAACATTGTTCCCTCTGAACAGGGAAGGTATTTAAGGGACCTGCTTCATGCATGTGAGTTCCTGCAAAATCATTTAAGGCATTTTTATCAGTTTACTCTACCGGATTTTGTGAAGCTTCCTGAGGATTATCCGCTGTTTAAGACGGATCACAACGATTACAGACTTCCAAAGGACATCAACGATAAGATGGTTAACGATTATTTTGAATCCCTTCGGTTCAGCAGGGAGGCGCATCAGATGCTGGCTACACTTGGAGGAAAAGTACCGCATAATCACGGGATATTCATTGGAGGGATTACATCGCCGGTCTCAGCAGATAAGATCATCAGCATAAAATCCATCCTATATAATATAGGACAATTTATCGTTGAAAAAATGCTTCCTGACGTATACACAATCGGAACCTTTTATCCGGAGTATTATCAGTTCGGCGGAGGCTACGGCAACTTATTGTCCTATGGGAGCTTTAACAATTATAAAAACTTGGGAACGCTCTATGTAGATCCTCTTGTTTATTCCAATGGCCAGACCTCTCCCTTTGATCCTGCTCTTATAACCCAGGAAGACGAATACGCCTGGTTCAACGAAAACGATGAACCGGACAGAAATAAGGCCAAGGCATATTCCTGGATAAAAGCGCCGAGATACAACAATATCCCTTATGAAGTAGGACCATTGGCAAGGCAGTGGCTCTCCGGCGAGTACAGAAACGGGATTTCTGCCATGGACCGGACCATTGCAAGAGTTCTGGAAGCTAAGAAAATTGTGGAAATCATGCAGACCTTAATAGATAATCTGGTTCCGGGAGTATCCATGCAGAAGGAATATGAGATTCCGGTGCAATCATCGGGAAAAGGGCTGGTGGATACGACACGCGGAGCCCTGGGTCATTGGCTGTATATTGATAACAGCGAAATAGCCTTTTACCAGATCATAACCCCGTCGGCATGGAATCTGTCAACACAAACAAATGGAATGAAGGGAACCGGAGAACAGGCACTGATCGGGTCGCCTGTCAGGGATGTAACAGCGCCTGTGGAAATCGGAAGGATCATACGGTCCTTTGATCCCTGCGTGTCCTGCGCCACCCATGTTTTCTTAAGCGGGAAGCATGTGAATACAATTCAGGTGGTGTAAAGCTCTTCCACAAGAGCCTGTTTTTGGTCATTCGGGCAGGAAAGCTGCTGGATATATTGTAGGACTGCCTGGCTCTGGAGGAGCGCAGCTTTTTTTCTCAATTCGTTTCTGTCTTCTTCTGTTTTCGGTTGATATACGATCATATTCATAACAAAGACCTGATATAGACTGTTATTATAATGTATGATGCCTCCCATGTCCGGTATGTTTGGATTAAGGGGTGGAACGAAGCGTTATGTTTTGTAAGGAGGAAGTGTGGGGTGGAAGCCGGGAAAGAGCGGTTTGCAATTTATTCAAGGAAATCAAAATTTACCGGAAAAGGAGAGAGCATCGGAAATCAGATTGAGCTGTGCAGACAATACATTTCCGCACATTATGGAGCGTGTTTCGCTGACAGCGCCTGTGTATATGAGGATGAGGGGTTTTCCGGAGGAAACTTAGAGCGGCCTCAGTTTAAAGTCATGATGCAGGAGGCTAAAAAGAAGAAATTTACGGCGGTCGTTTGCTACCGTCTTGACCGGATAAGCCGTAATATCGGTGATTTTGCAAATCTGATTGAAGAGCTTAATGAACTTCATATTTCCTTTATCTCCATAAAAGAGCAATTTGACACATCCTCTCCCATGGGGCGGGCCATGATGTACATTGCTTCTGTTTTCTCCCAGCTGGAGAGAGAGACAATTGCGGAACGTATCCGGGATAACATGCTGGAACTCTCCAAAAGCGGAAGATGGCTTGGGGGGAATACCCCTACGGGTTATTCGTCGGAGAGCGTGTCCTCTGTGACTATAGACGGGAAGGTGAAAAAAGCATTTAAGCTTAAGAAGATTCCGGAAGAGGCAAATCTGGTTAAGGTGATTTATGAGAAATTTTTAGAGACAGGATCTCTGACTCAGACGGAAACCTATTTGCTTCAAAACGGCCATAGGACAAAATACGGCCGCTTATTCAGCCGTTTTGCCATAAAAGGAATATTGACCAATCCGGTCTATATGATTGCAGATCAGGATGCTTATGAATATTTACGGGAAAAGAAAGTGGATCTCTTTGCAGAGAGAGAGGCATTTGACGGGAACCATGGAGTGATATCATATAACCGTACCCTTCAAAAAGCCGGAAAAACACACGAGATGAAAGATATGGAAGAATGGATCGTGGCGGTTGGAAAGCATGAGGGTGTGGTTCCCGGTTCCATGTGGGTCAATGTTCAGGTTCTGTTAGATCAAAATAAGTCAAAAAGTTACCGGAAACCCCGCAGTAATGTAGCATTGCTGTCCGGAATCCTCTTTTGCGGCGGCTGCGGCGGCTATATGCGGCCAAAGCTGTCCGGCCGGTACAATGCTGATGGGGAACAGATCTATTCTTATTTATGTACCATGAAGGAAAAAAGCCGTATGAAATGCTGTGGGATGAAAAATGTAAATGGAAATATACTGGATCAAATGGTCTTAGAGGAAATTAAAAAGATATCTGTGGATTGCAGTGAATTTCAAAGGCAGCTGTACCGGAGTAAAAAGGCAGTGGAAGAAAGCAGACAGGAAGTGGAATGGGATATATCCCGTTTAAAGGAGGAACTGAAAAACGTTGAAGGGGAGATAACCGGACTGGTGGCCTCTCTTGGAAAAGCCGGAGGAACCGGTGCGGAAGAATATATCATACAACAGGTTGACGGACTTCATAAAAGAAAAGGGGAAATGGAGCAGCGGTTATGGGGACTTTCCCTGGACGCAGGAAATAGGGAGCTTTCCGATCTGGAATTCCAGTTAATTAAGCATACCTTATCTTCCTTCCAAAATGTGATCGGCCTTATGGATGTCCGGCAAAGGCGGGCAGCTGTGCGCACGTTTGTGGATAAGGTCATATGGGATGGAGAGAATGTCCACCTGTATCTGTTTGGCTCAAAGGAGTTTAATTTACCAGAGCCGCAAGGTGACTATAGCAAATGAAATCCTAATGCTGCTTCGTGCGAACAAGAAATATTCCAAAGAGGTCTCTTTGTTTGAACCCATCGGCGTAGACAAGGATGGAGAGACTGTAAGCTTAGTAGATGTCATCGAAATGGAAAATAAGGAAACACTGGAATCTATTATTCTAAAGCAGGATATTAAGGAACTGTATGAGGCCTTTGACAGCTGCCTGAAAGAAAACGAGAAAACCATAATTGGAATGAGGTACGGGCTGCACGGAGGGAAGGAATATACACAGCGTGAGATTGCGGATGTAATGGGAATATCCCGGTCCTACGTATCCCGGTTGGAAAAGAAGGCTTTGGAACGGTTGAGAGACGAACTTAAAAAGAATTGTATTTAGAATTGGTATGATCCCATCTTTGATGGTTGAGAAGAGTGAAAAGTCTGGGAGGTCCGGGATACAGGGCGTTCCGGACTTCTTTGCTGTCACGGGCATCAAATATAGTTGACAAAAAAACAAAATCATACTAAGATGTAAAAAAGGATATTTCATACTAAACATATATGTATTCTCTTATATGAGGAATGCGTACCGTGCGCAGGATAAATATCTGAGAAAATAGTTAAGGAGGACGATAATTATGAAAAAAGCAGTCTTTCAAAAACTGCATAAAGCAATCGGGGTTATGCTGGTTTTTGCCATGGTGGTATCTCTTGCGGCGTGTGCAAAGTCAAATCCCAGTCCCGGAACTGAGAATCCGGCTAAGGGAAACACGACAGAGGATCAGTCCGCACAGGGTGGGAGTACGGAGGATAAAATCGTAAATATCGGAATGACCGATTCTATCAGCAGCGTTAACCCTTTGTTAATGGATGCAACTGAAATCATGAAAACCTCCACGGCATTGGAATTCCTGCCCCTTGTTGAATTAAACAGAAATCTGGAGTTTGAGGGAATGCTGGCTTCTTCAATTACTACGGAGGATAATATTCATTTTACCGTAAATATTGATCCGAACGCAAGCTGGTCCGACGGTCAGCCTGTAACTGCGGACGACGTCGTATATACCGTTCTTAAGTTGTCAAGCCCTGTTCGTGCCAATGCAAGCATGGCGCTTTATGCCATTGAAGGCGTGGGAGACGATGGTTTTTCAGAGGAGGGAGCGACGGAACTATCCGGCGTTAAGGCAATTGACAGTAAAACCGTTGAATTTACGACCAAATATCAGATGGCTCTTACCACTTTCCAGAATACATATGGACGCTATATACTGACACTGCCTAAGCATATTCTTGAGAGCGTAGCAGATGAGGATCTGGCAGGCTATGACTGGTTCAACGCTCCGACAGTAGTTAACGGGCCCTACCGCATCACTTCTGTTGATTTGCAGCATTATGTGTCCTATGAGGCAAATGATACGTACTGGAAGGGAACTCCGAAAATAAATCGGTTAAATATTAAGATCGTACCTGCGGCACAATTGCTGACCGGGCTGCAATCAGGAGAAATTGATTTTGTGCAGCAGACCACCGGCAACATCCTGCAGGAGGATTATGCCAGCGTGGAAGCTCTTGGGAATGTGACGGTCAACTATGGTGCTCCTGTCATCAATCAGTCGATCTTCTTTAATACTGCCACAGTAACGGATCCC
This sequence comes from Lacrimispora celerecrescens, assembly GCF_000732605.1. GTDB lineage: Bacteria > Bacillota > Clostridia > Lachnospirales > Lachnospiraceae > Lacrimispora > Lacrimispora celerecrescens_B. The sequence continues at coordinate 113,541 of NZ_JPME01000020.1, read as the reverse complement.
CGTATACGCCAGGCGATTCTTTATGGAATTGACCGCCCGTCCATAATAACCGGACTTTTAAATGGAAAAGGAGAAGTGGTTGACGGTTTTCTATCCAGTGCAGGACCGTTCTATGACGAAAGCCTGACTCCAACTGCTTACGATCCGGAAAAAGCGAAAGAATTAGTCGCTCAGGCAGTCGCGGATGGTTGGGATGCTTCAAAGACATTGAACTTCTATGTAAACAGTGGAGATACCACCTTTTGCCAGGCTGCGGATTATATTGCCGCAAAGCTGCTGGAAATCGGAATCAAGGTTCAGGTGACAACTGTAGACTTATCCAGCTTAATGACCAAAGCGGGTAGCAAGGATTTTGATTTGCTGGCAGTGCAGTATACCTATGCTCCGGTAGATCCATATCCGGACATTAACTGGTTATTATCTGCGGACGGTTGGACCGGCTATGTAAATGATACCATAACCCAGGCATTGGAGGCAACCCAGGCTACCAGTGATATTAATGAAATCAAGAAACAATATTTAAAGATCGATACTGTCATGCAGCAGGAGGTTCCGATGATTTCTTCCTATATTATAAGTGCAATCGGAGCGGTGAATAAAAGGGTGATGAATGCGACGCCGGATGTATATGGCTCTTTTAATAATATTCACGAATGGGATGTGACACAATGACTTCATTACTGGAAGTAGACTCCCTGGAAATGGCATTCTCCACCGATGCAGGAGATATCAAATGCTTAGACAGGGTCAGCCTTCATGTAAATCAGGGCGAGATCCTGTGCATCGTTGGAGAATCGGGTTCAGGCAAGAGTGTTACGCTTCTGTCAGTCATGGGCTTGCTGGGAGAAAATGGTAAAATCACCGGAGGAAAGGTCGTTTTTGACGGGCAGGAATTATTAGGGCTACCGGAAAAGGAGTTCGACCGGATTCGCGGGAGTAAGATGACCATGATCTTTCAGGATGCCATGGCCAGTTTGAATCCGCTATTTACCATTGGGAACCAGATCATGGAAGCCATGCGCATCCATTTGGATCTGGACAGGAAAGCGGCGAGGGAACGGGCACTGCTCCTCCTGGATAAGGTGGGGCTTCCGGATCCTTCTTCTATTATGAACAAGTATCCCCATACTCTGTCAGGCGGAATGCGGCAAAGGGCAATGATCGCCATGGCGCTTGCCTGCAATCCGAAGCTCTTAATTGCGGATGAACCGACCACTGCGCTGGATGTTACGATTCAGGCGCAGATTATGGAACTCTTACGGAACTTACGAGATGAGCTTCATATGTCAATCATTTTAATAACACATGACATGGGTCTGGTAGCAGAAATGGCGGACCGGGTTATGGTCATGTACGCCGGACAGATTGTGGAAGAGGCAGGTGTCCTTGATTTGTTTAAAAAGCCAGGACACCCTTATACACAGGCGCTGCTGAAATCCATTCCCAGTATCAGAGATAAAGAAGAGAGAGAATTATTGACGATTGATGGTACTGTTCCGGAGCATTACGGCGAGATCACAGGCTGCCGCTTTGCAAACCGCTGTCCGCATGCAATCGATGGCTGTGAGCAGGAGCAAAGGTTGGTTGAAATAGAAGGAAATCACGGGACAAGATGCTGGCGGAGGTCGGATATTCGGGAGAGGATGACGCAAGTGTCAGGAGGGAATTAGCACATGCAAAAGGAACGACAGCCTCTGGCAGAGATTAAGGGGTTGAAAAAATATTATCCGGTTCGCGACGGAATTATTCCCCATACAGTTGGGTTTATCCATGCTGTGAACGGTGTGGATTTTGAACTGTATCCGGGAGAAACTCTTGGACTGGTAGGTGAATCCGGCTGCGGCAAATCCACCATAGGACGGCAGCTTGCAGCTTTAGAAACTCCCACAGAGGGGAGCATTGTCTATGAAGGGCAGCCGTTCACGGAACGTTCGGCTGCTGGAATGAGACAAATCCGTACTCAGATACAGATGGTGTTTCAGGATCCGTATACTTCCCTTAATCCGAAAAAACGCATTTTTGATACCTTATCCTATCCAATGCTGTATCACGGCGTCAGTACAAGACAAAATATTAACAAGGAGGTTGACCGCCTCCTTGATATGGTGGGACTTCCGAAGAATTCGAAAGGGCGTTATCCACATGAGTTTTCCGGCGGACAAAGGCAAAGGATTGGGATCGCAAGAGCACTGTCTCTTAACCCCAGACTGATCGTCTGCGATGAGCCGGTGAGCGCCCTGGATGTATCAATACAGGCTCAGATCCTTAATCTGCTTCGTGATTTACAAAGGGAACTAAAGCTTACCTATCTGTTTATCGGCCACGGTCTTGATGCGGTCAAATACATCAGTGACCGAATTGCCGTCATGTATCTTGGGAAAATTGTGGAGCTTGCGGATGCAAGGGAACTGTTTGAGAATCCGGTGCATCCTTATACGCAGGCATTATGCAGTGCCGCACCGATTCCTGATCCCGAAGCCAGAGACAGAAAAAGAGTGATATTGCAGGGAGAACTGCCTTCTAATAAGGATATGCCTTCCGGCTGTCATTTTCATAGCCGGTGTCCATACGCCGTAGAAGAGTGCAAACGATCGGAGCCTGCCCTGATCCCGGTCCGGCCAGGTAGCGGTCATCTGGCCGCCTGTCCGGTGCTGGCTCAGGGCAGATGGCCAAAGGAGGATGCGAATGCTTAAATATATTATCAAACGTATTCTTGTCGCAATCCCGGTCCTGATTGGCATAACCATCATTGATTTCCTGATCATGACTATGGTAGGAAGTCCATTGGAACTGCTCCAGGGGCCCAGAGTGTCCCAGGCGGCCATCGAAACCAAAAGAATTGCCTTGGGTCTAAATAAGCCCGTCTATGTACAATACTGGATCTGGCTTACGAATCTTTTACAGGGTAACATGGGATATTCCATGAAAAGCTTTCAGCCGGTTAGCCAAATGATTAAAACCTATATCGGGCCAACTTTGCTGTTAATGTCCGTCTCGTTATTTGTCAGTATGTTGATTGCGGTACCTGCAGGAATCTACAGCGCAGTTCACAAATATACACCCCAGGACTATACCGTCGTTACGCTTTCCTTCCTTGGAAGCAGTGTTCCCGGTTTTTTCCTTGCATTGGTACTGATCTATATTTTTACCGTCAGGCTTGGTTGGCTGCCTTCCAGCGGAATGTATACTCTGGGAGCGCAGAAAGGTGCTTTAGACGTCGTCAGGCATATGATCATGCCTGTAATCGTATTGGCGACATCCATGGCAGGAACCAATATTCGTTATATCCGAAGCGCCATGCTTGAGATACTAAGAAAGGATTATCTCCGGACGGCAAGGGCAAAGGGAATCGGACGCTTCCTGGTGATTAATAAGCATGCCCTTCGGAATGCGTTAATCCCGGTCATTACTGTACTCGGAATGCATATCCCGATCTTGTTTGGCGGTGCCATCATCATTGAACAGGTATTTTCCTGGCCTGGGCTTGGCATGATGACCATGAGTGCGATTATCAGCAGAGATTATCCGGTCATTATGGGCGTCTGTCTGATGTCCGCCATTGTTGTCTTAGTGGCAAACCTGCTGACGGATGTCATCTATGCGCTGGTAGATCCGACGATTACGTATTAAAGCAGGAGAAAATGAATGAATAGAGATAAAACAATAATCAGTGAAGATAACGTATACCGCAATACAGTAATGAGGCGGTTTTTAAAGCACAAACTGGCTGTGGCCAGCACCATATTCCTTGCTATCATACTCCTATGCGCGCTGCTTGCGCCGGTCCTTTCGCCTTATAGCCCGGATAAAGTGGTGGGCGGATTTAGCGATCCGCCTTCCGTAAAGCACCTGCTTGGAACTGACCAGGTGGGAAGGGATGTATTAAGCAGAATGCTGTACGCCGTCAGGATCTCCCTGTTAGTAGGGTTTGCCTCTACTGCAGTGTCTACGGTCGTCGGTGTGGTTTTAGGACTGGTATCCGGGTTCTTCGGAGGAATCCTGGATATGGTCATCATGCGGTTTACGGACATGGTTATGTCCTTTCCTTATATCTTGCTTGTACTGGTTTCCGCGGCTATATTTCGCCCGGGCCTTTTAAATATCATATTGATTCTCGGTTTTGTTGATTGGCCTGGAATTGCCCGGCTGGTCAGAGGAAATGTTCTGTCCATCCGGGAGATGACATTTATCCAGGGAGACCGGGTCGCGGGAATGCCAAAACGCTATATCTTGTTTTCCGAGATACTTCCCAATACGGTCGCACCCATTTTGGTATATGCAACCTCCGTTATCGCCATATCCATGTTGGATGAAGCAGCCCTAAGCTTTCTTGGCATGGGGATTCAACCGCCTCAGTCCAGCCTTGGCAATATGTTAAACGGAGCCCAATCCATTTCGATCCTTACTTCTAAGCCATGGTTGTGGGTACCGCCGGGTCTGATGATCATATTGCTGGTCGTAAGTATTAATTTCATCGGAGATGCTTTACGGGATGCTTTTGATCCTTCGGGGAATTAATTGAAAATCGAGGAATTATAAAAAATGTATAAAATTTTGTTGACATTTTAAAAATAACTGGTATAGTTAAAGCAAGGATATATTGAGTGGATTGTTACTGGAAAGCAGGCAAAACCAATTTTGATTATGGGAAAATGTACTTTAATTTTCGTGGTCAAAGTTGGTTTTTTATTTTATAGGATGGGACATTGTATGAAAATTGACAAAATAATCAATAACAATATTGTCAGTGCGCTGGAGCCGGACGGAAAAGAAATCATCGTCATGGGCAGAGGAATCGGATTCGGCATGAAGCCGGGGAAAGAGATTCCGGAGAGCGCAGTTGAAAAGGTATTTCGTCTGGACAGCCAGAACAATGTTGACAAATTTAAAGAATTGCTGGTAAACCTTCCCCTTGAGCATATCCAGGTTTCTACGGAAATCATAAATTATGCAAAAAGCGTATTAAACCGGAGTCTTAATCAAAACATATACATAACGCTGACGGATCACATCAATTTTGCCATTCATCGATTTAAGCAGAAGATGAAATTTTCAAACCCTCTGCTGAATGAGATAAAAACCTTCTACAAAGAGGAATACTTAATCGGTGAATACGCTATCGCATTAATTGAGCGGAGGATCGGGGTATCCCTTCCTGTTGATGAGGCGGGATTCATTGCGTTTCACATCGTTAACGCAGAATTTAATACCGCTATGCGCGATACCATTGATATCACGAACCTGATCCAAAATACCGTAGGGATTGTGAAAGAATATTTTTCAATGGAGCCTGATGAAATGTCTTTGAATTATCAGCGGTTTGTTACCCATTTAAGGTTTCTGGCACAAAGAATCGTTACAAAGGAGCTGTTAAACAGCGGGAATGTTGAATTTAACCATTTGATATCCGAGATGTACCCGGAGGAATACCGGTGCAGTTTAAAGATCAAGGATTATATAATGGAAACATACCATCACGATGTAACGGAAGAAGAGACCGCATATCTGGCGGTTCATATCAAAAGAATGAGGCTGTAAAAGAAAGGAGAATCACTTTATGTTTGATTCATTAAAGAAAATTTTCGGAGGAGGCGGTGAAAAAGAAAGAGAAAAAGTCCTGGCTCCTGTTGAAGGAACGGTAGTACCATTAAGTGAGGTAAATGATCCCACATTCAGCCAGGAGATCCTGGGTAAGGGAGTTGCTATTATTCCATCAAAAGGAAGAATTGTGGCACCGGCCGACGGAATCCTGACGGTGGTGTTTGAGACAAAGCATGCGGTCAGCATTACGACCCCGGAAGGCGCTGAGATCATCGTCCATGTAGGGCTTGATACGGTTAATTTAAAAGGGGAGCATTATACTGCCTATAAAAAACAGGGAGATAAAGTAAAAGCTGGGGAGCTTCTTCTGGAATTTGATATGGCAGCCATAAAGGAAGCAGGATATGAGGTGATCACACCGGTCATCGTCTGCAATACACCGAATTATCCGGATATGGTATGCCATACAGGAATGCAGGTAAAGGAACTGGAACCAATCATCGAATTATAGGTATTAAAAATGAGGGAGTATTTGTATGAAATAAAAGATCCCCTGGGACTTCATGCCAGGCCGGCTTCCATTATCTTTATGGAAGCGAGGAAATATTCGTGCAGCATTGAAGTCCAGTGGGAATCAGACAAAGCGGATTGTAAAAGTCTTTTGGCATTAATGGGGCTTGAAGCCAAAAGAGGCAGCATCATCCGGTTCCGGTTCGACGGAGAGGATGAGGAGGCAGCTATGACTGCATTTTGCACCGTTTTGGAAGAAATGTGATCTAAACCTGCTTGCAGCAGGAATGGATAAAAAATGTCCGATAGGACAAAAAGAAAGGGGTTTCTTTATTATGATGAAGTATTTGCAGAAATTAGGTAAGTCATTGATGCTTCCGGTGGCATGTTTGCCAGCGGCAGGTATCCTGATGGGGATTGGTTACTGGATTGACCCCACTGGCTGGGGAGCAAACAGTGCCATTGCTGCCTTTTTAATTAAGGCAGGAGGCGCCATCATTGATAACATGGCAATTCTGTTTGCAATTGGTGTCGGCATTGGTATGGCAGATGACCATGAGGGAACAGCAGCATTGGCCGCGATTGTTTCCTGGCTGATGATTCAGACGATTCTTTCACCTGGAGTGGTTGCCATGCTGAAAGGAATCGATGTCAGTGAAGTAAATCCAGCTTTTGGTAAGATTGGAAACCAGTTTATTGGTATCGTATCCGGTATCATCGGTTCCAGCTGCTATAACAGGTTTAAAAACACAAAGCTACCGGATGCGTTGGCATTCTTCAGTGGTAAACGGTCTGTTGCCATTGTTACCGCACTTGTTTCTTTGGTAGCCTGCCTTGTTTTATTCTTCATATGGCCGGTTGTATATTCCGGATTAGTTGCATTTGGTAAAGGCATCCTTGGTATGGGCGCAATAGGAGCTGGTATTTATGGTTTCTTCAACCGTCTCTTAATCCCGGTAGGTCTCCATCACGCACTGAATTCCGTATTCTGGTTTGACGTTGCAGGAGTAAACGACCTTGGTAATTTCTGGTCAGGAAATGGTGTTTTGGGCCAGACAGGTCAGTACATGACAGGATTTTTCCCGGTTATGATGTTCGGTCTTCCGGCCGCAGCTTTGGCTATGTATCATACCGCAAAACCTGGTAAAAAGAAAAATGCATATGGTTTATTGCTTGCAGCAGCAGTATGTTCCTTCTTTACAGGCGTAACGGAACCTCTGGAATTTGCTTTCATGTTCCTTGCACCAGGCCTTTACTTAATCCATGCGATTTTAACCGGTATTTCCTTAACAATCTGCGCTCTGCTTCCAGTACGTGCAGGCTTTAACTTCAGTGCAGGTTTCGTTGACTGGTTCTTAAGCTTTAAGGCTCCTATGGCTGTAAATCCGCTGCTTATCATTCCGTTGGGTCTTGTTTATGCAGCTGTTTACTACTTTGTATTCCGCCTTGCAATCTTAGCATTTAACTTTAAGACTCCGGGACGGGAAGATGATGATGTAGATGAAAGCACAGTTACCCTGGCAAATAACGACTATACTGCAGTTGCTTCCATTATTCTGGAAGGACTTGGCGGTAAGGGTAATATCACCAGCATCGATAACTGTATTACAAGATTAAGACTGGAGATCAAGGATTATACTCTGGTAGATGAAAAGAAGATTAAATCCGCAGGTGTTGCCGGTGTCATCAGACCAGGAAAAACCAGCGTACAGGTAATCGTAGGAACACAGGTACAGTTTGTTGCAGATGAATTTAAGAAATTGTGCCAGTAATGAATAGACATAAAGCAGGGGCATATTGCCGCCCCTGCTTTTTTCTTTTTGGGGTCCCAATCATGACTGGAATGAATATATTAAAATAAAAAGGTAAGTTTGCCAGAATATGCGTGATATATTAATTCTAGTGCTGGCACTTTGCACCGACACGTTTGTTGCCAGTATTGCTTATGGAGCTAACCGTCTGAAGATTTCCTTCGGAAAAGTTATTGCAGTAAATTTGATCTGCAGCGGATGTCTGGGAGCTGCTCTTATATTTGGAAGCGTAATCAGCGGATTAGTGCCGGAAAATTTTGCAAAAGGGGCGGCATTTTCCTGCCTGTTTCTCTTAGGCATCATAAAGCTTATGGATTATACCATAAAAAAATATATTAACAGCCATGTAAATGTCCAAAAGAATCTTACATTCTCTATTTCCGGCCTGAGTATCATCATAAATATATACGGGAATCCTTTGGCGGCAGACTGGGACCACTCCAAGTCTCTGTCATGGAAGGAAACCATCATGTTTTCTCTGGCTATGTCCTTGGACAGTCTGGTAGCCGGGGCTCTATCCGGATTTTTGATGATTCCTCCAGGGCTTACGGCCCTTTCTGCCCTGATTGTGGGAACTACCGTCATGTATATCGGCCTGTTTCTGGGACATAAGCTTGCGGCATTAAAAGGCTGGGATTTGACCTGGGTCAGCGGCATACTGTTTTTGTTCCTGGCGTTTGGTAAATTATAATCATGGGATTTAAAATGGGGTACGCTCATTGAAATGGGTTGCACCCCATTTTTAAATGCGGTATAATCGTTACAAAAAAACAGGAGCAATCATTTATGCAGTTTACAATCCCTCATTATTATAATAAATTCCACTGTGTGGCCGGAGAGTGTCCGGACACCTGCTGTGCAGGCTGGGCCATCATGATTGATGATCATACAAAAAAACGATACCAAATGCGAAAGGATGCGTTTGGCAGACAGCTTAATCAATGGATTGACTGGAAAGATGGCTCCTTTAAGCAGTGCGGCGGCCGATGTGCGTTTCTAAATGAGGACAATCTATGCGATATCTATAAGGAAGCCGGCCCGGGAATGCTTTGTAAAACCTGCCGGGATTATCCAAGACATATAGAAGAATACGAAGGAGTCAGGGAAATTTCTTTGTCCTTATCCTGCGAGGAGGCCGCCGGACTGATTCTAGGCTGTGAAGAACCTGTCCGTTTTCTTACGAAAGAGGATGAAAGGGAAGAGTCCTATCCTGAATTTGATTTTCTATTATATACAAAGCTTACGGATGCAAGGGATCTGATTTTATCCTTCCTGCAAAACCGTGACCTAGATTGCCGTCTGCGCGTTGCCATGGCACTGGGTTTTTCCCATGATATGCAAAGAAGAATCAATGAGGAAAAGCTATATGAGTTAGATGAATTGATGAAACGGTATCAAGGAATGGCCGGAACTGAGATCGTTAAGAAAATGGCTGATCGCAGGATAGAAGATAAGGTCCGCTACGAAAAGATGAAGAAGTGGTTTTCTTTGTTTGGAAGGCTTGAAGTGCTTAATGAGAGCTGGCCCCAATATCTGGAAACTCTTAAAAGAATATTGTTTGACGCCGGTGCAGAAAGCTATGAGGAAAACAGGAAAGCCTTTCACCGTTATTTAATGGAAGAGGAAGGCCGTAAGCGCCTATGGGATCAATGGGGAGAACAGCTTATGGTATACTTTGTTTTCACCTATTTCTGCGGGGCTGTTTATGACGGACATCCATATGTGAAAACAAAGCTTGCTACAGTCAGCACAATTCTTATTCAAGAAATGGCCCAGGCTGTTTTTAAAAGAAATGAAGGCAATCTGGATTTTAAAGAATTTGTTCATCTTTCCCACCGGTTTTCCCGGGAAGTAGAGCATTCGGATGAGAACCTCAATGCCATGGAGAGAATATTCCGGACGGATAAAAGTTTTAGCCTGGAGGAGATTCTTCAGATGCTCTAAGAACTTGTAATAGAAGCGGTATTCATTCAGGCTATGAACGAATACCGCTTCTTAAGGCAATATAATAGTCCGGAATACTAGGTTTATCTTCTATAAGAAGTTAGAGAATACAGAAGCAAATATCACGGTGCAAAGTCCGGAGGTGGCTATGGCAAGGCTGCTCATAGCCCCTTCGATTTCGCCCATTTCCATGGCTTTTGTAGTTCCTACGGCATGGGAAGCAGAACCGATGGCAATCCCCTTTGCAATAGGGTCCGTTATTTTAAATATCTTGCACACAGCTTCCGCAATTATGCTTCCCTGGATTCCGGTGATGATGATGCTGGCTACCGTTATGGTCACATATCCCTTCATTTCCTCTGTAATTCCCATCGCAATGGCTGTGGTAATGGATTTAGGCAGAAATGTCACATACTCCTGATGATTAAGGCCAAAAACCAAGGCCAGAAGCAGTACGGTAGTCATTGTGGTGAAAACCCCGGTCAGGGTCCCGGCTACAATGGCCTTAGAATGCTTCTTAAGCAGTTCCATTTGGCGGTATAAAGGAATTGCAAGGCAAATGGTGGCAGGTGTCAGAAGATAACTGATGTATTTGGCGCTTTTATCGTACACCTTATAATCGATGTGAAATACAGACAGGAATACCATGACAACACAAATGGATATTAAAAGAGGGTTGAAGATAGCCCATTTGAATTTTTTCTTTAAACGGAGTCCCAGCTCATAGCTTATGAGACTAAGAACCGCACCAAAAAACAAAAAATCACTTACTGTATTACTCATTTTTTTCTGCCTTTCCATTTCTGTCGTTTTTAATAAATAGCTGGGTCACTTTTCCGGTAATTACCATCACGATGATTGTGGAAAACAGGGTGATGACCAGAAAAGGAATCAAAATAGGCCGAAGAACTCCCCAGGAATCCAGAAGTCCGACGGCTGCCGGAATAAACATGAGTGGCATGATGTCGATGAGAAATATACTAACTTCTTCAACTGCCTCCAACGGAATCCATTTCTTCCTTAACCCGATCAGCATGAGCAACAGGCCATAGATGCTTGCGGGAACTGGAAGGGGAACGAGCAGATGTATGATCTCTCCGACCAGAGATATAAAGAGAATAATGGTGAATTGTCTGATGTATTTCATTACTTAGCCTCCTTGGTTACCTTCCTGACTTACAACTATGGTTTATCCTAAACTTAAATTTTAAACTTGTCAAATGGTTTTATTGATATGATGAATTTTTTTGTTGGTAAATTTGGGGGGTGCAAGGTATAATAGACGCAAGAATGGAAAAGGAGTAAAGAATTATGATGGCTGGTACGGAATTTGGTATTCTGTATTTTTTACAATCGTTACATACGCCCTGGCTGGATGTGGTTATGAAGGAGATAACCGGTCTGGGAGATCACGGGATTTTCTGGATCCTTACCGGGGTTATTTTGCTGTGCTTTAAAAAGACAAGACTTATGGGACTTTGCGTTATTTTATCCCTGGCAGCCGGCCTATTGGTCGGAAATGTGTTCCTTAAGAACATGGTTGCCAGAGAAAGGCCTTGCTGGATTGACAGCAGCGTTCCCCTTTTAATTCATAATCCTAAAGACTATTCCTTCCCCTCCGGGCACACCCTGGCTTCCTTTGAAGGAGCAGTAAGCATCTGGCTTTACAACCGGAAATGGGGAATGGCGGCCCTGATTCTGGCAGGGCTTATCGGTTTTTCCAGAATGTATCTGTTTGTTCATTTTCCCACCGATGTACTGGGAGGACTTATTCTGGGAGTTTTGATCGCTTTTTTTGTCCACTTCATCGTGGAAAAAGGAAGAAGTTTTAAAAAAAATACTTGCTTTCTAAGGAATCTGTGATATACTGATGGCGTTACAAAATACAATATAATAGTCGCAGAGTAGACCCGTGTGCGTTAAGTGCCAGCTGAACAGGGAGTTGTCAGCAGGACGAAAAGATTTTCTTGCGGTACACCGGTCGCATCCCGCTGCATCAGAAGATAGGAATATTATCTCCGGTTGTAGTTAGAGGTCTGCAAAGGAGGTATTTTTTATGAAAAAATTCGTCACTTTGTTCACCGAATCTTACAGAGAGCTGAAGTCTGTAAGGACCATTACCACAGCCGCCATGTTTGGCGCAGTAGCAATTGTTTTGAGCATGTTTTCCATTAACATGGGAAGTTACATTCGGATCAGTTTTGCTTCCCTTCCCAATGAATTGGTTGCATACCTGTTTGGCCCGGTAGTAGGAGGCCTGTTTTCCGGAAGTATGGATGTGCTTAAATACCTCTTAAAGCCTATGGGCGCATTTTTCCCAGGACTGACCATGGTAACGATTCTGGCAGGTATCATGTATGGCTGTATGTTTTACAAGAAGCCTATTACCCTAAGCAGGGTTCTGGTAACCAAGTTTTTGGTTATGCTGGTATGTAACGTAATTCTTAATACCATATGTCTTTCTATTCTGTACGGAAAGGGCTTTATGGTACTTTTACCGGCAAGGGCACTTAAAAACCTGGTCATGTGGCCGATTGATTCCATGATTTTTTATTCCATGGTAAGAGCGCTGGATACCATGGGGGTCTTTAAAACGATCCGTAAGGCTCAGACTGCGGGAACAAAATAAAACACAAAGGCCTGTAGCGTCATTGATGACGGCACAGGCCTTTACCAATTAATTGATAGACAGAACCCTTTTTCTTCTCTTACGTTGCAAGTTCAGATAAGATATATTATAATCTAAAGTGTTTGTATGCTGCAGCGGGCACAGATAAGAATAATCAGATTGAGAAGGAATGATGGATAAGTGGAGAAGAAGATAAAGGCCATTTTTTTTGATATTGATGGTACACTTCGGGATTTTCAAACAAAACGGATTCCGGACAGCGCAAAAGAGGCACTTTTGGAAGCCAGAAGAGCAGGAATCCTGCTGTTTATTGCAACGGGGCGCCATAAGCTTGAAATGGAAGAAGAAAACCTTTTGGAGGGAATTCCATTTGACGGATATGTGACGCTTAACGGCCAGTATTGCTATTGCGGAGACAGGATCATTTATGATCTGCCCATAGATCCTGGGGAAGTAGAGCGGACTTTAATGTTTCTGGAGGAGGAGCCATTTCCATGCATGTTCATGGAAGGGGACCGCATGTATATCAATATGGTGAATCATATTGTGGAAAAGGTCCAGGCGGATATCGGAACCAGTATTCCTCCGGTTTTAAATGTAAAACGAGCCAGAAATCAGCGTATATACCAAATAATACCTTACATTTCATACGACATGGAGCAGAAGTTAAAGAAGTATCTCTGCGGCTGCGAATTCATACGCTGGCATGACGAGATGGGCTGTGATGTAATTCCCGCAGGCGGAAGCAAGTGGAACGGGATTATGAAGATGGCAGAGCATTACGGCTTTACTGCCGGTGAGATGGCCGCCATAGGCGACGGCAATAATGATATTTCCATGATAACCGGCGCAGGCCTTGGAATTGCCATGGGAAATGCCTCTGACGAGGTAAAGAGCGCTGCCGGCTATATTACGGATTCGATAGAAACAGATGGCTTAAAAAAAGCCGTCTTTCATATATTAGACTACTATTCATAGGAGGAATAACCAATGAGTGAAGTAAACTGTACTCATAATTGCAATACCTGCAAGGAAAACTGCGGCAGCCGGGAGGAACAGGTAAGCTTTTTAGAACCCCTTAACCCTGCCAGCACAGTAAAAAAGGTAATCGGCGTTGTAAGCGGAAAGGGCGGTGTGGGTAAATCCCTGGTAACGTCCCTGATGGCTGTAGGCATGAACGGGAAAGGTTATAAAACGGCAATCCTGGATGCGGATATCACCGGCCCATCCATTCCAAAAGCCTTTGGCCTTTCCGATTACGGCGTGGGCATGACGCCTAATGGCCTTATGATCCCGGCTACCACGGCTACAGGAATTGAAGTGATGTCAGCGAATTTAATCCTGGATCATGAGACGGATCCCGTCATCTGGAGAGGTCCGGTCATTGCAGGAGCAGTGAAACAGTTTTGGCAGGATGCCCTATGGGATAATGTTGACTACATGTTCGTAGATATGCCTCCGGGAACCGGAGATGTGCCCTTAACCGTATTCCAGTCCCTCCCTGTGGACGGAATCATCATTGTTACTTCTCCTCAGGAGCTGGTTACCATGATTGTTGAAAAAGCGGTAAATATGGCGAAAAAGATGAATATACCGATTTTGGGTCTGGTGGAAAATATGAGTTACTTGATTTGCCCGGATTGTGGTAAGCAGATTTCTGTATTTGGGGAGAGCCGCGTTGATGAAGCTGCCAAAGCGAACGGCCTTACCGTTCTGGCTAAAATTCCCATTGATCCAAAGATCGCAGCCGCAGTGGATGGCGGTACGGTTGAGTATTTAGAGGTGAACTGGCTTAATGAGGCAGTTTCGGCAGCAGAGAAAGCTTAATGTACGTTTCGAGGGATAAGAATGAATATTAGCATGAACCCCAATAGTGAATTGAACCAGTCCATTGTGAATGTTCCCAATCTGGTTCAAGTTCCGGACCCGCTTATGAAGCAGGCATATCAGTTTCAGGAAGCTATGATGATGTATACCTGTGCCATTCGGGAGATCAAGACAAAGCTGGAGGTTTTAAACGACGAACTGTCAGTAAGGAATTCCAGAAACCCAATTGAAATGGTCAAATCAAGAGTAAAAAAGCCTATCAGCATTGTGGAAAAGCTGCAGCGCAGAGGGCTGCCGGTTTCCTTAGAATCCATGATGGAAAATCTGGATGATGTTGCAGGAATCCGTGTGATCTGCTCGTTCCTTGATGATATTTATGCGGTGGCAGATATGCTGGCCCGCCAGGATGATGTGCATATCATTGCAATTAAGGATTACATCCGCCACCCTAAAAAGAATGGGTACCGCAGCTATCATATGATCGTAGAGATCCCTGTGTTCTTTTCCGATCAGAAGAAATGGATGAGGGCAGAAGTCCAGATCCGTACCATTGCCATGGATTTCTGGGCCAGCCTGGATCACCAATTAAAATATAAAAAAGAAGTGGAAGAGTACTCCCAGGAAATCAGTGAAGAACTGCGGGAGTGTGCAGACGTGATCGCTCAGACCGACGAGAGAATGCTTGATATCAGAAAGCGGATTGAGGATCATGGGATAGCAGTTTCAAAATAAATAAGAGAAGGGAGCAATTGGGGTAAAAACCTGCAATTGCTCCCTTTTTAAATTTTGTTTAAATACTGACGGGGAGGAAGGGGAAGGCTGACAGTGAAAATGGTTCCTGTTTCAAGACTGCTTGTCAGGCTGATCTTTCCCTTATGGTGGTCAACAATGGTCTTTGCGATGGAAAGACCAAGTCCATAGCCACCTTCCTTGCGGGCCCTCGATTCATCCGTCCGGTAAAATCGTTCGAATACATGGTTTTGCTCCTTTTCAGGAATAGGATCTCCCGTATTTTGAACAGTCAAGACGGCATAATGGGAAGATTTCTTTAAGCTGACAGAGACGGAACCATGCTTTCCTGCGTATTTGCAGGCATTGTCCAGCAGGATGGTGATTACCTGCTTTAGCTGGACTTCAAAGCCTTCCAGGATAATGCCGGGATCAATTTTATTTTCCAGGTTCACCTTATTTTCAAAGGCAACGGATTCAAAAAGCAGGACTCCGTTTAATACGATGTCACTGAAATCAAGAGGAGCCATTGCCATCTGGGAGGCCTGGACGGCCCCAGTATCGGAGCGGGCCAAAAAGAGCAGTTCTTCCACAAGCTTTTTCATGCGTTCAGCTTCTTCTTTTGTGTTGTTCAGCCATTTCTGCTGATCCATGATGGTGCATTCCTTGTGGAGGGAAAGGATCTGTAAATTGGCCAGGATTACGGTAAGAGGTGTCTTTAGTTCATGGGAAGCATCGGCAATGAACTGGTTTTGCATCCGCCATGCGGTTTCCACAGGCCTTAATGCCAGACGGGAAAGGAAAATACTCAGGATCAAAAAAAGAAAAACCGCCGCAAGAAAGACCAGCAGACAATTGATCAGAAGGGTTTTTAAATTATTCCGTTCATATCTTTGGTCTGCAAATGCTATTTTCGTACCCTCTATAGAGGTGATTTTAAGATAACGAAGGGAATAATCCTTAAGTTCCCCCTGGGAAGAGTCATTGGCTTTTGCAAGCTCCACCAGGGTGGAAGCCAGCTCCCTGGTAACCGTGAGATTGTTTTCCCTAATGTTTTCTATGGAGTTGAGGTTGTTTAATTTAACCACGAAAACGGGGACAAGAGGCGGCAGATTCCTTTGAGGCCTGCGGGTGATTTCCACCTTATCCGGCAAACGGTCCGGCAGGTTCCGGTCGGCAGCCTGGTAAAGAGCCATGACGGTCTGCCGTTCGATGCGTTTATAATTGGCGTAATAAAAGATGCCAAGGACTGCGGAAAGAATGGTTATCACAAAAATCATGTTAACCAAAACAAACCGTCTTCTTAATTTTTTTATCATGTTGTTTCCTCCAAGCGGTATCCGACCTTACGGAGAGTGCTGATTTCCACACTTGAACCCACAAAATTCAGCTTTTTACGTAAAAAGGAAATATAAGCCTCAACATTGTTGTCCTCTGCGTCAGAATCACTTCCCCATACCCTTGAGATGAGAGTTTCCTTTGAAACGATCCTGCCGGAATTGCTCATAAGGATCTTTAACACTTCAAATTCCTTATACCCAAGATGAATGGATTTGGTGCCGCAGCATAAATCATTGGCAGAGAGAGTAAGTGTCAAGTCCCCGAATTTCATTTCTTCTATGATCACTTCTCCCTGGCGGCGGGAAAGAGCCCGGATGCGGGCTAACAGCTCTTCCGGAATAAAGGGCTTTGTCATATAGTCATCAGCTCCCCGGTCAAGTCCGGTTACCTTATCCTGAATGTCATCCCGTGCGGTCAGCATGAGAACAGGAGTCTGGATGCGAGCCTCTCTAAGCTTTTTAACCACTTGAAATCCATTTTCCCCCGGCAGCATGACATCTAAAACAATGACGTCATATTCCCCAGAAAGACCGCAGGTCAAACCGTCAGTTCCATTATACACAATATCAGCCTGGTAATGTTGTTCCTTCATAATCTGTCCCAAAGCATCGGCCAGTCTTACTTCGTCTTCTACAATCAATACCTTCATGATTCGATTCTCCTATATTTATTATTATGAACCTGTTGACATCTATTATAAGCTGAGACTGCCGGTTAGGCAATCTTACATTTTACGCGGGCAAAGAGACTTACGAATATGCTCGCATTTTCATTTGGCAAATACCGCGGCAATTTAGAAAATTTTTCCTTAGTTATGCTAATCATAATAAATTAAGCTTAAAATAAGCTGAAATAACATAGCCTGATTCTGCCAGGATATAAAGAATACAAGGAACTTTTCATCAAAAAAACCAAGTTTCAGTTTAATTTCAGCTTACTGTCACAAAACAGACATAAGCGCCTGTTAAAATAAGCTTCAGATTTAAATGATGAGAGGAGAAACCGGATGAACGGACGTAAAATAGCGGCTTCCCTGGCTTTTGTAATGGCCGCGACGGCAGTCAGCCCTATGATAACTGAGGCATCAAGCAGTTTTGATTTAAGAAAAAAGGTAGTCGGAATTTCAGGAATTATGAACACCGGGAACTTAAATCTGTCGGTGACGCGTGGAGAATTTGCCAGCATGCTGGTAAATGCATCCTCCTATCGAAGCACGGCCGGCAAGACCAGTAACACTTCCGTATTTGCCGATGTTCCAAGAAATCATGAATATGCAGCCCAAATCAGGATTGCAGCGGAACAGGGGTGGATGAACGGATATTTAGGAGGAAATTTTAAACCGGACGATTCCATAACACTTCAGGAAGGGGTAAAAGGAGTTTTAGGACTTTTGGGTTATGCAAATTCTGATTTTACCGGTGACCAGACCGGTTCCAGGCTTTCTAAATATCATTTTCTGGAATTGGATGAAAATCTGAATAAAGAGGCTTTGGAAGTCTTAAATAAAGAAGATTGCATCAACCTGTTTTATAATCTGTTAAAAACAGATACGAAGTCCGGAACCATGTTTGGAAAAAGCTTAAACTGCGAATTGACCAGTGACGGGGAGATCGATCCGTTTTCCATGGTCGATAACAGCATCAAGGGACCGAAGATTGCAAAAAGCAGCAGCAGGCTCAAATCCATTCTGCCCTTTAAGCTTAGCGATGCCAATATTTATCTTGATGGTGAACCTGTTAATAATTCCAGTAATGCAATTGATGTTTCCCTGGAAAGCGAAGACGGAGTTCTGGTATATTACCATACCATTTCTAAAACCGTGTGGCTTTATACCATTGGAAACGAAAATGAAAACGGACGTTCCGCTGTATTTGGAGAAATCACTAACGTTGTCTATGATTCTGCGGATTTAATGACACCTGGAGCAATCATACTGGATGACGGCAACACCTACGAGCTTACCAGCACTGAGATGAAGTTTGCATTTTCTTCCTATGGGGACCTTCGAGTAGGTGATACCGTGAATCTGGTCTATACTCTGTCTGTAGATCAGGAAGGAAATGAAACCCGGACTGTCATTGATTATATAGAATAGAAGATTAACAGGAGAAGCCGGAATGAAAAAAATCATTCAGAAATTATTTTCAAAAGAAAAAAGAAAAGGTGGGATAAAA
Organism: Lacrimispora celerecrescens; assembly: GCF_000732605.1. Classification (GTDB taxonomy): domain Bacteria; phylum Bacillota; class Clostridia; order Lachnospirales; family Lachnospiraceae; genus Lacrimispora; species Lacrimispora celerecrescens_B. The sequence continues at coordinate 95,035 of NZ_JPME01000020.1, read as the reverse complement.
GGAAAAAAGGTTTTGATCCTTCTTATCATAATCCTTGCGGTGCTGGCAGGAGTGGTGGCGGCGTCAAGCTTTAAAAAGTCAAAGGAAGCATCCGCCGAAGCAAAAAGCGTAAGAACTGCTATAGTTACAAAGCAGGACATTGTTTCTGAACTATCCTCCTCTGGAACCATTTCTCCTCAGAATACCTATGATATAACCTCTTTGGTGGAAGGGGAAGTCATTGCAGCAGATTTTGAAGAGGGAGACGAGGTAGAAAAGGGGCAGATCCTTTACCAGATCGATACGTCATCCATGGAATCGGAGATGACATCGGTGAATAATTCCCTGTCGAGAGCCCAGGAAAATTATCAGACTGCGCTGGATGATTATAATTCTGCTTTAGGTGATTACAGCGGAAATACCTATAAATCTACAGAGAGCGGGTACATAAAATCGCTTTCCATTAAAGAAGGAGACAAAGTAGGAAACAATACGGAAATTGCCTCTATTTATGATGATAAAACCATGAAGATCAAGCTTCCGTTCCTTTCCGGGGAGGCAGCCCAGATCGCGGCCGGACAGGCGGCGGTTCTGACCCTTACCGATACGGGAGAGCAGATCCAGGGCTCAGTCACTTCTGTCAGCAATATGGATGTAACCTTAACAGGAGGGCGTATCGTTCGTTATGTCACCATTGAAGTTACAAATCCAGGCGGTCTAACTACGGATACCCCGGCTACGGCAGCAATAGGCGATTACGTGTGCAGTGCGGAAGCAACATTTGAGCCTAAGCTTGAATCAACCATGAAAGCGGATTTATCCTCCAACGTGGAGGTAGGAACCCTGCTGGTGCATGAAGGTGATTATGTAGCGAAGGGAACTCCTCTATTTACCATGGAAAGTAAGTCTGCGGATAAACTGCTTCGCACTTATAAAGATACGATGGAAAAGGCCCAGGAAACTCTGGAAGGAGCAAAAAGCAAACTGGAGAGTACCGAGAATACTTATGATAACTATACCATTACCGCACCTATATCCGGAAAGGTCATTACAAAAACCGTAAAGGCAGGAGATAAGATCACCAAAAGCTCCAGCGGAAGCACAACCCTGGCAGTCATATACGATATGTCCGGTTATACGTTTAAAATGTCTGTGGATGAATTAGATGTCAAGTCTGTGAAAGTAGGCCAGGAGGTGAATATTACTGCCGATGCCGTACCTGGTAAAACCTTTTCCGGTACAGTTACCAATGTAAGCCTGGAAAGCTCTACTTCCAACGGGGTTACCAATTATCCGGTTACTATCACCTTAAACGATGGCATGGATGAGCTTCTCCCCGGCATGAACGTAGATGGAGTGATCATTCTGGATAAAGCGGCCGATGTCCTTGCCGTACCGGCCGATGCACTGATGCGGGGTAATCAGGTCTATGTAAAGGATGATTCGATGAAGGAGCCCCAGGGGAACATTCCGGCAGGCTTTCGGGCGGTAGAAGTTACCACAGGCCTGATCAATGATGATTATGTGGAAATTACCAGCGGATTGGAAGAGAATCAGGAGGTTTACGTTGCACAAACTACTGTAGGCACTTCAATGAATGTTATGTTGCCGGGAGGCATGGGTGGCATAAATGTAGGCCCAGGCGGCTCAGGCTCCGGTTCTGGAGTCAGGTACCGCAGTGAAGGCGGTGGCTCCGGCAGTGGAAACCGCAGTGCAGGCAGCGGCGGAGGTTCCGGCAGCGGCGTCCGTCAGCCATAAGGGCCGCAAGGAGGTTAAAAAGCTTGAAAAATACCTTGATTGAATTAAAGGATATCTATAAAGTATACCAGATGGGAGAGGAGGAGGTCCGTGCAAACAACGGCGTGTCTTTGACCATTTACCACGGGGAATTCGTGGCTATTGTAGGAAAGTCGGGAAGCGGAAAATCCACGCTTATGAATATTATCGGCGCACTGGATGTCCCCACGTCAGGAGAATATCTTCTGGGCGGTGAGGACGTGGGCAGGATGTCGGATAACCAGCTGGCCGGGATCCGGAATAAGATGATTGGCTTTATCTTCCAGCAGTACAATCTGCTTCCCAGACTGAATCTTCTTGAGAATGTGGAACTGCCCCTGTTATATGCAGGGGTAGGAACCAATGAACGGAACAAACGGGCCATGGCTTCTCTGGAACGGGTTGGCCTGGCGGAAAAGTGGAAAAATTTTCCCAACCAGCTTTCCGGAGGCCAGCAGCAGAGGGTTTCCATTGCAAGGGCGCTGGCAGGAGATCCCTCCCTGATTCTGGCCGATGAGCCTACGGGGGCTCTGGATTCAAAAACCAGCCGGGAAGTTCTAAATTTCTTGAAAAAGCTGAACGATGAAGGGAATACAATCGTGATGATCACCCATGACAGCGCCATTGCAAAGGAAGCCAGGCGGGTGATCCGGGTACACGATGGTAAGATTAATTTCGATGGAGACGTAAATGAATATTCTGCAATCCTTTAAAATGGCTTTAAAAAGCATCTGGGGCAATAAGATGCGATCCTTTCTCACCATGCTTGGAATCATTATCGGCGTGGCATCGGTCATCATTCTGGTGAGTCTTGTAAACGGACAAATGTCTTATATGACGGAACAATTTACCAGCATGGGAACCAACCAGATCAATGTGAACGTAACCAATCTTTCATCCAGGTCCGTAACCGTGGATCAGATGTATCAGTTTTATGAAGACAACAAAAATCTTTTTTCTCAGATGACGCCAAAGGTTTCCTTGTCCGCTACCTTAAAAAACGGTACGGAATCCCTGACCAATACTACGGTATCCGGTGTCAGTGAGGAATATCTGGATATGAAGGATCAGACCCTGGATTCAGGGCGGTTCCTCCAATACTCCGATGTCCTGTCCAGACAAAAGGTTTGTGTTGCAGGTTATTATGTGGCCTGGGAATTATATGGAGGAGCAGAAAAAGCCATTGGCCAGACCATAAAAATAAACGGTTATGCCTACCAGATTATTGGTGTGGTATCCAGACAAGATGAAGATGAGCTTAAGGCCGGCGGTTCAGACGACGTTTTGTACCTCCCCTACAGCAGTGCCGCCAAGTTAAACAACACTGCAGACATAAACAGCTATGTCTTTGCCACCGCCGACATGGACCATTCCGTAGAGGCCAAAGAGGCCATCAACAGCTTTCTTTATGGGATTTTCAAAGATGAGGACTTATACCGGATTAATGCAATGAGTGAGCTTTTAAACTCCCTAAATTCCATGATGTCCATGATGTCCATGATGCTTGGCGGAATCGCCGGGATCTCCCTTTTAGTTGCCGGAGTTGGAGTTATGAATATCATGCTGGTGTCCGTAACGGAACGTACCAGAGAAATCGGAATCAGGAAGGCGCTGGGGGCAAAAAAACGCAACATCATGCAGCAGTTTGTCATAGAGGCCGCAGTTACCAGCTCTCTTGGCGGGGTTGTGGGTATTCTGGTGGGCTCCGTGGCAACTACCATCATCGGATCTGCCATGGGAATGAATGCCACTCCAACGCCTGGCGCCGTTATGGTATCCTTCAGTGTATCCGTAGGGATCGGCCTTTTATTTGGCTATATGCCTGCCAGAAGGGCTGCTGATTTAAACCCAATCGACGCTTTGCGCAGCGAGTAAAAATCGAACATTTTCTTGCAAATATGTCATATAGGTGATACTATTTGCATAGTTACCAAAGGAGTAGCTCATATTTGGGCTGCTCCTTTTGCGTAGTGAAAATTCAGTGGATCATGAGAAAGGAAAGAAATTATGAAGGTTGTTGATATGCATTGTGATACCATTTCAGAACTTTATTACCGGAAGGAAGAGGGAAAGGTATTTTCCATCCTAAAAAATGACTGTCATATTGACTTGGAGCGCATGAAAAAAGGAGATTATTGCTTACAGAACTTTGCCTTATATATAAATCTCGCTGTGCATGAGCGTCCGTTTGAATATTGCATGAAGCTTGTTGACCTCTTTTATACGGAACTGGAAAAATATGAGGATATTATTGGCATTGTAAAAGGCTATAAGGATATTGAAGAAAACCGGAAGAATGGGAAAATGTCTGCCATGCTTACCATAGAGGAAGGCGGCGTCTGTCAGGGAGAACTGGCATTCTTAAGAAATTTTTACCGTCTGGGAGTCCGCATGGCGACGCTTACGTGGAACTATAAAAATGAGCTGGGGCATCCCAACCGAATCTGGGAGGAAAACGGAGAAGCCTTTTTTGAACCGGAGATGGAGTATGGACTTACGGAAAAGGGAATTGAGTTTGTTCAGGAGATGGAACGGCTGGGAATGGTAATCGATGTGTCTCATTTGTCAGATGCCGGGATAGAAGATGTGTTCCGGTATACAGAAAAACCATTTGTGGCAAGCCATTCCAATGCCAGGACCATTGCTTCTAATCCAAGAAACTTAACGGATGAAATGATAAAAAAGCTTTCGCAACGGGGCGGTGTCACCGGAATCAATTATTGTGCCGATTTTCTTCATGACTGGAAGAAGGGGGAAGGAGCCTTAAGCCGGGTGGAAGATATGGTTTTACATATGAAGCATATGAAAAAGGTGGGAGGCATCCAATGCATTGGGCTTGGATCCGATTTTGACGGCATTGGGGGGAATTTAGAGATGAAATCTCCGGAAGACCTGCCCCTTTTAGAAGCGTATATGAAAAAAGAGGGGTTTTCAGAAAGTGAAATTGAGGCAGTCTTTTATGGAAATGTCCTTCGGGTTTATAAGGAAATTTTACATTAAGACAAAATTTTACATAAATTTTACATTTATGTGCATTTTACTTTACATAGATTTGATATGGTATTTACAAAAATGTATTATCATGAAAAAACGGAGGATGCTATGTCAATCACAGAAATACAAATGCTATTTAAATTCATCGGGGGACTGGGTATGTTCCTTTATGGAATGGACGCTATGGCTGATGGGCTGCAAAAATCAGCAGGGCATAAAATGCAGCAGCTTTTAGGGGTCTTGACTAGCAACAGGCTCATGGGTGTGCTTTTGGGAACTGGTATTACCGCCATCATCCAGAGCAGCTCGGCAACCACAGTCATGGTGGTAGGATTTGTAAATGCTGGGATCATCAATCTGCAACAAGCCGTTGGTATTATTATGGGTGCTAATATCGGAACAACCGTTACCAGCTGGATCGTATCCATGAGTGAATGGGGAGAGATGATGAAACCCGAGTTTTTTGCTCCTGCACTGGTAGGCGTAGGCGCTGTTTTAAGCCTTTTTACCGGAAGCGGGAAGAAAAAACAGGTTGGGGAAATTCTGGTTGGTTTTGGTGTGCTGTTCATAGGGCTTTCCTTTATGTCAGACTCCATTACGCCTTACCGGAACGCGCCTATTTTCAGCCAGGCCTTTGCCGTTTTAGGTAAAAATCCTCTTCTTGGAATTTTAGCAGGCCTTGTTGTTACCGGCATCATTCAGAGTTCCTCAGCCTCTGTAGGAATTTTGCAGACACTGGCTCTTAACGGCATCGTAAACTGGCAGTCTGCCATATTTATCACGTTAGGACAGAATATCGGTACCTGTGTGACTGCTCTGCTTTCCAGTTTGAGCGCGAATAAAACCGCAAAGCGCGCGGCTGTCATTCATCTCCTTTTTAATGTGGTCGGTGCTGTTATTTTCGGATGCATCATGTTTGTAGTGTTTAAGCTGAATCCGGTTTTTGCAGCTTCTCGAATCAGCAGTGTGGGAATATCCATTTTCCATACCATATTTAATGTGAGCAACACTATTATTTTATTCCCCTTTGCCGGGCTTTTAGTTAAGGCTTCCGGGCTGCTTGTACGGGAAGATCAGAAAGAGTCAACTGCAGATTCTGATTCCCCGATGAAACGTCATCTGGATGAAAGAATTTTAGAGACCCCTTCCTTTGCCATTGAAAATGTGAACCATGAAGTTGTGAGCATGGGAAATGCTGCCATGGAAAACTTGGATCTTGCAGCTGCGGCTCTTCTTGGCAACAACAGAGCAGAAGCAAAGCTTGTGGAAAAAATGGAACAGAAAATCAATGATTATGAAAAGATTCTCACTGATTATCTGATAAAACTTAATAACCAGTCTTTAAATGAGGAACAGCACCTTCTAGTTAAAAACTTATTTTATACAATCAGTGACTTTGAGCGGGTCAGCGATCACTGTGAGAACTTATCCGAGCTGGCAATAGAAAAATCCAACCGGAACATTATTTTTTCAAAAGATGCAGAAAATGAAATCAAGGAAATGATAAAAGAGGTTCGTTCCTCTCTGGAGCATGCCATAAAAGCCAGGGAAACTGGAGACATGACAGAGGTCCGTGCAGTGATTCAAAGCGAAGAACGTGTGGACAGCCTGGAAGAAGAATTAAGAGAACGTCATATCGAACGTTTATCCGCTCAGACATGTAAGCCGGAAAACGGAGTCATCTTTTTGGATGCACTGAGCAATCTGGAACGTATTTCAGACCACGCTCACAATATTGCAGGTTATGTGAGGGATGAAATGTAACAGAAAACGTGGGCAGGAAATAAGAACGCCCTGCGGGCATACCTCTATGCCTAAAAAGCTTGGGCAGGAAAAAGGAAAGGAGAATATATGGAACGTATCTATGTAATTGAAGACGATGACAACATCAGGGATTTAATTAAAATTGCCCTGGAAGGTTTTGGCTATGAAGTATCTGCTTTTGAGATGGCGGAGGAAGCTTTGAGGCATATTGAATCAGATAAACCGGCACTGGCTGTGTTTGATCTGATGCTTCCAGGTATGGACGGACTGACAGCCATTCGCAGGATTCGGAAAAATGAGTCTTTAAAAGATATTCCCGTTCTTATTCTGACCGCAAAAGACAGGGAGTTTGATAAGGTGGTAGGACTTGATGGCGGAGCCGACGACTATATGACCAAGCCATTTGGAGTCATGGAGCTGGCTGCCAGAATTCGAAGTCTTTTACGGCGCAGCTCCAGGGGAGAGGCAAACACAAACGAACTGAATCAATATTGCTTAAGTTTAAATAAAAAAACAAGAGAAGTCTATTGTGACGGCGTTAAGGTTGAACTGACCCTAAAAGAGTTCGAGCTTTTACAGTATTTAATGGAGAACCATAATAAGGTCGTCACCAGAGATGAGCTTTTAAACCACATCTGGGGGTATGATTACGATGGAGAGACCAGAACCCTGGACATGCATATCCGTACGCTCCGGCAAAAGCTGGGAGAAAACGGCGGTTCCTGTATCAAGACAATCCGCGGCGTAGGCTATCGTTTTATTAAGACGGAAGAGTAGGAAAATCAATAGTCTGGCTATACGCCAAAGAATGAGGGAATCTATGAGAAGCGTAATTTTTAAAAAATTTATCCAGGTTATTCTGGTAGTGCTGATACTCAGCAGTTCTGTTTTTTATATTGCTTCCAGCAGCGCACTGCTTAAAAATTCCAGAAAAGACATGACTTATACTTTGAGAGCTATGGATGAGATTCTGGATTATTCCGGTAATCTTGTCGGTGAAATCGGGGACTTAAAGCAGACACTCAGTGAAAATCAGAGCCGTTTTACAATTATACGCATGGATGGAAACATTGTGGCCGATACTGGAAATGTACCGGCCGCTTCCCTGGATAATCATTTAGACAGGGAAGAAGTGAAGGAGGCCCTTGCAGAGGGGGCCGGCACGGCCATACGCTATTCCGATACTCTCAAGGAAAATATGCTTTATGTAGCAATCCGCTCCTCACGGGCGGATTATATTCTTCGTATGGCAATTCCCTATTCCGGCATGAAAGAATATTTAATGCTGTTGCTGCCTTCCATCTGGCTCAGCTTTCTGATGGCTATTATGTATTCCGCATTTTCAGCGGACAGCTTTTCAAAATCCATTACAAAGCCATTAAAGGAAATCTCCCAGGAGATGTTAAAAGTAAACGGGGATTATACGGACCTCTCCTTTGAAACCTACCAGTATCCGGAAATTAATATTATAGCGGAAACGACAACGGAAATGTCTAAGAACGTAAAAGAATATTTAAACCAGATTGAACTTGAAAAGCAAATTCGTCAGGAATTTTTCAGTAATGCTTCCCATGAGTTAAAGACCCCGATCACATCGGTTCAGGGATATGCTGAGCTTCTGGAAAGCGGGATCATTCAGGATGAAGAACAAAAGATGGATTTCGTAAGGCGTATTAAAAAAGAAGCGGTCAATATGAATCATCTCATCAATGACATTCTTATGATTTCCCGGCTTGAGGCAAAGGAAGCAGAGGTATTAAAAAGTGATGTGCGCCTGTCCATTCTTGTAGGCGATATCGTCGAATCCTTAAAGCCACTTGCTGCATCCCATGAAGTCACGATGCATGTGGATTGCAAACCACTTTGTATTTACGCCAATGGACAGCAAATGAAGGAACTTTTCGGAAATCTCATAAGCAATGCGGTAAAATATAATAAGCCCGGGGGCGAAGTATGGGTCACAGTGACAGAAGAGGATCGCAATGTAATAATTCGTGTGAAAGATAACGGAATGGGTATCCCAAAAGAATCCTTAAGCCGTATATTTGAACGTTTTTACCGGGTGGACAAAGGACGGAGCAAGAAACAGGGCGGGACGGGCCTTGGATTATCCATTGTAAAGCATATTGTTAATTTCTATCATGGGACCATTACCGTTCGATCAGAACTTGATTTGGGTACGGAATTTATTGTAAAGATTCCAATTCAAGGAAAAATGTGCTAATATTGATTCAGTAAATGATAGGAGGTGTGCAGATATGGGAAGTTTTGTTTTAACATGCTGTTCTACGGTAGATATGAAGAAGGAATTTTTTGAGCAGCGCCAGATTCCCTATGTGTGTTTTCACTATACAATGGATGGCGCAACCTATCCGGATGACTTAGGACAGAGCATTCCTTTTCCTGAGTTTTATAGCCGGATCGCCAAAGGCGCGACACCTGTGACTTCCCAGGTAAATGTGGAAGAATATTGTGATTTTTTTGAACCATTTTTAAAGGAAGGCAAGGATATTTTGCACCTCACTCTTTCCTCCGGTATTTCAGGAACCTATAATTCTGCATGCGTAGCCAGGGAAGAGATGAGTTCCAGATATCCGGAAAGAACGATCGTCATTGTGGATTCCCTGGGGGCTTCTGCCGGCTATGGACTTCTGATCGATGCAGTGGCAGACTTAAGGGATAAAGGAGTTTCCCTGGAAGAAGCGAGGGAGTGGACAGAGGATAACAAATTATTCGTGCATCACTGGTTTTTCTCCACGGATTTGACTAGTTTTAAGCGGGGAGGCAGGATTTCAGCCACATCCGCAATGCTTGGTACCGTGCTTAACATCTGTCCGCTCATGAACATAGACGAAACTGGGCATTTGATTCCCAGGCAGAAGATCCGTACCAAGAAAAAAGCCATTCAGGAGATTATAAACACCATGGAAGCTCATGCAAAGGGTGGAAGGGATTATAGCGGCAAATGCTTTCTTTCCTATTCCGCCTGTGAAGATGATGCCAGGGAAGTGGCGGCCCTGGTGGAGGAACGCTTCCCCAATCTTTCCGGAAAGGTGATGTTAAACAGCATTGGTGCAGTCATTGGTTCCCATACCGGACCTGGTACTGTGGCATTATTTTTCTGGGGTGATAAAAGAACCGATTAATTTTCAACCCGGAGAGCACTTTCATCATATGAAGATGCTCTCCGGGATTTTCTTTTACATAAATGCCAAAGTGTGATAAGATAAATGCTGAATGCAGGAAAAAGGAGAGCTTTTATGAAAGTAAAAAATTCAGCTCATGTGGCGGCGTTGTACGGAATGCTGATTGCACTGGCATTTGTTCTCAGCTTTGTTGAGACACTGATTCCCATTTCTCTTGGAATACCGGGAGTAAAGCTGGGGCTTGCCAATCTGGTCACGGTTGTGGGGCTCTATACAATTGGGACAGGCGGAACGGTTGTCATATCACTTTTGCGGATCGTTCTTACCGGATTTACCTTTGGAAATTTGTTTGCCATGCTCTACAGCCTGGGAGGTTGGAGCTTAAGCCTGCTTCTAATGGTTCTTTGCAGGAGAAGAAACTGGATGGGCACAACGGGAATCAGTATTCTTGGAGGCGTGGGACATAACATCGGACAGGTTTGTGTGGCTGCCCTTGTAGTCAAACAGGCCGGAGTATTCTTTTATCTTCCCTTACTTCTGATCGCCGGTACAGCTGCCGGACTTATCATAGGGATCTTGGGCGGCATGATTATAAGCCGAATCAGTAATTTTATTAAAAAAATACAATAAAAACAAAAGATAGGATATTGTTTTGACGCTATTGGAAATGTATAATGGGATAGGTATATTAGGATAAAAAGAAACCAGGAGGGACACCACAATGATTTACGAGGCAATTAAGAAACTGGTACAATACGGACGAAACACAGGCTTAATCGAGGAAGCGGACCGGTTTTATGCCCTTAACCAAATCCTTGATGTAATGATGATGGACGAGTATGAGGAGTCAGAAGAAGTACCGGAAGATATTGATCTGGAAGCTGTTTTACATGAATTACTTGATTACGCCTGCCAGGCCGGTATCATAGAAGAAGACAGTGTTACATATCGGGACTTGTTTGATACAAAGCTGATGAATTGTCTGATGCCAAGACCAAGTGAAATAGAAAAAACATTCTGGGAGCTGTATCAGGGCCAGTCTCCTGAGGCTGCAACCGGATATTATTATAAACTGAGCCAGGATTCCGACTATATCAGGCGGTACCGGATTAAAAAGGATATGCGATGGGTGACCCCTACCAAGTACGGAGATTTAGATATTACGGTGAACCTATCAAAGCCTGAGAAAGACCCAAAGGCGATTGCAGCTGCAAAGCTTGCAAAACAAGGCGGTTATCCCAAATGCCAGCTTTGTATGGAAAATGAGGGCTATGCCGGAAGGACCAATCATCCGGCCAGAAATAACCACAGGATCATCCGTCTTAAGATCAATAACAGTGAGTGGGGCTTTCAGTATTCCCCTTATGTTTATTACAACGAGCACTGCATTGTGTTTAACGGAAAGCATATTCCCATGAAGATAGAGAGAGAGACCTTTGTAAAGTTGTTTGATTTTGTTAAGCTGTTTCCTCACTATTTCCTTGGTTCCAATGCGGATCTGCCTATTGTAGGAGGGTCCATCCTATCCCATGACCATTTCCAGGGAGGAAATTATGATTTTGCCATGGCAAAGGCTCCTATGGAGAGTTGTTTCCAGTTGGAAGGCTTTGAAGGAGTGGAAGCCGGAATTGTGAAATGGCCGATGTCCGTGCTGCGTACCAGAAGCAAAAACCCGGAAGACCTAATCAACCTGGGAACAAAGATTCTTGATGCCTGGAGGTCTTATACAGACGAGGAAGCCTTTATTTTTGCGGAAACTGACGGAGAGCCTCATAACACCATCACCCCAATTGCCAGAATGCGGGATGGCTTATACGAACTGGATCTGGTATTAAGAAACAATATCACCACAGAAGAATTCCCTCTTGGTGTTTATCACCCTCATCAGGAGCTTCATCATATCAAAAAAGAGAACATCGGCTTAATTGAGGTCATGGGATTGGCGGTCCTGCCTTCCAGGTTAAAGGAAGAGCTGAATCTGCTGGCCCAGTGCATTGTGGAAGGGAAAAACATAAGAGATGATGAAACCATTGAAAAGCACGCAGATTGGGCAGAGGCTTTCCTTGGAAAATATGAAGAAGTGACAAAAGAAAATGTAGAGGAAATTTTAAAGAAGGAAGTTGGCCTGGTATTTGAACGGGTTTTAGAGGACTCAGGCGTATACAAATGCGATGAGCAGGGACGGAACGGGTTTGGGCGGTTCCTTGCCAGAGTCGGATTTACTCCTTGTTCACAATAGAAAGACTGTGAGGATATCAGATGGATTGGTGTTTGTAATTACCGCCCCTTTGAGGTATAGTCGAGTGGGAGTGAAAGGAAATATTAAATTCGCTCAAAAACGTACAGAACCGGCTTAAAGGAGCCGGAGGGAGATAGACAAACAGTCATGAAGCAGATAGAAAACAAAACACTGAGAACGCTTACGGAGTATGGACTGATCACGTTCAGTATCTGGATTATGGTGGTGGGGATTTATTTCTTCAAATTCCCCAATAATTTTGCATTCGGAGGTGTCACAGGGTTTGCGACGGTTATCAGTGCATTAACCCATTGGTCGGCCAGTGAGTTCACAACCATTGTGAATACTGTATTACTGGTGGCCGGCTTTCTCTTCCTTGGACGGAGTTTTGGGATTAAAACGGTTTATGCCACCCTTATGATGTCCATATTTCTATATTTTTTGGAACGGCTCTATCCTATTACAAGACCCCTTACCAAGGAACCACTTTTGGAATTGATCTTTGCGATTCTTTTGCCAAGTGTGGGTTCTGCCCTCCTTTTTAACACAGGAGCTTCCAGCGGGGGAACGGATATTATCGCCATGATATTGAAACGGTACACCAGCCTTAATATAGGAACCGTACTTTTGCTGGTGGATGTAACAGGGGTGATTATGGCCTATTTTGTATTTGGACCGGAGACAGGGTTATTCTCTTCCCTTGGTTTATTAGCCAAATCCCTTGTGATTGGCGATGTCATAGAAAATATTAACTTATGCAAGTGTTTCAGCATCATCTGTGATGATCCGGGGCCCATCTGTGATTATATTATTCATGGACTTAACCGAAGTGCCACGGTTTATGAGGCACAGGCGCTTTCAGTCATCATAAAAAGACCGTGATCTTAACGACCATGAAGCGTTCCCAGGCACTTAAACTAAAAAACTACATTCGCAGTGTGGAACCAACGGCGTTTATACTGATATCCAATTCCAGCGAGATTATAGGAAAAGGATTTCTTGCAAATTAATTAAAAAAACCGGAGAATCTAAATTCTCCGGTTTTTTTAATAAACGGAATGGAGGATATTACGTATTTTATCGTCATTTTTTACAAAAATGCACTTTAGCGCTTTAAAAACACATAAATTTAAAGCAATAAAATTGACGGCTTATCTTTTTTGTAGTATGATACGAATTAAGTTCCAAAAAGGACGAAATTTTGGAAGGAAGAGGAGAGAAAATTATGAAGAAAACAGCAAACGTTTTATCACTGGTTCTTGCCGGCGCCATGATGATGTCTTTAACGGCATGCGGCAGCAAAGCACCGGACACGGCAACCTCAGCTCCGGAAACCACGACTGCAGCGGAGAAGACAAAAGAAGCAGCAGAATCCACTGGAGAAAAGACGGCAGATGGAAAGCAGTATAAAATTGGAGTTCTCCAGCTTGTACAGCATGCAGCCTTAGATGCATCCAACAAAGGTTTTATCCAGGCGCTTGATGATGCAGGTCTTAACTATACCGTTGATCAGCAAAACGCCTCTGGTGACCAGCCTACATGTCAGACCATCGCCAGCAAGCTGGTGAATGACAACGACGATTTGATCCTTGCCATTGCAACACCGGCGGCTCAGGCTGTGGCAGGAGCCACAAGCGATATTCCGATTCTTTTGACAGCAGTCACTGATCCGGCATCTTCCGATCTGGTTGAAAGCAATGATAACCCAGGAGGAAATGTGAGCGGAACCTCTGATTTAACTCCTGTGAAGGAGCAGATCGCTCTGTTAAAAAAGATACTCCCTGATGCAAAAACCGTGGGAATTCTTTTCTGCTCCGCAGAATCCAACTCTGAGATCCAGGCTAAGATGGCAAAAGATGCAATTGAAGCGGAAGGAATGGCAGCGGTAGAGTACACCGTATCCAACTCCAACGAGATCCAGACGGTCGTTACCTCCATGGTAGGCAAGGTAGATGCTCTCTATACTCCTACGGATAATACAATTGCAGCAGGTATGGCAACCGTGAGCATGGTAGCGAATGAAAATGGCATTCCGGTAATCTGCGGAGAAGAAGGTATGGTAAATGCCGGCGGTCTAGCTACATATGGCATTGATTATTATGAACTGGGCTACTTAACCGGACAGCAGGCAGTAAAGATCTTAAAAGATGGTGCGGATATCTCTAAAATGCCGATTGAATACCTTCCTTTGGATAAGTGTAAGCTGACTGTCAATGAGGAAACAGCTAAGACATTGGGAATTGATGTATCAAGCCTTAAATAGGCAGTTTTGAGAAGAAATGAGCGGCAGGCAGGGCCCGTTTGACTGGTCCGCCTGCCGGCCATAGATGCTTTACATAAAGGATGGACTTTCATTCTTTATGTAAGGCATTTATGTCTATGAACTTGAGAAAATACGCGGAGGAATGATTGATGAGTGGTTTGTTGGTATCCCTACAGGATGCAGTTGTTCAGGGGGTTTTATGGGGGATTATGGTTTTAGGGGTTTATATTACCTACAAACTATTGGACATTGCCGATTTGACGGTAGATGGAAGCTTTGCCATGGGCGGATGCGTGTGTGCCGTTATGATTCTTAATTTTCACGTAGATCCCTGGGTTTCCTTAGGGGTTGCGGCAGCGGCCGGGATGGCAGCCGGGGCAGTGACCGGATTGTTACATACAATATTTGAAATACCGGCGATTCTGGCAGGAATCTTAACGCAGATCGGTCTTTGGTCCATAAATCTCCGGATTATGGGTGGAAAGAGTAATGTGCCGCTTTTAAAGACTGATACAATTATGTCTAAATTCATAGCAGCAACCGGATTGAGCAAGCAGGCCGCCGCCATGATTATTGGGATCGGCATTGCAATCGTAATGATTTCCTTTCTTTACTGGTTCTTTGGAACGGAAATCGGCAGTGCCATGCGAGCTACGGGTAATAATCAGGCAATGATACGTGCGCAGGGCGTCAATACAAACTGGACAAAGCTTCTTGCCCTAACCATCAGTAACGGACTTGTTGGACTTTCCGGGGGCCTGGTCTGCCAAAGCCAGAAATATGCGGATATCGGCATGGGTACCGGAGCCATTGTCATTGGTCTTGCTGCTATTGTCATTGGTGATGTGCTGATGGGTAAACTGCGTTCCTTTGCAAGCAAGCTTATCTCTGCGGTAGTGGGGTCCGTCATATATTTTGTGATCCGTGCCATGGTATTAAGAATGGGTATGGATGCCAACGATATGAAGCTTTTATCGGCTGCGATCGTTGCAGTGGCGCTTTGCGTGCCGGTCATGATGAATAAATGGCGCATCAAAAAATCTTATACAGAAGGAGGAGAATAACCGTGCTGGATATTAAGAATGTCAGAAAAACATTTAACAAGAACACCATCAATGAAAAAAAAGCATTGAATGGCATCGACCTCCATCTGAACGAGGGTGACTTTGTAACTGTTATCGGCGGTAACGGAGCAGGAAAATCTACGATGTTAAATATGATAGCAGGAGTGTACCCCATTGATTCCGGTAAGATCCAGATTGATGAGATCAATATATCCAGGGATCCGGAGTATAAAAGGGCTAAATATATCGGAAGGGTATTCCAGGATCCTATGTTAGGAACTGCCGCCGGAATGGAAATACAGGAAAATATGGCTCTGGCTTACCGTAGGGGACAGGGAAGAGGCCTTGCCTGGGGAATCAGGACCAGCGAAAAATCCTATTACTATGAGGCACTAAAAAAGCTGGGACTTGGGCTTCAGGACCGTATGACCAATAAGGTTGGATTACTTTCCGGTGGTCAGAGACAGGCGCTTACCCTTTTGATGGCGACCTTGAAAAAGCCAAAACTGCTTCTTCTTGATGAACATACCGCTGCACTTGACCCCAAAACGGCCAAAAAGGTTCTGGAGATCACACAAGAGATTGTGGAAGAGCAAAATCTCACGACTCTTATGATTACCCATAACATGAAGGATGCAATCCAGATTGGCAACCGGCTTGTCATGATGCATGAAGGCCGCATCATTTATGATGTGTCAGGGGAAGAAAAAAAGAAGCTGGAAGTAGAAGATCTTCTTAAGAAATTCGAAGAGGCAAGCGGTGAGGAATTTTCAAACGATAGAATGATATTGGCGAAATAGCCGGTGAAATGATGGGACAGGAAATCTTTTAAAAAAGTTTCCTGTCCTGTATTTTTTTGCTTCAAGGCAGATAGCTTATTACATAAATTTCCTTTCTTGGATGTATCTTCTTAATATTATGTAACATAATCTTAATAATTTTTTGTTAGACCGATATCGCAAATAATGACATTTTATGCTATACTAGGCAAATAGGCTTATAGTCTGAATCGGCTTTCCGCTAGAATACAGGATATGGAGAGAAAGTACAGGATGGAAAATAACAACGAGAAAAAAGATTATATAATTCGTTTGGATAAGGCCAGAAAAAAACGCAGTAAGAATGATTATAAGAAACTTTTGGCAATGGGAGGTACAGCGGTTCTTTGCCTGGCAGTTATTTCTGCAGTGGGAATGGCAGCGAAGAATCACATTGCCGCAAAACCGGCAATGCTTGCTACCGGGTCGGAGGCCTCTGCAATAAAGATGGAGGAATCAGCAGGCTTAAATGCAGACGCGAAAGCAGAGTCTGAGGCTCAGGCAGCAAAGGAAAAGGAAGAAAAAGAAAAGGTAGTAAATTCCTATAAGAATTTAGGAATCATTCAGGTATCAGGATATTTAAACGTGAGAAAAGCACCGAGTACCGATGAGGATGTAATCGGAAAACTCCAGGGAGACAGTGCCTGTGATATCCTGGAGAATACGGAGTCCGGCTGGAGTAAAATATCTTCCGGCGGCATTGAAGGATATATAAATTCCGAATATGTTTTATCAGGGGAAGACGCAAAAAAGAAAGCAATGGATCTGGTAAAATTGAGAGCCATCGTTCAGACCGACAGTATGAACATCAGAAAGGAGCCATCCACCAGTTCGGATGTGGTGGGCCAGGCGCTTTCCAATGAAAGGTATGAGGTTTTAGGACAGACTGATGGCTGGATACAAGTTCCGGCAGGATATTTATCTGCGGATTATGTTAAAATGGAATATGGACTGAATGAGGCCAGAAAACTGGATCTAAAGGCCATGATATTCAATCTCTATAAGAACATTGGTATTTCCGACGTGGATAATTATTTGAACGTAAGAGAAGAGCCTAATGAAAACGGCAAGATTATTGGAAAGATGCCAAGCAAAGCCGCAGGAAATATATTAGAGACAACGGATGGCTGGTATAAGATTCAGTCCGGTAACATTACCGGCTATGTGAAATCTGATTATATTCAGACAGGACAGGCAGCAAAGGATGAGGCTTTGCAGGTTGCAGAGCTGATGGCCATTGTCAACACGGATATGTTAAATGCCAGGACTGAGCCTTCCACTGATTCGAAAATATGGACACAGATATCCAACAATGAGCGGTATCCTGTCTTAAAGCAGATTGACGGCTGGATACAGATCGAGCTGGAGGAAAACAGCAGTGCTTATGTATCCACAGATTACGTTGATGTCCGATACGCTCTTCCTGAAGCAATCAAATTCTCGCCTTTAGAGGAAAAAGCCAATGCCCAGGCATCGTTTAGGGCCCAGATCGTCAACTATGCCCTGCAATTTTTAGGAAATCCTTATGTGTGGGGCGGAACAAGCCTTACAAAAGGGGCTGACTGCTCTGGATTTACCATGTCTGTTTACGCTCATTTTGGCATTGGACTGCCACATTATTCCGGTTCTCAGGCTGGTATGGGTAAGGCGGTAAAATCCAGTGAAATGAGACCTGGGGATTTAATCTACTATGCAGACAGCAAAGGAACCATCAACCATGTATCCATGTATATCGGTAACGGACAGATCGTACATGCGGCCAGCAGACGCAGCGGTATTAAAATTTCCACATGGAATTACAGGACGCCGGTAAAGATCCGTAATATGATCGGTGATTAATTTTAAGGTCGCCAGATTGAAATTTAATTGTTATCTTAATTAAATTTCAATCTGGGGGCCTATTTTTTTTACTTTTTTTCTCCGGTTTACAAATTCTGGAAAAAGGGCTATAATAGATAAACCGATATATTTTCGAAAATATAACGGAAAAGGGGATCCGATGGAGAATTGTTTATTAAATATTTTAAGGGGGCATTGAAATGCGGAAGCTGTTTAGAACAGTTTTAGAAACTCTGGAAAAAGGCGAAGATGGGGTTTTGGTAACTATTATTGCAAGTTCTGGTTCCACTCCCAGAGGTGCAGGTTCTCACATGCTGGTAAGACAGGATGGGACTACAGAAGGAACGATCGGAGGCGGAGCGGTGGAATACCGGTCCATCCAGAGGTCACAGAAAGCGATAGAGGAAAAGTCATCCTATACGCACAGCTTTGTACTGGGAAAAGAGCAGGTAGCTGATCTTGGCATGATTTGCGGCGGTGATGTGGTGGTTTACTTCCAGTATCTGGATCATGAGAATCAGGAATTCAAGGAATTATGCAGGAAGATAGAAGAAGCCTATGATAAGGATGAAGACAGCTGGCTTATTATGGATATTACCGACGAAGCCGCATGGGGGCTGGGAATATACAGCAAATCAGTGGGATTTACAGGAATAAAGGGGATTGGTGAAGAAGATAGAAAAGTTCTCCTTCAATATAAAGCGGTTCAAAAAAACTTTGGTGAGCGAAAGTATTACAGCGAGCCTCTGGTCCGGGCCGGCTGCGTCTATATTTTCGGAGGCGGACATGTGGCACAGGAATTGGTACCGGTTTTGGCACATGTAGGATTCCGGTGTACCGTTTTTGATGACCGGCCGGAATTTGCCAATGATAAACTGTTTCCCCAGGCAGAGAAAACCATTGTGGGGAATTATGAACGGATTTTTGATTACCTTGAATTAAGGGAATGTGATTATGTCTGTGTTATGACCAGAGGACATCAGTCTGATTATGTTGTTCAAAGACAGGTTCTTACGAAAAACACCTGCTATATCGGTGTGATTGGCAGCCGCAAAAAACTGGAAACCTTGGCCGAAAAGCTTACGGCAGACGGCGTTACCAGAGAACAAATCGATAACTGTCACAGCCCCATCGGTTTGGAAATCTACGCAGAAACACCCGCTGAAATTGCCATCAGTGTGGCGGGAGAATTGATTGCTGTCAGGGCCCTGCGGGAAGGGCGAAAAAAATAATGGGGAAGTTTTTATTTTTAAAAGGTGATTCAGGAGAAGGAAAGACAACCTTGCTTTTTGAATGCTTAAAACCCTGGCACAAGATAATGGGAGGGTTTTATTCCCAACGTTTGCTGAATGAAGATGGAATGACCATGGGATTTCGTATGGTTCCGGCAGATGAAGAATGGATACCCGCGGCTGCCTATAAAAAAGGGCTGTCGAATATATTTATCCAACGGACTGAACATGGATTTCAAAAAAATCTTCAGTTTTTCAAAACCGATGGAATGGAAATTCTGCGTTCCTCAGCTCAAAGTAGGCTTTGCCTTCTGGATGAAATAGGCGGGGTAGAACTTTTTGCACCGGAATTTATGGAGGAGGTACTTTGCCGCATTGATAGCCAGATACCCTGCATAGGTGTTTTGAAAAGCCATAAAAATCTGCAATCCATGAGAACCAGAGTTCCCACAGAACCTGATCCGGACAAGCTTCTTCGGGAGTTGGAAGAAAAGCTTGAAAAACGGTCAAATGGACGGATTCTTACATTTGACCGAGAAAAAAAGGAGCACATTCGGGCAGAAATTAAGGAGTTTTTGAGAGAATGTACGGAAAAGGAAGGAAAGGAACCACATGATGGAAAGGGACTGGATTTATAAAAAACGTTTTGGAATCATAGTGCTCTTATTTATTGTTTGCTTTTTTGGTTCCTTTTTGATTGGACGGTACCCGGTATACCCGGACACACTCTTAAAGATCCTTCTCTCGTCGATCTTTCCCATAAAAACCACTTGGCCAGCCCAGGCAGAGACGGTTGTTTTCCAGGTCCGTCTTCCGAGAGTGTTTATGGCAGCAATGATCGGCGGAGGATTATCCTGTGCAGGCGCCGCTTATCAGGGAATCTTTAAGAATCCCATGGTTTCACCGGATGTTCTGGGGGCATCCTCTGGCGCGGGATTAGGCGCAGCCCTGGGACTGTTTTTTGCATTGGGATATAACGGCGTAACAATCAGTGCCTTTGTTTTTGGTCTTGGTGCGGTAGGAATTGTCTGCCTCATCAGCAGCCGGGTAAAGTATAATCCTGTGTTAGGACTTGTGTTGTCCGGCATGATGATAAGCTCCCTTGCTTCCGCAGCGGTTTCTTTCTTAAAACTGGTAGCGGATCCCACCAATACCCTTCCGGTCATTACCTATTGGCTTATGGGAAGCCTTGCATCCATCCGGCAGAAAGATGTGATGTTTGCTGCACCATGGATCCTTGTGGGAATCCTTCCGATTTACCTTCTTCGGTGGCGGATCAATGTTTTAAGCCTTGGGGAAGATGAAGCGAGAAGCATGGGAATCAATGCCAGGAAGCTCCGCTTTATTATTGTGGTCAGCGCAACTTTAATCACCTCAGCCGCAGTTTCTGTAAGCGGGCATATAGGCTGGGTAGGACTTGTAATCCCTCATTTTGCCAGAATGCTGGTAGGCAGCGATTACCGAAGGCTGTTGCCGGCCTCTCTGCTTATGGGTGGCAGCTTTCTGTTGATCGTGGATAATTTTGCAAGGCTTTTGGCTACCAGTGAGATCCCAATTGGCATCTTGACTGCATTTGTTGGCGCTCCGTTCTTTTTATATCTTATTTTGCGGGAAGGTAACCGGTTATAGAGGAGGAGAGAGATGGAGCTGACAGTAAAGAATCTGGAATTTGGTTATCACTGTTTTCCAGTATTAAAAGGGATCAATTTTTCATTTAACAAGGGAGAACTGGTCTGTGTCCTTGGAAAAAACGGTGCAGGAAAGAGCACGCTTTTTCGATGCATGTTAGGTCTGTTAAAGGGGTACCACGGGGAGATTCTGATCGATGGAATGGAACGCCGGCATTTTTCCGAACGGGAATTGGCTGGTAGGATCGCCTATATACCTCAGAACCACGATACAGCATTCTCTTTTTCGGTTCTGGATATGGTGCTAATGGGAACAACAGCCTCCCTGCCCCGCTTTGTAGGTCCGGGACAGAAAGAAAAGGACAGGGCATTGAATGCATTGAAGCTATTAAAGATTGACAGTCTAAAGGACCGTATATTTGGGCAGATCAGCGGTGGAGAACAGCAGCTTGTGCTGATTGCAAGGGCCATTGCCCAGGAGGCAAAAATCCTGATTATGGATGAACCCTGTTCCAGCTTGGATTACGGCAACCAGATCCGGGTTATGGAGGAACTGCGGGCCTTGTCACAAAAGGGGTATTTAATTGTGCAGTCCACCCATAATCCGGAGCATGTCTTTTATTTTGCCCATAAAGCACTGGTAATGTCAGATGGAAAGATAACGGCTTTTGGTGAGCCGGATAAGATCTTGACGAAAGAGCTTTTGGAAAGCGTATACCAGGTGCCCATTGAGATCTATGAAGACCGGAAAAGCGGAAAAAAAGTGTGTATGCCTGGAGGAAGATAATGAGTATGTGGGAAATGTATGACCGTCTGATAGAACCAATACCAGATGACGTAAAGATAGAAGATTATTTTGTAGGAATCCAGTGGACTTCAGTGACAGTCTGCGGATATACCGGTGCGGCAGCAACAAACCCGCTTCAGACCATTAGAAGGACTGAAAAAAACATATTGGACATGTCATGGAAAGAAGCCGCAGGGCTGATAAAATCATGGAATTTTACAGAGGCCAGCATAGGTGCCGCAGCGGTTAATGCCTATTATAATCAGCCGGACCGGATCAGTAAGTTAGAAAAGGAAGGTACAATCAGGCAGCGATCGAAGGAAGATGCTTTTATGGCCTACCGTGAGGATATCAAAGGAAAAAAAGTTGCGACCATCGGACATTTCTGTTTTGCAGAGGAATATTTGAAAGAAGCAAAATCCTGCGTAGTTCTGGAACGCAATCCAATGGATGGGGATTATCCGGACAGTGCCTGTGAATATATACTTTCAGACAGAGATTATGTTTTTATCACTGGATTTACCCTGGTTAATAAAACCCTTCCAAGACTGTTAGAGCTGTCACGGAATGCAAAAGTAATATTAGTGGGACCAAGTGTCGCTCTTGCCCCAGTACTTTTTGACTTTGGCGTGTGGGAACTGGCAGGGACTCTTATTACGGATAAAAAACTTACAGAGGAATTAGTGAAAAAAGGAGAGCACAAGGCGGTAATCCGTACTGGTTTGCCGGTAAGGCTTTCTAAATAAATAAATTTAAGCCGCAAAAGCGGCGGAATAGGGGGATTTTATGAAAAAAACAAGAAGAGGTCTGGTACTTGCTGCGTTCCTTGCTGTGGCAGTACTGGCAAATGGCTGTCAAAAAGGAAGCGGCCAGGAAATTCCAGACAGTCTGGCAGAGTCAACTGCATATGGAATAGCGGAAACTCAGGCAGAAACAGAAAACGCGGGCGAATCAGGGGCACAGTCGGATAGCAGAGTGTTCACGGATTCAGCAGGGAGAGAAGTTACATTGCCAAAGGAAATTAATAAGATTGCTCCTTCCGGTCCTTTGGCACAGATCGTGCTTTATACCCTTTGTCCGGATAAGCTGTCCGGACTTGCTTCTGATTTTTCAGAAGGTGCAAAGCAGTATATTGACGAAAAATATTGGTCACTTCCTAAATTCGGCCAGTTTTATGGGAAGAATGCAAATCTTAACATGGAGGCTCTCATTGCGGAAAGTCCGGATGTGATCATTGATATCGGAGAAGCGAAAAAAACCGTAAAAGAGGATATGGATGCCCTTCAGGAACAACTAAATATGCCGGTCATCTTTATAGAGGCAGATTTAGATACCATGAGTTCTGCTTATGAAAAGCTGGGAGAACTTACCGGAGACACTGATCAGGCAAAGAAACTGGCGGATTATTGCAATAACACACTGAAAAGGTCTAAAACAGCCAGGGAGCAGCTTGCTGAAAAGAAATCGGTTTATTTCGCTATTGGAGATGACGGACTTCACACCAATGCAGAAGGTTCCATCCATGCCAGGGTCATCGAACAGATCGGTGCGGAAAATGCAGCTAAAGTTGAAATGGTATCAAGCGGCGGCGGAAGCGAAGTATCCTTTGAACAGCTTCTTCTGTGGCAGCCGGATATTATCATTGCGGATTCCGAGGCCCTGTACCAAACCATAACAACGGATAAAGTCTGGGGGGAATTACATGCAGTGAAAGAGGGGAAGGTTTATCAGATACCTTCTGTTCCATATAGCTTTATGAGCAGTCCGCCTTCTGTTAACCGGATGATCGGGATTTTGTGGCTGGGCAATCTTGTATATCCCGAACAGTATAATATTGATATCAAACAAGAGGTAAAAGATTTCTACGAACTATTTTATCATGTGACTCTTGATGATACACAGGTAGAAAAAATCATAAAATAAAACATACCCCCGGATTGGAATCTGGCTTATATACCAGCTCCATGTCCGGGGGCAATTCTTTTATAATTACTGCTGTTGGTTTTTGTTTCTATTATAATTAATCAGGCAGCCTGCTTTTACGATTTCCCGTTCTTCCGGGGTCATATCAGCAATGTGCAGTTCTATCTCATGAATCGGATTTCCTTCTTCGTTTTTCACTACGTAAGCTGGAATGTGGTTCATATCTCCATCAAGAGCTATGCGGATTCCAGGTACATAGATGAAATCCCCCACCTCAAAATCCGGCTCTGCATCAAGAAGGAAGGGAAGCATTCCCCAGTTCATAACATTGGAGCGGTATCGTTTGGTCGCATATTCTTTTGCAATATTGGCAAGGCCGCCCAGCACTCGCTGGCAGCTGGCTGCCTGTTCACGGGCAGAGCCATCACCCGGCTTTACTGCGTAAATCATACTTCCAATCTCTGTTTCCCCTACATTCAATTCCGGCTGGTTTAAATAAGCAGCCAGGGCCTTAAATGCAGTTTCAAGTGATCGGTCAGCCTCTAAGGGAGAAGTGCCGGCTTTTCTTGTCTGCTCCAGCGCATTTACTTTCTTTGAGCGTTCCACATATTCCGGATCCCGGCGGGACAAGGTAAATTCCGCAAGTCCGAGAGGGTTGGAGCGGTAGGAAGAGGTTTCTCCGGAAGGAATCAGTTCATCAGTGGTAGTGACCGGATCCATGATCTTTGAGCATACCCGTAACATGATATTTTCCGTCAGAGCACTCATAGCCGGCCAGTCCTTGATATTTGGACCGTAAATCAGGGGAACTTCAGGCTGAGCCTTTCCGAATCCCTGATACACACGTCTCTCATAGGAAGATGGATCAAATTCATAGGCAGGAACTTTGTAATCCTCTCCATAGCCTTCCGCAGATGTAAGATAGCCGCCGTTTGCCGCTGTAGCAGCAATGGATCTGGCATCCATGAGGGCGACACAGGAAATCTGTCCGCTGCCTGGTTTGGAACCTTCCCGGTTGGGGAAGTTTCTTGTGGTGTGGCGGATGCTTAAGGAATTGTTGGAAGGGGTGTCCCCTGCGCCAAAGCATGGGCCGCAGAAGGCCGTCCGGACGGTTGCTCCGGCAGACATCAGTTCTGAGATGGCTCCCTTTTTTACCAGATCCATATAAACCGGCTGGGAAGAAGGATATACGGATAAATTAAAGATGTCATTTCCGCAGTTTTTACCGGTCAGAATATGGGCCGCAGCCATAACATTGGAGTAGTTTCCACCGGCACAGCCTGCGATCACTCCCTGCTGAACCATCAGTTTTCCATTAACGATCTTATCTGTTAAGGAAAGGTTTGCTTTGGAACTGCCCACAATGCGTTCTGCTTCCTTTTCAACAGTGCGGAGAATGTCTCCAAGGTTATTATTTAATTCCTCGATCTCATAGGTATTGCTTGGGTGGAAGGGCAGTGCGATCATAGGCTTAATGGTGCTTAAGTCCACATAAGCCACTCCATCGTAGTAAGCCACTTCTTCGGGATTTAATTCTTTGTAAGCATCTCCCCGGCCATGTAGGTCCAGATAGGCTTTTGTGTCCTCATCGGTTCTCCAGATAGAGGAAAGGCAGGTGGTTTCCGTTGTCATAACGTCCACGCCGTTTCGATAGTCCGTATCCATAGAGGACACACCGGGTCCTACGAATTCCATGATCTTGTTCTTAACATAGCCGCTTTTAAAGACCGCTCCGATAATGGCCAGGGCCACATCGTGAGGGCCAACGGATGGAGCAGGACTTCCCGTAAGATAAATGGCCACAACGCCGGGATAAGCCACATCATAGGTGTCACAAAGAAGCTGCTTTACCAGTTCCCCGCCGCCTTCTCCTATGGCCATGGTTCCCAGGGCTCCATATCGGGTATGGCTGTCAGAGCCGAGGATCATGCGTCCGCAGCCGGCCATCATTTCCCGCATGTACTGATGGATGACAGCAATATGAGGCGGAACAAAGATCCCGCCGTATTTTTTAGCAGCGGAAAGTCCGAATACGTGATCATCCTCGTTAATGGTACCGCCAACTGCACATAAAGAGTTATGACAGTTGGTCATAATGTATGGAATAGGAAATTCTTTAAGCCCTGATGCACGGGCAGTCTGGATAATTCCTACAAATGTAATGTCGTGGGAGGCCATGGAGTCAAAACGGAGCTTCAAATGATCCATATGATCCGAAGTGTTGTGATTCTTTAAAATGGAATAGGCGATGGTACCTTTTTTTGCCTCAGCCTTATCTGGAGCCTTTCCTGTAAGGGCAGCAACTTTTTCTGCTTCCTGATCCGGAACCAGTTCCGTTCCATGTACAAGATAAGCTCCGCCGTCATACAATTTCACCATATGCTATCGTTCCTCTCTTTTTTTGTAGGATATAGTTTCTCCTACGTATTTTGTCGCCGGACGCATGATTCTTCCGTCGTACAGCTTGTTTTCGATATTGTGTGCCAGCCAGCCTGCCATACGAGAGCAGACAAACAAAGGCGTATACATATCTTCCGGTATCTGTAACATATTATAAGCGAAACCACTGTAGAAGTCTACATTGTTTGACAGGGTTTTTCCGTTGCCGGCCAGGTATGCTTTGGCAACCTTTTCAAATTTTGTAAGGAATTCATATTCATCTTCCCTGTTTTTCTGTTTGGCAAGTTTTTCACAACAAACTTTTAATAAATCCGCTCTAGGATCGGATACTGTATAAACCGCATGGCCAAGTCCGTATACAAGACCGGAATTATCATAAAAATCCTTTGCGAGGATCTTCTGGATTACTGCCTTCATCTGGGCTTCGGTTGCCTTTAGGCCGATTTCCTTTTCGATGGCTTTGATCATTTCACTGCAGCATATATTGGCACCGCCGTGCTTTGGCCCCTTTAAGGAGCCGATGGAAGCGGAGATAGCTGAATAAATATCGGTTCCTGTGGAAGATATGACTACATTGGTAAAGGTGGAGTTGTTTCCGCCGCCATGGTCTGCGTGGATCATCAGCATCACATCTAATAGGTTTGCTTCCTGCTCGGTAAAGTTCCCATCCCGTCGCAGCATGTAGAGAATGTTCTCTGCCACAGAATATTCCGGCTTTGGATAATGAATAATCAGGCTGTCTCTTTCATAATAATGAACCTTGCTCTGGTACGCGTAGACGGAAAGAGAAGGAAGTTTTGCCAGGATGTTGATCCCCTTTAAAAGTGTCTCATATGGATCCACATTATCTGGTTCCTCATCATAATCGTAGAGAGCCAGAATGCTCTGCTGAAGGCTGTTCATCAGATTGCGGGAAGGGGTGCGAAGCATATTCTTTTCTAAAAATTCATCAGGGAGATGGTAGTTCCGGCTAAGGGTGGATGTGAATTCTCTCAATTCCTTTTTAGAGGGAAGATACCCGAAAAGGAGTAAA
This sequence comes from Lacrimispora celerecrescens, assembly GCF_000732605.1. Lineage (GTDB taxonomy): Bacteria > Bacillota > Clostridia > Lachnospirales > Lachnospiraceae > Lacrimispora > Lacrimispora celerecrescens_B. Next base: position 68,150 of record NZ_JPME01000020.1, on the reverse strand, counting down.
AATGAAGTCTCCTCAAAACCATAGCGTTCCTGATTTTTTCCATTTACCAGATCGCCGATTTCAATTCCCCGGTAATAGAGCTTGCCAGGAACGTTGACCTTTTTTCCGTCTTCGATTTCATAGCCTACTACGTCAGATACGCGGGTTAAGCCTACCCGGACTCCGGTGCCGTCTTCGTTGCGGAGGCCTTTTTTTACATTGTGTTCCTTAAATAAATTGTTTGGAATATCCGTGTAATTAGAGGATTTACCAAAGGTCTGAGCGATAAAAAAGTTGTTCATGAGGCGATCTCTCCTTTTTTTAAGTTTAGCCACAGCCAGAAAGTCAGGTATCTGTTTATAGAAAAGCAGCGCAAAGGATCACTCCGGCGCTGCCTCCATTGGCAAAAATGTGACTTCATTTATGTTGTTTGGTAGTTTACCATGTGGAAGTATCAAAGTCAACAACTTGTTATAATCACAATTAAAATATTGTGATTGAGTAAGGTTGAAGACTGGCTTTGATAGGAAGGCAGAAAATCCTGTTTTAAGTTTTACAAGCATATTTTTATGGTTTTCTCCACATCATATGGAAATACCCCATGAATATTCCATTACGTCACGGAAAGCGGGGCAACTACAAAATTTACAGTAAAACAGGAGGTTTATAAGGTGAGAGAGTATCAGGATAAGAACGGGAAGAACGAAGAATCAGAGGAAAAAAAGAATAGGCCTGCCGGCAATGAGCGCAAGGAAAACCTTGATGAAAAGAAAACAGAAAAGGATATAGAACAAAAAGAGGATGAAAAGCTGGAAGAATATGGCCAAATGACCCTTGATGACAATGCCAACAAGCGGAAAATCCATCTGATCTCCATTATCGGAGAGGTGGAGGGCCATGAAAATTTATCCGGAAACAGCAAGGCCACTAAATACGATCACATCCTCCCGAAACTGGCCGAGATTGAAGATGATGATTCCGTGGAAGGACTTTTGGTTCTTTTAAATACCTCCGGCGGCGACGTGGATGCAGGTCTCGCAATAGCGGAAATGATCGCTTCCTTAAGCATCCCAACCGTATCTTTGGTTCTTGGAGGAAGCCATTCCATTGGAGTTCCCTTAGCAGTTTGCACAGATTATTCCTTTATCGTACCTACTGGAACCATGATGGTACATCCCGTAAGAATGACAGGAATGGTGATTGGTGCCTCCCAGACTTATGAGTATTTTGAAATGATACAGGATCGGATCCTAAGCTTTGTTTCCAGCCACGCAAAGATTGCCTACGATCAGTTAAAACGTCTTATGCTGAATACGGAAATGCTCACCAGAGACTTAGGAACCGTGCTGGTTGGCGAGGAAACGGTAAAAGAAGGCCTGATTAATGAAGTGGGCGGAATCAAGGATGCTTTAAAAAAATTATATGAACTGATGGAAACTGCTTCCCGTTAATCGTTGCAATTCTTCCGATTTTTTTGTATACTGTTACCAACGGTATAGAAGGGGGAAGTATTGTGCCTGAGACAACGAAGAAACGTACAACAGCAAAAAAAGGAAAAAACGGGAGAACAAGAAATACCGCCGCCAAAAAAAATGTGATTTTACCGGAACCGGAATTTATCCATTCAGAAGTCGTGATCATTATGTCATTTTTGGCTGCGGCCATTCTGTTTTTTAGCAACTTTCATTTATGCGGCGTGGTCGGGGATTTTCTGCGAAGCGTACAGTTAGGTATCTTCGGAAGTGTGGGATATGTTGCGCCTGTGCTGCTGTTTGCAGGAACAGCGTTTTACATCTCCAACCAGGGAAATCCCAGGGCTGCTTTTAAACTAGCGTCTTTTATTCTGGCGCTGGTTTCTTTGTGTGGATTTTTACAGCTCCTTTTTGGAGCAAAGGCCGGCGAGGGAATAGGACTTGCCGACATTTATTTTGAAGCTTCCGTAAGCGGAAGAGGAGGCGGTATTATAGGCGGCCTTCTTGCGGGAGGACTTGCCTCCATCATCGGCGTTGTGGGAGCCTATCTGGTGATCGGTGTCCTTCTTGTCATATCTGCAGTTTGCATTACGGAAAAATCATTTGTAGATATTGTGAAAAAGGGAAGCGGAAAAGCATACCGCCATGCCAGGGAAAATATGGACATGCATATGGAAGTCCATGCAATGCGGCAGGAAGCCCGTAAACAGCTTTTGGAAGAGAAAAAGCTTCGGGGAGTCAATTTAGAGGCCACGAAACTGGAGGGAGCCCGGGAAGAAAGTTATGTGGAAGAACCGATTGAAGAAGTTCCTGACAGCCTTGCAGATGATATTATGGTCCAGGCAGACCGGTTGTCTGCCGTTACTGCTGTGGATGAAAACGAAACCAATCCTGCCGATATTTTCCGGGGCAGTTTTTCACCTGTACCGGAAGATGACGAGGATACGGTTCCCTTTGATCCGGATATGGAAGGAACATCGTTTGCTGAGACGCTGGAAGAACCTTCCATATATATGAAGAAAGAGGTCAAGACCTTAAAGGAATTGGAGTTTGTGGAAGAGGAGTTCTATCCCGAGGAAGGAAATGATACCTTTACCATTCCGGAGGAGCCAAAACAGGTGGTTACTGCTTCCGGCAAGGTAATAGAAACGGATACAGAAGCTCTACAGAAAAAGCTGGAAAAGAAACGGGAAGAGGCAGCAAAGGAAGATGGGTTAAGTGTCAGTCTTGAAATCAAGCAAAAACAGGAGATTGTGAAAAAGGAATATAAGTACCCGCCTCTCTCCCTGCTTAAAAAAGGAAAATCGGCGGTCTTTTCCGACCGGGAATACAAGGATACTGCCATCAAGCTTCAGCGGACTTTACAAAACTTCGGTGTTGGGGTTACTGTTACCAATATCAGCTGCGGACCCTCCGTAACCAGGTATGAACTTCATCCGGAGCAAGGAGTAAAGGTCAGTAAGATCGTGAGTCTGGCAGATGATATCAAATTGAGCCTGGCGGCTGCTGATATCCGAATAGAAGCACCCATACCAGGAAAATCTGCTGTGGGCATTGAGGTACCCAATAAAGAAAATCAAATGGTATACTTACGGGATATTCTGGAAGCAGACAGTTTTCAGAAACATTCCTCCAAGATTGCGTTTGCGGTGGGCAAAGACATCGGCGGCCAGGTGGTTGTCACTGACATTGCAAAGATGCCCCACCTGTTAATTGCCGGAGCTACTGGTTCCGGTAAGTCCGTCTGCATTAACACCTTGATTATGAGTATTATTTTTAAGGCAGACCCTGAGGATGTGAAGCTGATCATGGTGGATCCCAAGGTGGTGGAATTAAGTGTTTATAATGGAATTCCCCATTTGCTGCTTCCTGTAGTCACTGACCCCAAAAAGGCTTCCGGAGCCCTAAACTGGGCGGTGGCGGAGATGACGGACCGTTATAATAAGTTCGCCCAGTATAATGTCAGGGAAATTAAGGGATATAATGAAAAGGTTGAGAGTATAAAAGATATTGAGGATGAGGATAAGCCTAAAAAGATGCCTCAGATTGTCATCATTATCGACGAGCTTGCGGATCTGATGATGGTAGCTCCCGGAGAAGTGGAAGATTCCATCTGCCGTCTGGCCCAGCTTGCCAGAGCTGCGGGCATTCATCTTGTCATTGCTACTCAGCGTCCGTCGGTAAATGTCATAACAGGTCTGATTAAAGCCAATGTTCCATCCAGGGTAGCCTTTGCGGTTTCTTCCGGCGTGGATTCCAGGACCATTATTGATATGAACGGTGCGGAAAAGCTTCTTGGAAAAGGTGATATGCTCTTTTATCCAGCAGGATACCCAAAACCGCTGCGTGTTCAGGGCGCCTTTGTATCGGATTCTGAAGTCTCTAAGGTGGTGGAATTCTTAACAGAGCAGGGTATGACCGCAGATTACAACCCGGAAGTAGAAAGCATGATTGCTTCCACTCCAACAGGCGGAGAGATAAAGGGCGGCGGAAATGACAGGGATGAATATTTTGTCCAGGCCGGAAAATTTATCATAGAAAAGGATAAGGCTTCCATTGGAATGCTGCAGAGAATGTTTAAGATTGGCTTTAACCGGGCTGCCCGGATCATGGATCAGCTTGCAGAAGCCGGTGTGGTAGGAGAAGAGGAAGGAACCAAACCCCGTAAGGTACTAATGAGCCTGGAGGAATTCGATGAAATACTTTCCCAGGGTTATTAATGATAGAACTGTGTTACTTACATAGAAGGAGGATTGGAGAATGAAAACAGATATCGAAATCGCACAAGAGGCAAGAATGTATCCGATTAAAGACGTAGCTGTATCCTACGGGATCGGTGAGGATGAGCTGGAACTTTACGGAAAGTATAAGGCAAAGCTTACGGATGAATTATGGGAGCGGGTAAAAGACCGCCCCGATGGCAAACTGGTTCTGGTAACCGCCATCAATCCTACTCCGGCAGGAGAAGGGAAGACCACGACTACGGTAGGCCTCGGGCAGGCCTTGGGGAAATTGGATAAAAAGGCGATTATCGCCCTCAGAGAACCCTCCCTCGGACCATGCTTTGGCATAAAAGGCGGTGCGGCAGGCGGCGGATATGCCCAGGTTGTGCCTATGGAAGACTTAAATCTTCATTTTACCGGTGATTTCCATGCCATAACCTCTGCCAATAACCTGCTTGCAGCTCTGTTGGATAATCACATTCATCAGGGGAATGCGCTTGGAATCGATACCCGCCAGATTCTCTGGAAACGCTGCCTGGATATGAATGACCGTGCTCTCAGAAACATTGTGGTAGGTCTTGGTTCCAAAGCAGAAGGATTTGTGAGAGAGGATCACTTTGTAATCACGGTTGCATCGGAAATCATGGCGATTCTTTGCCTTGCAAATGATATGGAAGATTTAAAAGAACGGCTGGGAAGAATCATTGTGGCATATAATTATGCTGGGGAGCCTGTGACTGCCGCCCAGTTAAATGCAGTGGGGGCTATGGCTGCTTTGTTAAAGGATGCGTTAAAGCCCAACCTGATACAAACTCTGGAGCATACCGGTGCCATCGTTCACGGCGGACCTTTTGCAAACATCGCTCATGGCTGTAACAGTGTGCGTGCAACTAAAACAGCCTTAAAGCTGGCTGATGTTGTTGTGACAGAGGCAGGGTTTGGCGCGGATTTAGGCGCGGAAAAGTTCCTGGACATCAAATGCAGGAAAGCTGGATTAAAGCCCGATGCCATTGTTCTGGTGGCAACCGTAAGAGCCTTAAAATACAACGGCGGAGTGCCTAAGGACCAGTTAAAGGAAGAAAACCTGGCAGCCCTCGAAAAAGGGATTGTTAATCTGGAAAAGCACATTGAAAATATGATGAAATACGGCGTTCCGGTCATTGTCACCTTAAATTCCTTTATCACAGACGCAGAGGCAGAACACCAGTTTGTCAAAGAGTTTTGTGAGGAGAGAGGCTGTGAGTTTGCCTTATCCCAGGTATGGGAAAAAGGCGGAGAGGGCGGCATAGAGCTGGCAGAAAAAGTTCTTTATACCCTGGAACATAAAGAAAGTAATTTTGCACCCATTTATCCAGATGAAATGGGGTTGGAAAATAAGATTGCCACAATTGCAAGAGGAATCTATGGCGCAGCTGGAGTGACCTATGCTCCGGCAGCGTTAAAAGCCATAAGAAAGTTTGAAGAAATGGGCTTTGGCAGCCTTCCTGTGTGTATGGCAAAGACACAATATTCCTTATCCGATGACCAGGCAAAGCTTGGGAGACCGGAAGGCTTTGACATTAACGTAAGAGATGCTTATGTATCTGCCGGAGCTGGATTTGTGGTCATTTTAACCGGAGCCATTATGACCATGCCAGGTCTTCCAAAGAAGCCGGCCGCAGATAATATTGACGTAAATGAAGATGGAGTAATCACCGGATTATTCTGATTTGGAGGTTTTAATGAAGTTTAGAGAATGGCTAAAAGACTTAAAATATGAAGTATTGCAGGGTAGCCTGGACGTGGAGGCAGAGGATGTCATTTATGACTCCCGAAAGGCCCGAAAGGGAGTTGTATTTGTCTGCATGAAAGGAACGAGAACGGACTCCCATGAATTCATCCCTGAGGTGGTGAATGCCGGGGTGGAGATCCTTGTAGTGGAGCAAAGGATAAAAGTTCCGGATGGCGTAACTGCCATTCTCGTAGATCATGCAAGAGAGGCGCTGGCTTTGCTTTCAGCTGCCAGGTTTGACTATCCGGCGGAAAAGATGGTTACCATTGGAGTGACCGGAACCAAGGGAAAAACCACAACCACGCACATGATCAAGACAATTCTGGAAGCCTGCGGGAAAAAAGTGGGAATGATCGGAACCACAGGGATTGTCATCGGCCAGGATGTAACGCCTACGATGAATACAACTCCAGAGTCCTATGAACTTCATCTTGCCTTTAGCCGTATGGTGGAGGCCGGTTGCGAATATATGGTGATGGAGGTTTCCTCCCAGGCCTTTAAGATGCACCGGGTCGATGGGATCTGTTTTGATTACGGGCTGTTTACCAATATTTCTCCTGATCATATCGGACCGGATGAGCACCAGGATTTTGAGGAATATCTTTTTTACAAATCCAGGATTTTTTGCTGCTCTAAAGTGGGCATCATGAACGGCGATGACGAGCACTGGGAAGAAGTGGTAAAGGACGCCTCCTGCAAACTCTATTCTTTCTCTATGGATAAAGATGGAACGGACTTTAAAGCAGAAGACATACGATACATCGCCCAACCGGATTTTGTTGGACTGGAATTTGACATCAAAGGGACTTGTGAGCTTTCTGTCCGGGTGAATATTCCGGGACGCTTTAACGTTGCCAATGCATTGGCTGCGGTCAGTGTTTTAAGCTTTTTAGACCTTCCGAAAGAGAGTATCTGCCATGGGCTGGAGCATTTAAATGTAAACGGACGTATGGAAATCGTATATGCCTCTGAGAAATGTACGGTAATCGTAGATTATGCCCATAATGCGGTCAGTATGGAAAGCCTGCTTTCAACTTTAAGGGATTACCATCCAAAGCGCCTTGTCTGCGTCTTCGGCTGCGGCGGGAACCGTTCCAAGGACCGGCGTATCACCATGGGTGACAGTGCGGGACGCCTGGCAGATTTTACGATTATCACTGCGGACAATTCCAGATACGAAAAAACGGAAGATATCATTGCAGATATTCGTGGAAGCCTTGAAAAAACCGGAGGAAAATACATAGAAATCCCGGACCGCAGGGAAGCGATCCGCTTCAGCATCATTCATGCTGAACCGGGCGACATGATTGCCATTATAGGAAAAGGACATGAGGATTACCAGGAGATAAACGGAGTCCGTCATCATTTTTCAGACCGGGAAGAGGTCTTAAAAGCGGTGGATGCCCAGCTTTCAAAGGATGTTTAAAAGGAAGGCACAACGATAAATAAAATGCCGGAAGCCGTAGGAAGATGCGGCTTTCGGCATTTCCACGGTAGATGGAATGGAGGAAGCTATGGTTAATATGACAGTAAAAGAAATACTTTCAGCCACAGGAGGAAGGCTTCTTTGCGGAAACGAGGATACAGTTTTAGAGCACATCAGTATTGACTCCAGATCTATGAAGGGGAATGATCTGTTTGTCCCTATTATAGGAGAAAAGCAAGATGCTCACCGTTTTATCGGGCAGGCATTTGACAATGGGGCAACGGCGACGCTTACCAGCGAACATGACGCCATGGACTTGGACCAACCCTGGATCCGGGTAGAGGATACAAAAAAGGCTCTTCAGGCCATTGGGAGCTATTACAGGGACTGTTTAAAACTTCCCCTTGTGGGAATTACGGGAAGCGTAGGAAAGACCACTACTAGAGAAATGGTCGCTTGCGCCCTGTCTGCCCGTTATTCTGTTTATAAAACCCCTGGAAACCATAACAGCCAGGTGGGAGTGCCCATTACCTTATCGGAGATCTCGGCCGAGGATGAAATCGGAGTCATTGAACTGGGAATGAGTGAGCCGGGAGAATTGACCGTCATTGCCAAGATCGCAAAAATCCAGATGGCTGTGATTACCAACATCGGAGTAACCCATATCGAGCAGTTAGGATCCCAGGAAAATATTTACAGAGAAAAGATGTCCATCCAGGATGGCCTGATGGAAGGCGGAATCCTGTTTTTAAATGGGGATGACCCGCTTTTAAAAACAACAAAGGCCAAGGAAGGCTGTAAGACCATCTATTACGGAACAAGAGAAAACTGTGATTACAGGGCCTTGGATGTCCATATAGAGGAGGGCTTTCCGGCCTTTACTGCAGCTTTCGGCCAGAAGAGGGTTCCGATACGCCTGGCAGTAATGGGAAGCCATAACGTGTTAAATGCAATGGTGTCTCTTGCAGTGGCTTCTGAGTGCGGCATTCCTATGGAAGAAGCCGCTAAATGTCTTCAGGATTTCACAGGTTTTAAAAACCGGCAGCAGATCTATCATGTGGCGGGAATTACCATTATCGATGATACGTATAACGCCAGCCCGGTTTCCATGAAAGCAGGACTGGAGGTTTTGGGTTCTATAACAAAGGCGGAACGAAGGATCGCTGTATTGGCCGATATGAAAGAACTGGGAGAAAAGTCCCCGGAATATCACTATGAAATCGGAGAATACATTGCAGAACATCCGGTATATGAGTTGGTGACTTTAGGAGAAATGGCAGGGGAGATCGCCAGAGCGGTGAAGGAACACGCTCCTCATATCTTGGTTAAAGAATTTATGGAGCCGGAGCTTCTGGTAACTTACTTAAATAAGGAATTAAAGGAAGGGGACTGTGTGCTGTTTAAGGGCTCCAACAGCATGAACCTTGGTCCTGTAGCGGAGAAATTTTACCGGCCTTGACAGCCTTCTGGAGCTCATGCAGCATAAGGCGAGGCATACCTTTATGCCCAAAAGGCGTGGGCAGAAAAGAGGATTACAATGACGGAACGATATGCCCGGATTATTATTGATATTTCCCATGAAAAAGTTGACAGAACCTTTGATTACCGGATTCCGGCCGGGCTTTTTGATGAAGTGGCTGTGGGGTCTCTGGTTTTGATTCCTTTTGGAAAAGGAAATTCCATGCGGAAAGGGTATGTGGTCGGCATTGCCGCCCATGCGGATTATGATCCGGATAAAATTAAGGATATTGCAGGGATCGTAACGGATGGTGTTTCAGCGGAATCCCTGCTTATTTCCCTGGCATGGTGGCTGAAAGAACGGTATGGTTCCACCATGAACCAGGCATTAAAAACAGTGCTTCCGGTAAAGCAAAAGGTTAAGCCGAAGGAAAAAAAGGTACTTAAAAGTCTTTTAGATCCTTCCCAGCTTATCAATGCTTTAGAGGAAGCGGAAAAAAAGAAATATAAGGCCAGGGTACGCCTCTTCCAGGCATTAATGGAAAATCCTGTCATTCCATACGAAATTGCGGTCAACCAGATGAACCTTTCTGCGGCCACTTTAAAGCCGGTTATAGAAAAAGGATACGTAAGTCTTGATCGTGAAGAGGTCTACAGAAATCCTGTTAAAACAGAGGCAAAAGAAAGAAACAAAGTGGTTTTAAATAGGGAGCAGCAGGCCATCGTAGACAGCTTTTGCCTGGATTATTCCCAAGCGATAAGAAATACCTATTTGATCCACGGCATTACGGGAAGTGGAAAAACGGAAGTTTATATGGAATTGATCCAAAGAGTCATAGAAGATGGAAAACAGGTGATCGTGCTCATTCCTGAGATTGCCCTGACCTATCAAACAGTCCTGCGGTTCTATGGAAGATTTGGGAACCGGGTGTCCATCATCAATTCAAGATTGTCGGCAGGAGAACGGTATGACCAGTTTGAACGGGCAAGAAACGGAGATATTGATATTATGATCGGTCCCCGTTCAGCCCTGTTTACCCCCTTTTCCCGTCTTGGACTGATTCTCATAGACGAAGAGCATGAGGGAGCTTACAAAAGTGAGGTATCCCCAAGATACCATGCCAGAGAGGTGGCTGAGAAAAGGGCCTCCATGCAGGGAGCATCTTTGGTTTTAGGCTCAGCGACCCCATCCCTGGAAGCTTATACAAAAGCCCTTCTGGGGGAATACAGGCTTTTTCGCCTGACGGAACGGGCCAAAAAAAACAGCCGTCTGGCGGCGGTTTCTGTGGTGGATTTAAGGCAGGAGTTAAAAGAAGGCAATAAATCCATTTTCAGCAGGAACTTACAGGCCCTGATCCAGGACCGGCTGGAGAAGCGGGAACAGGTCATGCTGTTTATCAATAGGCGCGGCTATGCAAATTTTGTTTCCTGCCGATCCTGCGGCGAAGCCATTCGCTGCCCTCACTGTGACGTGACTCTGACACTTCATAATAACAGCCGCCTTGTTTGTCATTATTGCGGTTATTCTATCCCCATGCCGGACCGCTGTCCTGCATGCAGTTCTCCTTACATTGCCAATTTCGGAGTGGGAACCCAGAAGATTGAGCAAATGACAAAAAAGATGTTTCCAGCTTCCAGAGTCTTACGAATGGATCTGGATACAACCTCAAAAAAGGGAGGACATGAGGAGATACTCACCGCCTTTTCGGAGGGAGAGGCTGACATCCTAATTGGCACCCAGATGATCGTAAAGGGGCACGATTTCCCCAATGTGACCTTGGTAGGAGTACTGGCGGCAGACTTGTCTTTGAATACCCCGGACTACCGCTCTGCAGAGAGGACCTTCCAGCTCTTGACCCAGGCGGCAGGAAGAGCCGGGCGTGATTCTCGAAACGGTGATGTGGTCATTCAGACCTATAGTCCGGAGCATTACAGCATTGAGACCGCTGCAAATCAGGATTATGACGCGTTTTACCAACAGGAAATGGCTTATCGGCGCCTGATGAAATACCCTCCGGCAAGCGGCCTTTTAACCGTTCAGTTCTCATCCAGACAGGAAGACTGCTTAATAGAAGCAGCGGCTTTGGCAGCCGGGTTTATCGCCCCCCTTTCGGAACAGGAAGCAGTACAGGTCATCGGCCCGGTAGAGGCAAGCGTTTACAAAATTAATGATATCTATAGAAAAATTTTATACTTGAAACAGGAAAACTATGATATACTAATAAAAATCAGGGATCAGATCGATGTTTTTTCAGAAAATCATCGGCAATTGTTTGATCAGGTGATGATTCAATACGATTTTTCATAAATGAGAGGATAAAAGAAAATGGCAATTAGAAAGATTAGAACCATTGGAGATGAAATTTTAAGAAAGCACTGCAAACCTGTAAAAGAGATCACACCAAGGATTACCGAACTGATCGTAGATATGTTTGAGACCATGTATGAAACAAACGGAGTTGGCCTTGCAGCTTCCCAGGTGGGGATTTTAAAACAGATCGTAGTTATAGATGTAGATGACGGGAATCAGTATGTACTGATTAATCCGGAAATCGTGGAGACAAGGGGAAGCCAGACCGGACCGGAAGGCTGCTTAAGCGTGCCGGGAAAATCCGGAACGGTTACAAGGCCTGAATACGTAAAGGTAAAAGCTTTTGATGCTTCCATGGAACCGTTCGAACTGGAAGGGGAAGGATTTTTAGCTCGTGCAATCTGCCATGAATGCGACCATTTAAATGGTGATTTATACGTAGATAAGGTGGAAGGCGAGTTGGAGGATGTCTCCCTGGATGAGGAAGAAGAAGGCGAGGTAGAAGAATAATTATGCGTATCATTTTTATGGGAACACCTGATTTTTCCGTTCCTGCTCTTGAGGCTATACATGAGGCCGGACATGAGATCCTTGCGGTAGTTACCCAGCCGGATAAACCCAAGGGAAGAGGGAAGGAAGTCCAGATGACTCCGGTAAAGGAGAAAGCAATGGAATACAATCTCCCTGTTTACCAGCCGGTTAAAGCAAGGGATCCGGAGTTTGTAAAAATTCTTTCAGATATGGAACCGGATCTGATCATAGTGATCGCTTTTGGACAGCTCCTGCCAAAGTCCATTCTGGATATTCCTAAATATGGTTGTGTGAATATCCACGCTTCTCTGCTTCCCAAGTACCGCGGCGCATCTCCCTTACAGTATGCGGTCATTAACGGGGAAAAAGAAAGCGGAGTCACGACCATGATGATGGCGGAGCTTCTGGATACCGGAGATATGCTGGATCAGGAATCCACTTCTTTGGATGAAAAGGAAACCTTCGGCAGCCTTCATGATAAACTGAGCAGGTTGGGCGGCGGCCTTATATTAAAAACCATAAACAAACTGGAAGATGGAACGGCAATCCGTATCCCCCAGGATGATTCCAAGTCCTGCTACGTAGGCATGATAAAAAAGTCTATGGGAGATATTGACTGGTCCTTGGATGCTGTATCCATAGAACGCTTGATTCGTGGATTAAACCCATGGCCCAGCGCTTATACAGTCTGGAATGGAAAAGTGATGAAACTATGGGAAGCAGACGTGGTAGATAAGGAGTATGAAGGGGCTTATGGCCAGGTGGCAGAGGTTAGCCGGAATTCTTTGGTCATAAAAACCGGAAAAGGCGGCCTTTCTATTCGAAAACTTCAGCTGCAAGGGAAAAAATGCATGGATATCGACGCATTTCTTCGCGGATATCCCATTGCAGAAGGCACCATTTTGGAGCGCCTTGCAGACGTACCTTCAAGCCCTAACGCTGGCAAGAAAGAAGAAAGGGGAGTCTGATTATGTATTATGGCGGAATGATGGGATATTACCTAGATCCGACCTGGATCTTAGTCATCATCGGAGCAGTTTTGTCCATGGTGGCATCTGCAAAAGTAAACAGCACTTTCAATAAATATTCAAAAGTAAGAAGTATGTCCGGAATGACTGGGGCAGAAGCGGCAAAACGCCTTTTAAATTCCCAGGGCATTTATGATGTTCAGGTAAGGTCTGTAAGCGGACAGCTTACGGATCATTATGACCCCAGAACCAAAACTGTTAATTTGTCCGACTCTGTTTATGGTTCCACATCAGTGGCGGCAATCGGTGTCGCAGCACACGAATGCGGTCATGTAATGCAGGACAGCACAGGTTATATTCCTCTGAAACTTCGGGCGGCTATTGTTCCTGCGGCCAATATTGGCTCTAAGGCGGCACTGCCTCTCATTATTCTCGGTGTTATAATCGGGGGAATGGGTTCTCCCTTAGTGAATATCGGCCTGATTCTGTTTTCTCTGGCGGTATTATTTCAGTTGGTCACCCTGCCTGTGGAATTCAATGCCTCCAGCCGGGCGGTTACTCTTTTAGGCCAGGTAGGGATTTTAGGTGACCAGGAATTGGGTTATACCAGAAAAGTGCTGGGTGCGGCAGCCCTTACCTATGTGGCGGCGCTTGCTGCTACCGTACTTCAGCTTCTAAGGCTGGTTATCTTGTTCGGAGGAAGAAGGAATGATGACTAAAGAGACAGACAGCAGGGAAATCGCACTGGATATCCTGTTAGAGATTCTGGAGCGGGGAGGCTACAGCCATATCATCCTGCGCCAGGCCTTAAATAAGTATCAGTATCTGGATAAATCGGAACGGGCCTTCATTTCCAGAATCGCAGAAGGAACTGTAGAATACCTGCTTCAGATCGATTATATCATTGATTCCTTTTCCAATACGAAAGTTTCAAAGATGAAACCGGTAATACGAACTATTTTACGCATGTCGGTCTATCAGCTTATTTATATGGACCGTGTTCCTGATTCAGCCGTATGTAACGAAGCGGTGAAACTTGCCGTGAAACGGAAATTTACAGGATTAAAGGGTTTTGTCAATGGAGTGCTGAGAAATATTTCCAGAAATAAAGAGGGATTAAGCTGGCCCAATGATTCTGTCCGTTATTCCATGCCGGCATGGATCGTATCCATGTGGGAGGAATCCTATGGCAGAGAAACAGCAGTCACCATGATGGAATCTTTTTTAAAAAATAAAAAAACGACTGTCCGCTGTAATCTTGCAAAGGCTTCAAAAGAAGAAATTATTCAAAGCCTTAGAAACCAGGGGGCAGAAGTAAGTGAGTCCGGAATTTCAGAAGCAGTGCTTTGCATTGAAAAATATGATTATATGGAAGGACTGGAGGCGTTCCAAAAGGGATATATCCAGGTTCAGGATCTAAGCTCCAGCTTTGTAGGTGAGATAGCTGATCCTAAAAAGGGAGATTACGTTATCGATGTCTGCGGAGCACCGGGAGGAAAGAGCATTCATATTGCAGATAAACTTGACGGGACGGGTATGGTGGAAGTCCGGGATTTAAGTCTTCTTAAGATAAATATGGTCGAAGAAAATATTCGGCGATGCGGATATTTAAATATCCGTACAAAAGTCCAGGATGCGCTTGTCACTGACCCGGATTCAGTGGAAAAGGCGGATATTGTTATTGCCGACCTGCCATGTTCCGGACTTGGTATCATCGGACGAAAGCCGGACATCAAATACCGTATGACGCCGGATGCCCTGGAATCTTTGGCCGCGCTTCAGCGGAATATCCTTACGGTTGCCCAGGCATATGTAAAACCGGGCGGACGTCTGATTTTCAGTACATGTACCATAAACCGAAAAGAAAATGAAGAAAATGCCCGGTGGTTTCTTGAGCAATTTCCTTTTGACTGTATTAGTCTTAAAGGAAAACTCGGAGAGAAGCTGGATTCGGCCGCCGCAAACCGGGATTTTATACAGCTTTTGCCGGGAATCCATCCCTGTGACGGATTTTTTATTGCGGCATTTCAGAAACGGTAGAGCCTTTACACCCGATAAAGCGGGGTGGGCACTGCCCAAAGAGCATGGGCAGAATAGAGGAAATGGATAATGGATAAGATAGATATTAAATCTCTTGATATGGAACGCTTAACATCCTATATGGTGTCCATCGGAGAAAAGCCCTTCCGTGCAAAGCAGCTTTATGAATGGATGCACCAGAAGCTGGCTTCTGATTTTAATGAAATGACCAATCTTCCTAACGCACTGAAGGAAAAGCTTTTGCAGCTGGCAGAATTTACGTGCCTTACAGTTGTAGAGGAAAAGATTTCAAAAATAGATGAAACAAGAAAATACTTATTTGCCCTTTCCGATGGAAATGTGATTGAAAGCGTTTTAATGAAGTACAAGCATGGAAATTCAGTCTGCATTTCATCTCAGGTGGGCTGCCGCATGGGCTGCCGGTTCTGCGCTTCCACACTTGACGGGCTGGAAAGAAACCTAACTCCTTCTGAAATGCTTGATCAGATATACCGGATTCAGAGAATTACCGGAGAACGGGTTTCCAATGTGGTTGTCATGGGCTCCGGAGAACCTCTAGACAATTATGATAATCTGGTTCAATTCATTCGTCTTCTTACTGATGAAAATGGGCTGAATATCAGCCAGCGAGGCATAACGGTATCCACCTGCGGCATTGTTCCGGGAATTCTTCGTTTGGCTGAAGAGGATTTACAGATTACTCTGGCATTGTCTCTTCATGCACCAAACGATGAAGTGAGGAAAACCCTGATGCCCGTTGCCAATCGCTTCCCTCTAAAAGATGTACTGGATGCCTGCCAGACGTATTTTGAAAAAACCGGGAGAAGGCTTACCTTTGAATACAGCCTGGTGAGCGGAGTTAACGACAATTTAAAGGAAGCCTCCGCACTTACTGCTCTTTTAAAAGGACAACATGGACATGTGAATCTGATTCCGGTAAATCCTATTAAAGAGCGTAATTACGTACAGTCAGACCGAAAAGCTATAGAAGCATTTAAAAATCTTCTTGAAAAAAACGGAATAAATGTTACTATAAGAAGAGAAATGGGACGGGATATTAACGGCGCCTGTGGACAGCTGAGGAAAAGCTTTTTAAATCAAGAGTCAGTTACTGCGCCTGGCTCGTTGCTATAGAAATAAAGAGGAAGTGAGAATAAAACGATGAAGGCTTGCGCTATGACGGACACCGGAAGGGTTCGTACGGCCAATCAGGATTATGTCTATGCCCAGACGGAGCCCTTGGGTACTCTGCCCAATCTTTTTTTGGTTGCAGACGGTATGGGCGGTCATCAGGCCGGAGATTATGCCTCCAGATATATTGCCGAAAGTCTGGTGGCTCATTTAAAACAAGCGGATTCGCTGGGTATTGTTCCGCTTCTTCGGGAGGAAATCTTGAAGGTCAACGGAATGCTTTACCAGGAATCTATGAAAAGCACAGAATTAAACGGCATGGGAACAACCCTTGTGGCGGCAGTGATCGAAGACACTACGATGTATGTGGCTAACGTAGGAGACAGCCGTCTGTATCTGGTAAGGAATCGCCTGCAGCAGATTACAAAGGACCATTCCTACGTGGAAGAACTGGTATCTTTAGGCCAACTGGAACGGGGAAGCCGGGATTACCGGGAAAAGAAGAATATTATTACAAGAGCGGTTGGTACAGAGGATAAGCTGGAGATTGATTTTTTTGAAGTCAGCCTGGAACCAGGGGATTATGTGCTCATGTGTTCCGATGGACTCAGTAATATGCTTGAGGACGCTGAGATAGAAGAAATTATATGCTCGGAACTGGAACTGCCAGAAAAGGCAGAGAAGTTGATTACAATAGCCAATGATAATGGCGGAAAAGACAATATAGCTGTTGTTTTAATTGATCCGCAAATTGGCAGGGAGGTAAGCTTATGATCTTAAGACCGGGGACATTTTTACAGGACAGATATGAAATACTGGAGCAGATTGGTTCCGGCGGGATGTCAGATGTGTATAAGGCCCTGTGCCATAAATTAAACCGCCCTGTTGCCATAAAGGTCTTGAAGGAAGAATTCAGTTCTGACAGCGGTTTTGTCAGCAAGTTTAAAATGGAAGCCCAGGCGGCTGCCCGCCTTTCCCATCCCAACATCGTAAATATCTATGATGTAGTGGATGAAGGGAATCTTCATTACATTGTTATGGAACTGATTGAAGGAATTACATTAAAAAATTATATTAATAAAAAAGGCTGTCTTGATGTTAAGGAGGCCATTGGTGTTGCTATTTCCGTTGCACAGGGAATCGAAGCGGCTCATGAACAAGGGATCATACATCGGGATATCAAGCCGCAGAATATCATCATTGCCAGGGATGGAAAAGTAAAAGTGGCTGATTTTGGAATCGCACGGGCAGCCTCTTCCCAGACCTTAAGTGCTACCGCGGTAGGTTCAGTCCATTACATATCTCCTGAACAGGCAAGAGGCGGTTACAGTGATGTGAGAAGTGATGTTTATTCTCTGGGTATCACCATGTACGAAATGGTGGCTGGCAGAGTCCCGTTTCAGGGCGATAATACCGTGACGGTTGCCCTGGCCCATTTGGAAGACCCTATCACACCGCCCAGTTATTATAATGAGAACATTCCGGTAGGTCTTGAAAATATTATTTTAAAATGTACCGAAAAGAAACCGGAGTACCGTTATGGAAGCATGCATGAGGTCATATCCGACTTACGGAAGGCTCTTGTGAATCCTGACGGAGATTTTGTACAATATAATTCCCAGGTGGATGATTCCCAGACGGTTATTATCGGAAAACCGGAGTTAGAACAGATTCGTTCCGGCCGGAAGATCCAGGCAGATCCCATTGCCGGCCGGAATGGAAACAGGAATCAGGAGCAGCGGCCGGAACGCCGCCCGGATAAAAACGCGGGAGGGCAGCAAGGAAGCAGCAAAGCCAGGAAACAGGATACAGAGGATGACATCAATCCTAAAATCGAAAGACTGCTCACTGCGGCAGGCGTTGTTGTAGCCATTCTCATTGTGATCGTACTGGTTATTGTGTTCTCTAAAGTGGGCGGATTATTCCGTTCCGGTTCTCCCAAGGAAACCGAACCAACTGCGGAGATTTCTACAGAAGAAACGTTAAGTGATAAAAAAGTAAAAATGACAAGCGTTGTGGGATTGGCTACGGATATTGCTGAGCAGAAGTTAAAAGATAACGGCGGTCTGTACATGAAGGTAAGTGATTATGTATTTGATGACACCGTAGACAAAGGTGATATTGTGTCTCAGGACCCGGCAGAGGGTACGGTAATTGATAAATATTCTGCTGTTTATGTAGTGGTCAGCAAGGGACCGGAGCATGCGACCATTGATTTAACAAAGCTAGACTTAGAGAAGATGGATGGCGTTGCTGCCAAAACAGCGCTGGAGGGCAATGGCCTGACAGTCAATGTGGAACAGAAGAACAGCGAAACCGTAGCGTCAGGATATGTAATCAGCTACAGTCCTGATAAGGCAAAAGAAGGAGAAACCGTAACTCTGGTATTAAGCAGCGGTCCGGCTCTTGCCAATCCGACCACTGTTCCGAACATTGTCGGCCAGACCCAGGAGATCGCTGTGGAGATGCTGGCTGATGCAGGGCTGGTTCAGGGAACGGTTACAGAAGCCGCCTCTGAGACGGTTCCCCGTGGCAGCGTTATCAGTCAGTCCTTAACTGAAAACAGCCAGGTAGAAGCGGGTACAGCCGTGGATTTTGTCCTCAGCAGCGGAACCGCCCAACAGTCTAAATACAAATATCTGGCTTCCATTGAAAAGTCTTATCCACTGCAAAATATTATCGGACCAGGCTCCGGCAGCACCCAGCTTACCTTAAAGATACAGCTGAGACAGTCGGTGAATGGAAGGGACGAAATCAGAGAACTTATGGGACCCGTTACCATGGCAGGCGACCAGTCGCTTCCCGTATCGTTTAAAAATATAGAAGGCGTTTACGGCATCTCCGGCGGGACAGTAGAAATCGTGAATGTGGAAACAGGTGATATAATTAATTCTTATTACGTCACGTTTATTCCGGTACCGCAATCGTAAGGAACACACCCTTCGGGTATCAGGAAAAAAGGAAAATATATGACAGGAAAAATTTTGAAAGGAATTGCAGGTTTTTACTATGTGCACGGCACGGACGAAAACATCTATGAATGTAAAGCAAAGGGTATTTTTCGCAATAAAAATGTGAAGCCTCTGGTTGGAGATGATGTGGAATTTTCTATTCTGGACAGTTTGGAAATGAAAGGAAACATCGATCAAATCCTCCCAAGGAAAAATACCCTGGTTCGACCTGCCGTAGCCAATGTGGATCAGGCGCTGGTGCTATTTGCCATCACCCATCCGGAACCCAACTTAAATCTGCTGGATCGTTTTCTGGTTATGATGGAAGTTCAGGAGGTTCCAGTAAAAATCTGTTTTAATAAAACTGATTTAACAAATAGAGAAGAAAAGCTGGCTCTTGGAGCAATCTATGAGGCAGCTGGCTATCCCGTATATTTTACCAGTACCTATGACGATCAGGGAATTGAGGAGATCAGAGATCTGGTGCGTGGGAAAACCACGGTTCTGGCAGGGCCTTCCGGAGTGGGAAAGTCCTCCTTAACCAACCTCCTCTATCCTCAGGCTGAGATGGAGACTGCCAATATCAGCGAGAAAATTCAGAGAGGAAAGCATACGACCAGGCATTCTGAGCTTTTTGGCATCGGACGTGATACGTACCTTATGGATACACCGGGATTTAGTTCCATGTACTTGGAAGACTTGGAGTGCGGTCAACTGAAGGATTATTTTCCGGAGTTTGAATCCTATGAAGACGGGTGCCGGTTCCTGGGCTGTGTGCACATAGGAGAAAAAACCTGCGGCATAAAAGCTGCGGTAGAAGAAGGAAAAATAAACCGGGGCCGATATGAAAATTACCGGCTTTTATATCAGGATCTAAAAGAGAAAAGGAGATATTAATATGCTTAAACTTGCCCCTTCCATATTAGCGGCAGACTTTAAAAAACTTGGACAGCAGGTAGCTGAAGTGTCGGAGGCAGGAGCCCAGTACATTCATCTGGATGTGATGGATGGTGCATTTGTGCCCAGTATTTCATTTGGAATGCCGGTTATCGGAAGCCTGCGAAGCTGCTCTGACCGGGTATTCGATGTCCACATGATGGTTGAAGAACCTGGAAGATATATCAATGATATCAAAGAAGCGGGAGCTGATCTCATCTGTGTTCATGCGGAAGCCTGCACCCACTTAGACCGTACCATAAACCAGATCAAGGAAGCAGGGCTAAAAGCCGGAGTGGCCTTAAATCCGGCAACCTCCTTATCTGTCCTGGATTTCATTTTGCCGGAAGTAGACATGGTTTTAATCATGACGGTAAACCCAGGCTTTGGCGGACAAAAATTTATTCCGTATACACTTGATAAGGTCAGGGCCTTAAGGCGCATCTGTAAGGAGCGGAATTTAGAGACAGATATCCAGGTTGACGGTGGCGTTACCTGTGATAACGTGAGAGAACTGATTGAAGCAGGCGCCAATGTATTTGTGGCTGGTTCCGCTGTATTTAAAGGAAATGCGGCTGAGAATACAAAGGCATTCTTAAAAATATTTGAGGAATATGAAGTGTGAAAGAAGAAACTACAGGTTTGATTGTTACCGGGGGAATCATAGATTATGGATTTGCCGGCAGCTTCTTAGAAAACAGAACGTTTGATAAAATCATCGCAGTAGATGGGGGACTGGCAGCTCTTTCCAGACTTCAGTTAAAGCCGGATGCCATTGTTGGAGATTTTGATTCGGTAGCAGAAGATATCCTGGCAGAGTATAAAAACAGTTCAGACAATATTACCTGGGAAATACACAAACCGGAAAAGGATGAAACAGATACAGAGCTTGCCTTAAATACCGCCATAGGACTTGGCTGCTCGAAGCTGGTCCTGCTGGGGGCAACAGGAGGAAGGATGGATCATTTTATCGGCAATCTCCATCTTCTTTATGCCTGCCTAAAAAAGGGTGTGGAAGCTGCCATTGTTGATGAAAAGAACTGGATCACAGTGATTGATAAAGGGAGAACGTTTCTGGCTGAAACATTATGGGGAAAGTATATCTCCTTTCTTCCCCTGTGCGGGGAAGTGAAGAAAATCACACTGACCGGTTTCAAGTATCCTCTTTATGAAAAGGACATTGACTTAGGAACCAGCTTATGCATCAGCAATGAGCTGACTGGTGAAGAGGGCACAATCGAATTTGCTTCCGGTACCTTAATCTGTATCCAATCCCATGACTAGACTGGCATGGCTTAATATATCGAAACTGGATATTTATATCACTCCACTTGCGTGCTAAGATAAAGAACAACAAGAGCAGCAAGGGAGGAATTACCAATGAGTAAAACAGACAACAGGATTTATAAAACCGCACTGACAGGACTGTTTGCCGCTATGTCCTACGTAGTATTTACATTCCTGCAATTTAAGATCACACTTCCGGGAGGGGATGCCACTTCCATTCACTTAGGAAATTCGGTCTGTGTTTTGGGAGCACTTTTATTAGGCGGGCTGTACGGCGGATTAGGCGGCGCGATCGGTATGACCATAGGAGACCTTTTTGATCCGGTTTATGTGGTATATGCGCCAAAGACATTTGTATTAAAATTGTGCATCGGTCTTATTACAGGATTTCTGGCCCATAGAATCGGTAAGATCAATGAATCCTCTGACAAAAAGCATATTCTGACCTGGACCATTACGGCAGTTGCAGGGGGACTATTGTTCAATGTAATTTTTGATCCGCTGGTCGGTTATTATTACAAGCTTCTGATTCTGGGGAAACCGGCGGCAGAGCTTACACTGGCGTGGAACGTTGCAGCCACTTCGATTAATGCAATCACCTCCGCCATTGTTTCCGTCATCATTTACATGCCTCTTAGAAATTCATTGATTAAGTCGGGTTTATTTACAAAAATTTGTTAGGAGCTCTTATGACATCAGAAAAACATCAGAAAAAAAATTGCTGTTATTCATGATCTGTCGGGATATGGCCGCTGTTCCTTAACAGTGGCTCTTCCTATTCTTTCAGCCTTAAAGGTACAGTGTTGTCCGGTTCCCACATCCATTCTATCCAGCCATACCGGATTTTCCACCTACTTTTTCGACGATTATACAGAAAAAATGCCCTTATATATTGAACAGTGGAAGAAACTGGATTTATCCTTTGACGGAATTTACAGCGGGTTTTTAGGTTCCGAGGAACAGATTGGAATTGTCATTGACATGATTAAGGAGTTTAGAACACCGGAAACAACGGTTTTGGTAGATCCTATTATGGGAGATCACGGCAAGGCTTATCAGACCTATACGGAACGGATGTGCAGCCGTATGAAGGAACTGGTGGGCTTTGGTGACATTGTGACCCCAAATCTGACAGAGGCCTGTATCTTAACCGGCAGAAAATACCGGTCATCAGGCTGGAAGCGTTCAGAGCTTCTTTCCATGGCCGCAGAGATATGGGATATGGGACCGGATTCCGTGGTGATCACGGGAGTAAGGGAAGGCAACTATGTGACCAATGTAGTGGCGGAGAAGAACCGGGAGCCCCATTTTTTGCGCTCTCTTCATGTAGGAAGTGAACGGCCGGGGACCGGAGATGTGTTTTCCAGCATCCTCGCAGCCCAGACCGTGAAAGGGATTCCATTAACAGAATCAGTGAAAAAAGCGGCCGGTTTTGTAAAGGCCAGTATTATAAAATCCGATGAGCTGCATGTCCCGATTAAAAACGGAGTGTGCTTTGAAGAAATCCTTTCTATGCTGATTCGGGGATAAGAATGAGGCGAAGGATGGGGAATTTTAGGAAAGGGGCTTTTCTTTGCCCTTTTTTTGTAGTATAATCAACGGCAGACTATCATGCGGGACAACTTTCGCAGAAAATATTGAGGAAAAACCAGGAGGAACACCATGTTAGATTTAAAGTTTGTAAGAGAAAATCCTGAAATTGTAAAGGAAAACATTAAAAATAAATTCCAGGATAGCAAGCTGCCATTAGTTGACGAGGTCATTGAACTTGATGAGCAGAACCGTACAGCGAAGCAGGAAGGGGATGCTTTAAGAGCTGAACGTAACAAACTTTCCAAACAGATCGGCGCCTTGATGGGACAGGGTAAAAAGGAAGAAGCAGAGGAAATGAAGAAGAACGTGACCGATGCTTCTGATCATCTGGCTCGGTTGGAAGAAAAGGAACGTGATCTGGAAGAAAGAATCAAAAAGATCATGATGACGATTCCGAATATCATTGATTCCAGCGTACCCATCGGTAAGGATGACAGCGAGAACGTAGAGGTAGAGCGTTACGGCGAGCCGGTTGTTCCTGAATTCGAGATTCCCTATCACACAGATATCATGGAAAGCTTTGACGGCATTGACCTTGACAGCGCAAGAAAAGTGGCAGGCAATGGCTTTTATTACCTGATGGGCGATATTGCAAGACTTCATTCTTCCGTACTTTCCTATGCAAGGGATTTCATGATCAGCCGTGGTTTTACCTATTGCATCCCTCCTTTCATGATCCGCAGTGAAGTGGTTACCGGCGTTATGAGCTTTGCTGAAATGGATGCCATGATGTATAAGATTGAAGGAGAGGATTTATATCTGATCGGTACCAGCGAGCATTCCATGATTGGAAAATTCATTGATACCATTCTTCCGGAAGAAAAGCTTCCTCAGACCTTAACCAGTTATTCTCCTTGTTTCCGTAAGGAGAAAGGCGCTCATGGTTTGGAAGAACGTGGAGTGTACCGGATCCATCAGTTTGAAAAGCAGGAGATGATCGTTGTCTGCAAGCCAGAAGAAAGTATGGATTGGTATGATAAATTATGGCAGAATACGGTTGACTTATTCCGTTCCCTGGATATCCCGGTAAGAACTCTGGAATGCTGTTCCGGAGATTTGGCGGATTTAAAGGTGAAATCAGTGGATGTGGAGGCTTGGTCCCCAAGACAGAAAAAGTATTTTGAGGTAGGAAGCTGCTCTAATTTAGGTGATGCTCAGGCAAGAAGACTTAAAATTCGTGTTTCTGGAGACGATGGTAGAAAGTATTTTGCCCATACGTTAAATAACACCGTAGCTGCTCCTCCAAGAATGCTGATCGCTTTCCTGGAAAACAACTTACAGGCGGATGGAACCGTGAGGATTCCTGAGGCGTTACAGCCCTATATGGGAGGCACGAAAGCACTTATGCCTAAAAAATAAGAATCATAATAAGGTCCGGCTTTTTCTGAAAGGCCGGACCTTTTAACTTTTCCCACACAAGATATACGGTTGCAGTTGACAAGTGGGATCATAGGTATGGTATGATGGATATGACTAAGACAGGTGCGTAACCGGTAATAGGGAAAACGCAGCTGGCACGAAAAATGAAAAGGAGTGACGGCGGTATGATTACATTTAACCATTTTAATTTTAATGTACTTGATCTGGAAAAGAGCTTGACATTCTATAAGGATGCACTGGGCCTTAACCCTGTGCGTGAAAAAACAGCGTCAGACGGTTCCTTTAAACTGATATATTTAGGTGATGGAAAAAGTGATTTTACTCTGGAACTGACTTACTTAACCGAACGAAAAGAGCCTTATAACCTGGGAGAATGTGAATTTCATCTGGCATTTAAAACGGATGAATATGAAAGCTTCTATAAGAAACATAAAGAAATGGGCGTTATCTGCTATGAAAACCCTGCCATGGGCATTTATTTCATCAGTGATCCTGACGGCTATTGGATCGAAATTGTTCCCGCCAGATAAGGAGAAGCCGTGTATATTGAAGTAAATGGAGTCACGTTATACTATGAGGTATCAGGAAGCGGCCCGGCTATTCTTCTTGTCCATGGGAATGGAGAGGATCACAGTATTTTTAATGAGACAGCGGAGCTTTTAAGTGAAGATTATACTGTATACGCCCTGGATTCCAGAGGTCATGGAAAAAGTTCCAGAGTGAAAATGCTGGGATATGAGGTGATGGCGGAAGACGTGGCAGAATTTGTCAGGAAGCTGAAACTTGAAAAACCCTGTTACTGCGGATTCAGTGACGGCGGAATCATTGGGATTCTGGCCGCCGTCCGTTATCCAGAGGTTTTTTCAAAGATGGTGTTTTGCGGTGC
The DNA here is from genome assembly GCF_000732605.1 of Lacrimispora celerecrescens. Classification (GTDB taxonomy): domain Bacteria; phylum Bacillota; class Clostridia; order Lachnospirales; family Lachnospiraceae; genus Lacrimispora; species Lacrimispora celerecrescens_B. The sequence continues at coordinate 43,307 of NZ_JPME01000020.1, read as the reverse complement.
CAATGCTTATCCTCAGGGTTTAAAATGGCATTGGCTTAAATTCTTCGCTTTGCAGGAAGCCATAAACCACGATCCAAAACTTTTGATGATACTCCGAGAACCTCATATAACGGTCAAAGAGCTGGAGAGCATTCCGGTTCCGGTCCTTATTTTGGCTGGAGAACGAGATATGGTCCGTGAATCCCACACCCGTTATCTTGCCTCAAAAATCAAAGGCAGCTGTCTAAAAATCCTTCCCGGAGAAGGGCATGGCAGTTATATCGTACACAGCAGGAAACTTTATTATTTTATGAAGAAGTTTCTTGAAAGACCGATTCCCTTAGAAAAATATATTTAAAATAAAACAGGGGTGTAAAGAAAAAACACTTGACACCATATAAAAAATATTGTATGATATCCCAGGTGATGATATGGAGAGGATTGCAAGACAGGGCTTGTTATATGATTTCTACGGCGCTCTTTTAACAGAGCATCAAAGGCATATCTACGAAGATGTGGTTTTTTACGACCTTTCTTTAAGTGAGATTGCAGAAGAACAGGGAATCAGCCGTCAAGGTGTCCATGACCTCATTAAACGGTGTAATAAGATTCTGGAAGATTATGAAGAAAAACTTCATTTGGTAAAAAAGTTTGAGCAGACAAAAAAACTGGCCAGAGAAATCCAGAGTCTGACAAAGGAGTTTGCCGGCAGTTCAGATATGAATCTGATCCATCGCATTGAGGAGATATCGGGCGAAATCATCGAGCTGGAAGCTCATTAGGAGGGCGTTAGATGGCTTTTGAGAGCTTATCCGATAAATTACAGAATGTATTTAAGAATTTAAGAGGCAAAGGACGCTTGTCCGAAGCCGATGTGAAAACAGCCCTTAAAGAAGTGAAGATGGCTTTACTGGAAGCCGATGTAAGTTTTAAGGTTGTTAAACAGTTTATAAGTGCTGTACAGGAGCGGGCAATCGGACAGGATGTCCAGAACAGTCTGACTCCCGGACAGATGGTAATAAAGATTGTAAATGAAGAGCTGGTAAAGCTGATGGGATCGGAAACAACTGAGATTTCGTTAAAGCCTGCCAGCGATATGACCATCATCATGATGGCCGGTCTTCAAGGTGCCGGTAAAACGACAACCACTGCCAAGATTGCCGGTAAGCTTAAGGCAAAAGGCAGGAAGCCGCTTCTCGTTGCCTGTGACGTTTATCGTCCGGCTGCTATCAAGCAGCTGCAGATCAATGGGGAAAAGCAGGGCGTTCCCGTTTTCTCCATGGGAGAAAATCATAAACCGGCAGATATTGCAAAAGCCGCTGTTGCTTATGCGGCAAAGAATGATCAGAATGTGATCATTTTGGATACGGCGGGCCGTCTTCACATTGATGAAGACATGATGAGCGAGCTGATCGAAATTAAAGATGCGGTAGATGTTCATCAGACAATACTGGTAGTCGATGCCATGACAGGACAAGATGCGGTAAATGTAGCAGGAATGTTCAACGACAAAATCGGCATTGACGGCGTTATCATTACCAAGCTGGACGGTGATACCAGGGGCGGAGCCGCCCTCTCAATCCGTGCAGTAACTGGAAAACCGGTTCTTTATGTAGGTATGGGAGAAAAGCTTTCCGATTTGGAACAGTTTTATCCGGACCGTATGGCTTCCAGAATCCTTGGTATGGGCGATATCCTTTCCCTTATTGAAAAGGCCGAAAGCCAGGTTGACGAAGAGAAAGCAAAAGAGTTGTCCCAAAAGCTCCGCAAGGCGGAATTTGATTACAATGACTTTTTAGACCAAATGAACCAGGTAAAGAAAATGGGCGGCATGGCAAGCATATTAAGCATGATGCCAGGCATGGGCCAGATGAAGGACATGGACTTTGATGAAAAAGCCATGGACCGGGTAGAAGCGATCATCCTTTCCATGAGCAACAAAGAACGATTGAATCCGGAGCTCATGAAAAATGCTTCCAGAAAGCAGCGTGTAGCAAAGGGTGCGGGAGTGGATATCACCGAAGTAAACCGCATAGTCAAGCAGTTTGATCAGATGAAGAAGATGATGAAGCAGCTTCCCGGCATGATGGGCGGCGGTAAGCGTCATGGCGGTTTGTTCGGCAAGATGAAGTTACCGTTTTAATTACTCTTTTACGTTAGCAAAGCAGATTTTCTGCGTTCGCTATAAATTAGTTTTAGAATCCAAGATTTAAGGAGGTGAATTTCAAAATGGCAGTAAAAATGAGATTAAAAAGAATGGGTCAGAAAAAGGCTCCTTTCTATAGAATTGTAGTTGCAGATTCCAGATCTCCAAGAGATGGCAGATTCATCGAAGAGGTTGGTTACTATGATCCTACCACAGAACCAAGCGTAATCAAGTTTAACGAAGAGAACGCAAAGAAGTGGTTAACTGCAGGTGCTCAGCCAACCGAAGTTGTAAGCAAGCTTTTAAAGATCGCCGGTATCCAGTAGTGAGAGGTGAAGCATATGAAGGAATTAGTAGAAGTAATTGCAAGAGCACTGGTTGATAACCCGGATCAGGTTGTTGTTACTGAAACCGTAAAGGACGATGAGATAATCCTTGAACTTACGGTTGCACCTTCTGACATGGGTAAGGTAATTGGCAAGCAGGGCAGGATTGCAAAAGCTATCCGTTCTGTTGTAAAAGCAGCAGCTTCCAAAGAAGACAAAAAGGTTACTGTAGAAATCCAGTAATCGTAAAAGACCGCCGGCCTGTCGGGACGACGGTCCTTTTGGTATCATTTTCTTTGTGCAAATGCTTAAGAACAAGCCGGATAGTGATATCCGGTTTCTTTGACATGGTTCAATGAGCAAAGCGAATCGGATTCCCTTTGCATAATATGGAGAGACAGATGGATAATTTGTTAAGAGTTGGCGTAATTTCATCCACCCACGGGGTGAGAGGAGAAGTAAAGGTTTATCCAACCACAGATGACGTAAATCGTTTTAAAAGTTTAAAGAATGTAATTCTGGATAACGGTCGGGAGCATATGGATCTGGAAATCCAGGGAGTAAAGTTTTTTAAGAATATGGTAATCCTTAAGTTCAAAGGATTTGATTCTATTGATGATATTGAAAAATATAAAGGAAAAGATCTGCTCATAACCAGGGACCAGGCTGTAGAACTTGGACCGGATGAAAATTTCATCGTTGATTTAATTGGACTTCGTGTAATCACTGATAATGGAGAAGAGTTTGGAACCCTGACCGATGTGATTAAGACCGGAGCCAATGATGTCTATGAAGTAAAGACGGCAGAAGGGAAGGAAGTCCTGTTTCCGGCAATCAAGGAATGCGTATTAAATGTGGATTTAACAGAAGGAATTGTTACGGTTCACATCATGGACGGGCTTCTGGATTAAAATAGAGGAGTGGAAATAGACAATGAATTATCACATATTAACCCTTTTTCCTGAGATGGTCCTAAACGGCCTCCACACCAGTATTATCGGGAGAGCGGCGGAAAAGGGCCTGCTCTCTATAGAAGCCATTGATATCCGGGAATATTCAACGGACAAGCATCGCCATGTGGATGATTATCCTTATGGGGGCGGAGCCGGAATGGTCATGCAGCCTATGCCTATCTGTGAAGCCTATGATGATTTGTGTGGGAAAATCGGGAAAAAACCAAGGGTAATCTATATGACTCCCCAAGGGAGGGTTTTTAACCAGAAAATTGCGGAGGAACTGGCACAGGAAGAAGATCTCGTTTTCCTATGCGGTCATTATGAAGGAATTGATGAGAGAGCTTTGGAACTGATTGCCACGGATTATCTTTCTATCGGTGACTATGTGCTGACAGGAGGCGAGCTTCCTGCCATGGTCATGATTGACTGCATCTCCCGGCTGATCCCAGGGGTCTTAAATAACGATACCTCTGCAGAATTTGAATCCTTCCACGACAATCTGCTGGAATACCCTCAGTATACCAGGCCGGAAGAGTACAGGGGACTTAGGGTTCCTGATATCCTTTTATCCGGTCATCATAAAAATATCGAAACTTGGCGAAGGGAACAATCCATTAAACGGACCCTGGAACGCAGGCCGGATCTTTTGGCGGATGCCAGCCTGTCTAAAAAAGAAGCAGAATATTTAAAAAAGCTTGAAAATGAGTAAGTAAAGGACTTGCAATCCAAGTTTCTTTATGATAAAATGTAAAACGTTGTGATGAAAAGGCGATGGTCCTCTGTTACGGATTTTAAAATGAAGTATTAAGAACATCAAATAATATCAAGGAGGTTCACACAATGAACGAAATTATTAAGAATATTGAAGCAGCACAGTTAAAGCAGGAAGTTCCTCAGTTCAACGTTGGCGATACCGTTAAGGTATACAACAAGATCAAAGAGGGTGCCCGCGAAAGAATCCAGATTTTTGAAGGAACCGTTATTAAAAGACAGAACGGCGGCGCTAGAGAAACATTTACCGTAAGAAAGAATTCTAACGGCATTGGCGTTGAGAAGACTTGGCCATTACATTCCCCTTCTGTAGACAACATTGAAGTTGTTAGAAGAGGTAAAGTAAGAAGAGCAAAACTTTACTACTTAAGAGACAGAGTAGGTAAAGCTGCTAAGGTTAAAGAATCAGTTAAATAATTCCGGATCAGGTGAGGGGGACAATGCAAATTGTCCCTTTCTTGACATAAGTCACTTAATGAAGGTAAGCGAAGCGAACTTCCTTATAATAGATGGGGGGTTTCACACATGGATTTTTATCGCAGTGAAGATAATAATAAGCTCCGGCAAATAGTCAATTGGATTGTCGATATTGTAGTAGTGATTGCCTTAGCATGGTTTCTGGTCTATGCTTATGGAACACAGATTGTGATTGCAGGGCATTCCATGCTTCCTCTTCTCGCTTCGGATGATGTGGTTTTGATGGACCGGCTGGCTTATGATTTTGGAAACCCGGATCGGTTTGATGTGGTGGTATTTCAAAGAGAAGATCAGAAAATGAATGTAAAAAGAGTCATCGGCCTGCCAGGGGAAACTGTGCAGATAAAAAACGATGAAATCTTGATTGACGGCGAAAAGCTAAAAGAACCGTCCGGTCCTGGCCGGATCTCCCTTGCCGGACTTGCGGAAAAGCCGGTCAAGCTTGGGAGTGATGAATATTTTCTGCTGGGTGATAACAGAGACAGCAGCGAGGACAGTCGTTTTGCCAATATCGGAAATGTAAGCAGAGGCCAGATTCAGGGAAAGGTTTGGTTCCGGATGATGCCTTTTATAAAAATGGAACTAATTCGTTCAAAGTAGAGGAATGTTATGAATATACAATGGTATCCAGGTCATATGACCAAAGCCAAAAGGGCTATGAAGGAAGATATCAAATTAATTGATTTGATAATAGAACTGGTGGACGCGAGAGTGCCCTTAAGCAGCCGGAATCCTGATATTGATGAATTAGGAGCCGGAAAGGCACGTATCGTTCTGCTTAATAAATCCGATCTTGCGGATGAACGCTGCAACAGTGCCTGGGAGACTTATTTTGTGGCTCAGGGCTGCCACGTTGTTAAGGTAAATTCCAAGAGCGGTGCAGGGTTAAAGCAGATTAACGGTGTTGTTCAGGAAGCTTGCAAAGAGAAAATAGAACGTGACCGCAGAAGAGGAATTTTAAACCGCCCGGTGAGAGCCATGGTGGTAGGTATTCCTAATGTAGGAAAATCCACCTTTATCAACTCCTTTGCAGGAAAAGCATGTACAAAAACAGGAAATAGACCAGGAGTGACAAAAGGGAATCAATGGATCAGGCTTAATAAGAGCTTAGAGCTTCTTGATACCCCCGGTATTTTATGGCCGAAATTTGAGGATCAGCAGGTGGGAATCCGTCTTGCCCTCATTGGTTCCGTCAATGATGAGATACTGAATAAGGATGAACTGGCAATGGAGCTCATCCGTTTCCTGAATGAAAAATATCCCAGAGTTCTTTCTGAAAAATATGGAATAGAAACCGAAGATGCCCTTGAGGCATTAATGCAGGTGGCAAAGGCTAAGGCCTGTCTTGCAAAAGGCGGAGAACTGGACCTGGTAAAGGCTTCGAATCTATTAATTGATGATTTCAGAAGCGGAAAGCTTGGTCGGATGACTCTGGAACTTCCTGCGCAATAACAAGAATTAAATGATAGGGTTTTGCTTTTTGGAAAAAGAGCAAGGCCCTGTTTTTCAATCATAAAATGGGAGCTTAATGAAATGAGAAAATTAACGGAAGAAAAGCTTCAGGCGGAACAGGAGCGCCTGGAGAAGATGAAAGAGTTTGAACGTCAGTATGAGGATCATATCCTGGTCTGTGGAATCGATGAGGCCGGACGTGGACCTCTGGCCGGGCCGGTGGTAGCCGGTGCGGTAATCCTGCCCAGGGCTTGCGAAATCCTTTTTTTAAATGATTCAAAAAAGCTGTCAGAGAAACGGCGGGAAGCCCTTTTTGAAGAAATCCAGGAAAAAGCCTCCGCATTTGCAGTGGGAGTGGTTGGAGCAGACAGGATCGATGAAATAAATATCCTGCAGGCTACCTATGAAGCGATGAGGCTTGCCATAAGCGAATTGGGAGCAGAACCGGAAGTCCTTTTAAATGATGCGGTTACGATCCCGGGAATTACCCTTTCCCAGGTTCCTATCGTCAAGGGAGATGCAAAGAGTGTTTCAATTGCCGCTGCAAGCATTATGGCAAAAGTGACCAGGGATCATATGATGGAGGAATATGACAAATTGTTTCCGGAATATGGTTTTGCAAAGCATAAGGGGTATGGAACGGCAGCTCATATTAACGCCCTAAAGGAGTTTGGCCCCTGTCCCATTCACAGACGCAGCTTTATTAAGAACTTTGTGGGAGGTTGTCTTTGAGGAACAATCGGGAGATTGGAAGCGAATTTGAAGATACGGCCGCAGCATATCTGGAAAGTAAAGGATATGTTATATTAGAACGAAATTTTGGAGACCGTAAGGGAGAAATTGATATCATCGCAAAGGATGGAAGGGAACTCGTCTTTATAGAGGTAAAGTACCGGCGGAACTTAGAAAAAGGAGATCCGGCGGAAGCTGTCCATTTTTCGAAGCAGAAGAAAATCAGGGATGCTGCCAGGAGATATTTGTACCGGTGCCATTTGGGAGAAGACATTCCCTGCCGGTTTGATGTGGTGGCAATTCTGGGACAGGAAATCCGGCTGATTAAAGACGCATTTTAAACAAAGGTGTGATTAAAAATATGTGGAAGCGTAAAACAAGTGATATAGGAATGGATTATAAGACAGTGGAACAGGTACCTTATTTGTCCTTTCCTATTTTAGAAAAAACAGGGTTGGTGAAGCAGGGATTTTCAACAAAACTGGGAGGCGTCAGCCAGGGAAAGTATGCTACTATGAATTTTACATTTACCCGGGGTGATAATCGGCTGCATGTAATGGAAAACTACCGCAGGATGGGAAAGGCCCTGGGGGTTGATACAGAGCGGATGGTTTTGTCCTATCAGACCCATACCACGAATGTTAAGCTGGTAACGAAAGAGGATGCGGGGAAAGGGATTGTAAAGGAACGGGATTATGAAGATGTGGATGGATTGATCACCAATATTCCTGGAATTACCCTGGTCACCTTTTATGCAGATTGCGTGCCCCTTTATTTTCTAGATCCAATCCATCAGGCCATCGGTCTCAGCCATTCCGGCTGGAGGGGAACTGTAAAGCGCATGGGAGAAGTTACGATTAAAAAAATGGAAGAAGCCTTTGAAACAAAGGCAGAGGATGTAATCGCCTGCATCGGTCCCAGCATTTGCAAGGAATGTTACGAGGTAGGAAGCGAAGTAGCCCAGGAGTTTATGAAAGGGTTTGATAAGAAGCATTGGGGCGATATATTAACTGAAAAAAAAGATGGTAAATATATGCTTGATCTTTGGCGGGCGAATGAAATTGTGCTGCTGGAAGCAGGGATAAAGCAGGAGAACATCCAGATTACGGATATCTGTACCCATTGTAATTCAGATCTCTTATTTTCTCATCGGACGACCGGCAATGAGAGAGGGAATCTGGCGGCATTTTTAGGGCTTGCTGAGAAAAACAACGGTTAATCATACGCTTGATTTTTTATCATTTATAAGTTCAAAAAAAGTGAGATGCTGCAAAAGAGCAGCATCTCACTTTTTTGTTAAAACGAAGAGGAACCCTACACCCTCCTGCGTTTGCAGGAGTAAGGTATATCTTATGCCCGATATTTTTTTAACAAATTCTGAATCTTTTCTGTAGAAGAAAGGGCAGTACTAATGGGCACATCATGATTTAAGGAATTCACAATTGCCGCAATGTATTTACTGATGTCTGCCTCCACATACCATTCCCTTTCCAGCAATTCCTTGGGACGGTAATTTAAATTTGTTGTAACGACACAGTCAATGTAGCCCCGGCTGTAATATTCGTCAAATTTAGCAAGTCCGTTGGTGAACAGACCAAACGTACAACAAACGATTACTTTATCTGCTTTCCGTTCTTTTAATTCCTTTGCCGTATCCAGCATGCTTTCCCCGGAGGAGATCATATCGTCTACGATCAGCACTGTCTTGCCTTCTACGGAGGCACCTAAGAATTCATGGGCAACAATGGGGTTTCGTCCATCAACCACTTTGGAGTAATCACGTCTTTTATAAAACATACCCATGTCCACGCTTAAGTTGTTTGCCAGGTATACGGCACGGTCCATGGCACCCTCATCCGGGCTGATTACCATCAAATGTTCTTTGTCAATCTTTAAATCCGGACACTTCCTCAATACTGCCTTGACAAACTGGTAAGTAGGCATGAAATTATCAAATCCGTTTAACGGGATGGCATTCTGGACCCTGGGATCGTGGGCGTCAAAGGTAATGATGTTGCTTACTCCCATATGAACCAGCTCTTCCAAAGCCATGGCACAGTCTAAAGATTCCCTTTTGGTTCTCTTATGCTGGCGGCTTTCATATAAAAACGGCATTATAACACTAACTCTGTGAGCCGTTGCGCTGCATGCACCGATGATCCTTTTTAAATCCTGAAAATGATCATCAGGAGACATATGGTTGGTATAACCATTGACCGTATAGGTTAAGCTGTTATTGGTGACGTCTGCCATCACAAATACGTCCGTGCCCCGGACAGATTCCCTGATAATGCCTTTTGCTTCTCCGCTTCCAAAACGCGGGCATTCGCATTTTAGAAGATAAGAGTCCACATCATATCCGCGATAGTGAAGATCGGCTTTTCGGCGTATAAGCTCCTGGATATCATTTCTGCGGAAACCTACGATGTGGTCGTTTACTTTCCCGGCCAGTTCCCGGCAGCTTTCCAGTGCTGCAATCTTTAAGGAAGCAACAGGTAGCTGGTCGTTAAATACATAATCATTTGCCATGACAAAGATTCCTCCATAATAAATCAACAGCCAGTCGTAAGACTGCCTGCTTTTAATCTTACACCCTTTTATACCATTGATTGACAGAATGCGTCAATAGCCTTGGCAGTATTTCCAGGAAAAAAACAAAAAAGGCTTCCTTTACAAAGAGTAACAATCTTGTTATGATATATTGGAAGCTACAGAAAGGTAAAATTATAATGAGCAAAAGAGGACATATCATAAAAGAAGTTGATCCCGACTCCATTGCGGATCAGCTGGAACTTGAGCCAGGGGATACAGTCCTGTCCATAGATGGCCATGAACTGGAAGACATTTTTGATTATGAGTATTATATTAACAGCGAGTCCATTCTAATGGCTGTGAAAAAGATGAATGGGGAAGAATGGGAACTGGAAATAGAAAATCAATACGAGGATCTGGGGATCACCTTTGAAAATGGGCTGATGAGCGAGTACAGATCCTGCCGGAATAAATGCATTTTCTGCTTTATTGACCAGATGCCTCCTGGAATGAGAGAAACCCTGTACTTTAAGGATGACGATTCCAGGCTTTCCTTTTTACAGGGAAACTACGTGACGCTGACCAACATGAGCGATCATGATATTGACCGTATCATTAAGTTTAAGCTGGCACCGATCAACATTTCCGTCCATACCACCAATCCCGCCTTAAGGTGTGAGATGCTACACAACCGGTTTGCAGGCGAAGCTCTGGATAAGATTCAGAGGCTGTATGAGGCTGAGATCCCCATGAATGGACAGATCGTGCTGTGCAAGGGCGTCAATGACGGAAAGGAACTGGAGAGGACCATAGAGGATTTATCAAAATACCTTCCATATATGGAGAGCGTTTCAGCAGTTCCTGTTGGAATGTCAAAATACCGGGAAGGTTTATATCCCTTACAGCCGTTTACGGCCGAGGATGCAAAAGAGATCGTGGAAATCATCGGGCGATGGCAGAAAAAGCTTTATAAAACCCACGGAAACCATTTCATTCATGCCAGCGACGAGCTTTATATCCTGGCGGGGCTGCCCTTTCCGGAAGAGAACAATTACGACGGATATATTCAGCTGGAAAACGGCGTAGGCATGCTGCGGCTTTTGGAAGAAGAGATTGTGGCCGCTTTAGAAACCATGAAGGATGACCACAAGTCTGAAGAAATCTCAATCGCAACAGGCACACTCGCTGCTCCTTATATTGTAAGACATTCAAAAATGGTACAGGAAAAATTCCCCGGGCGTGTCATTCACGTTTATCCGATTACCAATGTCTTTTTCGGCGAGCAAATCACAGTGGCAGGCTTAATTACCGGCCAGGATTTAATCGGCCAGCTTAAAGGACAGGCACTGGGCAGGCGGTTATTGCTTCCGGAATGCATGTTCCGAAGCGGAGAAGAGGTATTTCTTGATGACCTGACCCGTCAAGATGTACAAAATGCTTTACAAGTACAGGTAGATATTGTAAAATCAAGCGGTCAGGATTTTGTACAGGCAGTACTTGAGCCGGTAGAAGAGAGTGAAGCTTCTTATGAAGCATATGAACTAAATAGCCTTGCGGGCATACCCTTAAGCTCAAAAGGCATGGACGAATAGAGAAGTACCCTGCGGGTATACCTTTTTGTCCGGAAAGCATGGACGACAAGAAGAAAGGAAATAACATATGAGTAAACCAATAGTTGCCATCGTAGGCCGCCCCAATGTGGGAAAGTCTACGTTGTTTAATGTTTTAGCCGGTGATACCATTTCTATTGTAAAGGACACACCAGGCGTTACCAGGGACCGGATCTATGCAGACTGTACCTGGCTGGATATGAATTTTACCCTGATTGATACAGGAGGGATTGAACCGGACAGCAGCGACGTTATCCTGTCCCAGATGAGGGAGCAGGCGGAGATTGCCATTGCCACCGCAGATGTTATCATCTTTATCGTGGATGTTCGTCAGGGACTTGTGGATTCGGATTCCAAGGTCGCTGACATGCTTCGGAAATCCAAAAAGCCCATCGTCCTTGCTGTCAACAAGGTAGACAGCTTCCAGAAGTTTGGGAATGATGTATATGAGTTCTATAACCTGGGAATCGGGGATCCGGTCCCTGTTTCTGCTGCTTCCAGACTGGGTCTTGGAGAACTTCTTGATGAGGTTGCAAAGCATTTCGGTTCCTTTGATACGGAGGAAGAAGAGGATGACAGGCCAAGAATAGCAATTGTAGGAAAGCCAAACGTAGGAAAATCTTCTATTATAAATCAGCTCTTAGGAGAAAACCGGGTCATTGTTTCCAATATTGCAGGCACTACCAGGGATGCGGTGGACACGGAGATCGTTCATAATGGCACGGAGTATGTGTTCATTGATACGGCAGGTTTAAGACGGAAGAGTAAGATTAAAGAGGAGCTGGAGCGCTACAGCATCATCCGTACCGTTACGGCAGTTGAACGGGCCGATGTGGTGGTAGTGGTCATTGACGCAGAAGAAGGCGTAACCGAACAGGACGCTAAAATTGCGGGTATTGCCCATGAACGTGGAAAGGGCATTGTTGTTGCAGTCAACAAATGGGATGCCATTGAAAAGAATGATAAGACCATCTATGAATATACAAATAAGATTAAGAATACTCTGTCCTTTATGCCTTATGCAGAGTACGTATTTATTTCTGCAAAAACCGGACAAAGGATGAATAAGCTGTTCGAGGTGATTGACATGGTACGGGAGAACCAGACCCTTCGGGTAGCTACCGGAGTTTTAAATGAAATTATGACAGAAGCCGTAGCGCTTCAGCAGCCTCCGTCTGATAAGGGCAAACGATTAAGACTCTATTATATCACTCAGGTTGCCGTAAAGCCTCCGACGTTTGTAATCTTTGTAAATGACAAGGAATTGACTCACTTTTCTTATACTAGATACCTGGAAAATAGGATCCGGGATGCATTCGGTTTCAAAGGAACCTCTCTAAAGTTTATATATAGAGAAAGGAGCGGAAAGGAGCAATAGTATGGAACGAATCATCTGTCTTTTTGCTGGTTATTTATTTGGACTCTTACAGTCCGGTTATTTTTACGGTAAGGCTCATAAAATTGACATCCGCAATTACGGAAGCGGTAATTCAGGCACGACCAACGCCTTAAGGGTTATGGGGGCAAAGGCTGGAGCAGTGGTCTTTTTAGGCGATTTCTTAAAGTCATTGCTTCCTTGCCTGATGATCCGGGTTCTGTTCCGGTCCCAGCCGGAGATGGTTTATCTTCTGATATTGTATACGGGCTTTGGCGTTATCCTGGGCCATAATTACCCGTTCTATCTTAATTTCAAAGGCGGCAAGGGCATTGCTGCCACGGCCGGGCTGATCGTAGCTACTGATTTAAGAATGATGCTTTTATGTCTGGTGGCATTTGTTTTGATCGTTGCTGTTACAAGATATGTATCTTTGGGTTCTCTGGTGGTTGCCACAATCTTTTTCGTATGGCTGTTCATATTTGGAAGGATTGGCGCATATGGTCTTGATCAAAGATTATTGCCGGAGTTCTACATAGTGACAGCACTGATAAGCGGTCAGGCATTCTGGCGCCACCGGGCAAATATCGGACGTCTTGTCCGTGGCAGAGAGAATAAAATTTCCTTTAAATCAGGAAAAAAATAAAATGAGGTGAAGAAAATGGCTAAAATCGGAGTAATCGGATCTGGGAGCTGGGGAATTGCGCTTGCGGCTCTTCTATATAATAATGGGCATGAGGTAACTGTCTGGTCGGCTCTTCCCGAAGAAATTTCGGAGATGAGATCGACTCACAGGCATCATACCCTTCCGGATCTGGTGCTTGCCGGAGACATGGCTTTTACAGAAGACTTAGAAGAAGCCATGACAGGGAGGGATCTTCTTGTAACTGCAGTTCCTTCTGTTTATGTCCGTTCAACGGCAAGAAAGATGAATCCATTTTGCAGATATGGTCAGGTAGTGGTCAACGTTGCAAAAGGAATTGAAGAAGCTTCTCTTATGACTCTCTCCGAAATATTGGAAGAAGAGCTTCCCATGGCAGATGTGGCAGTCCTTTCCGGTCCCAGCCATGCGGAAGAGGTGAGCAAAAATCTCCCCACCACCTGCGTGGCAGGTGCCCGTACCAGAAAGACAGCGGAATTCATTCAGGGAATTTTTATGAGTGAGGTTTTCCGGGTCTACACAAGCCCTGACATCCTGGGAATCGAGCTTGGATCCTCCATCAAAAATGTCATTGCTCTTGCTGCCGGTATCGCAGACGGACTCGGCTATGGTGATAACACAAAAGCCGCTCTGATCACAAGGGGCATTGCCGAGATATCCAGGCTGGGTACGGAAATGGGCGGTAAATTTCAGACATTTTGCGGATTATCCGGAATCGGAGATCTGATCGTGACCTGTGCAAGTATGCACAGCAGGAACCGGAGAGCCGGAATTCTGATCGGTCAGGGTAAGACTATGGATGAAGCAACAAAAGAAGTGAAGATGGTGGTAGAAGGCATTTATTCTGCCAAAGCCGCTCTGGCTCTGTCGGAAAAATACGGCGTTTCCATGCCGATTGTGGAGCAGGTAAATGCAGTTTTATTTAACAACAAACCAGCCTCTGAAGCTGTCAAGGATTTAATGCTTAGGGATAAGACCATTGAAAGTTCTGATCTGCCCTGGGATTAAGAAAGAAACATTTCTCATTTGCAGGCCGGAAAAAGGAAATATGTGGATTTTTTTATAATTAAATTAAAACCAGTTGACTTTTTTAAAAAGCCAATTTATTATAAAGACTATGTATACGTCAACGAAGTTCGATCCGCCCCTGGCTTATTGAACAGGTGATTTGCTTGATTCCGGTGTGTATTATCTGCCTCTATCAAGTAAATATTACTAATGGAACCGTATATATAAAACGTTTTATGAGGAGGAATGGATTATGAAAAAATCTATGAAAAAGTTACTGAGCCTTGCCATGGCAATTGCTTTGGCTGCATCTTTAACTGCCTGCGGAAGCGGCAAAACTTCAGAAACCACCGCCGCAGGGGAAAAAGCGGCATCAGGAGAATCCTCGGGAGCAGCTGCTTCTGGAGAAGGTTCTTTTAAAATCGGCGGTATCGGACCGATCACTGGAAGCACAGCGATTTACGGACAGGCTGTTATGCGCGGTGCGGAATTAGCCATTGAAGAAATTAACGCAGATGGCGGAATCAATGGCGCTCAGATTGTTTACAACTTCCAGGATGATGAAAACGATACGGAAAAAGCAGTAAATGCGTACAATACCTTAAAGGATTGGGGTATGCAAATGTTAGTTGGTACTGTTACCTCCGCTCCCTGTATCGCAGTAGGTGCGGAATCCAGTAACGATAACATATTCCAGCTCACTCCTTCCGGTTCAGCCGTAGACTGCGCAAAATTTGAAAACCAGTTCCGTGTATGCTTCTCCGATCCAAACCAGGGAGCAGCTTCCGCACAGTACATTGGTGAGAACAAGCTGGCTACCAAGGTCGCTATTATTTATGACAGTTCCGATGTTTATTCATCTGGTATCCATGATAAATTCCTCTCTGAAGCAGCAAATCAGGGAATTGAAATTGTGTCTGATGAGGCATTTACCGCAGACAACAATACCAACTTCTCCGTACAGCTTCAGAAGGCACAGGATTCAGGCGCTGAGCTTGTATTCCTTCCGATCTACTATTCCCAGGCTGCCTTAATCCTTGCACAGGCAAAGCAGATGGGATATGAGCCACAGTTCTTTGGCTGTGACGGACTTGACGGACTTTTAACCGTAGAAAACTTTGATACTTCCTTAGCTGAAAACGTCATGCTTCTGACACCATTTGCTGCTGATGCAAAGGATGAACTGACCCAGAAGTTTGTTACTACATTCAAAGAGAAATACGGCGAAACACCAAACCAGTTTGCTGCCGATGGTTATGATGCAGTATACGCCATTAAGGCTGCTGCTGAAAAGGCTGCGATTACAGCAGACATGGATGCTTCTGCAATCTGCGATGCTTTAAAGACATCTATGACAGAAATTTCCGTAAACGGCTTAACAGGCGAGAACATGAAATGGTCCAAAGACGGAGAACCGGATAAGGCACCAAAAGCTGTTAAGATCGTAAATGGTGTTTACACAGCGATGTAATTACTGAATTTCATTCATTTGGTAAATGACCCAATAGAGGGTCGTCCAGAGGACGACTCTCTTCTTTTAAAATAAACAACGAATGAGGTGCGATGGTATGATGAGTTTCATATCCTATTTTATTAATGGCCTAAGTCTGGGCAGTGTTTATGCGATCATTGCCTTGGGGTATACCATGGTATATGGCATTGCCAAGATGCTTAATTTTGCTCATGGCGATGTAATTATGATCGGAGGATACGTGGTGTTCACAGTTGTCAGCACAATGGGCCTTGGCCCTGTTGCCGGCATACTTCTTGCAGTGATCCTATGCACGGTACTTGGCGTTGTCATTGAGGGGGTCGCTTACCGTCCTCTCCGTATGGCAAGCCCTCTTGCGGTTCTGATCACGGCAATCGGTGTGAGCTACCTGCTCCAAAACATCGCACTGCTCGTTTTTGGTTCTAATCCGAAGTCCTTTACTTCTGTCGTAACAGTTCCGGCTCTTAAGCTTTTACAGGGAAAACTGATTATTTCCGGTGAGACCATTGTTACGATCATCAGCTGTATCATCATTATGATCGGTCTGACGATGTTTATCAAAAAAACAAGAGCAGGACAGGCCATGCTTGCCGTATCGGAAGATAAAGGAGCCGCCCAGCTCATGGGAATTAACGTGGACGGAACCATTGCCCTTACTTTTGCTATCGGCTCTGCCCTGGCTGCTGTGGCAGGTGCCCTTCTTTGTTCCGCCTATCCGACCCTTACCCCCTATACCGGCTCCATGCCAGGCATTAAGGCATTCGTGGCTGCCGTATTTGGCGGGATTGGCTCCATTCCTGGAGCGTTTATCGGCGGACTTTTATTGGGCGTGATTGAAAACTTAAGCAAGGCTTATATTTCTTCCCAGCTTTCCGATGCCATCGTATTTGGAGTCCTGATTGTCGTTCTTCTTGTAAAACCAACCGGAATCCTTGGCAAGAAGATCAACGAGAAAGTATAGGTGGACGATATGGAAAAAAGTATGAAGATAAATTTCCGTCTGAATAAGACATTAAAAAGCAATATAATAACCTATGGGATTGTGATTGCTGCCTATATAATTGTACAGCTTCTGGTAAATGCAGGCCAGGTAAGCAACTTAATGAAGGGCCTCTTGGTACCCATTTGCATTTATACCATTATGGCAATATCCTTAAACTTAACCGTAGGCATCCTTGGGGAACTAAGTCTGGGTCACGCAGGTTTCATGTGTGTGGGAGCCTTTTCCAGCGCCTTGTTTTCCATTTCCATGCTAGATGCCATCCCCAATGCGGGAATCCGTTTCTTTTTCGCTATTTTAATTGGAGCGTTCTTTGCGGCACTGGCTGGCATTGTGGTTGGAATTCCTGTTTTAAGGCTTCGGGGCGATTATTTAGCCATTGTTACCCTGGCATTTGGAGAAATCATTAAGAATGTGATAAGCGTGGTTTATATTGGAAAAGATGCTAGCGGGCTTCATTTTTCCACAAAAAACGCGATGGCTCTCAATATGGCAAAAGAGGGGACAGTGATCATAAACGGTGCCCAGGGAATTACGGGAACGCCTAAAAACTCCACATTTACCATTGGTGTTATCCTTATATTGATCACACTGGTAATTGTTCTGAATTTAATTCACTCCAGATCCGGACGGGCCATTATGTCTGTACGAGACAACCGCATTGCGGCGGAGTCCATTGGTATCAATATAACAAAATACAAATTAATGGCCTTCACCATTTCCGCTGCCTTAGCAGGCGTGGCCGGTGTTCTGTATTCCCATAACCTTTCCGCACTTACTGCAACACAGAAGAATTTTGGCTATAACCAGTCCATTATGATTCTTGTATTTGTAGTTCTCGGCGGAATCGGAAATATCCGTGGTTCCATGATCGCTGCAGTTCTTCTGACTCTGCTTCCGGAGCTTTTGAGAGGCTTAAATACCTACCGGATGCTGATTTACGCCATCATCCTGATTGTCATGATGATTTTTAACTGGAGTCCTAAATTAATTGATTTAAGGAAACGGTATTTCCATAAGAACAGGGCAGAGAAGGAGAGGGCATAACCATGGCTTTACTGGAAATCGATAATCTTGGAATATCCTTTGGCGGATTGCGCGCCGTAGATAATTTCAGCATCACCATTGAAAAAGGACAGCTTTATGGTCTGATCGGCCCAAACGGTGCCGGTAAAACCACAATTTTTAACCTTTTAACCGGTGTATATAAACCCAATACAGGTACCATTTTATTGGATGGAGAGAACATAACAGGGAAAAAAACAGTGGATATTAACAGGGCCGGAATCGCTAGGACCTTTCAGAATATCCGTCTGTTTAAGGAATTAACTGTTCTTGATAATGTAAAAACCGGTCTTCACAACGCTTATTCCTATGGGACGGTTACAGGAATTCTCCGCCTACCTAAGTATTTTAAAGTGGAAAAGGAAATGGATGAGCGGGCTATAGAGCTTTTAAAAGTATTTGGCCTTGATGAGGAAAAGGATATCCTCGCTTCCAACCTTCCATATGGAAAGCAGAGGAAGCTGGAGATCGCCCGTGCCCTTGCCACAGGTCCTAAGCTTTTGCTTCTGGATGAACCGGCAGCCGGTATGAATCCCAACGAAACCACAGAGCTTATGGATACCATACGCTTTGTACGGGATAATTTTGATATGACCATTCTGCTCATTGAACACGATATGAAGCTTGTTTCCGGCATCTGTGAAAGACTGACCGTACTGAATTTCGGCCAGGTGCTTACCCAGGGAAAAACGGCGGATGTGCTTAATGATCCGGAAGTCATCAAGGCATATCTGGGAGAATAAGGAGGCTTAAGGAATGGCATTACTTGAAGTAAAAGATTTAGAAGTCTATTATGGCGTCATCAAGGCGCTTAAAAATATTTCCTTTGAGGTAAATGAAGGTGAAATCGTAGCCCTGATCGGCGCCAACGGCGCCGGAAAGACCACGACCCTTCATACCATAACCGGCCTTTTAAAATCGGCCTCCGGTACCATCCAGTTTGACGGCCACGATATCACAAAAATTCGTGGTGATAAAATTGTGGGCATGGGTATGGCTCATGTACCGGAAGGACGGCGGGTTTTTGCAGCTTTAAGCGTTTATGAAAATTTAAAGCTGGGCGCTTATACAAGACGGGATAAAAATGAGATTGATGAAACCCTGCAGATGATCTACAAACGTTTCCCAAGGCTTCTGGAGAGAAAGAACCAGCCTGCGGGAACTCTAAGCGGCGGAGAGCAGCAGATGTTGGCCATGGGACGTGCACTTATGAGCCATCCGAAGGTGATCGTGCTTGACGAGCCCTCCATGGGACTTTCTCCGATTTATGTGAATGAGATTTTTGATATCATTCAGGAGGTCAATAAGTCAGGAACCACGGTTCTGCTGGTAGAACAAAATGCGAAAAAAGCTTTGTCCATTGCAAACCGCGCTTATGTTTTGGAAACAGGAGCCATTGCTTTAAGCGGCGATGCTCATGAGCTGATGAATAATGACTCGGTAAAGAAGGCATATCTAAGCGAATAATCATATGGCTTACTAAGAATTGTAAATTATTAAGGATGGCAAAAGAAGTGTAAAAGCTTTTTTGCCATCCTTTAATTTTTTTCTTTTTCAGAATAATCCTTTCTCCCATGCATATAGTATAACAGCACAGAAGGGGGAATCTTTATGGACAATTATAACGTATACAATGATATCAAAGCCCGAACCAACGGAGAAATCTACATCGGAGTTGTGGGGCCGGTAAGAACAGGAAAATCGACATTTATCAAGCGTTTTATGGAATTAATGGTTCTGCCGGGCATGGAGGATGAACACCAGAAAACTCAAACAAGGGACGAACTGCCCCAGAGTGCGGCAGGAAAAACCATCATGACCACGGAACCCAAATTCATCCCCAAAGAAGCGGCCATCATCCGTCTGGGAGATGAAATCGAAACAAAAGTCCGCTTAATCGACTGTGTAGGCTTTATGGTAGACGGTGCTGCCGGCCATATTGAAAATGATGAAGAACGGCTAGTGAAGACACCCTGGTTTGATTACGAGATACCTTTTACAAAAGCAGCAGAAATCGGTACCAGAAAGGTTATTAATGACCATTCTACCATTGGCGTAGTCATAACCACAGACGGTTCCATCGGCGAATTGAAGCGTCCCAACTACATAGCTGCAGAAGAGCGCACCGTACAGGAATTAAGAAACTTAGGGAAACCATTTATCATTCTGCTCAATTCTGCAAAGCCGTATTCCGATGAAACGGCGGCACTCTCAAGGGATATGAGCCAGAAATATGGGGTAACGGTTTTGCCCATTAACTGTGAACAGTTAAAAAAGGATGATGTAAACAACATTCTTGAACGGGTATTAAAGGAATTCCCCGTAACGGAAATGGATTTCTTTATTCCCAAATGGCTTGAGATCCTCCCTGCAACCCACTGGCTGAAGGCCCAGGTCATCCAGGCTGCAAAAGATATGGTTAAAAAAGTATCCCACATGAAGGACGTATCACCAGACTTATTTGACGGGTCAACAGAAAGCGTCCGGTCTATTAAGATCCAGAACTTAAATATGGCCGACGGCAGCGTATCCGTTGCCATGGATGTGGATGACAGTTATTATTATCAGATTTTAAGTGATTACGTAGGACTTCCGATTGAGGGAGAATACCAGTTGATGCAAACCCTAAGCGAGCTTGCAAAAATGAAGGCAGAATACGAAAAGGTCAATCAGGCCATGAGTCAGGTTCGTTTCAAAGGTTATGGAATCGTGACCCCGGAACGGTCCGAGATTATACTGGATGAACCGGAAGTCATTAAGCACGGGAATAAATACGGAGTAAAAATGCGGGCAGAAGCACCTTCCATCAATTTAATTAAAGCCCATATCCAGACGGAGATCGCCCCCATTGTTGGAAGCGAACAGCAGGCAGAAGATTTAATCGCTTACATTAAAGAAAATGCAAGAGAAAGCGAAGACGGAATATGGAATACCAATATCTTTGGAAAATCCATTGAACAGATCGTAGAAGACGGCATTCAGCAAAAGGTCTCCCAGCTTACAGAAGACTGTCAAATAAAACTTCAGGACACCCTCCAAAAAATAATTAACGATAGTAATGGCGGTATGATTTGCATTATTATCTAAATTAATGGTATAATACAAAAAACAGGTACAAAAGGAGGGCTATATGAAATTAATGTTCATCGGCGCAGCCCGCGAGGTAACCGGGAGCTGTCATTATCTGGAAGCTGCCGGTTTTAAAATCCTTGTGGACTGCGGTATGGAGCAGGGGATTGATAAATTTGTAAATGTGGATCTGCCGGTCAGCTATGCGGAAATCGATTATGTTCTTTTGACCCATGCTCATATCGATCATGCAGGAATGCTTCCTTTTATCTATGCAAGAGGGTTCCGGGGACAGGTGATCTCCACAGTGGCAACCGCCGACCTTTGCGGCATTATGCTGAAGGACAGCGCCCATATTCAGGAGTCAGAAACAGAGTGGAAGAACAGAAAAGCCAGGCGGGCAGGACTCCCGGAAGAAGAACCCCTGTACGGAATCAATGATGCCATGGGCGTATTGGAGCTGTTTCATTCCTACAATTACAACGAAAAGGTGGAACTGGAGGATGGCTTTACAATCCGCTTTATAGACGTAGGCCATCTTCTTGGTTCCGCCTCTGTTGAAATCTGGATCACAGAAAGCGGGACCTCTAGAAAAATCGTATTTTCCGGTGATATCGGCAACAAGAACAAACCCTTAATCCGTGACCCTCACTACATAAAAGAGGCGGATTATGTGGTTATGGAATGCACCTACGGAGACCGGCTTCACGGTGTGATACCGGATCATGTTTCCATTCTTGCAGGAATTGTCCAGAAGACCCTTGATAGAGGCGGAAACGTGGTAATACCAGCATTTGCAGTAGGAAGGACCCAGGAGCTCCTCTATATGTTCCGCCGTATCAAAGCAGAGAAATTGGTCACCGGTCACGACGGGTTTGAGGTTTATGTCGACAGCCCTCTGGCAGTGGAAGCAACCCAGATTTTTAAAGATAATCTGGTAGACTGCTACGATGAAGAAACAAAGGAACTGGTTATGAAAGGCATCAACCCCATTTCCTTTCCAGGCCTAAAGCTGTCGGTTACCAGTGAAGAATCCAAGAACATTAATTTTAATTCAAAACCAAAAGTGATCATATCAGCGGCAGGCATGTGTGATGCAGGCCGTATCCGCCATCACTTAAAGCATAATTTATGGAGACGGTCATGTACCATTGTTTTTACCGGATACCAGTCCATAGGAACACTGGGAAGAAGCCTGATTGAAGGCTGCAGTGAAGTAAGACTATTTGGCGAAACCATTCAGGTGGAAGCCCATATAGAACAGATGGAGGGAATGAGTTCCCACGCAGATATGGAAGGATTGATTGCCTGGTTGAATGCTTTTGAAGAAAAACCGCGACAAGTATTTCTGGTACACGGTGATGATCAGGTTTGCAGCTCCTTTGAACAGCTCCTTGAGAAGGATTACGGATATAGGGTAAAGGCCCCTCACTCCGGTTCTGTTTATGATCTATCTCTAGGAAGATGGCTGGATGAAACAGAGGGTGTTGCAGTTGTCAAAGCACCGGAAATCTCAAAAAAACCAGTGGGTGTTTATGGAAGGCTTTTTGCTGCCGGCGAAAGGCTTTTGCAGGTTATCCGTCACAACGAAGGCGGAGCCAACAAGGATCTTGCCAAATTTGCGGATCAAATTAATTCATTATGTGATAAATGGGATAGATAAGGAGAACAAAAGAAGTGACGAATGTACAATTATTTACCGACGGAGCTGCAAGAGGAAACCCCGATGGGCCGGGAGGCTATGGTGCGGTTTTGCAATTTACGGATTCCAAAGGGCAGCTCCACGAAAAAACCATGTCGGCGGGATATGTAAAGACCACCAACAACCGTATGGAACTTATGGCGGCCATTGCAGGTCTGGAAGCACTTACCAGGCCCTGCAAGGTAGAATTATACTCTGATTCTAAATATGTGACGGACGCATTTAATCAGCATTGGATTGATAACTGGGTAAAAAACAACTGGAAAAGAGGCAAAAGCGGCCCTGTAAAGAACATTGATCTATGGGAACGGCTGTTAAGGGCCATGGAACCTCATCAGGTAAGTTTTCACTGGGTAAAGGGACATGCTGGTCACCCGCAGAATGAACGGTGTGATGTCCTGGCTACAAGCGCTGCGGATGGAGATGATCTACTGATCGACGAAGGGATATGATATGGCAAGCAAGGAAAATGTCAAAAACTTACATATCTCTTACAATGTCTTACTAATTGCGAATTCCTATTTTCTTTCTTTTTTATTTGTGCTATGTTATTTTCATCAACTAGGTTAGGATGATATTTCATGAATAAAAATAGAGGAATTTGGATTGTAATCGGAAGCATTCTGGTCATTGGAATCCTCATAACCCTTGCCACATCCAGTTTTGTTAAAAGCAAGGAAAATGATTCGGATCCTCTGGGAATTACCGGGCTTTCTAACTCCGAAATTCCGGATGCTCATGCAGAAGCAAAAGCTTATGGCGGAACGCCGGAATTGTTTTCAGCGGATGCTGCGGCTCCTCAGGAAGCACCTGCTTCCGCAGAGGACTCAAAGATGAGGAAGGTCGGTCCGGCTGCTGCTCCAATCGCCGAAACTGCTGTGGAGAACAGATCCCAGCCGGCAGAAGCCGAATTTCGGATGAAAAGTGCTGCAGTTTCCGATCAGGCAGAAGCGGCCCCCCAGGCAGTAGAAAGCTCTAATGAGGCTTCCACTGGGGAAATCGTAATCTCGCCAATAAGTCCGGATTTAAAAAGCAGGCAGGCGAATGCTGCCGCTCCTATGGAAGGGGCAGCCTATTATCAGAAGCACTTACTGGAACTGGATGCCCAGATCAAAAAGATGCGGGGGGAATCAGGAGATTCCAATACCTATTCCATGAAGGCTCTGGTGGAAAAAGAACTAAAGCTGTGGACCAGGGAACAGAATGCGATTTATGCCGCTATTATAGAGGGGCTGACTGACGAAGATAAGGAAGCCCTTGAAACCACACAGCAGGCATGGATCAAAAGCAGGGATGCAAAGGCAGAGGAGGCCGCAAAAAAATATAGCGGCGGAAGTCTGGAAGAGGTTGAGTACACGGCTTCCATGGCAGAATCCACGAGGCGCGGGCCTATGATCTGGTAACGGAATACATGGATGTTCTCTCTTCGGAAGATGGACAGTAAAAAGTACGGTATTTGCCGTACTTTTTATTTTGTTCGAAAAAAATTCCATAGCTACATCTTGATAAATAAAATCCCATATGATAGGATAGTAAAATGAGTGATACTATATGAATTTTTCGGGAGGAAAAAAATATGACAGCTATATTTGCAAGTTTATTGGAGGCCGCGATAAAATTTCTGTTCTTCCTGTTTCTTGCTTGGGGCGGTATCGTATGCGGCAAGAAATACAGAGATCATAAGGATGCCGTAAACAGCGGCAGTGCGACAAAAGAGACAAAATAGCAAACGGAGGACAGTAACGTGAAGAACTACGGTGTGAATGAACTGAGGAGAATGTTCCTTGAATTTTTTGAAAGTAAGGGACATCTGGCGATGAAAAGCTTCTCCCTGGTTCCGCATAATGATAACAGCTTGTTGTTAATCAACTCGGGCATGGCTCCCCTTAAGCCATATTTTACAGGCCAGGAAATCCCGCCAAGAAAAAGGGTGACTACCTGTCAGAAGTGTATCCGGACAGGAGATATTGAGAACGTTGGCAAGACCGCTCGCCACGGCACATTCTTTGAGATGCTGGGAAACTTTTCCTTTGGGGATTATTTTAAGGATGAGGCGATTCACTGGTCATGGGAATTTTTGACCCAGGTAGTCGGTCTTGACCCGGACAGGCTGTATCCCTCCGTATATCTGGAAGATGATGAGGCCTTTGAAATCTGGAATAAGAAAATCGGCATTGCGCCTGAGCGAATTTTCCGTTTGGGTAAGGCAGACAATTTCTGGGAGCACGGCGCAGGTCCCTGCGGCCCCTGTTCTGAGATTTACTACGACAGGGGAGAGAAGTACGGCTGCGGCAAGCCAGACTGTACCGTTGGCTGTGAATGTGACCGTTATATGGAAGTGTGGAATAATGTATTCACACAGTTTGAAAATGACGGCAATGGAAATTATGAGGAATTGCAGCAGAAAAACATTGATACCGGCATGGGCCTTGAGCGTCTGGCCGTAGTTGTTCAGGATGTTGATTCCATTTTTGATGTTGATACAATAAAAGCTCTTTTAACCCGTGTGGCTGAACTGGCCAGAACAGAATACAAGAAGGATCTTGATGTGGATGTATCTCTTCGATTGATTACAGATCACGTCCGTTCCTGTACCTTTATGATATCCGATGGCATCATGCCTTCCAATGAAGGAAGGGGCTATGTTCTCCGCCGCCTTTTAAGAAGAGCAGCCCGTCACGGAAGACTTTTGGGAATCGAAGGAAAATTCCTTGCAGACTTATCCACCACCGTAATTGACCTATCTAAGGATGGGTATCCGGAGCTGGAAGAAAAGAAAGAGATGATTCTAAAAGTTCTGACCCAGGAGGAAGACAAGTTCAATAAGACCATAGACCAGGGCCTTGCCATTCTTGGTGAGCTGGAAGAGGAGATGATCAAAGAGAAAGTCACCATCCTTTCCGGCGAGAATGCCTTCAAATTATATGATACTTATGGATTCCCCCTTGATCTGACTTTGGAGATTCTGGAAGAAAAGAATTTCGGAGTCGATGAAGACGGCTTTAAAGCTGCCATGCAAAAGCAAAGGGAAACAGCCAGAAATGCCAGAAAGACTACCAATTACATGGGTGCAGACGTCACTGTCTACCAATCCATTGATCCAACCATTACAACGGAGTTTATCGGCTATGATAAGCTGGTTTGTGACTCCAAAATCCTTGTCCTCACCTCGGAAACAGACTTGGTGGAGGCGCTTACCGACGGAGAGACCGGAACGATCGTGACGGAACAGACCGTATTTTACGGAACCATGGGAGGCCAGCAGGGCGATGTTGGCAGGATTGTAAGTGATATGGGCGAATTTAAGGTGGAAGATACCATCCATTTACAGGGTGGAAAAGTAGGCCACGTGGGCAGAATGATAAAGGGAATGCTGCAAACTGGTGATGTGGTTACCTTAAAGGTTTGTGAGAACAACCGCCAGAATACAGGGAAAAACCACAGTGCAACCCATCTTCTCCAGAAAGCCTTAAGAGCTGTTCTGGGCAATCATGTGGAACAGGCCGGTTCCTTCGTTGACGGAGACAGACTGCGTTTCGACTTTACTCATTTCTCAGCCATGACACTTCAAGAGATTGACCAGGTGGAAACACTTGTAAATGAGAAAATCAAGGAATCTCTTCCTGTAAAAACGGAAATCATGACGTTAGAGGAAGCTAAAAAATCTGGTGCTATGGCACTGTTTGGGGAAAAATACGGTGATACGGTCCGCGTAGTAAAGATGGGAGACTTTTCCACGGAACTTTGCGGCGGCACCCATATTAACAATACGGGAGTCATCGGCTCCTTTAAGATCCTGTCCGAAACCGGTATTGCAGCCGGAGTCCGGAGAATCGAAGCTCTGACCGGAGACGGCCTGATGCATTATTATCAGGAAACAGAAAAGGAACTTCATGAAGCGGCAAAGACTGCCAAGACAACGCCTTCATCCCTGACGGCAAAAATCGAATCTCTTTTAGAAGAAATAAAAGCCCTGCATTCTGAGAATGAAAAGTTAAAAAGCAAACTTGCAAAAGATTCTCTTGGAAATGTAATGGAACAGGTAAAAGAGATTAAGGGAGTAAAGGTCCTTGCCACAAAAGTTCTTGATGTGGATATGAATGGACTCCGCAATTTAGGCGACCAGCTGAAAGATAAATTAGGCGACGGAGTCATTGTAATCGCCTCTATTCAGGATGATAAAGTGAATCTGATGGCTACTGTCACGGAGGAAGCGCAGAAGAAGGGAGCCCATGCAGGCAACTTAATCAAAGCCATTGCTTCCTTAGTCGGCGGAGGCGGCGGCGGACGTCCGAATATGGCTCAGGCAGGCGGAAAAAATCCGGCAGGAGTCGATGCGTGCCTTGAAAAAGTTACAGAAGTTGTTGCAGAACAACTGAATTAACAAGGGAAACATTAAGAAAAATATAAAAGTTTTTCTTGACGTATGGCAAAATTATGCTATAATCATATCAGTGCTATAAAATACCCAAACAGTTGTATTATGCACAAGTACACAACTGGAGGGAGGTTAGGTGTGAGCTATGTCAAATGTTATCGTTAAAGACAACGAGACCTTAGATAGTGCTTTACGCAGATTCAAAAGAAACTGTGCAAAAGCAGGTATCCAGCAGGAAATTCGTAAGAGAGAGCATTACGAGAAACCAAGCGTAAGACGTAAGAAAAAGTCCGAAGCTGCAAGAAAACGTAAATATAACTAATAGTTAAAAGATGAGCCCCTGGTCCCATTTCTATGTGACCAGGGGTTTTTTCGACTTTTAAGGCCGTAGAATGTTCCGCATCTTTTTGCATATAGTATAAAGGGATTAAAACCCCATTGTATGCAAAAATAAAAAGAGAGGGGCAGAAAAGGGATTATGTTTGAGGAATCAAAGGAAAAAGCAGCTTCCGCCTTAAAACTCCCGAAGGACGTGGTTCTGGGAGAAGTGCTTGTATCTTTTCTTGGACGTCACAGCGTTGTCATAGAAAATTACCGAAGCATTATCCTGTATACAGACTGTTCCATCAAACTTCAGGCAAAGAACTGTCGTGTAATCATTGGCGGAAGCAGGCTGATGATAGAATACTACACCAATGAGGAGATGAAAATCAACGGTTATATAAAATCCCTGGAATTTGAATAAAAGGGGAAATGGAGGTGAAGTAAAATGCTTGCATGGCTGAATCATTATTTATTCGGTTATCTTTCTATAGAAATGACCGGTTTTTCCCCGGAACGTTTTCTTAACATGTGCAGTGTCCATGAAATTGAATTGTGGAAGGTCATCAATTGCGGACATTCCTATCAGCTTTTCATGACGGTACAAGGGTTCCGTAAGGTGAAGCCACTTGTGCGCAAATCGAAGGTCAGACTTAGGATTTTAAAAAAGTTTGGACTTCCTTTTTTTTTACATCGGAACAAAAAACGGAAATTATATGCAGCTGGGTTCATCAGCTTTTTTTTGATCCTCTATTCCCTTTCCCTGTTTATCTGGGATATTGAATTCGATGGGAACCGGATGTATACATACGACACTCTTATAAAGTTCTGTGAATCGGAAGAAATCCGGTATGGTATGAGAAAGTCAAACATTGACTGTGATGTCCTGGAAGAAGCTTTTCGCACCAAATTTCCTGAAATAACCTGGGTATCGGCAAGGGTATCAGGAACACGCCTTCTGGTTAAAATAAAAGAAAATGAAGTGTTGTCAGAGATTCCTGCAAAGGATGAAACCCCATGTGACATCATAGCAGAAAAGGACGGTGTAATAACCTCCATGATCGTTCGAAGCGGTGTTCCGATGGTAGCCATAGGCGATACCATAACACAAGGGCAGGTACTGATCAGCGGCACTCTACCCATTACCGACGACAGCGAAACAGTGATAAACACGCACTTTGTACGATCGGATGCGGATATAACAGCCAGAACAGAATATCATTTTACGAGACAGATGCCACTTTTTAAGAAAGTTGACGTAGAAACAGGAAAAGTAAGGAATGGGTACTATATGAAAGCTTTTCGCTTTTCCTTCCTGTTAATCCGTCCCAAGCCAGAGGGAACTTCATGGAAACGAACCATGGAAGAAGAGCAGCTTCATTTATTCCAGAATTTTTATCTTCCTATTTATTTTGGTAAAATAACAGGGAAAGAGTATATATCCTACGAGCGTCCCTATACAGAGGAAGAGAAAAAACTGCTGTCTGAGGATATGAACGAGAGGCACAAAAAAAATTTAATAGAAAAAGGGGTACAAATTCTGGAAAATCATGTTAAAATACTAGATAATGAATCTTTATGCCAGGTTGCCATAGATTTCGTGGCAGAGGAGCCCGTAGGAAGGCGGGAGGCGGTTAAGATGCAAAGATCAGAGGAACCGGAGGAGACAAATCATTCAAATGAGCGTAATTGAGACAATCATAGACATCCCAGCTGAACACGAAAAAAATGTATGTGGACAGTTTGACAGCTATTTAAAGAAAATCGAACGGACTCTGCATGTTACCATGATTGGACGTGATGGCGCCCTTAAGATCATTGGGTCAGAGCAAATGGTACAGAAAGCAAAAAGTGTATTTAATAACTTAATTGAGCTTTCCAAGCGGGGGAATGCCATTACAGAACAAAATGTAGATTATGCTCTATCTCTGTCATTTTCTGAAAGCGATAGTCAAATTTTAGAAATCGACAAGGACATTATCTGCAGAACAATTAACGGAAAACCGGTAAAACCCAAAACCCTTGGACAAAAGCAGTATGTGGACCAGATCAGAAAGAAGATGGTCGTTTTCGGAATTGGTCCTGCAGGAACCGGAAAAACCTATCTTGCCATGGCAATGGCCATCCAGGCTTTTAAAAACGGAGAGGTAGGCCGGATCATCCTGACCAGGCCTGCCATAGAGGCCGGAGAAAAGCTGGGGTTTCTCCCGGGAGATCTGCAAAGCAAAATAGATCCTTATTTAAGGCCGTTGTATGATGCTCTCTATCAGATCATGGGAGCGGAGAGTTATCTCCATAATTCAGAGAAAGGCCTGATTGAGGTAGCACCTCTGGCTTATATGAGAGGCCGTACCTTAGACAATGCCTATATTATTCTTGATGAAGCCCAGAATACCACTCCTGCCCAGATGAAGATGTTCCTCACCAGAATCGGCTTTGGGTCAAAGGTGATTGTAACGGGTGACTTAACACAAAAAGATCTTCCTAACGGTAGCTTATCAGGACTTGATATGGCTATGAAAATATTAAAGAGAATTGACGACATCGGTTTCTGCCAGCTAACCAGCAGCGACGTGGTTCGTCATCCTCTGGTACAGAAGATTGTACAGGCTTACGATGATTATGAGTCGAAGAAAAAGCCGGTTGAACGAAAGACAAAAGCCATTGGCGGCAGAAAGGCACGTTATGACGATTAATATTGAATATGAGGCCGAAAAAAAGCTGGACCTCCCATATGAAGATATTATTACAAGGGTAGTGGAAGATTCGCTGGATTATGAAGACTGCCCTTATGAGGCTGAGGTCAATGTCCTCATTACCGACAATGAGGATATCCGCCAGATCAATAACGAATATCGGAATATAGACAACCCTACGGATGTTCTTTCCTTTCCCATGATTGAATATGAAAGACCTTCGGATTTTGAATTCCTGGAAGAATCAGGAGATGACTGCTTTCACCCGGATACAGGAGAACTTTTACTGGGAGATATTGTTATATCTATCGATAAGGTAGAAGAACAAGCTGAAAAATACGGCCACTCCCAAACAAGGGAGCTTGCCTTTTTAGTCGCTCACAGCATGCTTCATCTTTGCGGCTATGATCATATGGAAGAAGAAGAACGAAAGATCATGGAACGGAAGCAGGAGGAAATCTTAAGCCGGGGAGGATATGTAAGATGATGAAAAGGGTATGGTTTGGATTCGCTGGCGTCATGCTTTCTGCTGCTTTTTTATCCGGCTGCAGTAAAAAATACGAAAAGGTGTGGGTTCCGGATCAATCGATGGAAACATCCCAGGCTCCGGAGACAAAAGAAATCAAAATCAGCAGCAGTGAGACAGCAGACGAAGAGACCGATGCGAATACCGGTGAATACTATACCTTTGAAGAACGTACCGAAAAAGATGGAATGATACGCAGCTACCTTACCGGGGAGATGGTGGATTCTGCCTACGGAAACCGGAGGCCGGTTGCAGTAATGATGAGCAATGACAAAGAAGCTCTTCCCCAATACGGGATCAACCGTGCCGGAGTGGTCTATGAAGCACCGGCAGAAGGGGGGATGAACCGTTACATGGCTATTTTGGAAAATTATGATGATCTGGACCGGATCGGCTCCGTTAGGAGCTGCCGCACCTATTATACATATTTTGCCCGTGAGTTTGATGCCATCTATGCTCATTACGGGCAGAGCACCTTTGCAAAGCCTTATTTAGCCAATGTGGATAACATTAACGGGCTCGATGGCATCGGTACGGTGGCATATTTCCGCACCAAAGACCGGAAAGCTCCCCACAACGCATACACCAGCGGGGACCGATTAAACAAGTCCATCCTTCAGCTGGGATACTCACAAAGCTACGCCCCGTCTTACCGCGGCCATTACCGTTTTGCTAAGGATGGCACGATGGTGACACTGGAAGACGCAAATAGCGTCGTCGACGCCTATAAGGTATATCCAGGCTATGTGCTCAATAAGCCGTGGTTTGAATATCATGAAGAGGACGGGCTTTATTACCGGTTTCAGTATGGGGCTCCCCATAAGGGCAATGAAGGTCAGATTAAAGTTAAGAATATCATACTTCAGTACTGTCCTTCCGCCCATTATGCAACGACAGATTATTTAAACATCAACGTACAGGATGACTCTTATGGCTGTTACGTGACAGAAGGCCGTTCCATCCCCATAAAATGGAGTAAGGACGGAGAATTCGGCCCAACACATTATTACGACATGGAGAATAACGAGATTATCCTGAACCAGGGAAAAACCTGGGTATGCATTATTTCTGCACAGGATTCTCCCAATGTAAAGTTATATGGAAAAGAATAGGACAAGCAAAAAAACAACAAAAAAGGGATCTTCTAATTTCCTGATACAGGGAGCCATCCTTGCGGTGGCAGGTATTATCGTTCGGGTCATTGGCATGTTTTACCGTATCCCTTTGGCGGATATTTTAGGGAATGAAGGAAACGGCTATTATAGCTCAGCCTATTCCATTTATTCCCTCCTTTTGATTGTATCATCTTACAGTCTGCCTACGGCAGTATCCAAGATGATTGCCACTAGGCTGGCGAGAAAAGAATATTGCAATTCCATAAGGGTGTTAAAGGTCTCCCTGTTTTACGGTACAATTGTAGGAGGGCTGGGGGCTGCTGTGCTTTGGTTTGGAGCGGATCTATTTGCCAACCGTTTTTTAAAGATGCCTTACACCTACTATGCTTTAAAGACACTGGCTCCCACCATTTGGGTGATAGCCTACCTCGGCGTATTCCGGGGATATTTCCAGGGTATTGGGACTATGCTTCCGACAGCCATATCCCAGGTGCTCGAACAGATCGTCAATGCAATCATCAGTGTATATGCAGCCTCCAGGCTGTTTCAGGCAGGACTTCGGTCCAATCTGGTTCACGGATCCACAGAATACTCCTTTGCCCTTGGAGCGGCGGGAGGAACCATTGGAACGGGAGCCGGGGCTGTGGCTGCCCTGCTGTTTCTTTTGTTTATTTTACTCAGCTACAAGCCAATTATGAGAAAACAGGCGAGAAGGGACAGGACAAAACGTCGGGAGTCCTATGGGGAACTTTCCGGTGTTCTTTTCATGACCGTTTTTCCCATTGTATTAAGCAGTGTGGCCTATAACATCAGTACAGTGATAGATAACAGCATTTATGGAAACAGCATGGCGGCCATGGGCATGGGGGCATCAGAGATTGCTTCTAACTGGGGTGTAGTTGGAAAGTATCAGCTTCTCTACAGCATTCCGGTGGCAATTGCCAATTCCCTTGCCTCTGCCCTCATCCCCTCCCTGTCAAGGGCAATGGCGGAAGGTCAGAGAGGACAGCTAAAAAGCAAGGTTTCCATGGTAATCCGTTTTTCCATGCTCATCGCTATACCGGCCACGGTCGGTCTTACCGTACTGGCAGGCCCTATCTGCAATATGCTGTTTAGCAGGAATGATAATTCGGCCCTTATTAAAATGGTGATGTACGGATCTGTGGCCGTGGTTTTCTTCTCCCTCTCCACAGTTACTAACGGAGTATTACAGGGCATCAACCGGATGCAGACCCCCTTAAAGAATGCTATCATTTCTTTAATACTCCACATCATCATCCTTTGTGTCATGCTTTTTGGATTCCGGTTAGGAATCTATAGCGTAGTATACTCCAATATCCTGTTTGCTTTTACGATGTGTACGTTAAACGGGCTCTCAATCGGTCGGTTTTTAAATTACAGACAGGAATATAAAAAGACCTTTATCCTTCCCATCCTGGCATCAGGAATCATGGGAGCGGCTACGTATGGCACCTATTTCCTTGTGCACCTGACCTTAAAGCGCAATGTATTTGGAGTTCTTGCCGCCATAGCTGTGGCTGTGGTGGTTTATGGAATTATTCTTTTAAAACTGCGTTGCGTAGATGAAACAGAGCTTTTAAGTGTTCCCGGAGGCAAGAAGCTGGTGCGCATTGCAAGAAAATTCCATCTTTTGTGATTAAAACCAAGGAAGAAGGCAGATACTATACTTACATGAAGGAGGTATCATCTCATGAAGAAGTATATGTTCTGCTTTCTTTTGTTCGTAGCGGCATCTGCCATTTGCCTAGGGATTGGATTTGCCATTACAAAGGACAGCGTAAGGCCTGAGGAGGCTCTGCCGGGGGCAACCATAGAAACAGAAACTGTAACGGAAGCACAGATTGTGATAAACCAGGAAGAGGTTGAACCCGTAAATGCAAAGGGCAAAGAAAAATTTTATCTTGTCTCAGAGGACGGATATCTTCTCGTCCTCTACCAGGATAAAACAACCATCTGCCTTTATACCCATATGCCCATCACAGACTTTCCCGAAGAAGAACGAGGAAAATTAATGGATGGCATATGGTTTTCTTCCATGATCGAGGTATTTAATTACCTGGAATCCTATACAAGCTAAAGAAATACTTGAAATGAAGCGGCAAACTGGATACAATAGGTCTGTCTGAGGATACAGGAGGATTTTATGAAACAACAGGTAATCATTGTAGGAGCAGGAGCTTCCGGTCTGGCAGCGGCTATCCAGGCAGCCAGACAGGGTGCTTCTGTTACCATTTTAGAACATACAGCCAAACCGGGGAAAAAACTTCTTTCCACCGGAAATGGGAAATGCAACTTAACTAATTTAATGACCCCTGATGGTGCTTACCGGGGAGGTCAGCAAGAGTTTATTAAAAAAGTCCTGGATCACGTTACCGTGGAACAGACCCTGGAATTTTTCCGGGATTTAGGCCTTGTTCTTACAGACCGGAACGGATATGTCTATCCAAACTCCGGACAAGCCGCCTCCGTTCTGGAAGCTCTTCTCTTTGAACTGGACCATCTGGGCGTTTCCATCGTTACTGACTGTAATGTTGAAGAGATCAGGAAGGATTTATCCTTAATAACTTCCAAAGGAAAGAAAAAGGCGGATGCCGTCATTTTAGCGGCAGGTTCCATGGCAGCTCCCAAAACAGGTTCCGATGGAAGCGGTTATCAACTGGCAAGGGCTTTGGGACACCGCATCGTTAAGCCGCTGCCTGCCCTGGTGCAGCTTAAGTGCAGGGAAAAGTGGTACAAACAGGCCGCCGGAGTCAGGACAGAGGCCTCTGTGACGCTTAAAATAGACGGAAAAACTGCTGCAGCCGACCGCGGAGAACTTCAATTCACGGATTACGGAATCTCCGGCATTCCGGTTTTCCAGATTAGCCGTTTTGCTGCCAGAGGAATCGATACAGGCCGACAGGTGACGGCTGAGCTTGATTTATTACCTTCCATGGATTTTAACAGTACCAGACAGCTTCTTTCGGATCGAGCGAAGCGCTTTAGCTACCGTCCAGCGGAAGAATTCTTAAATGGCGTATTAAATCATAAGCTGGCCCGGATTCTATTAAAGGAAGCCGGTATAACAGAAAAAGGTTTTGTTAAAGATATCACAAATATACAGATAAAAAAGTTGACCTCTGTCTTAAAGGGGCTTGAAACAGAAATCCTTGCCGCCAATTCTTTTGATCAGGCGCAGGTGTGCAGCGGAGGAATTGATACCAGGGATGTCGATCCAAATACCATGGAATCAAAACTTGTAAACGGACTTTACCTTGCTGGAGAAATTCTTGACGTGGACGGCATCTGCGGAGGTTATAACCTGCAATGGGCGTGGTCTTGCGGCATACTGGCTGGTACAAATGCAGGAGGAAACAATGATCAGAATTAATCAATTAAAGCTGCCGGTGGAACACACAGAAGAAGCCTTATGGGCAAAAGCAGCAAAAGCACTAAAGATTCCGGTAAAAGAAATACGCTCCATTCAAATAATCAAACAGTCTGTTGATGCAAGAAAAAAAGAGGAAATCCATTTTACTTACTGCATTGACGTGGAAACTGCAAAAGAAGAGTCTGTGATACATAAAGTCAAAAGCGGAGACATTGGAATATCAGAGAAAAAAGAATACGTCTTTCCAAAGCCGGGGACCGAAACAATGGCCAGCCGGCCGGTAATCATCGGCGCCGGACCGGCCGGACTTTTTTGCGGGCTCATGCTGGCAAGGCACGGATACCGTCCCCTTCTTCTGGAACGGGGAGAGTCCGTGGAAAAGCGCAGTGAAGCTGTGGACTTATTCTGGAAAGGCGGAACATTAAGACCGGATTGTAATGTACAGTTTGGAGAGGGAGGTGCAGGCACCTTTTCCGATGGAAAGCTTAATACCCTTGTGAAAGATCCCCTTATGAGGAACCGGAAGGTGTTGGAGCTTTTTGTGGAATTCGGAGCTGATCCCTCTATTCTCTATGTAAATAAGCCTCATATCGGCACCGATGTTTTAAGCGGCATCGTGAGTGGGATGAGGAAGGAGATCATAAATCTTGGAGGAGAGGTCCGCTTTAACAGCCGCGTAACCGATTTCATAGTGAAGGACGGAAGGTTTAAGGGAGTGATGGTCGAGGAAAAGGAAGAGATTCCGGCTGAAATCCTTGTGCTGGCGATCGGGCACAGTGCCAGGGACACGTTCGAAGTCCTGAATGAAAGAGGAATTCCAATGGAAGCAAAAGCTTTTGCAGTGGGCTTAAGAATTCAGCATCCACAGGAAAGCATAAACCGTTCTCAATATGGCACGGGAAACCATCCCATACTGGGCCCGGCGGATTATAAGCTGACCCATCAGTGCACAAATGGAAGAGGTGTTTATACCTTCTGTATGTGTCCCGGAGGATATGTAGTCAATGCATCTTCCGAGGATAACAGGCTTGCGGTAAACGGAATGAGCTACCACAAGAGAGATGGTGTAAATGCCAACAGCGCCCTGATTGTTACCGTAACACCGGAGGATTTTGGCGGAACGACTCCTCTTGCCGGAATCGCTTATCAAAGACGGCTGGAAGAAGCGGCCTTTCTAAGTAACAACGGGAAAATTCCGGTCCAGCTTTACGGTGATTTTAAAAAGAATCAGCCTTCAAAGGCATTTGGTGATGTGGAACCGGCCTTTAAAGGCTTATATGATTTTACTAATATCAGAGAGTTTCTTCCTGCATACTTGTCAGAATCCCTAATCCAGGGAGTGGAAGCCTTTGAACGCAGAATTCGCGGCTTTTCCAGACCGGATGCTATCTTGGCAGGCGTGGAAAGCAGAACCTCTTCTCCGGTACGTATTCCAAGGGATGAATCCTTTGAATGCAGTATGAAAGGGATCTATCCATGCGGAGAAGGTGCCGGATATGCTGGAGGAATCACCTCTGCTGCAATCGATGGTTTAAAGGTGGCGGAAGCCATTGCTTCCAGATTTGATAGGTTTTCTATA
This sequence comes from Lacrimispora celerecrescens, assembly GCF_000732605.1. Classification (GTDB taxonomy): domain Bacteria; phylum Bacillota; class Clostridia; order Lachnospirales; family Lachnospiraceae; genus Lacrimispora; species Lacrimispora celerecrescens_B. The sequence continues at coordinate 6,948 of NZ_JPME01000020.1, read as the reverse complement.
TAAATTGACGAAATCATAAAAATGATGTAAGATATGAAACAAAAAGAATTCCAGAAAGCAGATGATAATGAAGATGAGCGTCACAGAGCGAGAAAAACTAAAGGATAAAAATAGGATTGTAATAAAGATCGGATCATCATCCTTAACCCATGCGTATACCGGGGATTTGAATCTGATGAAAATAGAAAAACTGGTTCGGGTGATCAGCGATTTAAAAGGGCAGGGAAAACAGGTGGTTTTAGTTTCCTCCGGTGCAATTGCAGCTGGGCGTCAGGCACTTGGGCACCATACCAGACCTGTAACCATATCGGAAAAACAGGCATTTGCCGCCGTGGGCCAGGCCAGACTTATGATGGTGTACCAAAAGCTGTTTGCAGAATATAATCAAATAGCAGCACAAGTTCTTTTAACCAAAAATACTATGGTTAATGACAGCAGCCGCTATAATGCCCAGAACACGTTTGATGAACTTTTAAAACTTGGGACCATCCCGATTGTCAATGAAAACGATACCGTATCCACCTCTGAAATTCCTCTTGTGGATAATTTCGGCGATAATGACCGGCTTTCCGCCATTGTTGCCGCATTGATCGGGGCAGATCTTCTGATATTATTATCGGATATTGACGGCCTTTATTCCGACGATCCAAGACAAAACCCTAAGGCAGAGTTTATCGGATTGGTAAAGCAGATCACACCTAAGCTGATGGAGATGGGAAAATCCACATCCGGAAGTGACGTGGGTACCGGAGGCATGGCTGCAAAGCTTGCTGCCGCCCGTATTGCTACAGACGGTGGTTCCGATATGGTCATTGCAAATGGCGACCAGGTGGAAGTCATCGAGCAGATCGTAACAGGGGAAGAAAAAGGAACCCTGTTCCTGGCCCATCCAAACCATGACTTTGACTTAATGGACTACATCAATCACGAATATTAAGGAGAACCCTATGAATCAGGATAAGATTGACAGAATCAATACACTTTATCATAAATCAAAAGCAACCGGATTATCAGAAGAAGAAAAAGCGGAGCAGGCCGCTTTACGAAAAGAGTACATCGAATCCATCCGCAACAGTTTACGTGGAAATCTAAATAACATTTCCATTCAGGAGGATGACGGTACCGTAACAGATTTAGGTAAGAAATATGGAAAAGTTGGAGAAGAATGATATCAGGTTATTAATAAAGGAAAAGCGTAAGACCTTGGAAACGACTGCTGAGAGTATGTGGAACGATGCCATCTGCGAGCAGCTATTGAGTCTTGATGATATCCTTCGGGCATTTTGTGTTTACTGCTATGTATCCTTTCGCCGGGAGGCAGGTACCTGGAGGTTCATGGAGGCATTATTAAAGCAAGGGAAATGCGTAGCCGTACCAAAGGTCGTTGGAAAGGAACTGGAATTTTATATAATTTCCGGAAAAGCAGACTTAGAAGAAGGCATCATGGGTATTATGGAGCCAAAGCCAACCTGTTTAAAAATCCATGACCCGGAAGCTCCCGTCATTGTTCCGGGAGTTGCTTTTGACAAATCCGGAAACCGGCTTGGTTACGGTGGCGGATATTATGACCGGCTTTTTGAAAGAGAACCAAACCATGCCCGCATTGCCATAGCCTACGGCTTCCAGATCTTTGACCATATTCCTACGGAACCACATGACAAACGTATGGATCGGATTATCACTCCTTAGATAAGGAAACGATTGGAGGACTCTTTTATGACGATTACTGAGATTGGAAAGACAGCAAAGGAAACAGCTGGAGCCATAGGGATACTAGGTTCAGCCCAAAAAAATGACGGTTTAAAAGCAGCAGCAGCAGCTCTGTTGGAAGGGGAAGCGGAAATTCTTGCAGCAAACCAGGAAGACGTAATCAAGGCTGCCGCCTCCGGAATGAACGCTGGGTTAATTGACCGTCTGGAACTGACTCCTGCGAGAATTGAAGCTATGGCTGACGGACTTTTATCCGTTGCCACACTGGATGACCCGGTAGGGGAAGTACTTTCCATGAAGGTTCGCCCCAATGGCCTTACCATTGGCCAGAAGCGCGTGCCTATGGGTGTTGTGGGTATTATCTACGAAGCCAGACCAAATGTAACTGCCGACGCTTTCGGGCTCTGTTTCAAATCAGGAAATGCCGTGATCTTAAAAGGCGGAAGCGATGCTCTGGAATCCAATAAAGCCATTGTAAAATGGCTTCGTACCGGTTTAAAGAATGCAGGCCTTCCAGAGGATGCCATTCAGCTCATTACCGATACAAACCGGGAAGTGACTAAGGAATTCATGCGCCTCAGGGAATATGTAGATGTATTGATTCCAAGGGGAGGCGCCGGGTTAATAAAGACGGTAGTGGACAACAGTACCATTCCTGTCATTGAAACAGGAACAGGAAACTGCCATATTTTTGTCGATGAAACTGCAGATTTTGATATGGCTTTGGATATCATATTTAATGCAAAGACCCAGAGGATTGGTGTGTGCAACGCTTGCGAGTCCCTGGTCATTCACAGAGAGATCGCGCCCCGTTTCCTGCCTCTATTAAAAGAAAGGCTTTCATTAAAATCTGTTGAAATCCGGGCGGATGAGGAAGCTTGCACGATGGCAGAAGGCTTTGTTCCTGCCACAGAAAAGGATTGGGGTTGTGAATATTTAGATTATATCCTGTCCTTAAAGATCGTAGGTTCTGTGGAGGAAGCCATATCTCATATTAACCGCTATAACACCAAGCATTCGGAAGCTATCATCACATCAGATTATAACAATGCCCAAAAGTTTTTAAATGAAATTGATGCGGCAGCCGTTTATGTTAATGCATCCACCCGTTTTACCGACGGGTTTGAGTTCGGTTTTGGAGCTGAAATAGGGATCAGTACCCAGAAACTTCATGCAAGAGGACCTATGGGACTCAAGGAATTGACAACAACTAAATATATTATTTATGGCAATGGACAGATCCGTCCATAGCTGTAAGTTTTTAAAAAATGCGAAAATCCATAAAAAATCCGATTGTAATATTAGCAATATTTTAGCATCAGAGATTCCACGTTATATGATAGAATTATAATGTTACAAATATTGGTTACAAAGGAGAAAATTATGGATTTTTCATTACTTATTGGTATCATTATTGGAATAGGTGCTCTTATAACAGGCTTTGTTCTGGAAAAGGGTGCCATATACTCTCTTTTCCTGTTAAGCCCTTTCATCATAGTGGTAGGAGGAACCGTTGGCGCTGTCATCGCATCCTATTCTCTGACTGACATAGCTATGGCTATGCGGGCGATGTTCCGAAGTTTTAAGCATCCCCATTCCGCCAGTCTGGAAAAGATGATTGCCAAGATATCAATGATTGCGACCCGCTACCGGGCGGAGGGAGTTACTTGCCTGGAAAATATAAGCAGGGATCCGGAACTGAATCAGGAGGAATATCTGCTTCTTAAAGAAGGCCTGGTGCTTATCCAGGAAATGAAGTCGCCGGAGTCTATCCAGTACACCCTGGAATCTGATATCAGAGCCTATGTTCAGCAAAAGAGTATAGAGGCAAGTGTATTTGAGGCTGCTGCTGGATTTTCGCCTACCATGGGAGTTATCGGTACCGTTATGGGACTGATCATGGTACTTGCTTCAGGTTTTGAGGATCCATCTGAGCTTGCAGGTTCCATCGGTACTGCATTTGTGGCAACCCTTTATGGCGTGTGCTTTGCCAATCTTATTTACATGCCAATTGCAAACAAATTGAAAACACAATTAAAGAGAAAACATATTCAAAAAGAAATGATCGTAGATGGCGTATGTATGATTGCCAATGGAAATACCTCCCGAAATATTGAAAATGAACTCGCCCTTTATTTCCAGGCTTTTTCAGATGGAGCCACACGTTACAAACGGGGAATTGAAAACTAAAATTGGGAGGAATAAAGGATGCGCAGAAGATACACAGAAGCAGAAGGAGAAAAGGACAATTCAGAGCGGTGGCTGCTTACATATTCTGATATGATCACATTGCTTTTGGCTTTGTTTATCATCTTGTACGGCATGAGCTCGGTTGATACGATGAAGCTAAAGGAGATGTCCCATGGGCTGGAACAGGTTTTAAACCATACGGGTCAGGTAAGCGGTTCCACAATAGGAGACAGTGTTTCTATTTCTGCGGAAAATCTGGACAATGTCTATCTGGCTTTAAAAGCTTATATCGCCGATCACAGTCTGGGAAATATGATCGATGTATCTTCCAATGGATCAGCTGTAAGCATACATTTAAAAGATGCCATGCTGTTCCAACCGGATACAGCCATCCTGCTTCCGGAAAGCAAGCCGGTCATACAGGAAATCAGCACCAGCCTTGAGGCCATTTACAGTGACATCAACCACATTACGATCACAGGCAATACGGCGGATTTAGGCCACCATGATGCGGCCAATGAGGCGGATTCCTGGCAGCTGTCCGTAAACAGGGCCGTGGCGGTTCTAAACCAGATGACCACTATGGGGTTAGAACCAGGTAAGATGTCCATTGAGGGAAATTCTCATTACAATCCCATTGCTTCCAATGACACGGAAGAAGGAAGAGCAAAAAATCGTCGGGTAGAAATTACCATTACGGGACGGGCTAATTAGGAAAGATCCGCACATACTATGGAATAGTTCCCGTATTCAGCTCATTATTATTTGACAATAATATATATTTATGATAGACTACGGGCATATAAATCGAAATGAGGTGAAAGGATGAAATAACAATTCTTGCTCAAGTAACTGCATGATGAGAAGAAAAAGAGACATTGTCTTTTTTTTGTCATGCCTGTTTTTGCAAGAATAGTATTTCATTCTCCTGCCCTTTTTGTCATAAAATGACATGGATCATGCAAAATATTAGCCCTATGGGCTTATTTTATGCGAACGGCTGTGAGATAAAGGATTCTTGCAGTCGTTTTTTTTGTGCAGAAATCTTATTTTCTGCCTGAATGGAGGAAGCTCTATGTCATTAATACAAGTCACTGATTTATCTTTTACCTATGAAGGAAGCCCAGATCCCGTCTTCGAACACGTATCCTTTCAGATTGATACGGATTGGAAACTGGGCTTTACAGGAAGAAACGGGAGAGGAAAAACCACTTTTTTAAATTTATTGATGAACCTTTATAACTACACAGGAACTATTATTTCAAATGTCATATTTGACTATTTCCCTTTTCCTGTGCCGGATGAGGAATTGGATACTCTGGAAATTCTGGATTCCATCCTTGGTGAATATCCGTTTTGGGAGCTTCAAAGAGAGTTGTCCAGATTAAAGGTCTCTGAGGATGTGCTATACCGGCCTTTTTACACACTTTCAAACGGAGAGAGGACTAAGGTTCTTTTAGCAGCCCTGTTCTTAAGAGAAGGTCACTTCCTGCTGATCGATGAACCCACCAACCACCTTGACCGGGAGGCCAGAGAACTGGTAAGTCAGTATCTAAATAGCAAAAAGGGATTTATCCTGGTTTCTCATGACCGGAAATTCCTGGATGCATCCGTGGACCATATCCTGTCCATAAACAAAACAAGTATTGAAGTTCAGAGAGGCAATTTTACCTCCTGGTATGAGAACAAGCAAATGCAGGATCAGTATGAACGGTCCGAAAATGAGCGATTAAAAAAGGACATCCGTCATCTGGAGGCAGCCGCAAGACAGTCAGGGGAATGGGCGGACCAGGTGGAGTCCACAAAGATCGGGAAAAAATCCATGAACCGGGAAAAATCCATTGACACACGGGCTTATGTAGGGGAAAAGTCCAGGCGGATGCAGATGCGCAGAAAGAATCTGGAAAACAGGCAGAACTATGCCATTGAGAATAAAAAAGGTCTTTTGAAAAATATAGAAGAGGCAGAAGATCTTAAGCTCTATCCTTTAAAATACCGCTCTTCCAGAATTCTTTCATTAAAAGATGTTGTTCCTTACTATGAAGGACCTGTCTGCAAACCTGTCAGCTTCACACTGGAACAGGGACAGAGGATATCCCTGCAGGGGAAAAATGGCTGCGGAAAATCCAGTATATTGAAGCTGGTGGTTGGCAGGGATCTTGCAGGAGAAAATATTTCCTTTGAAGGGTATATGGAAATATCAAGCGGTCTTAAGATATCCTATATATCTCAGGATACTTCATTTTTAAAAGGCAGCCTGACGGAATACTCCAGGGAAAACGGTATCGAAGACTCACTGTTCAAGGCGCTCCTTCGCAAGCTGGACTTCTCCAGGGAGCAGTTGGAAAAACCGATGGAATCTTATAGTGAAGGACAGAAGAAAAAGGTTCTTATTGCCCGCAGTCTCTGTGAACAGGCTCATCTGTATATCTGGGATGAACCGCTTAATTTCATTGATGTATATTCCAGGATCCAAATCGAGGATCTGATCCTTAAGTTCCAGCCGACCATGCTGCTTGTGGAGCATGATGATGCATTTACCAGGAAGGTGGCAACTGAAGCAGTAGAGTTATAAATTGCTCTATTTATACAAAAAATAGGCGTTGACACAGGAATAAATTAGTGATATTATACCTGTAGTGTAAGAAAGAAAAAATCAGGAATAACAAAGTAGTTATTTCTTGAGTTATGTTACTGATAAGCAGGCAGAACTCAGATTCCATATTAATCAGCCCATTTTTACTGGGTTAATTGGTATGTAATCTGAGTTTTTTTTCTTGAAAGGAGTACACGGTGCGGGTAAAAAAGATCCTGAATAATAACATTGCAATAGTTGAAAAAGGTGGCCATGAATCAATCGTCTATTCAACAGGAATTTCGTTCAAAAAAAAAAAGTTGGCCAACAAATTACAGATTCCGAAATTGAAAAGACGTATGTATTAGATTCAAAAGACCGCCTTGAGCATTTAAGCTATTTACTCACCAATACCGATGAGAAAACCATTGGACTGATCAATGATCTGGTTCATTATGGTGAAACAGTATTGG
>NZ_JPME01000019.1 GCF_000732605.1 Lacrimispora celerecrescens | reverse complement strand
TTTCGATATACTGCTTAAGGACAGTTAAGGGAGCTCCACCAGCAGTTATCAGGCAAAAGCTTTGACTCCAGAAATATTCGTTCCACAGTTTCTGACGAATTTCCGGAAACTCTTTCTTAATCAGTCGGCTGCTGGCACTTTTATAAGCATTGATAAACTTACTGATTTCAGTTTTGGGATGGGCACGAAATAAAATATGGATATGGTCTGCATCATAATTCCATTCCATGAGTGTTATATGGTAGTTCGGTGCGATGTACTCAAAAATCTCCTTCGCACGAGACGATATAAGGTTATCAAAAACCCTACGTCTATATTTTACAACTAATATCAAATGATAATGCAGTAGAAATACCGAATGAGCATTGTTATCTAGAACCATAGTATCACCAGCCTTTCATTCTATTCGACTGATTATATTATATCACAAAAATTGATTTGTAGCAAGAGATTATAGCGATTCATCCCACCACCTTAGAGGTGGGGGAATTCTCGCTAATATATGTTAAAAGGTATGAAAATAGTAGTTTTAACCGGAAGTCCCCATAAGGATGGTACATCGGCATTCATGGCGGAGAATTTCATGAAAGGGACTGTTGAAGCAGGTCATGAGGTTTTCCGCTTTGATACTGCCTTTAAGAAGATACACCCCTGTATCGGCTGTGACAATTGCCAATTTGGAAAGAAGCCTTGCGTATTTGAGGATGACATGCTGGAACTTTACCCAAAACTGATAGAAGCCGATCTGGTTGCTTACGTAACTCCCCTTTACTATCACAATGTTTCGGCACAGCTAAAAGCAGCAGTAGACCGTTATCATAGTATTAATAACCTGATTCGGGGGACGGGAAAAAAGGCTATCTTAATTGTGACTGCGGCATATCCTGAGGAATGGGTATTTCATGGTATAACCGCAACCTATGAAACAACGCTCAAATATCTTGGCTGGCAGGACTGCGGTAAGATTCTGGCTTACGGCTGCCGCCGTCGGTCTGATATTGAGAATACGGATTACCCGAACCAGGCATATGAACTTGGGCGGAGATTATAAGGAGGCATGTAATTATGGCGATTATGGTAGTATGGTCATCCCCGAACAAAGATGGACTTACAGCAGCTGCAAAAGACAAGATAATGAAAGGAATTCTAAACGCAGGATATGAAGCAGAAGAAATTCATCTGAATCAAATGAAAATGGAACATTGCAAAGCCTGTGGAAAAGGCTGGGGAATTTGCAGAACAAAAGGCCAGTGTATTATTAATGATGATTTTGCAGCTGTCTACGAAAAGCTGGTTCAGGCAGATGGTATTGTCTTTGTATCTGCTGTTTACTGGCATGATATTACCGAGTGCATGAAAGCATTCATGGATCGTCTGCGCAGATGTGAGGCCGCACACAATAAGTATTTAGCGGGAAGAAGATGCCTTCTTGTAGCCTGTGCCGGAGGTACCGGACTGGGAACCGTAGAATGTCTTCACAATATGGAGGAAACTTTGAAACATATGGGTATGAGGGCTTATGACAGGCTTCCGGTAATTCGTTATAACGAAGGCTATATGCTTCCTGCATTAGAGAAGGCCGGAGAAACTTATGCGATCCGATTGGCAGAAGGTTTTGATATGCAATATTGATTTATAGAGTTGTGAGTTGAGCCATCGAACAGTTATGAACATGTAAGAGCAGCATATAATAGAATTAATTAGATCAGCTGAGGTAAGCCATGATCATACATGTTGTCCAACCTGGTGAAACCATCCACTCAATATCAGAGTATTATAAAATCCCTGTTGACAGATTAATATTGGAAAACGGATTAACAAATCCTGGCAACTTGGCAATAGGCCAAACGATTGTGATTGTTCAGCCTGAAACACTTTATACCGTCCAGGCTGGTGATACTCTGGAGAGTATTGCTAAGCAGCATGATACTACGACAATGGAATTATTAAGAAATAATCCATATCTTTCTGACAGGAAATATTTGTACAACGGTGAAACGATTGTTATCAGTTATCAAACGAATAGAACTAGATCGATTACCACTATTGGTTATACATTTTCTTATATAGATAGACCTATTTTAATAAAAACGCTTCCTTTTTTAACTTATCTGACTATATTCAATTATAGAGTAACAAATGAAGGTGAAATTATTTTCATAGCCGATGACACGGAACTGATCGATTTGGCAAAAACTTATGGTGTTGCACCCATGATGTTTGTTTCCACGTTGTCGGATGGTGGAATAGTCAATCCTGAAGTGACCAATACTTTTTTAAATAATCCTTCTGTGCAGGATCATTTTATTGAGAACGCTCTTCAAATAATGAAAACAAAAGGTTTTTGCGGTATTAATATTTATCTTGAAAGAATCAATTATGAAAACTTAAATAGCTTTGCAGAATATTTGAGAAGAGCTTCTGAGAGATTTCATTCAGAGGGCTACAAGATACTGATCACTGTTACGCCTATTGCGAATATTGAGGCTCCAGATGTCAGCTTTGAAAAAATAGACTATGGAAAATTAACAGAATCTGTAGATGGAATTATATTTTCATCTTATGATTGGGCATTGTCATATAGCTATCCAAACTCAATTTTCCCAGTTAACGTTTTAAGAGAATTGTTAGATTATGCAGTTAGCATAATTCCCCCAGAAAAAATTATATTTGGAATCACCACACTAGGTTATGATTGGGTACTTCCTTATGTTCCTGGTGTCACAGAAGCTGCTGCTATAAGCGATAGCCGTGCAATAGAAATTGCAGCGGATAACGGTATAACAATACAATTTAACGAAGAAGCGCAGTCACCGTACTTCTTCTATACGGAAAATGGATCTCTGCATTTAGTATGGTTTAAAGATGCAAGAAGTTTTGATTCAAGAGCGGGCTTGGTAGAAGAGTATGATCTCCAAGGCGTATCCATTTGGACTATTATGAGATTCAGTACCCAAATGTGGTTTATTATTAATACGAGATATTACATAGAGAGGCTTCCGGGGATCAATTGTCAGTCGTGTGTTCTTAACTGATTGCTATCGTCTCTTTCGGCATTTGACGTTTGTTAAAAAATCGTGATATAATAGGAAAAGCTGACAGAAACTATATCTGATGCATATTATAGAGCGGCGAGGAAGACGGAATGAATCAGAACCGGGGAATTAACCAGGATGTGACACAGGAGATGAATCGGTCTCTCCTTTTGAAAAGTTTAAGAAGAGAAGGCGTATGCTCCAGAGCACATCTGGCGTCACTTACGGGGCTCAAACAGGCGACTGTGACCAACATCATGAAAGATTTCTTAAACTGGGGAATTGTAAAAGAGGTTGGTTTTTTAAATGGCAGCAAAGGGCGCAGATCGATTGGAGTGTCCATTAATCCTGACGGCTACCGCGTCATCGGCGTGCGGCTTGCGAGAAAGCATTACAGCGTGGGACTATTTGATTTGACTGGTAAGCAGATTGTGAAAGAGCGTGTGGATTTCGAGCCGGAAAAGCAGCCTGGTGCAGAAGAAATCTTAAATCAGATTGTGGGGCGGATGCGCCTGTTGATTCAGCAGTATGGAAAGGACTCTGTGCTGGCCGCGGGGCTTGCAGTGCCGGGGCCGTTTATAGCGAAAAAAAGCCGTATAGCATTGATAACGGGTGCGGATATCTGGAAAGATATTGAGTTGAAGGCATTTTTTGAAAGGGAAATGGATATCCCGGTGTTCTTAGAGCACAACGCAAATGCCGGAGCCTATGCCCATATGTGGGATTTAAAGGAAGCCTACCATGATGACATTCTGGTTTACATTGCCGCCGGTCAGGGGATTGGCGCAGGAATCGTGATGAATGGCAGAATCTACGAAGGGGCGCTGGGTACGTCAGGTGAGATTGGGCATATGACGATAGACAGAAACGGGAAACCATGTGCCTGCGGAAACAGAGGCTGTCTGGAACGTTACGCTTCCTCCCTGGAACTTGTAAAGACAGTGTATGGACAACGTGCCGGTATGGAAGGCTGTAATTTTGAGGATTTGGAGCAGCAAATCAGAAGCGGTGACACCGCTTATACAGAGCATTACCGCAGGGCGTGTGAGAGTCTTGGCGTCGGAATCATAAACATTGTCAATGTAATTAACCCGGACCGGATTATCATCGGTGATGATATGGCACGTCCAAACCCTGAATTAATGGAGAAGACCGTACGTGAAACGGTGCAAAAAGGAATTTTGCCTGATGTTTTTGATGAACTTACACTTTCCATTAGTACGTACCAGGGGGATCCCATCCTGACCGGTGCGGCAATCGTGGCGATAGACAGGGTCTTTGACAGCCCGGGACAGTTTATACAGAACTGAATATTGGAATTATGCTGAAGCAGCACCAAAGTCATGAAACGTTTGCGCGTATTATGACTTTGGTGCTGTTTTTTGTTTACCAATTTCAAATAACCTATTGACCATTTTTATTAAAAGTGTTATTGTTTAATAGGATATATTAATTAAATGAATTAATACATAAAATGAAAATAATATTAAGACGAATGAAAGGGGAAAGAAAATGAAATTTTTTGTTGACACAGCAAAGGTAGAGGATATTAAAAAAGCAAATGATATGGGGATTATCTGTGGGGTAACGACAAACCCCTCACTGATTGCAAAAGAAGGCAGAGACTTTGTGGAAGTAATCAAGGAGATCACTTCGATTGTAGACGGACCAATCAGCGGAGAAGTGAAAGCTACGACGATAGATGCTGACGGTATGATTAAAGAGGGGCGCGAAATTGCAGCTATCCATCCGAATATGGTTGTTAAAATTCCGATGACAGTCGAAGGCTTAAAAGCGGTGAAGGTTTTGAATGCAGAGGGAATCAAAACCAATGTGACTTTAGTCTTCAGTGCAAACCAGGCGTTGCTGGCAGCGCGTGCAGGTGCCACTTATGTTTCACCATTTTTGGGACGTCTCGATGATATCTCCCAGCCGGGAATGGATTTAATCAGGACGATTGTGGATATATTCAGTATCTCAGGGATTGAAACGGAGATTATTGCCGCCAGCGTGAGGAACCCGATTCATGTTATTGATTGTGCACTTGCAGGGGCGGATATTGCCACGGTTCCCTACAGTGTATTGGAGCAGATGACGAAGCATCCGCTGACAGACCAGGGAATTGAAAAATTCCAGGCGGATTATCGTGCTGTATTTGGAGAGTAAGAATATACCGGCAGGTGCCGGAGTTTGACAAAGAAATCTAAAAATAAAAGCGGAAGAGAAACCGGAAGGTTTTTCTTTCGCTTTTTACATTTATTATGCGCCTGGTTCATGACTTCAAGTAGAATTGCGTAGAACAAGGCTGGTAGGCAGAATTACTTTCCTTGGGAGAAGCTGATACCCGTTAATCCTTGCCAGGAGCAGATCGACTGCAACCATGCCGATTTCCTTTGTAGGAATTTCAATTGTGGTCAGAGGAGGATTGGAATATTTGGATATTTCTATATTTGACAACCCGATTACTGCTACTTTGTCCGGTACGGCTATTCCCATTTTATAAAGGCTGCTTAAGGCGGCCATGGCCATTAAATCACTGGCTACAAAGAAAGCGGTGGGTGAATCTTCTTTCTGATAGAGCTGGCTGACCTTCTCCATGCAGAGATTCTCATCCCAGGCACAATCAATAACCCAGTCAGGATTTACCGTAAGACCGGCAGCATGCAGGGAGGCGTAATAGCCCCGGTATCTCTGGCTGGATTTTATATTGCCGCTCATTCCGCTGCCGCCGATAAAGCCTATCTTTTTATGCCCCTTGTCAATTAAGTGCTGCACTGCCACACTTGCTACCCTGTAATGGTCATAACCTACATTGTCGATATCCTCCCACCAGGTATCGATTCCGACAATGTTTGGAACCTGATTTCGTATGAACTGGTAGATTTCACTGTTGAGTGATTCCATCAGAATCAGACCGGAGACCGGATTGCTAAAGGCGCTGTATAAGGCCTTTTTATCCTCCAGCTCGGCACCGGTCTTAATAAAGGTAAGTTCATATCCGTTGTTTTGAAGCTGTTCTTCTACGCCGGACAGGATGGACATAAAATAAGGGTCGTTATATTTGTTTTTCGTTACGCTTAGGACACAGCCTATTTTTACAAGTGCATTGCCTGAATGGGCTTTATTGTCACCGGAGGAAAAGTTTGCGGGGGATTTTACCGTATAGTTCAAATCTGTAACAGCCTTCCATACCCGGGCCCGGGTTTCGTCGGTCATTTTGTATTGGGTATCGTTATTTAATACCCGTGATACAGTAGCTATTGACACCTTTGCCAGATTGGCTACATCTCTGATTGTGCTCAAATTAGTTTGCCCCCTTAATCACAGCTAGTGAAATTTTAGTTCAGTATGTTTACGTAAAAGTATGTATGTTACATACAGTTAAATTATAATAATATGTTACTGAGTTTGTCAATACTCAATTTTCCAGCCACTGAGTGGAATTTATGGGAAAATCACTCCAATTAAAGGATTTTTGTCATAATTCACCGGAATATTTCAAAAAAACATATGAAATAAAAGGTATAAGAAGATAGGAATTTAAAAGATTTGCAAAGCTGTTCGTAAAGTTTTTAACAATAAATTTTATAATAATTTTAAAAATGGTATTTACACAAGGCAAGGCAAATGTTATAATCCAGCTATAAGGTTTAGTAAACAAACGTAACAAAAAGTAACAAAAAAGAAAGCAATAATAAAAAGAACCTGACTAGTTTTAACAGAATATCGCTGCTGATCAGCAAAACAGAAGGGGAGTGTTGAGATGAAAAATGTCCGCTGCCATAAGTGTGCAAAGGAATTAAGCAATAACGAGATTGCTCTTAACCTTAAGCTGTTAGGAAAGCAAATCGGGACGTTACACTGCTATCAATGTTTATCGGAGTACTTCTGCTGTGATACGGTCAGACTGCAGGAGCTGGCAGAACAGTATAAAAGCAGCGGCTGCCTCTTGTTTCAAACAAATTATACAGCCTAAGGAGATAAGCCTATGAGTGATACCTATGTGATATATCCTAAAATAATTGACGAACTCCTTGAAAATCCGGGGATTGGCTTTATTGCAGCTCCGGGTTTGATGGAACCGGAAGGAGTAATACATGATAACCGGGGCAATCCGGTGGAAAAATACAAATTTACCGATAACAGCAGAACCTGGAATCATCCAGACAGCAGGATTACCTACTGCGGAGTTCGGTGGAAAGATCTGGAGGTTGAAAAGGGCAGATACCGGTGGGATATCCTTGAGAAAAAACTTGATGAGGCAAAAGCATTAGGTTGTACGGCAATAGTCCGCTGTTCTCCTTATGCATTGGCAGAAGAGGACGATATTCCGGATTGGTTTCGAAGGGAATGCCGGGAGAAACCAGAGTTTCCCTTTTGGAGAGTTGATCCGCTGCATTCTCCCTATGTTACATACTGGTCTGAATTTATTTCGGAATTTGCACAACATTTTGACGGACATCCGGTCATAAGCTCGGTGGATATGGCACTGGTAGGGGCCTGGGGAGAAGGCGGAGGTACCGAGTTTCTTGAAGAGGAGAGCATCAGGCAGATGGTAGGTGCTTATATTGACAATTTTAAGATAACCCCGCTGCAGGCTCTCCTGCATGATCCGAAGTCGGTAAAAATAATCCGGGAGAGAAAAGAGAATATAGGCTTTCGGGTGGATTGCCTGGGAGATATGGGAGGTTTCCATCAGGAAGAATGGTCCCATATGCTGGATTTTTATCCGGAAAACATCTGCAACTTTGAAATGGAGGCTGCATGGAAAAAGGCACCGGTAGTGTTTGAAGCTTGCTGGCACATGAATGACTGGTACCTCCAGGGCTGGGATATCGATTATATTGTGGAGGAATCCTTAAAGTGGCATATCTCTTCCTTTAACAGCAAGGGCACTACGGTCCCTGAGCCATGGAAGGAGAGTGTGAAAAGGTGGCTCAATAAAATGGGATACCGTTTCGAATTAAGAAAGCTCTCGTATAATCCAGTGGTAAAAAAAGGAGAAGGCCTCCGGATCAGAGGATTGTGGGCCAATACCGGTGTTGCTCCTATTTATCACAAGTATCCCCTGGTAGTCCGCCTGAAAAATGAGAAGGAAGTCATCAGCCTTACCAGTAAAACGGATATCAGAAGCTGGCTGCCGGACATGGATATCCTTTGGGAAGAAGAATTCGCCCTGGAAGGAAAGGCCGGTGAGTATTCTCTGGAAATAGGAATTGAGACCGGGATACCGGAGCTTGGTAATATAAAGCTGGCAATTGAAGGTTTAAAGGAAGGTTACTATTGTTTGGGAAAAATAATCGTAGAATAGAGGGAAGCGTATGGGACATTTATCGTATGGATTCAAAGAATGTGTGGATTATTGCGGTTTTGATAATCTGCCCGAGGGATTGGAGCAATTCTATGCCGGCTACCCCGGGCAGGAGGATATCCATTTTATAGAAAGAAAGTTTTTAAAGGAAGTGTTTGAGAAATTCAATCTTCCGGAGAAGGAGCAACGGCTGCTTATAAAAGCGGCGAAAGCAGTGGAAGAGGACCCGATTCTGTTTCACTTCTCTAAATTCCTGGTATGGGATATGTGCTCTGCCAGAAACCGCTGTGATGTAGATAACTATAAAAATATGACTCCTGTGTGCATGGCAGAGTACGGAGAGCTTTATTCTTTCCTTCTTCTGCTGGCCTGTGTGGTTCCTTCCATAAAGCTTTTAAAGGAACGGGGCGTTCCGGAGCATTATTACCGGGATATCCCTTTCCAGCCCATAAAATCACAATTAGAGAAACTGGTTCGGGATGATGTAAGTGTAAGTGATTTTCCCTGGGATATGAACTTTTATACCTGCTCCATCTTTCTTATGGACCGGTTCCTGTTTATTCCTTGCCGCTTTGGCGATACATTTACCATGTACCGGAATAAGGTTTCTGGGAAGGTAACGGCCCTGAAGCATGGCGGTGAGGAATTCCGCAGAGACGGGCAGTTCAATGGAATAAACGGAGTTTATGATAAGGAAGGAGTCTTCACTACCCTCTGGCAGGAGACGGAGGAGGAGATTACAGCAAATTCCATTAGTCCCATGGGATTTGTGGAAAGGAATCCAGTAACGCTGATAAAGAAGGAATGGACGGAAGCCTTAAATCAGGGAGATATGCTACTGGCGCTCCATGTGCCTTCCGGACCGGGATATAACCCTGAGAGACTTAAGAATTCCATGGTGCTGGCGCTGGAATTTTACAAGACTTATTTTCCGGAATTGCCGATCAAAGGTTTTTGGAGTGAAAGCTGGCTGTATGATTCAAGACTGTCTCTGGTACTTGATTATGATACCAGCAATATCATAAAGGTCCAGCGTCAATTTTATCTATATCCGATTAAAGAGGGAGATGCCATGCTTCGTTATGAGGTATTTGGTGACTGGAAAGCCGATGAAACAAAGGTGGAACTTAAGACCTCCCTGCAAAAAGCGGCGGCTGCTTATATGGCAACAGGATCGCGTTTTAATAACTTAAGTATGGTGGTTTTAAAGGAAGAAGCGGATCAAACGGATCAAATGCCTTATATCACACAGGAAGATATTGCACGCTACGGACAGATTGTTGACAGCCATTTAAAATAAGGAGGAGCTGCCCATGGGCAAATATGCACTGGAACATTTCAGTCCCTATGAGACTTATAAAATACGGCCGATGCCACTTTCTAAGGCCACAGTTAATCCTGGCAGAGGGCAGTACCAGATAGTAGAACTCACCTGGGAGGAGCTGGAACCTCATCGGGGTAACTATGACTTAAATCGGTTAAAAGAAGCACTGGCAGAGGTACATAATCCGGTCCTTACCATAAAACAGGTACTACCTGCCTGGTTAAATAAGGGCTCAGAGGAAAGTTTTATACACTTAATCAGGAGAGTCGCTAGCGCCCTGAATAATAAAAAGCTTATTGGTGTTGCGGTTTCTACGGAAGATAACAGCCAGGGAATCTGGAATGCTTATCTGGAAGCCTTTGAGGGCATCCCGTTATTGGTTAGTCTTGAGCAAGAGGCCTTACTGCAGTATCTAAAGGATCATGAATACCCTTTTGGCCTTATTGTAAATTGCAGCGAAGATAACTGGATCAGCTGCTGTGAAAAATTTGCAGGGTACCGGCTTCAAAATACCTGGCAGCGTATGCCGGTACTGCTTCATATAGAAGAGGAGAACCCAGGAGAGAATATCCGCCGGGAAAGCCTGCGCTGGCATGCCGGACTCTCCAATCGTCTCGTGGATATGGGGTATGACTTTACTATAAGAAGGCTGACTTATCCAAAGAAGATCGCGTCAAAGGGAGCTCTCCCTCTCCGGTTTTGGTTCGTAAATAAGGGCAGTGCGCCCTGTTACCTGGATTACAGCCTGAGGTTTCGGCTGGAGATGGAAGGGGAGCAGCAGGAATTTGTCCTACACATTGACAAAGATGCCTGGAAGGTTGGAGATATCACCCACAATGAGATTGTTGCTTTGCCGGCTCTGCCCCTTGGTGAATACTGCTTATCAGTTGGGATTTTCTTTGCTGATGGCAGTCCCATGGAGCTGGATATCCGGACGGAGGAGAAGGACGGATATTACAGGATGGGGACTGTAGAGTTGTGTAGTGACACTGCAGTGGATTTGGCACATGCCTGGGATGATTTCTATCCCGATGGCTATTATCCGCTGGAGGACCCTCAGCTTCCCGATTGATTCGATAGACGACAGAAAATAAAAGCAGGAGGAAAGAAAATTGAAAATTGCATTAGTTGGTGCAGGACAGCGGGGCATGATTTATTCCAAACACGCCTATGAAACAAAAAAGGCAGATATCGTCGCGGTGGTGGAGCCGGAGGATGAAAGGAGATCAGCTGCAGCAGAAAATTTCGGTATTCCGTCTGAAATGCAGTTTGAAAATATAGAGGATTTTTATCAGAAGGGCAGAATTGCCGATGCCGTCATTATTGCATCCATGGACCAGGACCATTGCCAACAGGTTCTTAATGCTCTGGAGCTTGGGTATGATATTCTTCTTGAAAAGCCAATATCTCCCGATCCAAAGGAATGTCTAATGATTCAGGATAAGGCAAATCAGAAAGGCTGTAAGGTTATTGTGTGCCATGTGCTCAGGTATACGAATTTTTTTGCAGCAATTAAGGAAATTATCGACAGCGGAGAGCTGGGGAAGGTAATTACCATCCAGCATAATGAGAATGTTGGAAATTATCACATTGCCCATTCCTTTGTCAGGGGAAATTGGAGAAGAAGTGATTTATCCAGCCCCTTAGTGATGCAAAAATCCTGCCATGACATGGATATCCTTGCCTGGCTGGTGGGCAGTGAGGCGAAAAATATAGCTTCTTTTGGCAGTTTAAAATACTTTAAAGAAGAGAGTGCTCCAATAGACAGCTCCGAACGGTGCCTGACCTGTAAGGCTGCCGGAGACTGCCGCTTTGACGCCCGTAAGGCCTACTTACCGATCGTGGGAAGCTGGCCGGCTACGGTGCTTACCCAGGAGCAGACGGAGGAAGGGATAAACAAAGCTTTGGCAGAGGGCCCCTATGGACGGTGTGTATACCGCTGTGACAACGACGTATGCGACAACCAGGTGGTATTAATTGAATTTAAGAATGATGTAACAGTCAGCTTTAATTTAAGCGGTTTTACAAATAAAATCAGCCGGACGATCAAGGTTATGTGCGAAAATGGGGAAATCAGAGGGGATGACAGTCTGAACCAGATTGAGGTGACAAAATTTGCCTCCAATGCAATTGATGGTTTTGAACAGAGAATCATTCATACCGGTCACCCCCAGGGAGGCCATGGAGGAGGAGATGTGGCCCTGATGGATGATTTTATCAGTCAGATGGAGGCACGCAGCAACAGCAGCAGATCCTCCATTACCCAATCAGTGGAAAGCCATGTGATGGCTTATGCGGCAGAGCAATCCAGAATTACCGGTGAAATAATTGATGTGGATGCATTAAAAAGCCGGCTGCGAAACTCTTAAAAAACGGAAAAGAGTGGTGAAGAGTGATGAAAACAGAAAGAATTCAAAAGAAAGCACCGGGGCCTAAAGGAGATCGGATAAAAGAATTCCTGCGTGAAATAAAAAGAAACAAGGGCCTGTATCTTATGTGTATGCCTGCTCTGATTGTGCTGGTTATGTTTTGCTACATTCCTTTTGCAGGAACCTGGATGGCATTTACCGACTTTAATGTAATGGATGGGATCTTTGGAAGCAAGTTTGTAGGCCTTAATAACTTCAAGTATTTCTTTTCCGAGAGCAGCATGGGATGGCGGGTAACTTATAACACACTGTTTATCAATTTCTTTGGAATTATACTGGGATTGATTGTTCCAATCAGTATTTCCATATTTTTCAATGAAATCAGGAGCAATGTCTTTAAGAAACTGACACAAAGCTTTATGTTTTTTCCGTATTTCCTTTCCTGGGTCGTAGTAGGTACAATTATCTACGGATTTTTTTCCACCGACGTGGGCGTGATCAACAATATGCTGCGATCGTTGGGAATGGAACCGGTGAAGTGGTATGCGGAACCCAAGTACTGGAAGGGAATCATAATTACTGCCAGTATGTGGAAGTGGAGCGGATACAGCTCCATCATTTACATGGCAGCCATGGCAACCTTTGACGGTTCCTTATACGAGGCTGCAAAAGTGGATGGTGCAAACAAGTTTCAGAGGATTTTGTATCTCACCATTCCGATGCTGAAACCGACGGCCGTTGTACTGACCCTTATGAGTATTGGACGCATTTTCTACGGTGATTTCGGCATGATCTACGGTATTGTCGGCAACAATCCGGTGTTGATTGATGCGGTAACCGTTATTGATACTTATGTATATCAGAGTATGAGAACCCTAGGCTTTTCCTATGCTACCGCAATTGGACTGTTCCAGTCGGTGATGGGTCTGATTCTGGTATCCGCTGCAAACCGGTTGGCAAAAAAATATAATGACGGGGAGGGATTATTTTAATGAGAAAAAGCAAATCGTTCGGCGATCACCTGGTTACTGTCCTTGCGTATTTATTTATCGGCCTATTCGGGCTGCTTTGTCTGTATCCCCTTGTTCTTACCTTAGGAGTGTCCCTCTCTTCGGAACGTGAAATCGTCATGCATGGTTATTCCGCTATTCCGCAAAAATTTACCCTTAATACATACATCTATATTTTTGCAAACAGTGGAATGCGGATTTTAAAGTCTTATGGAGTCACTATTTTTGTTACGGCTGCCGGAACGATTGGAGCTATGATTATAACCAGTATGATTGCCTTTGCATTATCGATTAAAAGCTTAAAGTACCGTAATGTTATTGCCTTTTTATGTAACTTCACCATTGTATTTTCTGCGGGCCTGATTCCCTGGTATGTGGTTTGTGTGAATTACTATGGTTTAAAGAATAATATTCTGGCACTGATTCTTCCTTCTATTTTCAGTGTCTGGAACATGTTCCTTATGAGGACCTATTTTTCAAGCATTTCGCCTTCCTTATACGAGGCGGCAAAAATTGACGGAGCAAGTTATATGCTGATTTATTGGCGGATTGCACTTCCCCTCAGTAAAACGGCAGTGCTCACCGTGGGGCTTATGTATGCCCTACAGTATTGGAATGACTGGTGGAATGCCCTGATTTTTATTAATGATAAGGATTTGTTTCCTTTACAGTACTACCTCTACACGATTCTTTCAAACGTAAATGCCATTAGTTCGGGGCGTATTCCTTCCGGCGCTGCCGCAGGAATCACACTTCCCTCTGAAACGGTGAAAATGGCAGTTACGGTTATAACCATAGGACCCATTATCTTCTTATATCCCTTTGTACAAAAATATTTCGTACAGGGTATTATGACAGGTGCAGTTAAGGAATAATCCTTGCAGTAAAAATCAGTGGCAGGCCAGGTGAAAGGCTTAACATAAACAAAAAGGAGGGTGTTGTAATGAAAAAACTATTTATAATGACGGCGGCCGTGATAATGGCAATCGGTTTACTTGGGGGATGCAGCAGCAAGGGAGTATCGAAAGAAGGCACGAATACTGAAACCGTAACGATTCTTTATCCAGGTGATGAGAGCGATAGAATGTCAGAATTTATGAGTAATGAGTTTGCTGAGAAAATAAAAGAGGATTTAGGCATAAAGGTGGAAATGGTCTATACTCCATGGGACCAGTATTGGGAACAAAAAGATATCATGTTGGCTGCCCAGGAACCCATCGACTTATATTGGGACGGACTTCCTGATCTTGCCACCATTGTTAACAAGAAACAGGCTTCTGTGCTGAATGACTTAATTGAGAAATACGGCCAGAATCTGTTAAAGGTGCTTCCCGAAGAGCAGTTAAAGGGGGCTACCATAAACGGAGAGGTTTATGGTATACCCTCCGCTTATGCACCTTCCTCCGGAATGTTTCAGATGGTATGTGTTCGCCAGGATATTCTGGAAGCTTGTGGCATGACAGAGATTAAGACAACAGAGGATTTGAAACTATTTGCAGAAAAGGCAAAAAATTTGTATCCGGAAATGAAAGGGCCGGCAGACCCCATCTTTAAACCCCTGACCAGATATTTTGCCGATGAACAGCTTACCTGGTGCGCCAATGAAGATACCGTTGTATATGGTGATACCACAAATAAGGTTTATGATTACTATGAAACGGATGCGTTCAAGAAGGTTGCGCAGTATAACCGTCAGATGTATCATGAAGGCTTATATTCCGATGATTTAACGACCAAATACAATGAGAGGGATTCCCGTATGCAGACAGGCTTATACTTATGGGTAGAGGGCTCTCTTGGCAAAGAAAATGAGATTATCAGCAGCGTGAAAGCCAATGCTCCGGATGCCAGATTAAAGAACTATATCCTGAAACCGGAGGATCCCCGCTATATCATAGCCACCGGCGGTGAAGTTCTTTGCATACCACAGACAGCTCCCAATCCGGAAGGAGCAATGAAATTCATAGACTGGCTCTACTCTTCACAGGATAATTACCTAATGGCTTTATACGGCGTGAAGGGGAAGGATTATGATATTGTTGACGGAAGAATTAAAAAGCTGGTAAATGATGAATTCTTCTATGAATGGATGTTCCGTAACAAGAATTATCAGTTATTTGCACCCGAAATCGAACAGAGTTACATTGATACCTATGAAAGCTGGGACGATAAGGCAGTCACCTCCAATATGCTTGGCTTCCGCTTCAATAACGAAAAGGTAAAGGTGATTGAAACTGCAATCAAAGAGGTGGCAGGAAAGCAGATGGCACCGATTCTCTACGGATTCGTAGATTTTGACACAGAGTATCCCAAGGCTTTGGAGGCACTGAAAAAAGCAGGCATTGATGAATACGTAGCAGAGGTGCAGAAGCAGATGGATGAGTTCCAGGCTTCAAAGAATAAATAAACATGACCCAGCATTCAAAGAGGGCGAAGCATTCGTTGCTTCGCCCTCTTGATTTAGGTTCGTCATTGCCCAATATTGGGGCTATATTATCGCTCTAACGTTTGTTTTAGTTTTTGCCGCACCAATTCCAAATCATTATCGCAAAGTATTGGCATGAATGCAAACAATTTTTCTGGTTCAAAGTCCCACCATTGGAGCTTAAGCAGCAATTCAATGAGTTCTTCGTCAAAGCGCTTTTTAATTGGCCTGGCTGGGTTACCTCCCGCGACGGTATAGGGTTCTATGTCTTTCACCACTACGGAATAAGCAGCAATAATCGCCCCATCACCAATTTTCACGCCGGGCATGATGACACTATCCCGCCCTATCCACACATCGTTGCCGATCACGGTGTCTCCCTTGAAAGGAAGTTGAGAGAGATGGGGCGGGGTGTTTTCCGCCCATGCACCGCCAAAAACATTAAATGGATAAGTGCTGATACTGCTTATGCGATGATTGGCACTGCCCATGATAAATTGCACTCCGCTGGCAATTGAACAAAACTTGCCGATATATAAGCTGTCTCCAAATTCCGGCCAGTTAAATAGTACATTGCTGCGTTCAAACGCAGTCGGGTCAACCGGGTCATCATAATAGGTGTAATCCCCAACAAAAATATTGGGGGCAGTAATCACGTTTTTTAAGAAACATGATGTTTTATATTCATTTGGAAAAACCGTATTTGGATTTGGAATATTGTTCATAAAAAAAGCTCCTATTCTATTTATTATCACCTCCGAACGTATTTTTCGGTTCCGTGGCTATCGCTCTTTTTTTACGCATTTCTTTCATTGCATTTTCTCCTTGCCTGCAGTGATAATCGATTCATTATTTGCCATTACCCACTGCATAAACTAAAAAACAATGGTATTGTTTTCGGTGGTTAAATTGTATCATGATATGATTTACTTTTCCACCCCATTCCGTGGCTGTACATGGATCACCATCTTCAAAAAAAATGAGTGATTGGGAAACTTTTATTAATCAGCATGGAAAATGTCCTCACTGTTTTTAGATCAGCGAGGACATTTTTTATTATAAAATATTTTCATCTGGGAGTATAGAATAAAATTATTTTGCTGCCCATATTTCAATTTCTAATTTTATCTCTTCTAACCCTAAGGCATTTACATAGGCAACAGTCATAGAAGGATAAGGCTTACCAAAAAAGTCATCATATACTTTATCAAAGTAATCCCAGTCAATTTGTTCCGTTGACCATATATTAACCTTAATAACACTATCCGGTGTTAAATCGATACTCTTTAATAGATTTGATATATTTAAAAATGTATTGTCTACTTGTTGATTAAATTCTTCAGGAAAGTTACCGTCCAAATCTGCTCCAATTTGACCAGAAAATGTGTAAAATGCTGCATTAGGCTCTATTTTTGTTACGTGAGTATAATTACCTACTGCTTTACTTACTCTTGACAAATTTAATCTGCTAACTACATTATGATTCATTTTATTATAGACCTTTCTGTATTGGGATAAAATAATTTCTACCACTATATATTTTCATAATATAAAGTTATCCATTGATAGAAATTTATTTAACAAATACAGAGATGGAATATCTATTGTTTTCAATGCTGCTGGTATATATAAGTCTTTCCATTCCAACACCTCCTACGGCACAATTATATGTATTATAGTGGAATTTGTCAATAAAACAAACACAGATGATTGCGTTTGGTAAGTATGATGAACGGAAGGAGCGCCTTTTGATTTCAAAGGAAATCAGAAGGCGCTTTTTTCTATATTTTAAGTTGACCATAGTGAAATAAAAATAAAAAAAATCTAAGAGACTAGAATTTACTAATAAAGTACATAATATGGCAATAAAAGCAAAGAATATCTTGTGTGTTATGCTTTCGCTATGAAACGAGGGGCTATATGAATGTATTAGAAAGAAAGATATTTGAATCGGTACCAGGTAAACAAGTGACATTAGCACATATTATAGCAAGTCCCGATGATCGAATCTTTGAGAAATTAGGCTTAAATGAAGAAAAGTATCAAGCAATTGGTATTTTAACCATAACCCCACCAGAGGTTGCAATCATCGCTGTAGATATAGCTAAAAAGACTGCACCTATTAAAATAGGATTTGTTGATCGGTTCAGTGGGTCTGTAATTATCCTGGGGGATGTGGCAGCTGTACAATCTGCGATAGAACAAGTTGTTATTTATTTAAGCGAATTTATGCAGTTTTCTGTCCCCAAAGTAACAAGAACATAATAGGTAGGTATAGAAAGTGAAGAAAATTATGTTAATTGGATCAGTAGGAAGTGGGAAAACCACCCTTTGCCAAAGGATTCAAGGAGAGATGATTAAATATAAAAAGACACAAGCAGTTGAATTCTATTCTCAGATGATAGACACACCGGGTGAGTTTGTATTGCATAGAAGATTTTATAGCGCGTTACAAATGATGGCTGCCAGTTCAGATATCATTGGATTCATATGTAGCGTGACAGAGCAAAGCCAGACATTTTCGCCCTATTTTGCACAAAACTTTACAAAACCATGTATAGGAATTATTACAAAGATCGATCTGGCATCAAACGAAGAGGCTATTATAAGCGCTGAGAAAAGATTAGAGTTAGCAGGTGTTGAGAAAATTTTTCGTCTCTCTGCTGTTGAAGATAAAGGAGTAGCAGAGTTGATAGCCTATCTTTCTAAGGAGGAATCATAAATTGCAAATTTATACTAGAACAGGTGATAAAGGATACACTAGGATAATCGGTGGCATGCAATTAGCAAAAGATAGTGAACGTATTAAAGCATATGGAACAATTGATGAATTAAATAGTTTTGTAGGTTATGCTGTTACACTTATAAAAAACAATGATTCTTTGAAAAAGGAATTAACACAGATCCAGCAGTGTTTGTTTGATTGTGGCAATGATTTGGCAACGCCGAATGGAAAAGGAACCTACCGAGTTACATCTGCTTTAACAGAGTGGATTGAAAAATGTATTGATGCACATGTAGATATTCCTCCAGAAGTGGAGTCTTTTATTTTGCCAGGTGGCTCTCAAGCAGCAAGTATTTTGCATATTTGCAGAACAATTGCCAGGAGAGCGGAAAGAGAAATAGTAACGTTCCAATGGACGAATGATATGAATGAAGAAGTTTTGATATTTGTTAATCGCTTATCAGATTACTTTTTTTCTGTAGCACGTGTTGCGAATGTAAATGAAGGCATAAAAGATGTGCTTTATGAAAGAGGTGGAAAGGTATTCCATATAGATTTGAAAAAAGAAGATTTATAAATTTAGAAAGGAGGAGTTTGCAATGCAAGAAATAAGATTCGGAACAACATTGTACGTTGGTGAAGATAGCTTGAAACGATTATCAGATTTCAAGAATGAAAAGATTTTGATAGTAACAGATTCTTTTATTGCTTCATCAGAGTTACTTTCACATATTAAAAGTTATATTGATAGCAGTTCTGAAACAATGGTGTTTTCTGAAGTTATCCCAGATCCCCCAATTGATAACATTGTTGCCGGGTTAGAATCCAGCAAAGGTTTTTCAGCCACAATTTTATTAGCAATAGGCGGTGGCTCTGCGATCGATGCAGCAAAAGCTATGCTCTATTTTGGTAAGTTGACGGATCGGTTTCGTGGGATTCGATTTGTCACGATTCCTACAACAAGTGGAACGGGTTCAGAGGTTACGAATTTTTCGATTATTACTGATGCTGAAAAGGGAACAAAATATCCTTTGGTTACGGATCAAATATTGCCGGATGAAGCTATTTTAGATTCTGGTCTTGTTGCAGGATTACCACCTAAGCAAACTGCTGATACGGGTATTGATGTTCTTACCCACGCGATAGAAGCTTATGTTTCCACGAAAGCCAATGATATCTCTGATGCCTTAAGTGAAAAAGCCATATGCTATGTATTCACTTATTTAGAGAGAGCTTATAAAGATGGAAATGATAAAGTGGCGCGTGAAAAAATGCATATAGCATCAACAATGGCTGGAATGGCCTTTCATACAGCCTCACTAGGGTTAAACCATGGTATAGCACATGCAGCAGGAGCACGTTGGCATATTCCACATGGAAGAATAAATGGTATCTTATTACCAAATATTATTCGTTATAATGCAGGAATTATTGAAGGAGATTACAGTAAAAATACTACCCCTGTTGCAAGTCGTTATTCTAAAATAGCTAAATTCTTAGGATTAAATGCTGGAAATCCACAAATGGGTGTACGAAGTTTAGTTAACGCAATCCTTTCGCTTGAAAAGGCACTTTCCATTCCAAAGAGTCTTTCTGAATACGGAGTGAACAAGGATCAATTTGAATTAGATAAAAGTGTAATTGCAGAAGCCGCTCTTGCAGATCGCTGCACAGCAACAAACCCGATCGTTCCAACGAAAGAGGATATAATTAGCATTCTAGGGAAATCATTTATATAAATTATGAATAAATGAGGTGATTACTTGGAGGTAAATGAGAGAATTATACAGGAATATGTTCCTGGTAAACAAATCACCGTTGCACATGTTATTGCAAAACCTGATGCAGAATTATATCAAAAGATTGGGATACAATCTGAAAATGAAGCAGTCGGTATTTTAACGATAACACCAAGTGAAGCAGCGATTATCGTTGTAGATATAGCAACAAAAGCCGCTGAAGTTGAAATTGGTTTTGTTGACAGATTTTCAGGTGCAGTGGTTATTATTGGGGATGTTTCCTCGGTTAAGATTGCGTTAGAAAACATTTTGAAAACGATGGAAAGTCTTTTAGATTTTACAGTTGTACCTCTATCTAGCACTTAATGAAACATATTCAAAGGGAGTAGATAAGATGACTGAAACGTTATTAAGCGTTGGTATTGATATAGGAACATCAACAACACAATTAATTTTATCAGAACTTTCAATTGAAAATATAGCATCAGTTTTTACAATTCCAAGAGTTTCCATTAAAGATAAAAAAGTGATATTTAAGAGTGATATTATCTTTACTCCTATATTAGAAAATAATCTAATAGATTCCGACGGTATAAAAGCATTTGTAGAGCAGCAATACAAAAAAGCAGGTATTACAAAGTCAGATATTCAGACTGGTGCTGTCATTATAACCGGGGAAACAGTTCGAAAGGAGAATGCCCAGGCAGTTGCGAAAGCGTTAAGTGGTTTTGCTGGTGATTTTGTAGTGGCAACGGCTGGTCCTGATTTAGAGAGTATTATTGCCGGGAAAGGAGCAGGGACTTATTCCTATTCGGAAAGCCAATACACAACGGCGGTAAACTTCGATATTGGAGGCGGGACAACAAATCTGGTGGTCTTTAACAATGGAGATATTGAGGATACGGCTTGCTTTGATATTGGAGGCCGCTTAATAAAGGTAGATACAAGTGAAATCATTCGTTATATTTCACCGAAAGTGAAGGAAATCATTAAAAGAGAAGCTTTAGAAATTCATCTAAATGAAAAGATAAATCTTAAAGAATTAGATAAACTCTTAGCTATATTTGTACAAGTACTGGAAAATAGCATTGGATTAGGTGAAAAAAGTCCTTATTTTGACTTGCTGATAACCAACAAAGCATTGAGCACAAAGATTCAAATGAAGTGTATTTCATTTTCGGGTGGAGTAGCAGATGGTATTACAAAAGATCCGATACAAAATCCATTTAAATATGGTGATATTGGACTTTTGTTAGGCAAGAAAATAAGTGGTTCCCTTCTTATGACTGACTTAAAATTGATACCAACAGTAGAGACAATTCGTGCAACTGTAGTAGGAGCAGGATCACACACCACCGATGTTTCGGGGAGTACAATCACCTATAAAGAGGATATACTTCCACTTAAGAATATCCCCATCTTACAGTTATCGAAAGATGATGAAAGCGCCGATAATAGTGGGAACTTAGGGAGTATTATTGAAGAAAAAGTAAAATGGTTTATGGTGGATGGAGAAGTACAAACGATTGGATTAGGGATAGAAGGTGCACATAGCCCTTCCTTCCAGTTTATTCAAAGCCTGGCTAAAGAAATGATAAAAGGTTTGGATTTGTTGATTAAGGAGAAATTGCCGCTAGTAATTATTGTAAAAGAAGATATGGCAAAGGCATTAGGACATAGCCTTTATGCAAATCTTCCAAAAGATTATCCTTTTGTATGTATTGATAGCGTTCATGTACGAAATGGGGATTATATCGATATCGGAATGCCGATTGCAGAAGGCTCTGTTTTACCAGTAATCGTAAAAACATTAGTATTTAATTAATGATAAAAGGAGTTGCACAATGATTTTAAAAACTAAACTTTTTGGCAAAACCTATCAATTTTCATCGGTTATGGAAGTTATGGGTAAGGCAAATGAAGAAAAATCAGGGGACAAATTAGCTGGAGTTGCAGCAGGCAGCGCGGAAGAAAGAGTTGCAGCTAAAGTTGTCTTATCACACTTAACACTTTCAGATTTATTTAACAATCCTGCTGTGCCATATGAAAAGGATGAGGTAACACGCATTATTATTGATCATGTGAATCTTAGAACTTATGAAACGATTAAAAACTGGACAGTGGCTCAATTAAGAGAATGGATTTTGGATTGCAATACGACAAACTATGATATTCATCGTATATCTAATGGTTTAACTTCTGAAATGGTTGCAGCAGTTGCGAAAATTATGTCCAATTTAGATTTGATAGTGGGTGCTCAGAAGATCATAGTAACTAAGACTGCTAATACGACAATTGGTATCCCGGGAACTTTTTCAACTCGTCTGCAGCCCAATCATACGACTGACAATGTGGACGGCATCATGGCTTCCGTTATGGAAGGTCTGTCTATGGGATCTGGTGATGCAGTCATAGGTCTAAACCCGGTAGACGACACGACAGAAAGTGTAAAGCGTATTCTTCATAAATTCAATGATTTTATTAATGAGTGGGAGATACCAACACAACATGTTGTCTTAGCTCACGTAGCCACTCAGATGGAAGCAATGGAACAAGGAGCACCAACCGGATTGGTATTCCAATCGATTGCAGGATCTGAAAAAGGAAATACAGCTTTTGGAATTACGGCTAAGATGCTTTCAGAAGCAAAGGACATGGCTTTAAAGCTAGGTACGGCAGTTGGTCCAAATGTTATGTACTTTGAGACAGGACAAGGTTCTGAGCTTTCATCCGATGCTCACAATGGTGTAGATCAGCTGACTATGGAAGCCAGATGTTATGGATTTGCAAAATATTTTGATCCCTTCCTTGTTAATACAGTTGTTGGTTTTATCGGACCAGAGTATTTGTATGACTCTAAACAAGTAATCCGCGCAGGTCTGGAAGATCATTTTATGGGTAAATTAACTGGTATTTCTATGGGGTGCGATGTTTGTTACACGAACCATATGAAGGCTGATCAAAATGATGCTGAGAACTTAACCGTTTTACTTGCAACAGCTGGTGTTAACTTTATTATGTCTATTCCAGCTGGTGATGATATTATGTTAAATTATCAAACCACAGGATACCAAGAAGGTGCTTCCATTCGAGAATTGTTAAATAAACGGACAATAAAAGAATTTGACCAATGGTTAGAAAAAATGGGATTCAGCGAAAATGGACATTTAACTTCTAAAGCTGGTGATGCATCTGTATTTTTGAAGCAGAGGAGGGGTAACTAATGGACGAATTAAACTTAAAAGAAATGATTAAATCGATTTTAAATGAAATGGTAAATGAAGTACCGCCAGTTATCAACAGTCCATCAAAAGAAGCAACTGTAAACACCAGGCAAACTGCTAATTCCTGTGTTGTTGAAGAGGGATTTATACCAGATATTACAGAAGTAGACATACGCAAGCAGTTTTTAGTTCCAAATGCAGCGGATAAAGAAGGTTATTTAAAAATG
This sequence comes from Lacrimispora celerecrescens, assembly GCF_000732605.1. Taxonomy (GTDB): domain Bacteria; phylum Bacillota; class Clostridia; order Lachnospirales; family Lachnospiraceae; genus Lacrimispora; species Lacrimispora celerecrescens_B. Next base: position 9,141 of record NZ_JPME01000019.1, on the reverse strand, counting down.
AAATCCTATACACCAGCTCGTCTGGGATTGTGGAGGACAGGTACAAGATATTTGACGGAGCCCAGTCTTCGATTCCGTGCTGACCATGCGGCTGCCCAGGATGCTGTTTTCTCCTATGTGAATGAAGACTTAATTAAACAGATGGGATTTGTAGAGGTTGCTACAGAATGCAAGGATAAAGACGAATATGTTACACGTCCGGACTTAGGCCGAAAGTTTTCAAATGAAGCAATCAATACAATAAAAAATGCTGTGAAACCAAATCAGAAAGTTCAAGTTATCGTTGGTGATGGTTTAAGTTCAGCAGCAATAGAGGCAAATATCAGAGATGTTTTACCTTCTTTACAACAAGGACTCAAGATGTTTGGACTTGACTTTGGACAGGTTGTTTTTATAAAACATTGTCGCGTCCCAGCTATGGATCCAATTGGTGAAGCAACAGGAGCTGAAGTCGTCTGTCTCTTTATCGGAGAAAGGCCAGGCCTTGTTACAGCAGAATCTATGAGTGCGTATATCGCTTATAAACCTACCGTTGGTATGCCGGAAGCTAGAAGAACAGTAGTTTCCAATATTCACAGACAAGGAACGCCGGCGGTAGAAGCAGGAGCATATATTGCTGAAATTATCAAGAGAATGTTAGATAAAAAGGTATCTGGATTAGATTTGAAAGAAAAATAAAAAACGTTTGATTTAAAAAGGAGGTTTCCTAATGAAAAATGAACGATTAGGTGCAAATGTTCTAAGCGTAAAAATCATTCCAAATGTGGATGATGGATTGGCAAAGGAATTAAAATTAGCACCAAATCAAAAAAGTCTAGGGATTATTACTTCTGATTCTGATGATGTAACCTATGTGGCATTAGATGAAGCAACGAAGGCATCCGATGTAGCCGTTGTATATGCTAGAAGTATGTATGCCGGAGCCGCGAATGCTTCTACAAAATTAGCAGGAGAAGTTATCGGTATTTTAGCTGGTCCCAGTCCGGCAGAGGTACGAAGCGGTCTGGATCGTGCGATTGAGGTAATAAATAATGAAGCTAGCTTTTTTAGTGCAAATGATGATAACTCAATCATTTATTTTGCCCATTGTGTATCGAGAACTGGTTCTTATCTTTCAAAAGGAGCAAATGTGAAAGAAGGAGAAGCCATTGCTTATTTAATAGCACCACCCCTTGAAGCGATGGTAGCTATCGATTCGGCTCTGAAAGCTGCTGATGTAAAAATGAGTGTATTTTATGGGCCGCCATCTGAAACAAACTTTGCAGGAGCATTACTGACAGGGTCTCAATCTGCTTGCAGATCAGCATGTGAATCATTTGCTAAGGCGGTAGAAGCCGTTGCAGACAACCCAACTAGTTACTAGGCGGCTCTCATATGGCTAAAGCTTTAGGTTTAATTGAAGTACGTGGAAAATTAGGAGCAATCCTGGCAGCAGATGCAGCTGCAAAGGAGGCAGATATAAATCTACTTGGAAGTGAAACAATCCGTGGAGGATTGACAACAATTCATATTATTGGAGATATTGCGGCAGTAAAAGCAGCGGTTAAGGCAGGTGAAGTTGCTGTGGCAGATAAGAATTGTCTAATCAGTAGTCATGTTATCCCACGCTTGGATGACCAAGTTGAGCAGATGTTGATGAAATCATTTGGTAAAAAGGAAGATAATCCTTCGGATACAGATGAATCAAATCAACCGATTATAGAAGAAATAGAGAAAGATGAAGATTCGCCCTATGATAAAGGGCAGCTGGAAAAAATGAGAGTGACCGATTTACGTTCCCTTGCATATAAATCAAATCTTTCTACCATAAAGAGGTCAGAAATTAAATCTGCTAACAAAGCAGTGCTTATTGAAACATTGCTGAATAAAGGAGTTAAGCATAATGGGATTGATTGATAAAGATCTTGTTTCAGTTCAAGAAACCAGGGATTTACTAAAGAAAGCAAAAGAAGCGCAAATAGAAATAGCCAAATTATCTCAAGAAGAGATCGACACCATTTGTAAGGCTATGGCAAAAGCAGCTTTTGACAATCGTTTGAAGCTGGCTAAAATGGCACAAGAAGAAACAGGGTTTGGTAAATGGCAGGACAAAGTCCTTAAAAATGCCTTTGCATCAAGGGATTTATTAAACTCAATAAAAGATATGAAGACAGTAGGTATAATCACAAACAATAGAGAAGCAAAATATATGGAAGTAGCTGTTCCTGTTGGAGTCGTTGCAGGCCTGATTCCTTCAACAAATCCGACATCAACAGTGATCTATAAGGCACTAATTAGCATTAAGGCAGGAAATGCGATTGTATTTTCACCTCATCCAAGTGCAATGAATTGTATCAAGGAAACAGTTCGCATCATAAATGAAGCAGGAAAAAGCGTTGGGTTACCGGATGGTGCTATTAGTGTAATTACAACAATTACAACTCAGGCAACAAATGAATTAATGAAAAATGAAAATACAAAATTAATTCTTGCTACTGGTGGTTCTGCAATGGTTCGTGCAGCATATTCCTCCGGAACGCCGGCAATTGGGGTAGGGCCAGGGAATGGCCCCGCATTTATAGAGCGAAGTGCAGATATCCCGAAAGCAATTGAGCTTATTCTTGAATCTAAGACATTTGATAATGGTACAATCTGTGCATCGGAACAGTCCATTATTGTTGAAGAAATCAGTAGAGAAAAAGTGATTTCAGAATTCAAGAAACATGGTGGATATTTCTTATCAAAAAATGATGCACTAAAACTTGAAAAGTATATTCTACGGCCAAACGGTACCATGAATCCTAAGATTGTTGGAAGGACGGCACAGGCTATTGCTGAATTAGCTGGTATTTCTGTACCGGAAGATGCAAAAGTTCTTATTGCCGAAGAAACACGTGTTGGTGATCTTGCACCTTTTTCAAGGGAAAAATTAACACCAATATTAGCCTTCTATACGGTAAATACTTGGGATGAAGCCCGCGATTTAAGTATTAAGATTTTAAATTTTGAAGGCGCAGGGCACACGATGGTCATTCACACAGCAAACAATAAAATTGTAGAAGATTTTGCCTTAAAAGTACCGGTTTCGCGACTGCTTATAAACTGTTCGGCAACATTAGGCGGAATCGGAGCAACGACAAACCTTAGACCTGCCTTGACATTAGGTTGTGGAGCGATTGGAGGAAGTTCTACTTCTGACAATGTTGGCCCGCAGAATTTATTTAATCTTCGCCGAGTTGTTTATGGCGTCAGGACTTTAGATGAAATACGCGGGGAAGATAAATTTGATGGTAGTGGGAAAAATGTTGAAGATTTGGGACTTAATAAGGATCAATTAATCGACTTACTCGTTGAACGTGTTCTGCAAAAGCTAAAATAGGCAAAGAGCAACACAATCACTGATAACTAATAAAATATAGTCCAGGAGGAAGAGACAATGGCTAATACAAACGCATTAGGAATGATTGAAACAAAAGGATTGGTAGCAGCAGTAGAGGCAGCAGATGCAATGGTTAAAGCGGCAAATGTAACGTTAATCGGAAAAGAGCAAGTAGGTGGCGGACTGGTAACAGTTATGGTTCGTGGGGATGTAGGAGCTGTTAAGGCTGCAACAGATGCCGGAGCTGCAGCGGCGGAAGCAGTTGGTGAATTAATATCTGTTCATGTAATTCCTCGTCCGCATGCGGAAGTAGATGTAATCCTGCCAAAATACGATTCACAGGCTTCAAACTCATGATGAACGCTTAAAGGTGCAAGATTTAAAGTGAGGCTGAGGCATCATAAAAGTGTATGCCCAGCCTTTCCTTTATTGAGGGGAAGTGAGTACTAATGGCCATTTTAACGGAAAGTAAAATAAAAAGACTGCTACGTACGACGAACTTAAAAGAAACAAAAATCTTAGCTTTAGAACCTGGGACTGTAATTACACCTTCCGCAAAAGAATATTTAAAGGGTATTACGATTGAATATATGAAAATACCAGAAGTATCTGAGACTAAGAATCTAGAAGCAACCTTCCCAGTGACCCAGTGGAAAAGTCAATTAACTTATCAATTGAGAATTAAAATTAATATTGCAATAAGCCATATCGTGACTTTACAAAAGAAAAGTCACGATATGGGGAATACGGAGCTGGTAGTAGCATTAAATACGATCCTAATGGTAGTCAAGACAATGACTATGGAGACTTTAGCTTCGTACAGGTTAGAACTGGTACAGGAAATTGAAAAGTTATTGAAAGATAAAAAGCCATACGTTGACAGCATCTATCCAGAAGAATCCTATGTTCCAACCTATAAAGATGAAGAGTATGTCATAGCTTTATTTGAGTTACATGCATATTTACAAGATTTAGAGCATTTTATTGCGAAAGAAATGAAGGAAGGCCTGAAATATGAGGATTATATAAAAGGTATTTCGATGGCATCTACTTTGAAGGATTATTGTTGGGTTTTGATGGTGCAGATGATAGAAAGTTCAGTAAAACAGGGGTGATAATATGACTGATTATAGTATTGACACAATTGTAGACACAGTTGTCTCTCGTATACAAAAAGTAATGGATCAATCTTTTGAAATTGAAGCAAGTGGACGCCATATCCATCTAAATCGGGAGGCAATCGATACCCTCTTTCATGAGGGGTATCAATTACACCCAACGAAATATTTATCACAGCCAGGCGAATTTGCATCAGAAGAACGGGTGTGTATTGAAGGACCGAAAGGCACGATTCAGGATGTGATAGTTCTTGGACCAGAGCGAAAAAACTGTCAAGTGGAGGTTTCATTAACAGATGCACGTTCTCTGGGTGTAAATGCGCCAGTTCAATTAAGTGGAAATATTGAAAACACTCCGGGGATTATTGTGAGGAATGGCTCTAAGTCTATTGTTTTGGATAGAGGTGTGATTGTTGCAAAACGCCATATTCATGTAAAAGATACTGACGCTGAAAAGTTAGGTGTTAAAGATCATGATAGAGTATCTGTTCGGGTTTTTAGCAAAAGACCACTTATATTTGAAGATGTTATGGTAAGAATAAGTCCCAAGTTTGAGACTTATATGCACATTGATTACGATGAAGCAAATGCTTGCGGTCATAGTAAAGGTGTACGTGGGTGTATTGTTAAGAGGTGATATGGATGGACAATATTGAAACAGTAGTGCAAAAAATCACTGATATTATCATACAACGTTTGCAGAAGGAAGAACATAGAAAGACCGTTGTTTTTTTAGGAAAAGAATATTCAAGTATTCGGACTTACTATGAAAATAGAGGCTATGAAATAGCGCTGGTAAAAGATAAATCTGATATGGATATCATAATCGTTACTGAGCTGTCTATTTTAAATATGAATCGCATTGCACAGGGACTTCCTCAAACAGAAGATGAAGTAATTATTTTTCAACATTTATTAAATGGGAAGAAAGTTTTTTTCTTAGAAGAGGGAATGGAACTACATGCAAGTCAGCATGTAGCCCCGCGGGCATTGCTGCAAGTCCTTGAGAATTATAAAAACCAATTGGTGAGATATGGTGCTTCTATACTTCCGCTAAAGCATTTTGAAAAGATTAATGGCGCGATCAATCAGGAAGTAAACGATAAAGCTGATAAAAGTGATAGGAAAGAGCTTATTACTGTAGCAAAAGTACGAAAACTGAACTTACATGCAGGAGACATCTTTGAAACAGATAAGAACGTCATTGTTACAGCATTGGCCAGGGATTATTTACGTGATCTAGGTGTTGAGATCGTATAGAAAGGAGCATGCTATGTTCATTGGAAAAGTTGTAGGCAGCTTATGGGCTACTCGCAAGGATGAAAAGTTAAATGGTTTAAAGTTCCTGCTTATTGAAAAACAACGAAACGAACATGAGGCTGATCCTGCTCTGGTTGTTGCAGTTGACCATGTAGGTGCGGGTATTGGAGAATCTGTACTGATTACGACTGGCAGCTCTGGTCGTCTATCTTTTGAAGGTAAAAGTATTCCTGTTGATATGGTTATTGTCGGTATTATTGACACGGTGGACTATCCAAAGGAATAATAAAAACTGAATGGAGTGAAATAAATGAGTATAAATGAAATCATAATTTGGCTTATGGTAATTATAATGGTCATTGGTGCAATCGACCGTTCACTGGGTAATAAAACTGGTTTAGGTAAACAATTTGAAGAAGGTATCCTGGCAATGGGTTCCTTAGCACTATCTATGGCTGGTATCATTGTTTTAGCACCGAAGTTATCAGATTGGCTGAGTCCTATCATTGTTCCTGTATACAAATTGTTAGGAGCAGATCCGGCAATGTTTGCAGGAACTCTGTTAGCAAATGATATGGGTGGTTTTTTCTTAGCGCAGCAAATGACTTCTGACCCATCAATTGTACTTTTCTCAGGTGGTATTTTAGGTGCCATGATGGGAGCAACACTTGTATTTACAATCCCAGTTGGATTGGGGATTATAAATAATGAAGATACAAAGTATCTGGCACAAGGAGTATTATGTGGGATCGTAACAATTCCAATTGGAGCATTAGTTTCAGGAATCATGATGGGTATGCCAATCATTAAAGTCTTTATGAATTTAATTCCTATCATAGTTGTAGCGGTTTTAATTTCAATTGGACTATTTAAAATTCCTGAAGGAATGATTAAAGGGTTCAATGTATTTGGGAAAATCATAGTGGCTGTTGGAGCCATTGGGTTGGCAATTGGCGGGTTAGACTTGCTATTAGGTATCAAAGTATTTGGAAATCAAGATACACTTGAAGTTGGATTCCAAACAGTTGGTGGTATTGCCATTACTTTAGCTGGTGCTTATGGATTGGTGTTCCTGATTACAAAGATATTCAAGAAACCATTGATGAAACTAGGTCATTTGTTAGGAATGAATGATATTGCAGCAGCAGGTCTCATTGCATCTCTTGCCAACAATATTGCCATGTTCCAAACAGTAAAAGATATGGATAAACGTGGAAAGGTGATTAATATCGCTTTTGCAGTTTCAGCATCGTTTACATTTGGTGATCATTTAGGATTTACCGCTGGTGTTGCCCCGGGGTTGATTACTCCAATGATTATTGGCAAGCTAGTCGGTGGTATCTCTGCCATTTTTGTTGCCATATTTTTATCGAAACGTGTATTTAGGATTGAATAAAGTAAATACGATAGAGATTTAAGTACGGATGGAGGTTTAGACGTTGAATATAAACAGAGCAGAAATTGAAAAGTTAGTTCGCAGTATCATAATGGAAGAATATAGCAATAAATTAAATGTTTCTTCAAAGAGACATGTTGACTCTAGTGGTGTAATGTCCATTTCGCTGCCATTGTTTTCTGTAAGTGAAGAAGATCGATTGGACACTGGCAACCCGAATCATAAAGTGTATACGAAAGATTTAGTATCACTTACTGAAAGTCCCAGACTAGGTTGTGGACTAATGGTAATGGAAGATACTACCTTCGATTGGACTTTAGGGTATGATGAAATTGATTATATTATTGAAGGAACGCTAACTATTATCATAGATGGCCGTCGCATAACTGCAGGCGCAGGAGAATTGATTTTGATTCCAAGTGGTTCAAGTATTCAGTTTTCAGTTGAAGGAAAGGCAAGATTTATCTATGTAACTTATCCGGCTGATTGGCAGAATAAATAATTGCTTTATTAAATACTGACCAATCTTTTTATGAAAAGAGTAGGGGGTATTCGCTCACTCTTTTTATTACATATAGAAAAGGAACTCTATTTAGAGTCCCTTGATTCACGGATTGCATTCTTCACTGCTGCTTTTATAACAAAATACAAAATTAAAAAAAATAATATTGGGCCGACAATTATAAGCAAAAGATTGATAATAGTTATAAAACCATCAAATAGTAAATTAGTATCCAAAGCCTTCACCTCCTTAAACCTCTTCATACATCATCAAGTATACCATATTTATAGTAAATGATGAATACCAATGTTCGACCAGGGGATAGAAGAAATCAAGGCGGATTATAACCACAAAGCAAACAAACGCTTTGTGATTTTTTATATCCTTATCCAAATAATATGCTATAATGAATCAAATTGAAGTTTACGAGGCAGATGATATGAACATAAAGGAACGAGCAAAACAATTAAAAACAGATATTCCCGCTGTGTTTTTGTGCATGAAAAGTAAGGATACACCACTGGTCGCCAAAATTCTGGCTGGAATAGCAGTCACCTACGCTTTTTCGCCGATTGATTTGATTCCCGATTTCATTCCGGTTCTGGGATATTTGGACGACATTATTTTATTGCCAGCGCTCATTGCGCTGACCATCAAATTCATTCCGAAAGATGTTTTTGACCGTTATCGAAAAGAGGCTGAAGGATTGTGGAAAAATGAAAAGCCGAAAAAATGGTATTACGCAATTCCTATTGCGTCGATATGGCTGTTGATTATCTGGTTAATTGTAAAAACAATGTTCTTTTGAAAAAGTGAAAGGCACTATGTTATAATTAATACAGATTTTATTTAATAAACATACTATTATGAAGCTCTTAAAGTTGTGGTTGTGCATACTAATGATAGAAACATAATCACAAACAGATAAATTATTAAGGAGGAGACCGGAGAATAAAATGAAGAACAGAACCTATTTTGCAATCGCTATAATCTCTTGCTACAAATCGATTTTTGTGATATAATATAATCAGTCGAATAGAATGAAAGGCTGGTGATACTATGGTTCTAGATAACAATGCTCATTCGGTATTTCTACTGCATTATCATTTGATATTAGTAGTAAAATATAGGCGTAGGGTTTTTGATAATCTTATATCATCTCGTGCGAAGGAGATTTTTGAGTACATCGCACCGAACTACCATATAACACTCATGGAATGGAATTATGATGCAGACCATATCCATATTTTATTTCGTGCCCATCCCAAAACTGAAATCAGTAAGTTTATCAATGCTTATAAAAGTGCCAGCAGCCGACTGATTAAGAAAGAGTTTCCGGAAATTCGTCAGAAACTGTGGAACGAATATTTCTGGAGTCAAAGCTTTTGCCTGATAACTGCTGGTGGAGCTCCCTTAACTGTCCTTAAGCAGTATATCGAAAGCCAGGGTGAGAAGAATGAATAAAGCTTACAAATTCAGGCTTTATCCTAATGCAGAACAAATGAAT
>NZ_JPME01000018.1 GCF_000732605.1 Lacrimispora celerecrescens | reverse complement strand
GTAATTGATTTTATAAATTGTTTATTAGAAACAAGGAAGTAATCTATAAAAAATAAACATTCTTATAATTTTATATATTAATAAAATAATAGATTTAAAGGAGAAGATTAAATGAATAAGATTGAAAAAGAAGAAGATAAATTGCGAATGTTGGAAAAGATGAGGGATTTTGGTTGGACAACAGATACAAGTGAAAACTCTCCATATGAAGAAGTAGAAAATGAGTTTAACAACATGAACACTGAAAAAGATGCCATAGAAAGTGAATGGGGGCCAGACGAAGAAGAATAAAAAGTATTGTTTTAATAAAATTTGAGATTTATAGAGAAAGAAGAAATTATGAAAGATCTGAAAAGAGATTATTTAGTAAAAACGTTTTCTCGAACAAAACGGAAGGATTATGAAAACTATATTATTAATGGTATTTGGCATAAACTGAACAGAATCGACATACAGCCAATAACTCAACAATATGTTAAGCGAAGTGATGGAAAATATGCTCTAATAGATTTGTACTTTCCTCAAATTAACCTAGGCATAACGTATAGTATTTGCCAAGAGTCAAGATACATTGGGACGCAACAAGTATAGGTTTATTGGTATTTTTAAACTTAACGTTGAACAATCAAAAAGCGGAGAAGTTATAATATACAATCGAGTTGCAGAAGAACTCGATTTAAGTATATTTTTAATGAACTTTAATATCGATAAAATCTAAGATTCAACTTACGATTTTATATATAAAGGATAACATATAACAAAAGATGAAAGGTGAAAATTATCATGATTGAATGTCCTAACTGTAAGAATAATGTAGTACTCATTGATGGAAAATGTCCGAAATGTGGCTGCTCTATATCTGATACCTATATAGAATCTGCAAAGCAGAAAGAGAATGCTACGAGTAAAACAAACCCAACAGCTATTCTATATGTTTTATGTACTATTTTCGTGATTACAGCTTGTGTGTTCTTTTGGAAGGCATATGATGTTAAGCATAATTACTATAATTCAGAGTATTCAAGAACATTAAATAAAAACGCCTATGTCGGCGGTGACGCTTACAATATAATTATTAATGGAACGTATTTCGCTGGATATTCAGTAATTGCCTCTTCATGTATGGTGTGTGGAATGATTTCGTTTAGTACAGGGTTATTGTTAGCTAAAAAGCCTGCAAATAAAAAGTCAATAGGAAAAAGCTGATTTTATCGAAAGTTTTAAGCAGGAAATAGGACATTAGAAAAAGACCACCGGATATCGCTGGTCTGAAATAAGGGTATGTATGTGGCGACTACTGTGAATGAGACGCTAAGTATTCTTTCACTCGTCCATAGTAGATACGCAGGAACTTATTGGCACCTGCAGTCATGTAGACATAGTAAGGCTTACCTTGAGTACGTTTCTTGTCCATGAATCGATACACAGCATCATCCTGCGGCTTATTTTTGATAAGAGCGTCCATAACCTGAAACAAAGTTTTACGTAAGGTAGAAGATCCTCTTTTGGAAGCATGAACACTCTTTTGTTCATAAGTTCCAGATTGGTTGACACCGGGATCGACACCGGCAAAAGCTGTTATAGCACCTTTGTGAGTAAAGCGAGTAACATCTCCGATTTCAGCCATCAGCTGAGGTCCAAGAGATGGACCAACACCGGTCATTTCCATAACGATAGGGTACTCTGGCAGTTTAGATGCAGTTTCCTTCATCAGAGCACGGAGTTCTTCAACGGTTTTGGAAGCGGTATTTAGTTGTTCTACGGCCTGTTTAACGATCAGTTTGGTCAAATCATCTTTTGGAAGTACAGGAACAAGTTACTGCTCCATAGATTTCTTCAGCTTTTGATTTACTGAAGTTGAACTTCCTTCGCTTGCACCATTTCTGATAATGGTCGGTGAAAGCATTTAGAGACATTTTACGAACACAGTCCACATGCCAGTAAGTCGTAGCGAAATCAACCCATTTCTGGCTGCCATCATCACGGGCAGGGCTGTCAAAGTAAGTATTAACACCTGGATAGGTTTGGTCAAGAATTCCGATAAAGTTGTTTTTCATGGCTGTTTTGTGTTTCACGTAGAAACCAAACTGACGGTTCATTGTTTTTAACTGATTGCGTATTTCATCCATAAGACAATACTGTTTCAAATTAGTCCAGCTGTCAAGAGCATATCGAGCTATTTTCACAGAATCTGCTTTATCAGATTTGACTTTACGGAGAGAATTATCTCCGAAATCTTTAATGAGTTTTGGATTTACGGCACTCACAAAAAGATTTGCCAGAGAAAGCTCATGAGCCAATGGCTCGTAATAACGACCAGTGTGCTCCATAACAATCCGGGATTCACCTTCAATGGATTTGATCTGTTCGATTAAGGAACTGATTTCACTGGAAGTGTGGTGAATCTCAAAAGGTGAAGAAACAATTTCACCATACGGGCGAAGAATAGCAATCATGCTTTTGCCCTTAGAAACATCAATACCTACTGCATTCATAAATATGTCACTCCTTAAGATTATTGCAATGGATAAATACCAGTTTTACTCATTGCCCATTCAATCTACTGTGGTGTGACACGAACGTACTGTAGGACAGCAGTTCAACCTGCATAAAACGAACGCTGCGAATGAGGAGCTGGTTATCAGTCTTTTTTACGGACGCAAAGTCCAAGAAAGGAAGACGACATACCTATTGCACCTTACATTCTAACAGCTTAAGCAACAAGATGGATAAAGACCTGACTGGCTGTCAGGTACTATAACCATAAATATATTGTAGTAGAAAGAAGAATAAAAAAGAGAAGAATATTGTAAGCAGTTAGAGGGCATTGGTAAAATATCCAGTGCCTTTTATAGTGCTTATAAGGCAACGAATTATAAGGAGGTAGTTAATATGTCAGCTATGCAGGAAAGTCGTAGTATAATGGAAAATAAGAGTGCAGCCGTGATCCAGTATCCTCATATTAAAGCGGATGGAACACCAGATTTGCGTTTTGGTTCTAAGAAAAAGACTGGCGTAAGAGAATCAACAAAAATGGAATGCTTATATGAACGTGATGATATCATTGCAATATATAAGATATTCCAAGACAGAATTGAAAAAGCTGCCTCTCTTTCTAAAGAGAAAATCGCTAGACGAAACCTTACGATGTTTGTTTGTGCCATCAATGTCGGCCTACGAGGTGGAGATTTCTGTTCACTTAAATGGTCAGATATTTTAGATAAGAATTGGGATTATAAAGCGTCAGCTGATTATGTGCCTGAAAAAACAATCCGTAGAGATGATCAGGGATATATCGTTAAAGCCAAGCACATTGAGTTGTCGTGGAATGATGATTTTGAAATTGCATTATCTGAATGGTTGACCTGGTTGAATAACTACGATTCAGAGCAGGAACTTAATACCTATATCTTTAAAAGCCAAAAGGGTGAAAATATCAATCCTAAAGAGTGGTGGAAGATAATGGAGAATGTAAGGAAAGAGGCTGGTATTAAGCAGAAGATCGGGACTCATGGACTTAGAAAAACAATGGCCTATCAGTATATCACAAATGCCCCGGATAAAAGCCAGGCATTATTGGAAGTATCAAGTCAGCTTGGGCATACCGATCTACGGATCACAGAGCGATATGCCTGTTTAGAAAAGAAAAATATTGAGGCTGGAAAACAGAGAATGTCGTTTATATACGATAAGTAATGTGGTAGAATGATAGTATCTTATAAGAAAGATTGATTTTATTAGGAGGTTCAAATGAAGCTTGACAAAAACTGGGATTGGAAAAATAGCTTTCCTTTAATTTTATGTATTGCAACATTGATTTTTGCAAACGTTATTGCTGATCGTCCTATGCAGGGCAATTTTATCGGTAGTATAACGAATAACAATACTTATCCTGACCTTATGGAGATAGATGATTTGAAGCAATATTTAGGTATTTATCCGTCTTATGATGAAAACAATAGCGAAAGTTATGGCGATAACTATGATAATATGAATAATGAACTTCGTTCCGAATTAGAAAATAGTATTTTGAAAGGAAAATGGCCAGGGTTTCCTTATGTTCAACTTAATGACCGGCTATATTTTAGTAAGCAAGCAGTTGATGATTGGTTTGCTGAACAGAGTAAACAACAACTTCGCGTAAATTAAACTTATTGTAGTAATCATGGACTGCTAACGATCCGGATAATTAAATTCTTCATGTAAGCTGAACTTAAAATCCGCTTTTTATTTTAGTAATAGAATGTTTTACGTATCTAGTATCTCTGAATTTTGAAAGCTTAATATTAATAGCTATTAAGTATGGTGATTTAAACAAATTATTTTTGTAACACAGCGAAAAGGAGGAATTAAGATGGAAGACTGGTTTACATTCGATAAAATTGATACAGGTACTTACATTATCAGCGAATACCGCCATTGGGAGGAAACACACTGCTACCTTCTTGAAGGTGAAGAACGATGTTTGCTCATTGATACCGGGCTTGGCATCAGTAACATTTCCGAAGAAGTGAAAAAGCTTACAGATAAACCAGTGACTGCCGTAGCAACGCATATCCATTGGGATCATATCGGTGGGCATGAATACTACCAGGATTTCTATGCGCATGAGGCGGAACTAAACTGGCTGAATGGCGAATTTCCACTGACAATGAATACTATCCGGAAAATGGTCATAGACCGATGTGATTTACCGGAGGGTTATGATGTCAACACTTACAAGTTCTTTCAGGGAATGCCTACAAGGATACTAAAAGATGGTGATATCATCGATCTAGGTGGGCGCAAGATTACTGTACTACATACGCCGGGACATTCTCCAGGGCATCTGTGTTTTTGGGAGCTACAACGTGGGTATTTATTTACTGGTGACCTTGTTTACAAGGATACGCTGTTTGCGTATTACCCTTCCACCGATCCGCAGGCATATCTCGCATCGCTTGAAAAGATAGCGGCACTGCCCGTGAAAAAAGTATTTCCGGCTCATCATAGTCTGGATATACAGCCGGAGATTCTAAGCCGTATGCGAGACGCTTTTCTCCAGTTGAAAGTCGATGGTAACCTTCATCATGGTGGCGGTACCTTTGATTACGGCGATTGGGCTGTTTGGCTGTGATATATTTTTTATTATTGTACATGTAAGTAACGTATGATGCTCTTAATGTGTAGTCTCAAAAATGAATATACAAAGAAAGCTACTTTAAGTTAGTAGTTATTTTATGAATAAAATTAAAAATACATTGAAAGTGAAATTTGAATGAGTTGGTAAGAATGAGCAACGTGGAGTTTTTGATAATTATAAGGAGAACATAATATGGATAATTTTAATGATAATCGTGCATTTATGAAAAGTGGATTTGATCTTCCTGAACGTGAATTTACATCTGATCAAGAGCGTGGAATGCCACCACCAAGTGCTACGAAAACAATCGATGATACATTAAAAGTCATCGAACTTCCAACAGTAGATAAAAATATCGTTAAGAATAATGATTTATACACTTGCTTTAACAATCGTAGAAGTAGACGAAATTATAAAGATACACCAATTACATTAGAAGAATTGTCATTTTTGTTGTGGTCAACTCAAGGTGTGCAAAAAGTTATACCTGCATACAAAAATACAGGTCATATAACACTACGTCCAGTTCCTTCGGCAGGTGGAAGACATTCTAGTGAGACATATCTTGCAATCAATAATGTAGAAGGTCTGGAAAAAGGCATTTATATTTATATGCCCATAGAACATAAACTTGCTTTCATTCAGCATGTTGATAGTTTACCAGAGAAACTTGCTTATGCATATGGTGGAGAAGGTTATGAAAACGAATCCAAGTGGTTTGGGCGAGCACCCGTTGTATTTCTATGGTCTTGCATTCCATATCGTGGAGAATGGCGATACCATTGTGAGGCTCACCGATTAATGTTGTTGGATATTGGACATATATGTCAAAATTTATATCTAGCAGCTGAAGGAATCGGATGTGGCACTTGTGCAATTGCGGCGTATGTACAAGAGGCCTTTGATGAATTACTTGGCATAGATGGTATTAATGAATATGTCGTTTACCTTGCTGCTGTGGGTAAAGTAGAATAAATGAAAGCTAAATATATACTGCCAATGAAGTATGTATCGGTGATTTCCAGGCCTTGCCCTTTAGTTAATGTAGGTAATAAATTATTTAATTAAATAACTATTTTAAAGATTTATTGTATTTATATGAGATGCAGTAAGGAGCGCTTGTAATGAATGATATTGTGATTAGAAGAGCTATGCAAGAAGACATGAATAGAATTATTGAAATGGAGATAGAAGTTTTTACTGATGAGCAAGGGATACCTGCAGCATTACAAGGAATATCTGATGAAAAAAGCCCAATATGGTGGTGTGCCACATTAGATGAAAATATCATAGGTGCTGTAGCAGCATGGAAAGAGAATGGTCAATTACATTGGGGGCGCTTTATTGTTCAAAAAGAATTTAGAGGACAACAGTTAGGGCGCAAATTGGCAAAACATTCATTTGATGACTTATTTTCATCTGAAATAGATGAGATTTACATGGAAGCCAGAGAAACAACTGTAAAAATAGTTTCAAATATAGGTGGCCATATTTTAGGTGATCCAGTCCCATTTTTTGAAGGTACTGTCACACCAATGATTTTGAAACGCAGCGATTATAATAGCGATTTTTATTAAAACTATAATAAAAATATCATTATATTACGAAAAACAGTAAATGCGTTTTGTTAAACTAACAAGAAGACGATAGATTATTCACTATCGTCTTTCTTTGCGTCTTGTTGCATTTTATCAACATATAAGAGAAGCCGGCTGACTGTTGGATCGTCTGAAACAATAATGTCGTTTGGGGTACATTTAAGTACTTTACATATTCCTTCTAGTATTTCTAGCTTAATACTGGTTGACTCGCCTTTATATATATTTGTAATGGTTTGATAGGTAATACCGATACGTTTTGCCAATTCATATCTGGTAATTCCACTTTCATCAAGTTCACAGTTATGCCATTACACCACCATAGGAAATAAGAAAAGACAAGCGGTGGCAGACGTATGTTCTCGATGAAACAAGTCCAACTGGAAGATTGTTAAAAACAAGAACGGAAGAAGAACTGTATAAAAGGCTATCAAAAATATACAACATTTTTGAAGATTCAGATGCAGATACAATGAATGACGTTTTTAAATTATGGCTTCCATACAAAAGAAGCATTACCAATTCTGAAAACACAATATATAGACATACAGCACATTGGCGAAAATATTGCGAGAAAATGAGTATCTGTACCAAAGATATGACCGACATAAGCAGGGTAGAGCTCGAATCATTTAATCCATTACCAAAGGACGAAACATTAGATATGATTAAAAATGCATTCTGATATTTGATGTATTCAAGTGTATTCAAATGGCTAAAATAAAACACCTCAAAACCCTATATAAATCAAGGATCTTGAGGCGTATACGACTGGAAGTAATGGGGCTCGAACCCATGGCCTTTCGCGTGTGAGGCGAACGCTCATCCCAGCTGAGCTATACTTCCATCACATGGAGATAGCGAGACTCGAACTCGTGACCTATGCGTTGCGAACGCATCGCTCTCCCAGCTGAGCTATATCCCCATGTCTAAATTATAGCACGAAGATTCTGAATTACAAGTATTTTTTATACAAAAAAGACAAAAATTACCACATTTTATATCCGGCCTTTATTCTAAAGAATGATGTTTGACTGGCGGCCTTCCAGCCAGTTTTTGATGTTGTCAAAAACGATTTTTGCCCGGGCATCCATGGATTGTACTGAGGCAAAAGCCACGTGTGGGGTAACGATGGTATTCTTGCTTTTAAGAAGTGGATGATTTAAATCAAGGGGAGGCTCTGTTTCGAAGACATCGATTCCAGCACCGGAAAGATAACCATTATTTAACGCTTCTGCCAAGGCTTCAGAATCTACCACAGGACCTCTTGCAGCATTGATTAAGTATGCACCCTTTTTCATTTTTGCAATGGTGTCACGGTTTATTAAATGGCGGGATTCATCGTTTAAAGGACAATGGAGACTTACAATGTCAGAACGGGATAACAGTTCATCAAGGGATACGAATTCAATAAATGAAGGCTCGTTTCCGGTCAGGCGCCGTTTGTATCCCAGAACCTTACAGCCAAAGGCGGTACAGAGTTCAGCAGTCCTTGTACCGATAGCTCCGGTCCCTATGATTCCTACGGTTTTTTCCATAATTTCACAGCCTACCAGGCCATCCTTGGTTTTCCCATCCCTGCACCGGGCTTCTACCTGGGGAACATTACGAAGAAGGGAGAGCATGAGGCAGATCGTAAGCTCCGCCACGGCCTCGGTGGAGTATCCGGCTGCATTGCTGACTTTGATCCCTTTTGATTTTGCTGCTTCCAAGTCTACGTGATCAACCCCTGTAAATGCAACATCTATAAATTTTAAATGCTCACAAGCAGATATAACCTGCCCGGACAGAGGCATATTGGCAATCATGATAACATCTGCCTGTTTGGCCCGTTGGATTTGGACTTCAGGGTCCGTATCCTTCGGATAAGAGGTGAAGCTGTGGCCGGCATCCGTCAGCGGTTTTGCGTATTCATTCAAAAGGCTGTCCGGAATGCCCAGGGATTCTAATAATACGATATTCATAGGTATCACTCCAATCATTGCACGAAATTACAGGACCGCAGTAAGCGCAGTCCTGCAATCTCTATTATAGCACTGATTGAAGGATTAAAAAAGAAGGGATTCGGTGAATGTGGCGAATCCCTGACCTTTTGTTGATTCAGAGATAAAATAATCCGGCAGCCTGTATGGCAGGCTGCCGGTATTTTATCCAGCTATTTCAGCAAGTCTCTTTATAATGGGCAGATGCTGTGTGCACAGCTTCTCACATTTGCCGCACTTGATACAGTCTCCGGCAGAGTCTTTTGATATCTGCCAGTGACCTTTCAGGCGATCATACATATCATTTCCCAGCAGCTTCATGTTGTAGGCATCCATGAATTTGGGGATATCGATGTCTTTCGGACAATGCTTGCAGTATGCGCAGCCGGTGCAGAGGTCGTTGATGATCATGCCCTTATTTTCATATTCTTCATAGATTTCAGCAGCAGGCCGTTCAACTAAATTTTCCACGGCTTTCACGGCATCATCTACATGTTCCTTTGTGGTGCAGCCTGCGAGAGTGATTGTTATCTCTTTGTGGGATGCCACAAAGTTTAATGCGGCCTGTGCCACGGTAAGGTCGGTTCCTTCTGTCAGATAGCGGAATGTATCTGGATTCCCAGGTATAAGACCGCCTCCCAGAGGATTCATGACTACGACGCCCATACCATTGTCATAGGCAGCTTTGATGCCAGTCTGGCGGAACCGGTAGTTGAGTGCATTGTATCCAATGAGCATTCCCTTAAATAGATCGGAAGCTACGGCAGTTTCGAGTTCGTCGCCCTGCATATGGGATGAAAACACGATATTGCGAATCAGCCCTTCTGCTTTGGCTTTCTCAAAGAATGAGTAAAGGATTTCTACCTGTTCGGAAAAAGACTCCAGATTCAATACGCACCATAAATGATAAAAATCAAGATAATCCACCTTTAACCGGCTTAATGTGGTTTCCAGTCTCCTTCGAAAATCTGCTTCTGTGTAGCTGCCGCCCACAGTGCCTAAGTTAGTCTTTGAAGAAATATAGTAACTGTCTCTGGGAAGCTGTGAAAGGGCGATTCCTGTGATGATCTCGCTTTTATCGTCGCAGTAGAAAGGAGCAGTATCAAAATAGTTGATGCCTTTTTCATGGGCATACAGTGCAACTTCCGCGCATTTTTCAAGATTACCTGATTTGACATCATCAGAGTCATACCGCATACATCCCATGCCGATGGCGGAGACCTTCATATCGGTGTTTCCATATTGTTTGTAATACATAGAATACCTCCAGAATTTATTCGTGGGTTCAGAATGAGTTTTAAAGATAACCGAGTGATTTTAAGTGTATTTTTAATCCTGTCTCAAGGGAAGTATCAGGCAATCGCACTCCCGCCTCCCGAAGGGCTGACAGATCATAGATCCGATGGCATAGATGGCCGCTGTACTCCGGGTGTTCTTCGAAATATCCTGCCAGCGGGATTTCCTTAATGTTCACGTCCCTGTCTAACAGCTGCCCAATGATCTCGTAATATCTGCGGTTCTCCACGGCTTTCGGTCCCCCGATACAGAAAATATGGTTATAAGTACCTTGTTTTTCTGCACAGTCGAGCATGGCGTTTGCCAGATCGTCCACGAATATGGGCTGCGTAAGATAGATTCCGCCGCCTACAAGAGATATGGACTCCTTATCCAGGATGAGTTGGGGCAATTCCTTCTGTCTGCTGTGCTCCGGGTAACACCCTATGAGAAAACCAGGTCCATAAATATGTCCGGGACGGAAGAGTGTAACGGCTAAGGAGGTGCTGCCGAAGTTGTTGATAAAGATATGCTCCATGCGGCGTTTATTGCCCGCATAAGTAAGCGTTTCGGGCTCGCCTTCTTCCTCGACGAAATATCCGTCTTCTTTCTGCGGAGTATCTTTTCTTAAGGGATCATACACGGAATCCGTGGAAATCACGACCAGACGTTTTGTGATTCCTGGAAATACATTTAAATCCTGCAAGGCGTGTTTTTCATTCATGCAAATGCAGTCAAAGACAATGTCCCAGTTCGTATCCGCTTCTAAAATTGTTTTTTTAAAATTATCAGTATCGTTTCGGTCGGCCTTCAGAAGATGGATCCCGTCACCTAAGGGACGCTGCCCTCTGGTAACTGCCCAAACTTCATATTCATCTTTCGCCAGTGCAGCCAGACGGCCGCTTAAGCCTCCGCTTCCTCCGATAATCAGTGCTTTCTTCTTCATACGGAATCTCCTCTTTATTTGAATATCTCTATATTTTTCTTTCTTTCCGGCGGGAGCAGCTTTGAAGGCGGGATCCCCTTTTTTTCTTTAAATAGTTTTGAGAAATAATAAATATCGGAAAATCCACTTTGGAGCGCCGCATCGCCCACGTTGGCTTCACCGCTTCTCAGTATATTTTCCGCATGGTTTAAACGCAATGAGATTAGGTACTGTTTAAATGTCATGCCTAATGCCTTTTTAAACAGATTTCCGTAATACACCGGATGGATATGGAACAGACTGGCCATGGTATCGATGCTTACATCTTCTGCAAAATGAGTGCTCATATAGCGGATGCTGTTGATGATACGGATGTCCTTACTGCTGATCCGGTTCTCATTGAAAAGAAGATCCAGTATGTGGTAGAGAATGAGGCACATGCTGGCCCGTACCTTTAGTTTATAACCGAACTCACGCTTAATCCATTCTTCGTGGATCTCATGAAAGCAGGATATGAGTGGGGGAACATTGCCAATATGGCTGATGAGGTTAATGGGCAGGGAGATATCGTTGCCTTTTTGATCTGTGAGGAAAAGATTTGTGGAGTAACATTCCATTAAATCCTCCGGGACACTGACTGCCGCTCTGTGGGTACCCTTGGGTATGCAGATCAGATCACCTTTCCGGACGATATATTCTTTCCCGTCTATGAAATATCTGGCTTTTCCCGCAATGACATATGTGATGTCGATGAAAGATATGTAATCCGGGTCGATCTTCCAACTGGCCGTACATTTTCTGTGAATGTAGTAGTGCAGATCGGGAATCATGTTATCAAAATTCACTTCCATAAGCTGCGCCTCCCGTTTTTTGGTAAATTTTTTAGAAAAAATACAGTGGCTGTTACTGATGTAGGATTTTTTTAGTATATTTAGTATATCTTGTCCTGTAAAAATGCGCAATAGAGAATACAAAGTAAAAAATATATTTAAAAATTACAAATGGTATTTTAATATTACATTCACATAATTGGAGGATATGGCTAAAATGTAAAGCATAATAAACGTTTATTTAATCAAAATGCTGACAGACCCAGTTTTACTGTTTTAAGAAAGGAATTATTATGGTAGGTATCATCGGAACGGGCGTTATTGCAGAAACACATCTTAAGGCTTACCTTTCACTTTCAGACAGATGCCAGGTGGTTGCGCTGTGTGATATCTTCCCTGAGAAAGCGCAAAGTATGAAAGAGAAGTATGGTCTGGATGCAGCGGAAGTCTATGAGGACTATAACGAGATGCTTAAAAGACCGGATCTGGATCTTGTAAGTATATGTACCCCGCCTTTCACCCATTTGCCTGCTTCTATCGCATGTATGCGGGCCGGGAAGCACGTACTGGTGGAAAAGCCCATGGCCTTGTCTTTGGCGGAATGCGACGAAATGATAGCGGTCCAAAAGGAGACTGGCACTTATCTTGGAGTCGTCTGCCAGAACCGTTTTACGAAAGATAATCAGACACTAAAGGCACTGATCGATAGTAAAATTGCAGGCAGAGTGCTCTTTGGTCAGGTTGAGTCATTCTGGTATCGCGGTCACAGTTATTATGATCTTTGGTGGAGAGGCACCTGGGAGAAGGAGGGCGGTGGCTGCATCATTAATCACGGCGTACACCAGATAGACTTACTTAACTGGATCATGGGCCCCCCTGAGACTGTGACAGCTGTTCTGACAAATGTTGCACATGATAATGCTGAGACAGAAGATTTATCAGCGGCAATACTCACTTATAAAAGCGGGGCAGTAGTAACCTTTGCAGTAAATCTGGTGACTCATGGCCAGTATCAAAGACTCGCGTTTCAGTGTGAAAGAGCGGGTATCTCATCCCCCTACCAGGTCACGAGTAACCGTTCTACAGACACAGGATTTCCCGTAGACGATCCAGATACCATAGCAGAGCTTGAAAAAGTACGGGAATCAATTCCAAAGTCGGAGTGGACGAAGCATGAGGCACAGATAGAGCGGGCTATCCGCTTTATAGAAAATGGTGAGAACCATCCGGAAGACAGTGCAGATGGCCGATTGGCTCTTGAGGTTATTATGGCGATCTATCAATCCGGATTTACGAAATCGACGGTCCGTTTGCCCTTGGGCAGGGATAGTCTTTTGTATGATAAAAACGGAATAATTGAAAACGGAAAGAATTTCCATGCAGCGTTACGGAACGTTGGCAGCGGGAATCAGGAGGAACTGAAGTGATGTCAAAAACAAGGGATCTGTGCTGGTTGAAAAAGAAAGTATATCAGTCGGATATATCCGGTTATCATATCAAAGATAAAAAAGACAGCATAGTAATGAAAACCATAGAGAGAGAGCTGCCCCTTTTATTTGAAGGTGCGGAAGCCTCGGATGATCCGGGATCTTCTTTGGTTTTATCACTGGCAGGTGATGTCGGCAGCGACGGATATGAGATAAAAAAGACAGAGACAGGCTATGGAATAACAGCTTCTACAGAGAATGGTCTTCTTTATGGAGTATTCAGTCTGCACCGCATTCTGATCACAAAAGGAACGCTTCCCTTTAAGAGCGAACCGGATCAGAGCATTCGCATGATAAACCATTGGGACAATTTCGACGGTTCCATTGAACGCGGTTATGCGGGAGAGTCAATCTATTATGATAGAAACAATTTTAGAGGAGATATGGAGATC
Organism: Lacrimispora celerecrescens; assembly: GCF_000732605.1. Classification (GTDB taxonomy): domain Bacteria; phylum Bacillota; class Clostridia; order Lachnospirales; family Lachnospiraceae; genus Lacrimispora; species Lacrimispora celerecrescens_B. Next base: position 335,140 of record NZ_JPME01000018.1, on the reverse strand, counting down.
GTTCGCTCCTACGCAAGACTCCTTGCAAGTACAGGGATCAATTCCATATCAATCAACAATGTAAATGTACATAGAAAAGAGACTTTCTTCATCAAAGGGGAAAATCTGAAAGAAATCAGAAAGATAGCTGATGTGTTTAGCGAATACGGAATCAGAACTTATCTTGCTATCAATTTTGCCGCTCCCATTGTGGTAGGCGGGCTTGACACAGCGGATCCCCTTGAACCGGAAGTCGCTGCATGGTGGGAGAACGTAACAGCTGACATATACAAAGAGATTCCCCAGTTTGGCGGTTTCATTGTAAAAGCGGATTCTGAAGGAGAGCCGGGCCCATTTACATATAACCGGACCCACGAAGATGGTGCGAATATGCTGGCGCGGGCCATAAAACCCTTGGGAGGGATCATTATCTGGAGGTGTTTTGTATACAACTGTGCACAGGACTGGAGAGACAGATCTCTTGACCGCGCCAGGGCTGCTTATGATATATTTATGGAGCACGACGGCAAGTTCGAGGACAATGTTATCCTTCAAATTAAAAATGGTCCCATTGATTTTCAGATCAGAGAGCCGAATTCTCCGCTGTTTGGGGCACTTAAAAAAAACAAATCAAATACTGGAATTCCAGATTACCCAGGAGTACACAGGGCATCAGATCGATATTTGCTACCTGGTACCCATGTGGAAAGAAACTTTGGATTTTGACACCTGCTACGGGAAAGATGCTTATATCAGGAATGAGATCAAAAAGAACTCCCCGGATCCCAAACGGTCCGGAATAGCGGCAGTAGGAAGTGTAGGCATGGACACAAACTGGACAGGCAACAAGCTGGCTCAGGCTAACCTATATGGATACGGCAGGCTTGTATGGGGCAACTCACTCAGTTCTGACGCCATAGCCGGTGAATGGGTAAATTTAACCTTTGACCTTCCCCGGGACGAAGCTGCAAAAATCAAGGAGATACTTACCACTTCCAGAGGTGTTTATGAAGATTATACCTGTCCTTTGGCAGTTGGATTTATGTGCAAACCAACTGTTCACTACGGAGTGGATATAGACGGTTACGAATATGACAAATGGGGGACTTATCATTATGCGGACCGCAACGGCGTAGGAAGAGAACGTACGGTCGCGAATGGTACCGGATATACAAGGCAGTATTCCGATGACAGATTCAGAGAATATGAAGATTTATCTTCCTGTCCGGATGAACTTTTGCTGTTTTTCCATCATGTACCATATACCCATATCCTCCGCTCGGGAAAGACTGTGATACAGCATATATATGACACACATTTTGCGGGTGTGGAAAAAGTAGAGCAGTACGAGAGCGTTTGGGAAAGCCTGGAGCCATTCTTAGATGAAGAATGCTTTAGTAATGTGAGAGACCGTCTAAAAAGACAAAAAGAAAATGCAATCAATTGGCGGGATCAGATTAATACCTATTTCTACCGTAAGTCAGGAATACCTGATGCCCACGGCAGAAAGATCTATGAGTAAAAATATCAGCTGTATGTTGTATTACAAAGCACCATAAAAATTGGGGGTAAAGGGTTTTGCAGACCCTGCAAATAAAAAAGAAAAGGAAGGAAAAAGTATTATGAAAAAATGGAAGAAAAGTTCAGCCGTACTTGCAGCAGTATTAACGGCAACAGTCAGCTTTACCGGATGTGGAAGCACCGGAGGAAACACTGCACCGGCTACTACAGCGGCATCAGGCTATAGTGGAGAGGCAAAATCAGATGCGGCACCGGCCGGTGAACTAGCCAAGTTAAGCTTTTCCTGGTGGGGCAATGATGACCGCCATCAGGCGACTCAGGAAGCCATTGACGCATTCAATGCGGCTCATGCAGGCGCAATCGAAGTAACAGGCGAGCCTTCCGGCTTCGGTAACCTGGAAGAGACTTTTGCTACTCGCTATGCGGGCGGAACAGAAGCCGATATCATGACTGTCAATTATCCGTGGCTCATCAAATACAGTCCGGACGGCACCGGTTTTTATGATTTAGACAAAGTTAAGGATATCATTGACTTTTCACAGTATGATGCCGGATTTTTAGAGACAGGAAAGACCGGCGGTGTAATGCAGGCCATTCCTTACGGGCAGAATACCCTGGGCGTTTATTTAAACAAATCTGCATTTGAGAGAGCAGGTATTAATGAGATCCCATCTACATTCGAAGCGTACAAGGAAGCTGCAAAGACCATTACGGCGCAGAATCCAAACGCCTATCTGATCGTAAGCCCGACGTTTCGTTTTGCTGCCGTTTATTACCTGCAGCAGAAGACCGGTAAGGGTGAATTCGATGAAAATCTGAATATGAATTACACGGTAGAGGATTATAAGGAAGCCATGACCTGGTATAAGGAACTGGCAGATCTTCATGTATTCTGTTCCAGACAGGATTACCTTGAAAATGTAGGAAATGACCCGGTATCCATTGCCCAAAATGCAAAGTTTATTGACGGCGGATATTTGGGGGTGCTTGAGTGGACCGGCGGCATCGCTTCCAATGCACAGACACTTGCAGATAAAGGAGACGAACTGATCGTAGCACCCCTTCCGACGATTGACGGAGCGGTATTTAAAGGAACCATGGCAAAGCCGTCACTGACATTTGCAATCTCAAAGAACTCCAAGAACCCGGAAGCAGCAGCAGAATTCTTACAGTATATCTTAAATGATCCGGAAGGCACGAAGCTTATGGGTTCAAAGAGAGGTATGGTAGCATCTAAATCTGCAAAAGCCACGCTTGAAGCTGATGGACAGATTACAGGTGCCGTAAAGCAAGCTTATGACTTCACAGATGAAGCAGAAGTTATAAATAATTCCCCTATCTTTGAGGACGCCGTATTTACATCTTCCTATGAGAGCAATTATGAGAAATATGAATTGGGTGCAAGTACCGTTGACGAAGCGGCTCAGGCATTCTTTGACGAAGCATCCGCTCAGGTTGCAAAGCTGAAAGCAGAATATGGGAAATAAATAGAAAGAACGTTGTCTCATTTCTCATTTCAAGTCTGCCGAAAAGCAGGTGAAGGATTCACGTTGTTTAAGCGGAATCCTTTCACCGCCTCGGCAGGCCGCAATACCGAACTCGGATAAATGCCCATTTCCATCAAGGGAATATACTTTATGAAAGGTCTGGAGTTTATCGGAAAAGTGTCAAATCTGATATAGGAACTTATTAACTATATAGCTCTTTGTGGCTATGTCATTATTAGCTAGGAGGAATTTTTTTGAAAAACAGCAAGATCGGGCTTTTGTATATTCTCCCCTGGATAATCGGAATGGTTTTTCTTACATTGTATCCGTTTATTAATGCACTTTTTATCAGCTTTACGGATTACAACCTGGTCAGAGAGCCCAATTTCATAGGATTTGCCAACTATGCAAAGCTATTTAAAGATAAAGACTTTTTAGGCACGCTAAGGCAGACGCTAAAATATACAGTAATTACAGTGCCTTTGCAGCTTGCATTTGCACTATTTATTGCTTTTATCCTTAATTTTAAATTAAAAGCTATTAATTTCTACCGGACGGCGTACTATGTTCCCTCCCTTTTAGGCGGAAACGTTGCAGTAGCCGTATTATGGCGTTTTTTATTTCAGCAAGATGGATTCATTAACCACTTTCTTGGTATATTCGGTGTGAGCCCTGTAAAATGGTTGTCTTCCGCATCCGGAGCTATGGCTGTTATCGTTCTTTTAAAAGTCTGGCAGTTCGGTTCGGCCATGCTGATATTCCTGGCCGCCCTTAAAGATGTGCCTCAGGATCTATACGAGGCTGCAAGTGTGGATGGAGCTACGAAGTCTTATTCGTTTTTCAAGATCACGATTCCTTTGATCACACCCACGATCTTCTTCAACTTGGTCATGCAGTTGGTCAATGCGTTCCAGGAATTCAACGGACCTTACCTCATCACGAAAAAAGGTCCTTTAAATTCTACATACCTTACCTCTATGTTCATCTATGACAACGCTTTCCAGCTTTTCAATATGGGTTACGCAAGCGCCGCCAGCTGGATACTGTTTCTCATCATCGTATCTGTTACGGTAGTGTTATTTGCTACCCAGGATCGCTGGGTATTTTATTCGGATAAGGGGGAATAACATGGCACGGACAAATTTGATCAGCGAAGTCGAAAGACGCAGAAGAAGAAAGTACATGATAAGTGCTGCTTTCCGATATACCTTACTTACGGTAGTGGCCCTCGTTATGATTTATCCCATCATCTGGCTTGTGGGTGCTACTTTTAAGACGAACAATGAGATATTTACGTCAATTAATTTCATACCCAGCAAAATAGACTTTACGCCTTATGTCAATGGCTGGAAAACCAGAACGAAATTTACGTTCACCACATTTTTCATTAACACATTCAGTTTTGTAATACCTAAGATATTGTTTTGCCTGATATCGAGTACTCTGGTAGCGTATGGATTTGCCAGATTCAATTTTCCGTTTAAAAAAATATGTTTTTCCATCCTTATGGCGACTATGTTTTTACCGTCGGTCGTAACCAGGATTCCGCTTTATATTTTATGGAAGAACCTTGGACTTTTAAACACATACGTACCTTTGATCGCACCAACCGTATTTGCGAACGAACCGTTTTTCGTATTTATGCTGATCCAGTTTATGCGTTCCATACCGACGTATTTGGATGAGGCGGCGACGATAGACGGCTGCAATTCATTTGGAATTCTGACGATGTTCCTGCTCCCAGCATTGAAACCGGCTCTGATAAGCTGCACGATCTTTCAGTTCGTATGGAGTTTCAATGATTTCTTAGGTCCCCTGATCTACGTGACGAGCCTTGCGAAATATCCTGTATCGCTGGCCCTTAAGATGTCAATCGATCAAAGCAGCGGTATCGTGGAATGGAACCAGATCCTTGCGATGTCATTCCTGGCTCTGCTTCCTGCTCTGATCCTGTTCTTCTGCTGTCAGAAGTATTTTGTAGAGGGAGTGACCAGTTCGGGAGTGAAAGGATGATAAACTTTTGTGTCACCCCATACATATCAGATCATGCGGTTCTGCAGAGAAATGAGTTTATACCCATAAGAGGTACAGCGGATGCGGGAGCGCGGGTAGAAGCGATACTATCGAAAGAAGATGGGAGTGCTGAATTCAGAGAAGAGACCTTAACGGAAGAAGACGGAAACTGGAAGCTTGTGTTTATGCCTATGCAGGCAGGGGGCCCCTATTCGATTTCCGTCACGTGTGCGGGTGTGAGAAAAGAATTTTCTGATATCTATATAGGGGATGTCTGGCTCATGTCTGGCCAGTCCAATATGCAGCTTCCTATGCATCGGGTAAAGTATCGTTTCCCAAAGGAGTATGGTGAAGACGGAGACCCGTTTATTCGCCAGTTCACCGTCCCGATCAAGTGGAATTTCAAAACTCCTGCAGAGGAACTGTCGGGAGGAAAATGGGAAAGTTATTCGTTGGAGTGTGCTTCTTATTTTTCAGCGGCAGGATATTTTTTTGGGTCGAAATTGCGGGAAAGATATCCAGTACCCATAGGTCTTATACTTACTGCAGTGGGCGGTACGCCTATAGAGGCGTGGATGAGCAGAAAAGCGCTTGCGGGTTTTTCCGGTAAAGCAAAGACAGCTGATGAATGTAAATCAGATAAATTTGTCAGGAATATACAAAAAGAAGATGAAGTGAGGGCTTCCTCGTGGTATAAGAAATTAGATGAGGCAGATGCGGGGATTTTAGAAGCTTGGCTTAAGTCCGGTTTCCAGGATACGTGGAAAACGGTCAACCTTACCGATGATTTTTATGCAAATGAAGATTTTGAAAACCCCGGTTCTGTTTGGTTTAAGAAGACTGTGACGATCCCGCCTGAACTTTCAGGCAAGCCGCTCCGTCTTTCCCTTGGAACCATCAAAGATGCGGACTGCACTTACGTTGATGGGCAGTGCATTGGAAATACCACATATCGATACCCTCCCAGGGAATATCACTTGGAGGGACTTACCGAAGGGGACCATGAGATTACAATACGTGGGATTGCAGTGTCCGGGCGTCTGGACTTTACCAAAGGAAAGTCTCATCAAATGATTTTTGAAACAGGAGAGAAATTGTCTATTTCTGATGGCTGGAAGTATAAGAGAGGCGCATGTGTAAAAGCTCTTAATCCACCGACCTTTTTTGAGAGAAAACCAATGGGGATGTATCAGTCTATGATAGCGCCACTTCATGATTTCCCTATCTGCGGTATGTGCTGGTATCAGGGAGAGAGCAATGCAGAGGATGATCGTTTTTATCCCCAGTATTTCAAGAGTATGATTGAGGATTACAGACGAAAATGGCATATGGGAAAATTTCCTGTTATTTATGTACAGTTACCGAATTATGATCTTGAAGATGCAGGAAACTGGGTACGGTTTCGGAATATGCAGCAGGGCCTTGCAACGCTTCCAAACAGCGCTATGGTGGTCACCATTGACTGCGGTGAATACAATGATCTGCATCCAACAGATAAGAAGACAGTAGGAGAGAGAATGGCCATGGCGGCGTATGAGATTGCATATCATGAGCCGGGTGAGTGGCTGTCCCCTATATTTTCCCGTGCTGAAAGGAAGGGCGATGAGATCATACTTCACTTTAATCACGGGGAGAGGGAATTTATTGTATCAGACGGTAAACCGAGCGGGTTTGAAGTCTGCATATCAGGAGAATGGACCTCAGATTGCATAGATGTCCGGACCCACAGGGGTACGGTTATTTTGAATGTCCAAAAAGGAAAGACAGTTACCGGAGTGCGCTATGCATGGTCAAATAACCCGGGGAATGCGAACTTGTACGCAGTACCGGGACTTCCGGTATCGCCATTTGAGATAACGATAGTCTAATTCGATCGGCATACTGAATCATTGGGGTGTGACGTTCTGAACCATATAAACCTAACAGGACCGCAGTAAATGCGGTCCTGTTAGGTTTATTGCATCATTGATAAGATTAAAAAGGGTAGAATTACTTTGCAGCTTTTTCTGAATATGTGGTCGTTACAAGCTCCTCATAGGGAACTCGTTCCTTTAATTGTCCGGATTCTTCCAGAATATTTTCCAGAAGCTCAAAGCTGTCTTTTGCAAAAACCGTATCCTTTTTCCAGGTATCCTGTGCTTTATACCGTTCAATAATGGTTGCAATCGTAGCTACGTCGGTTTCTTTGAACTGGGGCTGGATCACCTTTGCAATTTCTTCCGATGAATGGGAGTTCACGTATTCCAGGCCCTTTTGGATTGCATTGGTGAATTTCTGGATAACTTCCGGATTCTTTTCCAGATAGCTTTTCTTTGCGCTGTAGGCAGTGTAAGGAATATATCCGGAATCAACGCCAAGAGAAGCCACTACGTGTCCGCTGCCTTCTTTTTCAAGTCCTGTGGCAAATGGTTCAAATTCAACGGTATAGTCTGCATCATTGCTGGTAAATGCCGCAGCAGTCAGGCCAAAGTTAATGCTCTGGTCAATGGATAAGTCCGTAACAGGGTCAATGCCATTTTTTTTCAGGATATACTCAAATACCATTTGCGGCATTCCCCCGGCTCTGCCTCCAATTACCTTCTTGCCTTTAAGATCCGTCCATTTAAAGTTAGGCTGATCGTCTCTTCCTACAAGGAAGTTTCCGGCTCTCTGGGTCAGTTGGGCGAAGTTGACGGCATAGTCTTTCGAACCGTTCGCGTAAGTATAAATGCTGGCCTCAGAACCCATGAATCCGATATCGGCATCGCCTGATATCAGAGCAGTCATAACCTTGTCGGCGCCGGCCCCGTTGACCAAGGTTAAATTAATGCCTTCATCCTCAAAATATCCCAGTTCAATGGCTGAATACTGGGGAGCGTAGAAGATAGAATGGGCAACTTCATTTAGTGTGACCGGAGTTAATTCAGATGCCTTTGCTTTTGAGCCACAGGCGGTCAGGCTAAGTAAAGAAGCTCCGGTGAGTATGGCCGCCAGAACAAAATGATAGGCTTTTCTCATAAAATCCTCCTTAGGGAAATCTTAATACTACATTTTATTATGTGAATATGGGAAGGTACTTTGTCTTATGAAAAAATTTTATAATACCGTGTCCGTGCTGGATACCTGATAAAAAAGCGGTCTTATATGCTTCCTGGCCGTGGTTCTGCAGCTTGTCAGGGAGGCAGCCAGCATAAGTGCAACCAGAAATAAAACGATTGCCTTTTCCATATCATTAACCCTTTCTTAGTATCTCCTATTGGCATTGTATGAGGGGGGCCAGGCTGCAGTTCCGTCCATTTATATATTTCTGTATTTTAGGATGGAATAAGAAGAGAAACTGTGTTATACTGCTATAGTAAAATTTACAAAACAGGAGAAATTTAATGAACTATCGGATGATTGTGCTGGATTTGGATGGGACGCTGACCAATCGGAATAAGGTGATCACACCCAAGACCAAAGAGGCACTTTTTGAATTAAAACGACAGGGCGGAATTATTGTACTGGCTTCCGGAAGACCCACTTACGGGGTGATGCCCCTTGCGAAAGAATTGGAACTTCATGAGTCAGGAGGATACATTTTGTCCTTTAACGGAGGACGCATCATTGACTGCAGAACCGGAGAAACGGTTTTTGCAAGGGAATTGCCTATGTCCTCAAATTCCAGAATTATCCGCATGGCAGAGGATCATGGAGTGAACATCCTTACCTATGAAGATGATTTAATCATCACTCCCAATGCGGTTGATGAATATGTAGAAAAGGAATCGGCCATCAATAAGCTGGAAGTAAAAGAAATCCAGGATATGGAGGCTTATGTACAGTTTCCGGTTGTTAAATTCATGATGCTTGAAGAAGGTGACTATCTTGCCATGGTAGAGCCAAAGGTAAAGGCGGCCTTAGGGCGGGATTACAGCGTTTACCGTTCAGAACCCTATTTTTTGGAGATACTCCCTAAAGGAGTGGACAAGGCGGCAAGTCTGGAGCGTCTGCTGTCAAAGCTTGGCATGAGTAAGGAAGAGATGATTGCCTGCGGAGACGGTTACAATGATTTGTCCATGATCCAATATGCAGGCCTTGGTGTTGCTATGGAGAATGCAGTTCTCCCGGTAAAGAAGGCAGCTGATTATGTGACACTTTCCAACAACGATGACGGAATAGCACATGTGATAGAAAAATTTATGCTCTCATGATGTCCGCGAAGGGTGGACTTTACAACTTTAGTATGGTAAAATGCTACTAAGGGCAAAAACAAGAAAAAAGGGGAATGAACGATATTATGAATAAAAAGATTAAGACAGATGCGGTAGATCATCTGTTTGAGGCTATTCTAACCTTGAAATCATCAGAGGAATGCTATACTTTTTTTGAGGATGTATGTACAGTTAATGAACTGTTAAGCTTATCCCAAAGGTATGAGGTGGCAAAGATGCTGAGAGAGGGCCGTACTTATCTGGAGATTGCGGAAAAGACGGGGGCGTCCACTGCGACCATCAGTCGAGTGAACCGCTCCTTAAATTATGGAAACGATGGATATGATATGGTGTTTAAGCGTTTGGAAGAAGAAAAGAGAGAAGATTGATAAAAACAGGGACAAGCCGGATACCGGTACTTGCCCCTGTTTTCATTTTTCATTTTTTCTTTTTTATGTTTATGGGTTCGTTTTCTCCTAAATCATCAATGATCTGCTCGATGATCTGCTTCTTTAAGTACACATCAAAGGAAAGCTCGCAGATCCAGGAAAAGAGGCGGAGATATTCCAGATCATCTTTCGGAAGCCCTTTGCCCTCAAAGGTTTTACTGGCGTGCTCGTATTTTTGTAGGATATCCTCCTTGATACGGTCGATATTGCCTTCTACCTGGGAGAAAATTTCGCGGTAAATATCCTCCAAAGGAATTCCGTCCGAAGAATTAAAGTGTTTTTCCGTAATAGGCTTAAAGAGCTGCTCAATGTCATGAAAAGAGAGCAGGTTTTTAAAATAATATATAAATATAAGTAGCAGAATGTGTTCTCTGGAATATTTCTTTTTATTTGGAGCCGGAAGGAGATTGTTCTTGGCATAATTATTGATCATGGTCTTGGTCAGGACCTTGTCCTCCGGATAGCGTTTGGTATCTTTTAAGTGCTCATCCATGAAGGTGGTGACTTGATCCATGTATAGATCAATATTGGGAATGGTTTCCGGCCTGATATGGTCTAAGGATTCCAGATGCTTCAGGATGTCCTGCATTCTTTCGTCGTTGGTCTTCATATGTTTTCCTCTTTCCTGCCCATGCCTTTGGGCCGACCTTCTGTACGCATGCTGCCGCACATGAGGGATGTCCCCTTTGTCATATCATATTATATAGTATTCAATACCAGATGACAAGGGGGAAAAGGATTTAAAGGACTAAATTTTTTTAAGAATACCTTAAAAAGTTTCTTGACTTTTGTGGAATGTGTGCTAATCTAGAATTATAAGAGTAATGAACGAAAGGAGACAAATCATTATGAAAAAAGTTTTAGCAACAGAAAAAGCGCCGGCAGCAATCGGCCCATATTCTCAGGGCGTACGCGGGGGCGATTACGTATTTATATCAGGACAACTTCCTATTGACCCTGCTACCGGAGAATTTGCGGGTGAGGATATCGTATCCCAGACAAGACAGTCATTGACAAACATCAAGTCTATATTAGAAAGCGAAGGCTTATCCATGGCTAACGTGGTTAAGACAACCGTTTTATTAAAGAATATCAGTGAGTTTGGACCAATGAACGAAGTTTATGCATCTTTCTTTGAGGGAGAATGCCCGGCAAGAGCCGCATTTGAAGTGGCAGCTCTTCCTAAGAACGCTCTGGTTGAAATCGAGGCCATCGCATATTGCGGTAAGTAATCGTCAGATCAGTTTCTGAAGTTTGATTTAAGGAAACGAGAATAGGGAGTACAGCACTTTGAGATGCTTAACAGTGTTTCAGAGGGCTATGCTCTCTTTTTGTATTTCTGTAAACATAAGGCGTATTAGAAGGGCAGTTGTAGAAATAAAGGGCTTTTTGCGAAAGAAATGGGTTGCATATTGACGGACATATATTATAATAAATTAGAAAGTCCGATTTTTTATTTAGGGTTCATTCTGAAAATCAGGCTTGAAATTACATATGGAAGCTGGTACTCTAACGATGAAGAATGACGAAACGGCAGAAGAATATCTGGGCCGGATTCCGATGTGGACCAGAAAAAAGAACTCTCTGGAAGATATCCGTAAATTCCTTTGCGAGATGGGAGAACCGGATGAAGAGATGAAAATTATTCATGTTGCAGGTACCAACGGAAAGGGTTCAGTATGTGCATTTTTACAGTCTGTTATAAGGAAAACAGGCTGCAGGGTGGGAACCTTTACATCCCCGCATCTGATTGAAACCAGAGAACGTTTCTGCATAAATGGAGAGATGGTATCGGAAAAGGTTTTTGAAGAAAGTTATCAGACCATCCGAATGCTTTCTGAGAATATGATGGAGAAAGGATATTGCCATCCGTCTTATTTTGAATTTCTGTTTTATATGGCAATGGACATGTTCCATAAGACAGAAGTGGATATTGTAATTTTGGAAACCGGTCTTGGAGGAAGATTGGACACGACCAATGTCATTAAGTCTCCTCTGGTGTCGGTGATTACCTCCATCAGCCTGGATCATACGGAATATTTGGGTGATACCATCGAAAAAATTGCATGGGAAAAGGCTGGAATTATTAAAAAGGGGGTAACCGTAGTTTTTGACGGAACCAACGGACAGGCTTCCCAGGTTATTCGCTCCAGAGCAAAGGAACTGGGCTCTTCGTTCTGTGAAGTGGACAGGCTGGGATATGAGATAACTGGATATGAAGATAAAGGCTGCAAAGCCAGATTTTTAAAAGCAGAAGGAGATTTTATGGAAGTCACCGTTCCGACTGTTGCGGAATATCAGGTGATGAATGCCTTCCTTTCGTTTAAAGCTCTTGAAGCGGCAGGGCTTAAGGAGGTCATGGGTCTGGAGATTTCAGAAGAACAGGTGAAAGAAGGAATTGCAGGCATGTACTGGCCGGGAAGAATGGAAGAGGTGCTTCCGGGAGTATACTTAGACGGCGCCCATAATCCGGGTGGTATCCAGGCTTTTACCAAGGCAGCAGCCGGTTTGTGCGAAACAAGGAAAAAACGGGCTGATCTTTTGTTCTCGTCAGTATCCGATAAAGATCACGATAAAATGATAAAGGAAATCGCAGGGGAACTGCCTCTTGATCATGTGGTGGTGGCTCATATTCATTCGGAAAGAGGACTTGAAACAGATGTCCTGCTAAAAGAGTTTCAAAATGCCTGCGGTTGCAGTGTAGAAGGATTTCAGACAGTGGAAGAGGCTGTTTTATACATGCTTCATAAAAGGGATGAAGGGCATCTGTTGTTTTGCGTGGGTTCTCTTTACTTGATGGGGGAGATAAAAGCGGTATTAAGGAGGAACTCCATTCCATAGATACCTGGATGCCCGGAAAAGATGGGCAGGAAAGAGGAAACCCATTCCATGGATACCTGGATGCCCGGAAAAGATGGGCAGGAAAGAGGAAAACATATGATAGATTTTGAAGCTGAGATTAATAGTTACAGGCCAAGCCTGGAGGTTGATGCAATTGAAGATGCCATTGTTAGAAGTGATTTGACGGATATGAATGATCTGATGATGGATCTTATAAAAGAAATCAACAAGGAATAGGCGGTTAAAATATGGATTATGAAAGAAAAACCCGGGTAATTGCAAACAGCTATTACAACATGGGGCTGGAACGGGCAAAGCTCAGAGATTTGTCAGGAGCTTCCGAATGCCTGAAAAAAAGCCTCCATTTTAACAAGTATATGACAGATGCAAGGAACCTTCTGGGCTGATTTATTATGAGGTTGGAGAAGTGGGTGAAGCCCTTGTTCAATGGGTAATCAGCATGAACTTACAACCGGAAGGAAACCAGGCAGATAACTACCTTGGTGAGATACAGAGAAAGTCAGGCAGCATGGAGACGGAGCGACGTGCCGTGAGACGATTCAACCAGGCCTTAATTTACGCTCAAAGCGGTAGTGAGGATCTGGCAATGCTGCAGCTTAACAAGGTTGTGGAAAGCAAGCCTAACTATGTAAAGGCCCAGCTTTTGCTGGCACTCCTTTGCATAGCCAGAGAGGATTATCAGAAGGCTGGTAAAGCCGTTTATAAGGTATTACAGATCGACCGCAATCATCCAAAGGCACTCTATTACAAGTCCCTGGTCCAGGATACGGCCGGGAATGGAAAAAGTGAGCGGGAACCGGAGAAAAGGAAGCTGAAAAATGTGCTTTCCCACAGGCAGATGGAAGATGACGATGTGATCATTCCCCCAAGCTATCGGGAAAACACCAAGGATCAGGCGGTAGGGAACATACTTGCCGGGCTTTTACTGGGCGCGGCTGTAGTCTTTTTCCTGGTAATGCCTGCCAATACAAAATCCATTAATGAACAGCATAATCGGGAAATATTAAAATACAGCGAACAGTTAAGCCAGACCAACCAGAAAGCTGACAGCCTGACGGCACAGCTTGAATCCCTGGAAACAGAAAAAAAGACTGCAGAAGCTTCCTTAGCTTCTATTACCAGTGATTCAGACAGTGTTCTGGCCCAGTACCAGGCCGTGATTGGAATCCTTCAGGCATATAAAAAGAATGACTTTCCGTCTTCTGTGAAGATTTATGCCGGGCTGAATCCGGATCTTATCACGTCTCCCGATGTTCAGGCAATCGTGGGTGAGATAAGAAAGGATATGGTGGAGAATGGCTGTCCGATTCTGGAGGGCCTAGGGGACAAGGCGATGGAGGCAGGAGATGCCCAGACTGCACTTGCTTATTACTTGAAATGTCTTGATTTAAAACCGAACAGCTGGCAGGCAAAATACAAGACAGCAGTCATTTATAAGGGAATGGACCAGAAAGAACAGGCCAACGGGCTGTTCTCCGATATCATAAATAACAGCAAAGATGAAGAGCTATCCGCTAAGGCGAAATCAGAACGTGGTTTTTGACATAACTTCCTTAGCTTTAGCTGATAAAAGACACTGCAGAAGAGTAATTTTTTTGTGGTGTCTTTTTTCATTTTTCCGGGCCGTTTTTCGGCGGTCGGGTTACGTTCTTTTTTGGTATTACGGACAGACAATAAGGAATGGAGGAGTATTGCATATGAATCAACCATACTTTACATATGAAGCAGAGGGGCAGACGCTGATTGTCCATCTGCCGGAGGAGTTGGATCATCATAACTGTTCAGGGCTTAAATACGAAACCGATTTAATCCTTTCCGAGAATTACATCAGGCGCATTGTTTTTGATTTTTCAAAGACCAGATTCATGGACTCCTCGGGAATCGGTATTTTGCTGAACAGGTATAAGCAGATGGCTTTAAGTGGGGGAAGTATAGCCATCTACGGTGCAGGCCCCCAGGCTCTCCGCATTCTTAAAATAGGAGGGATATTAAAATTAATGAAATTATATGACTCTAAGGAAGCAGCAGTCACAGGTTGAGGAGGAACGTATGTCAGAACAGAATAAACCAGAAATTCTGAAAATGGAATTGGAAGCCCTGTCAAAGAATGAGGAATTTGCCAGAGTGGCAGTGGCAGTTTTTATGGCAAGGTTGAACCCCACCTTAGAAGAGGTGGATGATGTAAAAACAGCCGTGTCGGAGGCAGTTACAAATACAGTCATCCATGGATATCAGGGAAACGGAGGAATCATTTACCTGGAAGTGGGGATCGACGGCCAGGAAATTGCTGTAACCGTCAGGGATACGGGTATCGGCATCCCCGATATTAAGCTGGCCATGGAGCCTATGTATACCACAGATCCGGATGGAGAAAGGTCGGGCATGGGATTTTCCTTTATGGAAGCGTTTATGGATCAGGTGGAAGTAAAGTCAGCTCCTGGAGAGGGTACTGTCGTAACCATGAAAAAGAAGATTAACGGGTGAGCCTTATGGATGAGACCATGAGATTGATAGAAATGGCTCACGAAGGAGATAAAGCGGCAAGGGATCAGCTTGTAACCGACAATTTCGGGCTGGTTTGGAGCATTGTACGCAGATTTACAGGGCGTGGTTATGAACCTGAGGATTTGTTTCAAATCGGCAGCATTGGCTTAATGAAAGCCATTGATAAATTTGACCTATCCTATGAGGTGAAGTTTTCCACTTATGCGGTGCCCATGATAACAGGAGAGATCAAACGTTTTTTAAGAGATGACGGAATGATCAAGGTCAGCCGCTCCATAAAAGAAATGGGGCTTAAGGTGAAAAACGTCAGGGAACAATTAGTGTATCGTTTGGGGAGAGAACCTACGCTGGAAGAAATCGCGGGAGAAATAGGGGCCAGTAAGGAAGAAGTGGCAGCATCCATCGAGGCGGGAGCGGAAGTGGAATCCTTATACCGTTCCGTCAACAAAAATGACGAAAACAGCATTTTACTCATTGATAAAATTGAAGAGGAAAGTTCCGCTCAGGAAGAACTATTAAACCGCATGGTGCTTCGGGAGCTTTTAACAGCACTTTCCGACAAGGACAGGGAAATCATTATCAGGCGTTATTATTATAATGAGACTCAAAGTCAAATTGCGGCAAAGCTTGGAATATCCCAGGTTCAGGTTTCCAGGCTGGAAAAAAAGATTTTAAAACAAATGAGGGAAAAATTGTAGAATAAAATAATTTTATACGGCTCATACTAGTTTTGAAAACCAGAGAAAAGGATGTGAGCACGTATGGAATCCGTAAAACATAAGCTTGTCATGGCGCTTCTTGTATTATGCCTGATTGCAGTAGCCGCTGCTATCTGGTATATGATTGCTGTTATGCCGGATGGAACACAAAAAGAAGGGACGCTTGTAGAAGCCATTCCGGGATGGGAGATGATGGTTTCATGAGCAAGACCGTTTATTTGAATATCAGCCAGATTACAGAGGTGCGGCACAAGGAAATCCAGTTAAAGGATGTGGCAGATGTTTATTGTGACGATACGGCTATTATGAATAAGTGCAAAGCCCTTCGGATCAAGACCATCCATTTGGACCGCAACAAGCGGTATATTGAAAAAACGTTGGACGTAATCCAGAAACTGATGGAAATGGATTCGACTCTTCAGATCAATAATGTGGGTGAAGTAGACTTTATCATAGACTACCACAAGCCCAAAGCTCCCATGTGGGCCTGGCAGTGGGCCAAAACCATTTTTGTCTGTATCGTATGTTTCTGCGGCGCATCCTTTGCCATTATGACCTTTAATAATGACGCCAGTGTTACGGACGTTTTCAAGGAAATTTACCGGATCATCATGAAGCAGGAGTCAAGCGGATTCACAATTTTAGAGGTCAGTTATTCCGTAGGACTGACTCTTGGAATTGTGGGATTCTTCAATCATTTCGCAAAATACAAGATCAATACCGATCCAACTCCGCTGGAGGTGGAAATGCGGCTTTACGAAGACAATATCAGTAAGACCCTGATCCAGAACGATGGAAGAAAGGAGTCGGATATTGATGTTTCTTAGAGAAGTATTTCTTGTTTTTATTGGGCTCAGCGCTGGCGGCATTATAGCAGCCGGCGTTTTTGCTTTTTTGGTAATTATTGGTGTATTTCCAAGACTGATCGGAGCGACCCGCACGAATAAACACATTTTGCTCTTTGAGTCTGTTATCATTCTTGGCGGAGTACTTGGGAATATATGGGATATCTATAAAATTCCCATAGGGTTTGGCGGAAATCTGGCGCTTGGAATATATGGGCTTTCCGTAGGAATCTTTGTGGGCATCCTTGTCATGTCCCTTGCGGAGACTTTAAAGGCCCTGCCGGTGATCGGCCGAAGAATTCATCTGGCGGTTGGACTGCAATATTTGATCCTTTCCCTGGGCATTGGCAAATTAATTGGTTCTCTGATCTATTTTACAGGGAATTTTGGACAATGACTTCAGGTAAAGAATTACCCGGAAAGCATGGACGAGAAGGAGGAAAATAATGGAGATAAACAAAAAAGCATATGAGGCTTATGTAAAACAAGTGACTCCGGTACACAAAAAATGGCCGGGGATTATAAAGGCTTTTCTGGTGGGGGGGATTATATGTACCCTTGGCCAGTATATTACAACCTTATTCATGAATACAGGTCTGGAAAAGGAAGCAGCCTCTGCCTGGACCACTCTGGTTCTGATTGCAGCTACTGTTATCCTGACCGGACTTAATATTTACCCTAAGATTACAAAGTTTGGCGGAGCAGGAGCTCTGGTACCGATCACGGGATTTGCCAATTCCGTTGTGGCTCCGGCTGTGGAATTTAAGGCAGAAGGCCAGGTATTCGGTATCGGCTGTAAAATCTTTACCATTGCAGGCCCTGTCATATTATACGGGATATTAAGCTCCTGGATCCTTGGAGTCATCGCCTATGTATTAAAGGCCTTTCAAATGCTGTAGGAATGAACCGGTCAGAGAAATGGAGAGAGAATATGCAGATAGGAAAAGCAAGTATTAGATTTGAGGAACCTCCGATTATTGAAAGCATGGCTTCCATAGTCGGTAAAAAAGAAGGCCAGGGCCTCTGGGAAAATTGTTCGATGTGGTAGAGCAGGATGACATGTTTGGGTCGGACAACTGGGAAAAGGCAGAAAGCGCCCTTCAGAAACAAACGGCTGATCTTGCCATTGAAAAGGGGGATATCCGGAAAAAGGACATCCGATATTTGTTTGCAGGAGACTTACTGGGTCAGCTGATTGCCACTTCCTTTGGAACGGTAGATTTGGAAATTCCTTTATTCGGCTTGTTCGGTGCCTGCTCCACCATGGGAGAAGCTCTCAATTTAGGGGCTATGACTGTGGCAGGGGGGTATGCGGATAAAGTCATGGCCATGGCTTCCAGCCATTTTGCAACGGCTGAGAAGCAGTTCCGTTTCCCGCTGGGATATGGAAACCAGAGGCCATTTTCCTCCTCATGGACTGTCACCGGCTGCGGTGCGGTGGTACTCACCAAACACAGGAAAGAAGGAATCGCAGCCATAACCGGAATTACTACCGGGCGCATGGTGGATATGGGGATCAAGGACTCCATGAATATGGGGGCTGCTATGGCACCTGCCGCCTTCCACACCATCCAACAGAATTTCGATGATTTCCAGGTGGATGAATCCTACTATGACAAAATCATAACAGGAGATTTAGGCCAGGTCGGCCGGACGATCCTCCTTGATTTTATGAAGAATAAAGGACATGACTTAGAAAAGATTCATACGGATTGCGGGATCGAGATATTTAACAGCGATGACCAGGATACTCATGCAGGAGGTAGCGGCTGTGGCTGTGCGGCTTCCACCCTTTGCTCCTATATCCTTCCGAAAGTTCAAAGCGGTACGTGGAAACGGGTCTTATTCGTGCCCACCGGTGCCCTTCTTTCTACTGTGAGCTTTAACGAAGGTGAGACGATCCCTGGGATTGCCCATGCTGTTGTAATTGAAAATATAGGAAACCTATAGCCATGCAGAAATATTTGTGCTGTTTATAAACAGTAAAGAGAAAGGAGACATCCATGGAATACTTGAAAGCATTTTTAGTCGGTGGAGTGATCTGCGCCCTGGTGCAGATATTAATGGATAATACAAAACTGATGCCCGGACGAATCATGGTACTTCTGGTGGTAACCGGAAGCATCCTGGGCGCGATTGGCATCTACCAGCCCTTTGCTGACTGGGCAGGAGCCGGAGCGACAGTTCCCCTTCTTGGCTTTGGAAATACCTTATGGAAAGGTGTTTCAAAGAGCATGGGAGAGGATGGGTTTTTGGGTATTTTTAAAGGGGGATTTACGGCAAGCGCTGTAGGAATCTCCGGAGCGCTGATTTTCGGTTACCTGGGATCTATTTTATTTAAGCCCAAAATGAAGAGCTGAAACGGATAGGAAGGAATGAAATCCCGATACAAAAAGGGTGCCTCAAAGACCAATTTGGTTTTTGAGGCACCTTTATGTTTTTTCTTAATAGCTCCAGGGAGGAATCTGCGTTGGGCCGCCAGGATTCTGTGGCCCATGCCCAGGTCCATACTGCTGCGGAATTCCGTTTGGTGAATCTGAATTATCTCCCGGAGGAAGGATAATGGAGTTGGCAGAATGGATGGTACAATAACCTGGCATTGCGTATTTGGAGTCATCCGTTGCCCCTTCTTCTCCCGCAGGAATTGCCATGAATATGGCGGTGGTCCGTTCCGGACAGTAAGGAGTAGGCAGACGGTGGGATACGGAGCAGACCGTTGCACGTACATGATTGTTGCATACGTCGGTGGGAACCGTACCTTTTGCAAAATACTCAGTGTATACCGCGTTGCCTCTGGGGTCATTGTTGCAGACACCGGAGACTGCCAGCTTGCCGGATTTACGGCAGATCTGAGCGGTTTCTATGCTGTCTGGCACTGGAAAGCCAGGATCAGACAACCCTTCATGGACCCTGGTCATGATCTTCCGCCATATGGGCTTGTGGAAGGAGGTGCCTCCGTTTTGCTTTGTAAGCTTCTGGTTGTCATCGCAGCCGGCCCAGATACCAGCGGTATAATAAGGGGTGTAGCCTACGAACCAGATATCATTGTTAGCGGAGGTGGTACCGCTTTTTCCTGCTCCTGACATGCCTGGAATACGAGCAGAAGCACTGGTGGAACTTGGTCCCGAGCTTGAGAACTTTCTGCTGCTTTCCATGGAGCCTGCCATGGCATCGGTTAAAAGAAATGCGGTGGAATCCTTTAATACCCGGTGGGTTTCCGGTGTATTGTCAATTAACACCTTTCCGTCATGATCCAGTATTCTGGTAAAGAATATGGGCTTTTTGTAAACACCTCCATTGGCTACGGTGGCAAAAGCACCGGTCAGTTCTAAGTTGGAAACGCCGGTGGTAATACCTCCAAGGGCCAGAGCCGGGTTATAATCAGTATCGGTTAAGGAGCTGATTCCGAAATTCTTGGCGTATTCCACACCAAGCTGAGGCGTTACGGTTTCCATCAGGCAGCGGACTGCCACGATGTTCATGGAATAGATAATTCCGTCTCGTATGCTGGAGTAGCCTTGATAACCGGAGCTGTACCAGTTGGAAAAGGTCTTATTGCCTACTGTGTAGACGGAATCATAATAAACAGATCCCAGGGTGGCTCCGCAAGTGTCCATGGCAGGTGCAAAGGCTGTCAGAATCTTAAAGGTAGAGCCTGGCTGACGGTATGTGTTGCTGGCCCGGTTTAAAGTTAAGCTGGCAGTCTTTTGTCCTCGTCCGCCGCTTATGGCTTTCACCTCACCGCTTTTCTGGTCCATGAGAACAAAGGAAGCCTGGGGCTGCAGTGTCTTGTGAAGGCTTTCCCCAATAATGGTATCCCCGTCTTTTAGAAGATAAGCCTTGTAACCGTCTATATCGGCCTGAACCGCCTCTTCGGTATTATATAAGCCGTCAAAACCCGTATCTCCGTTTTCCTTGTGATAACGCTTTATATTTTCCTCAGAGTAATGGGTGGTCGTTCCATCCTTATGGGTGACAGACAGCCTGTATTCTATGGAATATCTGGCGGCTGAATAGTTTTCAGGATTGTTGATTTCTTCGTCGACAATGGTTTGAATGTTAGGATCCTGAGTGGTGTAGATAGATAAGCCGCCGCTGTAAAGCATGTTGTGTGCCTGGGTATCCGTATAGCCTAACTGGTCCTTCATGGCCTTTTTAACCTGCTCCACCAGTTCATCTGTAAAATAACTGTAGGGAGTGGAGGTTTCCTTGGTGACGGTATCTACGTTCTGGATCCTGGAATAAACATCTTCGGACAGGGCTTCATCTTCTTCCTGCTTTGTAATATACCCCTGGTCATGCATATATTGAAGTATGACCTTTTGCTTGTCCGAATTGGCTTTTTGCCCTGTGATCGGGTTAAATTTTGAGGGATTCTGAGTGATCCCTGCAAGGACTGCACATTCTGATAAGGTTAAGTCCGAAATGTTCTTATTGAAGTATCTTCTGGCAGCCACCTTAACTCCCAGGGAATTGTTGCCCAGGTTAATGGTATTAAGATAGTTGGTTATGATCTGCTCCTTGGACATGGCTTCATCCAGCTTGACGGCCAAATACCATTCCTGCAGCTTCCGCTCCAGCCGCTCTCCAAAGCTTTTTTCCATTCCGCCCCCGAAGACGCTGTTTTTAATTAACTGTTGGGTAATGGTACTTCCCCCGCCTGCGGAGGAATCCCCTGTCAGTACACCCCTGACAGCACGGAGAATGGAACGTAAATCAATTCCATTGTGATCCCAGAACCGGGAATCTTCATAAGATACAAAAGCATTGACGAGATTCTTCGGAAGTTCATCATAACTGGCTTCCTCCCGGTTGGATCCTGCGGTTACCAAGGTTTCAGTGACGTTGCCTGCGCTGTCATAGACGGTTGTCGCATATTCGTTTGGAACAATGGTTGCAATATCCACGTCAGGAGCATTGTCTATGATTCCTTTTACCATGCCAAAACCAACGCTGGCAGCGACAATGCTACCAAATAAGCATAGTACAAATAGACTCTTAAAAAAGGCAAGAAAGACCTTTGTGGTATATTTCCTTGCTTTTGAATTGGCAGATCGGATCTTTTTCTCAGTTGATTGTTTGCCGTAATTCATAGGAAATCTCCTTTCCACTTTACTGCCCATGTATTTTGGGCATACAGGTATACCCCCAGGGTGTTTCCACTTTACTGCCCATGTATTTTGGGCAAAAAGGTATGCCTGCAAGGCGTTACCGGTACATTATACCAAAAATTGTCGTGCAATTCAACACCTACCATTTTTGGAGATAATCGGCCAAATTATACATGAAAGCTTGCCTGGGCCTGTACTTTTGGGTATAATGGAGGTGGTTGGTTAAAAAGAGGAAATGAGGAAGTTTATGAGAAAGTCTTACAGGATTCTGTATCAGGGTGGTACGGGGGAAATTACAGAGAAAAAATCCCGGTTCATTGCTAATTTAAAACCTGTGGAAACAGAGGCAGAAGCGCTGGCATTTATAGAGGAAACACGAAAAAGGTATTGGGATGCAAGACATAACTGCTACGCCTGGATTATAGGGAGGGGCGGGGAGGAAAAGCGCTTAAGTGATGATGGAGAGCCCAGCCAGACTGCGGGAAAACCCATGATGGATGTTCTGGAAGGAGAAAAGCTTGTAAACCTCTGCGCAGTGGTGACCCGGTACTTTGGAGGAACTCTTCTTGGAACAGGAGGCCTGGTAAGAGCTTATTCAAAGGCAGTACAGGAAGGACTGAAAGCCTGTACGACTTTAACCGTGGAACCGGCTGTGAAGCTTTCTGTTACCACGGATTATAACGGAATTGGAAAGATTCAGTATCTTTTGGGACAAAGGGAAATCACGACTCTTGGAATCGAATATACGGACCGTGTCGAGCTTACTGTACTGGTTCCTGATGCGGCCTTAGATAAGCTTCGTGCTGATATTACAGAGGTGACAGGCGGGAGAGCAGGGCTCCTTCCGACAGGCGAGGTCTACTACGGCATTTTTAATAAAGAGGTTGTTTTGTTTCCAGGATAAAAAAGGATGGTTAAAAGAAACTGTCGAAAAAAGAAGAAAAAATCTTGCAATATGAAATATAGGATGATATACTGGATAATCGTGATAATGTAAATGAAACTAAGGGCAGAATTGGTCCTTAGTTTTTTATGATATGGGAACAGGATTGCCTGTATTATAAAAATGTACTTTGGCCGGTATATCCTCTGGGAGGGCGGGGTACATTCTTTGTTTAAAGAAGAGAAAGAAGAGTACATTTATGAAGATGAAAAGAGAAGACGTAAGAAATGTGGCAATTATTGCCCACGTCGATCATGGTAAAACAACACTGGTAGACGCCCTGCTGAAGCAAAGCGGCATTTTCCGTGAGAATCAGGAAGTCGTAGAGCGTGTAATGGATTCCAATGATATTGAGAGAGAGCGGGGAATCACCATTTTATCCAAAAATACGGCCGTTCATTACAACGGAACCAAGATCAACATCATTGATACTCCTGGACATGCGGATTTCGGCGGCGAAGTGGAGCGTGTTTTAAAGATGGTAGACGGCGTTATCCTGGTTGTGGATGCTTATGAAGGAGTTATGCCTCAGACAAAATTCGTGCTTCGGAAAGCACTGGAGCTTGGACTGTCAGTCGTAACCTGCATCAATAAGATTGACCGCCCGGAGGCAAGACCTATGGAGGTAGAGGAAGAAGTATTGGAGCTTCTCATGGATCTTGATGCCAGCGAAGAGCAGCTTGACTGTCCATTTGTCTATGCTTCCGCTAAGTCCGGATTTGCTAAAAAGACCCTTGATGATCAGGAAACCGATATGGCTCCCCTGTTTACGACAATCATTGAACATATACCTGCTCCGGAAGGCGATCCGGATGCATCTACCCAGCTGCTTATCAGTACCATTGACTACAATGAATACGTTGGACGTATCGGTGTGGGCAAGGTGGATAACGGCAGAATCAGAGTGAACCAGGAGTGTGTGATCGTAAACCATCATGACCCAGATAAATTCCGTAAGGTTAAAGTTGGAAAGCTGTATGAATACGAAGGCCTTAATAAGGTAGAGGTTCAGGAAGCTACCATCGGTGCCATTGTTGCCATTTCCGGAATTGCGGATATCCACATCGGTGATACCCTTTGCGCTACGGAAAAGCCGGAGGCGATTCCGTTCCAGAAGATTTCAGAGCCTACCATCGCAATGAATTTCATGGTAAATGACAGCCCTCTTGCCGGACAAGAAGGAAAATACATTACTTCCCGTCATATCAGAGAGCGTTTATTCAGGGAATTGAATACAGATGTCAGCCTTCGGGTGGAAGAGACCGATTCTCCGGACTGCTTTAAAGTTTCCGGCCGTGGGGAGCTTCATCTGTCTGTTTTGATCGAGAACATGAGAAGAGAAGGCTTTGAATTTGCTGTCAGCAAGGCTGAGGTTCTGTACCATTTTGACGAAAGAAACCACAAGATGGAACCCATGGAGATCGCCTATGTTGACGTACCTGAGGAATTTACAGGAGCCGTTATTCAGAAGCTTACAAGCCGTAAGGGAGAGCTTCAGGGCATGAGTCCTGCCAATGGAGGCTATACAAGACTGGAATTTGCTATTCCTTCCAGAGGTCTGATCGGTTACCGTGGAGAATTCATGACGGATACAAAAGGAAACGGAATCATGAATACGTCATTTGACGGCTATGCGACCTTTAAGGGAGAGTTATCCTACCGTAAGACAGGATCCCTGATCGCTTATGAGCCAGGAGAATCCATTACCTACGGTTTGTTTAGCGCCCAGGAAAGAGGAAGTCTGTTTATCGGACCTGGAGTAAAGGTTTATTCCGGTATGGTTATCGGACAGAATCCAAAGGCAGAAGACATCGAAATCAATGTTTGTAAGACGAAAAAACTGACCAATACCCGTTCTTCCAGTGCGGATGAGGCTCTTAAGCTGACTCCTCCAAGGGATATGAGTCTGGAACAGTGTCTTGACTTTATTGATACCGACGAACTTTTAGAAATCACCCCTTCAAACCTTCGAATCAGAAAGAAAATTTTAGACCCTACCTTAAGAAAAAGGTCATCTAATAATAAAAAGTAATTGACGTAATTTGTAATTTAAAGGAAGATACTGCCTCCGTTAGCCGAAAATTCGGCAAAGAAGCAGTATCTTCTTTTATTTTCCGGCGCATTCTGCCCTGATCTGTCGATATTTTTGGATTGTTTTCTATCATTTTAGAGCATTCTCTCACATAAATTTAATATTAGCTGTGAAGCATATTAGCAAATAAGTGAAAGAAGAGGGGAAATACAATGTCAGAAAAAATGATTGAAAACAACAAAGTGAGCGTCATCGGAGAGATCGTCTCCGGCTTCACCTTCAGCCATGAGGTATTTGGAGAAGGATTCTATATGGTGGATGTTGCGGTAAATCGTCTTAGTGAACAGGCAGATATCATACCGCTCATGATTTCAGAACGTCTTATCGACGTGGAAGGAGATTACTCAGGCTTAACGGTGGAAGCCATTGGTCAGTTCCGTTCCTATAATCGTCATGAAGGAACAAAAAACCGACTGGTACTTTCTGTTTTTGTGAGAGAAGTTCATTTTATAGAAGAGTTTACGGATTACACAAAGACCAATCAAATTTTTCTGGATGGATACATATGCAAAGCCCCCATTTACAGAAAAACACCTTTGGGAAGGGAAATTGCAGATCTGCTCCTTGCAGTTAACCGCCCATATGGAAAATCAGATTACATACCCTGCATTGCATGGGGAAGAAACGCCAGATATGCTTCCGGTTTCACAGTAGGAACAAGAGTAAAAGTATGGGGAAGAGTTCAGAGCAGGGAATACACCAAAAAATTAACGGAAACAGAGTGTGAAAAAAGAGTGGCTTATGAGGTTTCAGTCAGCAAACTGGAATGTGCGGAGTAAAATCTGTTATTTATAAATATGTTAAACACTTAAAAGGCATGCCTTTACGCTGGGGAATATTAAGGAAACAGTAAGAAAACTTGCAAAAATATTAAATTTATGATACTATAATCAGGTTCTAAATTATATGTAAATAATTGCTTTTTAGCTGTTATGAGGTGCTTAAGGATGAATAAAGGTGCAATACAGGTTATATGCGGGGAAGGAAAAGGAAAGACCGCGGCTGCAATGGGTATGGGAATCGGAGCTCTGACAAAGAATAAAACTGTGATCATGATACAGTTTTTAAAGGGCTGCCCCGGCCGGGATTCTTTTGATATTATGAAACGCTTAGAACCTGAGATGAAAATATTCCGGTTTGAAAAGTCCGATTGTTTTTTTGAAAGCCTTTCCAAAGAACAGCAGGAAGAGGAGCGGATGAATATCCGCAACGGTCTGAATTTCGCCAGAAAGGTTGTATCAACAGGAGAATGCGACATGCTGATCCTGGATGAAATCCTAGGACTTCTGGACCAGAAGATCATAGAAGCAGAGGAACTGGCAAAGCTGCTTCAGTCCAAAGTTGATGAGATGGAAGTCATATTAACCGGTAAGGTATTTCAAAAGGAAATGGAACCTTATGTAGACAGTATTCTGGAAATCAACCATGTTAAAGTTGACAACACAAAATAATGATGATAGTATGGTAACATACATATTAGAGTAGAGGTTGCGTTGCTTATAAGTACCCTGTCCGATGTATCAGGTACAGATGAGGGCAGGGGGAAGGAAGAGACGCCGAAGAACGGTATGGCCTGAGCATGCTTGTTCTGGGCATATGGTTAAGAGCCATATGACTGTCATCCTTTTGGATGGGGAGCTACTTAAAGAAGGATGAGATTACCAGATTCTAAACTTTAAGAGCTGACCCTGTTGTCAGCTCTGTTTTTAATTTATGGAAGTTTATGTCCGGTGAATGGAAAATGCTCCGCTGCGAAAAAACGTTTACTGAGTATGATGAAAAAGAATCAGGAGGAAGATATCATGGCAATTTATGAAGGCGCAGGTGTAGCGCTTATCACACCATTTAAGGAAAACAGAGATGTTAACTATGAGAAGCTGGAGGAACTGGTAGAAGAACAGATTGCTTTGGGAACGGACTCTATCATCGCGTGCGGTACAACAGGCGAGGCGTCCACCATGACTCATGAGGAACATTTGGACGTAATTAAATTCGTGTGCCAGGTAACGAAAAAGCGGATCCCTGTGATTGCAGGAACTGGTTCCAATTGCACGGAGACGGCTGTTTACCTGTCTGAAGAGGCGGAAAAACATGGTGCTGACGGGCTTCTTCTCGTATCTCCTTACTATAATAAGGCAACTCAGAATGGACTGAAGGCTCACTTTAAAGCGGTCGCTGATAAGGTGAGGATTCCCATTCTTCTATATAATATCCCGGCAAGAACCGGGGTAACCATAGCAGCTGAGACCATAGCGGATTTATGCTTACATGTCCCTAACATAGTTGGGGTAAAGGAGGCCAGCGGCAATTTTTCAGCTATCGCGGATCTTATGAATCTTACGGATGGCCGTGTGGATTTATATTCCGGCAATGACGATCAGATCGTTCCCATGCTGTCCCTGGGAGGAAAAGGAGTTATTTCCGTTCTTTCCAACATTGCGCCTTCCCAGACCCATGAAATCTGTGAGTCTTATTTTAAGGGAGATGTAAAACGAAGCGCAGCACTTCAGCTTGCCGCCATTCCTCTCATCAATGCCTTGTTCTGTGAGGTCAATCCGATTCCGGTTAAGGCTGCCTTAAACCTTATGGGAAAGGCTGCAGGCCCTATGCGTCTGCCGCTTACTGAGATGGAACCTAAGAATCAGGAGCGCTTAAGACAAGCCATGAAAGAGTATGGAATTTTGTAATCGGCAAACCATATACTTATGGAAGAAAAGAGGATAGCATGATTAGGATGATAATGCACGGCTGTAACGGAGCCATGGGTCAAGTGGTATCTCAGATTGCAGCAGAAGAAACAAATATAACCATCGTTGCGGGCATCGACCCCAATGATACCAGGCAGAATCCCTATCCGGTATTTCCGTCACTGGAAGCCTGCAGGGAAGAGGCGGATGTGATCGTGGATTTTACCTCCTCTAAAGCAGTGGATAGCCTTCTTGATTATAGCGTAAAGAAAAAAATACCTGTGGTAGTATGTACCACCGGACTTTCAGACGACCAGATAAAAAAGCTGGAGGATGCTTCAAGGCATGTTGCAGTCCTTAGGTCCGCCAATATGTCTCTCGGCGTCAATCTTCTTATGAAGCTGGTAAAAGAGGCGACCCAGGTCCTTGCGGCCGCAGGATTTGACATTGAAATACTGGAAAAGCACCACAATAAAAAACTTGATTCCCCAAGCGGAACGGCTCTTGCACTGGCGGATTCCATTAATGAGGCCATGGATCAGGAATATCATTATGTTTATGACAGAAGCCAGGTCAGAAAGGCCAGAGACAAAAAGGAGATCGGGATCCAGTCTGTCAGGGGAGGAACCATTGTCGGAGAGCATGATGTGATTTTTGCCGGAACGGATGAGATTATTACCTTCCACCATACTGCATATTCCAAGGCAATTTTTGCAAAAGGCGCTGTTTCTGCAGCAAAATTCCTGGCAGGGAAAGCTCCGGGACTATATAGCATGAAAGATGTTATAAAATCATAAAATTTCCAATATCTTCCACCATAATTCGTTCTCTCTTTACACATACTAATCGTAGAAAATGAAAGGAGAATGTATTATGAAAAGAATAAAACCTTTAGCAATTACCTTTATTGTCATTATGACAGTAATGTGTCTGACTGCCTGCGGAACTACAAAAAAGAACACCGGAGGAACAGGGACAACAGGTGCAACAACCCAGACAACTGCAGCAACAACAACCAAATCTACGACTGAAACAACTACTATGACTGAAACAACAGGCACAGGTGCTGCAAATGAAAGTACTGGTGTCATTAATGGTGTTGTTAATGATGTAGAAAAAGGGGTTGATAAGATTACAGGGGAAAGCAATGGCCAACCTACTTCAGGAGCCACAAAAGCACCATAATAAAAAGAAATTTTGTAATAAAAAAGCTTCAGGCAAAAATCTATGCTTGAAGCTTTTTTTATTATAAGATATAATATTGTCGAAACATATCTTATTGCATTTTATAAACAGTTCTATTTTATTAATCAGAAAGACCATATTCTGGCCGAATATTCAAAGACTATGACATAATAACAGGAGCCTTCCCGGCAGAAAGGCAAAACGTCCATGAATAGGAAATTTGATTATTTTAAATATCAGCGGTATAATAATAAAAGGAAAAAGCCATGGAGAAGTCTAAAGAAAGCCATTCCTCACAAGGAAGGCCTTATAATCTCTCTTAGAAAAGGTTTGCTGCTTCTGATCCTTTTGGAAGCGGCGGTATTTTTCCTGCCGTATGGAGAAACAATTATAAGTAATGCCCATGAATTCCTGCCTGTCCGCAGAGTAGCGGAAGCGAAAGAAGAACGATTGGTTGAAGCCTTTTGGGGCAGGAAAACCGGGGAGATAAATGAACAGGGGATTACTGTTGAATGGAAGGAAGGCAGAGTGAAATTCTGGCAAAAAGTAGAGCGGGTAATCCTTCAAGGCCCTGATTGAGAAACAAAATCATAAAAGGGTCATAAGTATTTATAATAATAAAACCAGTTGCAATCCTAATTTTACTGTATTATAATTTCTACTGAAACACCGTAGTTTTATTTGAAAAACTTATAAATTAATTCAGTAAAGGACAGGTGGATAACGTGGAAAAAAGAGAATTGCTGTATGAGGGAAAAGCGAAAAAGGTTTATACAACGGAGAATCCGGATGTATTGGTTGTTTCATACAAAGACGATGCCACAGCATTTAATGGCCTTAAAAAAGGCACCATTGTAGGTAAAGGCGCGGTCAACAACCGGATGACCAACTTTATTTTCAAAAAGCTGGAGGCCAAAGGCGTTCCGACTCATCTGGTGGAAGAGTTGAGCGACCGAGAGACTGCAGTGAAGAAAGTGGAGATCATTCCCCTTGAGGTGATAATCAGAAACTATTCCGCAGGAAGCTTTGCCAAGAAGATGGGGATGGAAGAAGGTGTGAAATTCTCCTGTCCGACTCTTGAATTCAGTTATAAAAATGATGATCTGGGCGACCCGTTCATCAACAACTACTATGCATTGGCCCTTAATCTGGCCACCCAGGAAGAGATCGACAAGATTACGGAATATGCCTTTAAAGTAAATGAAGTGCTGAAAGAATATTTTGACGGTTTAAACATTGATCTGATCGACTTTAAGATTGAATTCGGCCGTTATCATGGACAGGTTATTCTGGCTGACGAGATTTCTCCTGATACATGCAGACTATGGGATAAGGATACCCATGAAAAGCTGGACAAGGATCGTTTCCGCAGGGATTTAGGAGGCGTGGAGGACGCATACGAAGAAGTGTTCCGCCGTCTTGGCATCCGGTAAACAGCACAGAGAGGATAGACATCAAATGAATAACGAATTGGATTTCAATTTTGAGGATGAGCTGCATGAGGAATGCGGCGTATTCGGAATGTACGATTTTGACGGCGGCGACGTTGCTTCCACCATCTATTATGGATTGCTTGCATTGCAGCACAGAGGCCAGGAGAGCTGTGGAATCGCAGTCAGCGATACCGGCAGCTCCAGGGCAAAGGTAAGCGCTCATAAGGGGATGGGGTTATGCAATGAGGTCTTTACACCGGAAATTTTAGAAGGCCTCCGCGGCGACATCGGCGTGGGTCATGTTCGTTATTCTACTGCAGGCAGCAGCACAAGGGAGAATGCCCAACCGCTTGTACTCAATTATCTGAAAGGAACTTTGGCCATGGCTCATAACGGCAACTTGGTCAATGCGCCGGATTTAAGACGTGAGCTTGAGTATAACGGGGCCATTTTCCAGACTACGATTGATTCAGAGGTGATCGCCTACCACATTGCAAGGGAGAGGGTGAAAGCCGCTACCGTTGAGGCTGCTGTAGCAAATGCCATGAAAAAACTGAAAGGGGCTTATTCCCTTGTCATTATGAGTCCCCGTAAGATCATCGGAGCCAGGGATCCTTATGGATTTAAGCCTTTGTGCATTGGAAAACGTGATAATGCCTATATCCTGGTATCGGAAAGCTGCGCTCTTGATACCCTTGGTGCAGAGTTTGTCCGTGACGTTCGCCCCGGAGAAGTCGTGACCATTACAAAGGAGGGAATCTCCTCCGATACAAGTCTATGCCCCACGGATAAGTCAAAGGAAGCCAGATGTATTTTTGAATATATTTATTTTGCCAGGCCGGACAGCGTGTTTGACGGTGTCAGTGTCTACCATTCCAGGATGTGTGCCGGCCGTGCGTTAGCTATGGATTCTCCGGTGGAAGCGGATCTTGTGGTCGGAGTGCCGGAATCGGGCAATGCCGCTGCTTTGGGATATTCCCTTCAGTCCGGAATCCCTTATGGGACTGCTTTTGTAAAGAATTCCTATGTTGGCAGGACATTTATTAAGCCGAAGCAGAGCAACCGGGAATCTTCAGTCAGAATCAAGCTGAACGTATTAAAGGAAGCTGTTATGGGGAAACGGGTTATCATGATCGATGATTCCATCGTCCGTGGAACCACCAGTGCCCTTATTGTCAACATGCTTCGGGAGTCAGGGGCAAAAGAGGTCCACGTCCGGATCAGTTCCCCGCCATTTCTCCATCCCTGTTATTTCGGAACCGATATACCTAACGAAGATCAGTTGATGGCACATAACAGGACTATTGAAGAAATCCGGGATCTTTTGGGAGCGGATTCCCTGTCTTATTTAAAGATTGAACGGTTGAATGAAATGGCAGAAGGACTTCCGATCTGTACCGCATGCTTTAGCGGAGATTATCCCATTGAACCGCCCAAGGAAGACATCCGGGGAGAATACATGGAGTAAAAATGGATATTATGAGAGACGGGGACCGCCGGGCTGAGTAAGTTTATCCAGCCGGAGGGGCCCCGGTTTCTCTTCCCATCAAATAAAAAATATGTTACTATGAATGTAAATGAAGCCCAAGGAGGAAAATAAGAACCATGACAGATAGATACCAAAGCCCGCTGTCTGAGCGCTATGCAAGTAAGGAGATGCAGTATATCTTTTCACCGGACAGGAAATTTAAAACATGGAGAAAGCTGTGGGTTGCCCTGGCAGAGGTAGAAAAGGAACTGGGGCTTCCTATTACAGAAGAGCAGATAGAGGAATTAAAAGCCCATCAGGATGATATTAATTATGATGTGGCCATCCAGAGGGAAAAAGAAGTCCGTCATGATGTCATGTCTCATGTGTATGCATATGGCGTTCAGTGCCCAAAGGCAAAAGGAATTATCCATCTGGGAGCTACCTCCTGTTATGTAGGGGACAATACCGATTTAATCGTTATGACAGAAGCGTTAAAGCTGGTCCGCAGAAAACTCATGAATGTGATTGATGAACTGGCCCGGTTTGCTGACGCGTATAAGGACCTGCCTACTCTGGCTTTCACTCATTTCCAGCCGGCTCAGCCCACGACCGTTGGTAAAAGAGCCACGCTCTGGCTTCATGATCTGACCATGGATTTAGAAGATCTGGACTATATCCTTGGTTCTATAAGGCTTCTTGGCTCTAAGGGTACCACAGGAACACAGGCCAGCTTCCTGGAGCTGTTTGACGGCGATATGGATAAGGTGAGAAGGGCGGATTCCATGATTGCAGAGAAACTGGGATATGCCGGCTGCTATCCGGTTTCCGGCCAGACCTATTCCAGAAAGGTGGACAGCCGAGTGGTCAATGTGTTGGCAGGCATTGCCCAGAGCGCCCATAAATTTTCCAATGATATCCGTCTCTTGCAGCATTTAAAGGAAGTAGAAGAGCCTTTTGAAAAGAGTCAGATCGGTTCTTCCGCTATGGCTTACAAGCGCAATCCGATGAGAAGCGAACGAATGGCATCCCTGTCCAATTATGTGATGGCAGATGTAATGAACCCTATGCTGGTTTCTTCTACCCAGTGGTTTGAGAGAACGCTTGATGATTCCGCAAATAAAAGATTAAGCATTCCGGAAGGATTTTTAGCAGTTGATGGAATTCTGGATCTTTATTTGAATGTTGTGGATGGCCTTGTGGTATATCCTAAGGTAATAGAGAAGCACATGATGGCAGAGCTACCCTTTATGGCTACGGAAAACATCATGATGGATGCGGTAAAGGCCGGCGGGGACAGGCAGGAGCTTCACGAACGGATCAGGGAACTGTCTATGGAGGCAGGCCGGAATGTAAAGGTCAATGGCCTTGACAACAATCTGCTGGAACTGATCGCAGCAGATCCCTCCTTCAACCTTTCTTTGGAGGATTTAAAGAAAAGCATGGATCCCCAAAGATATGTCGGATGTGCTCCGGCTCAGGTGACTGCTTATCTGGAAGAGGTGGTTAAGCCTCTTCTTGAAGAAAATAGGGAACTTCTCGGGCTGAAGGCAGAGATTAACGTATAGAGGCTTGCAGGCAGACATCAGAGATTATGGGATGTCTGCCTTTGTTTTTTTGATTTTTCACATTAGGAGGAAGTCATGAGCAGTAATTTGGAATATTACAAAGTGTTTTATTATGTGGCCCAGCTTAAAAGCATCACTCTGGCGGCAGAGAAGCTGTGTATATCCCAGCCTGCCGTGAGCCAGGCGGTAAGACAGCTGGAAAAGGCTCTGGACAGCCAGCTTTTTCTGCGGACTTCCAAAGGGGTTCGTCTGACCCGGGAGGGGGAATTTTTTTACGGATATGTAAAATCAGGTTTAGAAAACATCTGGCATGGAGAAAGTATGTTAAACAGGCTAAAAGATCTGGATACGGGCGAAGTGCGGATCGGAGCCAGTGATATGACGCTTCAGTTTTATTTATTGCCCTATTTGGAGAAGTTCCATGAGCTGTATCCTGGTATCAAGGTAATCGTTTCCAATGGGCCTACACCTGAGACGCTTCGGTATTTATACGACGGTAACATTGATTTCGGAGTAGTCAGCACTCCCTTTGAGGCAAAGAGCGAGGTCATGCGGACCGATGTAAAGGAAATAAAGAACGTGTTTGTAGCGGGGGATAAGTTCCGTTACTTAAAGGATCAAGAGCTGGATTACGATATCTTGAAAGAACTGCCTTGCATATTTCTTGAAAAGAATACCAGTACAAGAACGTTTATGGATGAATATCTGGCAGGCCATGGGATTGTGGTAGAGCCGGAGTTTGAGCTTTCCACCAGTGACATGATCGTTCAGTTCGCCATGCGGAATCTTGGAATAGGCTGTGTGATGTCGGGGTTTGCGCAGATGGAGTTGGAAAAAGGGAATCTTGTGGAGCTTAAGTTCCGGGAAGAAATGCCCAAACGCCATTTTACCATTGTCACTGACGTCAAAACACCCGTATCTCCGGCAGGGAAGCGCCTTTTACAGCTGATGACAGATGATATAATTTAAACTTATGTAAAATATAAATAATATTAATTTTACTTATGCGCAGTTATGCGTTATCATAAGTAAGTAAATGGCATTTTTCACTCGAAGGAGGAGCAATCATATGGTAAGAGCAATCGTAGGCGCCAATTGGGGCGACGAAGGAAAAGGTAAGATCACGGATATGCTGGCAAAGGAATCGGATATCATCATCCGCTATCAGGGAGGCAGCAATGCCGGACACACGATCATCAACAACTATGGAAAATTCGCACTTCACCTTCTGCCCTCAGGCGTATTCTATCATCATACTACCAGCGTCATTGGCAATGGTGTGGCACTAAATATTCCGTTCCTGGTAAAGGAAATTGAGGATCTCGTAAGCAAGGGTGTTCCGAAGCCTGACATTCTGGTTTCAGACCGTGCCCAGATCCTGATGCCATATCACATTCTGTTTGACCAGTATGAGGAGGAACGCCTTGGCAAAAAGTCATTTGGTTCCACGAAATCAGGGATTGCTCCATTTTATTCAGATAAATATGCAAAGATCGGATTCCAGGTCAGCGAGCTTTTTGACGAAGAATCTTTAAAGGAAAAGGTTGACCGGGTTTGTGAAACAAAGAATGTTTTAATGGAGCATCTCTATCACAAGCCGGCCATGGACCCCCAGGAACTGTTTGAGACTCTCTTAGAATACCGTGAGATGGTGAAGCCATATGTATGTGATGTGTCCAAATACCTTCATGAGGCCATCAAAGCGGGTAAGAACATTCTTTTGGAAGGCCAGCTGGGCTCTCTAAAGGATCCTGACCATGGTATTTATCCTATGGTTACATCTTCCTCAACACTTGCGGCCTACGGTGCCATTGGTGCGGGCATTCCGCCCTATGAGATTAAAAACATTACCACAGTGGTAAAAGCTTATTCCAGTGCCGTTGGGGCCGGTGCATTTGTCAGCGAACTATTCGGAGATGAGGCAGATGAGCTGAGAAGGCGTGGCGGAGACGGCGGCGAATACGGCGCAACGACCGGACGGCCAAGACGTATGGGCTGGTTTGACGCTGTTGCATCCAGGTACGGATGCCGGATCCAGGGGTCTACAGAGGTTGCCCTCACCGTTCTTGATGTGCTGGGATATCTTGACGAACTTCAAGTATGTGTGGGCTATGAGATCGACGGAAAGGTTACCAGAGATTTCCCTACAACTGTAGAGCTGAACAGAGCAAAACCAGTATATAAAAGCCTTCCAGGCTGGAAGTGTGAGATCAGGGGAATTAAGAATTACGAGGATCTTCCGGAGAACTGCAGGAATTATATTGAATTCATAGAGAAAGAAATCGAAACGCCCATATCCATGGTTTCCAATGGGCCGGGAAGGGACGAGATTATTTTTCGTAAATGATTATCAAAAAAATAATAACTATTTTAAGCAGAGCAGTAGGATTAATATTCTACTGTCTCTGCTTATATTTATTCAATAAAAATTATGGCGATGGCATTAGAGCAGAAAGATTTAACTTGTCATAGTGGAAAAATCGTACAAATATATATATTTTATGTTTGAAGAACATCAGTTCTCATGATAAAATAAATTCAGGAAAGCACTCACGACAGCATATGAAGTCATTACGATTTTCATCGAGATATTAGCTTTGTTAATATCTTTTGGTAGCTTGATTGTAGCGTTTCTTGCCTTTCTCGATAAGAGAAACAAGAGAAAATAAAAATGCCCACCCTGTCTGCCAACAGGGTAGGCGGTGTCGTAAGGACATTTAAGCATTAACCTTGAGAGCATCCACTTTTGGAGTGGGTGCTTTCTTTTATATTTCAATTATAGTCAATTCTCTTTCCAAATTCAAGTCATTTCAGCAAAATACCTGGTTATATCCGTAAAAGAGTTTTCAGTCACTATACCCTCACAAGCGGCTGTGTACTGCATCGAAAGGAACCTCCCAAGCTCCTGGATATTTCAAAATCAA
The DNA here is from genome assembly GCF_000732605.1 of Lacrimispora celerecrescens. Taxonomy (GTDB): domain Bacteria; phylum Bacillota; class Clostridia; order Lachnospirales; family Lachnospiraceae; genus Lacrimispora; species Lacrimispora celerecrescens_B. The sequence goes on along the minus strand of NZ_JPME01000018.1, from coordinate 299,177 downwards.
TATACTCCACAGTTATACCTCTCGTCTTTAACTGCTCCGCAATATATTCGAATTGAGGATCTAAAATATACGTAGACTCATTGACCGGAAGTCCATTCACCGCCAAATAGGCGATATCTTTATAAGGGACAGAGATTTTATCCCAATCCTTTAGGGCTTTAGGAATTCCATTTATAAGGGCCTCCTCACAAATAATCATCAGTCCGTCTCTTACAAGGCTTAAAGCACAATCCAAATGCAGTACATCCTGCTTTAACGGAACCTCAATCACTTCATAGCCAAAATGGGATAAAAATGATTGAAGCCATAGATAACCATTATGATTAGAGGCTAACCCAGAATTCCCCACGAAAACCGTTTTATCTAAAACCAGAACATCTCCGCCTTCCAAAAAAGGACCCTGCTCGGCATCAATACCTTCTGAACTATCAGGTCTTGGCACAGAAACATAGAAGGCTCCCGTGCTGTAAGCTTCATTAACAAGAATATTTCTGATTGGCAGAACTTCATTTCTACGATGGAAGAAACGTAACGATCCTTCAATAATTGAGGGACCAACCGTAAAGAAAGGATCACGTACAAAGAAATTACAGGAGCCGAACTCTCTGCCGGATTCTTTTTCGTAGTCTGTCAGCAATCGCGGACGTACAACTTCCACTCCATATTTCTCAAGGACCTTTTTTAAGTTTTCCCGTTCATTTTCCCATTTTCTTTGGCGCTCAGGGAAAACCTCTTTATAGTTCTTTGCTGCAGTATCAACGCCATCAAGCAGGCTTAAACTTTCCTTTGAAAGAAATGCATCATCTTTAAAGTTTTCATCCCGGGCCGGAAAGATAAATTCGGATTGGGTTAGAACCACTTTTTTTAAAGGAGCAAATTCACTTTTTACTTTTATTCTGTTTGTTTCCATACAAAACCATTTCCCTTCAAGATTATCTCATTATTTTGAACCATTTCATATTATTTCACTCAGGAAAGAATATCATTGACAATCTCCCTGCATCATGACATTATAAGGTATCGGGTAACCCGATAGTCAATAGGAGGAATAAAAAAGTGTCAAAAAATCAATATCTAACGACCAGTGAATTTGCAAAAGCCTGCGGAGTGTCCAAACATACGCTGTTTCATTATGATGATATCGGCATTTTAAAACCAGAATACGTGAATGAGAAAGGGTATCGATTTTATTCTTTGAAGCAATTTTCCACTTTTGATATTATTGTTACCTTACAGGAAGCAGGAACTCCGTTAAGTGAGATAAAAGAATATTTGGATCATAAAAGTCCCACCCGGTTCCTTTCTGTTTTGAAGCAGAAGAAAAAACAGTTAGCTTTAGAGCAAAAAAAGATTGAGCGGATGGAACGATTGCTGCAGACGATCTATGATATGACAAAAAATGCACTGCAGGTAGTTTGTGATGTTCCGTTTATACAGGAATTTGAGGAGGAATATTTGATTACGGTGGCTTTATCTCCGGAGGGGATTGAAAAAGAAGACGTGAAAAATATGGGGGAACATTTTGACTATTGTGCAGATCACCATATCGAGTACACCTACCCGTCTGGCATTATTATCGGCAAAGATCATTTGGAACGGGGGATCTATCATAAGCCGGAGTTCTTTTTTAATAAATTATTAAAAAAGCAAAAAGGGGAAAAGGTGCATGTAAAACCTAAAGGCAAATACGCGGTTATAAATCATAAAGGCGGATATGATATGCTGCCAAAGTCCTATGTGGCGTTAGTAAACTATATAAAAGAAAATCGTCTGAGCATAATCGGCGATGCTTATGAGCAAGAGATTCTTAGTTATTTAGCAGCAGAGGATCCTTCAGATTACATCATTCAGATTGCGATTCAAGTCGATTGAGAATTATGGTTGAGAATTGTGGTTGAGAATTGCGGTAGCGAATATGGTTCCATTTACGCATAAAGCAAATTCTCCAGTAAAGTTATTTACTATTCCTGGTAAGCGTATTGTAAATATCCTTATTGGAGGATTGCTAAAAGAGTGTATGCGCTTCCTGTTTTCATTATCTTATGCTTCGTTTTTTTTGCCGGCTGTATCCGGTTGATCTTTATTCGGCCTGATTACTCGGGCGACAAGCTGAGCGGCATAGACAAAGATGGGGATGATGACAGAAGAGAAAATAGCGGCCATCAGCCAGTTTTTTGCTTCCGGATTATGGGAAAAGGCGGATATGATAGCTATCACATACATGGAGAGAATGAGTACTACTCCGGTCATAGCCAGAATACGCTTCCATTTCACAAGTATCACCTACCTTTCTGTTAATTTTTTTATAATTATAGCCTATAAATGAGAAAATAGGAAGGAGGGCTTTTCATTGTTAATAAAAACTTTAAATTTGAAACCTGTACTTTTCTATGAAAATATAGTAATATATTATAAAATATGGAAGGCCTGGAAGGAGTGCATAACTCTTGAGGAAACGATGGATAGCGGCGGCAAGTATCATTCTCATCATGGGAAGCATGATGACTTCCATGGCAGCGGAAGAGAAGATACAGGGAGAGGGCGAAAACCAGCAGACAATAGTATCGGACTGGCAGTGGCAGCAAGACACAGGCGGCTGGAAATATGTCAATGCCGCAGGAGAATTCAAGAAATACCGTTGGGAAGAGATTAACGGTTATTGGTATTACTTTGACAATGAGGGGTACATGGCTTCTGATTGGACAAGAATCGGCGGAATGGACTACTGCTTTTCTGAAACGGGTGAACTGCAGCTTGGCTGGTGTTACAACGACGATGAAGAGAAGTGGCATTATTATAATGAAGACGGCACTGCCCAAAAGGGCTGGTATCAGGGAACAAACGGAAGCTGGTACTGGTTTTCCACAAAGGGGGAAATGGCTTCTTCCGGCTATAAAAACGTAGCAGGAAAACGATATTATTTCTTTGATAATGGGCAGATGGCTGCAAATCAATATGTAGGTCTTTTCTTCATGGATGAAAATGGCCAGAGAAATAAGGATTTCGATATTAGTATTGATGGAAAGAAAACTTCCGCATCCGTGTCTTCTGAGGTGAAAGATGCCTTTACAGAGGCTGCAAAGAATATTCCCAGGGATTGGATCAGGAAATTTAAGGATCAGGGCTGGGAGATCATCTACTATCCCGGAAAAAAGTATTTTTCTGCGCCTATGACGGAAAGCGGTATTTATTATGTATGTTATAAACTGGATACGAATTATAAAAAAATCAAAATCTGCCAGGCGGAGGAGCTGACGGCAGCTTTTGGGGAATATATTGGATATGCCTCCGGCTGTTATGGCAGCACCAGCCAGGATGCTACAGATCTGCTAATGAGCATGGATTCGGTGGAGGATTTCGTGTACATTCCAGATTATTTTTCCAATGATATCAGGTTTTATTTTGGAAAGCTGGTGGCAGCTTATGTGGGGAGCTCCTATACCAGGGGAGAGATGGAAGAAGATGCCCCTCGGGTGACGGAAATACTAAAAAGGATATTGTATACATAAAAGAGAAATTCCCATTTGAATGTTTTTAGTTTATGAGATTGCCGTAGGATTTTTATGTCCTGCGGCTTTTTTTTCTTGCCCAAAACCCTGACAGCTCCGTACTATTATAATTTACTATAAAAGGGGGCAAAATAGATGGTGTCCGTCAAGGTACAATTTAGGAGGTATAGACTTGTGAATAAGAAACAAAAAAGAGCGAGAGCAAGAAAGATCTCAGAGGGCTTCACGCGAAGAGAAAAAGCCAACGAAATCATTGCTTTTGCTGCAGATAATAAAATTGAGACTGTTTTACAAAAATTCAATGCCTCTCTGGAGGGACTTTCTGAAAAAGAGGTCATTGCAAGCCGCAATGCCTATGGGGAAAACAAAGTAACCCACGAAAAGAAAAAGACAATGCCCCAAAGACTGGCGGAAGCGTTTATCAACCCCTTTACAGCAATTTTGTTTTGCCTTGCCATTGTATCAACAATCACAGATATTATTCTGCCGGTGGTGCGAGGTATTCCGGAGGATGCGGATCCACTTACGGTTATTATTATCATGACTATGGTGGTGATTTCCGGCGCGTTGCGCTTTGTTCAGGAATCCCGCTCCGGCAATGCTGCCGAAAAACTTTTAGGGATGATCACCACAACCTGTACGGTTGACCGAGAGGAAGAAAAGAAACAGGAGATTCCACTTGTCGAAGCGGTGGTTGGTGATATCATCCATCTTTCTGCCGGTGATATGATACCTGCGGATGTAAGAATTATTGAGGCGAAGGATCTGTTTATCAGCCAGTCGGCCTTAACAGGCGAAAGCGAGCCTGTGGAAAAATTTGCGGTCGTTGGTAAGGATGAAGTAAATGCGACTACAGAGTATTCGAATATCGCATTTATGGGCAGCAACGTAATCAGCGGCAGAGCTACCGCAGTTATTATCTCCGTGGGTGACGATACCTTGTTTGGCTCCATGGCTTCTTCGGTTGCCGGTGAAGCTGTTGAGACTAACTTTACCAAGGGTGTGAATGCCGTGTCGTGGGTTCTCATCCGGTTTATGTTTGTTATGGTTCCTGTTGTATTTGTGATCAACGGGATTACCAAAGGTGACTGGATAGCAGCATTCCTCTTCGGCATCTCCATCGCGGTCGGCTTAACTCCTGAAATGCTGCCGATGATTGTAACGACCTGTTTGGCCAAAGGTGCCGTATCTATGTCCAAGAAAAAGACAATCGTAAAGAATTTAAACTCCATCCAGAATTTTGGAGCGATCGATATTCTTTGTACGGACAAAACCGGTACATTGACCCAGGAGCGTGTGGTATTGGAATATTCCATGGATGTAATGGGAAACAGAGACACCCGTGTACTTCGCCATGCTTACTTAAATAGTTATTTTCAGACAGGTTACAAGAATCTAATGGATGTGGCTATCATCCGAAAGACAGAGGAAGAAGAAGCCTCCGACTCAAGACTGATCGATTTGTCAGAGACCTATACAAAGGTAGATGAGATCCCCTTTGATTTCACCCGCCGCCGTCTTTCCACAGTGGTCAGTGATAAAACCGGCAAGACTCAGATGGTTACGAAAGGAGCAGTAGAGGAAATGCTCTCAATCTGTTCTTTTGCCGAATATCAGGGAAAGGTAGAACCGCTTACGGAAGAGATTAAAACCAATATTCTTCAGACGGTAGACCGCCTGAATGAAGATGGGATGCGGGTTATCGCTGTTGCACAAAAAACCAACCCCTCCCCAGTCGGTGCTTTCGGAGTAAAAGACGAACATAACATGGTTCTGATCGGGTATCTGGCTTTTCTGGATCCGCCGAAGGAATCCGTACAAGAGGCGATTAAAGTTCTCAAGGAGTATGGAATTACAACCAAGATTTTGACTGGTGACAATGACAAGGTAACCCGCTTTATATGCAAACGGGTAGGACTTCAGGTTAATAACCTGCTGTTAGGCTCTGATATTGACAAGATGGATGATTCTGCTCTGGCAGAGGCGGCGGAACACACCGCTGTGTTTGCAAAGCTTTCACCGGATCAGAAAACCCGTATCGTCACCGTCCTTCGTAACAGTGGACACATCGTAGGCTTCATGGGTGATGGAATCAACGATGCGGCCGCAATGAAATCTGCCGATATCGGCATTTCTGTGGATAACGCAGTAGACATTGCAAAGGAATCCGCCGATATCATTCTTTTGGAAAAAGACTTAATGGTTTTGGAGGAAGGTATTATCGAAGGGCGTAAGACCTATGCCAATATGAATAAATATATTAAGATGACAGCCTCCTCCAATTTTGGCAACATGTTCTCGGTGCTGGCGGCATCAGCTTTACTTCCATTTCTGCCTATGATGAGCTTGCAGTTAATCTTTCTTAACCTGATTTATGATTTATCCTGTACTGCAATCCCCTGGGACAACGTCGATAAGGAGTTTCTGAAAGAACCCCGCAAATGGGATGCGTCTTCTGTTGGAAATTTTATGCTTTGGCTCGGACCTACCAGCTCTATCTTCGACTGGACTACCTATGCGTTCATGTATTTTGTTTTTTGCCCGTTGTTTGTGTCCCATGGTTTTTTGTATAACGACCTGGCAAATCATTTTTCCGGTACGGAATTGCTGCGGATTCAGACGAATTATGTGGCATTGTTTCAAGCCGGTTGGTTTGTAGAATCCATGTGGAGCCAGACCCTGGTAATCCACATGATTCGTACGCCGAAGCTCCCGTTCATCCAAAGCCGTGCCTCTGTTTCGTTAACACTGCTTACTTTTGCAGGCATTGCAGTGCTGACCATTATCCCATTTACCGCTTTTGGACGGGATCTGGGATTTATTCCGCTGCCTTCCGCATACTTTGCGTACCTGATCCCGTGTATTCTATTGTACATGGTGCTGGCTACAAGCCTGAAAAAGGCATATGTACGGTATTACGGTGATCTTCTCTAAAAGAAAGGAGATTTGTGATGAATTGGGCCAATATTTGGTTAAAGCTTTTTGGTACAACGCAGTGGCTGGGCATTGACATGGGCTTTTGGGTTTCGATGTCCCTCTGTGCGCTCATTGTGATTGTGATGAATGTTGTATTCTGGGGAATAAAACCGAAAAGGGACGATGATAACACATCAGGAGATAAGTAGGATGAGGAAAGCTGCCCTTTTTACAAAGGACAGCTTCGCTCTCTCATTTTATTCAGCCAGATCTTCCCACAGCTCATATAGCTCTTCCAGCCGCAGCCGTATGGTTTCCTTTTCTTTATTAAGCTCCATTAACTTTGAGACATTAGTAAAAATCTCTTCCTTACCAAGTAATTCATCAATTTCTCCGTCTCTGGTTTCTAATTGGTGGATCTCATCCTCTGTTTTCTTTAAATCATTCTGGCGTTTGCGAAGACGGGCCTGTTCTTCTTTTTGCGCCTTCCAGTCCAGCTTGGTCTCGGAGATTTCCTCCGGAGAAACAGCCTTTGCAGAAAGAGGGGCTGTGTATAAGCTGGTCATGATTTCTTTCTTTTCCAGATAGTAATCATAATTACCGATGTAATTGATCAGGGTCTGATTGGTTAAATCCAGGATCCTGGTTGCGGTTTTGTTAATGAAATAACGGTCATGGGACACGTACAGAATGGTTCCCGTATAATTGACCAGGGCATCCTCCAAAATCTCCTTTGAGGTAATATCCAAGTGGTTGGTAGGCTCATCCAGTATGAGGAAGTTGGCTTCCGAAAGCATCAGCTTTGCCAGGGATACCCGGCCCCGTTCGCCGCCGCTTAAGTCTTTTACCCGCTTGAACACATCGTCTCCGGTAAATAAAAAAGCAGCAAGGATGTTCCGAATCTGGGTGTTGTTCATGGAAGGGTAGGTGTCCTGCAGTTCATCAAATAAGGTCTTTTCCATATTAAGCACCTGATGCTCCTGGTCATAATAACCGATATGTACCTTGGAGCCTAAGGAGATTTCCCCTTCATCCGGTTCTAATATGCCGTTTAATATCTTAAGAATGGTGGTTTTTCCGGTTCCGTTGCCGCCGATGATCGCTACTCGTTCCCCTCGTTTGATTTCGAAATTAACGTTATCAAAGAGCTGGTTCTGGGGGAAGGCCTTCCCTAGCCCGCGAACAGTGAGGACATCGTTTCCACTGATGATATTGGGTTCCAGACGGATCCGCATCTCATCATTTATTTCCGTTGGTTTTTCCAGAACTTCAATTTTATCCAGCATCTTTTCCCGGCTTTCCGCCCGCTTGATGGACTTTTCCCGGTTAAAAGACTTTAATTTGGCGATAACCTCTTCCTGATGCTTGATTTCCTGTTGCTGGTTTAAATATGCTTTCATCTGGGCATCCCGGATCATAGCCCGCTTTCCGCTGTAATCGGTGTAGTTTCCCTGATAAACGCTCATAAGGCCGTTATCCAGTTCCATAATTTTCGTGACCACCCGGTCAAGGAAATAGCGGTCATGGGCTACGATGATTACGCTGCCGTCATAATTGATTAAATATCCTTCCAACCAAGCAATGGAATCCATATCCAGATGGTTGGTGGGCTCGTCGAGAAGGATGATGTCCGGCTTAGTGAGAAGGAGCCGTCCTAAGGATACCCGGGTTTTCTGGCCGCCGGATAATGACTTAACAGGTTTATGGAATTCTTCTTCTGTAAAGCCAAGACCTTTCAATACTCCTGTTACTTCGCTTTGATAGGCATATCCGTTTATCAGCTCAAATTCGTGGTTAAGCCGGCTGTAGGTGGTAAGCATGGCTTCCAGTTCTTCTCCTGTGACGTGCTTCATATCCACTTCAAGCCGCCGGATCTTTGCTTCCATCTCCATGACAGGACGCTTGGTCTCTAAGACTTCTTCATAAACGGTCCGGTCTCCGGACAAATCCTGGTGCTGCGCCAGATAGCCGATGGATTTCCCTTTGGAAACAACTACGTCTCCTTCATCGGCTGGGAGCTCTCCGATGATGATTTTTAATAACGTGGATTTTCCGGCCCCGTTGATCCCTACAATAGCAGCTTTTTCATGGTCTTCTATATGGAAGGAAGCATGCTTGATCACTTGATTGCTTCCAAATGCTTTGCTTATGTTATTGCATGACAGAATCATGTTTTATTTCCTCTTTCCTGCCTGTTCTATGGCATAAAGGTATACCCTGGGGTATTTCCTCTTTCCTGCCTGTATTTAGGGCATATAAGTATATCCGAAGGGTTTTTCTTCCAGTATGAATGTAAGGCAACAGAAATAGTATAATATAGGTCCTTCCTTTTTTCAAGGATACAATGATAAAACCCGTTTGACATTATTTTGTCACGCAGTTATAATAATATTAGTTAGATTAAGTTAAAGAAGGTGAAGAAGTGTCAGAGAAAGAAATTTCCAAAGCAGTGATTACCAGGCTTCCGAGATATTACCGGTATCTGGGCGAATTACTAGAAGATGGAGTAGAACGTATTTCCTCCAATGATTTAAGTGTACGAATGAAAGTGACCGCTTCTCAGATCCGCCAGGATTTGAATAATTTCGGCGGATTCGGCCAGCAGGGCTATGGTTATAATGTAAAATATTTATATGCAGAGATCGGGAAGATATTGGGAATAGACAGGCAGCATAATATCATTATCATAGGCGCTGGAAATTTAGGACAGGCAATTGCCAATTATGCAAATTTTGAAAAGCGTGGCTTCCTCATCAAAGGAATGTTTGATATTAATCCGCGTCTGATCGGCCTTGTGGTTCGCGGGATAGAGATCCGCAGCGTAGATGATCTGGAGCAGTTCGTAAAAGATAATGATGTCCAGATCGCAGCTCTAACCATTCCAAAGACCAAGGCACCGGAGATTGCAGACCGCCTTGTAAAGGCAGGAATCAAGGCGATCTGGAATTTTGCCCATACGGATTTAAGTGTGCCGGAAGATGTGGTTGTGGAGAATGTCCATCTATCGGAAAGCCTGATGCGGTTATCTTACCGGGTATGCAGTATACAGGATAGTGAGGAAGAAAGAAACAGACAATCTGAAATAATGGAGTAACATGCCTGCCGGCAGGTGAAGGGAAGTCTCTTCGCTGCCGGTAGTTTTTCTATAGACAGGGTTTAAGGAAAACGGAAAGGTGGAAGATATATGAGATATCTGGTTACAGGAGGACAGATGAAGCAGGTGGACCGCTACACCATAGAGAATATAGGCATTCCCTCTCTGGTGCTAATGGAACGGGCCGCCCTGGCGGTTGCGGAAGAAGTGATGAAGCATGGGCAGAAAACGGACCGGATATGGGTTTTGTGCGGAAACGGCAATAATGGTGCGGATGGAGTTGCGGCTGCCAGAATGCTGCATTTAAAAGGATATAAGGTTTTTGCCTTACTGGTGGCCGGAAAAGAAAAGGGAAGCAGTGAATATCTGACTCAGGTTTCCATTGCAGAACATACGGGTGTCAATCTGGCAGGTTTTTCTGATCTCATTCCTGGTACCTGCGATATTCTCATTGATGCACTTTTCGGCGTGGGGCTGGACCGGGAGATTCTTGGAAGATACCGGGAGATCCTGGAGACAATCCGCCGCTGCCAACCGAAATTTACTGTGGCCGTGGATATCCCTTCAGGCATTCATTCTGATTCGGGTCAGATCATGGGTATTGCCCTAAAGGCAGACATAACCGTCACCTTCGGTTATGAAAAGCTGGGAACCATGCTGTATCCCGGAAAGGAATACAGCGGAAAGGTACTTGTGGCTGACATCGGTTTTCCAGGAGAGAGTTTAGAACGCCTTAAGACAGAATATTTTACCCTGGATCCGGAGGATGTGAAGCAGCTGCCAAAGCGCCCGGCCTATTCCAATAAAGGGAGCTTCGGAAAGGTACTTGTGGTAGCCGGATCGAAGAACATGAGCGGGGCTGCCTATTTAAGCGCACTGGCCGCTTATCGGACAGGAGCAGGCCTGGTGAAAATTTTTACAGTGGAAGAAAACCGGACCATCCTTCAAACCGGACTTCCGGAAGCCATCATTACCACTTATGAAGCCGGGGAGGCAGAAGCAGGGACTGAAAGATTTAAAGAGCTGTTAGTAAAGCAGTGCGAGTGGGCTACCGCCATTGTTCTGGGGCCGGGGCTTGGACAGGAAGGCTATGTGAGGAATCTGGTAGAGGAAGTCCTTGCCAATGCTTATGTTCCCATTGTTCTGGATGCTGATGGTCTGGGCACCATTGCTTCAAACCCTGAGCTGACCAGCTATTTCACGGAAAACATAATTGTTACCCCTCATTTGGGAGAAATGGCAAGGCTTACAGGAAGCGCGGTAGAAACCATACAGAAACAGCTGATTACTACTGCCAGAGAATATGCGGACCGTTTTGGTATCACCTGCGTGTTAAAGGATGCGGTAACCATTGGGGCTTTAAAAGACCAGAGAACCTATATCAATGGAAGCGGCAACAGTGCCATGGCAAAGGCCGGTTCGGGAGATGTGCTGACCGGGATCATAGCCGGGCTTCTGGCTCTGGGCCTGGAAGAGTCTGATGCAGCGGCCTTCGGTGTATGGCTGCATGGCCGAGCCGGAGACATGGTAAAGGAAAAGCAGGGAGAACACAGCATTCTTGCCAGGGAACTGACGGAAGAGATACATTCAATACGTTAATTAGCAAATGCCTGTAGAAATAAACGAGGAGATCAAGTGATGAAGTTATACAGCAGGGTTTATGAAACAGTAGATTTAGATGCCATCCGCCACAACATGGAGGTCATGAAGGCAAATCTAAAGGAAGGGACCAGGATGATCGGCGTTGTGAAATCCGACGGATACGGCCACGGAGCGGTTCCGGTAGCCTGGGCCATAGATTCTTATGTGTGGGGATTTGCGGTGGCCACCGTAGAGGAAGGCGTGATTCTAAGAAAACACGGGATCAAAAAGCCCATTCTGGTCCTTGGCGTTGTACCTTATGAAGGATACAGTCTTTTGATCGAATATGGGATCAGTTCATCCATATTTCAGTTGAAGCGGGCCGAACGTCTTTCCTCTCTGGCCGAGAAGGCTGGAAAAAAGGCGGCGATCCATCTGGTGGTGGATACAGGCATGAGCCGGATCGGATATCCGGTCACAGAGGAAGCGGCAGAAGAAGCGGTGAAAATCTGCGGTTTTCCGGGTATTGAAGTGGAAGGATTGTTCACTCATTTTGCAAAGGCGGATGAAAAGGATAAGATGGCCACAGATAAACAGATAGAAAAGTACCAATCATTCGTAACCATGCTTTCTGACAGGGGGATCACCATCCCTGTCCTTCACTGTTCCAACAGCGCCGGAATCCTGGACCTTCAGAGGGCCAACTTTCATGCAGTACGGGCTGGAATATCCATTTACGGTATTTATCCGTCAGGAGAGGTTGACAGGGATACGGTAAGGTTAAAGCCTGCCATGGAATTGAAAAGCTTTATTTCCTACATAAAGAAAATTGAGCCCGGAACATCCGTAAGCTATGGAGGAACCTTTACCGCTGACCGGGAGATGACGATCGCAACGATTCCCGTAGGATATGGCGACGGCTATCCTAGAAATCTTTCCGGAAAAGGGGATGTGTTAATAAGGGGGCAGCGTGCCAGAATATTAGGACGCGTTTGCATGGATCAGTTTATGGTGGATGTGACTGGAATAAAGGACGCAGAGGAAGAGGGTGAGGTTATTTTAATTGGCAGGCAGGGAAAGGAAGAGATTACGGTAGAAGAGCTGGCCATGACCGGAGGCGGCTTCCATTATGAAATCGTCTGTGACATAGGCAAACGGGTACCCCGTGTTTATATAGAAAACGGCTTGGTCATTGGTCAGAAGGATTATTTCAATGATTGTTACGAAGGGTTTTGCAAGCGCTGATAACAAACTCCATGTCCAAAACATATGATAAGGTATGCGGCGGAAAAACTTAAGTGAATACTCGAGTCAAAGAAGGTCAATACTAGACTTAGGCATAATTTGATGAATGAAGGCAAGGGTTATACAGCCTGTATTTTGCAAATTAGCCGTTCGGCGAGCGCTAGGCGAGCCGAACTTCCTAAATAATTGACGGAGTGTGAGAGTGTGATTATCAGACGTGGAGACATTTATTATGCTGATCTAAGGCCGGTGGTAGGCTCTGAGCAGGGCGGAATCCGTCCGGTTCTAATTATACAGAACGACATAGGCAATAAACATAGCCCTACCGTGATCTGTGCGGCAATTACATCAAGAATGAATAAGGCAAAGCTTCCAACCCATGTGGAGCTGGATACAAAAAAATGCGATATGATAAAAGATTCGGTGATTCTTTTAGAACAGCTTCGCACCATTGATAAGCAGAGGCTGAAAGAAAAGATTTGTCATATCGACGACGAACTTCAGCAGGAAGTGGACTGTGCATTAAGGGTGAGCCTGGAACTGGATACATAGTTCACCATTGACGGAATGCAGATAAAATGATATATTTCTAAATAGTTACGAGAAAAAAATACGAATGATAAATAACAAAAGGAGTAAATTTTTAGAATGGACGATGGCAATCCGCTTATACGCGTGATTATTTTTATTGCTTTTATCGTGCTGGACGCTATTTTCTATGGGTTTGGATCAGCAATCCAAAACGTGAATACAAGCGAACTGGAGCATCAGATGGAGGAGGGTAGTAAAAAGGCCGGGAAGCTGTTACATATTGTAAACAGACCGACCAGGTTTGTAAATACTATCCAAATCACCACAAATTTAATCGGTATGGTAACCGGGGCTTTTGTTATGGAGCAGCTGGGAGCAAGGCTTGGGACTGTCCTGACAAGAGACGGGGTTTATCCCAGCCAATGGGTATCCCTTATTAGCCTGCTGCTGGTTTCCATTGTACTGATCGTACTTTTGATCAGCTTTGGTATCATTATTCCAAAACGCTGTGCAGCAGAGAATCCTGAAAAATGGGGCTATCGTATGCTGCCTGCAGTATCCCTCATTATGATACCTCTTATCCCTTTTACCTGGCTGGCAAATGTGGTGGCTTACTTTGTTCTGAAGCTGTTGGGAATCGATATGGCATCAGATAATGAGAACGTTACGGAAGAGGACATCATGTCCATGGTGAACGAGGGCCATGAACAGGGCGTTTTAGAGGCCAGAGAGGCGGAGATGATTACAAACATCTTCGAACTGAATGATAAGGAAGCCGGGGATATTATGACCCACCGAAAGAATCTGGTCGCTTTGGACGGCGAGATTACACTTCGGGAAGCGGTGAATTTCATACTGAAAGAGGGATATAATTCCCGTTATCCGATTTACAAAAAGGACGTGGATGACATTATCGGGATCCTTCATATGAAGGATGCTCTTATTGCCGTGGAAAATAAAAGGAATGCATCCCGCCAGCTGTGGGAGATTGAAGGGCTTCTTAGAGAAGCTCATTTCATTCCGGAAACCAGGAATATTGATACTCTGTTTAAAGAAATGCAGTCCAGAAAGATCCACATGGTGATTGTGGTGGATGAATACGGGCAGACAGCGGGTATCGTGACAATGGAAGATATTTTGGAAGAAATTGTGGGCAATATCATGGATGAATATGATGTGGATGAAGAATACATTGTCCCCTCAGACGACGGTTCCTATGTGATCAACGGCATGACTCCCCTGGAAGAAGTAGAGAGGGCCTTGGGCATCGAATTTGATGAAGAGGATTATGACTCCTATGATACCATTAATGGCTTGTTGATTTCCAGGCTGGACCGGATTCCTCAGGAAGGGGAAGAGACAGAGGTATCTATTCTGGGATATTGTTTCAAAATCCTTCGTGTGGAAAATAAAATCATTCATACCATCCGGGTTCGGAAAGAGCAGACGGAAGAGGACCACGAGGAAGAGCAGGAACTTAGAAAAATGGATGCTCATGAGGATTTCTCGGACGTAAAAATGTAAAATCGGCACAGCTGTCATTTGTTCTCAGGAAAAAAGAGGGAATCGGCAGCTGTGCATTATTTTTCTTGCAAGATGAAAAAATTAGTGCTAAAATGGAAAAGATGTTGACTTATTAGTGATTATAAGGATGAAGTAGAGAAAGAAAAGGAGTGTTGGTACAATGTCAGGACATTCAAAGTTCGCGAATATTAAACACAAAAAAGAGAGAAACGATGCTGCTAAAGGCAAGATTTTTACTATTCTCGGAAGAGAATTGGCGGTAGCTGTGAAAGAAGGCGGACCAGACCCTGCAAACAATAGTAGGCTCCGTGATATTATCGCAAAGGCGAAAGCCAATAATATGCCCAACGATACCATTGACCGCGGCATTAAAAAAGCAGCCGGCGATGCAGGTTCCGTTAATTATGAAACCATTACATACGAGGGATACGGCCCCAATGGGGTTGCAATCATCGTAGATACGCTGACAGACAACAAGAACCGGACTGCAGCAAACGTAAGAAACGCATTTACCAAAGGCGGCGGCAATGTGGGAACTCCTGGCTGCGTGTCCTTTATGTTTGATAGAAAAGGCCAGATCATCATTGATAAGGAAGAATGTGAGATGGATCCGGATGAGCTGATGATGATTTCTCTTGAGGCAGGTGCCGAAGATTTTTCCGAGGAAGAGGACAGCTTTGAAATAATTACCGGACCTGAGGAATTCAGTGCCGTGCGTGAGGCATTAGAGGCTGCAGGCATCACTATGGTGGAAGCAGATGTTACCATGATTCCTCAGACATGGGTGGAACTGACGGATGAAGATTCCATTAAGAAGATGAACCGGATTATGGATCTTCTTGATGTGGAGGATGACGTACAGGCCACTTATCATAACTGGAACGAATAAACATATACAAAAAGACAAAGTGAGGAAAAGCTTTACAGCAGGTTTCCTCACTTTTTATATCTTAACCGATTTGCGTTAAATTTTTAATGTCGATCATACTCTTTTTGCCGCCCTTTTTGTAGTAAAATGCTGTACAACTTTTATATAAAATATTATATAATATTGGAGGGGGAATTACAGGCAACGAAAAAAGCAAAAGAAGAAGAGAAATGAAAGTACACCATGAAAAATGGTACGGAGTTTAAAGCAAATGGAAGAGGTTTAAGATTATGGATAGCGACCGATTGTACCGGGTAAAAAAAGAAGATGTAGAGAAATTAAAAGAACTGCTGACAGAATGCTTTGCCGGAGATCCGCTTTATTGCAGGTTGATCCCTGACGGGGAGACCAGGAGCCGTCTGCTCCCGGAATTATTTGAATGTGATATGGAGGAATTTTTAGAAACTTGTGAAATATATGCCGACAGTCCGGACATTAATGGGATTCTTGTGGTGGACGATGAATCCCAGCCTTATAATGCCTTTCATTACTATCTGGCAGAAGCAGCCGCTGTTTTAAAAACAGACGGCTATCTGATCAAGGAGGATCCTTCTTTAAAAACATTTTGGAATTTTATACAGGGAAGGGAGTATTTGAATTCCAGCTGGACGGATCGTCTTAACCAGGAGAAACGTCTGCATCTTATTTATCTGGCTGTACGCCCTGCCATGCAGCATCATGGGATTTCCTCTCTTCTGTTAAGGGAAGCCATTGACTACGCGGATAAAAACAGGCTCATGATTTCCCTGGAAACACATAATGTAAGCAATGTAAAGTTTTATGAACATTTCGGTTTTAAGGTCTTTAGTATCGTGGAAAAGCGTTTTCATTTAAAACAGTACTGTATGATCCGGGAAATAAAATAATGTTCAGTATATATAATAGGACAGGCTTTCCGTAATTTGGAAGCCTGCCTTTTTATATAAGGCCATGGCAGGGCCGTTTTGGCCGGACACTTGAAGAATAAGCTTTTTAATTTTTTCAAAACCAGGTCTTAAAAATAAGGTATCCAAAAGCAGAGAAAGGCAGGCACTGCCAAGTCCCTGGTTCCGTAAACTTTCAGAAATTTCGAACCCGTAAAAATAAGAGGCGGACTGCCCTCTGAAATCCAGATAACAGGAGCCTACAGGGCTGCCATTTATCAGAAAGGTACACAGGGAAGGCTCTTTTTCGTCATCACAGGTCATAGAGAGTGTAAGAGAGTCAGAAAAACGGTTGTTCTTAGTCAGGCCGGTTTTTAAAAAAGCGGAAGAAGTAAGCTCCATCAAATGCTCTTGATACCAAAGATCGGCTCCTATGGCATGAAGGGTAAGGACAGTATCTTCGCAGGTTTCTTCTGCGGGAAAAACCAGATCATGGTCTCCCGTTTCTTTCAAAAGCTCTTCCAGAAGTATGGTAAAATATCCCCGCTGTCTGTTTGCCGGAATGGTATAAGCACTGCATTCATAGTCTCCGTTTTCATTAAAAAATGTACAAATGGCGGATAAGAGACTGTCTTCTTCATATAATAAGTAAAAAATACATTCTTCTTCCATGGGAAAGGTGAGAGAAATATTATCGTGTTTTTTGCAGGCTTCCTGCAGGTGGAGCAAGTCGCTGTTTTGCGTTTCACTGGGGGCTTTCGTTCGTATCATATTCATGGCAGGACTCCTGATTCGTTTTCGTATAGTATAATACAATAAAATGTGTAAAATCAATAAAATATTTTCCATATTGCTGATTGTTTCTTTGAAATATGGGTGATAGAATAAACACAAGTAAAGGAGTTGGAGGGATTTAATTGAAAAAGAGAGAAGAAATACCGGTTTGCGATACCTGGAACCTGGCGGACATTCTACCTTCTGAGAGTGCATGGGAGGATTTGTTCCGTGAAACAGAACGCTCGCTTTCAGGTTATAAAAGATATGAAGGACATCTGGCGGATTCAGGCGAGATGCTTTTTTCCTGTCTTAAGTTTGATGAGGAGTTATCCTTAAAGATTGAAACATTATTTGTATACGGGAAGCAGAAATCCGATGAGAATACAGGCAATGCCAGATATCAGGAATTTTCCTCCAGGGCAAGGTCCCTTTCCTATGAGGCAGCAGGGCTGTCATCATTTTTGATACCGGAAATCCTGGCAATACCGGAGGAAACCCTTGACCGTTACCGGAAGAACACGACCGGGCTTACGCGTTATGACAGAACCTTAGAAATCATTTTAAAGAAGAAGGCCCATACCTTGTCAGCCTCTATGGAAGCCTTGTTAGCAAAGTCAATGGAAGCTACCTCCGCTCCTTCGGAGATCTTTAATATGTTTAATAATGCGGATGTGAAGTTCCCTGAAATCGTGGATGAAAAGAATCAGCCTGTTAAAATCACTCATGGAAACTACGTAGCTCTTATGGAAAAGCAGGACAGAAGGGTGAGAAAATCCGCGTTTGAGGCCCTTTATAGCGTCTATGGGCAGTTTAGTAATACTCTGGCTGCTACTTTTTCTTCCAATGTGAAACAGGCGGCTTTTTACGCAAAAGCAAGAAATTATCCCTCCGCCAGAGCCCATTCCCTTGGAGAGAATGAGATTCCGGAGGAAGTGTATGACAATCTTTTAAAAGCAGTTCATGAGGAACTGCCCAGTCTCCATGGATATGTATCCATAAGAAAGAAGGCCCTTGGAGTTGATGAACTGCATATGTATGATCTATATGTACCCATGGTATCAAGGGAAGAACGTAAATATACTTTTGAGGAAGCCAAGTCCATGGTGCTGGAAGGCCTAAAGCCACTGGGAGAGGACTATTTATCTCTGTTAAGAGAAGGCTTTACTAACCGGTGGATCGACGTATATGAGAATGAAGGAAAGCGGAGCGGCGCATATTCCTGGGGTGTTTACGGAATTCATCCTTATGTATTGTTAAACTTTAACGGAACCCTTGACAGTGTGTTTACTCTGGCTCATGAGATGGGGCATGCCCTTCACAGCTGGTTTTCCGATAAAAACCAGACCTATATCGATGCAGGATATAAGATCTTTGTAGCGGAGGTGGCCTCTACCTGCAATGAAGCGCTGCTTATCCGGCATTTATTGGAGACTACGTCAGATAAAAAGGAACGGGCTTATCTTGTGAATCATTTTATGGACAGTTTCCGGGGGACTCTTTACCGTCAAGCCATGTTTGCAGAGTTTGAAGCAGAGACTCATCGCCGTGCAGGGGAAGGAGAAGTGCTTACTGCAGAGGTTCTTTGTAAAATATACCACCGGCTGAATGAGGAGTATTTTGGTCCGGACATGGTGGTTGACCAGGAAATTGATTATGAATGGTCCAGAATTCCACATTTTTACACACCATTTTACGTATACCAGTATGCCACCGGGTTTTCGGCTGCCATTGCAATCAGCAGCAGGATTCTTAAGGGAGATGAGAATGCGGTCAAGGGATATTTTGAATTTTTAAGCGGCGGAAATTCGATGACTCCCATAGACTTATTAAAGCTTTGTGGCGTTGACATGGGGACAGCAGAACCTGTGAAGGATGCACTCCAGGTGTTTGCCGGACTTTTGGAGGAAATGAGCCAGCTTATTTAAGTCTGGTTTTTGGATAGAGGAGAGGGGAGCAGGTATGAATCTGTATCAGATGATATTTAAGAGAAGATCGATCAGAAAGTTTAAGAAGGAACGGGTCCCGGAGCAGCTTCTAAAGGACATCCTTTATTTTGGGGATAATATACCAAGGCTGCACGGGGATATTGAGATAAAACTGGAAATAAGTGAGAATATGGAGGAACACCTGCCTGTTAAGGGATTGTGGAAGGTGGAGGCACCTTATTATCTGGTATTATACTCTGAGGAAAAGGATGGGTATCTGGCAAATGCAGGATATGTGCTGGAGCATGTTCTTTTATATATGACAGGAAAAGGACTTGGAACCTGTTATCTTGGGAATGCAAAGATTCCGGACCCAGGCCTGACAGGTATGAAGAAGGTGATCGTGGTCGCCTTTGGCTATCCGAAAACGCTGCTTTACCGTGATCCTGCAACGGCAAAACGGCTTCCTTTAAAGGAATTATGCGTGTTTAAGGAAGAAGCCGGGGAATCCATGAAAAATATTTTAAAGGCTGTCCGTCTTGCTCCGTCGGCCATGAATACACAGCCTTGGCGCTTTATCGTTTATCATGATAAAATCTATGTATTTTCCTGCAGGGAATTCCTGCCGTCGCCTTCTCTTGTATCCATGCGGGAGATCAGCACAGGGATTATGCTTTCTCATTTAACCATTGCTGCGGAAGAAATGTGGATAAATGTAAAGCTGGAAGCAGAGGAAGCCATGGAGAAAAAGTCTTATAAGAGCGGGGCATATGTGACTACGGCATTTTTAAAAGAGTATAAATGCTGATCGTTCGACTGGTACAGAAAGAAAGGGAAGGTCCTCTAAGGGGCCTTCCCTTTTTGTCTATATTGCATTACTCAATGGTGATATAGTGGTTTTCCTCGATCTGCTTTGGAGCCTCTTTTGGAACGACAAGTTTTAAGATGCCGTTTTCAAAGGATGCTTTGATATCATCCTGTTTTAAGCCGGAGCCTACATAAAAGCTTCTCTTTACCGAACCGCTGTAACGCTCCCTGCGGATATAGTTTTTCTGGTCCTTTACTTCATTTTCAGAGACTGTGTCTGCGCTTATGGTCAGATACCCATCTTTTAATTCGGCCCGTACGTCCTCTTTTTTATAACCTGGGAGTTCCATATCAATGACATAGCCGTTTCCATTGTCCTCAATGTCAGTTTTCATCAGGGACTGTTTGTTGTGATATGCATCCGTAAAAAACGGATCATTGAAAAAATCATCGAATAAGCTATTTCTTCTGGTTAATAACATAAAGGGTTCCTCCTTTTTGGAAATTTATATGTCACCGGATTTCCGATGCATTTCTATTTGTTATACATGTAATATAACACACATTGTTAGCACTGTCAATAGTTGAGTGCTAATTAAATTGTGAAAAATTTGTGAAGCAAAATAGCAATTTAGACAATCTCTATGTCATCATCATGGAGCATATAAATTCCCAATATAAAAATAACACAGCATTGCTCCGTTGATATAGCAGGGGAATTTATTATGAGTAGTTTCCGCAAAGACATCATGCGGGTCATATTTCCCACTTCCATACCATTTAGGAATATCGTGAAATCTCTCTGTTCATTCTGTATGATGACAATTTTGCCCCATAAGGAATCCGTCACTGATTTTTCTGCCATGGGTGGTCTGAACAGACTTTTCTGTATGATAGTTCCATTCCCATCCTGTGCATAATGGAACCGGCATTCAGATATGATGTCATCTTTCCCTTTTATCTCAATTCTTTCCCCGCATTTTTTTATAGTATATAGAACTGTTCCGTTTGTATCAAGAAACTCCATTTTTGCGCCTTGAAAATAGCTTTGTTTCCATTTTCCAACAACGCTGTTACTCTCATCGTAAACAATATATTCTCCAAGTTTCTGCCTGACAATCAGCTTCATAATCCTCCTCCTATCAAAGAAGCAGTGACCTTCATAACACCTGCCAATATCATGACCCAGATCGGATTCATTCTGAATTTCTGCAATAAGACAATACATATGCCAAATATGAGAATTAAACTCCATCGGGTACTTGCTAAATTTATAAATGAATTGCCGCCCCAGAATGCAGATTGCAAGATTGATATCCCGGCAGCTGCTACCATAGCCACAACAGCGGGACGCAAGGAATTTAAAACGCCCTGAAGTACGGTCATCTTTCTGTATTTCAAATAGAATTTAGCAATTAGTGTAATCATAATGCAGGAGGGAAGAATGCATCCTGCAGTCGCCACCATTGCTCCGGGAATCCCAGCTATTTTAATGCCTACAAAGGTCGCGGAATTCACTGCTATGGGACCTGGTGTCATCTGGGATATGGTAATCAAATCCGTAAACTCCGTCATGCTTAACCATTTATGATGAGTTACGATTTGACTTTGAATTAACGGCATGGCGGCATAACCGCCTCCAAAACTAAATGCTCCTATTTGGAGAAAACTCAAAAACAGCTGTAAGTAAATCATTTTTTCCTCCCTTCCATTTCAAACCACGTCCGCAGGATTCCTATTAAGATGCACGCAAGCACCACATATACTACGTTCACGTTTAAAAGAAAGGCAGCTATAAATGCTCCGATCATAATTAAATTTGAGCTTTTGCTATGTCCTTGTACAATTCCCCGTGCCATTTCATAGACTACGGAGGCGATCACGGCCCCGACGCCCGCCTGCATTCCTTCAAGCATCAGGCTGATCATTGCATTGTCTCTAAAAGCTGTGTAAAAAACAGAAATAGCCGAAATGACAACAAATGGGGGAATGATGGTTGCTATGATTGCCGTTATGGTGCCTGCGGTTCCAGCCAGTTTATAACCCACAACAGCGGCACCGTTTACGGCAATGGCACCAGGGGCAGATTGGGCAATGGCAATTAAGTCCAGCATTTCATCATTTTCGATCCAATGGTATTCATCCACAAACTTTTTTTTCATCAATGTGACGATCACGTATCCGCCTCCAAACGTAAAGGCACTTAAGTACAAAGTGGATATAAATAGTTGTAATAAAATATTTTTCTTCATTTTCATGTTTCGCCTCCTTACATTTATTATATTTACAGTTGATTATTATGTAAAATAGTATTATTTTATTAAATATATAATAATTTCATTATGATTTGAAAGGATGAGATCATGACACTCCGGCACATTCAAATTTTTGTTTCTGTATACCAAAACGGAGGCATTACAAAAGCATCGGCTGCATTGCATTTAGCGCAGCCATCCGTAAGTCTTGCAATCAAGGAAATTGAAGAATACTATGGCATCCGTTTATTTGAACGGATCGGAAGACGGATCCTGCCAACGGAATGCGGAAGCGAATTTTACAGTTATGCGATTCATATCGTTTCCCAATTTGATGAGATGGAAAAGAAAATCCGTAATTGGGAAACTCTCGGCACTTTAAGGATTGGGGCAAGTATAACCATTGGCACACATGTTTTACCCGGTATCATAAAGGAAATGCAGCTGTTATATCCAGATCTTACAATCGAAGTTGTCATTAATAACTCAGCTGCCATCGAGCAGCATATTCTTGATAATGGTGTGGATATTGGCTTAATAGAAACAGTTCCGGAGCAGGAGAATATGGTTTATGAGCCATTCATGGAAGATTCTTTGTGTGCGATTGTATCACCTTCCCATCCTTTGAGCAAAAGAGATCACATCACGCTTTCTGAAATTGCGGATTATGATCTACTAATGAGAGAAAAAGGAAGTGCAGGTCGTGAGATATTAGATGGTTACTTTTCCATGGCGCAATTATCCGTTCATCCACTATGGGAAAGTACCAGCACACAGGCGATTGTAAAGGGCGTCTCTTCAGGAATTGGAGTTTCCGTCCTGCCATATCTTCTCGTTGAAAAGGACATAGCCGAAGGCATTGTTAAACAGGTACCTATAGACCCACGCTTAATAAGAAATTTTAATATTATCTATCATCGCAGTAAATATCTGACTTCAACGATGAACACTTTCATGGAGCTCTGTAAATCTTATTAAAATGCCATTGAATGTATAGGTAAGAGATGGTAGAATATCCATGTTTGTTAAAAAGAAAGTTGAGGAAAACGATTCATGAAACGGGACATCGATTGGAAAGAAATCTCAGATGGAAAATTATATAGCTTAAACGATATGGTAAAGGCGGACTGTGGTGACTGCAAGGACTGTTCGGCCTGTTGTCAGGGAATGGGGCAGTCGGTTACTCTGGATCCTCTTGACTGCTTTCGGCTGACGGTAAATCTTAATTGTACGATGGAGGAGCTTCTAGCAGATAAGCTGGAACTTCAGGTGGTGGATGGTATCGTGCTTCCAAACCTAAAAATGGGAGGAAAAGAGGAACGATGCGGGTTCTTAAACCGGGAGGGACGATGCGGGATCCATGGTTTCCGGCCGGGGATCTGCCGATTGTTCCCCTTGGGGAGGATCTATGATGAGCAGGGCTTTCAGTATTTTCTCCAGGTACATGAGTGCAGGAAGGAAAACAGGGTAAAGGTCAAGGTGCGCAAATGGATTGACACTCCTGATGTAAAACGGTATGAGAGATTTGTGTCTGACTGGCACTTCTTCTTAAAACGACTGGAAAGAGAAATGGAAGAAAATGAGGATCAGACATTGGCAAATAAGATCAGCATGTATGTTTTAAAGCAGTTTTATCTTATGCCCTATGACAAGGATCAGGATTTTTACGATCAGTTTGGTAAAAGGCTTGAAGCCAGTTCTTTCTTATGATAGAATTGGTAAGAATAAAAAAAATTAGGGAAAAGAGATCCAAGGAGGAAGCTATGATCAGGCAGTTAATAGACAAAATTCAGAAAACAAAAGCCCCAATCTGCGTAGGTTTGGACCCCATGTTAAGCTATATACCAGAGCATGTAATGAAAAAGGCATTTGAAGAATTCGGTGAAACATTAGAAGGCGCTGCGGAAGCTATTTGGCTATTCAATAAAGAAATTGTTGATCATGTTTATGATCTGATCCCATCCGTGAAACCTCAGATTGCCATGTACGAGCAGTTTGGCATTGAAGGTTTGAAAGCGTATACAAAGACAGTTAACTATTGTCAGGAAAAGGGGCTTTTCGTCATTGGAGATGCTAAAAGAGGAGATATTGGTTCCACATCCGCCGCTTATGCTACGGCACACATCGGTCAGGTGAAGGTTGGAAACAAAAGCTTTTCTGCTTTCGGCACAGATTTCCTTACGGTCAATCCATATTTGGGGACCGATGGCGTGAAGCCCTTTGTGGATGTATGCAAGGAAGAAGACAAAGGCCTTTTCATACTGGTGAAAACCTCCAACCCTTCCAGCGGAGAATTCCAGGATCAGCTGATTAACGGAAGACCGCTGTATGAACTGGTTGCAGATAAGGTCGTTGAATGGGGGGCAGACTGCATGGATGGCACTTACAGCAATGTGGGAGCTGTTGTGGGGGCCACCTATCCGGAGATGAGCAGAATTCTACGCAAGCTGATGCCAAACACCTATTTCCTGGTACCGGGATACGGTGCTCAGGGAGGAACGGCTGAGGATTTAAAACCCTGCTTCAACGAGGATGGCCTAGGAGCAATTGTGAACTCCTCCAGGGGAATTATTGCAGCCTATAAATCTGAAAAATACGCCCGGTTTGGCGGAGAGCATTTCGGTGAAGCTTCCAGACAGGCGGTTATTGACATGGTCACTGACATCAACAGGGTATTATAGGGGGATCGCATGGCAAAGATAAAGGAAATTGCTGTGGTCGCCAGTCAGACACGGCTTGGAGACGATGTATACAGCATGTGGATTAAGACAAAGGAAATCACTGCCCAGGCAGTGCCGGGACAGTTTGTTGACCTATATACTAAGGATGGAGCAAAGCTGCTGCCCCGACCGATCAGCATTTGTGAGACTGATAAGGACAAGGGCCTTTTAAGGCTGGTGTACCGGGTTGTAGGCGGAGGAACGGAAGAGTTTTCCCATTATAAAGAAGGGGATACCATTGAGGTCTTGGGACCTTTGGGCAATGGATTTCCACTTGAAGCCGGCGGGAAAGGGAAAAAGGCATTTTTGATCGGAGGCGGAATCGGAATTCCACCGATGCTGGAACTGGCAAAGCATTTACCTTGTGAGAAACAGGTGGTGCTTGGATACCGGGATGTTCTGTTTTTAAATGAAGAATTTAGCCCATACGGAGATACCTATATTGCTACAGAGGACGGAAGTGCTGGAACGAAGGGCAATGTTTTGGACGCCATCCGGGAACAGGGCTTAAAAGGAGATGTGATCTTTGCCTGTGGCCCCACTCCCATGCTGAAGGCTCTAAAGGCCTATGCTTATGAACATGAAATAGAATGTTATTTGTCCCTGGAAGAAAAGATGGCCTGCGGCATAGGAGCCTGTCTTGCCTGCGTATGCAAAAGCAAGTCAGTGGACGAGCATTCCATGGTTCATAATAAGCGCGTCTGCAAGGAGGGTCCGGTATTTAAGGCTGAGGAGGTAGAATTTTAGATGAATACGAAAGTGAATCTGGCCGGGGTGGAGCTTAATAATCCGGTTATGACTGCTTCCGGCACCTTTGGTTCCGGTGAGGAATACAGCGAGATGATTAATTTGAATCATTTGGGTGCAGTGGTTACAAAGGGCGTGGCAAATGTACCGTGGCCCGGTAACCCGACACCCAGAATCGCGGAAACCTACGGAGGTATGATCAATGCCATCGGTCTTCAGAATCCGGGAATGGAAGTTTTTATTAAAAGAGACATTCCATTTTTAAAGAAGTACGATACGAAGATCATTGTCAATGTTTGCGGTAGGACCACAGAGGATTACATCGAAGTTGTGGAACGGCTGGCAGATGAGCCGGTTGATATGCTGGAGATCAATATTTCCTGTCCGAATGTGAAAGAGGGCGGAATCGCTTTTGGACAAGATCCCAAAGCAGTTGAGGCCATAACTAGGGAAGTTAAAAAATATGCAAAGCAGCCGGTTATCATGAAGCTAAGCCCCAACGTAACGGACATTGGGGTAATGGCAAAGGCAGCAGAGGCCGGAGGCGCAGATGTGCTGTCCCTTATTAACACCTTGACCGGTATGAAGATAGATATTAACCGCCGTACTTTTGCAGTCGCCAATAAAACAGGTGGTTTATCCGGTCCGGCCATTAAGCCCATTGCAGTACGCATGGTTTATCAGGCGGCCAATGCGGTGAAGCTTCCCATTATCGGCATGGGCGGGATCATGAATGCCGAGGATGCCATAGAATTCATTCTTGCCGGAGCAACGGCTGTTTCCGTAGGAACGGCCAATTTCCGGAATCCTTATGCAGCGGAAGAGATAGTCAGGGGCATAGAGGGTTATATGAAGAAATATAACGTAGAAGATATCAGGGAACTGATAGGGGCTGTACGATAAATTAGCAGCCAACGGCACAGATTATATAAAGAAAACTACAAACTATCAGTGACGATAGTTTGTAGTTTTTTGTTATGCCACATCTGCGAACCACAAAAATAGCACAGAAGATCCAAAATGGAGAACAATAGTTTAAATACATAATGAAAATTGCGTTAAGGCAATTGTCGAAGTAACCGGATATAGTGGTTCGATTCACGCAGCACATGATCTGCCAGCAAAGGTAAAATGATACTGCCTGTTTTCCAGTGCGACTAAATGGCTATGGTACAATTTGGCTTCACGTAGGATATGATCAATAAGTAGAGGGTAATTTGCCGTGAACATACGACAGGACACTACATTATTCAATAAATCAGTTTTAAAATATTCTACGAAGGAAGAAGGAGAATCCTAGATTTTATTACCTCAAATATCCTTGCATAACTCAATAAAAGGCTCTAATGAGCCTTTTACTAATTTTGTATTAACAACAATTGCAATTATTATCTACAGCGATTGCAGAAAGTCTTGTGTTGCTGATCGTAACAGAAGCGTCAGTTGTAGCTGTGGTTGCTTCTACTGAATAGGTGCAGCATTCATGAGGGCAAATGTCACAATCACAAACAAAGAATGAAAATGTTGAAGTACCAGAAAACCCAGGTGCCACAGGTGGAATTATTAGTGTTGTAAATGGAACTGAAAATGCCAACTGTGGCCCAACTGGTATTGCGTTACTTTGATTGTTGCATAGTTTAACAACGCGAAAGTTTACAACTGTGCTATCAATAGTGGTAGGGCTTGAATAAGCTAAATTGCATGTAAATTCAAGCTTTACGAGTGGATTACTTAGGCAGGGATTATTTAAAGTGAGAGTACTAACGGTAAAAGTAGTGCCAGCCAAAGTACTTGGTGTTATGGATATTACACTACCTGATGTTCCGCATTTTAAAAAAGTCTTGTTATCTTTACAGCAAGATTTATTACATGAGTGATAGTCATCATCATGGTTTGATTTATCTACAATAATTGCAGCTAGCCTTGCTGCAAAAATACCAACATTGCCAATTATAGGAGTAGAGGCTGTAACTACAATACTATAGGTGCAGCATTCATTTGAACATGAATTACAATCACAAATAAAAAATGAAAATATATTAGCGAAAATAGCTGGTATCGATTGCGTAAAATAGAATGGTGGACCTATAGGAATTGGTAGTTGATTATTACATGATCGATATAATTGAAAATTTAGAGTTCCTTGAAAAAGAGTTCCAATTATATTGGATGTGAATTCGAATATTACACATGGGTTACAAAATCTAGAGGTATCTATGGCAATAGTAGTGGCAGACACAGTAGTTCCTATACTTTCTCCATTAAAGAATAATGCCTGACTAACTTCTCCGCATTTTAGTATTTGGCCGCATGAGTCACTGTTATTATTACTATTTTTAAAATCATTCTTCGAATTAATTTTTGATAAGTTCATATTATTTACTCCTTCACAATAATAGTTTTCTATGTACTTATAAAGAACGTGTGAATGGAACAAGCTATTTATTTCCTTAGCTAATATATAATATGAGATAAATGATTTCTACGAGATGGGAAAAATTTCTTATAAATTGCAATCTAAATAAAGGCGAGCTTAATACCGGATACTTGCCAATTTAATGAATTTCCAATTCATGAGATTATACACTTTTTATCGAGAAGTACTACAGTACTTCATATAAGGAACAATGGAGGTTAGATGTAATGGAGCAAAATCTGGGTTTACAGTAATCTATTCTGTAATAATAATAATATATGCATTTAAATAAATGGCGTGAACAAGCTGTTATATTAGAATTGGCCGAAGTCTAAAGCTCCGGCCAAAGAGTTGTTTTAATTCATCGTTTCAATCATACTTATTAGTAATATTTAAATGAACAAATTTTCATTGCATGAAACGATCTAATTGCTGCAGCATAGTATATATTGGCTGATTCAGTACTAGCCTGTTAAACGGTCAATCATTCAGAAAGGTGATGTGGTAATATGGATAACTATATATGCAGCCATGATACGTGCATATTACCTAAAAGGGTAGATGTTCCAATAGAACTTTACAAATCCATGCAAGGAGTATATTTTATTGGCTATGCAGATAACTTATCTTTTGGTAATAATACGAGCGCATGGGCCAGGTTATATAATCCGAGCTGCTCTCGGGTTAACTTATATGTAAATGTCTGGACTGTTACAGATATTTCGGAAGCACCTTATCGCGCCCAGTTTTGGTTTAATGCAACTCCACCGGGGATACCAACAGATTCGGATTTGGTAACGCCTACTAATACTACCATCGTTCCTTTATCAAAACCCAAAATAAGACTGCAGTATGCCTCAAATGTTATAGGGGATCCATCAGGAGGCGTTAAAGCGTTTGTACGCAGAGCTCAACCAGAAACAACCTTAGTTGAGACTGAAAATGGTAAATTAATATTCCCGCCCGGAGGTTCTTTATTAATATTCCTGTCTACGCCAGAAGCTCCCACCTCATCTGCCTCGGGTAGGATAGCTTTTGGCTGGTGGGAAGAAAACGTTTATGAAACGTGTATTGTATGAAAAGACGAACATGGAAGGAAGTGAAGGGCTATGCCTTCGCTTCCTTTTAGCATTGAATAATTTAAGAGAAGTAGTTAAAAAGAGGTAGTTAGTATTGCAGAAAGCGATAGACGCAGCTAAGAATTTAATTATGAAAAAATAAGGGCAGATTAGATTCATGGTTGTTAAATCAAATTATGTAATTGAAAATATATGGTGATTATGCTAAAATCAAGGGTGAATGTTCTAATTTAGATTCTTTCCCTCCGATTTTTGCATAGGAAGGAGTAAGTGATGGGTAGGTCGCTCAATGGGAAAGAACTAGGCAGTGGTACGATGTTTGGTTAAGTACGTGCAAAAAGAACTGCAGAAATCCAACCAAGGAAACCTATGCGACACATTTTAAGCGTATAAAAGATGAATTGGGTTGGAGAAAATTGACTAAACTTAATCTTATCACTATGCAAGAAGCCAAAGAAAATGGAACAGAAAGAGACATGATTTTTAAAATGGTACAAAAATGGCACAAAACGCCTTAATCACTACATAGAAAAACGCTGTAAAGCGCATAGAATAAGGAGAAAATGGCATTATGGAACAGTATAAGCAGGAATTTATTGAATTCATGGTAGACAGCAATGTCCTTAAATTTGGAGACTTCACATTGAAAAGCGGAAGAAAATCCCCGTTTTTTATGAATGCAGGATCCTACGTGACAGGAGCACAGCTTAAAAAACTGGGTGAATACTATGCAAAGGCCATTCACGATAATTTTGGGGATGATTTTGATGTTCTGTTTGGACCGGCTTATAAGGGAATTCCCTTAAGCGTTACCACTGCCATCGCTTTTCATGAGCTGTATGGAAAGGAAATTAAGTACTGCTCAAACAGAAAAGAGGAGAAGGACCATGGCGGTGATGCAGGGATCCTCCTGGGAAGCCCCATAAAGGATGGAGACCGGGTGGTAATCATTGAGGATGTGACTACTTCCGGAAAATCCATTGAGGAGACTTTCCCCATTATCAAGGCCCAGGGAAATGTAGAGATATTAGGCCTTATGGTTTCCTTAAACCGTATGGAAAAGGGAAAAGGGGAAAAGGGAGCTTTGGATGAGATCCAGGAAAAGTACGGATTTAAAGCAGCCGCAATCGTTTCCATGGCAGAAGTCATTGAATATCTGCATAACCGAGAGTATAATGGAAAAGTTATTATTGATGATGGTATAAAAGAAGCCATTGACGCTTACTACGAAGTCTATGGCATAAAATAATCCCTTTAAGGGAGGTGTTTATGCCCAAAAAGCGTGGGCAGGAGAGAGGAAACACCCTACGGGTATACCTTTATGCCCAAAAAACATGGGCAGGAAAAGAGGAAACACCCTACGGGTATACCTTTATGCCCAAAAAGCATGGGCAGGAGAGAGGAAAGGAGACTTTGTATGGAAAGAGTATATAAAACGATGAGAAATATTGGAGCTTTGAGCATTGGAGTTGGAATTGTAGTGACAGTTATCGGGATTGCCGCCGGGACCATTTCAATTATAAACGGAGCGTTCTTACTGAAAAGAAAATCTGAAATTACATTTTAACTGTTATTATAGGAGAGGATGCTGGTGGAAAGGTGTGGCTTTAAGCAGCCTCTCTCTTTTTTGCGCGAGTAATGAGCTGAATGAATATGCTTGCATATTCATTGGGCGAATACCGCGGCAGCTAAGGAAAACTTGTTTTCCTTAGCGCCGCATATAGATGGAGCTGTTATGATTAGAAATGCGACAAAACGGCAGAAAATGGGTTGGGTAATTTTTATATTTTACCTGATCTTTTTGGCATACTTTTTATTTTTTTCCGATTATTTTGGCAGGGGGAATCATGCTCAGCAGGAATATGCATACAACTTAACCCCGTTTAAGGAAATACGGCGCTTTATTATTTACCGCCATGTGGTCGGACTGAAGTCCTTTATGCTGAACATTGTGGGAAACATTGTGGGCTTTATGCCTTGCGGATTCTTTCTTCCGATCATAAGCCGCAGGAGTCGCTGCTGGTTTAATACAATGTTGCTAAGCTTTCTGTTCAGCTTATGCATTGAAACCATTCAGCTTATTTTCAAGGTGGGATGTTTTGATGTGGATGACATGATACTGAATACGTTGGGAGGCATCCTGGGATACATTTTGTACAAAATCGTTCAGTACACAAGAGTAAGAATAAGGAGGAAAAGGCGTGCAAAAGCAGAAAAAAGTGTCCTATATTAGGAAATCCTTTGCAAAGAGAAGCTTTCTATGCCTGGGACTTGCGGTTGGGGCACTTGCACTTGGAATGATTGGAATCATCAGCTCTGTAATGGCTGAAGGACAGGCACAGCTTAATGTAGCAGCTGTCTGTTTCTGTAGTATGCTGATTTCAATTGTTTCAATGGTTTATGGTGTTTTTTCTTTCTTTGAAAAGGAAAAGAAATACATACTGTCTAAAATAGGAATGGGGATCAGCTTGAGCCTTATCATTCTTTGGGCAGTTCTTATCATTATAGGAATAAAGGGGTAAGGATTATGGATTATCAAATGATGTTTCAGCAGGAAAATGAGATTATTAAGGAGCGCTTTGAGCTGTCTATGGAACGGATCGGCCAGATGGCATCGGAACATACCGTGCAGGAACCGTATCGTGATTATTTTGCCAGAACAGCATCTTTTATCTCCATGATGGGGGAGTATCTCCGGTTTATTGAATCCGGTGACCAAAAAGCAGCTTCGGTAGAGGTTTTAAGAGAATGGAACCAGAAGCTTTACCAGGATATTTTACCCGATCATTATGAGGAGAGCTATGCGAATCCGGCGTATGCAGTATCAAGGCTGGGAGAGGGTTATGGCCAGCTTCTTTCGTATCTGTATAAGGAAATCCGGGGCGACATTGTTTTTGTCCATGAGTGGAGGCTTACGGATCTTACTATATTAAATGAAACGCTTATTGAAATTTACAACATGTTTGAGGAGGAAATCCTTGAGGTTTCCAGAATAAAAGAAGTGATCTACTGGTTTGTCAGCGATTATACGGATCATACGGTTACTTTCCGGGTCAGGGAAGGGCTTGATCCGACGCTTTCCTTTGCAGCGGATATCATCCGGGACAATGATTTGAGAGATCTTCGGTATTTGTATTACTTTGGTGAATATATTTCCGATTCGGAATTAAAAACTGCGGAGTTCTTAAATTCCCTGCCAGAGGAAACCGTACGCCTTATGGCGGATACCTACACAGAAGGGTACCGCAAGGGCTTTGAAGTAATGGGAAGGGATTTAAAGAAAAAAGGATCAGTGCAGATCCGCTATGAGCTGGGTTTTGAGCGCATGGTGAAATATGCCATGGAGAATTTTGAGAAACTTGGCCTTCAAGTGATTCTTTGCCGTGCGGCAATCTGGACAGTCAATACCAATGCCGGCCGGAAGAATGGTTACTATAGCACATCTCCTAACAGGCAGTATGTTTACGATCATCGGTACGATGATGCTCTCTATCTGAATAAAGCATTTAAAGACCGGAAAGCGGCTGTTTTGAAGGTGGCTTATGAAACCTACAAAGAACAGGCAGCAGCCTTTGCCGGCCCGGCGTTGATGGAAACCTTTGGAAAAGAAGGCTTTGAGCCGATAAATAAGCCGGAAGTCAACCGCTTAGATGCCAAACAGGAAAAGCTTTCAACAGAGATGTCGAATGAAACCTCAAGAATTCTCAATCAATACGTGCCAGGAGATGAGACCAGCTTCACGATTATTGCTTTCCCGGTACCGGAGATAGGGGATGACTTTGAGAAGATCTTTGAAGAAACCATTGCCATCAACACCCTTGATTATGAGAAATATAAGGGAATCCAGCAGGCGATTATCGATGTTTTGGATGAGGCTGATTATGTGGAGGTTACGGGAAAAGGAAATAACAAGACTCATCTGAAAGTGGCCCTTCACCCGTTGAAAGACAGAAATAAGGAAACAAAGTTTGAAAACTGTGTGGCTGATGTGAACATTCCTCTTGGAGAGGTGTTTACGTCCCCAAGACTTACTGGAACGGAAGGAACGTTAGCAGTCAGTACGGTATATATTACGGATTTCCAGTTTAAAGACCTCGTTATGACCTTTGAAAATGGTATGATCAAGGATTATTCCTGCAGCAATTTTGAGGATCAAGAGGAAGGAAAGGCCCTCATAAAGCAAGTTATTTTAAAGAATCAAGATACCCTTCCCATGGGAGAATTTGCCATAGGTACCAATACCACGGCTTATGCCATGGCACGTAAGTTTGGAATTCTCGATAAACTGCCTATCCTCATTGTGGAAAAAATGGGACCCCATTTTGCAGTGGGTGACACTTGTTATAGCTGGGCGGAGGACAGCCCTGTTTACAACCCAAATGGCAAGGAAATCATTGCCAGGGATAATGAGGTTTCCATTCTTAGGAAAGAAGACGTATCAAAGGCCTATTTCAGCTGCCATACGGATATTACCATACCTTATGCGGAACTGGATAAAATCGAGGCTGTCACAGCTTCCGGAGATCGAGTTTTAATTATTGATGACGGCAGATTTGTATTAAAGGGCACAGAAGAATTAAATATTCCTTTAGCAGGTCTTTAATTGTTTAAAATAACGAAAAATATGCAAATATTTAACAAATTTTATTTAAAAAGCTTATAAAAAGAATAGAACATGCCGATAAGGTATACAAAGGTTTAAGGTTGAAAGAAAAATTTCTTTCAACCTTGAGTTTATGAATCAATTGAATATGCGATCATATCCCTTTGATTCATTTATATACAAAATAGGATAGATAAAGTGAATGGAGGACAAAGGTGAAGAATTTAAAGATTGGTAAAAGAATTGGACTTGCTTTTGGAGCTATCCTCGTGCTGTTCTTATTAGTTTCCACAATCTCCGTGATAAG
Source organism: Lacrimispora celerecrescens (assembly GCF_000732605.1). Taxonomy (GTDB): domain Bacteria; phylum Bacillota; class Clostridia; order Lachnospirales; family Lachnospiraceae; genus Lacrimispora; species Lacrimispora celerecrescens_B. Next base: position 265,350 of record NZ_JPME01000018.1, on the reverse strand, counting down.
CTTAAGGCAAAACAACGGTAAGTTTGTAGATTTCTTTAACAACGGACACCAGATCGATGTACAAACTCTTGAGATGAGACGTGATATTCAGTCTGCGGCTAAAAATGTAGGATATGCAACCATGAGTCTTGATTTAAAGACTACCGGGGAATATATCGATGCTGCAGAGGCGGATCTGGAAGCGTTTCATAGCAAGATACAATTTTTAAGGGAAAACTATCAGGGGGACCAGTCTCTGGTGGACAGCATTGAAAATACCTTAAATGAGGCAGAACCTTACAAGGATCAGGTGTTTGGCCTGGCAAGGGAAAATAAAACCAGACAGGCTGCGGATATATTTTTTGCATCTTTAGACCCTTATTTCACCAAGGTTCAGGAAGATCTGGTAGGGATCAGCAATACCGCCGATGAAAGAGCCGTTGCCAATTATAATAACGCCCAGCAAATGGCGAAATTCACTCAGATAGCAGTAATCGCTATGCAGATTCTTGCTGTATTAGCTACGTTGGGCTTTTCACTTTTCACAACGAAGAGTATCGTGGCGCCGGTGAAAGAGATCGAGAGGGCGGCAGGAGAAATGTCAAGAGGAAGCCTTCATATTCAGTTGGATTACCAGTCAAAGGATGAGTTGGGCGCTCTGGCTGACAGCATGCGTACCACCATTTCTAATATCGGAAATATGATTGACGATATCAGCAACCTGCTGGGGGCGTTGGCAATCGGTGATTTCCAGGTGGCTTCCAAGCACCAGGAACAGTATATCCTTGATTATGAGCCGATTCTTATGGCCATGCAAGGAATCAGGAATAATTTAAGTGAAGCCCTTTCCCGTATTAACCAGTCGGCTGATTTGGTAGCCAATGGATCCGGGCAGGTATCTTCCGGAGCCCAGGCATTGTCCCAGGGAGCTACAGAGCAGGCCTCTTCCATTCAGGAGCTTGCGGCTGCCATAAGCGATATATCAAATCAGATAAACGTTAATGCCAAAAATGCAAAAGAAGCTCGTGCTACTTCAGAAGAAGCAACCAGGAATGTAGAAAAAAGCAGTGTTAAGATGTCTGAGATGAATCAGGCTATGATGGAGATCAGTGATAAGTCCAATGAAATTGGAAAGATTATAAAGACCATTGAGGATATCGCATTCCAGACCAATATCCTGGCATTGAATGCGGCTGTTGAAGCAGCCCGTGCCGGAGAAGCCGGAAAGGGCTTTGCAGTTGTGGCAGATGAAGTACGAAATCTTGCAAGCAAATCAGGAGAAGCGGCAAAGAATACCACGCTGCTCATTGGGGAAAGCATGCAGGCTGTTGAAAATGGAACGAAGATTACCGCTGAAACTGCGAAGGCTATGCAGTCAGTTGTAGAAGGAAGCCGGCGCATTAATTCGATTATTGGAGAGATCGCATTGGCTTCTGACAAGCAGGCAGTGGCAGTTGATCAGGTAGCACAGGGAATTGACCAGATATCCTGTGTAGTTCAGACCAACTCAGCGACGGCAGAACAGAGTGCCGCAGCAAGCGAAGAGCTGTCAGGTCAGGCCCAGATTATGAAGGGACTTGTTGAGGGCTTTCAGCTTTACGAAGGCGAAAATGAATCGGTGGCTTCCCAGCCAAAGACAAAATCAAGATCCAGGGATTCCCGGCAGGTGAAACCGGTTTATAGAGAAGATCATGAGGTACCGGTTCTTAACATTGATCCAGTTTATTTTGATGAGCCATCCTTTGGAGGCGGAAAGTATTAACCATACATAGTCAGGCGGGAGGCCGGAGAGAGTAATATATATCTTTCCGGTTCTCCCGCCCTTCTTGTATTCCCCATTGGCAATGGTCAAAATTTTAAGAAAACCATTGACGAAGAGGAAAAAAGCTTGTATGATAATTAATAAGTAAAAGTTAACTAATAAGTGACAATTATTAATTAAACTAATAAAATGTATTACTGCAAATAATGAATCCTCATATTAAACAAAATAAAAGGAGAATTTACTATGGCAAATGTATCGATTGTAATGGGAAGTGATTCTGATATGCCTGTTATGGCTCAGGCTGCAGATGTTTTGAAAAAACTGGGAGTGGAGTTTGAGATGACGGTGATCTCCGCCCACAGGGAACCGGATATATTTTTTGAATATGCCAAAACGGCAGAAGCAAGAGGCATAAAGGTCATTATTGCCGGAGCAGGTAAGGCAGCTCATCTACCGGGAATGTGTGCGGCTCTGTTCCCGATGCCGGTGATCGGCATTCCTATGAAAACTTCAGACCTTGGCGGAGTGGATTCACTTTATTCTATCGTGCAGATGCCTTCCGGAGTTCCGGTTGCTACGGTTGCGATAGGCGGAGGAACCAATGCAGGAATCCTTGCAGCTAAGATTTTAGCGGTTAGTGACGAGGCACTTTTAGGAAGACTGAAGGAATATTCGGAAAACTTAAAAAACGAAGTGGTAGAAAAAGCGGAGAAACTGGACCATATCGGATATCAGGAATATTTAACCCAGATGAAGAAGTGAGAAAATCGGAGGCGAGGAGAAAAAATGGATTATAAGAATGCAGGAGTGGACATTGAAGCCGGATATAAGTCGGTTGAATTAATGAAAAAGCATGTGCAGGAAACCATGAGACCTGAGGTTCTCGGAGGGCTTGGAGGATTTTCAGGGGCATTTTCCATGTCAGCCTTTAAAAACATGGAAAAGCCGACTCTGGTATCAGGAACTGATGGGGTGGGCACAAAGCTGAAGCTTGCATTTTTAATGGACAGGCACGATACCGTTGGAATCGACTGTGTTGCCATGTGTGTCAATGATATCGCCTGTGCAGGCGGAGAGCCTTTGTTCTTCCTGGATTATATTGCCTGCGGCAGGAATTACCCGGAAAGAATCGCGGAGATCGTCAGCGGAGTTGCAAACGGATGCAAACAGGCCAATGCCGCTTTGATTGGCGGTGAGACAGCGGAGATGCCCGGGTTTTATCCTGAAAACGAATACGATTTGGCCGGTTTTGCGGTAGGTGTGGTAGATGAGAAAGATCTTATCACCGGAGCTGATGTCAAAGAGGGGGATGTGCTCATTGGAATCGCCTCTTCCGGCATTCACAGCAATGGCTTTTCCCTAGTACGCAAGGTGTTTGACATGACGAAAGAAAGCTTGGACACCTATTATGAGGAACTGGGTAAAACTCTTGGTGATGCCCTGATCACTCCTACCAAAATCTATGTAAATACATTAAAAAGCGTAAAAGACAGCGGGGCAGTGATCAAAGCCTGCAGCCACATCACCGGAGGCGGTTTTTATGAAAACATCCCCCGTATGCTTCCTGATGGTATCAGGGCGGTGGTTGAAAAGAGCAGTTATAAAGTACCGGCCATCTTTCGTTTGTTGGCGGATAAAGGTAATATCAAGGAAGAGATCATGTACAATACCTATAATATGGGAATTGGAATGGTTCTGGCAGTGAACCCGGCGGATGTGGATAGGACTATGGAAGCAATCCAGGGGGCTGGAGAAGTGCCCTATGTGATCGGCCATACGGAACGAGGAGAGAAGGGCGTGACCTTATGCTGAAAATCGGTATATTGGTTTCCGGCGGGGGAACCAACCTTCAGGCAGTTTTAGACGCCATAGATTGTGGAACGATCACCAATGCAGAGGTAAAGGTGGTCATCAGCAATAACCGGAACGCATATGCACTGGAAAGAGCCAGAAACCATGGAATTGAGGATTTCTGTATATCTCCTGCTGATTTTAAAGAGAGGGAGGAGTTCTATGAAGCGCTTCTTTCAAAGATTGACCAGTACTGCCTTGATCTGATTGTTTTAGCCGGCTATCTGGTTGCTATTCCGGCAGCCATGATAAAAAAGTACAGGAACCGGATCATTAACGTCCATCCGTCCCTCATTCCGTCATTTTGCGGAAAGGGGTATTATGGGCTTAAAGTTCATGAAGCCGCCCTGGCCCGGGGAGTGAAGGTTACGGGAGCTACGGTCCACTATGTTGATGAAGGGATGGATACGGGACCGATTCTTTTGCAGAAGGCGGTTGAAGTCCGGGAAGGGGATACGCCTGAAGCATTGCAGCGGCGTGTCATGGAAGAGGCGGAATGGCAGATCCTTCCCCAGGCCATACAGCTGATCGCAAACGGACAGGAGGAATCACAATGAAAGTTTTGATCATAGGCGGAGGCGGACGTGAGCATGCCATTGCATGGAAAGTCTCCAGAAGCCCTAAGGTTGATAAGATATATTGCGCCCCCGGAAACGCAGGAATAGCAGAGATTGCAGAATGTGTGGATATGGGAGTCATGGATTTTGACAGGCAGGTGGCATTTGCCAGGGAAAATGAAATCGATCTGACCATCATAGGACCGGATGATCCTTTGGTCGCGGGAGCGGTGGATGCGTTTGAAGCAGCCGGACTAAGGGTGTTCGGGCCGCAAAAACGTGCGGCTTTGCTGGAAGGCTCTAAGTCATTTTCCAAGGATCTAATGAAAAAATACGGAATTCCTACAGCAGCTTATGAAGTCTTTGAGTCTCTGGAAGAGGCATTAAATTATGTAAAAACTGCTCCAATGCCCATTGTGTTAAAGGCTGACGGCCTAGCTTTGGGAAAAGGAGTCCTGATCTGCGGCTCAAGGGAAGAGGCTGAACGTGGAGTTAAGGACTTAATGCTTGATAAACGGTTTGGCTCCGCAGGAGACCGAATCGTGGTGGAAGAGTTTATGACAGGCCGGGAGGTGTCGGTACTTTCTTTTGTGGATGGAAAGACTGTTAAAATTATGACATCCGCCCAGGATCATAAGCGGGCAAAAGACGGAGACCAAGGTCTTAATACAGGGGGAATGGGGACTTTTTCCCCAAGTCCGTTTTATACGGAAGAAGTGGATGAGTTTTGTAAGCAGCATATTTATCAGGCGACTGTGGATGCCATGAAAGCAGAGGGCCGGGAATTTAAGGGGATCATATTCTTTGGACTGATGCTGACGGAAAAAGGCCCCAGGGTGTTGGAATACAATGCCAGGTTTGGTGACCCTGAGACACAAGTAGTGCTTCCTCGGATGGAGAATGACATTGTAGAGATTTTTGAGGCTTGCATTGACGGAACTCTGGATCAGATAGACCTGCAGTTTGAAGATAATGCGGCAGTCTGCGTTGTACTGGCATCGGAGGGCTACCCGGAAAAATATGAAAAGGGGTATCCCATTACCGGGCTGGAAGCATTTAAGGGACAGGAGATATATTTTGCCTTTCATGCAGGAAGCAAGTTTGACGGCAGCGGTACAGTGGTGACCAATGGCGGAAGAGTGCTGGGAGTGACGGCAATCGGAGCGGATTTAAGGGAAGCCAGAGAACATGCCTATCAGGCGGCGGAATGGGTATCTTTTGAGAATAAGTATATGAGACGGGATATTGGTAAAAGTATTGACCAGACTTAAAAAAGAAGCGGGAAATTTAGAGTCTCTTGGCGGGAACACCGCTGCTGTATAACTGGTCGATTCTCATCTTTTGACAAAGAAGCACAAGACGGCTTATTTAAGCCATCTTGTGCTTCTTTGTCGCTTTTTTGTCATTTGATTGGCAGAAGTTCAATGTAACCTCTTGTGCCGACAGGCTCAAGCTGGATGCGAGGGTTTGATGAATCCCACTGTGCGCCTATGACAGCTGGATCGTATTTACTGATTGCTGTCTGCACATCTTCAATGGCCTTACAGTAATCCTCCTCATCAAAGGGCTCTCCTTTAAACATCATATATTTTGCGGCAGGAAGTACAATAACATCAAATCCATCGGGAACAACTCCATCATAAGTCACAGGCACTTCAACTCCCTGCACATACTCCGAGGTGCCGGGAGCAATTAATTTCGCTGGCAGCCACAGACAAACCGGCTCACCGCTAATGGATTTGATACTTTGCAAAAGTCCCCACACATCACAGCCAACCTCCTCACAATAAGCAAAATAGTCGGCAGCCTTTATCCCTCTTTTGATAAGTACCTTTCGTTCCGGCTTTTCGATAACCTGCACAAATACACTTTTTACTGTTTCCATCTGTTTCTCCTTTCTGAGTGCGCGGTATTTGACTCCATAAGGCGTGAAAAGATAGAGCGGAACGGGGCTTTTCGCATATTCCCTGGGATTGCACCCAAATTCACGGAAGAACGCCCGCTGATAGCCGTCCACGCTGCCAAATCCAAGCTCCAAAGCAGTATCTATAATTTTACAGGATTCATCCCGCAGCTTGATTGCTGACTTGGAGAGCCGCAGGCGCCGGATATAATCGGCTGGCGTCATGTTGGTATGCTGCAAGAACAGACGGTAGGAGTACCACGGCGAATAATAGGAAACGCTTGATAGAGCAGTCAGTGTGATAGTTTCTGATAAGTGTTCCGCAATATAATCCTGCATCCTCTGGACAGCCTCGATTTTTTCTTCCATTTTTTCACCACCTTATGCTCCTTATCTTACATTGACAGTGAGAGAAACTTCTCGACTATTTTTGCTAATCCGGTATAAGTTTACCACGTAACCATGGCGGAAAAACCGGCTTATTTTTCCCATGTTGCCGGACGGGTCAAATTTATAGGGATTTTAGTATACGAATTTCCGATTGCAGAATTAATCTGCATTTGTGTTAAAAAGATGCTATTACTCAAATCTGCATTTTTTATGTTGGCGTCACGGAGGTCAGCACCTAAAAAATTTGTCTTCCATAAGCTGCATCCGGATAAGTTTGCAGCGATCATTAATGACATACTGAAATTCTTTCTGTCAAGATTTGCTTTCTTAAAATTTCTTCCCAAATAGTTTAAAGCGTGAAATTGATTTGATGTATCTTTTGATGAAATATCAGTGCTTATCTGTTTCAATACGTTGTTTACGTTTAATCTGTATTCTGAGAGATCCAGCATTGCAATATGATCCATGGGCTGCTGTACCATTTGTCCACTTTCATAGATAAGCAAATCAATCGTTGATTTTAGTAGTTCATCTGATGTCAAAGTAAATGCCTCAACCAGGTACCATAGCATCTGATGCAACTGATATACAATCATAAATATCTGAAAGAGTTTATCTTTCTGTTCAGAATTTGCTTTCCATGTTCCATCTGGTAAATATAGTTGAGTCGTTCTTTGCCCCGCTCCGAAACAGTCATAAGCCAAACAACCTTTGTAATTTTTGTCCGCCAGTCTGGAATGGATTTTGCAGCAAAAATCCGAATCAAGATGTTTGCATGGTGTCCCAGCCTCTTTATTGGCAGGAAAACCATCTGTTTTTGTGCAGTACAAAGCAACGCAGCATAAGCCGCTGCATTTTTTACAATCAATTTTCAGCTTACTTATCAAATCGTCATATTTACCATCTGCTTTATCCTTTGTCACAAGATCACCGCCTTAGTTTATTGATTAAATTCCTGTTATGAATGAGTAAACAATTTTTTCTTATAGATATCTTACCATATATTGAAGAAAATTTTAACCAGCTTTCACAGTCATGGACCGTATGATTGCCAGAATGTAATAAAATAGCCGGCAAGTGCCAAAGCACCTGCCAGCCTCTTTTATAAAGTTCCGTTTTGGATACGGTCTCTAAGGTTTAAAATTTTATCCCGGATAAGGGTTATTGTTTCTAAAAATGCGGTATCATCCATGCCGCTGGGATCGTTAAGTCCCCAATCTTCCCGGTATTTACAGGGCAGAAACGGGCACTTTACATTACAGCCCATTGTAATAACAATATCTACCGGAGGAATTTCAGATAGGAGCTTGCTATGCTGGGATTGCTCCATATCAATTCCATAAAGTCGATTCATAAGCTGTACTGCGTCCTGGTTGATTTGCGGTTTGGCCTCTGTCCCGGCAGAATAGCTTTCATAAGTATCTGAGGCAAGGTGTTTGCCAAGAGCTTCGGCTATCTGGCTGCGGCAAGAGTTATGGACGCATACAAACGCTACTTTGGGTTTATTCATATATAAACTACCCCCTGGTTTTATTTATTACAACGTTTCCTCCAGTTTCCAAATATTTCTGTCCGCCCGAAATGGCAGACATGATAAGGCACCTAAAAATCCGATCACAAAAAATAACATCGCCGCACCGGAGCCTTTTCCTGTTCCAAACAGTGGGGTCCACAGACTGCCTGCCGGCTGTCCTGCCATAAATGGTTCAAACACCCGGTCTACCAAAATGCCGCCGCACAGATATCCCAGGGGAATGGTGAAAAACTGTAAGGTATTCCTTGCTGAATAGACGCGGCCCTGCATTTCAATAGGGATCATTGTTCGGAAAAGAACATCCATGTTGGCGTTCATAACAGGAATAAAGATCCAGCCAAGGACTGCGCCAAAACACCATACAGGAGTACTCCTGCCAAAAGCAAGGATAAAGTTCTCAGTACTCATGGAAAAAAGCAGGCAATTACAAATCACTCGAACCCGGCTTTTTGGCGGAGGCAGCATAGAAACCAAAATGCTTCCAACCATTGTTGCAATTCCTGTAACAGTGTTGATCATTCCAAGGGCCAGTTCTCCGCCACCGGCACGTGACAGTACCATAGCGGGCAGGGCGGCATTGAAGATAGAAGCAGTAAAATTGATAACAGCCAAAAACAGAATCAGATCCAGAATTCCCCGGTTATCTTTAAGATACCGCAAGCCGCTTTTGGCAGACTGCAATACCGTTTCCCTCTCCGGGCCCCGGCCTTCTGTGGCCTGCGGGATTTTGACAAAGCATAACAGCGATAGGAACGCTATGGAAAATGTAATTAAATCGAACAGGATGACAAGACGGATGCTTCCAAAAGAAAGCAGGGCGGAAGCCAGCATAGGCGTCAGTACGGTAACCAACGAATTGGATAAGGAACGCATCCCGCTTACCTTCTGGTAATGCTTTTGCGGGGCCAACAGGCTGATGGCTACATCCGATGCAGGCTGCTGTACCGTGTTCATCAATCCATTCAAGGTGTTGATTAAATACAGATGCCAAATCTGGAGTTTACCAGTTGTCATCAGTATAAGCACCGAAACAGTACACAATGCCGCAAAGCTGTCACTGAGCAGCATCGTAGCCTTTTTGTTCCACCGGTCACTCAGTGCACCTGCAAAAATGCTTAAAAGGACATAGGGTGCATAGGAACAGATGGCCAATAACGAGGTGGTGAGAGCCGACCCCTGCTGTTGATAAGACCAGATCACCAGCGCGAAGTTGGTCATTGCACTGCCCAAGGCCGAAAATGACTGTGTGATCCATAAAATCAGGAAATTACGAAGTTCCTCGATGTTTGTTTTTAAATTTTTTAACATGACTTTGCTCCTTTTTCAAATAAAATCTTTATGATTTATTGAAAGTGCAAAGTCCAACGGACGAATTCAATCTACTCCGTGCAGTTTCGTCCGTTTCAGACTTTGCACGGAGCGGTGCCAATACAGAGCAGCATTTTTATTCTCCTTTATATTTACGGTTTTCGTTTCTAATCAAAATCACTTAAAAGTAATTTCATTTATTTTACCATATCTGAGGCCAGAAAACTATACGGAATCCTAAAATGATAAGCGAATCATCATATTGCAGGTATCATTAAAATTACAAGCATTTACTACCTATTTCTATTATTCGATAATTCCGGGTATTTACGTGCAGGCGGTGGGATATGGAAAGTACTGTTCTGCCTTCGCAGGCACGCTCTAAAGCGTCCAATATTCTGCGTTCCGTATCGCTGTCAAGGCTTGCCGTAATTTCATCCAACAGCAGAATTTCTGGAGAGGCGGCTACCGCCCGGGCAATGGAAAGCAGTTGAAACTGCCCCTGCGAAAAGATGGCTTTTTCCACAGGGGTATTATAACCTTCCGGGAGTGCCAAAATGCTTTCGTGAAGTCCAACCAGTCTTGCAGCATCCTCCACCTGTTTTTGGCTGATGGCAGGATCAAACAAAGAAATCTGTTCTGCCATCGTGCCTGATACGGAATGGAATGACTGTTCCACATAGCCGAACAGCTTTCTCTTCCTGGTATCTGGGATTTTAGAGGCCTCCACACCGTCTACAAGCACTCGCCCTTCATTAGGACAATACAGACCCAGCAGCAAACGGAAGATCGTGCTTTTTCCCGCGCCCGTTCTGCCCACAAGGGTGACCGCTTCGTCGCTTTCTACCTTAAAGCAAAGGTCGTTTAACACGGTATTTTCCTTATCATAGCAAAAGCTTACATGATCAAAGCAGATACAGGGTTTTGTGTTTGGAATTGGTCCCTTACCGGTAACCGATTCGTCTGTTTTTTCCCGTTCCGGCTCATTTAAGAATTCGTTGATTCTCTTTACTCCTGCAACAGCGGATTGGATGTTTTGAATCTCCATACCAATACTTTCCAGAGGGTCAAACACCTTATTCACATAAGCGATGATGGCTACTGCAGTACCGACGGTGACACCAAAGAACTGCTGCACCTGTCCGCCCAGAGCGGCGCATATCATCATCACCGCAATTACGCAAGAGCTGATGAAGATAACAATGGGAGAATAAATGGAATCATAAAGGTTTGACTTATCTGTTGCGTGGTAGCTTTCTTCAATGTAATCATCATATTTCTGCTCCATGTATTTCTGCCGGAACAGGGTGCGGATCATGCGGATCGTCCGTATTGTCTCAGGCACATGATTATTGACATTACCCACTGCTGCGCGGTTTGCAAGCTGTGCCTTCAGTATCCGCTTCTGGAACAGGCGCGTCATGACAAACAACAGCGGTGTGACCCACAGCATCAGAATGCCAAGCCCCAAGCTTTTATAAAAGATGACTGCCAGGATACTAAGTACCTTGCAGGCATCGGCAAACATACTGATAATGCCATTGGTGAACAGCGAATCTACCACATCCACATCATTTACAAAACGAGAAGTAGTTTTGCCTGCCTCGTGCCGTGCAAAATAGGCGGCAGGCAGACGCTGGAGCTTGGCACACATTTCACTTCGAAGGCCGTGGGTGACCTTTTGACCAAACACGGTGATCATCACGTTCTGACCAGACTCCAATAAACCCGAAAGCGCCAGCAGTCCAAAATAGATCAGTGCGAGATAGAGTGGGATCGGCTGATGGGCAGTCAGCCGATTGACGATGCGTTCCAAAACCAACGGTGGGAGAAGGGCTGTTGCAATCGCTCCTGCGATGATGATCACCGTCGTAAGGGTCATCCATTTGGAAGAGGAGATGATTTTTCTCAGCACAGAGCCAAGACTGTTCTTATTCTTCATTTTGCATCTCCCCCTCCATCTGTGCATGATACAATTCTGCATAAGTGGGATTTTTCTCCATCAAATCGTCATGGGTAGAAAAAACTCCTCTGCCGCCGTCTAAAAACAGCACCTTATCCAAGGTGGGAAACAGATATAGCCTATGGGAAATGAGTATCACGATTTTATCCGCAGCCAATGTACGCAGATTTTCAAAGATTTTCTGCTCCGTGCCGCGGTCAACCGCGGAAAAGGGATCATCCAAAATTAAAATGTGCTGTGCATTATAAAGTGTGCGGGCCAGAGCGGTTCGTGCCTGCTGACCGCCTGAAAGCTTTATTCCCCCGCTGCCTACTGAAGTAGCTGCTCCCTGGGGCATTTGTGACACCTCTTTCCCGAAACATACTGCCTGCAGATAAGGGGCAATGCTCCCATGTTCTCCAAGACGGATGTTCTCCTCAATACTGTCACTTACCAGGTCCGGCTGATGCCCCATGTAGGAAATCAGTCTGCTGCGTTCGTAGCCGCTCAGAGTGGAGAGTTCCCGTTCTCCCACACGGATGCTGCCTTCATAGGGAACTTCTCCAATCAAGGCTTTGCCCAGTGCAGATTTACCGCTTGCCACAGGCCCTGACACACCAAGGATTTGCCCGGGGCCGGCAGAAAAGGAAAGGCCTTTGAGGATTTTAGGGCCACCCGGCCAACCCAGGGATAAGCCAGATACCGTGAGTCCCCCAGGTTTTGAAAAGTCGATGGCGGAATCCGTATTCTGTTCCACATATTCTTTCATCAGCGGTTTAATTCTTACCCATGAAACTTGTGCCTTTTGCACGGCATTGAACAGATTAGCTGCTTTGGAGGATTTGAGGGCCATTTTTGTAAAACAGGAAAGAAAAGTAGTAAACGCCGCGATGTTCCAGTTGGCCCAACCGGTTCCAAGCACGTTTTTAGAACCTGAATAAATAATCAAAACTGCGCCACACATGGAGATAATGTTGTAAATCGGCTGCATGGCACTTCCCCATAGGTTTGCTGAAACTGCACGTTTCTCATAATCCGCAAGATGAGTTTCGTAAGCACTGTCACGGTTTGGCTCACAGCCATACACACGGTAGGTAATGGAATTAGAAATTCTGTCCATGGTGGAACTGTTTAACCGGCCTGCACTTTTCTTATATTCCATATTATACTGTGTGATGCGAATTTTCAGCTGCCCTGCAATGAAATAGGCAATGGGTGTAAAGATACCGGAAAGCAAAGCCAGCCGCCAGTCATAAACAAAAAGCATGGCAAGATAAGATGCCAGTACCACGCCGGTATCAAATATTTCCGTGGTAAATTTCCGCATTCCCTCCACGCATGCGTCCACATCGGTCACTGCTTTGGTCATGATAGCACCAAGGCTTTCCTGCTTCAGTTCCTCCTGGCTCATATTTACCAAACTGTTATACAGCATATGCCGCATGTTGCGGCTTGTATCATTGGCGAACCGCCGTACATAAAACCGTTTGATGCAGCGCATCAGCTGAACGGCGAGAATAACGGCCAGGTAAGTGACTGCAAGCGATATCATGGCAGAAAAGGTCTGATACCCATTCATGATATCGAACAGGCATTGTGCCAGCCTCCCTTCAAAATAGGGTCCGGCAATCATACCAACGTTATAAAAGATACCTGATACCGTGACTAATAATAGCGGCCATAGCTCCAGTTTAAAATAGGACAGGATGTGGTCGGGCTTAGTAACTTTTTCGATCTGTTTTGGCTGGCTCATTATTGATGCCCCCTTTTAAAATGTGCTTAACTTCATGATACTATATCTATTTTCTTTGGTCAAGATTGGAGGGGGCTGGTCGATTGCCGGAGCCGATTGAAATCTAAGTGTCCGATAAAATGTTAACTTTCGTTAATTAAAAAATCATTGACAGGCCCAGATTTTCATGATATTGTATCTGACAGGTGATGTAATATGACAAAAGGTCAGCTGGAAGCTAAAATCAGTGAAGTTGTCAGTAAATTTGAAGTTGAATATATGGGAAGGGGTCCAAAGACGATCCGTACCTATGTATTAAATGATATGATCATAGTCAGGTTAATTGGATTCTTAAGCCCTTCAGAAAAGAAACTGACGGAAAGCGCGCAGGGTATTGAGCTGCTTAAGAAAGTCCGGACTTCCCTGTTCGAGGGCGGAAGAGAATATCTGGAGAAAATATTAACAGATGTTATGGATGTGTCAATTATCAGCACTCACTCGGATATCAGCACGAAAACAGGTGAAAAGATCATTGTTATTACGGTTGATAGAAATTTGGAAGAGCTATATACAGCTAAATAACACCGGAAGACGTCACAAAGTAGAATTAATTCTAAGTTGTAAGTAAGCCGATATCCATGAACTGGATATCGGCTTTATATATATCGAAGGAGGAGGCGATGAATGAATAGGAGAATACTTTAACAACGAAATAAGAAGGTATTCGGCATGATTTTGTAAAGGGCATTTGGAAAAATAGCTAGAACAATCACATGCCTGGAATATTAAAATAGAAACTATGTAATACTTAATAAAATTGGGAAACAAAGGTTGAAGAAGATCATTTTAACTACATGGTTTGCGCCGCCCCCATATTTGGCGCGAACTACAGATGTGCATAAGGGCTTGCGCAGGAACGGAGGAAAATATGCTGGAATGTTTACGTGATATGAATTTACCCGAGTATGTAACAGATATATTGGCTGAGTCAAAAGGTGTCGTCATTCCAAAGACCAGGGAAGATTTGCTGACGCTGGCAATGGGAAATTCTGAAAATACCGAATTTTTCATTGAATATGAAGTGGAAGGCAAAGGCAATGTATTGGAAGCAACTGCTACGAAGTGTAAAAACGGAGTCGTAGTCAATTATGCGGACGACTACATGAGAAGACGCGATCCTGACTGTCTGTTAATTGCGGATCATAAACCAACGGATAAACCCAGATACGAGGAGGTATATCATTCTGATTTTGAAACCTTAAGAACGGAAACCTTTGACTGGCTGAAAAAGCAGGAGTTGATCTTTTTCCCATTTAAGTCAGGCGGACTTGAGTATGGATATGATTCTATCCTGATCGCACCCTTAAACGCCGGATTTTTCGCAGCCGGGCTAGCAGATCTGCAGGGATTTTTAAATATTGACGAGATTTCTTCCGACTTTAATCCAAGAGCGGTTGTATTTCTGGCTCCTCCGTTCAGACATACCCATTTTGACGGAAAGCAGATCGTGGTTCATAACCGCCTGGATGGTATCCATGAAGTTTATTCCTATAATTTATATCCCGGCCCTAGTGCCAAAAAGGGCATCTACGGAGTTCTTCTTAATATTGGAGAAGAAGAAGGCTGGGTAACGGCACATGCATCAACGGTAAAAGTGATCACACCTTATGACAATGAGATCGTCATCATGCACGAAGGTGCTTCCGGCGGCGGAAAAAGTGAAATGATCGAAGACATTCATAAGGAAATGGATGGCAGAGCTATATTAGGAAGAAATACGGTTACAGGTGAAAAAAACTATCTGGTATTAAGTGAAACCTGCGAACTGATCCCTGTGACAGATGACATGGCATTATGTCATCCCAAAATGCAGAACGACAGTAAAAAGCTGGTGGTCAAGGATGCAGAATCCGCATGGTTCTTGCGCCTGGATAACATCAAATGCTATGGTTCCTCTCCTCAATATGAGAAAATATTGATCCAGCCGGAAGAGCCCCTTATCTTCTTAAACATGCAGGCAGTACCCGGTGCCACCTGTCTGGTTTGGGAACATACCCTGGATCAAAACGGAAAGCCTTGTCCCAACCCCCGTGTTGTTTTACCTAGAAGACTGGTTCCTAAAGCCATTGATACCCCTGTGGAAGTAGACGTGAGAAGCTTTGGCGTTCGGACTCCTGCATGTACAAAGGAAAACCCGACATATGGAATTCTTGGTATTCTCCACATACTGCCTCCGGCATTGGCATGGTTATGGCGTCTTGTGGCTCCGAGAGGATTCAATAATCCAAGTATCATCGATTCCCTTGAAATGACCAGTGAAGGTGTGGGCTCCTACTGGCCTTTTGCAACCGGTAAGATGGTGACCCAGGCCAACCTTTTGCTTGACCAGATTTTAAATTCAACCAATACCCGGTATGTCCTGATTCCCAACCAGCATATCGGTGCATATGAAGTGAGCTTTATGCCCCAGTGGGTTGCCAGGGAGTACATTGCCCGCCGAGGCAGCGCCAAGTTTAAACCGGAGCATCTTGTGGAAGCTCGCTGTCCGCTTCTTGGCTTTGGCCTTGATTCCTTAAAAATTGACGGCCAGTACATCAGAAGAGCATTTTTAAGGCCTGAGACGCAGCAGGAAGTAGGCACTCAGGGATACGACGACGGAGCAAAGATCCTGACAGATTTCTTTAAACAGGAGCTGATGAAATACTATACCGATGATTTAAATCCGTTAGGAAAACAGATCATTGATATGTTCCTTGCAGGTGCTACGGTTAAGGAATATTTAGAAATCATTCCTATGAGATATTAGGATCATCCGGTGGCCGGAGCTTTTTGGATACAGCGTACTTGTATACTAGTGCTTGACATTGAGATTGATTTCGCTTATTCTAAGTATGAACAGAATTTGAGAAAAGAGGTCATGGTATGCGGCTGACAGAACGGTATTCCAAAGAGACAGGAAGGGAATATGCACTCCGGATGTTAAAGGATAATATCATACATCTTGATCTGGTTCCGGGAAGTATGCTGAGTGAAAATGAATT
This sequence comes from Lacrimispora celerecrescens, assembly GCF_000732605.1. Taxonomy (GTDB): domain Bacteria; phylum Bacillota; class Clostridia; order Lachnospirales; family Lachnospiraceae; genus Lacrimispora; species Lacrimispora celerecrescens_B. Next base: position 249,348 of record NZ_JPME01000018.1, on the reverse strand, counting down.
ATCCTCAGAAATGAATTTGTCCCGGACTCCGGTAAGAGAAGCCTTGATTGAGTTGTCAAAGGTGAAAATCGTTGAAATTTATCCTCAAAAGGGAAGCGCAGTGGCTTTGATCGATTATAAGCTGGTGGAAGAGGCGATTTTTATGCGCAATGTCCTGGAATGCGCAGTTGTGGAGCTGGCCTGTAAGACGGCTGGGGAAGAAGCGGTTATGCAGCTTAACGAGAATGTGAAGCTTCAGGAGTTTTATCTGGAAAATCGTTCTCCGGAGCGGCTACTTAAGCTGGATGATGAATTTCACCGGCTGCTGTTTCACATAACCGGCAAAGACCAGGTTTATCAGCTCATGGACAGCATTACCATTCATTTTGACAGGATACGCAGCATGTCTTTGATTGCGGTAAAGGATTTGAAGACAATTTCCGACCATCATGCCATTGTGGACGCCATTGCTGCAAAGGACGGAGTCAAGGCAAAAGAATTGATGGAAAAGCATTTATCCAGATATAAAATCGATGAGGAAGCTTTGCGAAAAGAATATTCAGAGTATTTTCTGTGATGTTGCCTTTCTGATTCATAAAAAATAATAAAAGCGGTAATAAGGGTGGGTAGTCCCCATCTCTTATTACCGCTTTTTTGCGTCGATTTGATGTTAGGTTTTGGAAAAAATCAACATCTATACATTATATACAAAAAAAAAAGAAGATATTTATGAAATCTGCTGATTGAACTACTAGTATACTAGATATATACTTATGCTAGGACTGGATAGTCACAAACAATTGCGTTTAGAAAAGAATAAGGAGCAAGGAAACGGAGGTATTCAAACATGAAAATGATTATGCGTTGGTTTCCCTTTGGGGATGACAGCGTGACCCTTGAACAGATCCGCCAGACACCGGGAGTTTCCGGTGTGGCCACCTGCCTGCCAAAGGTACCCGTGGGACAAGTATGGCCGTTAGAGACCTTAAAAGCCCTGAAACAGGAGATTCATGAGGCCGGTCTTGAGATGGAGGTTATCGAAAGCGTCAATATTCATGAAGACATAAAGAAAGGCCTTTCTACTAGGGATGGGTATATAGATGCTTATATAAAGACCCTGGAGCATTTAAGCCTTGTAGGGGTCAAATGTCTCTGCTATAACTTTATGCCTGTGATGGACTGGGCACGGAGTGATCTTGCTTATCGGACAGAAGACGGAAGCTATGTTATGGCTTACCGCCATGATGAGGTTCTTCAGATGAACCCGGAAAAGATGGCAAAGGCTATGGAAGGAAAAGCCAGAGGATACTCCCTTCCGGGCTGGGAGCCGGAGCGGCTTTATGCCATGGCACAGGACATTGAGTTTTATCAGTCCATGACACGGGATCAATATTGGAACAATATGAAATACTTCCTGGATGCGGTAGTTCCTTACGCAGAAAAGTATGATATAAAGATGGCGATTCATCCGGATGATCCGCCATGGCCTCTTTATGGACTTCCAAAAGTTATTACCAATGCAGAAAATATCAGGACATTTCTTGATTTAAACAGCAATCCCTATAACGGACTGACCTTATGCACCGGCAGTCTTGGAAGCGACTTAAGCAATGACATTCCGGCCATGATGCGGGAGTTTGGAGATAAGAAACGAATTCATTTTGCTCACATCAGGAATGTGCGCCATACTTCGGAAAAAGATTTTGATGAAGCGGCTCATCTTTCTTCCTGTGGGGATTTAGATATGTTTGCCATTGTGGAGGCTTTGTATGAATCCGGCTTTGAAGGATATATCCGTCCGGACCATGGCCGCATGATCTGGGGCGAGCAGGCTCGTCCGGGATATGGTCTGTATGACAGAGCCATTGGGGTAAATTACTTATTAGGTCTTTGGGAAGCGATTGATAAAACCCATAAAAAAAGAAAATAGGAGGCATGGATTTATGAAACTGAATCGGTCCTGTTTAACAAACCTGGAAGCCTGGGAAAAGGCTTCTGTAAAGCTGCCGGAATTTGACTGGGAAAAAATGAGGTCGGCCACGGATAAGTCACCGAAATGGATCCATTTTGGAGCAGGAAATATTTTCAGAGGATTCATCGCAGTGCTGCAGCAGCGCCTGCTGAATGATGGTCTTGAAGATAGCGGCATCATCGCGACAGATACCTTTGATTATGATATTATTGATAAAATATATACCCCCTTTGACAATATGACCATGATGGTCAGCTTAAAACCGGACGGAACCATGGACCGGGAAGTGGTAGCAAGCGTTGCCAGAGGCGTAAAAGCTGATGTGAGCAATGAAACGGATTTTGGATATCTGGTTCAGGCGTTTGAGAATCCGTCTCTTCAGATGGTAAGCTTTACCATTACGGAAAAGGGTTATGCACTTGCTAATTTCCGTGGAGAGCTTTTCCCTGTAGTGGAAAAAGAAATGGAAGAGGGCCCGGAAAAAGCCAGCCATGCCATGAGCGTGGTGACAGCCCTTCTTCTTAAACGGTATCTTGCGGGTGGTACTCCTCTGGCCCTGGTCAGCATGGACAATTGCAGTCATAACGGAGAAAAATTAAGGGACAGCATCGTATCCATCGCGGAAGCATGGACAAAAAAAGGTTATGCTTCTGAAAGCTTCCTGTCCTGGGTTCAGGATGAAAACAAGGTTTCCTTCCCATGGTCCATGATCGATAAGATCACTCCACGGCCTGCTGAGGTGGTTCAGAAAAAGCTGGAGGAGGATGGAATCGAAGATATGGCGCCCATCATCACCAGCAAAAACACATACATTGCCCCATTTGTCAATGCTGAGATTCCTCAGTATTTAGTGGTAGAAGACCGTTTTCCAAACGGACGTCCGGCACTTCATAAAGCTGGGGTATACATGACAGACCGGGATACGGTAAATAAGACCGAGCGTATGAAAGTTACCACCTGCTTAAATCCTTTGCACACGGCCCTGGCAGTGTACGGATGCCTATTGGGATATAACAGCATTGCCGCAGAGATGAGAGATGAGGACTTAACAGCCCTTGTAGAGCGGATTGGCTACAAAGAAGGTCTTCCGGTGGTTACGGATCCGGGAATCTTAAGCCCTGAGGATTTTATCAGAGAGGTGATTGAATACCGTTTGCCAAATCCATTTATCCCGGATGCCCCACAGAGAATTGCAACCGATACCAGCCAGAAGATCCCCATCCGTTTTGGAGAAACCATAAAGGCTTATCTGGCAGATGAAAATTTAGATGTGCAGAACTTAACTGCGATTCCGCTGGCAATTGCCGGCTGGCTCCGTTATCTCCTGGGTGTGGATGATGAGGGAAATGCCATGGAGATCAGCAGCGATCCCATGCTTTCAGAATTAAAAGAACAGTTAAAGGGAATCAGACTGGGAGAAAAGCCGGAAGGAAAAGAAGGTCTTGATGAGATCTTATCCAATCCCGTTCTGTTTGGAACGGATTTGGTGAAAGCAGGAATTTCCGGTAAGATTGAAACCATGCTTTATGAAATGTTAGAAGGTCCCGGAACAGTGAGAAAGACCCTGCAGCGGTACGTAAAATAAGACGATGAAAATGGGGAACCCCTGGTTATTGAAACCAAGGGTTCCCTGTGTTATAATGGGCCTGTTAAGAAGATCGTACCAGAAAGGTGGACAAGGCCCGTGAACATACAAATTTTTGGAACCGGAAAGTGTTTTGATACCAAAAAGGCGGAACGCTATTTTAAGGAACGCGGAATCAAATACCAGTTTATTGATATGAAAGAAAAAGGGCTGAGTAAAGGCGAGTACAATGGAGTCAAGCAGGCAGTTGGAGGATTGGATGCCATGCTTGATGAAACATGCAAGGATCAGGAAGCCCTGGCTCTGATCAAATACATTGCCGGTGAGGATAAAGATGAAAAGGTCTTAGAAAACCAAAAGGTACTGAAAACTCCCATTGTGAGAAATGGAAGGCTGGCTACAGTTGGATACCGGCCGGAGGTGTGGAAGAATTGGAGTTAGGCTTATAAAAAGGAAGGAGCAAGGAGAAGACATGATGAAAAAGCCGGAGAAAGATCAGATGTGGGTATTTAATAAGGATATAGAAGGCGTTCAGGCTTCAGATGGCGTTGTGAGAAAGGTTCTGGCATACTGTGACGGAATGATGTGTGTGGAAAACCAGTTTGAAAAGGGAGCAGTGGGAAATCTCCACAGCCACCCACATACCCAGATTACCTATGTTGCCAGCGGATCGTTTGAGTTCACCATTGGGGATGAAAAGAAGGTCGTAGAGGCTGGAGACACTCTATTAAAGCAGGATGGCATCGTCCATGGATGTGTTTGCCTTGAAAAGGGCATATTGGTAGATATATTTACACCTATGAGAGAAGACTTTTTATAAATAAATCTGTATTCTGAGAAATAAAAATAGGACATGTGAAATAAATCTATTGATAAAAATGGTATAATATGCTATAAAGAAAGCACAGTGAAGTTAAAGGAGGTGATAGGGATGGGAAAGTATGTTTGTGAGCCATGCGGATATGTGTACGATCCTGAAATCGGTGATCCAGATTCTGGTATTGAGCCAGGTACTGCATTTGAAGATTTACCCGAAGATTGGGTTTGCCCAGTTTGCGGAGTTGGTAAGGACATGTTTGTTGAAGAGTAAGATTGCGGACATTTGGACGCAAATAAAACCTTCAGGCTGTCGGCAGATAATCTGCCGGGCTTGAAGGTTTTTTTATGCAATAGGAAATTCTTCTGTCCTATTTTGATTATAGGCTATAGCTATAAGAAAGATAGGAAAGGGTTATTGGAAAAAACTCAGAAGCAAAGGTATAATTATAAATTAGAAGCAGTAAAAAAAATAATACGATTCGATGCCCTTATCTTTTTTTTTACCAAAGAATGGAGAAGATGAAAATGAACTACTACGTTTATAATCGGCCATCAGGAGCTGTCAGCTATGAAAATCCTCCGCGCTTTACCTGGATGCCTGCAGAAGACGGAGAGATTTATACCATAGAGGTTTTTAATTCCCAGCACGAGCCATGTTACCGTTTTGATTCGGTACCAATTAATTTTTATACACCCGATATGGTGATGGAGCCTGGAGATTATACCTACCGTATTCTATCAGGAGAAAAGACACTTGTATCGGAACAACCGTTTTCGATTTCTAAGAACGCTGCCATCACTCCACTAAAAGGCCGTGAACACCGTTACGATGCAATAAGCGCTCATCCAAGGATCTGGCTAAATCAGCCTGATATCACACGTTTAAAGGAAAGATCCCAGACGGAACTCCAGCCTTACTGGAACAGATTTCTAGAAACCGGGGTCAGACCGTGGGTAGGTACTTCCCCTCATAACGAACCCCTTCCTTATCCCAATAACAAACGTGTCATTCCCATTTGGCGGAAGATGTATATGGACTGCCAGGAAGCGCTTTATGCAGTAAAACATTGCGCGGTGGCATGGAGAGTCACCGGTGCCCCCGACTGTCTGGCTACCGCCAAAAACTGGCTTATGACCATTGCCTCATGGGATACAGTCGGTCCTACAGCCCGTTACTATAATGACGAAGCAGCCTTTCGTATTATCACAGCCCTTGCCTGGGGATACGACTGGCTCTATGAGGACTTGACTTCCGAAGAACGGAGATTAGTTAAATCAACACTTCTTACACGGGCCCGGGAACTATATGATTACGTAAAAAACCAGATAAAGATTCACATAAAGCTTCTGGACAGTCACGGCGTACGCTCACTGTCTATGGCTCTTGTTCCTGCCGCCCTGGCGCTTTACGAAGAGGAAGCAGAGGCGGAGGAATGGCTGAACTATACGATCGAATATTTTTTTACCATGTTTAGCCCTTGGGGCGGAGATGATGGCGGATGGGCTGAAGGCCCCACCTACTGGCAATCAGGGGTATCCTTTTTTACAGAGGCCATCAGCCTGATCAAGAAAGCTACCGGACTCGATATCTTTAAGCGTCCGTTTTTTAAGAATACCGGAGATTTCATCCTTAACACCTATTGTCAGGATACCCGGTTCATGGCCTTTGGAGATATGTCAGATCTGGGTGATTATCCCGGGTTAAAAGCAGGTTACACGATGCGCATCTTAAGCGCTACCAGTGATTCTCCGAATCGCAGGCAATATGCATGGTATTACGAACAGGCAAAAAAACGGGGAGAAGGGACGGAACACCTGTTTTATAATTATGGATGGTGGAACTTCGATTTTGATGAACTGTTTTTTCATATGCTCTATACACCCACACCTATAGAGGTTCCTGATAATCGTACGACCGTTAAGTGGTTCCGCGATATTGGCTGGGTCTGCATTCATAAAAATATGGCCGATGAAAAGAGGCATCTTGCCTTTTATTTTAAATCCAGCCCCTATGGTTCCGTAAGCCACAGTCATGGAGATCAGAACGCTTTCGTTCTCCATGGGTTTGGAGAACCTCTTGCCATCCAGTCTGGGTATTATATTGGCTATTGGAGCAGTATGCATACGGAATGGCGGCGTCATACGAAGTCAAAAAATGCGATTTTGATAGGAGACAAGGGACAGTTTGCACAATTGCACCAGAAGACGAAGGCGGAAGAAATGAATGGATCTGCAAAGTCCCAGTTTGAAAGCCTGATGGCGGCAAACGGTACCATTGAAGAATGCAGCACTTCGGAAGGCTCCATTTATATAAGAGGAGATGCCTTAAATGCATACCGTAAGACCGTTCCTGCCCTGCTGTCTGCAAAGCGTCACGTATTAATGATAGAGGAAACTTTCTTTTTAATCATAGATGAGATAGAGCTGTCACAAGAAGAAACCGTAAGCTGGCTGATGCACGGCCTTCATGAGTTTACGCTGGGGAACAATTCTTTCTCCAGCAGCCATCAGGGGACGGGGGTAGATGTTTTATTTACTGGCAGTTCTATGGTTCTTGAACAGACAAATCAATTTGAAGGCGTGAATCCAAATGAAACCGAAGGCATGAATATGCAGTGGCACATAAAGGCAACAACAGAAAAGCCCCAATTAAGCCATAGAATCGCATCTTTGCTTTATCCGTATCGGGAAGAGGACAAAGAATTCTTTGCATTGAATTCTGCCGAAGGCGATGAGCTGATTATCACAAGAACGAAACAGTCTTCTGCATCAGCCGGAAATGCAGCAGGAAAAGAATACCACGTAAGAAAGAAGGTGGATTCCTGGCAGATCCTGGCTCAAACAGAGTAAAATGTAAAAAGGAAATTCCAGGTACTTTTACAAGTATCAGGCATTTCCTTTTTGATTTCTGTACTGATTGGTTAAGATTGGTTACGACTGGTATTCACATATGTCTGTGCCAGTTCGATCAGGCATTTGTGAGGTGGAGCCATGTATAAATCTTTTCGATAAAGAATCGAATGGATTCTATATAGCTTAGGATCCAATGAAAAACTGGTAATTTGCTTATATGGAATATGGTACCCGACAGGAATAAAACCTACTCCGATATTGCTGGAAATCATGTCACAGATGGACTGGGCCTGAGAGGTCATGCAGGCAATGGTTGGGTTAAAATCCTGCTTATCAAAGAAATCTTCTATCAAATATCGGATACAGGATCCTTTATGCTGCAAAATGAAGGGGGTGTTATGGAAATGTTCCAGCAGCTGTGCACTGGTAAGGGAATGCCGGTGGTTTCCTTTTACTTTCTGGCAATAAGGATGGAGACTGGGCGCAGCAAATACAACCTCCTCCTTCTTAAGCTCGATGCTCTGCCCCTTGTATTGCTCCAGAGAATTAGCGGTCACAAAAGCAAGGTCGATCTCCCCTCTTGATATAAAATTACTCATAGAGTCCAGGTTATCGTCTGACAGAACCAATTCCACTTTGGGATAATATTGACGAAAATCTGCCAGGATACAGGAAAGCATATGCCTGGCACTGGAAGCTGAGGTACCGATGCGGATACGGCTGGAATTGGACACACGTTTTATGTCTTTTGCCAGATTGTCCGTTAAGAAGATTACTTTTTCTGCATATTCAGCATAGAGGCTTCCTACCGGCGTGAGCGTATAGGTGCCGTTGGATCTTTGAAACAGCGGCGTTCCCAGCTCCATTTCCTGTTTGGTAAGAAACTGGCTGAGTGTGGGTTGTGATACGTATAGCTTTTTGGCGGCTTTCGTCATATTGCCGGTTTCAGCCAGAGCAAGGATATATTCCAGATATCTGATGTCCATAGAAGGCCTGCTTTCTTTTGTTGTACTATTTTGATTATAAGAATTGGCTATAATAAAAGTAGGAAAGGGTTATTGGATAAAAAACATAACTAAAGATATAATTATAACCTGAAAGTGGTAAAAACTTATATTGAAAAAGAAGATGGAGCATTATTAATTAAAAATCAGCTATTTTGTTATTGTATCAGAGAAAAGCAATAATGAAAATAGAAAATAGGATATAAGTTCCTGCTATAAAGTTGAAATGAGATCGATCATACATAGCGAAACAGATGGTGTGGATCTGGTTATTACAGGGGAAGGCAGAATGGACTGGCAGTCCGCTTTTGGCAAAGTACCCAGTGGCATCGGTATGAGATGCAAAGCCAAAGGAATTCCGGCAGTTGCCATTGTAGGAAGCATGGGAGAAGGTGCAGAAGCAATCTATGACTATGGAATAGAAAGCATTTTAACCACCATACAAGGGGCAATGCCTGTGGAGGAGGCCATGGAGCGGTCTATGGAGCTGTACCGGGGAGCTGCCCTGCGCACCTTTCGGCTGCTGCGGGCAGGAATGAGTCTGATGGTACTGAAAGATTCCCCTAATTCCTCTCTGATTAAGGGGAATTAGGGGAGCTATAGGTGAGCATGAATTTTATTTTATAATAAATGAAAGGCCAGAACAAGTGATGCAAATACAATAGAAACCATGGAAGTAAGCTTAATGAGAATGTTGATGGATGGTCCGGAAGTATCCTTGAATGGATCACCTACCGTATCGCCTACGACCGCAGCTTTATGCTGGCTGCTACCCTTTCCGTCATGTGCGCCCTGTTCAATATACTTCTTTGCATTATCCCATGCGCCTCCGGAGTTCGCCATCATGACAGCAAGAACAAATCCGGTAACGGTATTGCCGGCAAGAAGAGCACATACGCCTTCCGGCCCTAATAATAAGCCAATGACAATAGGAATAATAACGGCTATCATGGCCGGTGCGATCATCAGCTTTTGCGCCGACTTTGTACACATATCAACACAGGAGGCATAATCCGGTTCCGCTTTTCCTTCCATAATACCGGCTATGGTCTTAAATTGACGGCGGACTTCCAATACGATGGACTGTGCGGCTTTGCCTACGGCCTCCATGGTAAGAGCAGCAAATAGGAACGGTAATACACCGCCAATAAACAATCCTACAAGCACCTTCGGATTGGTTATGGTTAAATCCAGATTTAGATCCGGTTGGATCTGATGTACTTTATCAACATAGGAAGCAATCAGGGCTAGAGCGGTCAAAGCAGCGGAACCGATAGCAAATCCTTTTCCAGTGGCAGCAGTGGTATTGCCAAGGGAATCCAGTGCATCTGTTCTCTGTCTTACGGAAGCATCCATATGTGTCATTTCAGCAATGCCTCCGGCATTGTCAGCGATTGGTCCGTAAGCATCCGTAGCCAGTGTAATACCTAAAGTGGATAACATTCCGACAGCAGATAAACCGATGCCGTAAAGTCCAAGATTAAAATCATTTGCACCTCCGGAACAATAGTAACTTACAAGGACGGAAATACTTACGATTATTACCGGTGCGACAGTAGAAAGCATGCCAAGGGATAATCCGCTGATGATTACGGTTGCGGCTCCTGTTTCACTGGATTCCGCTAATTTTTTTGTTGGGCTATAGGTATCTGATGTGTAATATTCTGTAATGGCTCCGATTAAAACACCTGCAATTAGTCCTGAAAGAACGGCTGCATAAAGTCCCATATGACCGGGAAGCATCATCTTTATTATAAAATACGCTGCAACAACAATAATTGCCGCACTAATATAAGTACCGGTTCTTAGGGCTTTGAGAAGGTTCTTCTGAGAGGCGCCTTCCTCTGTCTTAACAAAAAAGGTACCAATGACGGATGCGACAACACCAAGCGCTGCCAGCAGCATCGGTATAGACACGCCTTTAACCCCGTATCCAGCAGCAACCGCAAGAGCTGCAGTTGATACAATAGAGCCCACATAAGATTCGTAGAGATCAGCGCCCATTCCGGCTACGTCACCTACATTATCACCTACATTATCGGCGATAACAGCCGGATTACGCGGATCATCCTCTGGAATACCGGCTTCTACCTTACCGACAAGATCAGCCCCCACATCTGCTGCTTTGGTAAAGATACCGCCGCCAACCCTGGCAAAGAGGGCCATACTGGAAGCACCCATTCCAAAGGTCAGCATATTCGCTGTGATTTCCGTAATGCGTTGTTCTACAGGAAGATGCTGAAAAGCTGCGTTTAAAATAAAATACCAAATTGAAAGATCCAAAAGACCAAGCCCGACTACCGTAAATCCCATAACCGAACCGGCTGAGAATGCTACCTGGAGTCCCTTATTCAAACTTTTTGAAGCTCCTTCAGCAGTTCTGCAGTTAGCCATAGTTGCAGTACGCATGCCAATGAATCCGGAAAGACCTGAGAAAAAGCCGCCCGTTAAAAACGCAAACGGGGTAAAAAAGCTTAGGAAACCGTTAAATGCCATAATGAGTAATATACAAAAAACAGCAATAAAAAATATTGCAACCCCTGAATACTGCCGTTTCAAGTAGGCATTTGCCCCTTTTCTGACTGCTTCAGAGATCCGGGCCATTTCCGAGGTGCCTTCCGGTTGCTTTTTAACACGAAGGAACATGACCCAGGCAAAGATAATCCCCAACAATGACCCCATTGATACAAAATAAATTGCATCCATTACTTCATACCTCCAGTATAATATTTTGATGATTTCATTATAGTACCAAATTATATATATATTCAACAAAAAAATAATTGAATTTACTAAATAAAGGTGCATTTTGGCCAAGTATTATGTCGAAATAAACAGTGGTTTTCTAATAATGATAATATTCGGAACTTGCTGGATTATTATCTGCGTTAATAGTAAATTTATTATTTCTTTTGGATAGAGACAAAAAGAGCTCCTTGCCCCTCACGAATGAGGGGCAAGGACTTCTTGCTGCCATTGGCGTTATTCATTTGCAGAAATTGATCGTAAGCGCTTAGTTCACACCTGGGCCATTGCTTCCGGTGACAGAGGGAGGAGTAACCGCCCCTTCGTTCTGGTTGTTGGTATTCTGGGCTGTCTGAGTGTTTTGTGCTGTCTGGACAAATGTAGATTTACCTGCTTTTTGCAGATATTCCATAATTCCTTTTGCATCTGCCTCACCCAGTGCCTTATATTGTTCCTCTGTTGAAAGAAACAGGGTCAAGTCGCTGGTATGGTTTAAAAAGCCGTGTTCAATGATAAAGCCTCGGATTCCATACATCTGGGAATAGCGGGGAATCGCATAATAATCGGCCTGGCTTCCATCGGGGAATAATGTTCCGTTCTCTGAATCCCGCAGGATCAGTCCACGATTGTTAAGTCCCAGACCATTTAACTGCTTTAAGATCGTATTAGCGGCTTCCTGGGACTGGAGAGCCAGGTCGTTATTAAAGCGGCCGGTTCTGGGGGCCATGGAGCTTACTCCGTAAGCATTCTTCACGGTACCGTTTCCTAAAGCCGAGTCTACATGCTGGCTTACGAAAAGATCTGCCTGCACGGAGGCGGCAAAGGCGGCCCGCTGATCCAGAGGGATGGTGACTTCTGCGCTGTCCTTAGTTAAATAAACCGTATAATTGGAAAACTGTTCCAGATACTGCTTTGTATAAGTAGCGATCTTCATGGTGATTTCATCTTCATAATAGGTAACTCCATTATATACAAAGTTGCAGCCGGAATAATGCCCGCCTGTCTTTCCGTGTCCCGGATCCAGAACTACGATAAAGTTGGAGTTGTTGTTTCGCATGCCCGGTCCTATTTCAGGTGTCATTGTTTTGGTTACCGGAGGTGCAAAGGCCGGCCCGATTTCTTCTTCTGCCCATGAGACGGAAGAGGAGGTGGTGGAAATAAGAACAGCAAGTAAAAGGGCCTTGGCGGCTGCAGGCAGTAAGTTCTTTAATTGTGTCATGATCGATCCTCCAGAATAATGGCTTTTTGCCTAACATTATAACACTCTTTGGCAGATTCTGTAAATGGTCTTCTATGAATTTGTCGCTTATTGTGGTAAAATGTACCGATAAAGAATAATAGAAAATGGAGACTGAAACATGAAATATTATTTTGCCCCCATGGAGGGGATCACCGGCTATGTTTACCGGAACGCTCACCACAAGTTTTTTAAGCAGGTAGATGTATATGTCATGCCTTTTATTGTGCCCACACAGAACCGGAAGTTTGCCTCCAGGGAAAAAAATGACTTTCTGCCAGAGCATAACGTAGGACTGCATGTGATTCCTCAGATTCTCACCAATAAAGGGGAAGATTTTATATGGGCGGCAAATGAACTAAAACAATTCGGATATGAAGAGGTGAATCTAAATCTGGGCTGCCCTTCTCCCACAGTCGTTACGAAGGGCCGGGGATCCGGCTTTCTTGGGGAACCGGAGCTGCTTCAAATATTCTTTGATCAGATATTTTCTGCCCTGGATATGAAGATATCCGTAAAGACCAGGATTGGAAAGGACAGCCCGGAGGAATTTGGGAGACTCATGGAAATTTATAATAAATATCCGATCGAAGAACTGATTATTCATCCAAGGGTCCAAAAGGACTACTACAAGAATGAACCGAATTGGAACGTGATGAAAGAGGCTGTCTCTTTAAGCAAAAATCCTCTGTGCTACAATGGAAACTTGTTTTCAGCGGAAGATTATGAGAAATTCACCACAGTGTTTCCTTCCATAGACCATATCATGCTTGGAAGAGGATTGGTTGCCAATCCTGGTCTTGCAGGGGAAATGAGAGATGGGGAGAAAATGGATAAAAGGCAGCTAAAAGCCTTTCATGACGAGATTCTTATGGGTTATGAAGAGATCATATCCGGGGACCGCAATGTCTTATTTAAGATGAAAGAGCTGTGGGCATATATGATCCAGATGTTTGACAGCGGTGAAAAACATGGGAAAAAGATTAAAAAGTCCCAGCACCTTGCAGATTACAGAGCAGTGGTTGACAGCCTTTTTGGAGAACTGGATTTAAAAGAATCGGGAGGGGCTTTTGGCGGCATATAAGTATGGAATGTACGCTTATAAGAAAATTACAAAATGATTATAAATTTTTTTAATCAATGAATTGACGTTTCAAGCTTGAACCTATAGTCACTATAGGATATATAATGACCTCGATTTAAACGACGGCATGATGCCGTACTGAAAATGGAGGGATAACATGGTTTCAAAAATATTGATAAAAAATGCCAAAGCAATTATAACCTGCGATGAACATGACCATGTGTACAAAGACACCGATATCCTGATTGAAGGGCCTAAGATTTTGTCAATAGGCCCCGGGATAAAGGAAGAAGGCGCACAGGTCATTGACGGATCAGGAAAATTTGTTTACCCGGGACTAATCAACACTCATCATCACTTCTTTCAGACCTTTGTAAGGAATCTGATCACCATTGATTATCCGAATCTGACAGTCATGGACTGGATCGATAAGATCTACCGGATTTTTCAGATCGTTGACAATGATGTCATTTATTATTCCACTCTTACGGCTTTTGCCGATTTAATCAAGCACGGCTGCACCTGCGCCTTTGACCACCAGTACTGTTATACGAAGAAAACCGGCAAGGATCCGGTGGATAAGCAGATGGAAGCAGCAAATCTTATGGGAATCCGCTATCATGCAGGGAGGGGCAGCAACACGCTTTCAAGGAGCGAAGGAAGCTCGATTCCAGACAATATGCTGGAGACCACCGATGAATTCTTAAAAGATTGCGAAAGGCTTATCCGTCTCTATCATGATCCGGGTCCTTATTCCATGCAGCAGATCGTCATGGCACCCTGCCAGCCAATTAATTGCAGACCGGAAACATTTATTGAAACCGTTGCCGCAGCCAGAGGTATGGGCGTGCGGATGCATACCCATTTAGGGGAAGGGGAGACGGAAGGGATCAAGGCCCGCTATGGAAAACGCACTCTGGAATGGTGCAGGGATATCGGCTTTATAGGAGAAGACGTCTGGTATGCACATAACTGGGAAGTGCTTCCCGAAGAATACAAGCTGCTTGCTGAAACTGGAACCGGGATTTCCCATTGTCCTACGCCGGCTGTGCTGGGAGGCTTCCCGATTCTTGATATTAAGGCCATGCAGGAGGCCGGAGTTCTTATAAGCCTTGGCTGTGACGGATCCGCAACCAATGACAGCTCCAATCTTCTTGATGCCCTTCGCTCTGCTTATATGATGCAGACTTATCATACAAAGGAAAGAGGCGGCTGTGCGTCTGCCTATGATATGTTAAAAATCGCAACCATCAATGGAGCAAAGACTCTGGGAAGACCGGATCTGGGCTCTCTGGAACCGGAAAAGGCAGCCGATTTATTTATGATAGATGCAGAAGCCCTGGAGCTTGCAGGAGCAATCCATGATCCCAAGAATCTCCTTGCAAGGGTTGGCTTGACAGGAAACGTATGGCTCACTATGATTAATGGAAAAGTGGTTTATAAGGATGGCGTGATCACTGGAGTGGACGAGAAGCGGCTGGCTTCTGAAGGAGAGGCGGTCTGCACCAGAGTGATACGTAAGCCAAGTGAGGCATTCCGTCCGTTTTTATAAGCCGCCTGATCATAGAAAGTTGAGGAAAACGGTTTGAAGGAATTTTTATCCATTGGAGAGATGGGATCTCTTTTCGGGCTGAATATACAGACCCTGTATTATTATGACAGCATAGACATATTTAAACCAAGAATGCGGGATATGAAAAACGGCAGGAGAAAATATGAGTTTGACCAGATTTATGAGCTGGCAACCATATGTTACATGCGAAAGCTTGGATACTCCCTGGAGGAAATCACAAAGCAGCGGAGTACACAGCATGCCGGTTCCGCTCTGGATTCCTTAAAGCAGCGTTCAGAGGAGCTTCACAGGCAGTGGATGGAGCTGATTTCCATTGATGAGGCCATTCAGAGAAAGCTTCGTTTTATTGAAGAAGAGATGGAAAATATCCGTACGGATGAGATCACCATCCGCCATTTTGAAGACAGGGCCTATCTTGCCATTGGAGAAGAAGAGATGATCTATCGGCAGAATTCCTTCTATTTTTATCCTACCATCGCCTTTTATCAGGGAGAAGGAAAATATTTCGGTGCCTATTTATATCCCTCCGGCGAACCGTTGCCGGAGACGATCAGAAAGGATCAGATCCGTAAAATTCCTACAGGCGATTTTCTATGCGGCTATCACCTGGGCTCTTATGAAACGGTACCTGCTACCATTGAGCGGATCCGAAACGCAAGACCGGATTTGGAATTTGAAGATCTAACCATTAATTTTAATATTCTGGATCAGTTTGTGGAAAACCAAAGCTCCAATTATATCACCCATACGCAGATCCGGATAATGAAACCTTAGCACAACGAAGGAATTGACAACAAGAGAGGAGAATCATTATGAAAAACTTAAAAAAATTAGCAGCCCTGGCTCTTGCTGCTTCCATGGCGGCTGCATCCTTAGCTGGCTGCAGTAAAAAGACAGAGACAAAAACAGAGACCCCTAATACATCTGTATCATCTGATACTTCTAAAACATCCGAAACTTCTAAAACGTTCAAGGTAGCACTTTGCCTTTCCGGTGCGGCAAATGACATGGGCTGGTGCCAGTCCGCTTATGAAGGATTAAAGCTTCTGGAATCCGATTATGGCTGTGAGACCGCCTATACGGAAAATCTGACTCCTGATGACATTGAAGCCGCATTTGCCGATTATGCCGCCAATGGTTTTGATGTGGTGATCGGCCACGGCTACGAGTTCGGTGATCCTGCCGTAGAAGTGGCAGAACAGTATCCGGATACCAAATTCATTGTGACAGAGGGAGAGGTTTCTGCTGACAATGTGGCCTCCTATGTCACCAAATGCGAAGAAGGCGGTTACATCATGGGAATGCTTGCAGCAGGAATGTCAAAAAGCAATAAGATTGGTTTTGTAGGACCGATTCAAGGCGCATCCCTTGTTAAAATCATGAATGGCTTTGAAGATGGTGCAAAGTCCGTAAAGCCTGACATTGAAGTCCAGACTGCATGGACCGGTTCTTTTACGGATACGGCTCTGGGAAAAGAAGCCGCTCAGGCTATGATCGACAATGGAGCCGATGTCATCGGCCATTGTGCGAATGAATCCGGTACAGGGGCCATCAATGCGGCAAAGGAAGCAAAAGTTTATGCAACCGGGGATTCCTATGATCAGAATGGACTGGCTCCGGAGACCGTTCTTTCTTCTTCCGTATATCATATTCCCAATGTAATCGAAACAGCTTTTCAGACGGTGGCAGACGGAAGCTTTGCTGGAGGAATCTATGATCTGGGCATGAAGGAAGGCGCAGTGAGCATCGCTTCATACCACGAACTGGAGGCCGAAGTACCGGATGAGGTGAAGGCGGAGATTGAGAAAAAGGTATCAGCTATTGCAGCCGGAGAATTTTCAGTACCATGTGATACAAAGATCAGATAGGGAGCATTCTTATGCCATTATTGGAAATGAAACATATTACAAAGGCATTTTCCGGAGTGTATGCCAATGAGGACGTAACCCTTTCCGTGGAAAAAGGGGAAATTCATGCCCTGCTTGGGGAGAACGGAGCCGGAAAGACTACGCTGATGAACATATTATTCGGCATATACCAGTCTGATGGCGGGGAAATCTTCTATAAAGGAGAATCGGTTCGGTTTAAGTCTCCTGCAGATGCCATAAGCCATGGAATCGGCATGGTCCATCAGCATTTTTCACTTGTAAACCGGATGACAGTGCTTGACAATATTATTCTGGGTTCCGGCGGTAAAAAAGAGGTCCTTGACAGAAAGCAGGCTTCAGAAGAGATCTGCTCTCTGGCGGAAAAATACGGCCTTTTTGTTAAGCCTGATGAACTGGTTGGCAGCCTGTCCGTAGGAGAACAGCAGAGGGTGGAGATCTTAAAGGCATTGTACCGGAAAGCAGACCTGCTTATATTAGATGAACCCACAGGCGTTCTAACCCCTCAGGAAACAGAAAATTTCTTTCATGTGCTAAGACGGTTAAAGGATGAGGGACATGGTATCATCATCATTACCCATCGCCTAAGTGAGATCATGGCGATCAGCGAAAGGGTTACGATCCTAAGGGATGGAAAATCAGTTAAGAATCTGGTCACATTAAATACCACACCCGAGGAATTATCTGCCTACATGATCGGCAGGCCGCTTTCCCCTAAAACAGAAGACAGGAAAAAAACATCAAAGGAAGCAGCATTAAGCTTGGAAGGCGTTTCTTTATCAAAAAAGCGGGCTGGTAAAATGGCGCTGGATCATATCTGCCTTACGGTTTATAAGGGGGAGATCCTTGGAATCGCCGGAGTGGAAGGAAACGGGCAAAAGGAGCTTGCCGAGGTTATCACGGGAATCCGTAAGCATACGGAGGGAAACATCTCCTTTGATGGGAGTGCCATTGACAGCCGATCTGTGAGGGAGCGTTTCCATAAGGGCATCTCCTATATATCCGATGACCGTCACATGGATAGTCTGGTTGTGGACATGACGGTAACAGAAAATATGATTCTGCGTACCTACAACCGGCTGCCTTTTTCAAAGAAATGGATTCTGGATTATAAAAAGGCAGAGAACCGTGCTTTAGAAGCCATTGAAGAGTATGGAATACGTACTTCAGGAAAAAGTGGGACAAGGACGCCGGTAAAGCTTATGAGCGGCGGAAATCAGCAGAAGGTGATCTTATCCCGTGAGATATCAAAAGAGGCCAGGCTCATTGTAGCCAGCCAGCCTACCAGAGGATTGGATATCGGAGCAACGGAATTTGTCCATCAGACCTTAATCAGGCAGAAGAACCAGGGAAAAAGCGTTTTACTCATTTCTGCCGATCTAGATGAGATCCTTACTTTAAGTGACCGGATTGCAGTAATGTTTGAAGGACGGATCATGGGGATCCTTAACAGGGAAGAAGCGGATGTATTTAAAATCGGACTTTACATGGGCGGAGTAACGGAAGAAGGAGGAAGGCCATGAATCACATGAAAAAGTGGAAGGCAATAGAAGTGACGGAGATTGCGTTCCTTTCCATTGCTATGGCAGCCATCCTTATCCTATTGTCAGGTGCCGATCCTCTTACGGCAGGTCGGATGTTTTTTAACGGAATCTTTGGCAATGCAAGCGGCTTCGGAGAAGTATTTGTAAAAGCGACTCCTTTGATTCTCACCGGACTTGGATGTTCGGTGGCCTTTCGGACCGGTTTTTTTAATATTGGTGCAGAAGGACAATTCTACATAGGAGCCCTTGCGTCTGCCTGGGTGGCTCTAAATGCCACCGGAGTCCCGGGAGTTTTTCGGATTATCCTTGCCATTGGATGCGGCTTTCTCTTCGGCGGCTTATGGGCTCTTATAGCAGCCATATTAAAAGCTAAGCTTGGAATATCAGAAATCATCTGCACCATTATGCTTAATTATATTTCTATGAATCTTTTGGGTATCGCTGTCCGTACCTTTCTCATGGATCCGGCGGGAAGCATTCCACAATCTGAAAAAATAGATGCATCTGTCACACTTTTACGTTTTTTAAAGCCAACCAGAGTTCATACAGGTATCTTTATAGCCCTTGGAGCTGTGTTTTTTGTATGGTTTCTCATGGAAAAGACCACCTCAGGCTATGAATTCAAAGCCGTGGGCTTTAATAAACGGGCAGCAGCATGCAGCGGTATTTCTGTGGTGAAGAATATAATCCTGTCAGCAGTATTAAGCGGAGGCCTTGCAGGAATCGCAGGAGCTGTGGAGGTACTTGGAGTCCAGAAAAAGCTGCTTGAAGGAATTTCAGGAGGCTGCGGTTATACGGCAATCCTCATAACTCTTTTGGCCTTTAACCATCCGGGCGGCGTACTTTTGGTTTCCGTTTTATTTGCGGCTTTGGAAGTTGGGGCAAACTCCATGCAAAGGCAGATGGGAGTTCCCTCTGCGATTGTAGATTTTCTGATTGGATTTATTGTACTGCTTATCCTGGGCAGGGAACTTCTGACCGGAAAAATGAGAGCAAAGGAGGGAAAATAAATGATGCAGCAGATCTTAACTGTCGGCTTCCTGTCTGCCTTTTTGTCGGCAGCCGTGCGGATGGCTGTGCCTCTTGCCTACGCAGGGCTAGGGGAGACGATATCGGAAAAGTGCGGAATATTAAACATCGGAATGGAGGGCGTCATGCTTTCCGGGGCTTTTTTCTCCTTTGCAGGCACATTTTTTTCGGGGAGTATTCTTGTAGGGCTACTTTGCGGTATGGCGGGCGGAGCGGCTGTCAGTATGCTTCATGGAGTTCTGTCGATCAGGCTCTCTAAGGATCAGTCGGTCAGCGGGATCGCCATTAATATTTTTATACTTGGCGTCACCAGCTTCCTGTATAAACTGATGTCAGGGGGACAGTCCTACCAGCAGATCGAACCTTTAATAAAATTGCGGATACCGTTGCTTGCCGACATTCCACTCATTGGCAATGCTCTTTTTAATCAGGATATTTTAACTTATCTGATCTATTTTCTGGTCATGGGAGTATCGTTTTTTTATAAGAAAACAAATACCGGGCTTTCCTTTGCTTCCATCGGTGAAAGCCCTCGTGCCGCGGATTCAGCCGGGATACCGGTTTACCGGTACCAGTACATTTCCATGGTGTTAAACGGAGTTCTGGGCGGGATTGGCGGTGCTTATCTGGTTTTGGTACAGGTGGGGAACTTTTCGGAAAATATGACCTCCGGCCGAGGATACATTGCTTTGGCGGCTGTCATCCTGGGGCGTTATCTTCCCTTTGGAATGCTGGGAGCTGCCTTTTTATTCGGCTCTGCCAATGCGCTGCAGATCCGTCTTCAGGCAGTGGGAGTTCCTCTTCCTTCGCAGGCATTGTCCATGCTTCCTTATCTGATCACATTGGCGGCCCTGCTGGGCTCCGCCCACAAAAATCATGGGCCGGAAAGCCTTGGGAAGCCTTATGTGCGCGGTGCGAGATAAAGATTTTCCTCTTAATGGAAACGCTTGGAGTCTTACTTTGTGAGATTTCAGGCGTTTTTTTAACCGAATCAAGTAGCGAAGCGGATTGCGAATATCCCATTGACTAATTAATTTAACAGCTTTTGTTTGGTAATAATAAAAAAGGGAAATAGTCTGAAAACGAATATTTTGTGCTTCGGTGGTTGAAATTAACTATATGTTGTGGTATATTTTTACATATGAGATTCAATAACAGTTATTGATACTAATATAAAACATGGAATGGCGGGAATTATAAATGGACAAGACAGATGGAAAACAGGAAATCCTGGAATATTTTAAAGAGGTACCAGAGCTCATAGGCGTTTTAGAGGGAATCCGTAAGGATTGGGATTTGGCACCATATGATCTGGATCACCTCTCCGTAAAATTTACAGGGTTTTGTAAGAAAAATATGAGCCTTGGAGAACGGTTCGAGGCGCTCATCCAGGCGGCTGTAGAGCTGACGACCCAGGAGGCGCCGAACTGGGAGTATATAGGGGCAAGGCTTTCCATGCTGCGTTATGAAACCAGGTTAAAGGAAGAGCTGGACCGGAGAAAGATTGGCAGCTTTTATGATAAAATATGTTTCCTGACAGAAGACGGGCTTTATGGGGACTACATTCTGGAAAATTACAAAAAAGAAGAAATTGATCGGTATGAAGGCTATCTGGATCATAGCAGAAACCACCTGTTCAATTATTCCGGGCTGGAACTGTTGCTTAACCGGTATGTGATCCGCAGCCGCCGGAATGAGCCTTTAGAGACTCCCCAGGAAATGTTTCTTGGAATTGCCATGCATCTTGCCATGCTGGAAAGGGTTGACCGGGATCATTGGGTAAAACGGTTTTATGATATGCTCAGCACTTTAAAGGTTACCATGGCTACGCCCACCCTTTCAAACGCCAGAAAGCCTTATCATCAGCTTTCCTCCTGTTTTATCGATACCGTACCGGACAGTCTGGATGGCATTTACCGAAGCATTGACAGCTTTGCAAAGGTCAGTAAGTTCGGAGGAGGCATGGGCCTTTATTTCGGAAAAGTCCGTGCCGCAGGGAGTACGATCCGCGGCTTTAAGGGCGCTGCGGGAGGAGTGATCCGGTGGATCAAGCTGGCCAATGATACGGCAGTGGCAGTGGACCAGCTGGGGGTACGGCAGGGAGCTGTGGCAGTTTACTTAGATGTCTGGCACAAGGACCTTCCGGAGTTTTTGACTCTCAGGACCAATAACGGAGACGACCGCATGAAGGCCCATGATGTTTTTCCGGCGGTTTGTTATCCCAACCTGTTTTGGAAACAGGCAAAGGAGAACATAGAAGGGGACTGGTACTTAATGTGTCCTCATGAGATTCTGACAGTAAAGGGCTGGGCACTGGAGGATTCTTATGGAGCCCAGTGGGAGGAACGATATCTGGACTGTGTGAATGACAGCCGTATCCATAAGCGGATCATTCCCATTAAAGATATCATCCGCCTGGTTTTAAAGAGCGCGGTGGAAACAGGAACGCCCTTTACCTTTAACCGGGATATCGTCAATGAAGCCAATCCAAACAGCCACAGCGGCATCATTTACAGCAGCAACTTATGTACGGAAATTGCTCAGAATATGAGCGGGGTGGAACAGGTGGACCAGCAGATCCAGACCGTGGACGGGGAGACCGTGGTGGTCACCGTAACAAAGCCGGGAGACTTTGTTGTGTGCAACCTGGCCAGCCTTTCCCTGGGGAATATTGATCTTAAGGATACCAAAGAGCTGACCGAGCTTACAAGAAGTGCGGTCCGTGCTTTGGACAATGTAATCGATTTAAATTTTTTCCCAGTGCCCTATGCAAAGGTCACCAACCTCCGCTATCGCCCGGTGGGACTTGGGATAAGCGGATATCATCACATGCTGGCTAAGAACGGGATCTCCTGGGAGTCAGAAGAGCATCTTGAATTTACTGATAAGGTGTTTGAAGCAATTAATTATGCGGCAATTGAAGCAAGCTGTGATTTTGCAGAGGAAAAAGGAAGCTATGATCTGTATGAAGGAAGCGAATGGCAGACAGGGGCATATTTTGATAAACGGGGCTATTGCTCTGAAGAGTGGATGCACCTTCGGGAAAAGGTGGCAGCCCATGGCATGAGAAACGGCTGGCTCATCGCCATAGCACCAACCAGCAGCACCAGCATGATCGCAGGTACCACGGCCGGGCTTGACCCTGTCATGAATCGGTATTATCTGGAGGAGAAAAAGAACGGTTTGGTTCCCCGGGTAGCCCCGGATTTAACGCCTGAAACATTTTGGAAGTATAAAAATGCCCATTATATAGACCAGAGGTGGTCCGTAAGGGCGGCGGGTATCCGCCAGCGCCATGTGGACCAGGCCCAGAGCATGAACCTTTATATTACCAATGACTACACCCTTCGTCAGGTGCTGGAGCTTTATATCCTGGCTTGGGAAAAGGGTGTGAAAACCATTTACTACGTCCGTTCCAAAAGTCTGGAAGTGGATGAATGCGAGGCCTGCTCCAGCTAAAAAACGGTTGGGAATAATAAAACAAGAGAATGCGGAGAAAACGATATGGAACAATTAAAAAAAAAGACCCCTTTTTCATCCGGATGGGGAAATTGAGGTGAGAAAACGGCGGATGATCAACGGCAATACCACAAACCTCAATGATTTTAACAATATGAAATACACCTGGGTAAGTGATTGGTACCGGCAGGCCATGAATAATTTCTGGATTCCTGAAGAAATTAATCTAAGCAGGGACAGGAAGGATTATCCCTTATTAAGTCCCGAAGAACGTAGAGCTTATGATAAGATATTATCCTTCCTGGTGTTTTTGGACAGCATCCAGACCGCTAATCTGCCGGCTCTAGGAGAATATGTGACTGCCAATGAGATCAATCTCTGCCTTTCCATTCAAACCTTCCAGGAGGCGGTGCACAGTCAGAGTTACAGTTATATGCTGGATACCATCTGCGAACCTCAGACTCGGAATGAGGTGCTCTATCAGTGGAAGAGTGACCCTCATCTTCTTGCACGCAATACCTTTATCGGTGACCTGTATAATGAATTCCAAAAGGACAAGAGCGCGTTTGCATTTATGAAGGCAGTTGTGGCTAATTTTATTCTGGAGGGTGTGTATTTTTACAGCGGATTCATGTTTTTCTATAACCTAGGACGGAATCATAAAATGATCGGCTCCTCTCAGGAGATCCGTTACATTAATAGAGATGAGAACACTCATTTATGGCTGTTCCGAAATATTATTCTGGAACTTGAGAAGGAAGAGCCGGAACTGTTTACCAGGGAACGGGTGGTGGTTTACCGGAATATGATCAGGGAAGGCTGTGAGCAGGAAATCGCCTGGGGCTGCTATGCCATCGGAGATGAAGTTCCCGGACTTACAAAAGAAATGATCACGGACTATATCATGTATCTTGGAAACTTACGCTGTGCAAGTCTCGGCTGGGAGCGGATTTATGAGGGTCATGACAGGGAGCCGGAAAGCATGTTATGGGTTAACCAGTACAGCAATGCCAATCTGATCAAAACAGATTTTTTTGAAGCGAAAAGCACGGCATATGCGAAAAGCAGCGCTCTGGTGGATGATCTGTAACAAGTAAGATTGTATTAAAAAAAAAGATCGCCATTTCAATAATAATAATTGTTTTTGTTTTAACGATGTGATATAATCAAGAAAAACAATTCTTTAGGAGGCTATTTATGGAACGTATTGTGGTAATTGGAGCAAACCATGCCGGTACGGCAGCTATCAACACAATCTTAGATAATTATAAAGACAACAAAGTTGTTATATTTGATTCCAATGATAATATCAGTTTTTTAGGCTGCGGCATGGCTCTTTGGATCGGTGAGCAGATTCATTCATCCGAAGGCCTGTTTTATTGCAGCAAAGATATTTTTGAAAAAAAGGGTGCAAAGGTCTACATGGAAACAAGAGTAGAGCGCATTGATTATGATAAAAAGATTGTTTTCGCAGAGGGAAAGTATGGCCAGAGATACCAGCAGGAATACGATAAGCTGATCCTTGCAACCGGTTCTCTTCCAATTTCTCCTAATATTGAAGGAAAAGAACTGGACAACGTTCAATTTGTGAAATTATTTCAGAATGCGAAAGATGTCATTGACAAGCTGCATAACGATGCCTTGAAAGATATCGTGGTTGTAGGGGCAGGGTACATCGGCGTTGAACTGGCGGAAGCATTCCGCCGTGTTGGAAAGAATGTCACCTTAATCGACAATATGCACACCTGTCTGTCAAGCTATTATGATCAGGAGTTTTCCGATATCATGTCCGAAAACTTATCAAGCCATGGCATTAAACTGGTTTATAATGAAATCGTGACTAAGCTTGAAGGTAACGGCAAAGTGGAAAAAGTGGTCACTGACAAAAATGAATACCATGCTGATATGGTAGTACTGGGAATCGGTTTTAAACCTAACAACCGGTTAGGCAAGGATGATCTTGAACTGTTCTGCAACGGGGCGTTTCTCGTTGACAAGCAGCAGCAGACCAGCCAGCCGGATGTATATGCCATCGGCGATTGTGCAACTGTTTTTGACAACTCCATCCAAAAGACAAACTACATTGCTCTGGCTACCAATGCCGTGCGGTCCGGAATCGTGGCAGCTCATAACGTATGCGGAACACCTCTGGAATCCATTGGTGTTCAGGGATCCAATGGAATCTGCATCTGGAATCTGAAAATGGTTTCTACAGGGATCAGCTATGCAAAAGCCAAAAAGCTGGGATATGACGCAGCGGCGGTGGATTATGAGGATACTCAAAAACCGGCCTTTATTGAACATGACAATTACAAGGTAAAAATCAGGATCGTATACGATAAGAAGACCCGCATCGTTTTGGGAGCACAATTATGTTCAGAATATGATATTTCCATGGCGATCCACATGTTCTCCCTTGCGATCCAGGAGCAGGTAACCATTGACCGGTTAAAGCTGACGGACATCTTCTTCCTGCCACATTTTAATCAGCCCTATAACTATTTTACAATGGCTGCTTTGCAGGCAAAATAATTTTTTAAACCAAAAAAAGGAATAAGGTGAATCTTCAGGCAGTGTTGCCACAAGGTAATCGCAGCAGGAATTGCACAGGTCTTGACAATTGATTTCTTTCATGTTAGTATGAGAATGCTCTCCAGAAGAGTACCAGTCAGGGGCAGTACTGGTTTCGACAGGGGCTATGCAGCTGGTGAAGCTATCCGCATGCGATGCGTTAAATGGCAAACCTAAATATAAACGCTAACAATAACGAATTAGCATTAGCTGCTTAATGCAGCTTGTCGGCCTTAAGGCACTCACACTTTAAGATCCCGGCATCGACGATGTGAGAAACGACGTATGCAAAGCTTTGAGCATGCGGTCGTATTATGAAGCTACTGAAGCTGTCAGGGTGTTAGTTCCCGGGCGGTGGAGGGAATGTCAATAAACTAACTATGATAGTAGAAGAACAGGGAATTGGTTTTTGGACACGGGTTCAACTCCCGTCTGCTCCACTAAAAGAAGTCTTTAGTAAAAAAGTCTTTGAACGAAGTATGGCGTAGCGCATTAAGCTACGCCATTTCTTTATGTATCGGGTTATTTCGTTCTGCATTTTGTTCAATCAAGAAAATGACGGCATGAAAATTATTTATCATACCGTCGTCAAGCTTCTATAAATTATCACACTTAGAATATAACTGTCTCTGTCTGCATAGGTCCTAATCGTTCAGGGCAAACAAGTAAGCGTAACGTTGAACCGTATAAAGTTATGATAAAAGCACAAAGTTGCTACTTATTTTGGTTTTGCTTAGCCCGAATCCTTGCTATTGATAGTTGGTAGGCAGGATGGTATTCTATTTATAGATTTTTTATATTATGTGGGGAGAATGATTTTAATAAAGTTGTGTTTTTAATTGGAAATGCGTCCGTAGGAAAAATGACAGTTGGACAGGAATTGATGAAAATTACAGACTTACGTTTGTTCCATAATCATATGACAATTGAGCCGGTAATTGAAATTTTTGGCTCCTACAATGGGAAAATAATTTCTCGTTTAAGAGAAGTGGTATTTGAAGAATATGCAGCATCAAATAATTATGGACTTATTTTTACATATATGTGGGCATTTGACCAGAAATCCGATTGGGATTATATTGAGCACGTCAAAGATATATTCAGACCATACGAAACGGAATTTTACTATGTTGAACTTGTCGCTTCAAGAGAAGTGCGTTTGGAAAGAAATACTACTGAAAATAGATTGCGCAATAAGGCATCAAAACGAGATATTACTATTTCCAATCAAAGATTAATAGTTGATGATGAAAGATACCGTTTAGTAAGTAATGACGGGGAAATACCATTTGATAATTACATTAAAATTGATAATTCAAATATATCACCTGACATTGTTGCACAAAAAATAAAAGTGCTGTTTGAATTATAATGCGAAGCTTCAATAATAAGCTCACAAAAAAATATTTAAGAAAATTGAAATTTATAGCTAGTATAGGGTGTCACAGTAATTTAACCTTGCATACATTAGCAATATAAAATTATAGAAACAGGAATATTTATATGGATTGTTCTGATCCCAGAATGGGCTCTGATGGAAGAGGCGTAGGCGGCAGAAGCATAGGCGGAAGAGGTTTCGACAGAAGAGGTATGCGTGAAGAATTCGATAGAAGAATGGAATTTGACAGAAGGCAAGAATCTGAACGAAGAGAAGAATTCGATAGGAGACAAGATTTTGACTCAAGATTTCCATTTTGGTGGTTGCTATTCTTCTAATAAGAGCAATTTAAGACGAACTACCGGCTATTAATATCTAGCTGGTAGTTTTTTGTTGCCCTAAAGGATTGCACGATAAAGGACTGCGATGGATCGGGTAAGCGCTAAATAGTAATTCACTTTCTGTATAGAGTCATGTATAATAAAGAAATCTGGACAAAGATAATTATATGGCCGTACTGGGCCACTGCAAGTCCAACTGCCGCATGGTAATCCTGGCTGAAACAAGAATACGAAACATAGTTATGTGAGGAGATAAAGGTATGCCACCAATACAGTTACTGATTAAACCAGCTTCCGGAAGTTGTAATTTAAGATGCAAATATTGTTTTTATCATGACGAAATGCAGAATCGGGAAAAGCAAAATTACGGATTTATGTCTTTGGATACCCTGGAGGAGATCGTTAAGAAAACACTGGCTTATAGTGAGCAACAGTGTGATTTTATATTCCAGGGAGGGGAACCCACTCTGGTGGGTCTTGACTTTTATAAAAAGCTGCTTGAATTTGAGCAGAAGTATAATATACGTAATGTAAAGGTCATGAATTCGATTCAGACCAATGGTTACCAGCTGGGTGAAGAATGGGCAGAGTTTTTTGCTGCAAATAATTTCCTGGTAGGAGTATCCCTGGATGGAATTAAATATACTCATGACGCCTACAGGGAGAATTCAGCGGGCAAAGGTTCCTTTGGTGAGATTATGAAGACCCTAGAGATGTTTGACAAAAAAGGGGTAGATTATAATATCCTGACGGTTGTAAATCGAAGAACAGCGGAGCGGATTACTCGAATATATGAATTTTATAAGAAAAACAACTGGAGATATCAGCAGTATATCGCTTGTCTTGATCCATTAGGAGAGCCTAAGGGTAGTCGGGAGTATTCTCTGACTCCGGAGGTTTATGGAAAATTTCTTGTAAATCTGTTTGATCTTTGGTATTTGGATTTATGTAAGGGAGAGCAGCCATACATTCGTCAGTTTGAAAATTATATCAGTCTTTTGATGGGATATCCCCCGGAGGCATGTGATATGAAGGGGTGTTGCAGCATCCAGCATGTAATAGAAGCGGATGGATCTGTTTACCCCTGTGATTTTTATGTAATGGATGAGTATAAAATTGGAAATTTCCTGGTAGATTCTATTGAGGAGATGGGAAACAGGGGATTGGAGAGTGGGTTTGTAGAGGCCTCCCTAAATAGACCAGAAGAGTGCAAGACCTGTAAATACGCATACCTATGTCGTGGCGGATGCCGCAGGAACCGTCAAATAGATGAGGCTGGCCATCTTGGTCAGAATTATTTCTGTTCATCTTATAAGTACTTTTTTGAGAAAACCCATTCAAGAATGGAAGAGATTGCCAGGCAGCTGATGCAGTCACAACTGAGGAATCGGTAAGAGAATTTCCATCGCTGTATACGGCCGCAGGAGCAGAGTAAAGTCAGGAAACCGGCGGTTTTCACATCTTGTCTATATGTCCCATATAATATAGTACAATTAAAAAAGGGAGAGGTGTGAAATATGTGTTGCTTTTTTGGAGGCTGCAGAAATAATTTCGGATGTAACTGCAGATGCTGTAGATGCTGCAGATGCCGTAATTTCCGCGATCGTGATTGTGATGATGAGCGCGATCGTGACGAATGTGAGGAAGAAAGAAGAAGAGCATTCTGCGCAGGATTTAGGGCAGGTTGTAATGATCCGCGGTGCCACTGCTGTCGGCGTGACCGCGATCGAGATCGTGATCGTGATTGCGATCGTGACCGTGACCGTGATCGTGACCGTGATTTTAATGAAGATTTTTTTGAATAGAGATTATAGAAGCGGGGGCCTGCATAGAATTCAGGCCTCCGCTTTTACATAAATATCCGGCTGCAGGATAATTTTTACCGATTAGGCAATGTTACAGACACAATTTCCGGAAATGGTGCATATACTGAAAGATATGATAAAAATGTAAAAGGAATTTGGTACAATGCGCGGGGAGAAAATGTGGCGGAACCGCCTGACCGTAGAAAAGCAGTATAATCATGGGGTTATCAGGCCTCAGATAAAAGGAATGTCCTGTTACATCAGGGCTGCGGTGTGTGAACCTAAAATTACAAGGCAAGTCAGGTCAATAGCAGGGCGGGCAGGAATGGATATGGCAGGTGTGGAAAACCGCATAAAATCCAGAGATTCTTATTTGGAAAAAATGCAAAGAAAATACAACCCTGGCTGCCAGGGGTACGAGGTCAAGGATATATTGAGATATACCTACACAGCTCCTGCAGAAGAGCTTGCGGAAAAGGTTTTAATAGCCATGGAGCTTTATTGGAAAGCAGGCTTTCATACGGTTGAAATTAAAAATTACTGGCTTGACAGGCAGAGTCCTTATAAGGGGATCAACACCACCTTATATTCGCCTTACGGCCAGATTTTTGAATTACAGTATCATACACCGGAAAGCTTTTCCATAAAGAACGGGAAAATGCATGAATTATATGAAAAGCAAAGGCCAATCAAGGACATGAACAGCAGGGAGTACTTAGAGTTGGGCAATCAGATGATTAAACTGTCCAATGCCATGGAGATTCCCAGGGGTATCGAACGGGTATAGGAATGAAAGCCTAAAAATAGGTTATGCTATTTAGAAAATTCACAAAATTTTCAAAATTTTCCGGGTTGCAAACCGGAAAAAATGGTGATATACTGCTACATAGTTAATTAGCTAATTGTTAGGAGGCTAACAGAAAGGGGAATATTTGCAAATGAAACCAACGTGCCCATTCCATGATAAGGGACTTAAGGGGGATTTTTCACCGGCCCATGGCGTGATGGTAAGATATATGAGAATCATGAAGATGCATCGTTGCATTTTGGAAGATCGTCTGAAGGAGACAGGGGTATACCGCAGCCAGCATCAGATTCTTATGATGCTTTCCGACCATTCTAATATATCCCAGAAGGAGATTGCTGAACGCCTTTATGTGTCCACAGCCACCATAGCGGTATCGGTAAAAAAGCTGGAAAAAGGTGGGTATATCACCCGGGCCGTGGATCAGGAGGATAACCGGATGAATAAGCTTTGCCTGACAGAGAAGGGAAAGCATACGGTAGAGCATAGCCGGGAATTTTTTCATAATGTTGAAGAGCGGATGTTCCGTGATTTCTCAGCGGAAGATTTGGCTGCCATGAGGCAATACCTGGACCGCATTTATGATAATTTATCTCAGATTCCTTTAGAAAGGGACATTACAGAAAGAGAGGATTAATAACTTGAAACGATATTGGAAATATATCAGGCCGTATTTGGGAGCCTTTATACTGGCGCCCCTCTTAATGCTGACGGAAGTATTTGGCGAGATTATGCTTCCCCGAATGACGTCCTTGATCATTAACAACGGAGTTGCCACAAAAGATGTGGAATACATTTTAGGAATGGGAGGCAAAATGGTTGCCATCGCCGTTGTCATGGCAGCGGGAGGAATCGGAGCATCCTATTTTTCATCCAAAGCATCCATTTGCTTTAGTACAGATTTGAGAAAAGATGTGTTTCACAAAGTCCAGCAGTTTTCTTTTAAGAATATTGATGATTTCAGCACAGGGTCATTGGTTACCAGGCTGACCAATGATATCCAGCAGATTCAAAATGTAGTAATGATGAGTCTGCGTCTGCTGTTTCGGGCTCCGGGCCTGTTGATCGGCGGTCTTATTATGGCCTATCTCATGAACCGGCAGCTGATGGTGATACTTTTGGTAGTGATTCCATTGCTGATCCTGGCCATCGTTATCATATTAATCGCGGCATTTCCCCGGTTTGAGGCAATGCAGAAGAAGATTGACCGTTTAAACTCCGGCGTGCAGGAAGCTTTAACGAATGTGCGCGTCATTAAGTCCTTTGTCAGGGAAGATTTTGAGGAAAAGAAATTTCAAGCCACAAACCGGGATCTAAAGGAAGGCAGCCTTGATGCCATGAAGATTGTCGTAGTCAGTATGCCTGTGATGATGCTTGCCATGAATGTTACGACTCTCGCAGTGGTGTGGTATGGAGGAAATCTTATTATTGCAGGAAAGATGCCTGTAGGTGATCTGACTGCGTTTACTACTTATATCGTCCAGATCCTCATGTCCTTAATGCTGCTGTCCATGGTATTTTTGCAGGCATCAAGAGCTATGGCTTCTTTAAGACGTGTCAGAGAGGTCCTGGATACAGAGATTGATTTGACCGATGATCATGCTTCTGAAAAATCAGCCCAGGTTACAAGCGGCAAAGTAGAATTTCGGAATGTTTCCTTCCAGTATGTAAAAGGAATGGATGAAATGGTCTTAAAACACATTGATTTTACTGCGGAGCCTGGAGAAACCATTGGAATCATCGGTTCCACAGGAAGCGGAAAGACCTCACTCGTGCAGATGATTCCCCGTCTTTACGATGCGGATGAAGGACAAGTACTGGTGGATGGCATTGACGTAAGAGATTATTCCATTAGAAACCTACGAGAAGGCGTTGGAATGGTTTTACAGAAGAATGTCCTTTTTTCAGGAACCATAGAAGAAAATCTCCGCTGGGGAGATGAGAATGCCACCATGGAAGAAGTAATCCTTATGGCGGAAAGCGCTCAGGCCGATGGTTTTGTTACAAATTTTAAAGACGGATATGACACAGATCTGGGCCAGGGAGGATCGAATGTATCTGGCGGCCAGAAGCAAAGACTTTGTATTGCCAGGGCTCTTTTAAAGAAACCGAAAATACTGATTTTAGATGACAGCACCTCTGCTGTGGATACGGCAACCGAAGCGCGCATCCGCCAGTGCTTTCAGACGACCCTAAAAGATACCACCAAATTCATCATCGCCCAGCGGATCGGATCCGTGGAGAGCGCGGATAAGATCATCGTGCTTGATGACGGACAGATCGTAGGTATGGGATCCCATGAAGAACTGCTGGAATCCTGCGAGGCTTATCAGGAAATCTACTATTCCCAGAGAGATGTGGATAAAGAGGCAGGTGCATAATGGATAAACAGAAGAAAATAAACAGCTTAAAAAAGCGTTATGGACGGTCTTCCCAGCCAGCTAAAAACCGTGGTCCCATGGGTGGGCATGGAGGTGCCCGGCAGATAAAGGGCGGCCTTCCCAAAAATGCGAAAGCGACCATCCGGCGCCTTATGTCTTATTTAAATGAATATAAACTTCTTATGGGAGCGGCGTTTGTCTGCGTTATTGTCGGCACGCTTGCGACCTTAGCCGGTTCTTATATGTTAAGGCCAATCATAAATCAATATATCGCACCTCCCGGAGGCGGGCTGGGGAGTGTGTCAGGTCTTGCAAAAGGTCTTATGGCAATGGCAGCCGTTTTTCTCATCGGTTTGATTGCTAACTATGCCCAATCCAGAATCATGCTGACGGTTGCGCAAAATGCACTCCAAAAGATCAGAGATGATTTGTTCAGCAAGATTCAGACCCTACCGGTACGGTTTTATGATACCAATAACACCGGTGATTTAATGAGCCGGTTCAGCAATGATGTGGATACCATCGGCCAGATGCTAAGCAGTACCCTGGTTCAGCTATTTACCGGAGCATTAAGCATTATCGGTACCCTGGTACTTATGATCTATACAAATATCTGGCTGACTCTGGTGACCGTAATCATGATTCCTGTTATGATGAGGGTTGGCGGCTTTGTAGCGTCAAGAAGCCAGAAGTTTTTCTCCGCACAGCAAAGCTCCCTTGGCGCTGTAAACGGATATATAGAAGAAATTATCAGCGGCCAGAAGGTGGTAAAGGTGTTCTGCCATGAAGATGTGGCAGAAGAAGAATTTGAAATTCTCAATGAGGATCTAAGGAATAACATGATCCACGCTCAGTTTTTCGGAGGCGTGATGATGCCGGTCATGGGAAATTTAAGCCAGTTGAACTACATCCTGACAGCGTGCATCGGAGGTCTTCTCTGTGTGCTCCGTGGCTTTGATGTGGGCGGACTGACCGTATTCTTAAGCTTTTCCAGGCAGTTCGGCCGTCCGATCAACGAGATGTCCATGCAGGTAACTAATGTATTCTCCGCCCTTGCAGGAGCAGAACGGGTATTTGCTGTTATGGATGAGGAGCCGGAGCCTGCAGATGACGAAGATGCGGAAGAACTGAATCCAATGAATGGATATGTGGAATTAAAGCATGTGACCTTTGGCTATGATCCAGGCAAAGTGATTTTAAAGGATTTAAATCTTTATGCAAAACCCGGGCAGAAGATCGCTTTTGTGGGTTCTACCGGAGCAGGAAAAACTACGATTACAAATCTTCTGAACCGTTTCTACGATATTCAGGGAGGTGAAATTACCATTGACGGAGTCGATATCCGTCATATTAAGAGGGAAAACTTACGCCATAATATTGCAATGGTCCTTCAGGATACTCATTTGTTTACAGGAACCGTTATGGAAAACATCCGTTACGGAAGGCTTGATGCAACGGATGAAGAGGTAATCCAGGCAGCGAAAACAGCTTCTGCGTATTCCTTTATCATGAGGCTGCCTGCCGGCTTTGATACGCTGTTAGAAGGCGACGGGGCCAACTTAAGCCAGGGGCAGAGACAGCTTTTAAACATTGCCAGGGCAGCGATTTCAAAGGCACCGGTCCTGATACTTGATGAAGCGACCAGCTCCGTGGATACCAGAACAGAAAAGCATATTGAACGTGGCATGGACCGCCTTATGGCGGACCGGACTACGTTTGTGATCGCCCACCGCCTGTCAACGGTGCGTAATGCCAATGCTATAATGGTTTTGGAAAACGGGGAGATTATTGAACGGGGAGATCATGAGGATCTTCTGGAACAAAAAGGCAGATATTATCAGCTTTATACCGGGGCAGTGGAACTGGATTAAACAAAAACCCCGGCTTGCATACCCCAAGGGGAGCATTGGAAAAAACAACAGTCACGGAGTCAATCCTGATTTTGTTATTACAATGCTCCTCTTTATTTATTAAAAATTCTAATATATAATGATGGGAAACCATAATATAACTTCATAAAAACAGGGGGTAAACCGACTCAAGTTATGAAAATTTAGCAAAAATTTAACGAAGAATCTTGTATAGAATGAAAAACATTGTCAAAAAAAGGCTGATAATCAGGAATAATAAAAAAATATTCGAATTAAATGTATTTTTATAAAAACATAATAGCGGTAACTTCAATAATATTGTTATTTAATTAACGTATAACCAGGGCCTTTTACCAGGTTTTATCCCTGATAATTGAAAAGTATTGTATATAAAACACAGTATACAATATGTATTTATGCATTGTTTCGGTTACTAAATTATGTTATACTGTTTCAGGTGGCAAAATGCTGAAATTTTGCTAGGAGAGATAAAGAATTGTAGAGAAAGAGGGTTAGTTAAATGGGTCTGGCTACATTTAAAGGCGGCATTCATCCTAATGAAGGAAAAGAACTGTCGGAAAATAAACCTGTACAAGTGCTGCAGCCAAAAGGCGAGATGGTATTCCCCTTATCCCAGCATATCGGTGCGCCGGCAAAACCATTGGTGGCGGCAGGAGATCAGGTGCTGGTTGGACAGAAAATCGGGGAGCCGGGAGGCTTTATTTCTGCATGTGTGATCAGCTCTGTTTCAGGAACGGTAAAAACCATTGAACCAAGAATGGTTGCAAACGGCTCTATGGTTCCGTCTGTTATCATTGAAAACGACGGGAAGTATCAGACGGTGGAAGGATTTGGCAAAGAGCGTGATCCGAAGACATTATCTAAGGAAGAGATCAGAACTATTGTAAAAGAAGCAGGGGTGGTAGGTCTTGGCGGTGCCGGATTTCCTACTCATGTGAAGCTGACGCCAAAAGATGAGTCAAAAATCGATACGATCATTGTCAACGGTGCGGAATGTGAGCCGTACTTAACTTCTGATTACCGGATGATGTTAGAAGAGCCGGAAAGTATCATAAAAGGGCTAAATATAATCCTTCAGCTGTTTGACAATGCGAAGGGTGTGATCGGCATTGAGAGCAACAAACCGGAAGCGATCAAGCTGATGACTGAGCTTGTAAAGGATGAGCCAAGGATCACTGTCTGTCCGTTACAAACCAAATATCCACAGGGCGGCGAGCGTACTCTGATTTATGCCATAACAGGAAGAAAGATCAACTCCACCATGCTCCCGGCAGATGCAGGCTGTATGGTAGACAATGTGGATACGGTAATTTCTATTTATAATGCGGTTGCAAAAGGTATTCCACTGATTCGCCGTATCATTACGGTGACCGGAGATGCGATCACAAATCCTCAGAATTATAATGTTCGGATCGGGACCAACTATAGCGAGCTTATAGAGGCTTCCGGCGGCTTTAAGACAGAACCGGAAAAGGTGATTTCCGGAGGCCCTATGATGGGGCAGGCTTTGTTTAACTTTAATATTCCCGTTACAAAGACATCCTCTGCCCTTACCTGCATGACAAATGACGAGGTGGCAGGTAATGCACCCAGCGCCTGTATTCGCTGCGGAAGATGCGTAAAGGTATGTCCGGGCAACATTGTTCCGCAGATGATTATGGATGCGGCGGAACGGTCTGACATGGAACGGTTTGTAAAATTAAATGGCATGGAATGCTGCGAATGCGGCTGCTGTGCATACATCTGCCCGGCCAGAAGACCTCTTACCCAGGCATTTAAAGAAATGCGCAAAGAAGTTGCGGCAAGCAGAAAGAAAGCGTAGGAGGAGAAGCATGAGTAAATTGTTAAACGTATCATCATCACCTCATGTCAGGGATCAGGTTACAACACAGAATATTATGTTGGATGTTGCCATTGCCATGATTCCTGCGTCTGCGTATGGTGTATATCAGTTTGGGGTGAAAGCGGCACTGATTTTACTGATCAGTGTATTATCCTGTGTTCTTAGTGAATATGTATTTGAATCCCTTATGGGAAAACCCATTACCGTGAGCGATGGAAGTGCTCTGGTGACCGGAATGATCCTAGGCCTTAACATGCCGCCGGCTATTCCCTTATGGATTCCGTTTCTGGGCGGTGTATTCGCCATTATCGTAGTAAAGATGCTTTACGGCGGTCTGGGACAGAACTTTATGAACCCGGCCCTGGCGGCAAGATGCTTCCTGCTTATTTCTTTTGCAGGCAAGATGACTGACTTTACATATAGTGACGCAGTTGCAGGCCCGACTCCTCTTGCTGCATTAAAGGCAGGAGAAGCAGTTAATTTAACATCCATGTTTATTGGAAAAATTTCAGGAACCATTGGTGAGGTATCAGTGATTGCCCTGCTCGTGGGTGCAGCTTACCTTTTGTTCAGAAAAGTGATTTCCATCACGATTCCGGCAGCTTATTTAATTACCTTTGCGGTATTCGTATTTATTTTCGGGCAGCATGATCTTACGTATGTGCTGACTCATTTATGCGGCGGCGGCCTGATCTTCGGTGCATTCTTCATGGCTACCGATTATGTGACCAGCCCCATCACACCAAAGGGACAGATCCTTTTCGGCATTCTTTTAGGCGTGCTGACCGGATTATTCCGTCTTTTCGGAGGTTCGGCAGAAGGCGTATCCTATGCCATCATCATCAGTAACATTCTGGTGCCTCTGATTGAGAAGATCTCTATTCCGGTAGCATTTGGAAAGGAGGGAAAGTAAGATGAAAAACGGCGGATTTATGAAGGACGCATTGATTTTATTTGTGATCACTCTGATTTCCGGTTTTTTGCTGGGCGGCGCTTATCAGATTACAAAGGATCCCATTGAAAAGGCAACTGAAGCAGCCAATATGGCGGCATATAAGAAAGTATTTCCGGAAGCGGCCGAATTTACATCGGATGATAAGATGGAAGCGGCAGTGGAATCCTGCAATACAGAACTGCTTTCCCAGAATTTTGGAAAAGTTGGTGTGGAAAATGCATTTCAGGCAGTGGACGCAAGCGGGACTGCCCTGGGTTATGTGATTACTTCCTATTCCGGTGACAGCTACAGCGGAGTCGTAAAGATTTCCGTTGGTATCAAAGAAGATGGAACCATTAACGGCATAGAATTTCTGGAGATCAGCGATACCCCGGGTCTGGGCTTAAAGGCAAAGGAACCGGCATTTAAGGATCAGTATGCTGGAAAAAACAAGGAATCCCTTACCGTTACAAAATCCGGTAATGCCGGTGATGGAGAGATCAATGCCATCAGCGGTGCAACCATTACATCAAGCGCAGTAACCAATGCAGTCAATGCCGCATTGTATTACGTGCACAGTATTGACCGTTAGGAGGTGGGAAGATGAATAACAAATGTATGGAACGTTTATATAACGGTATTGTAAAAGAAAACCCGACCTTCATCCTGATGCTTGGCATGTGCCCGACTCTGGCTGTTACCACTTCAGCGGTGAATGGTGTGGGCATGGGACTTTCCACGACCGTGGTACTGCTATTTTCCAATATGCTTATATCTGCCCTTCGTAATATCATTCCGGACCGGGTGAGAATTCCGGCCTATATCGTTGTCGTTGCGACTTTGGTTACGATTGTGCAGCTTCTTTTACAGGCCTATGTACCTAGCCTTTATTCTGCACTGGGAATTTACATTCCCCTTATCGTGGTAAACTGTATTATTTTAGGCCGTGCAGAATCCTATGCTTCCAAGAATGGTGTCATGGAATCGACCTTTGACGGAATCGGTATGGGACTTGGATTTACCATCGCTCTTACCTGTATCGGACTTGTCCGTGAGCTGTTAGGTTCCGGCGCTGTATTTGGATACACCATTATTCCGGAGGAATTTCACATTTCCATTTTCGTCCTTGCTCCGGGTGCATTCTTCGTGCTCTCTGTTTTAACGGCACTTCAGAATAAGTTTAAAGCACCTTCTGCTACCAACGGTTCTGTTCCTCCGTCCAAGTTAGCATGTGGCGGCAACTGTGCTTCCTGTACCGGTTCCTCCTGCATGTCCAATCACGAGGTTCTTCAGACCAGGAAGAAGCAGATGGAAGAGGAAGCATTGGCAGCTAAGAAGGCACAGGCAGCCAAAAAAGAAGCGGAAGCCAAAACCGCAGCTTCCAGGAAAGAAGAATAGGAGGATGGATAGATGAAAGAATTATTATTGATAGCCATTGGCTCCGCATTGGTCAACAACGTAGTGCTCAGCCAGTTCCTTGGCCTATGTCCATTCCTTGGAGTTTCCAAAAATGTGAAGACCTCTGCCGGTATGGGCGCAGCCGTTATTTTCGTAATTACCATAGCAGCATTTGCAACCAGTGTTATTTATAAGGGGATTTTAGTGGGACTTCATCTGGAGTTCTTACAGACCATTGTATTTATTCTGGTTATTGCAGCTTTGGTGCAGTTTGTAGAAATGTTTTTGAAGAAATCCATGCCCGCTCTTTATGAGGCCCTGGGTGTGTATCTTCCTTTGATCACAACCAACTGTGCGGTACTGGGCGTTGCCCTGACCAACGTGCAGAAGGGATATAACATTCTGGAAAGTGTTATCAACGGTGTGGGTATTTCCGTAGGCTTTACCATTGCCATTGTTATGCTGGCAGGTGTCCGCGAGAGAATCGAAAACAATGATGTTCCCTACTCCTTTAAGGGTTCTCCCATTGTCCTCATTACCTCCGGCCTGATGGCAATCGCATTTTTCGGATTTTCCGGATTAATTAAATAAGGAGGAGACGAAAGAATGGTAACAGGTATTATATTTGCGGCAGCCGTTGTGGGCATCATCGGAATTTTAATCGGTGTGTTCCTGGGTATTGCCAGCGAAAAGTTTAAAGTAGAAGTTGATGAAAAAGAAATCCTTGTCCGAAACGAGCTTCCAGGTAACAACTGCGGCGGCTGCGGATATGCAGGCTGTGACGCGCTGGCTAAGGCCATTGCATTAGGCCAGGCAGCTGTTTCTGCCTGTCCGGTAGGCGGCCCGGCAGTCGCTGAGAAGATCGGCGAAATCATGGGAGTTGCGGCCGGTTCTGCGGATAAGAAGGTTGCATTTGTAAAATGTAAAGGAACCTGCGATAAGACAAAGGTTCAGTACAATTATTATGGAATTGATGACTGCCGGATGGCTTCGGTGGTTCCTGGCTCCGGTGATAAGGCCTGTGTCTATGGCTGTATGGGATACGGCTCTTGCGTAAAGGCCTGTGAATTTGATGCCATTCATGTGGTTGACGGAATTGCAGTGGTGGATAAGGAGAAATGCGTGGCCTGCGGCAAATGTGTTTCCTCCTGCCCGAACCATTTAATTGACCTGGTTCCATACAAGTCAAAGCATCTGGTTCAGTGTAATTCCCATGACAAAGGCAAAGATGTTAAGGCTAAATGTGAAGTTGGCTGTATTGGTTGTATGCTGTGTACAAAGCAGTGCGAATTCGATGCCATTCACATGGATAACAATGTTGCAGTGATCGATTATGAGAAATGCACCAATTGCGGTAAATGTGCTGCAAAATGTCCTGTAAAGATAATTCAGTAAAATAAAAAGGGAGTTCGATCTTTTAGAAGAGGATCGAACCCCTTTTTTCGTTGTAAAATAACAAGTAGTAAAACTATTTTACTAAAAATAAAGTGAAATACATAGCATAATGAATAAAAAAGGCTAATAATTTACTAAAAAACTGTTGACAAATGATAGTATATTAAGTATATTGAAAACAATCAAGTAAAAGTTTTTACTAAAACTTTTACCAAGGAGGAAAAAATGGCTACATTAAAGAGTATTGCAAACCTTGCAGGAGTTTCCATTGCGTCTGTATCCAGAGTGTTGAATCAGGATGAGACATTTTCCATATCAGAAGAGACAAAGCTTAAGATCCTTAAGGCTGCCGAGGCACTTCAGTACAAGTCCGGAGCATCTGCTCTTGGCAGAATTGCGGCAGAGGAAAAGGGAAGCGTGGCCATGGTCATGCTGTACAGCGAATTTGATGAGATTACGGATTCTTATTACCTGACCATTCGGGTAAACGCAAAGGAAGAGGCTCAGGCTTTCGGTTACGAAGTAAAGGAGTTTTTCCTTCCGCTTAAGGAGGAATTGCTTTCCGGACTGGGAGATTACGCAGGACTGATCGTAATCGGGCATTCCGGAGGCTGGTACGGTGAGGAGGAATTTCGTCAGGCGGTCATTGGTTCAAAGCTTCCCGTGGTCATGGCGGACTTTAACCCAAAGGATGACGAACTGGAATTTGACTGTGTTGTAAACGATTTTAAGGGCGTTATGGAAAAGGCTCTGGAGCATTTCATGAAGCTGGGATATACCACCATTGGTTACATCGGGTCAGAAGGAGTCTGGGTGAGAGATAAGAACATCCTGGACACCAGATACGTTTATTTCCGGTATATTTTAGAGAGTGCAGGGCTGTATCAGCCGGATTACGTATTCCTGGGCCCCACCTCCATTGCAGAATCAGGGTACCGCCTGACGAAACAGGCCATAGAGGAGAATAAGCTTCCCAGGGCGATATTTGTGGAAAACGATTCCATGGCCATCGGCAGCCTGCGAGCAATGAGGGAATTCAATATTAAGATTCCGGAACAGACGGCTGTGATCAGCTGTAATGACATACCAAACGATGAATTTCTGACACCGCCTTTATCCTCGGTCCATATTTACAGCGATCTCATCGGGATTATGTCTGCCAGGCTGTTGGATGAAAGAATCGGAACAAAGCGATTTTTAGGGGTAAAAATGGTGACACCAAACAAGCTGGTGTTAAGACAGAGCTGCAAAGAAACGGCAGAAGAAGAGCAATAAAAAAGAGTTGGAGGGATGAACGTGGAGAAGGTGATCTTCGATTACAGGAGGGAAGACTGGAACAATGTGCATGTGCTGGAGAGGAACCGTCTGGGGACAAGACCGTTTTACTGCGGATTTAAGGATGAAGAGACAGCGCATACTTATGACCGGTCAAAAAGCAGAAACTGGTTTCTGCTAAATGGAAACTGGGATTTTGAATATTATGAGACTCCTATGGAAGTACCGGAGAATTTCATGAACCCGGAGTTTTTTGGGGAAGGCTGGGGGAAGATGGCAGTGCCGGGACATTGGCAGTTAAATGGTTATGGAGAGCCTCATTATAACGACGCCATTTCTTTGTTTCCCATTTTGGATGAACCGTCCATTCAGGTGGATAACCCTACAGGAGCTTATCGCCACTGCTTTTTTCTAAAAAAAGAGGAAGACAGAGAATATCTGCTTCGGTTTGACGGAGTGGAGAGCGCTTATCACGTATGGCTAAACGGAAGATTCATCGGCTACAGCCAGGGGCCAAGGCTGACTGCGGAATTTGACATAACCGAGGCCCTTTTAGATGGAGAGAATCTTCTGGCGGTAAAGGTATACAAATTCTGCGACGGAAGCTATCTGGAAAATCAGGATATGTGGTGGTTCGGGGGAATCATCCGGGATGTTGGGATCGTTTCACGGGAAAAGATCCATTGCTCCGACTACAAGCTTGATGCTCTTCTTGTCAATCAGAATAAAGATGGAGCTTTCTCCGGGCTGGTCACAGTAAGCAATCATCAGGGCAGGGATGTGGAGGCTGAGATCGCCTTAAGTATTAATAAAGGAGGGGCGTACCTGTTCCGGGAGGAAAAGAAGGTTACCTTAAAAGAAGGGGAGACAAAGACAGCCTTTGAAGGAATTCTTCCGGGAATCCTTGCCTGGTCCGCTGAAACACCAGAGCTTTACGAAGTCATGATGAGCCTTAAAACCGAGGACGGGGCCGCAGAGTATTACCCGGAACGGATCGGGTTTCGGAATGTGGAGCAAAAGGATGGGTTGATTCTTATAAACGGCAAGCCCATTAAGTTTAAAGGTGTAAACCGACATGATTGGAACCAGGATAAGGGCAGATGTATCACCATAGAGGATATGAAAGCTGATTTAAGGCTGATGAAGGCAAACAACATCAATTCGGTGCGGACCGCTCACTATCCAAGTCATCCCGATTTTCTGACTCTCTGTGACGAGATGGGCTTTTATGTCATGGAG
This sequence comes from Lacrimispora celerecrescens, assembly GCF_000732605.1. GTDB lineage: Bacteria > Bacillota > Clostridia > Lachnospirales > Lachnospiraceae > Lacrimispora > Lacrimispora celerecrescens_B. The sequence goes on along the minus strand of NZ_JPME01000018.1, from coordinate 207,322 downwards.
GAGGCAGATTTAGAATGCAACCAGATGGCGTACATAAAGGGAAAGATGGATAAGCTGAGTGAGGATGTGTTGTGGGAAGCCAGCTATGTGGACCGGGCTGTCCGCATGGTGGACCGGGATAAAAATCATCCAAGCATACTCATCTGGTCCCTTGGCAATGAATCCGGGTTCGGATCAAATTTCGTGGCTTCCGCAAGAGCGGTCAGGGAGAGAGATACCCACCGCCTGATCCATTATGAGGAGGACCGGGATGCTTCGGTGACTGATATGTACAGCAGCATGTATACAAGACACGCTCAATTAGAGCTTTTGGGACGGGATACTTCTAAGAAAAAGCCCCATGTTGTCTGCGAGTATGCTCATGCCATGGGCAACGGGCCGGGCGGCTTAAAGGAGTACTGGGAGATTTTTGAAAGATATAAAAGACTCCAGGGCGGATTTGTCTGGGAATGGATTGACCACGGGATCCGCAAGCAGGATGAAGCAGGGAAATGGTACATCACCTATGGCGGGGATTATGGCGATGAACCCAACAGCGGGGCTTTCTGCTGCGACGGTTTGATTCAGGCTGACCGGACTCCTACTCCTGGCCTTCGGGAGCTTAAGAAAGTTTTGGAACCGGTGAAAGCAGGAGACTTCTGTCTGGAGAGCGAAAGCATTTCAATAAAGAACCGGTATGATTTTCTGACTCTGGACCATCTGGTATGTTTATGCCGGGTTTGGTCAGGGGAGGAGACCTTGATGGAGACAGAGATTTCCCTGGAAGGAATCGGACCTCATTCTGAAAAGAGAGTGAGCATCGAAGGACTGAAACAAGCTGCCTTTAAAAACACGTTGCAAGATATCTGGCTGGATCTAAGTTTTTGTTACCGGGAAAAACCACTCTGGGCCTTAGAGGACCAGGAAGAGGTAGCTTTCCATCAGGAGATGCTTAAGGAAAGATGTCCTGAAAAAGAATTAGAGGTATGGGATGGCATTTTAAAGCTTAAACAGGAAGGAATTCATGTCATTGTTTCAGGAGATCAGTTTGAAGCCGTTTTTGACAGGGTTCGGGGGAACCTTTGCGGATACCGCATAAAGGGAAAAAGCCTTATAGAAAAGGGACTTGGCTTAAACCTGTGGAGAGCTCCGGTGGATAATGACAAAAACATGAAGACGCTGTGGGAAGAACACATGGTAAACCATATGTGCAGCGTGGTAGACCGGGTAGAAGTGGAGGGGGATGAGAAACAGGTGGTGATCACCTGTCATCAGACCTATGCGCCTATTGTTATGGAATGGAAGATACTTGTAAAGTCTGTGTATACGGTAACGCCTGATGGCACTGTAAAACTAGAGGTTTCCGGAACTCCCGTGGGAACACTTCCGGAATGTTTCCCAAGGATTGGCCTTCGTTTTCTGCTTTCCGGAGAATGTGAAAAGGTCAAATGGTACGGAAGAGGGGAAGGGGAGACCTACCCGGATTGTAAAGATGGGGGGAAAATGGGCATCTTTGAAAAGTCCGTGGATGACTTCTATTTTCCATATGTGGTTCCTCAGGAAACGGGAAACAGAGAAGATACGAAGTGGCTCATGGCTAAATTCAGCCATGGGGAGGTCCTTTGGCTTAAATCAGAAGTGCCTTTTGGCTTCAGTGCCCTTCACTACAGTCAGGAGGAACTTACAAGGGCAAGCCATACCAATGAACTGTTAAGAGAGGAAGAGGTGTATCTTTCTGTGGATTACGGACAAAACGGTTTGGGAAGCGCCAGCTGGGGCGCGGAGGCCCTGGAAAAGGATCGGTTAAAGCCTGAACCATTCCATTTCGTGTGGAAGCTGTCCGGAGGAGAATCATAAAGCCGGCAGGCTTGGAGGAGAAGGAATATGAAGAGTATAATAACGAAAAGAAATGCGCCATATTTCTTTCTGGCGCCAATGATTATCCTGTTTCTGGCATTTATGGCGTATCCAATTGCGGATTCCTTCCGGCTCAGTTTTTTTAACTTTGAGGGAGGAACGTATACGCTGGTTGGCTTAAATAACTATGCCGTGATGCTAAAGGATCCTATATTCTGGAAATCTCTTTCGAATACGGTGATCTATTTAATCGTTCAGGTACCGGTCATGGTGATCTTATCTCTGATCTTAGGAGTGCTGGTGGAGCAGGATTTCTTAAAATTCCGTGCCTGCTACCGGATCGGCGTTTTTCTTCCATCCATTACGGCCCTGGTGGCCTATGCCATGGTGTTTAAACTGCTTTTGAATACGGACTACGGCATTATCAATTATGTGCTGCGTGCAGCGGGCTTTCGCGGTGTAGACTGGCTGAATACGGTGTGGGGAGCCAGGTTTTCCATTATCATGGGCATTACATGGAGGTGGACTGGGTATAACACCATCATTATGATCGCAGGGATCAAGGGCATTCCAACAGAGCTTTATGAGTCGGCGGATATAGACGGTGCCTCATTTTGGCAGAAGGTCATGGGAATTACCATACCCATGGTGAAGCCAATCATGCTGTTTGTCAGCATTACTTCTACCATTGGCACCCTCCAGCTTTTTGACGAATCTTTTATATTGACCCAGGGAGGGCCTGATAATGCCACAATCACCATTGGCCATTATTTGTACAACACAGGCTTTGCATTCTTTAAATTCGGATATGCAGCTGCTTTAAGCTATGCTCTGCTCATCATTATCGGCGTGCTGTCTGTAATCCAGTTTAAGATGACGAAGGGAGGGGAAAATTGATGGACGCAATGAAAGGAAAAAACATGGGAAGAAAGGCAGTCACCTATGTGTTTTTAACAATAGCAGTTTTTGCCTCCTTGTTTCCGTTTTATTTCATGTTTGTGTCGGCAACCAACACAAATGCCCAGATTTTAAGCGTGTCTCCGAAGCTGACCTTTGGGACCAACCTCCTCACGAACCTTGAGAATTTAAATAAGAAGTTGGATATCGGAAGAGTTTTTATCAATTCCATGATCATGACAGTAAGCTACACGGGTCTGTCCATCTTGTTTCATTCCATGGCAGGCTATGCGCTTTCCAAATACGAGTTTAAGGGTAAGGGTCTGATGTTTGGATTTATCATGATGACCATGATGATCCCCGGACAGGTCATGTATGTCCCCTTATTCACCCTGATGAACCGGATTGGATGGGCGAATACATATCAGGCCGTGGTCCTTCCGGGACTGGCCAATGCCTTTGGCATCTTCCTCATGAGGCAGAACATGCTGTCCTTTCCGGCTTCCCTCATTGAGGCGGCACGGATTGACGGTTATGGGGAAATGGGGATCTTTTTCCGGGTAGTCCTGCCAAACATGAAGCCGGCGGTGGGAGCCCTTGGCATCTATATGTTTATGAGCATGTGGAATAATTTTATGTGGCCGCTGATCATATTGGGGACCAAGTCCATGTATAACTTTCCGGTTGCCCTGTCCATGCTGGACGGAGTCGTATGGAGAAAGGATTATGGCGTGATCATGCTTGCGACGTCATTAGCAACACTGCCCATTCTTTTGATTTTCCTGATTTTCCAGAAACAGTTTGTAGCCGGGGTTATGGGCGGCGCAGTAAAGGAATAAGAGGGGAAAAAACTATATAAGGTACATTCCTAGTGAATGAAAAGGAGGATTTTATGAAAAGACAGATGAAGGCAACAGCGTTATCACTGGTCATGGCACTGTCCCTTACGGCCTGTTCGGGAGGAGGCGCGCCGGTAACAAAAGGGGGAAGTGAAGCAAAGGGGGAGGCGGATAAATCCCTTTCCGGTACCGTAACCGTATGGAGCTGGGATGTGGCCCTGGCCCATCTTCAGGAAGAAGCGGAAAAATTCAATGAGATTTATCCCGATGTAGAATTTAACTTTGAAGAAATGGGCGTTTCCCAGGTGTACAGTAAGATTACCACCTGCCTTCAGTCCGGGATCGGACTTCCGGATGTGGTATCTTTAGAAGGGGAGCAGATGGCAAAATTCGGAGAAAAGTTCCCGGATAAGTTTGTGGACTTCACCGGTGATATCAAGGCCGAGGATTTTCTGGATATTAAAATATCTGAATGTACCGCAGGAGGAAAAGTTGTGGCTTATCCATGGGATGCAGGCCCCTGCGCCATGTTTTACCGGACTGATATTTTTGAACAGGCAGGAGTAAAGGCAGAAGATATTGTGACCTGGGATGACTTTATTGAAGCGGGAAAGACCATTATGGAAAAGACCGGAACGGCTATGATGCCTTTGGCAACGGCGAGAAAGGATACCACTTACCGGATGCTTTTAATGGAACAGGAAGGCTTTTATTTTGATGAGAACGGCAATACCAATGTAAATTCTCCGGAATCCATTCGGGCTATGGAGATGATCCATAAGATTTATAATGCCGGGATCACGGTAAATGATAACAGCTGGGATGATTTCATTGCTTCCTTAAGCGGCAGTAAGATCGCCTGTGTGCCGGAGGCAGTATGGCTTGCTGGTTCCATCAAGGATGCTGCTCCGGACCAGTCCGGCAAATGGGGCGTAATGGAGCTTCCCAGATTCGACAAGGACAAAGAGTCAGGCGGGGCCAGCAACGGCGGTTCTGTTTTGGCGGTTCCAGCGTCCGCAAAGAGTAAGGAAGCGGCTGTGGAATTCGTGAAGTTTGCCATGACCGACAAGGAAGGCAATGTAGAGGGCTTTACCAAATACGGTCTGTATCCATCTTATATTCCTGCACTTGATTCAGAGGTGTTTAAGGAGGGGGATGAATTTTTCGGAGGTCAGAAGATTTATGATCTTTTCAATGCAGTGGGCCAGAAGATACCAAAGTGCAACTACACGGCTAATTTTGCTGAAGCCATTGACTTATCCAAAAATGCAGTGAGCAAAGTGACCCTTGACGGACAGGATCCGAAGACGGTCATGGATGGCCTGCAGGAGGAAATGAAGGCCAAATTCGGAAAATAGGAATTTTACATCCGGTATGGCATCGTGTAAGGAGAAAGAGAAATGAAAAAATATCTTGGCATGCTGGGGCTTTTGATTGTGACTGTGATATGGGGAGGAGGCTTTGTGGCCAGTGACATTGCCCTTTCCAGCTTAAGCCCGGCTCAGATTCTGGTCACCAGGTTTTTGCTGGCATCGGTACTTATGTTTCCTCTGTGTGCCAGGCATTTAAAGAGTATAAAGAAGCAGGAGATAAGGGCGGGAATTATTTTGGGAGTCTATTTGTTCGCGGCTTTTGCCCTTCAGATCGTAGGTCTAAAATACACGACACCGTCTAAGAATGCATTCCTCACCGCTACAAATGTAGTATTTGTCCCTTTTATCGCCAGAGTCCTCTATCGGAAGCATGTGAGCGTTCAGGGAGTGATTGGAGCCTTTATGGCCATTGCCGGGGCAGGAGTTTTGTCTCTGGATAAAAATTTCGCCATAGGCCTTGGTGATGGGCTGACACTGTTATGCGCCGTTTGCTTTGCCCTGCATATCTTTTTTACCGGAGAATATGTGGAAAAATACCGGGTGACGGTACTAATCTTTTTCCAGATGGTTACGGCCTTTGCCTTTTCCCTGTTCTATCTCCTTATAACAGGAGGGTGGGGAGAGTTCTCTATGACAAGGGAGGGGATATTAAGCGTCCTGTATCTGGGAGCGGTGAGCACCACCCTTACCTATCTCATTCAGACCGCATCCCAGCAGTATGTGGATGAAACCAGGTCCGCCATTATCCTTTCTATGGAGGCGGTTTTTGGAACATTGTTTTCTGTCCTCCTCCTCCATGAGAAAATTGACGGAAAAATGGTGGCAGGCTGCATCCTGATCCTTGGAGCAGTTCTGGTATCGGAAATTAAGATCATGCCTTTATCCAGATGTGAAAGGGATACTGCTTAACCAACTTAAGAGATGTTGGAACATAAAAATGCGTATTGATTGGGCTTTATAACGCTCTCAATCAATACGCATTTCTTCATTCTTATTCCGGGATTAAACTTCGAAATTAAAATACTTTATTGCATTGTTATAGGAAATTCCCTCAATGATTTCTTTTAAGGAATCCTGGTCGTCCGGATATTCTCCGTTTTCTACCCAGCCGCCGACTAACTCGCAGAGGATTCTGCGGAAGTATTCGTGTCTGGTATAAGATAAGAAGCTTCTGGAATCGGTAAGCATTCCGATGAAGTTTCCAAGGCATCCTAAGTTAGCCAGAGAGATCATCTGCTCGGTCATGCCGGTCTTGTGATCGTTGAACCACCATGCAGAGCCCTGCTGGATCTTTCCTGGGAAGTTGCTCTGGAAGCAGCCAAGGATGGTGCCGATGGAGGCGTTATCGTTCGGATTTAAGGAGTAAATGATGGTTTTTGGGATCTCATCAGTTGCGCTTAACGCATTTAAGAAGTCAGCCATCTGTGCGGAAGGAGCATAGTTGTTGATGCAGTCAAAACCTGTGTCTGGTCCCAGGTTTTCAAATGCCATGGCATTGTTGTCACGCTTACAGCCGTAATGAAGCTGCATCACCCAGCCCATGCGGTTGTATTCTTTTGCGGCGAACAGCATGAAGGCGGTCTTATATTTTAACTCATCTTCCTTTGAAATGGCTTTGCCGGAAAGACCATTTGCAAAGATCGTATCAAGCTCTGCTTCATCAGCAGGAGCATACATAACATATTCAAGGGCATGATCGGATACGCCGCAGCCCTGGCTGGTGAAATATTCCATGCGGTTCTTTAATGCGGTCTTTAAGGAAGCGAAATCCTTGATCTCCACGCCGCTGACAGCAGATAATTTTGCCATATAGGCTGCAAAATCAGGTTTTTCGATGTTCATGGCCTTGTCAGGTCTCCAGGCCGGAAGCACCTTTACTTCAAAGGTTGAATCAGATGCAATTTTCTGATGCCATTCCAGAGTATCGGCTGGATCGTCGGTAGTGCAGATCAGCTTAACATTGGACTGCCTGATTAAGTTGCGGACGCTCATGGAATCTTCCTGAAGCTTTTTATTGCACAGATTCCATACTTCTTCTGCTGTATTGCCGTTTAAGTGGCCGGTAAAGCCGAAATATCTCTGAAGCTCTAAGTGACTCCAGTGGTAGAGTGGATTGCCGATCAGCCTTGGCAGGGTTTCTGCCCACTTCTGGAATTTCTCACGGTCGGAAGCATCCCCTGTGATGTATCTTTCATCCACGCCGCAGGAACGCATCTGACGCCATTTGTAATGATCGCCGCCTAACCATACCTGGGTAATGGTGTCAAACTTGCGGTCTTCATAGATTTCCTGTGGATTGATATGGCAGTGATAGTCTACGATAGGCATGTTTTCTGCATAGGTGTGATAAAGCGCTTTTGCTGAATCGGTAGACAGTAAAAAGTCCTTGTCCATAAACTGTTTCATGTTAGAGAGTCCTCCTTGAATATGTGAAATTAAAAATTAGTAGTACCTCGTTTTATCAGTTCCGGGGTGATGGTGGTTTTTCCCGGTACGTTTCCCTCTTCTAAAACCTTCATTAAAGTGTTTACCGTGGTGATGCAAATGGATTCCACTTTATTGTCCACGGAAGTTATTTCCGGAGTTGTGCACTTAGAAAGAATGGAATTGTTGTATCCGATGATGCTTAAATCTTTCGGGATCTTAAGTCCTGCCTTGTCTGCATATTTTACGGCTCCGACAGCCAGAATATCTTCGGAAGCCAGTACAGCGTCAAAATAGACCCCGGAACGGGAAATCGTATCCAATCGTTCCATCGCAGCGTCTAAGTCCTTGCTGCAGAGCACCATAAGCTCGTCCCTGACCATAAAACCGGCATCTCTTACCGCATCCCGGTAGCCGGAAAGCTTGTTTAAATTGCTGAAGGAATTACCGGAATAGAGATAGAGCACCGAGGAACGGCCGGAGCGGTATAGCCGTAAAGCAGCATCGTAAACGGCCGCGTGGTCGTCACAGACCGTGCTGTAGATCTGCTCCCCATCCAGCTGCCCGTTGACCAGCATAATGGGAAGATCCTTTGCTGCCTCCAGAAGATAGGCGTTGTCCTTTGGTTTTGCTTCTATATAATGGGAACCGGTCAGGATGATGGCATCCACCCGTTTGGAACGCAAAAGCTCCAAATACTTCTTCTTGGTTTCGGGGAGATAGCCGGTGCAGCAGAGGAGGGAATCATAGCCGTTGCCCCTTAATTCCTTTTCCAGATAATAGATGGCTTCTGCCAACCATGGGTCGGAAGAATCGGCGCACATGATTCCAATGGTCTTCATCGTATTTAGCCCCAGGCTTCTGGCGAATACATTGGGGGTGTATCCCAGCTCCTTCATGACGTCGAGAACCCGCTTTCTGGTCTTTTCACTGACATTAGGATTTCCATTGATGACGCGGGAAACGGTGGCAATCGATACGTGAGCATGTTCGGAAACATCATAGATATTCAAAAACATCACCTCCGTAATTGTAAGTATTTACATACCCAGTTCATTATACATAATTATGATAAATATTACAATCCCTGATTTATTGTTTTCGCAAATAATCCGATGAAAACCCGGTTATATTGTAAATGCTTACAAATGTTTCGTATATGCGAAAATCATCTTGCTTTTTTCCAGTTTTTCGGAGTATACTAAGACATAGAAATGGAGGCCAAACCATGAAACTGAATAGAACGACGCAAAGAACCGTTGAAATCTTAAAATTAATCTCCAGAACGCCGGAGGGGGCTACCCTGGATGACCTATGTGAAAAGCTGGATCTGCCAAAGACCAGCGCTTACGATATTGTGACAACCCTTGCCGAGATGGGCATGGTGAATGTGGCCAGGGGACAAAAACAGAATTATACCATAGGCTTAATGGCCTACCGTATCGGAATTAATTATACCAATAATCTGGATTTTATCGGAATCATTGAGCCGGTGCTCAAAGCCTTTTCAAAGGAAGTGGGGAAAACAGTCTTCTTTGGAATCCCCTCGGATCATCATGTGGTATACATATGTAAGTTCGAGCCGGAGAACCCAATTATTACCACAGCTACCGTTGGTTCCAAAAACCCCATGTACTGTACCTCCCTTGGAAAGGTAATTCTTGCCTACAGCGATGAGGAGGCCAGGGAGCAGATGATCAACCGGTTGAAATTCACCCTGTACACCGAAAGAACCATCAGAAACAAGGGCCAGCTTCTGGAAGAACTGAAACAGGTTCGGGAAAGAGGCTATGCGTTTGATGCCAGGGAGATGGAGGAGCATATGCAGTGTGTGGGAGCTCCGGTTTTTGACCGGGATGGCAATGTATTAGGAGCCATCAGCGTGTCCAGTCTTTATAAGCCTTCGAATGATTATGAGGCTTTAGGAAAGCTGGTTTCCGAAAAGAGCATGGAGGTTTCCCGTTTGTTAGGCTTTCTTGGAAAAATATAAGGAATACCTGTTGACAAAATGGAAGGAAACGATTAATATTTCAAGTATAAGAATCGTAAATATGAAATTAATTCGTATATACGAAATTGAAGAAGGAGAGAATAGGATGATGAAAAAAGAACAGGTTTTATCAAAGATGAAAAAAGACTGTCTGGTCGCTGTTGTTCGTGCAAAAGACTTTGAGCAGGGCGAAAAGGTAGTTGACGCCATCATTGCAGGCGGCATCAATTTTATTGAAATCACAATGACCATGGATGAAGGAAATCCAATTGAATTCATCGCAAAAATGTCTGAAAAATATAGCAAAAATGACGATGTAGTTATTGGAGCAGGTACTGTTCTGGATCCGGAGACAGCAAGAGCAGCAATTCTTGCAGGTGCTAATTACGTAGTAAGCCCAGGCTTAAATGTTGAGACCATCAAGCTTTGCAACCGTTACAGAGTGCCGATGCTCCCAGGCGTCATGACACCTACCGAAGCAATTACCGCATTGGAGTGCGGCTGTGACGTGATCAAGATCTTCCCAGGCAACATCATGGGACCAGATGCGATCAGCTCCTTTAAAGGACCCCTTCCTCAGGGTGATTTCATGCCATCCGGCGGCGTTGACGTTGACAACGTTGATAAGTGGATCAAGGCAGGAGCTTATGCCGTTGGTACAGGCAGCAGCTTAACAAAGGGTGCTAAGACAGGAGATTTCGCAGCAGTAACAGCGAAAGCAAAAGAATTCGTTGAGGCAGTAGCCGCAGCTCGCAAGTAAGAAAACTAATAATAAAAATTTATAATAGAATTTTAGGAGAGAACACAAATGGCAAAACTTGTAACCATGGGCGAGATCATGTTAAGATTATCTACCCCAAATAATGAGAAATTTATTCAGGCAGATGAGTTTGATGTAAACTACGGCGGCGGTGAAGCAAACGTAGCTGTTTCCTTAGCAAACTATGGACATGACGTTGAGTTCGTAACAGCAGTTCCTAAGAATCCCATCGGTGAGTGTGCGGTAGCTGCTTTAAGAAAATACAACGTAGGAACAAAGCACATTGCAAAATGCGGCGAAAGACTTGGTATCTACTATTTAGAGACAGGTTCTGCTATGAGAGCATCTGCAGTTGTATATGACAGAGCGCATTCCTCCATCGCTACAGCAACCGCAGCTAATTTTGACTTTAACGAGATTTTTAAGGATGCAGACTGGTTCCATTTCACAGGAATCACACCGGCAGTAAGCGATGAAGCAGCAGAATTAACTGAGGCAGCTTTAAAGGCAGCTAAGGCTAACGGCGTAACTGTTTCCGTAGACTTAAACTTCCGTAAGAAATTATGGTCTTCTGAGAAGGCTCAGAAAGTCATGACAAACCTGATGCAGTACGTTGATGTATGCATCGGCAACGAAGAGGATGCAGAAAAGGTTCTTGGCTTTAAGCCAGGTAATACCGATGTAACTTCCGGCGAACTGGAATTACAGGGTTATGTAGACATCTTCAATCAGATGGTCGATAAATTTAACTTCAAATATGTGGTCAGCTCCTTACGTGAGAGTTTCTCAGCTTCCGATAATGGCTGGTCTGCATGCATCATGGATGGCGCAACCCGTGAATTCTATCACTCTAAGAAATACCGCGTTACCCCTATCGTTGACCGTGTAGGCGGCGGCGATTCCTTCGCAGCAGGCGTGATCTGCGGACTGGTTGACGGTAAGGACTTTAAGGGCGCTTTGGAGTATGCAGTTGCTGCCTCCGCATTAAAGCACACCATTCCTGGAGACTTCAACCTGGTAACCAGAGAAGACGTAGAGACTTTGGCTGGCGGCGACGGTTCAGGTCGTGTTCAGAGATAATTTATAAGAAGAAGGGGAGTCATTTGGTAATGGCTCCCCTTTTAAAAACTATGGAGGAAAGATCAAGATGAGTGACAGACCTTTTGATTTACTGAGCCTGGGAGAACTTTTGTTACGCCTGTCTCCGGAAGGTGTGGAACGGCTTGTGCGGGGAGATTCCTTTCAAAAGCAGGTGGGCGGTGCAGAATTAAATGTTGCCGTAGGTGCGGCTCTTTTAGGGCTTCATACTGGAGTGGTTACCCAGCTTCCGTTTAACGATATAGGAAATTTTGTAAAGAATAAAGTCCGTTCCTATGGTATCAGCGATGACTATTTTGTCTACGACAATAGTTTAAGTGCCAGGTTGGGGCTTTATTATTATGAATACGGAGCATATCCAAGAAAACCTAAGGTCATTTATGACAGAAAAAACAGTTCTTTTGTTCAGATCAGCACCTCTTCATTCCCAGAGGAGATGTATCGGGCAACTACCTGTTTTCACACCACAGGAATCACCCTGGCTTTGTGTGAGAATACCAGGAAGACAGCCATTGATATGATCAAGAAATTCAAGGAGACGGGAACAATCATTTCCTTTGATGTGAATTTCAGGGGCAATCTCTGGACCGGTGAGGAAGCCAGAGCATGCATTGAACAGATTCTTCCCTTTGTGGATATTTTCTTCTGTTCAGAAGAGACGGCAAGACTGACCTTTAAGAAGGAAGGAATCGTTAAGGAGATGATGAGAAGCTTTACGGAAGAGTATCCGATATCTGTCGTGGCTTCTACACAAAGGATCGTGCACAGTCCCAAGAGCCATACCTTTGGTTCCGTGATTTACGATGCTACCAGAAAGGAATATTACGAGGAAGAGCCTTACCATAACATTGATGTTGTCGATCGGATCGGAAGCGGAGATGCTTATATTGCAGGCGCTCTTTACGGACTGTTAAGCAGCGGAGGTGACTGCATGAAGGCAGTCCAGTACGGCAATGCAGCCTCTGCATTAAAGAATACCATACCGGGAGATCTTCCTACTTCTGACTTGAGCGAGGTCAATACCGTTATAAAAGACCATAATGATAAAGGTCCTCAGAGTGAGATGAGCAGATAAAGTGAAAATCACAATACCGTCAAACGAGGCAGGATTCCTTAAGATCCTGCCTCATTTCCATATTCAGACCGGTAATCGACAAATTGCGGCAGCAAAATACAAATCTTCGCGACAACTTAAACCTTTAAATATATAAAATGACGATATAAAAAGAATTTGGTTAATTTTAAATTAAAATATTGACAAATAAATAAAAAGGATATATATTAAAGTTGTACATTATAGTGTATATTTTTTTGAGAAATTAATTTAAACGATTAAATAATTGTTTTTTGGCTGATAGATATTGAAATCTATCGGCCAAAAAATAAAAAAGTTATTTAAACGTTTAAATAAAAAAATAATATAATTTAATGGAGGGTTTATTATGGGAAGAAAGAAATTACTGGCACTGCTTCTGTCAACAGCTGTGGTTTGCGGTTCATTGGCCGGATGCGGCGCCAAGGGAACACAAAAGCAGGAAGGGTCTGTAGCCGGAAGCACTGAGTCCAAGGCAGGGGAAAGCAGTAAGACGGATTCAGCCGAAGCAGGAAAGAAGGTAACCATTGCAGTCTGGAATGAGCCAAGTAAAGACGAAGCTCTTAATATGTATTTGCAGGCTGGAAAGGCAACCGGTATTGACGTAGAAGTGACAGTGATCCCGGAAAGCGATTATTCTTCTAAATTGAACCAGATGGTATCAACCGGGAATGATTCCGTAGATATTTATGTGATCTGGGAAAATGACATTGCAAATTTTGCCCAGGTAGGCGGAATCATTCCGCTTGACGATTATCTGGCCAAATCCACAATTAAAACAGATGAGTTTATTGATGCGGTAGCAAAGCTGTCTGAAGGCCTGGGTGGTACCTATGGATTACCATGGTGTGCAGCTACGGAACTGCTTTATTACAACCAGGATATGTTTGATGCAGCAGGCATTGCCTACCCGACAAATGACTGGTCTTATGCAGATTATAAGGCAGCGGCGGAGAAGCTTACCAAAAAGGCGGCCGACGGAACAACAGAAGTATATGGAAGCACGCTTCCCAATACTCAGACCTGGTGGGCAGGGATCGGCGGTGCAGGAGATCAGGTTTTTGATCCGGCCAAGGGTCAGATGGTGATCGGCGACGGAGCTGTTTCCTTTGTCTCTGATGTGGCACAAATGGTTAAAAACGGTACCATGCCGGAACCTTCTTCCGATACTGCAGATCTTTTTGCAGCCGGAAAAGCGGCTATGAGCTGGCAGGGAAGCTGGAATATCGGAACTTATGGCGGCGGACTTGCCTTTAACTGGGATATAGCCTCAATTCCTACCGATAAATTGAAATATAACACGCTACATACCGGTTTTTACAGCATAAATGCAAAGAGCAAGAATCAGGATTCCGCGTTTAAAGTAATTGAATACCTGATGGGCGAGGAAGGTCAGGCCATTAACTCTAAGGCAAGCGGCAATCCTTCAGCAATCAAATCCATAGCAGAAAAAGGAGCCTGGAAGGTGGAGAGCGTAACGACAATCGAAAACTGGGATGCCATAACAGACTCCTTAAAAGCCGGTGTATTTGGATATACATGCTTGCCATCCGGTGTAACCAACAATGCAATCAGTGAATTTAACTCAGCGGTATTAGGTCAGAAAACACCAGAAGATGCGGTGAAGAATGCTTCCCAGTATGCAAAGGAGACGATTGGCTATTAAAGCAGCCAGGCACAGGAGCGGCCGCAGACCAGACGGAAAGCGGAAGGGAAGCGGCCGCAAAGAAAGGTCATTTGTGCCTTTAAGCGAAAGGATCGTGAATGCTATGAAAAATGAGAAAAGGAAGCCGATAAATAAAAAGAAGCTTACGAACCATCTGACTGCATATGCTTTTTGCGCCCCATGGTTTATAGGATTTATATGTTTTACCTTATTTCCCATTGTTTTTATGTTTGCAGTGAGTTTGACAAACCGGAAATTAAACGGTATTTCAAATTTTGTAGGATTTGCAAATTACGTTAATATGGTTCAAAGCCCTACCTTTTGGAATTCCATAAAAGTGACCTTGTTTTTTACGGTTGTTATGATGGTGGTTACTACGATCTGGGCAGTGATTCTTGCTATGTTGTTAAATTATAAACAGAAATTAAACGGCATATTCCAGTTCTGTTATTTTCTTCCTTCCGTTATACCGACGGTTGCACTGGCGTATACATTCCGTACCATTTTCGGAAAAGAGGCAGGTCTTTTAAATGCCATCATTTCACAGCTGACTGCAAAAAATGTGATGGTGAACTGGCTGTATGATAAACGCACCATTTATCTTGCCGTATTTTTTATTACCCTGTTTACATACAACACCGGACAGATGATGTTAATCTTCCGCTCAGGCTTAAATGATGTTCCCAGAGAGCTTTATGAAGCGTGTGACATTGACGGTGCAAGTCCATTCCGGAAGTTTTTCGGCATAACCCTTCCCATGATTTCCCCCATTGTACTGTTTAATGCGGTTATGGGCTGCATCAGCGCATTAAATGGTTCCTTTGCCCTGCTTTATCCATTGACAGGGGAAAGCGGAGATCCCAACGGGATGACCCAGGTTTTAAGCCTTTTAATCTATAAGGAAGCTTTCAGCAATATGAAGGTAGGCTATGCCTGTGCGCTGTCGGTGGTCCTGTTTCTGATCGCCTGCGGTTTTGGGATCGGCATATTTGCAGTATCAAAAAAACTTGTCTATTACGAAAATTAAGGAGGAGAGGCCATGAATTCAGCAAAAGCAAAGAAAAGGGCAGGCAGGATTCTAATTTTTATTCTTAAGATTCTTGTTGCTGTTATCATGTTTTCTCCGATCATATGGGTGTTTTCGGGAGGGTTTAAAAATTTAACAGAGTTCACCACCTCTTCTGATATTATCCCTAAGAATGTGACACTGGAAAACTTTAACTATATCTTTTTTCATTCCAACTATTATTTATATGTACGAAATACCGTTCTATTAATGGCAGGGACTACGTTAGGGACATTAATATCCTCCTCCTTTGTAGCCTATCCTCTTGCAAGAATGGAATTTCCCGGGAAGAATTTAATCTTTTCATTGATTGTGGGTACGATGATGATCCCGGGAATTGCCCTGATTATTCCCCAGTACATTATGTTTGGAAAGATCGGCTGGCTGGATTCCCTTCTCCCCATGATCATTCCGTCATTTTTTGCTTATCCCTATAATGTATTTCTTTTCCGGCAGTTTTTCCGGTCCATCCCTAAGGAACTGGATGAAGCAGCAACCATAGATGGCTGCAGCAGGCTGGGCGTGTTTTTTAAAGTGCTGGTGCCTCTGTCAAAGTCCACCTTTACCACGATTGGCGTTCTGTCCAGTGTATTCTGGTGGAATGAGCTGACCCAGCCGGTGTTCTATATTAACAGCGACAAGTGGAGAACGCTGACCATTGCATTAATGACTACATTTATGTATACTTCTGGTAATGCATTTGTCATTAACTGGCCGTCGATTATGGCAGCATCTTCCCTGATGATTCTGCCCCCTATGCTTCTTTACCTGTTTGGTTCCAGATTTCTGGTTGAGGGGATCAAAACTTCCGGTTTAAAAGGATAGCAGAAATGGGCTGCCATGAAGTGATGGGTAAAGAACGGAAAAAATGAAAAGAGGGAGTATATACTACCATGACATTAAAAGAAATTGCTTCTATGGCCGGTGTATCCGTAGCAACGGTATCATATGTGCTCAACAATACGGCTCAGGTAAGTGAAGAGACAAGAAAACGGGTAGAAAAGATAATAAAAGAGACGGGATACCGGTCCAATATCCTGGCGAAAAGTCTTCGGACAAATGAATCGTTCTTAATCGGAGTGATTGTTGAAGACATTACTGTCTGGCATACGGCCCATATCATTGATGGGATCAATGAAATAGCAGAAGCAAGAGGATATAATACCATCTTAAATAATTTAAGGCTTCTTAGCAAAATAGAATCCCAGTTTGAACATATTTCAAATTTTCAAAAGGACATCGATAAGGCGGTAGATGTTTTAATTGGAATGCAGGTGGATGGCATTATTTATGTGGGCATGCATGACCGCAAAATAAACCATGTACTTCATGATATAAAAAAACCGGTGGTATATTGTTACTGTTACACGGATGGGGAAGGATCCTCAATCCGCTATAGTAACGAAAAAACGGTTTACCAGATGACACAGATGTTAATAAGTAATGGACATAAGGAGTTTGGTGTGATTAACGGGCTTAAAGGATCGGAACCTGCTGCTCTTAGGTTTAAAGGCTTTCAGAGAGCCTTAGACGAGGCGGGGATAGAATTAAAGCCCGAGAACGTTGTATGCGGAAACTGGAAGTACCGGGAAGGAAAGGAAGCAGCCAGAAAGATTCTTAATAAAAAAGACTTTCCGACTGCGATTGTAGCAATGAACGACGATATGGCAGTGGGTGTTTATGACGCTGCCAGAGAGCTTGGACTTAAAATTCCAGACGATATTTCAGTAACGGGATTTGATAACGGAGATATTGTCCAGTATGTGACTCCAAGAATCACCACAGTGGAAAGGCCTCTCCAGGAAATGGGATACCGTTCCATGGAGCTCTTACTTGAAAGCATTCATGGAACCAGCGTGGGAGATGTAAACATCACCTTGCCCTGCGCTCTGATAGAAGGAGAGTCGGTAAAGAAACGGAACGAAACTGCGGTTTATGAATAAAACTAATTGCTGAGTGAGGAAACGATATGGATGGTGGTAAGTTGACAACAGTGGATTTAAAAAGCATTATAATTAATGATCCATTCTGGAACAGATATATTGATCTGGTGGATTATGTAATATTACCCTTTCAATGGGAGCTGATCAATGATCAAGTAGAAGGAGCCGAAAAAAGCTATTGTATCAGAAATTTCCGGATTGCCTGCGGCGATGAAAAAGGAGATCACAAGGGCATGGTATTTCAGGATACGGATGTTGCCAAATGGCTGGAAGCTGCCGCCTATTCCCTCGCTAAAAAAAGGAATCCAAAACTGGAAGCCGCTGCCGACAGCGCCATCGATTTAATTGCCAGAGCCCAGTGCGAAGATGGATATTTGAATACGTATTATACAATTACAGGAGAAAAACGGTGGTCTGACTTATTGGAAGGCCACGAGCTTTATACCGCAGGACATATGATCGAAGCGGCAGTGGCTTATTATGAAGCAACGGGCAAGAATAAATTTCTTCATGTGGTTTGTAAGTTTGCCGATTACATGTGTACGGTGTTTGGAAAGGAAGAGGGAAAAATCCACGGCTATCCTGGACACCCGGAAGTGGAGTTGGCCCTTGTAAAGCTTTACCGGGTCACCAAAATGACAAAATATCTGGAACTGGCTGATTTTTTTGTACAAACCAGAGGGGAAAGACCTTGTTATTTTTTAAACGAAGACTGTGTAAAGAATCAGAATTTCATTTTTCCTGAATTTAAAGATTTTGACCTGGATTATAACCAGTCCCATATGCCTCTAAAAGAACAGGAAACAGCGGAGGGGCATGCGGTGCGGGCGGTTTACTTATACAGCGCCATGGCTGATTTGGCCTATGAATATCAGGATCAAGAACTGTTAAAACAGTGCGAGACTCTGTGGAACAATATTGTGGAAAAAAGGATGTATATCACCGGAAGCATTGGTTCTGCATCCTATGGGGAACGATTTACCACGGATTACGACCTGCCCAACAATTCAAATTATTCTGAATCCTGTGCCACAGTAGGGCTTGCCATGTTTTCCAACCGGATGTTCCAGATCACAAGGGATGGAAAATATACCGATATAGTAGAAAAGGCATTATACAACACCCTTTTGGCGGGGATCGCCTTAGACGGGAAACATTTCTTTTATGTCAATCCTTTGGAGGTGGTTCCTGAGATTGCAGAGAAAAATCCGACTTACCGCCATGTGAAAACCACAAGACAGCTTTGGTTTGGCGTGGCCTGCTGTCCGCCTAATATTGCCAGAACCCTTGCTTCCCTTGGCAATTATGTGTATGCTTCAGAGCAGAATACGGTTTATGTGAACTTATTTGTCGGCAGCAGGATTGAAACCGACTTGTCCTCCGGCCATGTGGAGCTTCTACTCAGTTCTGATTATCCGGTAAAAGGCGATGTGACATTGGAAATCACTCCGGAAATGGACGGACAGGAGTTTACCGTAGGAATCAGGAAACCGTCCTACTCAGGCAAAGCGGAGCTAAGTGTAAATGGTATTAAGGAAGCTGTGTGCCTGGAAAAAGGATACCTGTATCTAACTCGTAAATGGAAGGCAGGAGATAAGATCACAGTGGTTTTTGATGTTTCTTTCCGTTTTGTAAGATGTAACCCCAGGGTACGTGATAACATCGGTAAGGTCTGCCTGATGAAAGGGCCAATGGTGTATTGCCTTGAGGAAGCGGATAACGGCAAGTATCTGGCATCAGATATCATGGACAGTTCGGTGCCGCCGAAAGAAGAATTTGACGAATCATTGCTTGGCGGAACCATGTGCGCCGGACTGGAAGGCATGCGCATTGATTATTCCAGAGTAGGAGATACCCTATATGAGGAAGAGAGACCCTCATACATAAAAGATACGTTTAAGGCGATTCCCTATTGCTGTTGGAATAACCGGGGTAAGGGTGAAATGATTGTATGGATGCGTGAAAAGTAAAAACAGGCATTAAAAAGAAAATCCGGCGAGGTACTGGCCGGATTTTCTTTGATTGAAATCATTATAATTATCTAATTTCCGCATTCAATGCTGATCTCATTGAATTTCTCTAAAATGTGTTCCACATCCATACTGGACTTTTCGTCCCCTTCCGTGTCAATGATGGCATTTCCCTGATGCATCATCAGCAGACGGTTTCCATATTCTACGGCATACCGAAGGTTATGAGTGACCATAATGGTGGTCAAATGCTTTTCCTTTACAATCCGGTCTGTCAGCTCCATGATGTTCTCGGCTGTTTTTGGATCCAGGGCAGCAGTGTGTTCATCTAAGATCAGGAATTCAATGGGAGTCATGGTGGACATGAGAAGAGCCATGGCCTGCCTCTGACCGCCGGAAAGAACGCCAACCTTTACATGCAGCTTATCCTCTAAGCCAAGGCCCAGGAAGCGGAGCTGTTCCTTATAATAGGATATCCGCTGCTTATTAGTGCCGGGAAGAAGATTAAAGGGCTTTCCCTTGGTATCAGCCAGAGCCATATTTTCCAGGATTGTCATATTGGGACAGGTGCCCATAGCCGGGTTCTGGTAGACCCTTCCGATCCGGCGCTGACGCTTAAATTCCGGCATGTTGGTGATGTCGGCGCCACCCACCAGGATGGAGCCGCTGTCCAAAGGAATGCTTCCGCAGATGATGTTTAAAAGGGAAGTCTTACCGGAGCCGTTGCTCCCTACCACAGATACGAACTGCTGATCTTTAATGGTGAGATTAAAGTTCTGGAACAGGCACATCTCATTGACGGTTCCCTGGTTGTAATATTTATTAATGTTTTGAAGTTCAAGCATGTTGTTTCACCTTCTTTTCCCTGCCGTTGCTGATCACCAGAATAGCCAGGAACAGCACTGATGTGATCAGTTTTAAGTCCGATGCTTCCATTCCCAGATAAATGGCAAAGGATACGCAGGCTTTGTAAATGATAGAGCCAATAATGACTGCGGTGGTGGATTTCACAAATCCAATCCGTTTAAACAGCTTTGTACCAATGATTACATTGGCAAGGCCGATTACAATGGTACCGGTTCCCATACTGATTTCAAAAAACCCTTTTTGCTGGCAGTATACGGAACCGGCCAGAGCAGCCAGGCCGTTTGCGATGGCGAGACCGATGATCTTTACCATGCCTTTATCCTTGGCCAGAGAGGTAACAAGTGTTTCATTGTCACCCACAGCTCTTAACAAATAGCCGGAGCGGGTCTTTAGATACTGGTCAAGCAAAATCTTAACGATCACCACGATGACAGCTAATATGATCACAACGCTGATATCGGCAAGCTTCCCAGGTAACAGGCGGTTCACAAAACTGTTTTCAAAGATGGAATCATTATTAAAAAATGGGACATTGGATTTACCGGCTATCCGCAGATTCACAGAATAGAGGGCAGTCATGACAATAATACCTGACAGAAGATCCCGTACCTTTAATTTTACATGGATAAAGCCGGTGATGCATCCGGCCAGGGCACCGACGGCAAAGGCTATAAATAACGTTGCCGCCGGGTTCATTCCGGCCAGGATCAGGGTAACGGTAATTGCGCCTCCCAAAGGGAAGGTTCCATCAACGGAAAGATCTGGAAAATCCAGAATCTTATAAGTGATGTAAACGCCTAGCGCCATAATGGCATAGACAAGGCCTTCTTCTAAAACGCCAAGTATGATTGACATGGTTTAACTTCCTCCAATATTTCCAGTGTTATGATTTCTAGTGGGTGATATCTGTAAAAACTTCAGCGGCGGAACCGGTAAGCTCTGACGGCAGGCTGATCCCGAGATTCTCGGCAACCTTTGCGTTTCCGTAGAATGCGGCTTCCTTGATTACCTCAAAATTCATGTCGCTTGCCTTTGCCTCACCCTTTAATACTTTTGCAGCCATGATACCGGTCTGCTTGCCTAAGTCCACATAATCAAGACCCATGGAAGCCAGGCAGCCGATTTTCACCTGCTCTACTTCGCTGCCGAATACCGGTATGTTTTTCTTTCCGGCTTTATCTAAGATAAGCGGAAGAGAGCTTACTACGGTGTTATCCGTTAAATTGTTTAAGCAGTCAACCTTTTCTAAAATGCTGTCAGTTGCCAGAGGGATATCGGCAGTTGCGGACACAGCGCCTTCTACGATTTCAAAGCCATAGGAAGCGGCAGCGGCTTTATATTCCTTGATTGCTGCTTCTGAGTTCACTTCGCTGGTGCTGTAAAGAATGCCGATGGTCTTCGCATCCGGAAGAATCTTGCGGATCATTTCCAGCTGTTTTTCCACCGGAAGCTTATCGCTGGTTCCGGTGATTTCCCCGACCGGAGTTCCATCTTCTTTTGCCAGAGCTGCTGCAACCGGATCGGTAACTGCTGTGAAAATAACAGGAACGTCGGTCTTCTTTGCTCCGCTATAGGCGGCCTGAGCCATTGGGGTGGCGATGCCGCAGATCAAATCCGCCTTTTTGGAAAGGAAGTTGTTTATGATCTGGCTGGCTGTGCCTCCGTCAGCCTGGGCATTTTCGTATAAAACGGTTAAGTTTTTCCCTTCCACAATTCCTTCTTCAGAAAGGCCCTGTAAAAAGCCTTCCCGGCAGTTATCAAGGGAACCGTGCTCTGCGAACTGGCCGATGCCGACAGTGTAGGCTGTGCTGTCATTGGAAGATGATTTTTCCGGAGCTGCCTTGGAAGAACAGCCGGAGAGTGCGGCAGCTGCAAGGGCAGCCAGTAACAGGGTTTTGATCGATTTTTTCATAATATTTCCTCCTTAAGATGGTTTCCGTTGACAGAGAGAGGGAGTGAGGGGAATCCTGAAAATAAAAAAAGTCCCAAGTACGCAAAAATACGTACTTGAGACGAATCATACAATCCGCGGTGCCACTCAAATTGGCTTTATAAAAGCCCACTTTTCATATACTAACATATATGCCACGAGAAATAACGGTTGTGGTTTCCGTCAGCCCCTACAAAAAACAATGGTTCGGGGCCGCCCTCAAAAGTCCATTCAGCTATCAGCTTTATACCGCACTCGCACCAACGGCGGCTCTCTGAAATATTGCCTGGAAAGCTTACTCTTCTTTTTCAACGGTTTTATTATTTCATTTAAACAGTATATTAATACGTCTGTATGGATTTGTCAACTGTTAATTAGAAAAAGTCAGAAATTGCCTGTCCACCCGAAAGGAGCGGCGGCATGGTTTCGTTAAGCACATGACTGTTGTTTTTTCACTTCCCCTGGGTTATAATGGAGACAAGAGGTGGGCCTACCTGCCGGTCAGTTCATATGTCACATATGGATGGGAAAGGTGATAACCGAGTTTTTCCGCTAAAGCAACAGAACGTAAGTCATGGGCGTCCCAGCTTGGATATACATTTCGTGCCAGGCATTCAAGAATCAATTTGGCGCCGCAAACTGTCGCTAGTCCCTTGCCTCTATAATCGGGTCTGGTATCTATCTCTATTTCAATACCATTATTATAAACGGCATAGGGAGAAGCGCCTGCCACTAATTCACCATTGTGTAATATTGATACCCCAAATGCCCGGCGCTGATAGTCAGCATAATCTTTAAACTGAGAACATAAATCCACGGACCATGCTTCCTTTCCAGCTAATTCATATACTTCCCTGTCTATCATTCGAAGCTCATAACAATCATCCAGGGAACTAATGAAAGAAGCCAGTTTTGCAACATGGAAAACATCTGGTTCCTTTTTAATTGCATAGCGAAATATTTTGTTTACCCGTCCATCAAAATAATTCTCGATCAGTGCTTCCCAAGTTTCATCTTTCGGTATGAGCAGTTTTTCTCCTTCTATATCATGAAACAGGGCTGTATTTGGCTGGCCTGCAAAAAAGCAGAAGTCACCGGTTTCAATCATAGCAGATGCGGGATTTTTTTCATTATCTAAGATAATATTTCCCATATGACCTTGCAAACAGGACCATATTAGAGCTTCGTCCCAATCATTAAACATAGCTGCAACATTACTGTGCATTTTCATCACCTTACTTTCTGATGAAAATTAATATAGATTATCTTTATATCAACTTCCATTGTTATCGAAAAATTATACTATATTAATTAACATCCATCCATACATTTCTTTTTTTTGCTTACAGCGGAATTTTACTTCTCGAAAATGAGAGTAAAAATAGCCTTGTCTATTTGTCTGGGCAGATACAAAGATGGGATCATTTATTTCTTTAAGTCCCTGGAAGATATAGAAACCTTTGTGTATTCAACAAATTATAAGGATTAGGTGAGGACAATAAGAGACAAACTAAGTTGATACTGTAACTGTTAGGTTACTTGAGCAAGAAGCCCTCACTTCTAGCATAAGCATTTAGTTGATCCCAAATGTGGTGCTAAGTGGTGGGAGTATGTCACACGAGAAATGGCATAAAAGTAAAAATAATTCCTAGTAAAAATGTGATGAAAAATAATATGCTTATGAGAGCAAAATGTGATAAACTATTATCACTATTTATTATCGGAGGTTTGTCCATGAAAAGGTTGCTAATCGTAGTAGACATGCAAAAAGATTTTATCGACGGTTCCCTGGGAACTCCGGAGGCGGTGTCTATCGTCCCTAAGGTAAAAAGAAAAATAGAAGAATATCAGGCGGTAGGAGACGAGGTGATCTTCACCTTGGATACTCACGAAGAAAGTTATCTAAATTCCCAGGAGGGGAAAAAACTTCCGGTCGTTCATTGTGTCAGAGGAACAGCCGGTTGGGATCTTGATCATTCCTTAAAGGAATTTCAGGGAGTACGTTTTGAAAAAAACACCTTTGGAAGCGCAGTGCTTGGAGAATATGTAACAGACAGAGAATATGAATCCATTGAACTGGTGGGGTTATGTACGGATATCTGTGTGATCTCCAATGCCCTGTTAGTCAAAGCTTTTCTTCCTGAAGTACCTGTGCTGGTGGACTCCTCCTGCTGTGCCGGAGTGACTGTAAAGAGCCATGAGAATGCGTTAGAGGCAATGAAGATGTGCCAAATCGAAGTTTTATAAAATCAATAAAATGCCGGGTTGAACTTATGTTCTCCCGGCATTTTTGCGCTCAGACATCACTGCATGACTGATTAATTTTATTTCATCAATCTCTCCAGATCCTGATAAAAGCCAGGATAAGAGATATTCACGCATTCGGCGCCTAAGATTTCTGTTTCCCCTTCTGCACAAAGCCCGGTCACTGCAAAGGTCATGGCGATCCGGTGATCTAACTTGCTGTCGATGACAGCACCGTGAAGAGGCCTTCCGCCTCTGATGATCATGCCATCCTCTGTTTCTTTAACATCGGCTCCCATGGCAGATAAATTCCTTACCATAACCTCAATACGGTTGGATTCCTTTACCTTTAATTCAGCCGCATCCTTTATCATTGTTTCGCCCTCCGCAAAGCAGGCCATGGCGGCGATCATGGGAAGCTCATCGATGAGGGTAGGGATGATGGCTCCACCGATTGTAATGCCGTGCAGAGAGCCGGATTTAACCAGAATATCCGCAGTAGGCTCCCCGGAATCTGTATTTACCTCTAAAAGAGTAATATCAGCTCCCATATCCCGGCAAACGTGAATGATCCCGTCCCGGGTTGGATTAATGCCTACCTGCTTTATCAGTATTTCCGAACCTGGGATCATCAGGCCTGCCGCTATAAAGTAAGCCGCAGAAGAGATATCCCCCGGAACAACAATTTTATTCCCGTAGAGCTCTTTAACGGGAGCGATGCAGGCGGTGGTTCCTTCTGTCTTAACATTAGCGCCAAAATACTTCAGCATGATTTCCGAATGGTTCCTGGATACATAAGGTTCCGTCACCTTTGTCTCGCCCTCTGCATACAGTCCGGCTAATAGGATACAGGACTTTATCTGGGCGGAAGCGACCGGGCTTGTATAATGGATTCCGTGAAGCTTTTTACCGATTATGGAAAGAGGAGCGCAGCCATTATCCTTAACGCTCTTTATGTCAGCCCCCATGAAGGATAATGGCTCCATAATGCGCTTCATCGGCCGTTTCCTAATGGATTCGTCACCGGTTAAGGTCACGTCAAAATCCTGGGCGGCCAGAAGACCGGAGATCAGGCGGGTAGTGGTTCCGCTGTTCCCGCAGTCTAAGATCGTTTCCGGTTTTTTTAAGCCCCGGAGTCCGTTCCCGTGGACAATGACGGTGTCATGGTTGTTTTCAATCTGAATTCCCATTTTCTTAAAGCAGGAGATGGTGGATAAGCAGTCGGCTCCCTGGAGAAAGTGGCTGATTTCCGTAGTTCCTTTTGCAATAGAACCAAACATCACGCTTCGGTGAGAGATGGACTTGTCACCTGGTATGGTTATTTCACCCTTTAAAGGGGAGGCTTTTGTGAATTTCATAGGAATCCTCTCTTTTAATTTGAAATTAAATCGTAGTGGTACCGTTCCAGCTGTTTCCATGCGTTGTCCATGGTTTCTTTGTCATAAAACGCAATCCTTAAAGTTCCCTCTCCGTGCTCCCTGTTGTGGTTGATGCCGATGTTCTTAATGCTGATGCCCTTAGCGGCCAGGATGACGGATAAGGTGGAGATAGCGCCTACTTCGTCAGCCATATCCACCGTAAAGGAATAATCCGGGGCAATGAGGCCTGGTACCTTTTCTGAAAAGGAGTTGCGATAATCCCTGGAGGTTTCAAAAAGCTGATAAACAGACTGATTGTCATTTGCCTTAAGTTCACCCAGGATCTGATTTAAAGAGGCGATGTACCGTTCCAGAATCACGGAAAGATTCTGGCTGTTTGTCATACAGATCTGTTCCCACATTTCAGGAGAGGAAGAAGCGATTCTTGTAATGTCCTTAAAGCCCCCGGCGGCAAGCCGTTTCATAAGTCCTTCCTCATTATCGGAAGCCTTCACAAGGTTTACCAGACTGGAGGCTACGATATGGGGCAGATGACTGATTGCCGCAGTGATAAAATCATGTTCTCGATAATTTAGGACAAGGGGAATGGATCCGATCATGTTTGCAATCCGCACCAGACGGCTTACCTGTTCCTCAGTCGAAGCCTGGGTAGGAGTAATGATATAATAAGCATTTTCAAGCAAATGGTCGGTGGAGTTTTCGTATCCGGTCTTTTCCGAACCGGCCATTGGGTGGCCTCCCACGAACTTACTTTCCATGCCAAGACGGCTTACTTCCTCGTGAATATCTGTCTTGGTGCTTCCTACGTCGGTAATGATGGCTCCAGGCTTTAAGAAGGGTTTGATTTCTGACAAATACTTTGCGTTGTACTCCACAGGAGTACAGAGGAAGATGAGATCGCATTCCCGGAGTTCTTCTCCGATTCCATCTAAAAGGACATCAACGATCCCGTCTTCTTTTGCCTGCAAGAGCCTGGAACGAGTGCGCATGTAGGCCATGATTTTAGTATCTGGTTTTTCACGCTTGATCCCTCTGGCGATAGAGCCGCCGATGAGACCAAGCCCAATAAAGGCAATGGTGGCATCGCTCATTAAGACGTCCTCCCCGCAAGTTTGGCGTAAGGCTTTAACTCTTCAATTAGATTCTCAAACTGCTCGAAGGTCAGAGACTGGGGACCGTCAGACAGGGCGCAGGATGGACGTGGATGGACTTCCACGATCAGTCCGTCAGCACCAACTGCTAAGGCAGCTTTGGAGATCGGCTCAATATAAGCTCGTACTCCGGTGGCGTGGCTTGGGTCAATGATGATGGGAAGATGGCTCTTTGCGCGGATAACCGGTACGGCACTGATGTCCAGGGTATTTCTGGTAGCAGTTTCGAAGGTACGGATCCCCCGTTCGCAAAGCACGATATTTGTATTTCCTTCAGAAGCGATGTATTCTGCGGCATTCAGCCATTCATCAATGGTAGCTGATAAGCCTCTCTTTAACAGAACCGGAATGCCGGCCTTACCTGCTTCTTTTAAAAGCTCAAAATTCTGCATATTCCGCGCACCGATCTGAATCATGTCCACATATTTTACGGATGTTTCAAGAGCCCGCAGGCTTGTAACTTCGCAGACGATGTTAAGCCCGGTGGCTTCCCTGGCTTCCTTCATGTATTTCAGCCCTTCCTCCTCAAGGCCCTGGAATGCATATGGAGAAGTTCTGGCTTATAGGCCCCGCCGCGGAGGAACTGGGCACCTGCTTTTTTAACTGCAAAAGCAGTTTCAAGAACCATATCGTGATTTTCAATGGCGCATGGACCTGCCATTATGGTGAGATGACCCGGGCCGATTTTTGCATTCCCAATGGTTATGACGGAATCTTCCGGATGAAATTTTTTATTCACCAGCTTGTAGGTTTCGGTCACGGCAACGATTTTGTCAACACCTTCGAACATCTCGATGTTTTTGCCCTGAAGTTTGGATTTATCTCCTACAACGCCTACTATGGTAACTTCCGTCCCTTTTGATAAATGGGCCTGAAGTCCGTTTGATTCGATTAAGTCTTTTATTTTACCAACAGCTTCCTCGGAAGCGTTAGGCTTCATAATAATGATCATGTCTTTTATGTCCTCTCTTTTGCAAATATATTCCCCATTGTAATCCATTGCAGGAAAGTTGTCAACGCTTTTACACGTTAAACTTTGACGCTTTAACGCAAATTATTAATTTGGATAGGGTGTTAAGTATATTCAGTAAAGCAAAATAGTGGAATATTTAAAATCATTGTGTTAGAATAAAAACCATAACAGCAGAAGCAATAGTTTTTCCGCGTGTAACGAACCTGCGGCCGGGCAGCGAGTCGCTGCCGGGATTATCATGGGATAGGAAAAGGCCGTAATCTGCTGCGAGGTACTACCGCACATTGCATGTGCATGTGCCTGCGGCTTGTACATCTTCACACCTTACGGCATCATATTTGTATTGCTTCTGTTGTTTATTCAGAGCTAAGAATGAATTTTAGAATATAACTACGATGGAGGAGCCGATGTATCAGACAGATTTATGGAAATACTGCACGAAGGAGTATTGCAGGGACATGCTATTATCTTTCCGGCTTCTGGGGAATACCAGCTGGCCGGACCAGAAGGTAATGGCATGTCTTTATGCGTTCAGCAACCATACAGAACGCCATTAC
Organism: Lacrimispora celerecrescens; assembly: GCF_000732605.1. Taxonomy (GTDB): domain Bacteria; phylum Bacillota; class Clostridia; order Lachnospirales; family Lachnospiraceae; genus Lacrimispora; species Lacrimispora celerecrescens_B. The sequence goes on along the minus strand of NZ_JPME01000018.1, from coordinate 179,266 downwards.
CGCACCGTCCGTATCCCAAAGAGAGACGGAAGGCAGCGGAGCCTCATGGTACCGGATTATATGCTGAAGAGAATACAGAGGAATATCCTGCATCATATCCTTGATGGATATGAGGTCTCCAGCTGTGCCACTGCCTACCACAAAGGTGCAGGAGTGGTGTCCAATGCCAGGGAGCATACAGGAAAACATGTGGTGGTGAAGCTGGATATCAAAGACTTCTTCGGCAGCATTTCCTTTCCAATGGTTTTAAGGAGCGTTTTTCCCGTCCGGCATTTTCCTCCTGCAGTAGGAACCATGCTGACTGCCTTATGCTGCTGCAACGAGTTTCTGCCTCAGGGGGCACCTACTTCGCCTGCAGTTTCCAATTTGGTCATGAAGCATTTTGATGAATCCATAAACAAATGGTGCGGGAATAATGGAATCTCCTATACCAGGTATTGTGACGATATGACGTTTTCCGGTGATTTTAACCCGGGCATGGTCATTCGGAAGGTTTCCAGCTTTTTAGATTCCATGGGGTTTGAACTAAATGAAGAAAAGACCAGGATTCTATACAGCAACGGAAGACAGGCGGTTACGGGAATCGTGGTCAATGAGAAACTGCAGGTCTCCCGGGATTACAGAAGGAAACTGCGGCAGGAAATTTTTTACTGTCAGAAATACGGAGTAATGTCCCATCTGGAAAGGAGCGTAAATTCTGCGGGAATCCCGGAGAATCAGTATCTTCTTTCGCTTTTGGGAAGAATACAGTATATTCTTTTGGTAAATCCTGAAGATCAGTGGTTTAGAGAGGCGGAGCAGAAGCTATTGGCTGTACTTGGGAGGAAATCAGAATCATGGATGCAAATAAAAATATAACCCTATTGATTGCGGACGATGAGGCGGCGATCCGCAATGGGCTGTCTACGGTTGTGCCATGGGAACAGTTTGGTATAACCATTGTTGGCACTGCAGAAGATGGCAGGGAGGCTTACGAGATTATTAAGACCTGTAATCCGGACATTGTCATAACCGATATCCGTATGCCGGGCATGGATGGACTGCAGCTGATGGAACAGGTAAAAAAAGAAAAGCTGCAGACCAATTTTATTATTTTAAGCGGTTATGGCGATTTTAAATATGCACAGAAGGCAATCCAATTGGGTGCTAAGAATTATTTTTTAAAGCCCATTAAGATTGATGAGCTGGTGACGGAGATCAGACAGCAGAAAGAGGAGATCCTCCAGTCCAACCATATCCATTCTTATTCTGCTTATTTAAATGTCAAGTCTGAGCCAAAAGAAAAGTTTTTAAAGAGATTGTTAAAGAACGAGTTTTATTCTTATGAAGAGATAGGGGATGAGATCAGGCGGCTGGAGCTTAAGTTGAATGACAGTCCTTTCCGGGTCATGGTTTTTTCCATCCAGGGGAAAGAGGACGGGGAACAAGAGGATGAGTTCCAGCAGATCAATTATCTGATGGATATTGTAAGCGAAGAACTTCAGGAAACAAGATATGAATTTCTTATCTCAAGCTCCAACGAGCTTTTGACCATCATTCATACTCTGCAGCCGGGAGATCTGCCCGTGAATTACCATTTCCTTGCAATCCGCTGCTTAAAACGGGTGAACCGGGATTCCACTATGGACTTAACGATTGGAATCGGTAAGGAAGGAGCCACGCTTACGGACTGCTCCAATTCCTACAAAACAGCTCTTATGTGCCTGTCCTATAGCTTTTACGAGACGGATCATAAGATCTTTGATGAAAGCATTCTGTGCACCGCACCGCCGCCTGCAGCAGCGAATCAAATGGATTATAATAATCTGATGTATTCGATTACCATGAACCGGACGGAGCAAATACGGGAATTCTGCCGGGAGTATTTTTCCAAACTTCTTTATGTACCGATGCCCCCGCCCAACTATATCCGCGGGATGTGTATCTATCTGATCACGGACATTCAAAAGGAACTGGGAAGTGAGAAGGAATTTTCCCAGGCGGAAGTCGTTCTTCCCATGAATTCCATACGTACCTTTGAGGAACTGAAGGCCTATATGGAGGATTTTCTGGTAGCGTGTGCCGGAAAGCAGGGAGCCGGGGAGAACGGACCGAAGAACCAGATCATTCAGGCAGCGGAATATTACATCAAATCCCATATGGGAGAAAAGATTCTGGCTAAGGACGTGGCAAGGCACGTAAACCTCAGTGATGTTTATTTTACCAGCTATTTTAAATTAAAAACGGGAGTCAATTTCAGGGATTATGTGATCCGAATCAAAATGGAGCACGCCAAAGGACTTATGGAGCGGAAGCCGGATATGCCGGTGGCAGAAGTGGCAGCTGCAATCGGCTACGATGATTACCGTTCCTTCTACCGGGTATTTAAACAGAACACAGGCGTCTCTCCATCGGATTACAACAGAAACAGCGGAAAACACTGTGATTTGGAAAGGCAGATATGATAAAACGGTTAAAAGAAACGGTTTTTAAATTTATTGGGGACAAGAAGATCGCATCCAAAATCCGGCTTTGTATGTTCAGCATCGATATCATGCTTACTATTTTTATCTGCATTTTTGCCAGAGGTTATTTTAATAAGCTCTATTACGGAGAAGTGGAAATGCAGATGCAGGATACCATGAATGTAATTTCGGAATCCTTAAATAACATGTATGATACCTTGCTTACCAATGTAATCAGCTTTGCTTCCACCCCTGCCATACAAAGAGTCGTTGTAAGCGGCCGGGATGAGAGCAACTATTTAAACCAGGAAGGGGTCCAGGTCCAGCTTATCAACCTTTTAAGCAGCAACAGTATGATTGAGTCGGTGTTTATGGTCAATAAGGATGGAACCTGCAATACAGTATATTCTTATGGGGTAAGACCGGAGAAAAGCCTGTCCGATTTCCTGGCTGATTATGGGACCATTGATGAAATCACCTGGCTTCCCAACTGCCAGAGCCCTTTTTTGCAGCAGCAGGACGTGATTCCCATTGTGATTCCCTTATCAACCCTGATCCCCGGTGATAATGTGGTGATCACCACTAAGGGAGAAGAAGTCGCCACCAGATTGGTGGTCTTGTTAAATCTGCAGAAATTTCAAAGCAGGCTGTCCTTATCCAATGCCAATTATTTTGAGCGCTCTTATTTTGTGGCAGATTCCAATGGGAATAACATCAGCCTTAAAAATCCCCAGTCCATGAGAATGGTGTTAGAAAGCCAGGATTTTATTCAGGGAGTGAAGGAGAATAATAAGGATACCCAGATCCGTAAGATTGCGGATTTAACCGACAATGTGGTTTATTCCCAAATGCTTCCGTTTTCGGATCTTCATCTGATCAGCGTGCTTTCAAAAGAATCTTTAAATAGAAAGATCGCGACAATGAATCAATTCATTGTATTAATGGGTGCCGCAGGACTGATATTTTCAGTGGCATTTTCTGCTCTTTTGTCTAAGTTTATCACGTCGCCTCTGGAACGTCTTATGGAGAGCATCCGGCAGATCCAGGAGAATCAATACGACGAGCCATATGAAACAAAGTACGATGATGAAATCGGACAGCTGAATGCGGCAGTCAATACCATGTACAGTACCATTCAGTCTCAAATCAGTCAGATCAAGGAAGATGAGCATGAAAAATATCAATTGGAGATACAGCTTCTGGCAGAACAGATTAATCCTCATTTGCTCTACAATACTCTGGAAGGCATCAACCTTGAGGTGCTGAACAACCACACGCTGGTGGCATCGTCCATGATCAATAATCTTGGGACCTTTATGCGGATCGGCTTGAACTACGGGGATGAGCTTATCATGATCAGGAATGAAATCGCCCATGTGGAAGCTTACATCAATATCATGAACCACAGGACCAATAAGTCTATTTCCTTCCAGTCCTATGTGGAGGAGGAGCTTAAGGAGTACCGGATTCTCAAATTGATTTTACAGCCCCTGGTGGAAAACTCCATTAAGCATGGCTTTCGGGATGAGAAGTGGGGAGAGGCAGTGTGCATTCCTTCCATTGATGTTCGTTTTTATCGGAATGAGGACTTGATTTACATTGAAGTCACTGATAATGGCTGCGGCATTGATATAGATAAAGCCCGTGATACCATTTACCGGAATGAACCGGCAGGCGGCCAGCATATCGGGCTTCATAATGTTTATACAAGATTAAAAATCTATTACGGAGAGGTAGAGATGGATTTTCAGACCATTCCATATTACAGGAACAGTGTGGTGATCCGCATTCCCGGAAAACAAAATGCATAAGAGAGGTATCCCAAATGCCGGTTCGTGGCCTGCGGGATACCTTCTTTTATTTTTCATTCTGCTGCCTGCAGCGGTATAATGTTTAAAAGTGTTACATGAATCATGTAAAATGTCATGTCATATTAAAGCGGAAATGGTTAAAATAGTAGCATCAAGACAAATGTATTATAAACGTTTGGAAAGGAGAAAGTTATGAAAAAAAGAGCTTTGAGTTTTATGATGGCAGGAGTCCTGGCTGCTGCATCACTTACGGGCTGTTCCGGTGGAGGAGGTACGGCTGGCACAACTGCAGCACAGAATCAGGCAGGAGGAGCAGCCGAATCTAAGGAGGGCACAAAAGGAGAAACTGTGATTAAGGTCTGGACCAATGACCGTCATGACTCCGAGTACGTAGATCAGAAGATCAGTGAATTTAATGAGACCAATGACAAGGGCATCAAGATCGAAATGACGGTGGTAACGGACGATTACGCCAATATGCTTTCCATGGCATATTCCTCCGGCACGGCTCCTGATATTGCAGGGATCAGTGCAGGCCAGAGCGGCTTTGATTTAAAGACCTTTGCAGATGCAAAAATCCTGGAGCCGTTAAATGATAGAATTACAGATGCTGATTATGAAAAGGTTACCGAGGCCAGCAAGCTTCAGTATGAAGGAATCGACATGATCGACGGCAATGTATACTGGATTCCCACTGGTATGAGAAGTGGCGTAAGAATGGAGTACAACAAGGCTTTGGTGGAAGCAGCAGGCGTAACTGAATTTCCGGATACCTTAGATGGTGTCATTGATCTGGCTAAGAAAGTAACGGAAAACGGCGGTGGGAAAAACTACGGTGTTGCCTTTACCTCAAGTGTTCCCTTCATCAGATGGATTGAAGGAACCTGTGAGACAAGCGGTATCTACCGTTACGACTATAAGAATGGCGAATTTAATTTTGACGGTTACAAACCGGTGATCGAAAAGAGCAATCAGTTCTTTAAAGATAACAGCGTTCTCCCAGGATCCGTATCCCAGGGCGTAGACGCTATGAGAGCACAGTTTGCGGAGGGTGCATTTGCTCTCTGGGGCAATGCATCTCAGGAAGCAGGCGTGTTTACTGATCAGTTCCCGGTTACCAAATTTGATTGGGGAGTATCCACCGTTCCGACTCTTGACGGAGAAGTAAAAGGTGCTTTGACCATTCAGCCTCAGAAGGGGTACATGATGCTTTCTTCTTCTAAGAACAAAGACGCCGCATGGGAAGTTATTAAGTTCTTCTCCAGCGAAGATTTCTTAAAGGGCTACTTAGAGGGCGGCTATTGCCTTCCGATCTCCGGCTATATGAGCAATGCGATTGATTCCTCTAAAACCGGCAGACTGGCTGATTTTAAATTACAGGATTACGAAAGCGTATATCCGGCAGTACCGGCTGTTGCTATCCAGGGTGATGATTATATCGCAACTCTTTGGAATGCGATCTTAGGCAATGTCAGTGCTGACGATGCAATCAAAGATTTAAACAAGAGATACAACGAGGCGCTTGACAATGATGTTAGCATGGGCAAGATTAAGAGACTTATCATCAAGGACTTTGACCCGATGCATCCAAATGCAGGAACCATTGAGTACTTAGACAAATAAGTGCAGAGAGCAGAGGGGCTGTTTTTAGATAAACTAAAAGCAGCCCCTGTTTTAAAGAAAGGTGAAACGACTCATGAAAGAAAAATTAAGCTTTGCGGAGCGACTGAAACGGGCAGGCAGCAGAGGAGATTTTGCTTCCGTTTTAATGCTGCTGCCGGCAGTGTTTTTGCTGGCGGTGATATCCATCTATCCTTTCTGCTGGCTTTTCCGATATATTTTCTATGATTACAACGGATTTACAGCTTACTATATAGGATTTAAAAACTTTACCAGAATGTTTCAGGATGCCATTTTCTGGCGCAGCGTCCTTCATACCTTTGAATATGCTGTGATGAAACTGGTCATCATCATACCCTTATCCCTGCTTCTGGCAGTTTTGCTGAATCAGAAGATCAAAGGAAGCGGAATCTTCCGAGGCATCTACTTTATGCCTACGGTCATAAGCTCCGCTGTTTACAGCCTTATATTCGGCTTTATTTTTGCCGTTTACAACGGTGTGCTGAATGCTTATTTACAGAAGCTTGGAATGATCCATTCTCCCATTGACTGGCTGGGCAGCGCCTCCATCGTGATGATTTCCATTATCATTGTGGCGGTATGGGGCGGATTCGGAAATTATATGATTCTGTTCATGTCTGGTCTTTCCAGTATTTCGGAAGAAATATACGAAAGCTGCAAGATGGACGGGGCAAATGGAGTACAGTCATTCTTTTATATCACCCTGCCCATGTTAAGCCCTGTGTTAAAAGTTATTTTAATGCTGGCCATTACTACGGCGCTGAAGGATTATGAATCGATCCTTGTACTTACCAACGGAGGACCGAACAGCAGATCAGAGGTAATGTTTACCTATATTTATAAGCTAATATTCGGTTCACAGACAACGCCCCAGATCGGTTATGCAACCGTACTCAGCATTATGGCGGCTCTTATTATCGGCGTGATCACAGCCGTTTACATGTACCTTGCAAGAAAACTGGATGATGTGGTTTAAGGAGGCAGATATGGAAAAGACACATACCGTATATTCAAAAAAGACAAAAGCAATGCGAAGCCTTCTGTTCCTGCTTCTCCTGGTTATTTCGCTGATCACCCTTTACCCGGTCATCTACATTATTCTGGGATCTTTTAAGGCGAATAATGAACTGCTTTTGGGAGGCACAGACATTCTGCCCAAAACATTTATCTTTGACAACTACAAGCAGGCATGGCAAAAGGCCAATTTCGCAGTCTATACTGTAAACAGCCTTATGATAAGCCTTGGTGTTATGGGATTGTCCATTCTGACAACGACCATGGCCGGATACGTATTCGCAAGAAAAAAATTCAAAGGAAAAGAATTATTGTACAGCATTTTTGTGGCCTTTATGTTTGTCAATGTGGGAAGCGTCAGCTTAAGACCGCTCTTTGAACTTGCCGTGAAGGTGAAAATGAATACCTCCCTTCTAAGTATTATCCTGATTTCCACTGGCATGGGACAGGCAACCTACATTTTCCTGGTACGTGGATTTATGAATACCATCTCAAAGGAACTTGATGAAGCGGCTAAATTAGATGGCTGTACTTTTTTCCAGATTTATTATAAAATAATACTACCACTTTTAAAACCGGTTATCGCGACCATTGGACTTCTTTCGTTCCGTACCGGCTGGAATGAATACATTATGCCGCTGGTATTCACCATGTCCAACGACAAGCTCCGTCCTCTGACTGTAGGTGTTGTCATGTTAAAGAACAGCGGAGACGGAACGGCTGCATGGAACTTAATGTTTGCAGGCTCTACGATTTCGATCATACCGATCATAGTCATTTATATGTGCACCAGCCGCTACTTCATGAGCGGATTGACTGCTGGTGCGGTAAAGGGATAAGAAGATGGAAAAATTACATTTAAACAGATCGGGCTTTCTTACCAATTACCTGGTATCCGGCCCAAGAGAAACGGATTTTATCAATCATGAAACTGATGACAACCAGCTGCGCTATGAGAAATACTTAAGATCATTGGTGGCAGACAAACGCATGACATTTCCGGAAGAGCCTGTGGCTTTGGGAGAAACCAGCCGTCTTGGTATGCCCTGGAGATATTATTACCACTATGGAAACTGGTTTGTAGATGAAAGCACCTTTTATTCCACTCTTCAGAAGGTGGAGCTTGATGCGGTTACCGGAATCATGGTTGAGAGGGATTTGACGGTAAAGGCTGTTGTATGGTCTTATTCTGCAGTGGATGTCTGGTGCAATGGGGAGCCTGTGTGCCATATGGACCCGCCGGTTTACAAACCCATACGGAAGGAAAGCATGGAACTTCAATTAAAGAAAGGCGCCAACCAGATCTACGTAAGCCTTCAGACTCTGGGTGTCCGGGATACCAGAACCTTATTCGGAATCCAGATCCTTAATCATACGGCTGATATCACCGTTGTTTTGCCGGATGAGGAAAAGACCGATGAACTGGTCCGCACTGAGAACTGGCTTGGTTCCCTCGGCATACGGGATTCTGTCATGACCTATGAAGGAAATGCTCCCCATGGTACATGGCTTTCCTATGACAGCCAGAGCCCTGATTTTGCTCAAGTGGAAAGCCGGAAGGAGTGGCAGGAGATCAGCGACAGGGATAAGGTGATCCTGGACGAAGAAAAACCCGGGGTGATTTTAGTAAGCGTTAAGAAAGAACATGCCGTTCTCACCAGAAAAGTGGAGAATATTTTGGCCCAGAAGCCGGTGTATTCAGAAGGAAAAAGCTTTGAGGAAAACAGGGATGCCATTTTCCGCAGGATAGGGAATGCGGAAAGCTTATCAAGGGGAGACAAGTTTGGCTTTTCCATCTCCAATATCCTCGCCAGGAAAGCACTTGGCATGGAAAACGGAAAGGACATGGACCTTCTTTATGAGACCCTTGACCAGATTGAAAGCCGTTATGACTGTTCTGATTTCCTTGTGTGCGGCCTCATCCGGTATTTGAAAAATTATCCGGTCGATGAAAGTATGTCAAAACGGGCCAAAGAGGTTCTCCTTAACTGGAGGTACTGGATGGATCAGAAAGGTTCCGATGCCATGTGCTTCTGGAGCGAGAATCATTCCCTGATGTTCTATACCTGTGCCATGAATGCAGGGGAAATGTATCCGGATGATTACTTCCCACGCGCGGATATGACCGGAAGGGAGCTTTCTAAAGCTAGCAGGGCCAAGGTGGAATGTTGGCTGGAGGACGTAGAAGAACACGGCTTTGAAGAATTCTTAAGTACCGTTTATATGTGCGTCACCTTTGCTGCTCTGCTAAATGTCATTGACTATTCGGAGCCGGAGATCTCTGCGCGCGCAGTAAAAATTACGGACCGTCTTTTAGAAATGCTTTGCCGCCACACCTATGATGGAGTAATTATCGCTCCTATGGGACGTGTGTACCGGGAAGTGGTCCATCCCTTTGAACAGGGGGCCCAAGCACTGATGAATCTGATCAACCCAAAAGTTCCTTATTCCTTCGGCGAAGGCTGGCTGGGCTTTTATGCCAGCAGCAGATACCGGCTGCCCACGGGATTGGTACAGCTTATGGAAGAACCGGCAGATGAAAGCTATTCTACGGGAAATGCCCTGATTGCTTTGAAAAAGACCCCGGAATACTGTATGACGTCGGTTCAGTCCCCAAGAATGGATCCGGGATTTAACCGCTGGAAGAATTTATCTCTGGACCCGGAAGCAGATCCTTCGACCTGTGAATACACCAAGTCCCTTAATGAAAGATTCCACGGAACCACCTGCTTTGAACCGGGAGTATACGGTTACCAGCAGCACATGTGGTATGCTGCGCTTGATAAGGAGACGGATCTGTTCACCAACCATCCGGGAGGGACTTGTGACTCCAGTTCCATGAGGCCGGGCTTCTGGTATGGAAACGGAGTGATGCCGGCTCTGGCACAAAAGGGAAATCTTTTGGGAGCGGTTTACCACATTCCAGGGGAGCACCCCATACATTTTACCCATGCCTATTTCCCTGCTCCCAAATTCCAGGAAACAAGGATCCGGGAACATTGGCTTTTGGGCAGGCAGAACAATGGGTTTGCCGCTCTTTGGTGCAGCGGCGTGATGGAACCCGTTGATGACCAGTTATTTGATTGTGAATACAGAACCTATGGAGATGACATGGCATACTTCTGCGTATGCGGCAGCAGCCATGACTTTCAGTCCCTGGATGAGTTTGCGGTTTATGCGGAAAGTTACCGGCCGGAATTTAATGAAAAGGACCGTACACTGACAGCAGGCGGCTTAATAGTGAGGTTTATGGAAAACCATGATAAAACACAGTATATTTAATGAAGATACTCAAAAGGCGGTTGCTTCTGCATCCGCCGTTTTTCGCAGTTATCCCTTTTTTATGAACAATTACATATGGTGCAGGGAGCTTCTGTTAAAAAGGAAAGATCCGGAAGAGGCCGCAGAGGCGGTAGCGCTTGGTATTCAGCATGCAAAACTGCTTAATCTGGATGCCGAACTGCTTCCGGTTGTTTATTTAGACTGGATGATGCCGGAGGTATATGAGGAATCTCAGAATCAGGGGATTCCGGAGCGGGTTTTTCTGGAATCCATGAAGGATATTGAAATCTGGATTAAGGTCTACCGGAAATATCATGAGGGCAAGGTAGGCCTTGATCAGATTGAGTGGGTGTTCCGGTCCATTTCAGGAGATGTGCGGAGGTTCGGAAGTCTGCAGTTTGAGGAAGTAACATATGAATTTCCCTTCCTGATTTTTAAAAACAGGCAGACCGGCGAATACAGAGCATTGGCATGTCCTGGACTTAAGGTGGATCAGGAAGGCTATTTCTCAGGAACCAATGGAAGAGGTATTATCAGGGAGTCTGAGACATACTTAAACGTTCTGGATCGATCAGTGACCGGTTTTTCACCGGATCTTAAACAGGGAGTGCTTAATATGGAGAACCCGGTGACTCTTTCCCTGTCGGACTGGGAGCTTCAGCTGGCGCCGGGAGAACAAGCGGTTGCAGTCCATATTCCGGAAGGGGCGGATCTTTCACCCGATAGCATTGATTCCGCTCTGGAGACGGCAAAAGATTATTATACAGGAAGTCTTTTAGTCTGTGACAGTTGGCTTCTGGATCCTCATCTTGAGGCTATACTGCCGGAAAAAAGCCGGATCATAAGCTTTATGGAGCGTTTTTACAAAATGCCCATAAAGGTAGAACGGCCACAGATTCTGGAACGGGTTATGGGGTTTGATTGTTCTATGGAGAAACTGGAAAAATACCCATGCAGCACCTCGCTGCAAATCACGTTAAAAAAATATCTTCTTGAAGGAAAGGAGATGTTTACCACAGCAGGCTTTCTGCCGTGGAAATGAACCATATATGGAGGAGGGCATCATGAAAGGTTATTATGCAGGATTGGATATTGGCGGAACCAATGGACGGCTTAAAATTTGCGGCTCGGCTGGAGAGATACTTGGGGAATTTACAGCACCGGGCTGCAGCCTTAATACGGATGGAGCGGAGAAAAGCCGGCTTCGATACCGGGATCTGGTACTCCCGGCTCTTCTAGAATTAAACCTGGAACCGGGCTGCTGTCAGGGAATCTGTGTTGCGGCCAGCGGGATTGACTCTCCGTCTGATGAGCAAGTTTGCAGGTCAAGCTTTGAAGAGATGGGATTTCCCCATGAAAAACTTCTGGTGTTAAATGACTGTGAGGTTTTTCTTCACATGACAGAGGATCCGGCTTTGGTAGTCATATCAGGAACCGGTTCGGTATGTTTTGGGAGAGATGGTAATGGAAGCATCTATCGGACCGGCGGCTGGAATCACATCATTAGTGATGAGGGAAGCGGGTTTGATATGGGGCTTAAAACTTTAAAAGCGGTAGGAGATGATCTGTCCGGCCGAATCAAATGTCCTGTTCTTACACCTCTGATTATAAAGGAAACAGGGCTTGACACATTGGAAAAAATAGACGATTTTATCAATGCCAATCTTATGGAAAAGTCTGAGATCGCTAGATTATCCCTGTTTGCATATCAGGCGGCGGTTCTTGGGGATCATGAAGCGATTCGCATACACTGGGAATGTGGGGAAGCCTTGTGGGGGCTAATTTGGGATACGAAAACCAAGATGGCTGCTGCAGATAAGATAAGTCTCTGGCTCTGGGGCAGTGTTCTGGTTAAAAATGATATAATCCGGGGTATGGTGGAAGAGAAGGTCCGGGAAGGACTGCCAGGTACTAAGATTGGAATACCTGAGATGAGTGCGCTGGATACAGCTCTTAAAGTGGCCAGATCATAGGAAACGGAAAGAAGAATTTTATTAATCGGATTGAAAGAGACAGGTTTCACTGAATCTGGAAAAACGGTGTCGGGATTTGTGTCCTGACACCGTTTTTTTATAGCTTGCGCGCGGCGGTCTGCCGCGATCCTATTAAGTCCTGCCGTTATCAATCAAAACAGGGAAAATGCTAAAAACAAGGAAGACATCAAAGAAGCCACCAGAGAAACCACTGTTATCTGGGTATTGATGGACGGGCCGGCCGTATCCTTAAAGGGATCGCCTACCGTATCTCCGACTACAGCTGCCTTATGGGCTTCGCTTCCTTTCCCTCCGTTTCCTCCGGCCTCAATGTATTTCTTCGCATTATCCCACAGCCCTCCGGAATTGCTCATAAACAGGGCAAGCAGGAGACCGCTGATAATGTTGCCTGCAAGGTATCCTCCTACGGCTTCAACGCCGCCTACAAACCCAACCACAATGGTCACAACAATGCTGACGAGTCCGGCAGGAATCAGTTCCTTTAATGCACCATCGGTAGCAATATCAATGCATTTGTCATATTCCGGCACCACTCCCGGCTTGCCTTCTTTCAGTCCCTTGATCTCCCTGAACTGACGGTGGATTTCAGACACCATTCTCTGTGCGTTGCGGTCTACTCCAAGCATCAGCATAGCAGAGAAGATAGCTGGAACGGAAGCCCCCACCAGCATTCCGAAAAATACCGTGGGATTGATAATATCAAATCCGGTAAGTACGGTAGTACCGGCAGCATCGTTTACCTCACTCATAAATGCGCCAAGCAGTGAGATAATAGTTAATCCAGCCGCCGCTATGGCAAATCCTTTTGTTACCGCTTTTACTGTATTTCCAGCACTATCAAGGGAGTCTGTGATTTCAAGTGCTTCATCTCCCAGATCGCCCATCTCCACAAGCCCTCTGGCGTTATCGGCAATTGGGCCATACGCATCATTGGAGATGATCATACCGACGATGGAAAGCATTCCGACTGCGGCCATAGATATTCCAAACATTCCTGCAGTAGGATCTTCAGGAGCGATGGAAGCACAAAGATTATAGGAAATCATGGCAGAAATACCAATTCCCACCATGGCAGGCAGTACACTTAAAAAACCATAGGAAACACCGGAAAGAATGGTGAATGCAGGCCCTGACTCAGAGGCCTTTGCAACATTACGAACAGGTTTTTTATTATCATTTGTAAAGTAATCACTGGTAATTCCAATGATGACACCAACAAATAAGCCGATAGCCGTTGCTCCCCAGATACGCCAATCAAACTGAAATACGATTGTTGCCCCGGCAGTAAGTACGGCAAATATGCCCGTGGTAATATAGGTGCTCATATTAAGAGCCATGGTAGGATCGCCCTTTTTTTCCATACGGGCTGCCATAACTCCTATGATGGAAGATAAAAGTCCCAGAGAAGCATAGCAGAATACCATAGCAGCATAGTCGACTCCTATTTTTTTACCCAGAGCAATGGCCATAACCAAGGCAGATACTGTGGAGGCCACGTTAGAATCAAACAGGTCTGCGCCCATTCCGGCGACATCTCCTACATTATCCCCCACATTATCGGCAATTACCGCCGGATTTCTGGGATCATCCTCAGGGATCCCATGTTCAACCTTCCCTACAAGGTCCGCACTGATATCCGCTGTCTTTGTAAAAATACCGCCGCCTGCCTTGGCAAATAAAGCTAAGGAACTGGCACCAAAGCTAAAGCCTAATAGTGCAACGGAATCTCCGCTAATCAACATAACAAGAGTTACTCCTAAAAGTGAACTTCCCACGACTGCCATACCCATAACTGCACCGCCACGGAAGGCCGACAGAAAAGAAGGCTTTAAACCGCCCCTCTGAGCCGCTTCAGCAGTCTTTATGTTTGCTATGGTAGCTACCTGGATTCCTATTTTGCCTGCGATGGCAGAAAAAACAGTTCCGCATAGGTAGGCCAGAACAATGGTAAGGTTATGTAAAACCGAGCCTCCGCTCCAGATCGGAGCCGGAAGAAACAGAAAAATCAGAAGTGCCGCTCCCGCACAAAACTTTGATAAAACAATATATTCTTTTTTTAAAAATGTATTTGCCCCCTGTCTGATATAGCTTCCAACCTCTTTCACCCGTTGATTTGAAGATGGCTGTGCAGATACCCAGCGGTACAACCACACTGCAAAAGCAAACGCAAAAATAGAAACAAGAATGGAAATGATTAGAAATAAGCTTAAATTACCCATAACACCATTAACCCCCTACTTTCTTAAGTTTTTTAAGATTTGCTATTATATCATTGTATATTTTATCACGATTTTCGTATATTTCAACTTGGATGATGTTAAGATTGCATAAATTTTTATCATTTTTTGTCGTAGTAACCACTTCTTTTATTGAATTGAGATTTGTGTAAAAAATATTTGTGCAAATTGCACCTTCTGCTTGCAATTATAAGACATTTTTAGTAAAATATCCTTATAGACTTAAATACCGAACAGGAGGAATGTTTATGAACGTGTATGGAACCAAACAGATCCGTAACGTCGCCTTACTTGGGCACGGGGGCGCCGGTAAAACCACCCTGGCAGAGGCTATGGCGTTGATTACCGGAGCCATCAGCAGAATGGGAAAAGTTACCGATGGCAATACCATCAGCGATTATGACAAAGAAGAGATCAAGAGACAGTTCTCCATCTCTACGACCCTGATTCCTTTGGAGTATAAAGGAGAGGATGGCCCCATCAAGATCAACCTGCTTGATACTCCCGGATATTTTGATTTTGTTGGCGAAGTAGAAGAGGCCATCAGCGTTGCGGATGCAGCAGTAATAGTTATTAATTGTAAGGCAGGTATTGAAGTTGGAACATTAAAGGCGTGGGAACTTTGCGAAAAGTACAAGCTTCCCAGACTTTTCTTTGTGACCAATATGGATGATGACCATGCAAGTTTCCGTGAATTGTTATTAAAGCTTGATAAAGAGTTCGGAAGAAAGATCGCGCCGTTCCACCTCCCGATTCGTGAAAACGAAAAGTTCGTAGGTTTTGTTAATATTGTAAAGATGGCAGGCCGGCGTTTTACCGTAAACAGTGATTATGAAGAATGTGAGATTCCTGAATATAGCCAGAAGAATCTGGGAATTGCCCGTGAAGCTCTTATGGAAGCTGTAGCAGAAACCAGCGAGGAATATATGGAACGCTATTTCTCTGGTGATGAGTTTACCATTGATGAGATTTCTTCTGCTCTTCGGGAACATGTAATAAAAGGAAATATCGTTCCGGTTATGCTTGGTTCCGGAATTAATGCCCAGGGTGCCAAGATGGTGCTTCAGGCTATAGATAAGTATTTTCCGTCTCCAGACTATTTCGAGTGCATTGGTGTGGATATTTCCACAGGAGAGCGCTTTACAGCAAAATATAATGATAATGTATCCCTGTCAGCCCGTGTATTTAAGACGATTGTGGACCCATTCATTGGAAAATATTCCCTGCTAAAGATTTGTACCGGTACCTTAAAGCCTGATTCCGCAATTTTTAACGTGAATAAGGATACAGAAGAAAAGGTCGGTAAGCTTTACGTGTTAAGAGGTAAAGAGGCCATTGAAGTTACGGAATTAAAGGCAGGAGACATCGGAGCCGTGTCAAAGCTTAATGTGACACAGACCGGTGATACCATTGCCCTTCGCTCCGCGCCAATCGTATACCATAAACCGGAGATATCCACTCCATATACGTATATGCGTTATAAGACCAAGACAAAAGGCGACGAGGATAAGGTATCAAGCGCTCTGGCAAAGCTGACAGAAGAGGATTGGACCTTAAAGGCAGTCACTGATACGGAAAACCGTCAGTCGCTCCTTTATGGCATCGGTGACCAGCAGCTGGAGGTGGTTGTAAGCAAGCTTTTAAACCGCTATAAAGTTGATATTGAACTGAGTAAACCGAAATTTGCTTTCCGGGAAACCCTTCGTAAGAAGGTAGAGGTCCAGGGAAAGTATAAGAAACAGTCCGGCGGACATGGACAGTACGGCGACGTTAAGATGACCTTTGAGCCTTCCGGAGATCAGGAAACGCCTTATGTCTTTGCTGAAAGCGTATTTGGCGGGGCAGTGCCGAGAAACTATTTCCCGGCGGTTGAAAAAGGAATCGCCGAGTGTGTCTTAAAAGGCCCCCTTGCCGCTTATCCGGTTGTGGGATTAAAGGCAACACTGACCGACGGTTCT
This sequence comes from Lacrimispora celerecrescens, assembly GCF_000732605.1. GTDB lineage: Bacteria > Bacillota > Clostridia > Lachnospirales > Lachnospiraceae > Lacrimispora > Lacrimispora celerecrescens_B. The sequence goes on along the minus strand of NZ_JPME01000018.1, from coordinate 162,885 downwards.
TACCATCCGGTTGACTCTTCTGAGCTGGCCTTTAAGATGGCTGCAACCCTGGCCTTTAAAAAGGGCTTTATGGATGCAAATCCGGTTCTGCTTGAACCGATTGCCTCCCTTAAGGTTACGGTCCCGGATAAATTTACCGGAGATGTTATGGGCGACTTAAACCGTAGGAGAGGACGCGTTTTAGGAATGAATTCCAACCACAGCGGAAAGCAGGTCATCGAGGCGGATGTGCCTATGTCCGAACTGTTCGGCTATAATACGGATCTTCGCTCCATGACCGGAGGCATCGGAACCTATGAATATGAATTCAGCCGCTATGAGCTGGCTCCTGGAGATGTGCAGAAGAGAGAAGTGGAAGAAAGAGCATCTAAGATTGACAGGATTGAAGTTTAAATATGATATAAAGTGATAAAAACCCCATTGCAAGCCTGATTGTAAGGCTCTGCAATGGGGTTTTTGTTATTACTGATAAGGTTCAGGACTTAATTTGCTCGACGATTTCCTTATAATGGGCCAGTGAACGATCATACATAACCCAGCAGAAGAGGAATCCGGAATAATTGCGCTTTTTTCTGATCTGTGATAAACTGATACCAACTGGCAGGAGGTATGAGAATAGTGGAAGACAGAAAAAATGCATGGAAGGCGTTTTCGAGAGTTGGAATCGGATATGGAGCATTCCTTCTTGTAACGCTTGTTATACAGCTTGAAGTAGGAGTCATTACTCTTTTACTATCCCGTTTTGGAATGAAAATAACCTTTGGAAACTGGTACATGGTGATCGTTTCCCTGTTGAATTACCTTGTGGGAGGAATCGTTGCCTACCTGATTATAAAGGATATGCCTGTTTTATGCAGGCCCAGGGCAGGAAAAGCCGGGGCAGGAATGCTGATTACCGGATTCCTGGTCTGTATGAGCGCCCTGTTTTTTGGAAACCTTATGGGCATGAGCCTTATGAATATTGTAAGTGCGCTGCTTGGAAAACCCATGGTCAACCCGGTTGAAGAAGTGATGAAAGGCTTAAGCACCTGGTCGATCTTTGTCACCATGGTGGTAATGGCCCCAATTTGCGAAGAAATCCTGTTCCGAAAGATCCTGATCGACCGGATCCGGCTTTATGGAGATAAAGCGGCTATCCTGGTATCCAGCGTTGTCTTTGGTTTAAGTCACGGTAATTTCTATCAGTTCTTTTATGCCTTTGGAATTGGCCTGGTGTTAGCCTATATTTATATTCAGACGGGAAAGCTTCGCTATACCATCATTTTTCATATGATTATTAATTTTCTCGGCTCCGTTGTGGCCCTTCATATAGCAGACAATCCGCTCCTTACCGTTGCCTACTCCATCTTTATGCTTGGGGCGGTTATTGTCGGAACTATTTTGTTTTTTATGAATCAAAAAAAGTTAATGTTTCATCCTGGATTTATGGAAACCTGGGGCAAAGGGGCATTTAAAGTACTCTTTTTAAATATTGGAATGATCTTGTTTTTTATTGTTTCGGCTGTGACCTTTGTCATTTCTGCAGGCTAAAGAAAAAGAAAGACGATATACGGTTGACACAATTCGTCAATTATGTTACATTTGTAGTTAGCAAAAATACTGTGATTAGGAATAGTAAGCTGTCTGAATCAAACAGAGAGCCGGCGGGTGGTGGAAGCCGGTTGGGGATGGCAGCCGAACTGGCCTTTGAGTAGCGTGCTGAAGGAAGCTCTGCTTTCTGTGTAGGCATTGCCGGTATCCCGACCGTTAAAGCGGGCGGATATGTTTTTTCATATCCAGTGAGAGCATACAAAACTGTATGAAATAGAGTGGTACCACGCGGTAGATCCTGCGTCTCTATGGCCGAATAAGCGGTCTGAGGCGCATTTTTTTATGCACTCTTACGGATATTACTTTATCTGCAGGCATTTGATACAGGGAAAGAACCCTGACGTAAAAGGAGGAAATTTGTTATGGCAGCGTCATACAACCACAGCGCCATTGAAAAAAAATGGCGGGAAAATTGGGCAAAGAACCCCATCAATGTTGATGATGGAAAGAAGGAGAAATATTACTGTCTGGATATGTTCCCATATCCTTCAGGAAGCGGTCTTCATGTAGGCCATTGGAGAGGTTATGTAATTTCTGATGTTTGGAGCCGGTATCAGATTTTAAAGGGACATTATGTGATCCACCCTATGGGCTGGGATGCATTTGGTCTTCCGGCAGAGAATTACGCCATCAAGATGGGAGTCCATCCGGCGAAATCCACGGCAGAAAACGTGGCGAACATTAAGCGTCAGATCAATGAGATCGCGGCTGTTTATGATTGGGATATGGAGGTCAACACCACGGATCCCGGATTCTACAAATGGACCCAGTGGATTTTTGTTCAGATGTTTAAAAAAGGCCTGGCTTATGAGAAGGAATTCCCTATCAACTGGTGCCCATCCTGTAAGACAGGACTTGCAAACGAAGAAGTGGTAAACGGCTGCTGCGAGCGCTGCGGAACCGGAGTTACAAAGAAAAACTTAAGACAGTGGATGTTAAAAATTACCGCTTACGCTGACCGTCTGTTAAATGATTTGGATAAGCTTGACTGGCCGGATAAGGTCAAGAAGATGCAGTCCGAATGGATCGGAAAATCTTATGGAGCTGAGGTTGATTTTAAGGTAGACGGAAAAGAGGAAAACATCACAGTTTATACTACCAGACCTGATACCTTATACGGAGCCACCTTTATGGTGCTAGCGCCGGAACACGCTCTTGCCGCAGGCCTTGCTACTCCGGAAAATAAAGAAGCGGTTGAGAAGTATATTTACGACGCATCCATGAAGTCAAACGTGGACCGTCTTCAGGATAAAGAAAAGACCGGCGTATTTACCGGCAGCTACGCAGTAAATCCCTTAAGCGGCGCCAAGGTACCTATCTGGCTTTCCGATTATGTGCTTGCTGACTACGGTACCGGTGCGATCATGTGCGTGCCTGCCCATGATGACAGAGATTTTGAGTTTGCTAAGAAGTTTAATATCCCCATTGTCCAGGTTATCTCAAAGGACGGCGAAGAAATCGATAACATGACCGAAGCTTATACCGATGCCAGCGGAACCATGATCAATTCCGGTGAGTGGAACGGAATGGAGTCCTCTGTCCTTAAAAAAGAAGCTCCGGCAATGATCGAGGAGCGGGGCCTTGGTAAGAAAACCGTAAACTTTAAGCTGCGTGACTGGGTATTCTCCAGACAGCGTTACTGGGGAGAACCCATTCCGATCATCCATTGTCCACACTGCGGCAACGTTCCAGTTCCGGAAGACCAGCTTCCTCTCACCCTTCCGGAGGTAGAGAGCTACCAGCCTACCGGTACGGGAGAATCTCCGCTGGCAGATATTGAGGAATGGGTAAATACCACATGTCCGGTATGCGGCGCTCCCGCTAAGAGAGAGACCAATACCATGCCTCAGTGGGCCGGTTCCTCCTGGTATTTCCTTCGCTACGTAGACAGTCACAACGATAATGAGCTGGTATCCAAGGAGAAAGCGAAAAAGTACCTTCCGGTGGATATGTATATCGGCGGTGTGGAACATGCCGTACTTCACCTTTTGTATTCCCGTTTTTACACCAAGTTCTTAAATGACATCGGTGTAGTGGACTTTGATGAACCATTTACTAAGTTGTTTAATCAGGGTATGATCAATGGAAAGAATGGAATCAAGATGAGTAAGTCAAAGGGAAATGTGGTATCTCCCGATGAGTTGGTGCGTGACTATGGCTGTGATGCTCTCCGTATGTATGAACTTTTCGTAGGGCCGCCGGAGTTAGATGCAGAGTGGGATGACAGAGGAATCGAAGGCGTCAGCCGTTTCTTGCACCGTTTCTGGAATCTGGTAGCGGAAAGCAGCGATAAGAATGTGGAAGCCACCAGAGAAATGCTTCGCCTGCGCAACAAGCTGATTTTTGATATTGAACAGCGTTTCAATCAGTTTAATTTAAATACAGTAATTTCCGGATTCATGGAATATAACAATAAGTTGATTGACCTGGCCAAGAAGAACGGAGGCATTGACAAAGAGACTTTGAAAGCCTTTGTGATTTTACTTGCTCCTTTTGCTCCCCATATCGGTGAGGAGCTGTGGCAGCAGCTTGGCGGCGAGAGTTCCGTATTCCACGCTCAGTGGCCAGAATGTGATGAAGAGGCCATGAAGGATGACGAGATCGAAGTTGCAGTCCAGGTAAACGGAAAGACCAGAGCAGTTGTAAAGCTTCCTGTAGATGTATCAAAGGAAGACGCCATTGAAGCGGGTAAGGCGTTGATCCCTGATAAGATAACCGGAACCATTGTTAAGGAAATCTATGTTCCTGGAAGAATTGTAAATATCGTGTGCAAATAAAACTGTCAAAACTTATAAATAAGCTGAAAACCTTGATTTTATAAGGACTGAACCTGTTATAACTTGTTATATCTTATTATGCTTTATTACCCACTTGGTGTAGGAATGGTGAGTAAAGAAATTGGTGTAAAATCTAATAAAGAAATTGAACAATTTAAGCTTTAAAATAAGGGCATTATAGGCTATAGAAATATGGCTTATAGTGTCCTTATTTAGCGTTCAAATAATGCAAACGTTCATTTGATGTAAAAACATAAAAGAAAGGATAGCAACGCTACCATTGATATAATAATGACAAGTTGGCATGTGTAAAGCAGGACTTCAGAGGAATCATTTACTATTTCATGGATAGAGGGTCATTCTTATTCCTGACGAGGCTTTTGATTCTAAGATAAAAGGAAAGAAACAGGTACCTAGCTAAAAGACAAAATAGGAGAATCAATATAATGCCAAATGGTACATAAAGGGATAGAAGACATCTCTAATAATGTGCCCGCTATTATAGGTTTTGAAAATATTATATGGCTATCGAATGTTTTTGATTGAGATACTTAAAATTTAATACGATGTTGTTATGAACGAGTAAGATTAGCATATAATTAAATTAATAAGATCATATGAGGGTAGCCATGGTCATACATGTTGTCCAGCCCGGTGAAACCATCTATTCAATATCAGAGTATTACGAAATTCCTGTTGACAGATTAATATTGGAAAACGGAATTACAAACCCTGAAAATTTAGCAATAGGCCAAACGATTGTAATTGTTCAACCTGAAACACTTTATACTGTCCAGGAAGGTGATACTTTAGAGAGTATTGCGGAGCTGCATGGAACTACACCAATGGAGTTATTAAGAAATAATCCCTATCTTTCCGATAGAGAATATTTGTACGCTGGTGAAACGATTGTTATAAGTTATCAAACTGATAAAACAAGAACAATCGCTACTATTGGTTATACATTTTCTTATATAGATAGATCTGTTTTAATAAAAACGCTCCCATATTTAACTTATCTGACTATATTCAATTATAGGACTACAAGTGACGGTGAAATTATCTCAAGTGCCGACGATACTGATATTATACAACTAGCTAAAGCATATGGTGCTGCGCCCATGATGTTTATTTCCACTATGACTGAAGAGGGAATCATTAGACGTGAAGTAACCTATAATATTATAAATAACCCTACTGTGCAGGATCGCTTTATAAATAACGCTCTTTACATACTAAGATCGAAAGGTTTTTATGGTATAAATATTTATGCAGAAAACATAACCAATGACAACATAGACAGCATTGCAGAATATTTGAAAAGAGCCGCTTCGATATTTCATTCAGAAGGTTATAAGGTGCTGATTACCATAACACCGGCTACGAATGTAGATATCCCCGGCGTCAATTTTGAAAAATTAGACTATTCAAAATTATCTGAATTTGTAGATGGAATTATATTTTCTTCTTATGACTGGGCAAGGTCTTACAGCTATCCAAGTGCGATTTTTCCGGTTAATATCTTACGAGAATTGATGGATTATGTGGTTAGTATAATTCCCTCCGAAAAAATTTTTCTAGGGGTCACTGCTCTAGGTTATGATTGGTCACTTCCATATGTCCCTGGTGCCACAGAAGCTATTATAATATCTAATGATAGAGCCGTGCAAATTGCAGCAGAAAACGATATACCAATTCAATTCAATGAAGCAGCACAGTCATCCTACTTCTATTATATGGATGTCGATGGGATTTTGCATGTCGTATGGTTTAAAGATGCAAGAAGTTTTGACGCAAGAGCAGAGCTGGTAGAGGAATATAACCTGCAAGGTTTATCTATTTGGACTATCATGAGATTCATCACCCAGTTATGGCTTATTATCAATACTAAATATTACATAGAGAGGATTATGGGCATTGACTAAGAATTACCTGGGGTGATATGGTTGAGACGAAAGAACTTTTCTTATGAGGTAAACATTGTGGATAAAGCAACATTAATTGAAATTGACAGAACGATAAAAGAAAGATTACAAGCCACTCATGTAGCATATTGTAAATATCGTGTGCAAATAAAACTGTTAAATAAAACAATTTTAAAATAAGGACATTTTAGGCTGTAGAAATATGGCTTATAGTGTCCTTATTTAGCGTAAAATAATGTATGTAAAAATCCCCACCCATGCATAATGAAATGCTATTTATATTTTAGGGAGACAAATAATATCATTTAAATGTAAGCGATGATGTGGTAAAATGGAAATAATCGTGGAGTGATTTGGATTGTATATATTTCTTCCGAGGAGGAGTATGAATGAGAATTTATATGATGAAGTAAAACTTAAATAATAACAGTTGAAAGGATGTTTTCATGTAGAATGGTAATAAGAAGAGCAGTCGAAGAAGATGTAAAGGCGATTATGAAAATTTATGAATATGCCCGTAAGTTCATGATAGAAAGTGGAAATCCAACACAATGGAGTCCCGCCTATCCAAATATGGATGTAGTGGAAAGAGACATTGTAAACGGGAACTGTTATGTTTGTACTGAAAAAGAGACTATGGTTGGTACTTTTGCATTTATCATTGGGGAAGAACCTACATACCATACGATTGAACAGGGAAACTGGCATTGTGATATGCCCTATGGTACCATTCACAGACTGGCTGGGAGTGGACAGGTAAAAGGGGTATCGAAAGCTTGCTTTGATTTTTGTAAAAGCAAAACAGACTATCTTAGAATAGATACTCATGCAGACAATGTACCTATGCAAGCAGTTGTTTTAAAAAATGGTTTTAAAAAATGTGGAATTATCCATGTGACGAATGGTGATCCAAGGATTGCTTTTGATTATTTATCATTAAATTGAAAAACAATCAAAATCAATATTTAGGAGGTCTAAATGAAGTCAGACAAAAACTGGGATTGGAAAAACAGCATGCCATTGATGCTTTGTACTATCATTGCAGTAGTCGGATTTATAATTGCTGCTTTGATTTTTGCAAACGTTATTGCTGACCGTCCAATGATGGGAAATTTTAGCGGTAGTATATCGAATGGCTATACATATCCTGAACTTATGGGAATTGATGATTTGAAGCAATAAGCAAGCAGTCGATGATTGGTTTGCTGAACAGAGTAAACAACAACTTCGCGTAAAATAAGCAGATTTATTTTGTAAAGTTAAATGAAATCTAATTTTCAGGAGGTATAGAAATGGAGATCCGCCCTCAGACAGTTATTAAAATGACAGTTGTAAAAAAGAATAATTATTGCCCCATCTTTGAAGAAGGTGATGAGATCATAATTAAAAAGCACTGCTTTGATATGAGTTTCAATAAATTGGAAAAGTACTGTTATGCTACCCTGGCTGATATATATCCCAAATGTAACAATTTAAGAAAGCAGCCGGTAGGATCAAAGGATACATTTACCTGCCGCGACAATGGAATTATTGAGATTGAATTAGAAAGGCTGGATGATGAGCCGTATGACTTCGAAAGAAGGGGTTAGAAAAACTGGAAAGAGAGTTACCTTATGACAGAATACATGAATGAGCCAATTAATTATGAGTTTACTGTACAGGATATTATTGATGAATATAAAAGTTGTGGAGACATCAGAAAGGTTGCAGGAATATATTGTTTGGAGAAAAAGTCGGTTAAGTCGATTTTAAAGAAGGAAGGAGTTTTATAATAAATCATGATTACACAATACAAAAAAACACCCATTAAATGGACGGTAATAACTTTGTTATGTCTTTTCTTATTAAACGGATGCTCAAGTACATCCAGCTCTGACCCCGGAACGAAACCGCAAAATGCCACAGAAATAGAAAATGATTCCAAGGGCGGCGAGGATTCTGCTGCACAGGCTCCCCCTAGTATCGTTTCCGAGGAGGAATCAGTTACTCAAGACCAAACTCCTTCATCGGAAATGGGGGGTACCTCTTTTGAGCTATATTTTGATTTGTTGGGTTCGAGTAAACAGGATTTGATCAACGATATAAGTGAAAAGCCGGAATCAGTCGACGAAGGTGGTTTGGAATTTAAAGAGACTGGAATTCGGGTATGGTTTAATACAGATACCGATGTAGTCAATCAGGTATTTACCCAACGGGAAGATTTAGACTTCAAAGGTGCTAAAATTGGTGATAAAATAGAAAGTTTTCAAAATGCCTTTGGGGAACCAATTAGTGATCAAAATGGCGACATGCACTTTAAATATAAAGAGGGTTATATATCTGTTATTTATGATACACAAACCCAAAATACTTTTGCAGTTTATCTCTTGAGCGAAGATTTTTAGGGTATTCCAATACGGTTAAATGGTTTGTAATAGGAATTGTTGTATTTTGTATGCAGATAACAAAAGAAGAAGTTAGATTATAAAAGAATGGATCGATGTTTGATTTTATGAGATTGATAAAACAGAGAGGAGAATGAAATGGAACGTCAAAAAAGTTATGAGAAAACTCAGATGCTTATTTTCCTGGGAGTGGCCTTTGTATTACCATATATGCTGGGGATTTTAATGGGGATTGGCTATACGAAGGGGCTTGATGTATCGGTTTTTCCCTCAGCCCAGATGTTCTACCCTGCTTCGGGGGCAATACTTGCCGCTTTGATTACACACAAAGAAGATCATCTGATTCCTAAGAGATTTTTTATTGGTTTTTTAATTCTTACGTTACTATTAGTTGTTTGTACGGTGTCAAGCATTCTTATACCTGGTGTGAGTTGGAACGCTATTTCCCAATATCTAATGATCCTTGGTTCTCTTATCGCTTGGATTTTACTGCTTACTGAAAAGAAAGATAAGCGAATTGCCTATGGATTGAAAGGAGGGCGTTGGAACGCAGCAGCTCTCATTGTTCTGCTATATTTCATTCTTTACATTGGCAGAACTGTTATCATGTATATTTTAAATGATCAAATACAAACCATGACTGAAATTATCCTAAAGCCTGTTACTTGGCTGATGTTAATAACATTACCCATAAACTATTTTTTAGTATTTACCGCATTTTTGGGAGAGGAGTACGGTTGGAGGTACTTTCTTCAACCTATATTGCAGAAAAAGTTTGGAATGGTTCGAGGTATTCTTATTCTTGGAGTTGCTTGGGGATTATGGCATTTACCCATTAATTTCTTTTATTATTCGTCACCTTCCGTAGGGTTTATAAGCTTAACAGGACAATTAATTACATGTGTAACATTGGGAATATTTTATGGATGGGCTTATTTAAAAACCGATAACATATGGACAGTTGTTATATTGCATTTTGTCAACAATAATTTAGTTCCGATCATTACCGGAAATTATACGTCGGAAGTTCTTCAAAATCAAGACATAACATGGAATGGAGTAATCTTATTACTGGTGGTCAATACATTGTTGTTTGCAGGTGTTATTTTTACAAGTTACTATAGAGACAATACTCGGAGACTTCCAACAATGGATGAACGAGTTAACCGGCAGATGATGAAATTGGAAGAGCAGGCGCAATGGGAAGATACGAAAGAATGAAGGGGAATAAGCGAATTGAAAGTAAAATTTTAACATATATTAGCGAGAATTCCCCCACCTCTAAGGTGGTGGGATGAATCGCTATAATCTTTTGCTACAAATCAATTTTTGTGAAATCCATATGTCCCAGGTGCCACAGGCGCTGTTGTAATGTCTAACAATAGAGCAGTGCAAATTGCAGCGGATAACGATCTGGTTATCCAATTTAATGAGGCAGCACAGTCACCTTATTTCTACTATGAGGATTGTGATGGGACTTTGCATGTAATATGGTTTAAAGATGCAAGAAGCTTTGACGCAAGAGCAGAGCTGGTAGAGAAATATAACTTACAAGGTGTGACGAATCAATGGTATCGGCCAAAGGTCAGGCCAAAGTGCTGAATGATAAAATAAGGACATTATAGCGGATTCCTATTGGAACCGCCCATAATGTCCTTGTTCTTATTTTGTATTGCGCTTCATTAAGTTTTGGGAAAGCATCCGCAAGGTATCCATTCGTTTCCGCTCGTTAGGTGTCATGTTGGCGCTCATAATGGTAATGAGAAGATCAGTCTCTTCATTACTAAACTGAATGCCTTTTCGGCTTGCCTCTGCATTTAAGTTTAAAAGCGTTGGGACAAGCTGGTCTTTTGGAGTGGATTCTACCCGCTTTGCAAATTCGGTCAGCATGGAGAGCTTTTGCGGATTCATATTTCTAAGTCTGGGGTCTTGTTTCCAGTTAATGTTCATAGGTTGTTATTCGTCCTTTCTATGGGATATGGTAAGGGAGCCAGGGAGGAATATGGATTAATTCATCTGCTGCATGGCGGACATCATAAGCTGCATGGTTTCAAACCGGGCCTGCTGATCCGGCGGCATGAAATTCTTGAGCTGGTCTAAAGGCATTCGTCCAAAGGGGTTATTATTCTGCCGTTGGTTATTGTTAGGCCTTCCGGATCCTTCATGCTGGGCTTGGAACTGCGGTTGGGATTGGGATTGGGCCTGGATCGGAATGGTGGAACTTGGTACCGGGCTTGGATCCGGGGAAGAGTTGGCCAGCCTAATCCCCTGAGAGAAGTTGATAATAAGGTCGATGAGATCCTGTTCTGCGGGATTTGCAAAGGCCTTTATGGCATTCAGCATGTCAAAGGGGTTGTTATTCCGTTCTCTTTCCCTTGAGGAATTGAGGCCCATGGCAGCTACTTCTCCTTCTTCAAAAAGATTAATGGTGCGGCGCAGCTCGTTTATTTTTACGAAGTAGGACATAAAACGCTGCTGGGAAACACTCATATAAGGCAGGGCAGCCTTCATCATCTGAAGATGATTATCACCAATAAGGGAGTCCAGATCATTTGCGCGTATATTTTGCTCGTTGTTCATGGCATAAGATTCCTTACTTTTCTTGTTGACAATATATGCATCTGCATATATTAGTATTACAGGAGAGTGATTTAGATATGAATAGCAGATTAATTATAGATGGAAATGCAGTGTATGAAATTGATGAAGATTGTATGAAGAAAAAGCAGGGCAGAAGCTCCATAAAAGGAGTAAGTGGCCAGAACTCTTTTCAACGACCTGGAAAAAACAACGGTCAGAGCCGCTAATAAATAAAAAACAAGGCCCGATCTGTAAAAGATCGGGCCTTGTTTTATGTTTTGCTTAGCAGAAGAAGTTATTTCCGCCGCCGCCGCAGCAGCAGAGCAGAAGAATGATGATAATTATCCAACTGCATCCACCATCATTACCGCAACCGCCTCCGCAACTGTTACCGCAACCGCCACCGCAACCGAAGCCGCCGCCGCCGCCACAGAAGCACAGGATAATGATCAGCCAGATAATATTGAAGCCGCATCCATTATTACCACATCCTCCATCACATCCGCATCCACAGTTAGTTGCTGCCAGATCACTCATATTGGTTCCTCCAAATAATTTGTTTACAATGTAAGTGTATGAATGTCAGCTTGCCACTGTTTCCATTTTTTCTTAAAATTTTAGAATTGTTATGATTGAACTTATCCAATTGTTGTGTATAATTAGTACAACAGAGAAATGAGGAGCAAAAGATGGAAAAATTATATTATGACAGACCTTATGTTAAAACTTTTGAAGCGGTAGTGACGGATTGCAGGCCGGGAAAGGACTGCTTTTTTGAGGTGTTTTTAGATCGGACTGCTTTTTACCCAGAGGGAGGCGGACAGCCGGCTGATATGGGAAGTCTGGGGGAAGCGTCAGTTCTTGATGTTAGGGAAAGACCGGAAGGCATTGTCCATATTACGGATAAGCCCCTAAAGGTAGGCAGCAGGGTGAAGGGAATCATAGACTGGGATAGAAGATTCTGTTTTATGCAAAATCATTCCGGAGAGCATTTGTTGTCGGGAATCGTACATAAGCATTATGGTCTTGATAACGTAGGGTTTCACATGGGAAAGGATGAGGTGACCGTGGACTTTAACGGAATCCTGACCATGGAAGAAATCGAGGCGGTTGAAGCGGAAGTGAATGAACTCATCTGGCAGGATATTCCGGTTTTAGAGTCTTATCCTTCAAAGGAAGAGCTTTCCCTTATCGATTACCGGAGTAAAAAGGAATTGACCGGGCAAGTCCGGCTGATCGAATTTCCGGGAGGCGATGTGTGCGCATGCTGCGGAACCCATGTAATGACGACGGGGGAAATCGGCATTTTGAAAGTGACGGGAATGATTCATTATAAGGGCGGTGTCAGGTTGACCATGCTGTGCGGTAGGAAGGCTCTAAAGGATTACTGCAAAAAACAAAAGACTGTGTCAGGAATTTCTGTCCTGCTGTCGGCAAAACCGGATCATCTTCTTGAGGCGGTTGACAGATTAAAAGAAGAAGGGCAGAAAAAAGATGGAAGACTCGGTCAGCTTTCCAAAGAGCTTTTAGAAAGAAAGGCCGGAGATTACCCAGAACTGGATGCTCCTCTGCTGGTTTTTGAACGTGACTTATCTCCTGTGCAGCTTAGGCAGTTTTGCACGATGCTGTATGAAGGAAAAAAGGGGAGCGTTGTTTTGACATGTTCTGGAGACGAAGGTGTCTTTCAGTATGCGCTTGGAAGCGGCCAGCAGGATATGAGGGCATTGAGTAAAGCATTGAATGGCAGGTTAAACGGTCGAGGCGGGGGAAGTACCCTAATGGCACAGGGCACTTTTCAGGCTTTGCAGGAAGATATCAGAAAAGTGTTTGAGGAGGAGTCATAAAAGGAGAGTATGATGGAATTAGATGACAGTACAATTAAGAAAATACGGGGCCTGATCGTATTTGCAGTAATCGTGGTGGTGGCCGGCTGGAATTATCGCAGTCTGTTTGCCCTGGCAATGAAGCTGGTGGGATTTATCTCCCCCTTTCTTCTGGGAGGCGTCATGGCATTTATCCTCAATGTTCCGATGCGCAGGATCGAGCAATTGCTGCCGGGAAAGAAGGAGAGTAAGATCCGCAGACCATTGAGCCTTTGTCTTACCCTTGTGTTTGTAATGGGACTCCTGCTGCTTGTTGTTTTTGTTGTGTTGCCTCAGCTTTTTGAAACCCTTATGAGCCTGCAAAACAGCATTCCGGCGTTTCTTGCAGGGATTAAGGAGGAAGCGGAGAGGCTGTTTGCCCAGAACCCTGAAATTGCGGATTATATCAGTAACATTGAGATTGACTGGAAATCCTTTTTGGAGAATGTGGTTGGATTTTTATCCGCCGGAGCGGGTACGGTGCTTTCTTCTACCGTGTCGGCCGCCCTTTCCTTTATTAGCGGAATGACCGCCTTCTTAATCGCCCTGGTCTTTGCTGTTTATATACTTCTTCAGAAGGAAACTCTTTCACGGCAGATACATAAGCTGATGAAGGCATTTCTTCCGGAAGAGGTAACCTTGCGGACGCTTGAGATTTTAACGCTGGTTTCTGAAACCTTTTCCCATTTTCTTACGGGACAGTGCATGGAAGCGATTATCCTTGGGAGTATGTTCTTTTTGACCCTGACGGCCTTTGACCTTCCATATGGGATACTGATCGGCGTTTTGATCGCTTTTACAGCTCTGATACCAATGTTTGGGGCATTTATCGGCTGTGCCATCGGGGCATTTTTGATGCTGATGGTAAGGCCACTGGATGCGGTTGTTTTTTTAATCATTTTCTTTGTACTTCAGCAGGTGGAAGGAAACTTTATCTACCCACATGTAGTAGGGAATTCTGTGGGGCTTCCTTCCATCTGGGTCCTGGTTGCGGTCACCATCGGCGGCAGTGCCATGGGAATTGTGGGAATGCTGATATTTATCCCTCTCTGTTCCGTGGTGTATGCCATTCTTCGGGAAATCGTGAACGAAAGACTGGAGAAGCGGAAGAGGCATAAAATTAAAAAATAAGAAAGCTGCCTTGCTGGCCGAAAGAACCAGCAAGGCAGCTTTCCGTTTTTCCAGTATTCCGCTTTTCTATCGTCGCCTACAATGGGTACGGTGTCAAAAAGCATAATATAAAAACCGTAGGACATAAAATCCTACGGCTTTCATCAGATTCGAAACCCTTCTTTTTATTATTCGCCTTGATACATGTATTTAATGAGTCTTTCTACATCTTCCGGGTCATGGGCAACCAGCTCCAGTTCATTAATCATGCTGCCATTGGAAAAAATGGTGGCCATGGAAAGGTACTGGCTTAATTTGGACTTTAAATTAATCCGGTCGCCTTCTGTGGAAACCAGTTCAACGGTGCCTTTGCACTGCTCGATTACTTTGAAAAACTTTTCTACATCTGTGATATTTTGAATTTTCATGTGAATTCCTCCTTTGGAATGTCCGTGAAATGATTCTCATTTCCTATATCCTATTATAGCAGTGTTCTTACTCTGGTACAATATGGAAAAAACCAGAAAAACAAGTCAAACGGCTGTTTATTATGTATAATAAGAATACAAATGCAAAAATGGAGGATAAGATCATGAAGAGGATACGGGAATATGGCATTATCACAGGAAGACTAGCTCCGGGCCCCCTTAATAAAATCACCGATGTGGAAGGTGTTTTGGTAGGACATGCCACAATCGATACCATGGATCACAAAACAGGTGTTACGGTCATTATTCCCTGTAAGGACAATCCCTTTTTAAGGAAGCTGGTTGCGGCGTCTTATATTCATAATGGTTTTGGCAAAAGCCAAGGCCTGGTCCAGCTTGATGAGCTGGGAACTCTGGAAACGCCCATTGCTCTTACCAATACGTTAAATGTAGGGAAGGTTCACGATGCCCTGGTGGATTTGATGCTTGAAAAATGCAGGCAGGAGGGCGCAGAGCTGGCTTCTGTCAATCCTGTGGTAGGAGAGTGCAATGATTCGGTCTTAAATAACATCAGCGAAAGGGTTGTAGGACTTAAAGAGGTGAGGGCAGCTGTGGCTGACGCTTTGCCGGATTTTGAAGAAGGGGCAGTAGGAGCAGGCTGCGGAACAGTATGCTATGGCTTAAAGGGAGGCATCGGAACCGCTTCCAGAAGGTTTAAAATAGGGGGAGAAACCTATACCCTGGGAGTATTGGTGCAGTCGAATTTTGGAAGTACAGAGAACCTGATGATAGGCGGACAGGCTGTTGGAACGGAAATTGCCAGGATAACAGAGCCGCAGGTTTTAGACAGAGGTTCCATAATGACAGTCATAGCTACGGATCTTCCTGTCTCAGACCGCCAGTTAAAGAGAATTATAAAGCGGACTGGGGTAGGACTTTCCAGAACAGGTTCTTATATGGGACATGGAAGCGGAGATATTATGATTGGCTTTACCACGGCAAACCGGATACCGGAACAGGCAGAAAAAGAATTGATGTCCATCAGCATTTTAAAAGAAAGCGCCCTGGAGACGGCCTTTACGGCTGCGGCAGAAGCGACAGAGGAGGCAGTCTTAAACTCTCTCGCCATGGCAAAAACAACCACAGGCTGCAAGGGAAATGTGGTACATTCCCTGACGGACCTGTGGCTTTCCAAAGAGCGTTCTTAATCAAAATCTGCGTGATAAACCTGATCAGGCGTGTGGATGTCAATGGCGCTTAAATTAAACTGGTCTTCGAAAATCTGAATTTTATATTCAAAAAAAGTATCATCCGTTTTCTTCGACATAAATACATAGGCTCCCGGTTCCTTGTCCTCAATTTCGTCGCTGATCTCGTCGTAAATTTCTTCCCCGTCCACCGGGCCTTTATAGCCGGTCATGCGGATGGCTTCCTCAATTGCCTGATAGAATTCTTCCATAAAGCGTACCTCGTTTCTGATTCATTTAATATGGATACTATTATAAGCAATCTTTTCCATTGCTGCAAGAATTACTTGAATCTTATTTGAGAGGGTGTATAATAGGACAGGAATAAAATGGAGGGATTGGATATGGATTTATTATACAGACCAAGAAGATTAAGAACATCAGATACCCTAAGAAAAATGGTACGGGAAACCAGAGTTTCAAAGGAATCCCTTATTTATCCGCTGTTTGTGGTGGATGGAAAAGAAATTGTGGAAGAAATCCCTTCCATGGAAGGGCAATACCGCTACAGCGTGGACCGGCTCCCCCAGATTATGGACCAGCTGATAAATGCCGGCGTAGTAAAAGTCCTGTTATTTGGAATTCCGGCTCATAAAGACGCTTGCGGCAGTCAGGCCTATGATGAGGAAGGCGTTGTACAACGTGCCATCCGCTTTATCAGAGAGCACTACCCTATGGTATATATTGTTACAGATGTGTGCATGTGTGAATACACATCCCACGGCCACTGCGGAATCCTTGACGGAGAATCTGTTGATAATGACAAGACTCTGGAATATTTGAACATGATAGCCCTTTCCCATGTAAAAGCAGGAGCTCATATGGTGGCCCCTTCCGACATGATGGATGGCAGGATCGGTTCCATGAGGCAGGCCCTTGATGAGGCAGGATTTGTGAATGTGCCGATCATGGCTTATTCTGCCAAATATTCCTCCGCATTTTACGGGCCATTTCGGGAGGCTGCAGGATCTGCGCCTGCTTTTGGAGACCGGAAGAGCTATCAGATGGATTATCATAACAGGAAAGAAGCATTAAAGGAAGTTGAGTTAGATGTGGCGGAAGGAGCCGATATCGTAATGGTAAAGCCGGCCCTTTCTTATCTGGATATCATAAGAGAGGTGGCAGACCGTCACGACCTTCCTGTGGCCGCCTACAGCGTAAGCGGGGAATATGCCATGATAAAAGCGGCTTCCAAAGCTGGATTTATTGAGGAAGAAAAGATTGTTTGCGAGACTGCGGTAAGTATATACCGCGCAGGGGCGGATATCCTTATTACATATTACGCAATCGAGCTTGCCCGTTTTATGGATGAGGGAAAAATCGGCTGATAGAAGCTGGTCGGCGAGAAGGGGTCAAAGGCCCTTCTCTCGCCGTATCCTTTTAATATCGTCCAAAAGAAGCGCAGTTACCCGTAAGCCTCCCCGTCCAACACCTATGCCGATATCAGGCTTGTTGCTCCCATGAAAATCAGAGCCGCCTGTGGGAAAAAGGTCATATTGTCTGGCCAATTTTCTTAATTTGCCGCTTTCATACTGATTGTTGGAAGAGTGGTAGACCTCCAGACCGTGAAGCCCTAAATCCTTTAAATAGCGGACCAGTTCTTCCGTCTTTTTATCTCCCAGGTGATATTGGTATGGATGGGCCAAAACAGGGGAAGCCTTACAATCGGTAAGGATTTTCATGGCGTGCTCCGGAGTGATCTTTTCTTTACGGGGACAGTAGGGGCCGCTATAGTCCAGATATTTTTTAAATGCCTGGTCCATATTCTTTACATAACCTTTTTCAAGAAGAACCCGGGCAAAATGGGCACGGGTTATGACCGTGTCAGGATTTCCTGCCATTACTTCATCTAATGTGATGGAAATGCCGGCATTTTGGAAACGGCGTATCATTTCCTCATTCCTTTTTTTTCGAATTTCTTTCAGAGCATCCGTTTCAGAGATAAAATTCCGGTCCGTGGGATCGACATAAATCCCCAGAATGTGAATTTCTTCTTCTTGGTACACACAGGAGAGTTCAATACCGGGAATGATTTCAATTGGAAGCCCTGCAGCAGCAGCCTGGGCTTCTGAAAGACCGTCAATGGTGTCATGATCGGTCAGTGCTATGGCAGCCAGGCCCTTTTCTGCTGCCAGGGCCACAACTTCGGAGGGAGTGAATGTGCCATCCGAAGCATTGGAATGAACATGCAAATCGACAAATTTCATAAAAACCTCCAAAATGAAATAGTTTGGTAACACTATAGTAACATGTTTTTTTCATTCTGTAAAATGTAGAAAAAAGACGAAAAATAATTAAGAAAATTCATAAAATCGTAATAGCATTTCCCACAAAGTATGGTATACTACTCAATGT
Organism: Lacrimispora celerecrescens; assembly: GCF_000732605.1. Lineage (GTDB taxonomy): Bacteria > Bacillota > Clostridia > Lachnospirales > Lachnospiraceae > Lacrimispora > Lacrimispora celerecrescens_B. Next base: position 144,627 of record NZ_JPME01000018.1, on the reverse strand, counting down.
AAAGCTACAAAATCATGTAAAAAGGTGAAGTTAATGAATCAAATAGATAACAGACAAAGAAGTGGGGGAAGAGCCAGTTCTTCCCGGAATGGAAGCAGTAAAAACGTATCTGAAACAGGCCGCAGGACAGGACAGACTTACAGAACAGGAAGCTCCTATCAGCCAAAGCGGGGAAAGAAAAGAAAAAGAGGCCCTCAGTATAACATCACAAAGATACTTCTGGCGATCATTCTGGCTGTTGCTGCTTTTATCTGTGTTATGGCGGCTGTTAAGCTTATTGGAGGCCGTAAAGCAAAAGAGACGGAGGTTAATACCCCAACCGTTTCAGAGACGGAATTACGGAAAGAAGTGAAAGTCGATGGAATCTCCATCGCCGGCATGTCCAGGGAAGAGGCCCGGGATGCCATTGAAAAGAAGTATCAGTGGGGAATGAAGGTCACCTATCATGACGATCAGTACGAACTTAAGAATCTGCTGGACAAAAAGCTGGATTCCCTGCTTGAAGAAATATATTCAGGTGAACCAAAGGAAAGTTATACTCTTGAATTTGACGGACTGGATGAGGACGTTCAGGCTGAGGTAAAAGCCATCGCAGGAAAATGGGATGTTGCGGCCAAGAACGGATCCATATCAGGATTTGATAAAAGTGCCGGGAAATTTGTCTATTCCGGAGAGAAAAACGGAGTTGTGATTAATCAGGATAAGCTGGCATCGGATATTTTGACTCAGCTCAAGGATAAGAATTTCCAGGCGGTTATCGCGGCGGAAGGCAAGGAAGTTGCCCCTAAGATAACGGAAGCCCAGGCAAAGGAAATGTATAAGGTCATAGGTACTTATACTACAACTACTACGGCTAACAGTGCAAGGAATAAGAATATCGAACTGGCTTCTGAGGCCCTGAACGGGGTAATTCTGCAGCCGGGAGAAGAATTCTCCTTTAATAAAGCCACAGGGGAGCGTTCCACTGCAAAGGGATATCGTCCGGCAGGCGCTTATTTGAACGGAGAATTAGTTGAGGAGCCCGGAGGAGGCGTATGCCAGGTGTCTTCTACCTTATATAATGCGGTAGTATTCGCAGGGATTTCTACTACGGAGCGCCACGCCCACAGCTACGAGCCTTCCTATGTTACACCGGGTGAGGATGCCATGGTCAGCTACGGTGGACCAGATATGAAATTTGTCAATAATTCTACCACTGCAATAGCCATCAGAACCAGCTTTGCCGACCGGAAGCTTAAGATCTCTATTGTGGGAATTCCGATTCTGGAGGAGGGTGTCACATTATCCATGACATCGAAGAAAACAGCAGAATTAGATGCTCCGGCGCCGGTTTACGAGGAAGACCAGACACTTCAGCCTACGGAAGAAAAGATCGTTAAGGCTGAGACCAAGGGAAGCCGCTGGGTGACCAATCTGGTGACCAAAAAGAATGGTGTTGTGGTAAGCGATGAGTTTTTCCACAACAGTACCTACCGTGGAAAGTCGGCTACCATCAAGCGGAACAAATCCGGAGTTGTCATTCCGGCAACTGATCCGGCGACTTCTGCTCCTGAAACCACTGGAGTAAGTCCCCAGGGACCGGGAGAGACCACCGCACCTCACGATAATGAGACGGCTGGAAATTCCGGAGGACCTCAGGGCCCCGGTACCACAGAAACTCAGCCTACCCAGCCCCAGGGACCGTCTTCTACCACAGAAGCGGCAGGCGATAACGGAGGCCAGAATGTCATTCCTCCCAACCCTTTTAACTAAAAACAAAATAAAAACACGATAAAAACAAAATAAAAACAAAACAAAAAAAGACAGGACTGGACAGAATATTCGCTCCAGTCCCTTTTTATTAGATTGTTTCAAAAATAATACTTAATTTTCCTGTTTTAATATTTGCTTTTTGTTGAATAATTGTTATAATAATGTCAGGTCACTTTCCCTATACGGGAACCAATTTATACATTATATACATTTGCAGGAGGAAATCAAGAATGGCAAGAAAAATGAAAACCATGGATGGTAACCATGCAGCAGCTCATGCGTCATACGCATTTACTGATGTAGCGGCTATCTATCCGATTACCCCATCTTCACCTATGGCTGAAGCAACAGATGAGTGGGCGACAGACGGAAGAACCAATATCTTCGGTCAGAAAGTACAGATTACAGAGATGCAGTCTGAGGCAGGTGCGGCAGGAGCAGTACACGGTTCCTTAGCAGCAGGTGCGCTGACCACCACCTATACAGCTTCCCAGGGTCTTTTACTTATGATCCCAAACCTTTATAAAATCGCAGGCGAGCAGTTACCAGGTGTTATCAACGTATCCGCACGTGCAGTTGCAAGCCATGCTTTATCTATCTTTGGTGACCACTCCGACGTATATGCATGCCGTCAGACAGGCTGTGCTATGCTTTGCGAATCCAGCGTACAGGAAGTTATGGACTTAACCCCAGTTGCTCATATGGCAGCACTCGAGGGAAAAGTACCATTTATTAACTTCTTCGACGGTTTCCGTACATCCCACGAGATCCAGAAGATCGAAACTTGGGATTATGAGGATTTAGAAGAGATGGTAAGTATGGATGCAATCGACGAATTCCGTCGCCGTGCATTAAATCCAAACCATCCGGAATTAAGAGGTTCCGCTCAGAACCCTGATATCTTCTTCCAGGCAAGAGAAGCCTGCAACCCATATTATGATGCTCTGCCTGCAATTGTTCAGAAATATATGGACAAGGTTAATGCAAAGATCGGTACTGATTATAAATTATTCAACTACTACGGAGCACCGGATGCAGAGCATGTAATCATTTCCATGGGTTCTGTAAACGATACCATTGAGGAGACTCTTGACTATCTTCTGGCTTCTGGAAACAAGGTAGGCGTAATTAAGGTTCGCTTATACCGTCCTTTCGCTGCACAGGCTTTCATTGATGCTATTCCGGATACAGTTAAGACTATTTCCGTATTAGACAGAACAAAAGAGCCAGGTTCCTTAGGCGAGCCGTTATACCTTGATGTTGTTGCAGCTCTTAAGGGAACAAAGTTTGATCAGGTGAAGATCTTAACCGGCCGTTATGGTTTAGGTTCCAAGGATACCACACCGACTCAGATCGTTGCTGTTTATAATAACAAGGAGAAATCTCCATTTACCATTGGTATTGTGGATGATGTAACCCATCTTTCTCTTGAGACAGGTACTCCTATCGTTACAACTCCAGAAGGAACTTCAAACTGTAAGTTCTGGGGTCTTGGTGCAGATGGTACCGTAGGTGCTAACAAGAACTCCATCAAGATCATTGGTGACAACACCGATATGTATGCTCAGGCTTACTTTGATTATGACTCCAAGAAGTCCGGCGGCGTTACCATGTCTCACTTACGTTTTGGACACAAGCCGATTAAGTCCACCTACCTGATCCGTCAGGCTAACTTTGTGGCATGCCACAATCCGGCTTATATCCGTAAGTACAACATGGTTCAGGAACTGGTTGACGGTGGTGTCTTCTTATTAAACTGCCCATGGGATGCAGAAGGTCTTGAGAAGCATCTGCCAGGACAGGTAAAGAAATACATTGCTGACCACAATATTAAGTTCTACACCATCGACGGTGTGAAGATCGGTATTGAGACCGGCATGGGCCAGACCCGTATCAACACAATCCTTCAGTCCGCATTCTTCGAGCTGACCGGAATTATTCCTTCCGAGAAGGCAAACGAACTGATGAAGGCAGCTGCAAAAGCAACCTACGGACGTAAGGGCGAAGAAATCGTTATGAAGAACTGGGCAGCCATCGATGCAGGTGCTAAGGGCGTTGTTAAGGTAGACGTTCCTGAAAGCTGGAAAAACTGCGAAGATGAAGGTCTTGATTATAAGTTTATTACAGAAGGCAGAAAGGATGCTATTGATTTCGTTAATAACATTCAGTCCAAGGTAAATGCACAGGAAGGAAATTCCCTGCCTGTATCCGCATTCAGCGATTATGCCAATGGTGCCACACCATCAGGCTCTTCCGCATACGAGAAGCGCGGTATTGCAGTAACCATTCCTGGCTGGGTTCCGGAAAACTGTATCCAGTGTAACTTCTGTTCCTATGTATGTCCTCATGCTGTTATCCGTTCCGTTGCTCTGACTGAGGAAGAAGCAGCAAATAAGCCAGCAGAGATGAAGACTCTTCCTATGACAGGCATGCCAGGATACCAGTTCGCTGTAACTGTATCCGCATTTGACTGTACAGGCTGCGGTTCCTGTGCAAACGTATGTCCTGGAAAGAAGGGCGAGAAGGCTCTTGTTATGGTCAATATGGAAGAAAACTGCGAAGAAAAGCAGAAAGTATTTGATTTCGGCCAGACACTTCCGATCAAGCAGGAAGTTATCGACAAATTTAAAGAAAATACCGTTAAGGGCAGCCAGTTCAAGAAACCTCTTCTTGAGTTCTCAGGAGCATGTGCAGGCTGTGGCGAGACACCTTATGCAAAACTGATCACTCAGTTATTCGGTGACAGAATGTACATTGCAAACGCAACCGGATGTACTTCCATCTGGGGTAACTCCTCACCATCCACACCTTATACCGTAAATGCAAAGGGACAGGGTCCTGCATGGGCAAACTCCTTATTCGAAGATAATGCAGAGTTCGGTTATGGTATGATGCTGGCTCAGAGCGCTATCAGAGGCGGCTTAAAGGCAAAAGTTGAAGAGATCATGAATTCCGAGAAGGCTTCCGATGATATCAAGGCAGCATGCAAAGAATACCTGGATACTTTTGAAGTTGGCGCTACCAATGGTTCCGCAACTGATAAGTTAGTTACAGCATTAGATGGTATTGAGTGTGATACCTGCAAGGCTATCGTTAAAGACAAAGATTTCCTTGCTAAGAAATCTCAGTGGATCTTCGGCGGCGACGGCTGGGCATATGACATCGGCTTCGGCGGTGTTGACCATGTTCTTGCTAGCGGCAGAGACATCAACGTTATGGTATTCGATACAGAGATCTATTCCAATACCGGCGGACAGTCTTCAAAAGCTACCAAGACAGGTGCTGTTGCACAGTTCGCAGCAGGCGGTAAAGAAACAAGAAAGAAAGATCTTGCAAGCATCGCTATGAGCTATGGTTATGTATACGTTGCACAGATCGCTATGGGCGCAGATTATGCTCAGACTGTTAAGGCAATCGCTGAGGCAGAGGCATATCCAGGACCATCTCTGATCATCGCTTATGCTCCATGTATCAGCCATGGTATCAAGAAGGGCATGTCCAAGGCTCAGACAGAAGAGAAACTGGCTGTAGAGTGCGGTTACTGGAACAACTTCCGTTACAATCCAGCAGCTGAGAAGAAATTCACCTTAGACAGCAAGGCTCCTGCATTAGAAGGATATCAGGAATTCTTAAAGGGCGAGGTTCGTTATGCTTCCTTAGCTATGAAGAATCCTGAGAGAGCAGCTGAATTATTTGCAAAGAATGAGGCAGATGCGAAAGAGCGTTATGAGTACCTGCAGAAGCTGGTTACTTTATACGGTAACGACTAATTGATCTTTATATGATAACTTACAGGCCCGGATGAAACCATCCGGGCCTGTTTTTTGAGTTCAAAGATTTTCTTCAAAAAGGCGGAAGTATTTAAAATAAGACAGGCACTGGGTATTTATGAGGGAATAAACTTACTATATAACGATCAAAAATGAGGGCTTCAATGGAAAGTTTATTTTATATGCAGAATGATACGGATATGGAGCCGAATCCAACGCCAGCTCCGGAAGAAGACGAGTTTCCAGCGGATGAAAAAAACGAAAATAATGCAGTTGAAACAGGAGAGGCACCATCGGAAGAAAATAAAGTGAGCACACCTGCGCCGAGTCTGGAACCGGAACAGCCTGTTCCCAACTTCCCACTTCCTCCAGTAGGCCCTGAAGGCACAGGGACCTCGATTATTACGGTATTTCCAAAACCGATCATCCCGTGCTACTTCTGTGAGACGAATCAAAACGGCCTTGTCCGGTTTTTAAATGCAGCAGCCGGCTATAATCCATTTCTTATTTATATAAATAATCAGCTGGCAGTGAACGGATTAAATAACGGAGAAATGAGCCAGTATGGACGGGTTTCTGCAGGAGAGCAGACCATAACCGTAGGCGGGCAGAACGGGTATGTATACGTTGAAAAGCAGATTACGGTTCCGCTTGATCGTGCGGTTACTGTTGCAATCATTAATACGGATCACGGAATGGATTTAATGGTGATTTTGGATATGTATTGCAATGCCGGAATAAACACAGGCTGTTTCCGCGTATGCAACTTATCCATAACGAACCAGGGGATTCACGTAATTTTAAACGGAAGAACCGTGACGTTATTTGATGTGAATTACATGCAAGTGACCAGCTTCCAGTATGTTTCAACCGGCTTTTATACGGTTTCAGTGTCTAACAGCAGCGCTCGTAACGGAAGTCTTCTTTTGACCTCTGATATCTATATACGGGGCAATGCTTCCTACACTCTGTACGTATTTAACTGGCAGAATGTAGAGGATGCCATTCGTATCCTGATTGTTGAAGATCAAAGACCCTAGAAAAATATGGAACCTCTGATTGACAGATCAGAGGTTCTCTGCTATACTAAGTGTATTAGGAGTATTAATACAGATTAGGAGGTGAAATATGATACTGCTTGATTACAAAGACCGCAGACCAATATACGAGCAGGTTGTAGAAAAGCTGAAGGATCTTATGATTTGCGGCGTATTGGAACAAGATGCGCAGCTGCCGTCAGTCCGTACTTTGGCAACAGACTTATCCATTAATCCCAATACAATTCAGAGAGCTTATGCAGAGCTGGAACGAAGAGGATTCATCTATTCCGTTAAGGGTAGAGGCAGCTTTGTGGCAGATACCAGTTCCATTCGGGCACTTAAGAACAGTGAACTGAAATTGGAGCTGATTAACTGGATCCAGGAAGCAAAGCGGGCGGGTCTGACAGAGGATAAAACTCATACATGGGTCGCAGAGGAATGGGTAAGACAAGAATATTTGACCGGGGAGGAGAGAGAGGATGATAAAAGCAGAAAATCTGACAAAAAAATTTGACGATATAGTGGCAGTAGACCATGTAAGCGCACAGATACGGGATGGAAGTGTATTTGGTCTGATTGGAACCAATGGCGCAGGAAAAAGTACCTTTTTGAGAATGCTGAGCGGTATTCTAAAGCCTGACGAAGGAACTGTTACCATTGATGGAGAACAGATCTTTGAAAATGAAAAGGTGAAAGACCGGTTTTTTTACATTTCCGATGACCAGTACTATTTTAATAACTCTTCGCCTCTTGATATGATGGAGTTTTACAGCAGAATCTACCCGCAATTTAACAAGGAACGCTTTCACAAGCTTTTAGGAAGCTTTGGATTAGAAGCCCGGAGAAAGGTCCATACCTTTTCAAAAGGCATGAAAAAGCAGCTTTCCGTCATTTGTGGGGTATGCGCCAATACGGATTACCTTTTCTGCGATGAAACCTTTGACGGGCTTGATCCGGTGATGCGCCAGGCTGTGAAGAGCATATTTGCAAATGATATGTCTGAAAGAAATTTAACGCCTATCATTGCGTCCCATAACTTAAGAGAACTAGAGGATATCTGTGATCATGTTGGCCTTCTTCACAGGGGAGGGATACTGCTTTCCAGGGATCTTGATGATATGAAACTTAACATCCATAAGGTGCAGTGTGTTTTAAAGGATGGAATGACTGCCGAAGACTTAACGGCCATGCAGCGTATTAAGACAGAAACAAGAGGAAAACTCTATACCATAACGGTAAGGGGGACCAGAGAAGAAGTGGAAGGATTGATGGAATCGTACCATCCGGTATTTTATGAGATCATACCTTTATCTCTGGAAGAAATATTTATCAGTGAGACGGAGGTGGCAGGATATGACATCAAAAAGCTTATTTTATAATCTATTAAGAGAAGATGGCAAAAGACGCCTTTGGTCCATGGCACTGTCATTTTTAGTGTTTTTCTTTACCTTCCCGGTGGGAATCGCACTTTCCTTAAGTGAACGAATGAGAGGAGAAATTGATTATACCTATATCATATCCACCCTGAAATCCTGGCTGGGCTTTCAGAACGGCTGGGTTGCGTCAGTGATAATCCTTCTGTCCCTTATTATGGGAGTGACCAGCTTCTCTTATCTTCATTCCAGGCAGAAGGTAGATTTTTATCATGGCATTCCGGTAAACAGGAAGCATTTGTTCTGGGTGAATTATTTTAATGGGATTCTTATTCCGGCAGTTGTGTATGGGGTAAATTTAATCATTGCCATGGGAGTGATTGCTGTTAACGGTATTTCTCCTTTTGAGGTATGGAAAACAGCCCTTTCGGGATTCCTGCTGTTTATGATCCATTACTGCATGATGTATTCTGTGACTGTGATATCCATGATTCTTACAGGAAATGTATTGGTTGGCATACTTGGAAATCTGGTATTACAATTTTATTTTGTATGTGTGATAGGAATTCTGGAATTCTGCTACAGCCGCTTTTTCTATACCAGTTACCGGGGAGGCGGGAATGTATTTAACCGGTTCATGGATAAGTGTTCGGCGTTTGCACTGTTTATGGTTAACATGGAACGGCTGCAGCTGGGGACTTCTGGGAGAGCCCAGGCTGTCAGGGTTTTTGTGGTTTTGGCCGTGACTGTAGTTTTGACCCTTCTTTCTTACCTGTTATATAAAAAGAGAGGTTCCGAAGCAGCAGGGAGAGCCATGGCGTTTAAGATCAGCATGCCGATAATCAGGATTCCGATTGTGGTTTTATCGTCTCTTGGCGGGAGCATTTTTTTCTGGTCCATGCGTTCCAGTGTAGGCTGGGGAATATTTGGATTGTTATGCGGAGTGCTTTTATCCCACTGCGTCATTGAAATCATTTATCATTTTGAATTCAGAAAACTGTTTTCCAATTGGAAACAAATGGGTGCCTGTGCCGTATTGGCGGCAGTAATATTCTGCGGGTTCCGTTATGATTTATTTGGGTATGACAAATATATACCATCTGAATCTTCCATTGAATCCGTAGCGGTATCCATGCCGGATGTGAACTTCTGGGTTTCTTATGGAAGTGCACAGCAAAATTCCATGGGAGAATATTACTGGGATTATCAGGATTCGGATGAATATATATTCAACCATATGAAGCTTATGGATACGGCGCCGGTTCTGGCCCTGGTACGTGATGCAGTGGCTGATAACCAAAGGATGTATCATGGAGGTGATTATTCTGATACGTATGAGAATGGAAAAGTAAGCTATAATTTTTCCATAAGATACACGTTGAAAAACGGTAAGAATATTTACCGCACCTACCATTTATCCGGAGATGAGGCCCGTCCGGAGATCGCGGAGATCTTTGAGAACCAGGAGTTTGCCAAAGCGGTTTATCCCCTCCTTCTTCAGACACCTGAAGATACTGCCTGGGTAAGGGTAAGCAGGGGAGAGCAGACCAACGTCGTCAGCCGTGACAGAAATGGAACAGAGAAAGCGATGACAGATAAATTACTCCTTGCTTATCAGGAGGATTTAAAGAATTTAAAAGTGGAAACCATGCAAAAGGAAAATCCAGTGGCTACCATCCAGTTTTTAACGAAGATGCAGGCAAAGGCGGAAACAAAGCGGGAAGAGATTCAGAGCTCCTGGAAATACAGTGATGTTACTTCAAGAGGATATTATCCGATCTATCCTTCCTTTAAAAATACACTGGAATTATTAAAAGAGTGCGAGGTTAACGTAGAGGAATGGAATAGCCTGGAAAATGTCAAAGAGATCAATTTTGATATCTATCAGTTCAATAATTATCGTTCCACCTATGAAGATAAAGGCTCCCAATATCTGACAATCACTGATGAGGAAGAAATCAATCAGATCATGAGCATTGCAGCTATCGATGGGTATTCCAACATGAATCCTTTTGGCGGCAGGGGAGAAGAACGGGTCACCTTCTCAGCTGTTACGGAATCAGGGGGAAGAAGTGAAACTTCTTGTACCATTCAATTAAATCAATTGCCGGAATCCGTTAAAAATGAAATTAGTAAGATAAAAGAAGATGTGTAAGCAGTCTTTCATTGACTTTTTCTTCCAATGAAGTTAAAATGATAGGAGCATAAGTCAAAGGAGGAATCACGGATGGCATTTTTTGAAGAGCTGGGAAAGACGATTAGTGATACCGGCAAAGAGGTTGCAACCAAGGCGAAAGCGCTGACTGAGACGATACAGCTAAAGACGCAGATCAGTGTAGAGAAGACGAAGCTGGACGAAGCTTATGCGGTCATCGGTAAACAATTTTACGAAGCGAACAAAGAGCCGGATGAAGCTTATGCAAAGGCTTATGAAGCTGTTAGGGCCAGCCGGGAAAGAATTGCCGCTCTGGAGATCGAACTGAGCCAAAGCGAGGGAACCCGTATCTGTGCGGAGTGTGGAGCCAAAGTTCCGAAAAGTTCCTATTACTGTGGAAAGTGCGGAGCTCCTGTAAAGGAAGCATCCCAGAAGGCTGATACAGAAGATGATATTGTAGAGGAAGTGGAACAGGCAGCGCCTGCAGAGGAAGTAAATCCGACAGCCGGAATTAATACGGTTAGTGAAGATGCATTTGAACCTACAGAAGAACAGGAATAATTACTTAAAAAGGCCGGCTTAAAAAGCCGGCTTTTAGTTTGTTATTTCCACTTAAAAAAAAGTATGTAAATTTTCCGTAAAATGTGGTAGACTAAATCCGACTCTGAAAATGAAAAGAAATAAGCTGCAAAGAGGTATATCATGAAACTATATGTCAAATGGCTTGGAAGGCTTTTTGCACTTGCTGCCATTATAAATGTCTTTATTGAATTGGCCAGCAGAAAATCTCTGACAAGCCTTGGCTCTTATATATGGAAAAGTTTTCCGGTTTTTCTACTAAACACTTTGATCATCACCCTTCCCTTTACGGTTGTATTTGTGACGAAGCGTAAGGCATTTTCCTGCATTACCATATCGTTACTATGGTGTTTTATGGGAGTGGTTAACGGCATTCTGCTCATCTTCCGCACCACTCCCTTTACTGCGGCTGATTTTCGTCTGGTAAAGTATGCAGTCAGCCTGGCCACGGTTTACTTTACCTGGATGCAGATTATTTTCATCGGGGCTGGCATTGTGTCTGCAGTTATATTTTTAGCCGCAGTTTGGCGCAGAGCGCCTGTTTCTAAGGAAAAGGTACGGTACGGATTTGGAGTAGGACTTATAGCCATAAGCGGGGTGGTTGTTCTGGGAATGACAAGCGCCGCTATGAAAACGGGATTGGTGGCAGTTCATTTTGGCAATATCGGAGAGGCATTTAAAAGCTATGGATTCCCATACTGCTTTTCCAATTCCCTGTTTAACACCGGAATATCCAAGCCGGAGGGATATGGGACTGAGACGATGGAAGAGATCCGGGATGAGGAGCTGGTTCCGGAGAATACCTATGCTCTGTCTGAGGATACAAAGCCAAATGTGATCATGATTCAGCTGGAATCTTTTTTTGATCCTTCCTTATGGAAAAACAATCCGGTCAATTATGATCCCATCCCATTTTTTCACCACCTTCAACAGAGCTATCCGGGAGGATATTTAAGCGTACCCTCTGTGGGAGCAGGTACCGCAAATACGGAGTTTGAATCAATTACAGGCATGAATCTGGATTTTTTCGGCCCCGGAGAGTACCCCTATAAAACGGTATTAAAGAAAACTCCCTGCGAAAGCGTAGCTTTTGATTTGAAAAACTTAGGTTACAGTGCTCATGCAATCCATAATAATGAGGCTACTTTTTATGACAGAAACCGTGTGTTTTCCCAGCTTGGCTTTGATACCTTTACTCCCATTGAATATATGAATAACATAGAAAGAAACCCAACGGGCTGGTGTAAGGACAAGATTTTAACCGGTGAGATCATCAGGACCCTGGATTCTACGGAAGGACCTGATTTTATCTATACCATTTCCGTTCAGGGGCATGGGAAATATCCAAACTTTGAGTATTACTGCCAGCAGATCGGGGAGATGGATCAGTTTATCCGTTCCCTTGTCAATACCTTAAGGACCAGGAAGGAACCGATCGTTTTGGTCATGTACGGGGATCATTTACCTGGATTTGAGTGGTCGGAGGACGAGATGAAGAATCGTTCCCTGTTTCAAACCGAATATGTAATCTGGAACAACATGAATCTTCCCGTGGAGAAAAAGAATGTGGAGGCTTATCAGCTTGCGGCTCATGTATTGGATCTGCTTAACATTCATGAGGGGACTATGATGAGGTTCCATCAGAAATATTTCAGTAACCCTGAAACAGAAGAAGAAAATTATTTAAGAGATATGAAAACTCTGGAATATGATATTCTTTATGGAGGCCGTGAAGTGTACGGCGGAGAAAGCCCTTACCAGTCCACGGACCTTAAGATGGGAATTGATGATATCATTGTTGACCATGTGGTTTACAATGATTCCAATGTTTTGGTTTACGGAGAAAATTTCACTCCATATTCCAGGATCTGCCTTGATGGAAAGGCTGTGGAAACCACGTTTGTCTGGCCGGAGCTTATTATAGCAAAAGGTGTTCCTGAAAAGAAGATGAAGGATTCAGCGCTTTCCGTTTGGCAGATTGGAAGGGACAAGGTTCCACTGGGAGAGAGCAAAACCCATCACTGGCCGAATAAGATCAGAGATTTGAATTGATTAGAATAAACAGGGAGGGCGCAATATTTTTGTGCCCTCCCTGTTTGTGGTTTACATAAAAGCGTATTTCTTAAACAATGTTGTATTACAGCGTGATTAATTCGTATTCCGCATTTCCCAGACCGATTTTCACCGCATGTTCAATGGAGGATTTCCAGTTTGTGTTAGGGTGAGTGTCTTTAAAATGGTCATGGTGATGGCTGCCGTGCTTTTCCAGTATACTTCCGGCCATTACAGGCTGGCGGTTTACGGCATCTGCACAGGCCATATCAAGAGCTACCGGGTCAAAGGAAGCAAACATTCCTACATTAGGAATAATGGGGATATCGTTTTCGGAATGGCAGTCGCAGTAAGGAGATACATCCATAACCAGGCTGATGTGGAAATTTGGCCGGTCTCCGAGAACTGCTTGGGTGTATTCTGCTATTTTATAGTTCAGGATGTCATTGGATTCATCAAAGTCCGTCTCAACGGCATCCACAGGACAGACTCCAATGCAGCGGCCGCAGCCTACGCACTTGTTGTGGTCAATGAATGCCTTTTTATCCTGGAAGGAGATAGCACTGTGGGCACAGTTCTTTTCACAAGCATGACAGCCAATACAGGTTTCTTCACTAACATGGGGTTTCCCGGAGTTATGCATCTCCATTTTTCCTGCCCGTGAGCCGCAGCCCATTCCAATGTTTTTCAAAGCTCCGCCAAAGCCGGTGCTTTCATGGCCTTTAAAATGGGTAAGAGAAATAAAGATATCGGCATCCATAACAGCCCGTCCGATTTTTGCTTCTTTTATGTATTCCCCGTTAATGGGAACCAGGCTTTCGTCAGTTCCTTTTAAACCGTCGGCAATTAAAACATGACATCCGGTTTGGAAGGGGGAAAAGCCGTTTTCATAAGCGGTATCCAAGTGGTCCAGGGCATTTTTCCGGCTTCCCACATACAGGGTGTTGCAATCCGTTAAAAATGGTTTTCCGCCTTGGGATTTTATTAGGTCCACGACTGCTTTTGCGTAATTAGGACGGAGAAATGACAGGTTTCCAAGCTCGCCAAAGTGAATCTTCACGGCTGTGTATTTATTCTGAAAATCAATTTGCTCCAGCATTCCGGCAGTTTTTATAAGTCTCTTAAACTTCTGAGGAAGGTTTTCCTGAAAGGTGGCATGAAAGTTCGTATAGTAAACCTTTGATTTTTCCATTTCGGTCTCCTTTAATGAGTGGTATGATACCGCTAATTATACTGTAAATAGTCAGGGAATTCAAGAAGACAATTTGGACTTTATTTCCAGACCTTTTTATGCTAAACTAGGAGAAGAATTCGACTACGGTTCACAGGAGGATATAAGATGAGTCAGAACGGGCGTTCCAGAGAGACGGTTTGCATACAGGGCGGCTGGCAGCCGAAAAGCGGCGATGCCAGGGTGCTTCCGATTTTTCAGAGCACAACATTTAAGTATGATGACAGCGATAAGATGGGAAGGCTGTTTGATTTGGAGGATGAGGGGTATTTTTATACAAGACTGGCTAATCCTACCAATGATGCAGTGGCCTCTAAAATCTGCGAGTTGGAAGGCGGAGAGGCTGCTATGCTGACTTCTTCCGGACAGGCTGCCAATTTTTATGCACTACTTAACATCTGCCAGGAGGGAGATCATGTAATCAGCTCTGCTACAATCTACGGCGGCTCCACCAATCTGTTTACCGTAACTTTAAAAAAGATGGGGATTGAATCCACTCTGGTGGATCCGGGACTTTCAGAAGAAGAGCTTCAAAAGGCATTTAAGCCAAACACAAAGGCGGTATTTGGTGAAACCATCGGCAATCCGTCTCTTGTGGTTCTTGATATTGAGAAGTTCGCGAGGCTTGCACACAGGCACGGCGTTCCTCTGATTGTGGATAATACGTTTGCAACCCCGATTAACTGCCGTCCCTTTGAATGGGGCGCAGATATAGTCACACATTCTACAACAAAATACATGGATGGCCATGCCACCAGCGTAGGCGGCTGCATCGTTGACAGCGGAAACTTTGACTGGGAAGCTCATGCAGAGCATTATCCGGGGCTTACCTCACCCGATGAATCCTACCATGGTATTGTATACACTCAAAAGTTCGGGAAAAAGGCCTATATTACGAAAGCAACGACTCAGTTGATGAGGGATCTGGGTGCGATTCCCTCCCCAATGAATTCCTTCCTTTTAAACCTTGGTCTGGAAACCCTGCATCTACGGGTTCCCCGTCATTGCGAAAATGCATTGAAGGTAGCCCAGTATTTAAGCTCAAGGGAAGATGTGGCGTGGATCAAGTATCCGGGACTGGAAGGGGACGAATATCATGATCTGGCAAAAAAATATATGCCAGATGGCACTTGCGGTGTAATCTCTTTTGGCTTAAAGGGAGGAAGGGAAGCTGCAGTTAAGTTCATGGATAGACTGAAACTTGCGGCTATTGTGACTCATGTGGCAGATGCACGCACTTCCGTTTTGCATCCGGCAAGTCATACCCACAGACAGCTGACCGATGAACAGCTTGTTGAAGCAGGAGTTGATCCGTCCATGATCCGGCTGAGTGTTGGAATCGAAAATGCAGAGGATATTATGGAAGATATCAGGCAGGCACTGGAGCAGTAAAAGAAAAAGTATGAGGAGCGGGAAGACTGCGGTATCAGCGGTTTTCCCGTTGTTTTTGACGTCTATGAAAAGGATACAGAGCCTGTGAGATGTTGCAAGATAAAGATGCAGGATGTATAATTAATAAGATATGATTCATTGAATTGGCAGCATAGGAGGTGCACAAGATGAAACTGATCAGGAGGATGCTGAGGATTATTTTTGGCCGGACTACGTTTGCGGTCGTTTCTCTTATCATACAAGTGGCTATTCTTTTTGCGGCATACCGCTTTCTAAGCCGTTACCTTGCCTATTTCTATGGTGGTTCTGCTCTGCTCGGTGCATTTGTTATCATTTATATTCTGAACAAAGAGGAAAATCCTAGCTTTAAGCTGGCCTGGATGATCCCAGTCGCAGCGATTCCAGTATTCGGAACGTTTTTTTATCTGTTTGTGGAGCTGCAGATCGTTGGAAAACTAGCAAATAAACGGCTGCGGGTCAACATGGAAAATACGGAAACCTATCTGACCCAGAGCCCAAGGGTCATGGAAGATTTGTCCAGAATCAGCAGGCGCAATGCCAATCTAGCTCATTATATCAAACATTCAGGTCATTACCCAGCATATAAAAATACCAATGTACAGTATTTTCCCCTGGGCGAAACCATGTTTGAAGAGATGAAGAAGGAGCTGGAGGGTGCCAAGCGGTTTATTTTTATGGAGTTTTTCATTGTAGAACGCGGGGAAATGTGGGATGCCATATTGGAAGTTCTGGAGAGAAAGGCAAAAGAGGGGGTGGAAGTCCGGTTCATGTATGATGGCATGTGTTCCCTGGCCCTGCTTCCTTTTAGCTATCCAAAGGAATTACAGGCAAGGGGAATTAATGCAAAGATGTTTTCTCCCATTAAGCCTGCATTTACCACTTACCAGAATAACCGGGACCATAGAAAGATCCTGGTGGTGGACGGTCTTACGGCTTTTACCGGAGGAGTAAACCTGGCAGATGAATATATTAACCGGCGTGTGCGCTTTGGTCATTGGAAAGACACAGGAATCATGCTGAAGGGGGATGCCGTTACCAGCTTTACCATGATGTTTCTGCAGATGTGGAACATTTCTGAAAAGGTGCCTGAGGACTACGGGAAATATTTAAGAGATCCTGAATATTTTTATCCCTTGGAGCTTAACATGGATGGATTTGTGATTCCTTATGGGGACAGTCCTTTGGATCAGGAAACGGTTGGGGAACAAGTTTATTTGGATATCATAAATTCTGCCAGACATTATGTCCACATTATGACTCCATATCTGATTCTGGATTATGAAATGATCCAGGCTCTTACGTATGCCGCCAAGCGGGGCGTGGAGGTGGTCATCGTTATGCCGGGGATACCGGATAAGAAATACGCGTTCTTGCTTGCAAGGTCTCATTATGGAGAGCTGATCAGGGCTGGGGTCCAGATTTATGAGTATATACCAGGCTTTGTCCATGCAAAGGTATACGCAAGCGATGACATCAAAGCAGTAGTCGGAACCATTAATATGGATTTTAGAAGCCTTTACCTTCATTTTGAATGTGCCGTCTACTTGTATCGGAATGAAGTTATTCGGGATATACAGAGAGATTTTCATGACACTCTGGCTCAATGCCGCAGAATCACCATGGAAGATTGCAGAAATTATCCCTGGTATGAAGTGTGGGCAGGGCGGGCGCTCAGACTGTTTGCACCGCTTATGTAGAGCAATAGGAATATACTGCTGTTTATGTAAAAATGCGTCGGAAGCATATACTTCCGACGCATTTTTAAAAATCAATATTTTTAAAAATACTTTGCATCAGTATTACTGGGAAACCTGGAAAATAGTCATGTGTGCCTGAACTGGGGTCGCACCGTAAGAAACGGTCTGCCCCGTTGTGTTAACGAGTGCAATGGTGGTTGGGATTGCGCCTACAGTAATCAGGGTGATTCCGCTTAACTGGCCTGTTACGATTGGCGAGCATGATGCGATACCGCTGCTTCCATTGATCTCTAAAGAAAATTCCACAAAAGTAGCTGGGCCTGCGCCATCTGTAGCTACCCACCAGGATACATAATAATTTTGCTCTGCATTAAGTGTTGCAACGCCTGTTGTTGTGTTATAAGAAATATTAAGGCTCTGGTTATTTAAAATGGTATTGAATATTACACGGTTTCCATTTGCTACTGAGGTACCTCCAGTGAGCTGTAAGTCAAATCCACGTAATTGCGTAAATGGTCCTGCAGGTCCAGTCGGTCCGGTAGGTCCTTGAACACCAGTAGCTCCGTCAGCTCCGTCAGCGCCGGTAGCACCGGTAGCACCGGTAGCACCAGTTGGTCCAGTCGGACCGGTAGGTCCAGTTGGCCCCTGAGGTCCTTGTAGTCCCTGAGGTCCTTGTGGTCCCTGAGGTCCTTGTATTCCTTGCGGTCCCTGAGGTCCTTCGGGTCCTTCGGGTCCTTCCGGTCCTTCGGGTCCTTGTATTCCCTGAGGTCCTTGTATTCCCTGAGGTCCCTGAGGTCCTTCGGGTCCTTCGGGTCCTTCGGGTCCTTCGGGTCCTTCCGGTCCTTGTAGTCCTTGTGGTCCCTGAGGTCCTTGTATTCCTTGCAATCCCTGTGGTCCCTGAGCACCAGTTGGTCCAGTCGGTCCAGTTGGTCCCTGAGCGCCAGTAGCGCCGGTCGGTCCGGTCGGTCCAGTCGGTCCAGTCGGTCCCTGAGCACCGGTAGGTCCAGTTGGTCCAGTCGGTCCCTGAGCGCCAGTGGCGCCGGTCGGTCCAGTCGGTCCCTGAGCACCGGTAGCGCCAGTTGGTCCAGTTGGTCCTTGAGCGCCAGTTGCTCCGGTAGGTCCAGTCGGTCCAGTAGCGCCGGTAGCACCGGTAGGTCCAGTCGGTCCAGTCTGGTCCCTGAGCGCCGGTAGCGCCAGTCGGTCCGGTAGGTCCAGTTGGTCCCTGAGCGCCGGTAGCACCGGTAGGTCCGGTAGGTCCAGTTGGTCCCTGAGCACCGGTAGCGCCGGTAGGTCCGGTAGCACCGGTAGGTCCGGTAGGTCCGGTAGCACCGGTAGGTCCGGTTGGTCCTTGTATTCCCTGAGGTCCCTGAGGTCCTATTGGTCCCTGTGGTCCGGCAGGTCCCTGCGGCCCTTGAGGTCCTTGCGGTCCAGTCGGTCCAGTCGGTCCCTGGATGCCTCTAGGTCCGGTCGGTCCAGTCGGTCCCTGTGGCCCAGTCGGTCCCGTAAAGCCCCTAGGTCCAGTTGGTCCGGTCGGTCCCTGAGGTCCTCTAGGTCCAGTCGGTCCGGTCGGTCCCTGTGGCCCCCTAGGTCCAGTCGGTCCGGTTGGTCCCTGAGGGCCTCTAGGGCCAGTTGGTCCTGGACAGCCTCGGGGGCCTGGGCAACAGCATTCATCACAGCAGCGTCTATCATCCCAATTTCTGCAATTATTCATTATAACTCCCTCCTGTTAAGGTGTGATATTGTGATTTTCTGCTTATAAGCGTTCTATACAAGATAAAAATCAGAATATAAAGGACTTTCGTTCTCCTTTATACCTTATGATATGTATTAAATGACAAGTTTGTTAGAAAATGGTTGAACTTAATAATAGCATCTACATCACTATTAATTGGATAGGAAATATGCGAGAATAATTGTAAAGAAACTACTGGATTTATAGATAGCAGGAGCAGCAGAGCCAAGGCTTTCCCCATAGGAAATGATTGTAGATAGTTTAACAAGTATAAGTTGAAAATTTGTCTCAACATAAAAATACTCCTTTTCGATAAGAATACTTATCAAAAAGGAGCGTCTATAATAAGCGGACAAGCCGTTTTATTCTGATGGTATAGAATCAAAAGAACTTTCATAACAGATACCGGTCAATAGATATTAGCTTTAATTTCATTAATCAGAGTATTCAGCCCTAATTCGTTGCAATCGTTAATAAGTCCCATGGTGATAAAATTGCTGTAGAGCTTCTTTGCCTCAATTTTATCATTCATATTTACTGATTGGATCGTTTTTTCGATCAAACTCAAAATTTCATTATTAATTTCACTATTTTTTGTATAGTACAAAGTTAGCTTTTGAAGTTCCCTGATAATTGGTTCATTTATTCCGCTTGCCATGACGTTCTGAATGCTAGAAGAAGATTCCTTTTCTATTTCGGTGTTTTCAATGATTTTTCCATCCCCAAGAAAGCTAATTTGAAGTCTTGAAGCCATATTATTTTTTGAAATAAGATTGCTGATTAGGTCGTAGGCCTGGAGGGTAAATTCCTCATTCTTACAAACAAATGAGTAAATTACACCGGAGCTGATTTCAAAATTGATCCCTATGGAACTTTCCTGTTTTCGATGCCAGTAAAACCAGGCGATTGGGTATAGGATCAGAGCCAGCAGTATCCCAATGATGCTTGCAGGGCTGGAACCAGACAAAGCTATGAGTAGTAGGATGAGTACAAAATGGTAAGGAAATGTTTTATCTGAACAGCTTCCCATCCATATATGAGAAATATTTGCAGTTTTAATCATATGATTTTCCCATCTGAGCGTATTTTCTTCAATTGTTATGGTAGAGTTTTTAAATCTTAAATTTGTTTGATTTTTCATGAAATTCCCCTCTAAACAATTCCACTATTATTTTCAATGATAGATGCAATGAGAATTGGATTTGTTATCATAATGGTGCCAATCGTATCAAAGCCCATAATTTCCACATATACACTGTAATTTAAGCATCTGCAACTCATGGAGTCTTGATCATAGGCAATGAAAGAAAAGGTATTTGTTTCCCTGCTATCATCATTTCTGCTGTAAACCAGACTGGAACTGACAGGTGTTAAAGCCGTCAGATCATTTCCTTGTTTAAACAACTGAAATCTGAGATGCATACGGGCGCTGGTGGTAAGGATATTACAGGAAAAGTTAAAATGAATTAAAAAATTCCTGTAGCTAAATGTATCTATATTTAGCGAAGCTACGTTATATGTAGCGTTTTTTTCTGTATGTTCAGGTAAAATGATACCTCCCATAGCAGAACATTTTATTAAGGCCCGATTTGCTGGAGATGAATCACAGGAACACTCCTGAACATTTTGTATACACTGGCTGTGGTTAAGTATTTTGGGCTGGATTGGCTGGGGAAGCTGCATATTCCTATTGGGTGTATTACGATATGAAAAAATAGGACGGCATGACATACTGAATAAGCGGTTATACATAATGGCCACAGCTCCTTATTTGAATGCTCATAGATAGAGTATTCAACCAGTTTTGGCCAAACACTCTATCTATGATAGAAAGTTAATTTATGCAGCTATTGGACATGCATCCCTTGTACCTACCATTTGAACCAAGAATTAGAAGCAGTCATTATCTACAATAATTGCAGCAAGGGTAGCATTGTTAATAGCAGTAACGCCAACCGTAGCAACGCCAGCAACCGTAGCAACTACGCTGTAAGTGCAGCAGTCATCGTTGCACAGATCACAGTCGCAAACGAAGAAGGTGAAGGTGTTAGCATCAGTAATAGCTACAAGCCGTGAGAAAGTCCAGATTGGTCCTACGGGAATAGGAGTCAGTATGCCTTTACACTGTTTGAATACCTGGAAATTCAGAGTAATTACAGCAGCGGTAGTAACGATATTACTTGCAAATTCAAATTTAATGCATGGGTTTTTTAAAGCTTTTGTATCAACGTTTACAGTGGCCAGAGTAAATGCAGCACCGGCAACTGTTGCCAATGGAATGGTTACGCCTCCCTGGCTGCCGCATTTTAATATTGTTCTGTTTGGCTTTAAGTGCTTTCTAGGACGCTCACATACGATATTGCAGTTGCAGTCCTCACATTCATCACAATCGCATTCACATATTCTCATATCAAGATCATTCATGATGTGACCTCCATTTTGCTTAATAATTAGGAATGTTTCGTTATACCATCATGGTATACTACATTATATTATAAAGAAGAAAATATGCTACAACTCAATAGACAAATCTCTTATGATGTCATAATTTGGTCGCCGTTTCCTGCAATTAGCGGATCCTTAAGGTCAGATCCTTATGATCCATAGTAACCAGTAACCGGTATACATCATGCTTCCATGAAGTTTTCAAACGTTCATCCGTTATTGGAATCACTTCTTTTTGTATTCTTACTGCACCTTCGATAAGAAGGCTGCCTAAATTACCGATCTGTACGGTATTTTCACTTATCATGGGTTCCTCGTAGAACATAAGAGACAGTACGGGGCGCGGGAGATCTCCTTCGTAATGATCGGTTATCGTGATTTCTTTTCCTTTTTCCAGTACAGCGTTTCGGGTGTAGGATTTAATTCGTTCATCCGGGTAGGCAGCTTCTAAATCCATGGTAATATGGCAGACAGAGGTGCCTAATTGATGGTTCACGTTTTTTGCCCGGTAATCAGATCCATCCCTTTGCATGATCTGGGTCCCACCGTCAAAAAAGGTAGGCAGATTGTGATACCGGGACTGCATGGTCCAGATGTCATATCGGTCTTTTGAAAAGGTTTTTTTCGTATAGGTCTCCACCCCAACGTCTATAAACATAGGTTTCCCGTCTTTGTAAATAGTAAAGCTCCCTGTATCGTTGTGATTATGGCTGTCGTCATTATCCCCGGCTTTTACCGCCAGATAAAGATGCTCATCTCTGGCTATGAAAAGACCCACGCTTTCAAACCAGAAGTCACGGTGAACAATGGGAGATTTGGCAAAGGAAATCATTTCCCCGTGGGTAAAAACTGTCTGCAAACGGTAAAACAGGTTATGTTCCTCTATGGTTAAAGGATCTTCACTGTTATGGTAATCCTCTGCGGCAAAGGACATCAGTTCTTCATTTTTCGTCCGCTTGCCAAAGAGAAATTCCCTGGCTCCGCATCGTCCGGCAATGGGGGAGCAGTCGGCGAAATTCACGTAATAGACATCATGAATATGAGCGGTCAGTATGTAGGAGGCAATGTTTTTGATCTTTTCGATTTTGTATGCAGGAAGAAAGGCATTATCTGAAACTCCATTTAAAACCTCAAGGCAGTTAAACAGGCACAAACCTGCGTGGCGGTAGTATTGGGCACCTTCATCACAGCAGCCGTCATCCCCATATTCTGCCAGGAAATAGTCAATGCTTTTGCATGCCTTTTTAAATATATCCTCCATCTGGGTCTGGGGAAGTTCTCTTGTAAAGGCGGAGAGAAGCACGTTTTGGGTACACCAGACAGTCCAGTTGTTCATGTGGCTGATCCCGTCACCCATCCACCAGAAGTGTTCATTCAGATAAGGAGTGAAAATTCTCTCCTCAAGATTTTTATTGATCATCTTTGAAAGAAAAGGAGTGACGGAATCAAGCTCCTGTCTTAAAAGATACTCTGCCACGGCCAGTACGGAGGCTGTTTCCGCTGCAAACAGATCAATAACTGGGCGGGTAACATCAGGAAGAATAGAAGGCGGTGTATCACGGATGTAGGAGTTATGGGCAGGAAGCTGCCATGCATTTTCCTCACAGATCAAAGATAGTCCGTTGATGATATCATCAAGGAACCGCCCCTTATATTCTGCGCATTCAGCCAGGACCAGGGCATTGAGAGCGGTCCTTCTTAAGAACAGCTTATCTTGAAAACGGCTCCTGTTTCCGTTTCTGGTAAATTCCATATAATCGACAGCAGTTAAAGAAGGATAGTCAAAGTTTAAATAAGCTTCTCCGTTTTTGATGAGGCGGCTTGTCAGCTCCTCCGGCAGAGAATCCCAGGATTTCCGGTCAGAAGCCTGGGGAAAGGGGGAAAAGCAGGATAAAGGTTTTTTTCGGTCATTTGCAAATTCTGTAATCATGGCATTTATACTCCTTATTTGTTTTAGTCAGGGTTTATTGTATTTTGCTGTATAAATTCACGGGGAGAAAGCCCGGTGACTTTTTTAAAAACCTTACTGAAATAAAAGGCACTTTCAAAGCCCAGCTGATCAGCTGCCTCATAGATTTTCATGTCCTGTTCCATAAGGAGGGCCTTGGCCCGGTTGACCTTCGCCTGAGCAATATATTCGGAAAAACCGATCCCGCAGTTTTTCTTAAACAGGATGCTTAAATAATTAGGGCTTAAACCGAATACTCCTGCCACTTCGTTTAAGGTCAGCTTTTCTGATACATGGTTGTTGATGTATTTTTGTACATTGGTTATGACATGAGCTTTATAGGTTTTCCGTTTGGATTTTAACACTTCACAAAGGCCGTCCCGGAAAATCGTCATCCATTCGGCAATCTGGCCTACATTCGTAAAACGGTAGATGGAGCGGTAACCGTCACTGTAGGAAGAAAAAATCTCCGTCATATTTTCCTCTCCGTCAGGCAGAAGGGAGAGCGCCAAGTAAAGGATGTTGCAGGCTCCGTCTGCAGCCTGGGAAAACCGCAGGGGATGAGTTTCAAACAGTTTAATGATTTCGGTCAGAGTACGGGATAGAACATCCGTATCAAACTCATTGAAGGCCTTGGTTATCTCACTTTTAAATACGGAGATGTTGAAAGCATTGCGGATCGATGCGGTATCATCGCTGGAGAACATGACGATGGGCTGTGCGGTACCAGCCCGTCCAAATGCCTGGCGGGCTTCCTGATAGGATTCGCTGATTTTTAAGGGCTGGTTCACAGGAGTCCCGATTCCCGTTAGAATCGTAACGTTAAAATAGTTCCGTATCATATCCGCAACATTGCAAAACGCATCAAAAACAGTTTCTTTTCTATAATCTGCTAATTCAGAGAGGTGAAATACCACTGCAAAGTGTTTCATATCCAGACTTACCACGTAGGCAGGAAGATGCCTTCCGATAATTTCCTTTGCCATTTGCAAAGCACTGTTATAAAGGTTTATGAGTTTTCCATAATCCATTTCCTTGCTGGTTCCTTCCTGGATCTGGCAAAGGGCGGTAAAATAACAGGTTTCCGTAAAATCCAGCCTTAAATCTTTAGACTGAAGCTCGAACTGTTCCTCGCTGTCAAAGAGGTTATGCAAGAGCCGCATAAAAAATTTTTCGTAATAGCTCTGTAATAATGGACGTCCGGAATCCTTGTAACCTATGGAGACCTGAAGGGTTTCCAGGCGGGAGAGGGCCTTTTTGACAGCTTCCTCCAGTGCCTTGGCGTTTAATTCCAGCTTAATTAAATAATCTACGGCTTCATAGGTCATTGCCTCCTTGATGAGCTGGAACTCTTCGTAGCTTGTTAGAAAAATAAACAGGGGGATCTTTCCGTAGGTTTCCCGGCAGGTCTTTGCCAGGGTAAGCCCGTTCATGATTGGCATGCGGATGTCGGTAATGACAATTTCCGGCGAATATTCCGCGATCATTTCAAGGGCATCCTGCCCGTTCATAGCAGTTCCGCAGATCTCAATGCCGTAATCCGCCCAGTTTATCATGGATTTTATTCCGATCTGAACCAATGGCTCATCATCTGCAATCAATAATTTCGTCATATATATTACCTTTCGGCTGGTTGATTTTCTGAATTAAGGGCATAAGGTATTAAAATGGTCATGGTGGTGAAACTACCAGGACAGCTGTCAATAGTGATTCCATATTCCGGGCCAAAATCATATTGGATGCGCCTGTTTACGTTGCTGATTCCAACTTGCCGGAAAAATTCTGTTTTGTTCTGACTGTCGGTCTTCTCATGGAGAACTTTATCAATGGTATACTTGGACATTCCTATGCCGTTATCGGTGATATCTATTTTAAGTGCCTTTTTGAGACCCAGATTGATGCTTCGGGCTGATACTGTGATTTTACCAGCTGTTTTTGCAGGCTCTATTCCATGGAACAAAGCATTTTCAATGATGGGCTGGAGGGTAAAACGGTGAATTTGACAATTATATAAATCCTCTGTCTCAATGAAATATTCGATGGTGACACTTCCGCCGTAGCGATATTTCTGGATCAGGAAATAATCCTTTACCAGATCCAGCTCTTCCCTTAAGGGGATCATGGAAGTGGTGCCTTTTGAAACATTTTTAAGGAGCCTGGCCAATGCTGTGGTCATATCTGCAATACCGTCTGCATTCTGAATGGTTGCCATCCACTTGATGGAATTTAAGGTATTATATAGGAAGTGTGGATTAATCTGACTTTGCAGAATCTGGTATTCCAAATCCTTTCTCTGTTTTTCATCAGTTACCCGTTTTTCCATCAGGGTGTTAATATTTTCTGACATATTATTGATTCCTTTGCCGACTTCTCCCAATTCATGATTCCACTCAATGGCCGAATCCCTGGAAAAATCCCCGGTTGAGATATCATGAATTTTACTGCTGAGCCTGTGAATGGGATCCATGATAATCTTGTTTAACAGGAAGGCGAGGAGTATGCCCAAAGAGACAATGGCAAGGCAGGTTGCCAGGATTAAAAGGGTGTATAAGTTTTTCTGCTGGCCAAGCTGCTGCTCAGAAAGTACCTGGGATAAACTCCAGCCAGCCATGCCCTCAATGGGCCGTTCCACCAGGGTGCGTTTTTTTCCATCGTTCATGGTAACGGAGAGAACCCTGGTTCCTTTGGAGAGAGAGTCGTTTCCGGCCAGCTTTTCCGGATTGGTGTAGGGCATTTCCATTTCCTTTAAGCCGTCTGAATTAAAACCATAGATTTTATCTCCAATGGTAATATATAGAATACTGTCCTCGGGAAGAGGGTAGGAGGCCAGGTAATCGGTAAAGATTCGGGAGGAAATTTCCACATAAGCCCAGCCAATGACTTCAGAATTAAATTCGTTGGAAACCGGACGTACGATGGGAATAAATTGGTCCATGCCTGTATTGGTAAATGGATCTTTTACCAGGCCAATCCAGAGAAAATCGTCGGAGCTGTAAAGTTTATCAAAGAAAGGTTGATTTTTAATGATTCTGGCTGCATAAGAGGAGGAGGCGTTTGCCAATGCCGCTATTTGAAGGAAGTTGCTTTCATTGGAAGAAGAAACGATGACCCGAGACATGTATTCATAGGCCCTGGTGTTGTAATACTCTTCCTTTAAACGGCTGTGGGAGGAAAGAGCCATAGGGCGCAGATTATCAAAGTCCCTGGCGGCGGTGGCAAGCTTTGGCTTGTCTTTAAACGCTTCCAGATAATCCAGTACGGCACTGTTGGAGCAGCACCATTTGCTGAAATAGATAATATCCTTCATATCTGCTCCAATGTTGTTGCTTACGACTGAAAGGCTGAATTCCGCAGACTGGATCTGGTTTTTTCTTAAGAAGGACTGGAAAACTGAGAAACAGACAGTTGTAGTCAGAACGGTGATGAGCAGCGTAATGGCTGCTGTGAGTACCATGATTTTTCCTCTTATGGTCTTTGGGATGAACTTTTTCCACATGATAAAATAAAGTCCCTTCTTTCAATGGGTAGCTTGTATGAGTGGTAATAACATCTACAAAGGTAGCTTATTTAATGTAAAATGTCAATGAAAAATCGGCTGCTTTTTATATACAAACGTGTTAATTTGTATACAAAAGAGAAATATTACTGCTTATCATAAAAAAGTGCATGTTTTAACAAAGTGTAAAAGAAGTGTGAATAAAAAGTGAATATTATGAAAAATAAATTCCATTTTTAAAACAACAATCCAGCGTTATAATAGGATCCATGGTAAATCACGGGGATCATGCGGGATTTACTGAAAAACAATCAAATCAGGAGGGATTACAATGAAAAAAAGAACACTGAGTATTGTTCTGGCATGTGCTATGGCAGCAGTCAGCCTTGCCGGATGCGGCGGCGGTTCCAAGGAAACCACGGCAGCTTCCACAGAAGGTGCTGCAGCGGAAGCGACGAAAGCCACAGAGGCAGCAGGAGGACAGACCACATTAAAATGGTCCGTATGGGATATCGGCTTAACAACCTATTACCAGCCGCTCATCGATGCTTTTGAAAAGGAGCATCCGGATGTGAAGATAGAAATGGTTGATTTAGGCTCCACCGATTATCAGACGGTTCTGGCAACAGAGCTTACCGGAAGCGGTTCTGACTTTGACGTGGTTACCATTAAGGATGTTCCTGGCTATATGACGCTTGTGAACAAAGGCGTATTAGAACCCCTGGACAGCTACATTCAGTCTTCTGGTGTTGATCTGACACAGTACAAAGGCCTTACCGAACAGATTACGGTTGACGGAAAGTTATATGAGCTTCCGTTCCGCAATGATTTCTGGGTGTTATTCTATAATAAAGATATCTTTGACAAAGCAGGCGTTGCTTATCCAACCAATGATATGACATTTGAACAGTATGACGCTCTGGCAAGAAGCCTGGCGGTAGAGACTCCCGGACAGGAAGTTTATGGCGCTCATTACCATACATGGAGATCAGCCGTACAGCTTTTCGGCGTACTGGATGGAAAGAACACCATTATTGATGGAAAATACGAATTCTTAAAGCCATACTATGAGATGGTTCTTGGAGAGCAGGAAGATGGAGTATGTCAGGACTATGCTACATTAAAGACCAGCGGCTTACATTATTCCGGCGCATTTGCTCAGGGAAATGTTGCAATGATGAACATGGGTACATGGTTTATCTCTACCTTAATGGATAAGGTACGCACCGGCGAGTACACAGACTGCACCAATTGGGGTATTGCTAAATATCCACATGCAGATGGAGTAGAACCAGGCTCCACCCTTGCGACCATTACCACTTTAGGAATTCCGGCCAAAGCTCCTCATAAGGATCTTGCCTGGGAATTTATCAACTTCGTATGCGGAAAAGAAGGCGCAGAAATCCTTGCATCTACCGGTACGATTCCGGCCGTTATGAACAGCACAGTTTCTGATCTGGTATCCAGTGCAGACGGATTCCCTAAGGATGACGGAACCAGCGTAGAAGCTCTTAACACCTCTAACTTATACTTAGAGATGCCTGTAAATGCAAAGAACTCCGAAATTGAAACTGTATTAAACGAAGCCCATGATGCGATCATGTCAGGCGGCATGTCCGTAGATGAAGGCATTGCCCAGATGGATGAAAAGGTTAGTGCAATTCTGGCTCAGTAACTGGTAAACAAACATGATATCACAGAGGCGGGCAGCCAAAAGCCCGCCTCATTTAAAGAAACTTCTGATTTGATTTGACGATTGAAATAACAGCGTGCCCTGCTTCATCGGGCGTCAACTGGATATGAAAGCATATCCGCTTGATTCTTTAGAAGATAAAAACGGGAAAAGGAGGATAAGCAATATGGCGAAGACAATAACAGAAGCGCAAAAACAGGAAAAAATCGCAGAGTTAAATAAGAAGCGGGATGCTTTAAGCCTTATATTGAGAGAGGCTGAAGGAACCCGTAAGCGGGATGTCCTGATTGCGAAAATCGAGACAATAGATGAGAAAATAAAAAAGGTGCGGACAGGGGAACGGTTCACACGTCAGGAAAAGAGGGATATGGTTGCATACTCCTTCATCGCTCCCAACTTTATCGGATTTGCAGTATTTACACTTGGCCCCATTATTTTTGCTTTTATTTTGGCATTTATGAAATGGGATGGCAATAGCCCCTTGGAATTTGCCGGACTTAAGAACTTCATTGATATGCTTGGAAATGCCAGATTCCATGCGTCCTTTATCAATACCATTGTATACTGTATTGCAACGGTTCCTCTGACATTGGCCTGTGCCTTAGGTCTGGCCGTGGTCTTAAACCAGAAAGTCATAGGAAGAAATTTCTTCCGTACAGTTGGATTCTTTCCCTATGTGGCGTCTTTAGTAGCAGTGGCAGCCGTATGGAATATGCTGTTCAGCCCTCAGAAAAGCGGTCCCATTAACATGATCCTTTATCATCTGGGCGTCAATGCAAAAAGTCTTCCAAAGTGGTCCGCGGATCCTAACTGGGTGATGTTTACCATTGTACTGTTCAGTGTCTGGAAAAATATGGGCTATTACATGGTTATCTATCTGGCCGGACTGCAGGGAATCAATGGAGAGCTTTATGAGGCGGCAGGCCTTGACGGCTGCAACTCCTGGCAAAGGTTCCGGTATATCACATGGCCCCAGCTTCAGCCAACCACCTTCTTTGTTACCATCATTCTGACCATCAACTGCTTTAAGGTTTACGACATCGTATACATGCTGGCAGGAGGTTCCAACGGAATTGTAAGTTCCCAGGCAATGGTTCTGGTTTACCACATTTACGAAGAGGCGTTCCGCAACTGGAATTTAGGTTATGCAAGTGCGGTTGCTATGGTGCTGTTCTTAATGGTTCTTGCCATCACGCTGGTTCAGTTCCGCGGCGAGAAGAAATATGCAAACTAGAATAAGGAGGAAATGAAATGAAAGTAAAAAGCACAAATTATAAAATCAGCAGATGCCTCCTCTATGTGGTTTTGATCATTCTGACAGCTGTTATGCTGATTCCATTTGCATGGATGTTCTCGGCTTCCTTAAAGCTGGATAAGGACGTATTCATTTTCCCGATCCAGTGGATACCGGAAAATCCAAGATGGCAGAATTATCTGGATATCTGGACAAAGATCCCGCTTATGACCTTTGTATTAAACACGGTGAAGATTACCTTGATCGTTACCTTTTTACAGCTTTTGACCAGCAGCTTTGCTGCCTATGCATTTGCAAAGCTGAAATTCAAATACAGCAATCTCTTATTCATGGCTTACATCGCAACTATTGCGGTTCCATGGCAGGTATATATGGTTCCCCAGTTCATGATGATGAGAAAATTCGGGTTAAATGATTCCCATCTTGCCATCATCTTCCTTCAGGCGTTCTCTGCGTTCGGCGTATTCATGATGCGCCAGTTCTATCAGGGGATTCCCGATGAACTGTGTGAGGCTGCCAGAATCGACGGCATGAGCGAGTATCAGATTTACGGAAGGATCATGCTGCCATTGTCAAAGCCCGCGCTGTCAACCTTGACCATCTTTACCTTTGTAAGTACCTGGAACGATTTCTTAGGGCCCCTGATCTACCTGAAAACAGAAGCGAAGAAGACCCTGCAGTTAGGACTTAAGATGTTTATCAGCCAGTACAGTTCCGAATATGGCCTGATCATGGCTGCATCGGTACTTTCCCTGATCCCGGTCCTCATTGTGTTCCTGTCCCTGCAAAAATATTTTGTAGAAGGCATTGCAGCTACCGGAGTGAAAGGATAAAGAAATGGAAACAATAAAGAATTTCGTGGATAACATCCATAACGAGTCTTATAAGGACAGCTATGCATCCCCCTGCCTGGGGACCAATTCCTATGTGATCCCAGGCGGCAGACCAGCGCAGTCCCTGGACGGTGACTGGAACTTTTCCGTCGACATGTATGATAACTGCTTAAGGGCCAAATGGTTTCTGGAGCAGGAGGTGAATTCAGAGGGCCTTAGGGTCCCTCTGGATTATGGCTTTGACGACTGGGAGGAAATCCAGGTACCAGGAGTATGGAACCTTGCAAAGCCCGAATATTTTTATTATGAAGGACCGGTGGTATACAGCCGCCGGTTTTCTTTTAAGGATTCCACAAAAGGACATGTGTTTTTGCGGTTCGGGGCGGTATCTTATGAAGCCAGGATCTTTTTAAACGGAACATTCCTTGGGGTTCATAAAGGGGGATCAACCCCATTCTGTGTTGAGGTTACGGAAGACTTAAAAGAGGATAACAGACTGATCGTGGTTGCAGATAACACCAGACGGCAGGATCAGATACCAAGTGAGAATACGGACTGGTTTTTATACGGCGGCATATACCGGAGTGTATCTCTTCTTTGTGTGCCTCAGACTTATATTAAGGATATGAAGGTGTCTCTGTCGGATCGGAAGAAAAAGGAAATCAGTGTATCCGTGGCTCTTGGAGGTTTTGAGGACTTTAAGGATGGAGAGGTAGTTTTCTCCATACCGGAGCTTAAAGTGGTAGAGGTAGTTCCTCTGGGAGCAGACGGACGGGGACAGCTGACCGTAAAAGCCGGCGAACTTTCTCTGTGGAGCCCGGAAAATCCCAAGCTGTATGAGGTTTCCCTGCATCTTAGATCTAACAATAAAACGCAGGATCAGGTAAAAGACCGGGTAGGTTTTCGTACCGTGGAAACCAGGGGCAGAGAAATTCTTTTAAATGGAGAGCCGGTTTTCCTTCGTGGTGTATGCCTTCATGAGGAGACAGAAGACCATGGAAAGGCTGTTACAAAAGAGGATATCCGTCAGGCATTTGACTGGGCAAAAAAGATGAACTGCAATTTCCTCCGTCTGGCACATTATCCACATACGGAGTGGGTTTCGGAACTGGCAGATGAGGCAGGCCTTCTTTTATGGGAAGAAATTCCGGTTTACTGGTGGATCGATTTTGCAAACTCGCGGACCTTAGAGGATGGAAAAAACCAGCTGACAGAGATGATGAACCGGGATTATAACCGGGCCAGTGTGATTATCTGGTCCGTAGGAAATGAGAATCCTGATACGGATGAGCGCTATCACTTTATGAAGGAGCTTGCAGAAACGGCAAAGGAATTCGATTCCAGCCGTCTGGTATCCGCTGCTTGTCTGGTGGATGCCGTAAATTTAAGGATTTCCGACAGGCTGGAAAAGCATTTAGATATCATTGGGTTTAATGAATACTATGGCTGGTATGATCCGGATTACGGAAAGCTGGCTGATATATTAGATGGTTCCAAACCCGAGAAACCGGTTGTTATCAGCGAGTTCGGCGGGGACGGGTATCTTGCTTCCGGTCCGGAAGGCGGTAAGGTCCGGGGCTCTGAGGAAGAACAGAAGGAAATTTATAAAAAGCAAGTTGAAATGTTTGGAAAGATCGATTATATTCAGGGTACGGCACCCTGGATTCTATTTGATTACCGGACGCCGAAACGGCTTGGAACGTATCAAAAAGGATACAACATCAAGGGTCTGGTAACAGCGGACCGGATGCGGGAGAAACCTGCCTTTTTAATTATGAAGGAATATTACGAGGAGGTAAGAAAACGTGAACAAACAGACGGAGACCTTGCTTAGAGAAAAATCAGAGCTAACAGAAGAGAAGTGCCGGGAGGCCATGGATTTCGCCGTGAAGCAGGTGGAGGATAATTTAAAAGAATTTACGGATTCCTTTAAAAAAGCATACAGCGAAGATGGATTCTACAATCCAACTCCCAATGTAAACTGGACCACCGGATTCTGGACCGGACAGATATGGCTTGCTTATGAGTGGAGCAAGACAGACGAACTGAAAAAGGCAGGTCAGATCCAGGCGAAAAGCTTTTTGGACCGGATAGACCGCAAAATAGAAGTGGATCATCACGATATGGGTTTTTTGTATACCCCTTCCTGCGTAGCTGCTTATAAGCTGGTGGGTGATGAAACAGCAAAGGAGGCGGCAATCAAAGCGGCAGACCAGCTGATCAGCCGTTTTCAGCCGGTGGGTGAGTTTATCCAGGCCTGGGGCCCTATGAACCAGCCTGAAAATTACCGCTTTATCATTGACTGCCTGTTAAACCTCCCTTTATTATACTGGGCCACGGAAGAAACCGGAGACCAGAAATACCGCGAGATAGCGGAAAAACACATTCATACCGCCATTGCAAATGTCATAAGGGAGGACTATTCTACCTGGCATACGTTTTTCATGAACATGGAGACAGGGGAGCCGGATCATGGGGCTACCTGCCAGGGATATAAGGATGGCTCCGCCTGGGCCAGAGGACAAGCCTGGGGAATCTATGGCTGCGCTCTTGCCTACCGGTATACAAAGCGGCCGGAATACATTGAGGATTTTAAGCACGTGACCGGATATTTCTTAGACCACCTTCCTTCGGATCTGGTACCATATTGGGATCTGGAGTTTGGCGAAGGATCTGAGGAACCAAGAGATTCTTCCTCTGCTTCCATTGCAGCATGCGGAATGCTTGAAATGGCAAAGTATCTGGATGAATCCGATGCCGCTTGCTACGTATCCATAGCAAAAAAGATCATGGAATCCGTTGTGGAACATTATGCGGTTAAAGATTTGCAGGAATCCAATGGGCTGGTGCTTCACAGCACGTATTCCAAGAAATCCCCTTACAACACCTGCACACCGGAAGGCGTGGATGAGTGCAACATTTGGGGAGATTATTTCTACATGGAAGCCTTAACCAGGCTGTCTAAGGATTGGAATCCATATTGGTAATAATCGAAATAATTCGAAAAGAGGCGAATATAGATGAAACTTGAAACAAAACAGGACTTCCAGCAATGGATGTTCCAGGTGTTAAACCCCTTAAAGCCATTGTACAGCGAAGGGTGCGCCAGGCTTCCCCTTGGAGACAGCGGTGTCACATATCCTAAGGTGAGCATCGAGATGGAGGCATTTTCCCGGCCTTTATGGTCACTGGTTCCCTTGTGGCTTGGGGGAGGCAAAGGGTTTGAAGAGATTTATCAGAAAGGCCTTGCAAACGGCACCGATCCTTCTCATCCGGAATACTGGGGAGGTTTTAAGGATTATGACCAGCGGTTTGTGGAAATGGCGGCCATCGCCAGCGGTTTGATTTTTACTCCGGAAAAATTATGGGAGCCTTTAAGCGAGGAAGGAAAACAGAATCTGGCAAAATGGCTTTACGGAATCAATGAATATATCATTCCTGAATGCAACTGGCAGTTTTTTATGATTCTGGTGAACGTTGCTTTAAAAAAGCTGGGATGCCGGTACAGTAAAGAACGGCTGGCATCTGGTCTTGAAAAAATTGAAAGCTATTATATTGAAGATGGCTGGTACCGGGATGGCGGCTCCTGTCAGAAGGATTATTACATTTCCTTTGCCATTCATTATTACGGGCTTTTGTATGCGGTGGCAATGGAGGATGAAGAGCCGGAGAGGTGCCTTCTGTTTAAGGAACGTGCAAAGCGGTTTGCCAAAGATTTTATATACTGGTTTGATGAAAACGGATCCGCTCTCCCTTACGGAAGAAGCTTGTCCTACCGTTTTGGAGAGGCAGCATTCTGGTCTGCATATGTATTTGCAGGGCTTGATGATATCCCGGCAGGAGTTGTAAAGGGAATCATAGCCCGCCATTTGAACTGGTGGACGGAGCAGAAGATCTTTGACCGTGACGGCGTGCTGACCATTGGATATGGATATCCAAACTTAGTCATGGCAGAACGCTACAATGCGCCGGGTTCTCCTTACTGGGGGATGAAGACCCTTTTGTGCCTGGGGCTTCCCGATGATCATCCCTTCTGGTCTGCAAAGGCGGAGGACTTACCAGAGCTGGAGCCGGTAAAAATGTTAAAACAAGCGGATATGGTGATGCATCGCCATGGAAAGGATGTAGTTTCCTATCCGGCAGGAGTTTGCGAGAAATACGGACACGGCCATGTGCCGGAAAAATACTCCAAGTTTGCCTATTCCACCCGTTTTGGATTTTCCGTTGCAAAAAGCCAGATCGTGCTTCATGAAAATGCTCCGGATTCTTCTCTGGCCTTTGTCATTGACGGAGATGATTATGTATTCGTCCGGAAATACAGTGATTCCTATGAGGTTTTGGAAGACCGGGTTGTCAGCAGATGGCATCCGTTCCCGGGAATCATGGTCACATCAACCATTATTCCGAAAGAGTACGGCCATTTAAGGATTCACGAGATTGAAAGCCAGTACGACTGCACTGCCTATGACTGCGGCTTCTCCGTGGAGAAATTCACAGAAACTTATGAGCAGAAGGCAGAGGGGAAGGGAGCATTTGTATCCTCTGGAAAGCAGAATTGTATGGTGTATGGGGAAGGCCCGGAGGCAGCAGGCCTGGTAATAGAGGCAGATCCCAATACCAACGTGCTATATCCCAATTCATCCATACCGGCGGTTTCTTATCGTATTAAAAAAGGGGAAACTATCCGGCTGGAAACGAGGGTGGAGAGCTTAATCCGATAGAATGATGCATTGATTTTAATGTTTTTCCGCTGTATAATAAAGTCATAAACAGGTAGCAGCGAGGAGGGCGTAAGAAGATGTGGATGAATAAAAAGCAGAATTTAAAGGCTTCTTATTATAGCAGCTTCTTCGCCCTCATCGTGTTTCCTATTCTTTTTATAATCTTACTGTCCATCCTCATTATCCGTACCATGATGGTGGATTCCGCAGTTTCCAACATCCGGCGTGCCCAGGATAACATCGCCTCTACTCTGGGCGGAGAAGTAAAGGATGTATCTCTCCGTTTATCCCATTTCGTATATGTTAACGACAATGAAGTCATAAAAAACGCAGCGAAAACCAATACAAAAGATGTGGCTGAAAGATATCTTTATACAAAAATCCTTACCGAATCCTTTCATTATGCCATGGTTCCGGTGCAGGACATCCTGTCTGCCGTATTTTATATGAAAGACGGAGACCATACCTACATGAAGGATGATATTACCCTGGACAGGAATGAACTTAGGACCTCCTCTTGGTATCAGGAGGCGTTGGCAGCCCCCAATGTGGTAAAGGTAGGTTTTTATGACCGCAGTGTGACCAATTCCAGAAAAAATGCCTATACCCTGACTATTGCCGCAGGCCTGTCTCCCGGAATGGATGTGGACCGGGACGGAGTGATAGAGATGACGGCACTGTTTGTCTCATCCAGGACCGGAGGTCTGATAAAAGATTATAATAAGGAACGGCTGCTGGGATCTACCATAATTGCGGACAAGTCAGGAAAGGCCATTTTTGACGCAGAAGCTACGATGGACCTTTTACCCCGGAATATTTCCTTAGAACAGCCCAAATTCCGATATCAGGCAAGTGGCAGACGGTATATGGGAGTGGTTACCGAAGAACCGGTGACCGGCTTAAAGATCATCAGCGTAGTGTCTTATGAAGCCCTTACAAGGAGCTTTAACAGGACTGCAGCCGTCATTGTAGCAGTTACGCTCCTCCTGTTTGCACTGTTCTACCGTTTTTCCAGTTATTTCTTAAAAAGCATCATTGACCCCATCCATCATACGGTTGAGGGCATGAAAAAGGTGGAGGAGGGAAACCTTCTGGTCCATGTGGAACCAAAAGGACAGGAAGAGCTGCGCCTGATGATCCATTCTTTTAACCGTATGACAAGACGGTTAAAGCAGCTGATACAGGAAAATGAGGAACAGCAGCAGAAAAAGCATGAGGCAGAAATCAGGGCGCTGCAGTCTCAGATCAACCCTCACTTTTTGGTAAATTCCTTAAATTCAATCCGTTTTATTGCACAGATGTCAAAATATGAGTCCATAGCCCGCATGGCAGAGGCGCTCATTAAAATATTATCCTGCTCCTTCCGAAGCAATACGGGATTTTATCCGTTAAAAGAGGAGCTGGAGGTTTTAGATAGCTTTATCTATCTAATGAAAATCCGCTATTCCGACGGATTTGACATAAAGTATGAGATAGAGGAATCCTGTTTTTCCTGCCTGGTCCCAAGGCTTATATTACAGCCTGTTGTAGAAAATTCCATTGTCCATGGCTTTAGCGGCCTGATGGACGAGATGGGATTCATCTGGCTGACAGCTCATGAAGCAGATGGATATCTGTTCCTTGAGATCCGGGATAACGGAAAGGGAATGTCGGAAGAAGAGATGAGCCAGATCCTGAATGGGGAAGAGGAAAAGGAAGGGAAAAAGGATCATGTAAGAATCGGAATCACCAATGTAAAAACCAGGCTTACGCTTAATTATGGCGAAAGCTGTGAATTTGAGATGGAAAGCGAAAAGGGCCGGTTCACAAGAACCTCCATTCGCATCCCCATAAAAAGAAAGGAACCGGAAGACCTATGAGAAATGTCCTGATCGTGGATGACGATACCATAGTACGAATTACCCTGCGCTCTTTGATCAATTGGGAAGAGATGGGGTATCAGATTGCCGCGGATGCCATTCATGGACAGCAGGCATTGGAATATATCAAGGATCACCCGGTGGATTTGGTGATCACCGATATGAAAATGCCGGTTATGGATGGAATCGGCCTCTTAGAGGAGTTAAACCGTTTGAAAACCATTCCGGCAGTACTGGTTTTAAGCGGCTATGACGATTTTAAGCTGGTTCGGGATGCCTTCCGTCTGGGGGCCTGCGATTACCTGTTAAAGACCGGATTAACAGAGGAAACTCTTGCAGCCATGCTGAAACGTTTGGATGAAGAGGTATTTCACGATCACGGCAATGAAACAGGAGGAGAGAAGAATCCGGTGGTAAAAATCCCGGATTCTGTTCTTCTTGTAGATATGGCCATGGGAAGACGATCCCTTGAAGAGACTTTTTTTCAACAGGAATACCTGGTGATGCAATTTGAAATAGAAGACTTCCATAAGGCATCGGCCCGTTTTGGAGAGGATTTTGAAGAAGAACTAATAAAGCCCATGTTAGAGCTTGCCGGGCAGATTCCCCGGGTGGCCTCCCGCTGCATTCTTGGGGCAGTGGCGCCTTCACGCTATTGTTTGCTGTATCGTATCACCGATCCGGAGCAGTATAGGGAAAATGCGGTTTCCGCTTGTAAGCAGTTATGCAATGTTTGGAAGCACTTTATGAATCTCTCCGTTTCCGCAGGGATCAGCAACCCGGGAAATGGTACAAAGGATTTCTTAAACCGATTTGAAGAGGCAGGAGAGCAGTTAAGGCTTAAGTATTTAAAAGGGAAAGGGAAGATCTGCGATCCATGGGAAAAAGATGCGGTCTCATTCCAGCAGGTCCGGCAGGCGGGACAGGATTATGAAAAGCTTATAAAGGGACTGATGATAGGCGATGAGTTTACCGTATGGTCGGAAAAGAAGGGATTCTTTTCTGAACTTTATAAAATGGAATTAAAAGCTGCCAAAGAGGCCTGCCTCCATCTCATCTGCAGCATAGCCTGGCAGCTTTCGGATAACCACGATGACATCAGTGCTCTGTTTGCAGAAGAGGTCAATTATTATGAGAAAATCGGCCGTTTGGATGAAATGCGGAGCTTGGAATTGTGGCTGAATAATTATTTCCGCTGGATCATGGATTATAATGCCCACCATGCGGACCGGAAACAGGCGGATATGATGATCCGTGCAAAACGGTTCATTATGGACAATTATGCCAATCCGGAGCTGACGCTGGGAAGCGTGGCAAGTTTCATCGGTTTGAATGAAAAATATTTCAGCACCAGATTTACGAAAGAAGAAGGGCTGACCTTCAGCAACTACTTGACCGAGGTTCGCATTCGAAAGGCAAGGGAGCTGATGGAGACAACGGATTTAAAGATTTATGAAATCAGTCAGAGCGTTGGTTATAACAGTGTGGAGCATTTTACCAGAGTATTTAAAAAGCTGTGCAAAGTAAGTCCGGGCGGGTACCGGAAATAAAGACCTGACGATATATCAAGTTTTCAAACCATAACTCATGGAGAAGGATGTTTTGAAATGGTAATATAATCTCATCAAAACAAGGGAGGTATTACAGAAATGAGAAAACGAGTGTTGGCTTTGGGGCTTTGTGCAGCAATGGCAATAGGAGCTATGACCGGCTGTTCCTCATCAAATGGAACCGGGGAAACTCCAAAAGAAACCACGGCGAAAGGTCAGGATGGGGCCCAGACAGAAGCAGGAAAGCCGGAAGCAAAGGAAGACTTAAAAGGCAGTCTGGTATTTGCCATCTGGGACAATAACCTGATGGATTATATTGATGAAAATGATATGGTTGGGAAATTCCAGGAGAAATATCCCAATGCAGATATTGAAGTAGAAAAGATCAAGGATGATTCCGAGTACTGGAATGCCATGAAGATGAGAACATCAGCAAACCAGCTTCCAGATGTAATGTTTAACAAGCCCTTCACCTTATCCAGATTCAAGGACTATCTGGTGGATTTATCCGGGCTGGAAGCATCGAAAAACAACGAACTGGCCTCCGGATACGCAATGGATGGCAAGGTTTTAGGAATTCCAATGACAGCGGGTTATGAATACGTTTATTATTGGAAAGACATGTTTAAAGAAGCTGGTGTTGAGGTTCCTACCACATGGGAAGATTTCGAGAAAACAGCTCAGACTCTTCAGGACTATTATGGGAAAAACGACCCGGATTTCATGGCAATCGCCCTTGGCGCAAAAGATGAATGGCCGGATTATCCCTACATGGAATTTATGCCTGCACTTCAAGGCGGCAATGGACAGAACTGGAACGATATGGCAAAGACAGATGCTCCGTTCGCAGATGGAACCGACATTAACAAGGCATACAATAAGGTTTACAGCTTATTTGGCAAAAATGTGTTCGGCAAAGATCCTCTTGGCATGGGCAACGATCAGGTGACGTCCCTGTTTGCTCAGAAAAAAGCGGCTATCATTGCACTGGGAGACTGGGGCCTGCAGAATATTCAAAGCGGTACCGATGATGCTTCAGAACTTGGCACCTTCTACCTTCCGGTAAGAGATTCCAAAGACGATCCTTTCCGTGTTATCGTACAGGGCGACTCCTTCATGGGTGTAACCACCCATAGCAAGAATCCGGAGCTGGCAAAGGCTTTCGTAGAATGGTTTTACAGCGAAGACTGGTATCCAGGATACATCAATTATGTAACCAGCGCATCTTCCATGAAGAACTTCCCCAAGGAAAAGGACCCGATCCTTGCCCAGTCAGATGAGCAGCAGCCGGATAAGGAACTGGTTATGTATGACGGTGGTGGAGACAATTTCCAGGCGATCCAGAATGATATCGCATTTGATTACAAGAAGCTGGGAGCCCAGATGTTT
This sequence comes from Lacrimispora celerecrescens, assembly GCF_000732605.1. Lineage (GTDB taxonomy): Bacteria > Bacillota > Clostridia > Lachnospirales > Lachnospiraceae > Lacrimispora > Lacrimispora celerecrescens_B. The sequence continues at coordinate 104,644 of NZ_JPME01000018.1, read as the reverse complement.
ACCAATGGCTTTGATTTAAAAGCGGAACTGGATGGACTCAATACAAAATGGGCGGAAGCCAGAACAAAGCTTGGAATTAAATAAACAGATTGGAAACGGGGACAGGGTGATGAAGCCCTGCCCCCCTTTTCTTCCAATGACTTGAATCAGGAGGTATCTATGAATTCTCTGGAAAAACAGAAAAAAAGGTTTATTGTATGCTCCCTTGTTGTTCCTATGGTATTGCTTATCGGGTTTGTGGTGTTTCCGGCCTTTGACTTAATCCGCATGAGTTTTACAAACTGGGATGGATATTCTAAAACCTATGATCATATCGGTTTTAACAATTATACGGCCATGTTCCGGAACAGGGACTTATGGCTTTCCCTCCGCAACAATGGGGTGTATTTTTTCGCGCATTTAATATTTATTCCCATAGAGCTGATGTTTGCAGTGCTGTTAACCTCAAGGCTCAGGGCGTCAAAATTCTATAAAACCATGGTTTTTATGCCATATATCATCAATGGGGTTGCAATTTCTTATGCCTTTTCCTATTTCTTTTCTCCTATAAATGGAGCATTTGACGAGATTTTAACCGTATTTCATTTAGAGAGTCTGATAAGAAACTGGCTGTCCGATCCTAAAATCGTCAATTTCGTGCTGGCCTTTGTATCCCTGTGGAGATTTTCCGGGTACCATGTCATCCTCTTTATGGCGGCCTTACAGTCTCTTCCCCAGGATGTACAGGAAGCAGCCAGAGTGGATGGAGCAAATGCGTGGCAAATGTTCAAGTACATTCAGATACCGTCTATTATGCTCATGGTGGATTTTGTCCTGTTTGATAACATCCGGGGCGCTCTTCAGGTATTTGATATCCCCTATGTCATGACCAGCGGAGGACCGGGATATGCCTCCTCCACCTTTACGCTCTATACCATTGATACGGCCTTTAAATACAGCAACTTTGGCCTTGCTTCTACCATGGCGGTGGCGATTATGGTCATGATCGTTGTTATTTATTTGGTTCAGAACAAGATCATTCATGGAATTCTGAAAGGGGGAAGAAAATAAGATGAAAAGACGTACAATGGAACAGGGATTAAAACAGATCATTTGCATAGGAATGGTCCTGATCGTTCTGGCGCCTATCCTTCTGACCCTGTTTGCCGCTTTCAAGACAAAGGCGGATATGGTGAATACCTCCCCCCTGCTTTTGCCGCCCATGGAACGGATCACTCTTTCAAACTTTCAAAAGGTAATAGGGGATAAATATCTACTGATTGGTTTTAAGAATACGGGCATCATACTTGCAGTCAGCATTCTGTTTAATGTGCTCTTTGGAACGATAACCGCCTTTATTCTGGAGCGTTTTGAGTTTAAGCTTAAAAAGGTGATCATGAGCCTTTTTTTCCTGGGCATGCTGATTCCAAGCTTTGTAACGGAAATTGCCAGATTTAAAATCATAAACGGCATCGGCCTTTACAATACTCTTGGGGCACCCATCGTGATTTATGTGGCATCGGATCTGATGCAGCTTTATATTTACCGGCAGTTCATTTCGACCCTTCCGGTATCTCTTGATGAAAGCGCGCTCCTGGACGGCTGTTCTTATTTCGGCCTGTTTACTAGGATCATTTTTCCTCTGCTGGCGCCTGCCACAGCTACTGTGGTGATCATCAAGGCAATTACCATCATCAATGATATGTATATTCCATACTTATACATGCCAAAGAACAAGCTTCGTACGCTAACCACCTTTTTGATGAATTATGCCAATGCCCAGCAGGGGTCGTGGCAGAAGCTGGCGGCAGGTATCATCATCATTATGCTGCCGACCATCCTTATCTATATTTTCTTCCAGAAATACATTCTGGCAGGAATCGCTGCCGGAGCGGTGAAAGAATAAAAGATATAGGAAATCGTAAGAAATGCCATGGATTCTTTTAAAGTGGTGGATTATAATGGACTTAATATTTATAGAAGGAGGTTTCTTTCAATGGATCAAAAGACCGCAAAACTGGAATGGCTGGAGGATCCGCGAGTTTTCGCGGTAAACCGTCTGGCTGCCCATTCCGATCACTGCTATTATGAAACGGAAGCAGAAGCTCTAAGGGGGATCATGGGACAGCGCCAATCCTTAAATGGTACATGGAAGTTTTCCTATGCAGAAAATCCTACGGAGCGGAACGAACATTTCTACGAAAGTGATTTTAATCTGGACAGCTTTGGTACCATTGAGGTTCCGGGACATATGGAACTTCAGGGATATGGCGGATGCCAGTATATCAATACCATGTATCCATGGGATGGTCTGTCTGACATCAGGCCTCCCCATATTGACTGGCAGAATAATCCGGTGGGAAGCTACTTAAGGGAGTTTGAGCTGGAGGAACCGCTTAAGGGGAAACGACTGTTCCTGTCCTTTCAGGGAGTGGAAACGGCCTTTTATGTCTGGCTGAACGGAACCTTTATCGGATATTCTGAGGATTCCTTTACGCCCTCCGAATTTGAAATTACGGATGCTGTTCGGCCGGGTTCCAACCGCCTTGCAGTAGAGGTTTATAAAAGAAGCAGTGCCAGCTGGATCGAGGACCAGGATTTCTTCCGGTTCTCAGGGATTTTCAGAGATGTGTATTTATATGCGGTTCCAGAATGCCATGTGGAGGATTTATTCATTCATGGGGACGTATCCGATGACTACCGGGATGGCCTGTTCCGTGCAGAGTTGGCTCTTACAGGAGAAATAAAGGGAAGTATCAGCGCTATATTAAAGGATAAGGCTGGGGAAATGGTCGCCTCCTGGGAACCTATTCCGGCAAAGAAAGAAGTGGAATTCTCCGCCCGCATATCCAATGCCCGTTTATGGAGCGGTGAGGATCCATATCAGTATGAACTCACCGTTATTTTATACGATGAGCAGGGGAATATGAAAGAAATCGTTCCTCAGAAGGTGGGATTCCGTCGTTTTGAAATGAAAGACCGTCTGATGTGCCTTAATGGAAAACGGATTGTGTTCCGGGGGGTCAACCGTCATGAATTCAATGTACAAAGAGGCCGTTCCATTACCAAAGAAGATATGATGTGGGATATCCGGTTTATGAAGCGCCACAACATCAATGCGGTCAGGACCTGTCATTATCCGGATCAGAGCCTGTGGTATGAGCTTTGTGATGAATACGGGATTTACCTCATTGATGAGGCGAATTTAGAAAGCCATGGTTCCTGGCAGAAGATGGGAGCCTGTGAGCCATCCTGGAATGTACCTGGAAGCCTTCCTGAGTGGAAGGACTGCGTGGTGGACCGGGCAAGGTCCGTACTGGAACGGGATAAGAATCATCCCAGTGTACTGATTTGGTCCTGTGGAAATGAATCCTATGCAGGAGAGGACATTCTGGCTATGTCAGAGTTTTTCAAGGAACGGGATCCTTCCAGGCTGGTTCATTATGAGGGTGTGTTCTGGAACCGGGAATTTGACCGTACCAGCGATATGGAAAGCCGGATGTATGCAAAGCCATTTGAGGTAGAGGAATATTTAAATACAGATCCAAAGAAGCCCTTTATCCTTTGTGAATACATGCACGCCATGGGCAATTCCTTGGCGGGATGAAAAAGTACACGGATCTGGAAGATAGATATGAGATGTATCAGGGTGGTTTTATCTGGGATTATATAGACCAGTCCCTGATGAAAAAAGACGTTTACGGCAAGGAGCATATGACTTATGGCGGGGATTTTGGCGACAGGCCCACGGATTACAGCTTCTGCGGAAATGGGATCGCTTATGCAGACAGAACTATCTCTCCAAAGGCTCAGGAGGTCAAATACTTATATCAGGATATCCGTCTGATTCCTGACTCCAAAGGCGTATCCATAGAAAACAGGAGATTATTTACGGATACCTCTGACCTTGAATTTGTATATTCGGTTTTAAAGGACGGGGAACCGGTTTATCAGAAGAGCTTTGATGCATTGGTAAAGCCTTTGGATACAAGGTATGAAGCCGTTCCGGTGCCGGAATTTACGGAGCCGGGGGAATATGTCTGCCAGGTTTCGGCAATTCTTAAAAATGATACCTTATGGGCAGATTCCGGCTTTGAAACAGCCTTTGGCGAGGCGGTTTCAGTCATAGAAGGAAAGAAGGAGAAATGCTGTGGGCTGCCTTTGAAAGTTATTCATGGCGACGTCAACATCGGCGTTACGGGAGATAGCTTCCGGATCTTATTTTCCAAGCAGGAAGGCGGTATCGTTTCGCTGGTTTACGACGGAAAGGAATGGGTCGGAAGACCAATGATGCCGGTGTACTGGAGAGCGACTACAGATAATGATAAAGGAAATAAATTTTCCGTGGCAAGTTCCGTGTGGTATGGGGCAGGCAGGTTCCCTTATTACGAGAATTGTGCGGTGGAAGAGAAGGAAGGAAGCATAAAGGTCACCTATACCTATGCACTTTCTACGGTTCCCAAGGCATCGACAGAGGTTACCTACGAAGTAGATGGAAGTGGAGCGATTCATGTAAGGGCCGTATTCCGGGGTCAAAAGGGATTGCCAGAACTTCCTGCCTTTGGAATGAGACTCATCACACCGGATGCAGCTAAGAAATTCACCTGGTATGGAAGAGGACCTGAGGAAAATTACTGCGACAGGAATGAAGGGGCGAGGCTGGGAATCTATGAGGATACGCCGGATAATAACCTTTCCCGTTATCTAGTACCTCAGGAGTGCGGCAACAGAACCGGAGTCCGCTGGCTTAAGGTTTCGGACATGGAGGGCCATTCCATCGGTTTTTGCGCAGCAGGTCAGGCGTTTGATGCTTCCGTACTTCCCTATACGGCGGAGGAACTGGAATCGGCTACCCACAGAGAAGAGCTTCCGGCACCAAGATATACGGTAGTAAATATTTTAGGTGCCATGAGAGGCGTAGGCGGTGATGACAGCTGGGGAGCACCAGTCCACCCGGAGTACTGCATAAGCGGGAAAGAAGAGCTTGTAACAGAATTTATTATTGAAAGAAGATCATAAATGCAGGCGGCAGACGGTAGGAGTTTGAAAAAATCTTACGGTCTGCCGTTTTATTTTTGTGAGAGAAAAATAAAGTTGTTGATAAAAATAATCAGGTAATCCTGTCCTTTTTTTATAATATTGTATTATAATAGGATTGGCTGGATTTGCTTGGAACAGCATGCCCCGCTTTACCAGGCACTAACTGGATAGGAAAGCATATCTCATTGATACATTTGTATAAAAATGAAGAAAAAGGATAGAGGAGGTTACAGGATGTCCACTGCAATAATTTGCGGTATTTTAATTGTATTTTGCTACTTTGGATTAAGAGGTACCATAAAAAGGACGAAGTATGGCTGCTGCGGAAGCGGCGGCAGTGAAGTGAAGAAAATTAAAGCTGCTGATAAAGATATCTCCCATTATCCCTATGCCCGAACCCTGGAGGTAGAAGGAATGACCTGCGGCAATTGCAAAAAGAGAGTGGAGAATGAGTTTAATAGCCTGGAAGGATTATATGCTTCTGTGGATTTAAAGAAAAAACTGGCAGTCATACATATGAAAGAGCAGATGACGGAGGATGAGCTGAAAGAGATAGTGAGAAAAGCAGGATATACTCCCGGGAAGATCAAATAAGTACATTGACTGTTTAAGCGGCGGACAAAGATGGTTTTATTTTAAATTCATGATTGTCTGCTGCTTTTTTTGTTTTTATAGACCTAAATTACATAAAAAATAGATTGTTTTTCTTTTTCATACATGGTAAGTTGATATCAAATAGGAGGGGATCTGATGGTAAAAGTAACATTTTATGATTCTGTTGAGGATCATTTACTGGAGTATGCAGTCATTGCTTCACGGTACAGGAATAAATGGATATTCTGTAAGCACAAGAACCGGAACACCCTTGAAATCCCTGGAGGACACCGGGAAAAGGGGGAGGATATCGTAACAACTGCCAACCGGGAACTTTATGAGGAGACGGGAGCAATAGAATATATCCTGGAACCGGTCAGTGGATATTCGGTTCAGAATCTTGATGAGAACGAGGAAAGTTCAAAAGAATCTTTTGGAATGCTGTTTTATAGTGAAGTCAAAGAACTTGGAGAGATACCACCGGGGTTTGAGATAGAAAAGATACGGCTATTGGATGAGATGCCTGATTCCCTGACGTATCCTGAGATCATGCCGGTATTGATGGACAGGATTCTTCTCTGTTTTCTTAATGGCCGGGTAGAAAAGCTGCAGAAACAGGAGATATAAAATAAGAAAGGCTGGATGAACATGATCATAAATTTTGACGGGATAGAGGAAACCATACTCCCCCATTTTAACGGCGGAGAAAAAGAATTTAAGTCAAAGATGCTTGTAGATAAGAACAATAAGATTCTCTATGGAAAGCTGGAGCCGGGCGCATCCATAGGAATGCATACCCACGATACAAGCAGTGAAATCATATATTTTCTACAGGGAACAGGGAAAATGCTATTTGATGGCGGAGAAGAAGCCGTACAGGCAGGACTGTGTCACTATTGTCCCAAAGGGTATGCTCACAGCCTGATTAATGATAGCGAAGCTGACTTGATTTTCTTTGCGGTTGTTCCCCAACAGTGACATACTGCTGTCGTAGTTGGGGTGATATAATGTCAAAGAAAAGCAGGAGATATGACGTTTCATAAATATCAGTCAGAAAGAGTCCGGTATTGTTTTATTTTGGTATGATGGAGAATTATAGTAATTGAAATTGAAGAGCATATGCAGTCGTTTTCTGGGCTACTGGAAGTAGAGGAAACGGAAAAGCGAATGAATGCACCGGTATCTTATGTTTGAAAAACTTGTTGAAAGAGGGGGATTTTATGCTGGAAAAGATTCCATCACAAGAAGAAATGACTTCCCTGATAGGGGAGACTTTATTTAAATCATGGAAAAGCCTTTGTGAAAGAATCGAAGAGAAGTATGATATGGAACGCCAGTGGAGCAGCGGCGGCAAAAGGTGGAAGTACGAGTACAAATACCGCAGAGGCGGAAAGACCCTTTGCGCGTTGTATACCAAAGAGGACTGCTTTGGATTCATGGTAATTCTGGGACAAGCCGAACGGGAGACCTTTGAACGGGAACGGCAGAACTATTCCCCGGAGGTCCAGAAGGTATACGATGAATCAACGACCTACCACGATGGAAAATGGATCATGTTTATGATAAAGGACCAATCGCTTTTCGATGATATGATGCAGCTGTTAAAGATAAAAAGAAGGCCCAATAAAAAGTAATAAAAATGATTCGGAGGAAATATATGAGGTATCAGTGGATTGATGAATACTTGAAATCAATGAATGGGGTATCCAGTGATTTCAAGGAGGAATGGAATTGGACCAGGTATCTTCTTGGCGATAAGATGTTTGCGGCGGTGTGTAAGAATGACCAGGGCATAGACTCTTTGATCACATTAAAGCTGGAACCGGTAGAAGGCCAGTTTTTAAGGCAGCAGTATGAGGATATCATCCCCGGCTATTATATGAATAAGGTTCACTGGAATTCCATTAAAGCAGATGGAAACGTACCTGATGATTTGCTGAAGGATTTACTGGAAAAATCATACCGTCTGGTATTAGCCGGGCTGACGAAGAAGAAACAAAAAGAATTGCTGGGAGAGTGAACATTTTAATAAATTTTTGGCCGCAGTCCGGATGAACTGCGGTTTTTTTATTTACTGAAAATACCTAAAAGACTAATGCTGAAAAAGAACTAAAATGTGAAAAAGATAACAAATTATCATATAAAATTAACTCGGATTACGATAGAAGAGATTCCTCAGCATTAATAATATCAATCTATTTAAAGATTGGTTTTTGAGAAAAATTGGTTAATAAGCATAAATATTGCATAATGTTAAAAAATAAACATTGAAAGATAATTAAATATCAATAATGTTAAATAAATATTTAAATTGACAGATTAAATACCGGGGGTATAATGGAAACATAAGTAAAGATTTGAGTACCAAAGAAAATAAAAGAGAGGAGATAAAATTATGCAGAACGTAGAGCTTCAAAAGAAATATCAGTTATTCATAGGCGGACAGTGGAAGGATGCTTCTGATGGAAAAACTTTTCAAAGTTTTTGTCCGGCCGATGGGAGGGTGCTGACTGAGTGCGCCGAAGCAACAAAGGAAGATGTGGATGAGGCGGTCCGGGAAGCATGGAAGGCATTTGAGACCTGGAAGCATGTACCGGTAAACCAGAGAGCTGCCATTTTAAATAAGATTGCGGATATCATAGATGCAAATAGGGAACATCTTGCCATGGTGGAAACCCTGGACAACGGGAAACCCATAAGGGAAACCATGGCGGTCGATATTCCTCTTGCAGCTCAGCATTTCCGCTATTTTGCAGGCTGCATACTTGCGGAAGAGGGCAGCGCCAATATGCTGGGAGAAAATACACTAAGCCTGATCCTCAGAGAGCCTATCGGCGTGGTTGGTCAAATCGTTCCCTGGAATTTTCCATTCCTGATGGCAGCCTGGAAGCTGGCACCGGTATTGGCAAGCGGCTGCTGTTCCGTCTTTAAGACCTCAAGCACCACTTCTCTCAGCGTTCTGGAATTAGCAAGGCTGATTCAGGATGTGATCCCGGCAGGGGTATTCAATGTTATTACCGGAGCAGGTTCCAAGTCTGGGCAGTATATTCTGGAACATGAAGGTTTCCGGAAGCTGGCATTTACCGGCTCAACGGAAGTAGGAAAGAACGTGGCCCTTGCAGCAGCGGAAAAGCTGATTCCGGCTACTTTGGAGCTGGGCGGCAAATCAGCCAATATTTTCTTTGAGGACTGTAATTGGGAGATGGCCATGGATGGTTTACAGCTGGGTATTCTCTTTAACCAGGGCCAGGTGTGCTGTGCGGGTTCCAGGGTCTTTGTGCAGGAAAGCATTTACGATAAATTTGTGGAAGAAGCGGTTAAACGGTTTAACCAAGTAAAGGTCGGCCTTCCGTGGGATGAAAATACCCAGATGGGAAGTCAGATTAGCAAAGGTCATATGAAGGAAATATTAAGCTACATAGAGATAGGAAAATCGGAAGGAGCTGCCGTACTTTGTGGCGGAGAACAGATTCTGGAGGATGGACTGGAAAACGGAGCTTTTTTAAGGCCCACACTCCTTGGCAATGTGACAAACGACATGAGAGTGGCACAAGAAGAGATCTTCGGACCTGTGGCATGTATTATTAAGTTTAAGACAGAGGATGAGGTTGTGGCCATGGCCAATGACAGCCAGTACGGACTGGGCGGAGCAGTATGGACCAGGGACATCAATAGGGCTATACGGGTTGCCAGAGCGGTGGAGACCGGACGTATGTGGGTTAATACCTATAATTCCATTCCTGAGGGAGCACCTTTCGGCGGATATAAGACTTCGGGAATTGGCCGTGAGACACATAAGGTCATTCTGGAACACTACACCCAGACAAAGAATATCATGATCAACTTAAGTGAATCCCCTTCTGGTTTTTATCCGGTTAAATAAATAGAAAGTAGGCAGAAAGCGGTTTTGGCGTACACAGTGCCAAATCCGCTTTTTTGTATGGAAAAAAGGATTGAACGGATCGAAGAAATGTAATAGATAAATAAATGTGATATATTGCTTGACAAAATAATAAATTGGAAGTATTCTAGTAATTGTACAATTAATACCAATAATTCTAAGAAAAGGAGGCAGATACTATGAAGCGTTACTATAATGCAATTGGAATGAATAGAATAGAAAAATTATTTTATATTAATTCAGTCTGCCTCAATGAAGATAGAATCTCATGATTATAGATGTCATGGGATGATTGACGGCTCTAATCAGGAGCTGCTTCAATGAGTTTTTAACCGCAGTCTGAATTGACTGCGGCTATTTTTTTGCAATTTACCGAAAAAGACCGCACTATGCAGTTTTTTTCGGTTTTTTTTTACATAAAAGGGCGAATAGCCCATTCATGCTTGCAGTAAGTAAAGGAGGAAAAGTATGAAAAATCTATGGAAGTATGGAAAGAGGTACAGTTTACTGTATGTTTTGGCGATTGTGGCTATGGTCGTCAGCATCCTTTTGGATGCAATGGCCCCCCAGATCACAAAGCATATTATTGATGATGTCATTGTGGGGGGACAGATGCAGATTCTCATGAGGCTGCTTTTAGGGCTTGTGGGAATCGGACTTGGTAGAGCGGTACTTCAGTACACAAAGGAATTTATATTTGACTATGCCGCATCCGGAATCGGATGCAATTTAAGGAAGGATTTATTTGACCACATCCAGACCCTGTCTATGGGGTATTTTGACAGCCACAACACAGGAGAATTGATGGCCAGAATCAAGGATGACGCGGAACGAATCTGGAATGCTTTCGGATTTGTAGGAATGCTGGTGTTAGAATGTTCCATTCATACGGTCATTGTAATCGTCTGTATGTACCGTCTAAGCCCCAGCCTCACTCTGATTCCGCTGGTGATTCTCCCCCTGATCGCCTGGTATGCGGTCAAGATGGAAAACGGTCTGGGAGAGGTTTACGATAAGATCAGTGAGCAGACCGCCGAATTAAATACGGTAGCGCAGGAAAATCTGGCAGGGGTCCGTACCGTGAAAGCCTTTGCAAGAGAAGGTTACGAGATCGAGAAATTCAGGAAACATAATAAACGGTATTACGATTTAAACATGAAGCAGGCCAAACTGATCGTCCGTTACCAGCCTAACATATCCTTTTTATCAAAGGTTCTTTTAATGGCAGTCATTGTTGCAGGTGGTATTTTGGTCATTAACGATAAGATGACCATTGGAGATCTGGGGGCATTTTCCGAGTATGCCAATAACATTATCTGGCCGATGGAAATGGTGGGCTGGCTCAGTAATGATATTGCAGCAGCGGTGGCCTCCAACAAAAAGATCAAAAAGATCATGGATGAGCAGCCGGTTATCCAAAATCCGGAAAGCCCGGTCCTGCCGGATACGATCCAGGGAGAACTGTCCTTTCAACATGTGGACTTTGAACTGGATGGAAAGAGTATTTTAAGCGACATTGATTTTACCTTAACAAAGGGAAAAACCCTTGGCATCATGGGAGTCACCGGTTCCGGAAAGAGTTCCATTGTCAATCTGATCGAGCGTTTCTATGACGTAACAAAGGGAGAAATCCTTTTAGACGGGATCAACGTAAAGGATCTGCCTTTAGCATTTCTAAGGGGTCAGGTATCGGTGGTCATGCAGGATGTATTCCTTTTTTCGGACAGCATTACGGAAAATATTAAGACTGGAAATAAGGATGCAACGGAATGGGAAAGCGTGCAGCAGGCCTCTATCTCAGCAGGGGCTCACGGCTTCATTCAAAAGCTTTCCGAGCAGTATGATACAGTAATCGGGGAGAGGGGAGTCGGACTTTCCGGGGGACAGAAGCAGAGGATCAGCATAGCCAGAGCCATTGCAAAGGAAACGCCTCTTTTAATTCTCGATGATTCCACCTCAGCTCTAGATATGGAAACAGAGAAGGAGATCGAGGCCCATCTTGCAGAATTAAAGGACAGTTCGAAAATCATTATTGCCCACCGAATTTCAGCGGTGCGCCGTGCCGATGAGATCCTGATTTTAGATGAAGGACGGATCGTGGAACGGGGAACCCATGAGGAGCTTATGAGAATGCGTGGACAATATTATAAAACCTATCAGGTGCAGTATGGAGAGGAGGAGATGAAATGGCAGTCAATTCTAGCAGAATAGATGAAGATCAGAAGGAAGTTTTTAAAAAGGATACCCTGCTTCGCCTGTATCGATATCTCCTGGATTTTAAAAAAGAGATTATCATCGTTCTTTTTATCATGGCCGGGACCATAGCCATCAGCATGTCAGCGCCGCTTATGATGGAATATGCCATCAATTCCTGTGTGGCTAAAAAGGATATGGCAGGCCTTTTATGGTTGGGCGCCGGTGCTACTGTGCTGTTCCTTATGTTCCTTGCAGGCACAAAGATGCGCATGCGCCTTATGGCGGACGTATCCAACCGTGTGCTTTTAAATATCAGGGAAGAGCTTTATAAGCATATTCAGACCCTTGGTTTTGGCTTTTTTGACAGCCGGCCTACGGGAAAGGTGCTTGCAAGAATTATTGGAGATGTAAATGCCTTAAAGGATGTGTTGTCGGACAGTGTGACTCAGCTGATACCGGATCTGCTTACAGTTGTTTGTGTGGCGATCATCATGCTGATAAAGAATTACCATCTGGCAATGGCGGCACTGCTGACGCTCCCGATATTGGCTGTGGGTATGTTTCTGATTGAGACCACGGTTCATAGAAGGTGGCAGATCTACCGTAAAAAAACATCAAATTTAAATGCTTATGTACACGAAGATTTATCCGGCATCCGGATCATACAGAGCTTTGCAGCAGAACCTGAGACAAAAGAGGTATTTCATGATCTGGTTAACCAGCATTATAAAGCCTTCATGGATGCGGTTATTGTAGCGGATGGCTTCGGTCCTCTGGTAGAAATAACCTGGGGGCTGGGAGGTTTCCTGCTGTATTTCATAGGAATCCGGATCGTCGGAGTAGAAAACATTGGAATCGGTACATTTCTTGCGTTTTCAACCTATATCGCTATGTTCTGGAGCCCTATCCGGAATCTGGCTAACTTTTATAATAAACTGACCACCAATATTTCCGCTGCGGAACGTATTTTTGATATCATTGATACGGAAGCGGAAATTACAGATCAGGAGGGAGCTGTGGCCTTACCGGAGATTAAGGGTGAGGTAGTCTTTGAGCACGTATCCTTTGCTTATGGAGATGAGCCGGACCGGCTGATTCTTGATGATGTGAATTTCTCCGTTAAACCCGGGGAAACCATAGCGCTGGTAGGACCGACTGGCGCCGGAAAGACTACCATAGTAAATCTTATCAGCCGATTTTACGAAACGACCGCTGGAAAGATTTTTGTTGACGGACACGAAATAAAAGAAGTGACCTTAAATAGCTTAAGGAGTCAGATGGGAATCATGACCCAGGATAATTTCCTGTTCTCCGGAACCATACGGGACAATATCAAATACGGACGTCTGGATGCGTCTGATACTGAGGTGATGGATGCAGCTAAGGCGGTCAATGCCCATGAATTTATCATGAAGCTGGAAAACGGATATGATACGGTGATCAGTGAGAGAGGCGCAGGCCTTTCCATCGGACAGAGGCAGCTTCTGGCATTTGCAAGAACCATGGTATCAATGCCTGGGATTTTGATCCTTGATGAAGCAACCTCCAGCATTGATACCCATACTGAGCTTCTGGTACAGCAGGGAATCGATGCACTTTTACGGGGCAGGACTTCCTTTGTCATTGCCCATCGTCTTTCTACGATCCGCAAGGCTGACCGTATATTTGTCATTGACCAGGGAAATATCATGGAGCCGGAAGCCATAAGGAACTGATGGATCAAAAAGGCGCCTACTATAAACTCTATCAGAGCCAGTTTTCTTAAGGAGTGTCATAAAACTGTTATTCAAAGACGCACGCATACTTTGTGGGAATTTTGTTCCAATTGAAGGCATTGCAGTTCACTGCACCAGCTGAATTAGGGGCAAATATACCACAAAGTGGGGCGTGCTGATTTATGCCATGAGCTTTCAAATAAGCCATGGATTGGAAAAAAGATTGACCGGACGGTGGAAATGCAATAGAATAGAAGGCGAGGTGATATAAGATGACAGAAGGAGCATTGGTTTTAGAAGGGGGTTCCCTAAGGGGCGTATTTACGGCCGGGGTTTTGGATGTATTCATGGAACAGGGAATTGAGATGTCCTATGTGAACGGAGTATCAGCCGGTTCTATGTGCGGCATGAGCTATGTAAGCAAACAGATCGGCCGTACCATTAAAGTGGATTTGGATTACGTCAATGATAAACGGTTTTTAAGCTTTCGGAATATGGTAAAAAACCGCTCCATTTTTAATTTTGATTTCCTGTTTGGGGAATTGTGCGATACATTGGTTCCCTTTGATTATGATACTTTTGGGAAGTCCCAGCAGACCTTTGAGGTGGTTGCCACCCGCTGTAAAACAGGAAAACCGGAATATTTTGAAAAGAGTTCCTGCGATGATTTTATTGGTGCTGTCAAGGCTTCCAGCAGTCTCCCTGTTTTATCCAGCATGATCCCTGTAAAAGGGAAAAAATATCTGGATGGGGGTTGCTCCATGTCCATTGCATATCAGAGAGCTATTGATCTGGGATATGATAAGATCGTTGTGATACTCACCAGGGAGCACGGATATCGGAAACCTCCGCTTGATAAATGGACAAAAAAAGGGTATGAACGCTATTTTGCCCCTCTGCCTGAGTTTTTGAAGGCGTTAAATGAGGTCCCGGACCGGTATAACCGGATGCAAGAAGAGATTGACCGTTTGGAAGAAGAGGGAAGAATCTATGTTATTCGTCCGGATAAGCACGTTACAGTACAGAGAACTGAAAAAGATAAACGAAAGCTGGAGGCCCTGTACGGGGATGGGCGGCGTCTGGCGGAAGAACATATGGGGGAACTAAAAAAGTATTTGGGGATTGAAGAGTAAGCATGAAAGATGAAACGCTTTACAGGCATACCTTTATGCCCTGGGAAGATGGGCAGTAAAGAGGAAACACCTTACAGGTATACCTTTATGCCCTGGAAAGATGGGCAGTAAAGAGGAAACACCTTACAGGTATACCTTTATGCCCTGAAAAGAAGGGCAGTAAAGAGGAAAGGAAAGTACGGTATAATATATGAGTATTTATGATACATTGAATCCAATGCAAAAGGAAGCGGTACTCCATACGGACGGACCGCTTCTTGTGCTGGCAGGAGCCGGGTCTGGTAAGACCAGGGTTCTTACACACCGCATTGCCTATTTAATAGAAGAGAAAAGCATCAATCCATGGAATATCCTGGCCATCACTTTTACCAATAAAGCGGCTGGTGAGATGAGGGAGCGTGTGGATCGCCTGGTGGGCTTTGGTGCGGACAGTATCTGGGTATCCACCTTTCATTCATCCTGTGTGCGCATTCTCAGGCGGCACATTGAAAGCCTTGGTTATACAACGAATTTTACTATATATGATTCGGATGACCAGAAAACTCTAATGCGCCATGTACTAAAGGGCCTTGATATGGATCCGAAGATCTATAAGGACCGGGCGATGCTAGGATTTATTTCCACAGCAAAGAACGAGCTTGTGACAGCCGTGGAGTTTGAACTGAATGCCGGCGGTGATTTCAGGCAGAAAAAAGTGGCGCAGATTTACAAAGAATATCAAAGTCAGCTTAAAAAGAACAATGCACTGGACTTTGATGATTTAATCATGAAAACCGTACAGCTATTCCAGAATAATCCGGAAATCCTGGATTATTATCAGGAACGTTTTAAATACATTATGGTGGATGAGTATCAGGATACCAATACGGCCCAGTTTAAGCTCATAAGCCTGCTGGCAGGAAAATACAGGAATCTTTGTGTTGTGGGAGATGACGACCAGTCCATCTATAAATTCCGCGGCGCTAACATTGAAAATATCTTAAACTTTGAAAAGGCTTATCCTGGGGCTAAGGTTATTAAGCTGGAACAGAACTACCGGTCCAGCCAGAGCATTTTAAATGCAGCCAATGAGGTGATACGCCATAACCGGGGACGAAAGGATAAAACCCTGTGGACCGCCAATGAGGAAGGCCCTCTGGTACAGTTTAAGCAGTTTGATAACGCTTCGGAAGAGGCAGATGCCATTGTCCGTGATATTTTAAACAGCTCTTCTGACTACCAGGACTGCGCGGTCCTTTACAGGACCAATGCCCAGTCCCGTCTGATTGAAGAAAAATGTCTTCAACATAATGTTCCGTACCGTATGGTGGGAGGCGTTAATTTCTATCAGAGAAAAGAAATCAAGGATGTACTGTCCTATTTAAAGACCATTGCCAACGCACAAGATGATTTAGCCTCTTTAAGAATCATCAATGTGCCCAAAAGGGGAATTGGAGCGACCAGCCTGGGAAAAGTGCAGGCGTTTGCTTCTGAACATGGATTTTCCGTTTATGATGCTTTTTGCCGCGCAAAGGCTGTGCCGGGACTTGGAAAAACAGCGGAGAAAGTTCTCAAGTTTACAGAACTGATCGAGGACTTCCGGAAAAGGCTTGAAGAAGAGACGTATTCGATCCATGAACTGATCGAAGATGTCCTGGATGAAACCGGTTATCAGAAGGAATTAGAAGCAGAAGGTGAAATTGAGTACCAGACACGTCTGGAAAATATAGAAGAGTTGATCAATAAGGCGGTTAGCTTTGAAGGGGAGCATGAGCATCCTAATTTAAGTGAATTCTTGGAAGAGGTGGCTTTGGTAGCCGATGTGGACCGAATGGATGATTCTGAAAACAGAGTAACCCTTATGACCTTGCACAGCGCCAAGGGGCTTGAGTTTCCAAGAGTGTATTTAAGCGGCATGGAAGACGGACTGTTCCCAAGCATGATGTCCATTTCTTCAGATGATAAGGAAGATGTGGAAGAAGAACGCAGACTTTGCTATGTGGGAATCACCAGAGCTCGGGATTTCCTGATGATGACGGCGGCGAGACAACGAATGGTCAATGGAGAAACCAGATATTCCAAAGTCAGCCGATTCATAGATGAAATTCCTGATACGCTTTTGGATTCAAATAAGCTGGAGCCAAGACTGTCTGCTGCGCGTACGCTTGATTACGATGACAGCGGCCTGCCATGGGGAAAACCGAAGTCATCCGGCAGGACGTCAGGTGTCAGCAGCTTTGGGCCCGGAAACAACTCCTATGCATCAAAAACTTCAGCGCCTGTATCGACACCTGGTTTTGGTAAAGCATTTACTGTAGAAAAATCAGCTTCTTTAAACTATAAAGAAGGGGACCGGGTCAGCCATGTGAAATTTGGGGAAGGCGAAGTATTGGAGATCAAGGACGGCGGAAGGGATTTTGAAGTCACAGTTCAGTTTGATCAGGCAGGCGTCAAAAAAATGTTTGCTTCCTTTGCAAAGCTGAAACTTGTACGAGTTTGATCTAAAAATACATAATTTATTAAAAAAAAAGCAAAAATGATAGTAAAAGAATCAATATAATGGTATAATAACTGCGACAGGCAGAGAGACTAAAACTTAGCCGGAAAATATGAAGGAGATGCCCTACAGGCATACCTTTACACCCAATAAAGTGTGGTGGGTTCAGCCCTGAATAATGGGCATAAAATAGCAAGGCTCTCAGAAAGGACGTGGAGTTATGAACAGATTTGATGCAATGAGTAAAGAAGCCATGAGTAAGCTGGAAGATCTTATGAACTCAAGCAGAGTGAATGAATTGCTTCATAGAAGGGAACAGGAAGAAAAGAAGAAAAACTGTATCCTCTGGATACTGGCTATCATAGGTGCAGTGGCGGCGGTGGCAGGAATTGCCTATACCGTATACCGTTTCTTCACACCGGACTATTTAGAAGATTTCGAAGACGATTTTGATGATGATTTCGACGATGATTTCTTTGAAGATGATAAACCGGGCGAAGGTTCTGAAGAGTAGGATCGGCATTATAAAGAGAGAGCGTGCCTCAGACAGTGAGACACGCTTTTTTGCTCGATTGAAATTGAAAAAATTATATAGCCTGCAGCATTTGCCAGATGCGGGAATGGAAAAATTCCTGCACTCGGCTCATCGCTTGCAGAAATAAAGATAGAAGAGGAGCACGTATAGTGAAAAAGGGCGAGATATACGAAGGTACGATTGGAAGATTTGATTTTCCTGACAAGGGAGTCATTGAACTTCCGGAAGGGAAGATTACAATAAAGCATGCACTTCCCGGCCAGAAGGTACGGGTTATGATAAACAAAAAAAGAGGAGGACGCTGTGAGGGGCGGATTCTTGAGGTATTGGAGCATTCAAGCCTGGAATCGGCAGAGAATCCATGTCCTCATTTTGGAAGCTGCGGGGGCTGTGTATATCAGACAATTCCCTATGCGGAGCAGCTTAAGATCAAAGAGCAGCAGGTAAAGGATCTTATAGACGGAGTTTGTGAAGATTATGAATTTGAGGGAATTCGGCCAAGCCCTGTGGAAGCGGAATACCGGAATAAAATGGAGTTCTCCTTTGGGGATGAATATAAGGATGGCCCCTTGGCTTTGGGAATGCATAAAAGGGGAAGTTTTTATGACGTGGTGACTACTACGGAATGTAAGATAGTCAATCCGGATTTTTGTGACATCCTGAAGACGGTTAAGGAGTATTTCGAACAATTGGGAACCGGTTTTTATAAGAAGATGCAGCATACGGGATATCTGCGTCATCTTTTGGTGCGCCGGGCTGTTAAGACCGGTGAGATCCTGGTAGCCCTGGTTACCACGACACAGGAAGAGGTGGATTTGAAGCCACTGACAGATCTGTTGCTGGGACTTTCGTTAAATGGGAAGATTGTGGGCATTCTTCATATTTTAAACGATAGTCTGGCAGATGTGGTTAAGAGTGACAGGACCGATATTTTATATGGACAGGATTATTTTTATGAGGAGCTTTTAGGGCTGAAGTTCAAAATTTCCCCGTTTTCTTTCTTCCAGACCAATTCCCTTGGGGCGGAAGTATTGTATGAGACAGTCAGAGGATATGTGGGGGAGACTAAGGATAAGGTTGTCTTTGATTTATATAGCGGAACGGGTACCATTGCTCAGATCATTGCTCCGGTGGCCAAAAAGGTTGTGGGCGTTGAAATCGTTAAAGAGGCGGTGGAAGCGGCGAGAGAGAATGCAGGTCTGAATGGCCTTGAGAATTGTGAATTTATTGACGGGGATGTACTTAAGATTATTGATGAGTTGAAAGATAAGCCGGATTTGATTATTTTGGATCCGCCGAGAGATGGGATTCATCCGAAGGCGTTGGGGAAGATTATTGATTTTGGCGTGGACAGGATGGTTTATGTTTCTTGTAAGCCGACTAGTTTGGTGAGAGATTTGGTTGTTCTTCAAGAGAGAGGGTATCGGGTGGAGAAGGTTTGTTGTATGGATATGTTTCCTTCGACGGCGAATGTGGAGACGGTGATACTGATGACGTATTGTGGTCCGGAGAAGGAATAGAGAGAAAAAATATAAGATGTAGTGTTTTTGCGAAAAATGAGGCAAAAGGTGTACAAATGGCCGTTTTTTACCTCTGATTTTTCGGCTTTCCACAGATCCCTAAGCAATTATCATAGATATTAAGAGGAAATAAGGTGAAACAAAGGATTCGAAACAAAGTGAGATGGAACTGCTGTATGAGAGATATCTCGGTTCTGATGACCGAGTGGTTGATATCGAAGGGGCAAGTTATTATAAGATTATACAAAGGATTTTCTGGAGATAAGGGCGGAATATGAGCCTTATCGTGATTCCATCTGAATGCATCGTAGATGGAAAATGCCTGTAGTTCTGTGATGCAAATCAGGTCTCCTTTAATATAGGACCGCCAGCTCATTTCAATTTTAGAGGGGGTAACGCACCAGTGTTATCTTAGGAAACACTGATGAAATTATTGTGTGGTATGAAGTTAGATGAAGTTGGTATGTATGTCAGGCAGATGCCGGAAACATAATTGAAAGTAATTGGAAAGATATAAAAACAGAATAATGATAACAATTCAAAGAGGTTATGCTCTTCATTTTTTATTTGAATAAAATGAAGGAAAGGCCTCTTTTTTATTTATAGATAGCTGAAATATATAAAGTGAGTGGTTGTACTCAGAAATAAGAAAGCGTCGTGAATGGTAACTCATTTGTTGATGCACGAGTTTTTTATGGGCTTGACTTGTTAGATTAAATCTCTGAAATCGGCCGATTTCGACTGAGCCTGTAATAGGTAGAGCGTACCTATACTGGCTAATATAAATTTGATGAGTATGCGGTTTAAGGTACCGCTCTATGCATCTAATAACAGGTGACAAGGAACTTAATGGGATGCTTTTAATTAAAAGGAACGGTAGTCGTAAATGAGGCAGTCGCAAAACTTCTCAGTTAAACCTTTATAGATTGAGAATAAAATAGAGAGATAGAAAGAATATATCGAAATGCAGATGACTAAGTTTCAAACCATCAGACTTGAGATGCAGTTTCGGTCAAAATTGTGATGATTCAGCAGATGGATTATTATGATTAGAATTTAGAAATATGTTGTAATAGGAAATCACTTTTTATACAAAAGATATCAGAAGTTCTGGGGATTTTGTATTGGGAGTGAATCATAATTTTTAATTGAGTAAGTAACGACTGATGTGTTGGTGATGCGTTTACTTTAGAAAAAGTGCATATTTCAAATTTAGTATGATAACAAATATTGATAATGTATTTTATTCGAGTTGTATTTAACTATTCCAGTATTGTATAATGATTATATAATATGATGAGGAGGGTAGATTTATGAAACAGGAAGACAAAGATAGGAAGCTGGCATAATTGCGAAGCCAAAAGGATAACTCAACAGGAAAGTATCGTCAGTTACTCTTTGATACATATAACTGTATATTTGGTCTGATTGCTAAATCAGAGAATCTGTGTTGTAGAACAATTCCGTGCAGATATTTGTAAAGTAGTATATAGAAACACACACCATACTACAATGGTTGATAAATATCTTTATACATTAAAACAGTTGGGCTACATATCAATTAAGGAAAGTCTGGATGATTCTATACAGAAAACGGATAAATAGGTGTTTTAGATCACAACTTGAAATAAATATTATAGTTTGTGGATTTCGGGTATTTCTGCAATAGACAGGAGCACATAAGATGAAGATTTCAAAAAAATTAACAATTGTTGATTTGTTAACTGGTATAGGAGGCAGAGCATTAGGGTTTCAAGAGGCGGACTATGAGGTGGTTTGTGCTGTTGATACAGACCCTATATGTAGAGAAATATATAGTCAAACAATTAAAAACAGTAGGTTTATTCTATCTGACATAAGCAAGATATCAGCAAAGGATTTACCAAACACGGATTTAATTATTGCAAAATTAGTTATGAATACATTTAAAGATGCTGGTAAATTAAGAGAGGAGGAAGAACAGAACAAGAATGATTATATATTTGATATTATATTAGAAAAAATTCCTATGGCTTTTGTTTTAGAAATTCCGAGTATAATGATTACAAATAAAAAATCATCTGAATTTAGGAATATGTTAGGAGCGAAAGTATTTCGTAAATATTCAATTTCATACCAAATAATAAATGAAGCCGATTTCTCGGGTTTTCCGGTGGTCGGCAAACAATCATATATGGTAGGAATCAGGAATGATTTGTATGATGAGGAGTTTTACTTCCCTTATGGAAATAAGGATAAAAATACAATATATCAAGAGCAGTCAGTAACAGTTGATAGTTGGTATAGAAAAATAACATTTAACCCCAATATAGAATTGGATAAAGATAAATATTATATACGACAGGGTAGAAAATTTTATGAATCAGGTTCAGTACATATGGGGTTTTTCAGAGAAATGTATTTAATGGATTCTATTGGATTAAGAAGATTTACACATAATGAATGTGCTCATATAAAAGGGTTAAAAAAGTACAATTATAATAAGTGTACTAATAAACAAGATATGTATAGGAAAATAGCATATGCTTCTAATGTTTTTGTATGCTATGAAATAGCATTGGCTTTGAAAAAATATCTGCAAAATGGTTTATCTGTACATAGCAAAGTTAATGATATGAAAAATCAAAAAAGAGAAAAAACTAAGGATTCAAAACTTCCCAATAATTTATCCGATGATATTATTTATCCGAAACATAAGATTTTAAGTATGCATGTTGATAGTTTAAAAGGATTAAAGAATTTAGATATTTCTTTAGATAAAAACTTGACAGCAATTATGGGGGTTAATGGCTCGGGTAAATCTACGATTTTGCATGCTTTAGCATGTGTTTACGGACCATATAAATTAGGAGAAAACCATAAATTTTCTTTTTTCTTTACCCCTAATCCTGATTCAAGCTGGAAAAATAGTAAATTTTCAATTACGTACTGGGATGAAAATTTGCAAAAAGAAATAACGAGAGAATATAGAAAAAATACTGATAGGTGGGCACCACGGTATTCTGATAGGCCGAAAAGAGACGCATATTATATTGGCATTGAAACATGTATACCAGAGATAGAGAAGGAGCAACAGACTTCATATATTGATTATAATACGATTCTTGCGGATGATAAAGTTTCGTGTAAGATAATTGAGTCAGCAGCTTATATTCTGAATAAAAATTATGATAATCTTAATTATCATAAAACGAAGAAAAAAGAGTTAATCGGTGTACATACAAAAGATAATATGCGATATTCATCTTTAAGTATGGGGGCAGGAGAACAAAGAGTATTAAAGATTTTAAAAACAGTATATACAGCAAATGCATATTCGGTGATTTTAATTGATGAAATTGACCTCTTATTACATGTATTAGCTTTGAAAAGATTGATAAAAAAATTATCGGATATCGCAATAAAGAAGAATCTGCAAATTATTTTTACAACACATTCAATGGAGGTGAGAAAATTTCAAGATATAGTAGATATTCGTTATCTAGATCCATTGGAAGAAAAAACAATGGTGTATGATAAAATCAATCAGGATATAGTATATGAGCTGAGTGAGGATGTCAATAAAATAATAAGAATATATGTTGAGGATATACTGGCAGAGACAATAGTAAATGTTGTCGCGGGGTCTTTAGGAATATCAAGAGCTGTAAAGGTTGTAAAAATAGGGTCGGCTAGTAATGCATTTGTTTTAGCTGCAAGTTTAATATTGCAGAAAGAAAATACAAGAGATATTTTGATTCTGTTAGATGGTGATGTCTATAGAAGTCAAGGTGAAAAATTAGATGCAGTAAAAAGAGTACTTTCTGGTACAGAAAAAGATCATGAGGATAAGGTGAATATGGCAGCTGCGTTAATACGTCAACTCATACTTCCTGAAAAGACAGAACCAGAGAAACACATTTTTGATATGCTTATTGAGATGCAGGACAATGAGGAGATTGTAAAAGTAGCTAGAAAACAGAAAGCCGTATCAAATAGCCATCAATGGCTAGATAACTTGGTAGTTAGAATAGGTAAAAGTGAAGAGCTAATTCTAGATAAAATTATAAATTTGGTGGCTGAGCATGAACGATGGGAGGAGTATGTAAACGAAATTCGTGAATGGTTAATTAATCATAAAGAGATTTTGCATCTATAATTTATTTATCTAGGTAGGTTTGCGATATTACTAACTGATACTTGATTGTGAGAAAGAGTTAAGAAATCCTAGTGAAGATATAGTAACTAATTTCTCAAAATAGGCAAGCCTATTTTTAACAGTCGTGAGGCGGTATTATGCACAATTGGTCGGTATTGAATGATTCTATTCAAAGCTTTTTGAAAATATCCACTCTGCAGCATGAAGTATTGCACTATATTGAATGGGAAAGTATGAAAATTACAATCAGTAATATTTTACGACAACTGGAAGATGTACGTGAACCAAAAGATTTATATAGTCTCGCTGCTTTTCATCAAAAGTGGCATAGTGCTATGATAAACCGAATATTCTTTTCCTTGCTGAATAATTTCCGTAGTCAGTTTGGCGACTTTTATATCGACATGCTGATGGAGGTATTTGCGGAAGCGGCTTATGTTGCACAAGATGATCGGCGCCATAAGGAGGCGGATTATGTTCGAATGATAGAGGGTGGATTTCCTGATATTTTTCCGGAACTGACCTTAGTAAAGCGTGAAGCTGTGTTTGAAGGCTTCCGTCTTGACTTGTTGGCGAAGGAGCCAGGCTCTGGCAGAGATGTTTTATTTGAAGTAAAGCTGGGTACTGCCGATCCGACACCGCAGCTGCTAGAATATGCCGCATTTTTTTCGCAGCCTATTCTAATTGGCATTACTGAAAAAAGGTTACTAAAGCGGAGAGAACACGCTGATGTTTTTTATTTTTCTTATTCTGAACTTAATCAAAGGGCGGTGGCAAACCTTCGCGATCGGTTTGAAAAGCCCGACAAAGCATTTTCCTACTTTCCATCAAGATTTGACAAGGAATTTAAGCGTGGATAAAATAACTTTGGTATAAATTTGAATTTAGCGAGGGAGGTTTAACTATGTTTGATAGAATACCCAATGCGGATGAAATGATTGCTTTAATCGGACAGACTATATATGATGTATGGCAAGAATTGTGTATCATGATTAATGAAAAATATGAGATGGAGCATCTTTGGAATAAGGGTGGTAAAAATGGACGTATGAATTTAAATACCGTAGAGGCGGTAAAACGCTTTGTGCGTTATATGCAAAAGAACATTGTATCGGATTTATGATCATCTTCGGAAAAGATGAGAGGACAAAATTTGAAGAAAACAGGGAGAAATATTCTGAGGTTATACAGAAAATCTATGACGAAGCAAAAACTTACCATGATGGAAAATGGGTGATGTTCGAACCAGTTGATACTTCCTTGTTTAATGACTTTATTGAGTTGTTGGGTATTAAAAGAAAACCAAACAGAAAATAACAACCCCCAATTTGTTAAGAGAAATGATAGTAAATTCAGAGATAGTATTTTCTACCGAAGATTACCGAGGGATTTATTTTTAGCAACATTCATCTTTGTTAAAATATACATTAATAAATAGGAATTGCCATGTTAAATTGGCATAGGTGATTTGTAAAAAAGAAAGGATAAGCGTCAGAACTATTGAAAATATAGTTTGACACCAAGAGGGGAGTGGGTTCGATGGTCATCCGAATTACGACAACAAGGAATGTGGAGACAATCGTGTTACTGGAGAAGAAAACCCAGTAAATCAAAGGATTCCGGCATTTTGGAAAGAAGATGGACGTGTGTTTTTGCTTTATCTGATTAGTCCACGGAAACTTATTTTACACCGAGGATAGTTGTTTTGAAAGCGATGGCATACAATTTGGCGAAAGGATATTTTTTGTAAAAGAGAAAACGGTCAAAATCAAAGAGCATAGCTTTATAGAGGATAAGGAATGAGTATGAAAATTTTTAATGAAGAGCCTAAAGATTGGGTTGATTTACAAGATAAAGCAGCATATATTTTTAGTTCATGTGGCTACATTGTTGAAACACCCAAGAAACTCAAAGCTATTAGAGGAGATGTGGAAATTGATGTTTATGCTGAATCCTCCGATATATTGATTATTTGCGAATGTAAATTTTGGGAAAGCAATGTTTCTCAAAATACTATTTTTGCGTTCAGAACAATTGTTGATGATATTGGTGCTAATAAGGGAATAATTATTGCAAAGAAAGGTTTTCAAAGTGGGGCTTATAAAAATATACAGAATACCAATATTGAATTAAAGACTTGGGAAGAATTTTTAGATCTATATAAAGATAAATATCTAAAATCATTCATCAAGAAATTTCTGAAAATAAAGAGCAGATTGTTTAGGCTCGCTGATAATAAGTCTGAGTATTTGAAATATTACGATGCATTAGATAAAAATTATCGTATAGAGGCAAATCAATTAATAGATTCCTTGATGAGAATTGTATTGCAATTAAGTCCAATGTGTGCCATGTTACAAAATGAGGAGGATGAAGAAATAGGTTGGAATATAGAATATATTGATAAAATCATTTTAGATGCAGAAAAAGTCTTTGTAAAAAAATTTTCTGCATACTATGATTTTTGCGAATATATAAATAGTCAAATTTATGTTATAGTTCCTAAAATTGAATCATTATATGGAATTAAAGTTTTATAAAATACAAAAAGAGTGTGGTTAGATAATACCCCCTCTTAATAAGCAAAATATAGTTTTGCCATGTAGTATCAAATCTATGTCCAGGGGAATGTGGAAACTGTTGTCGAATTGTGTCGAATAAAAAGATAGTTTGCAATATACGTCTTATTAATATTATGGTAAAATAATAATAGAATTGATTATTATGGAGCAGTTTTGTGATTGTAAAATGTGGATAGTCGATAAAAGAAAAATCAATTAAATACAATAAATTCAAGAAAATTTTTAAAAAGACTATTTAAAATAAGGAGCATACTACATATTAAAAAAACAAACTCTTAGAATACATTATAAATGATTCTAAGAGTTTGTTTTTTAAGAAATAAGTATTAGATTTGAAATATATGTATACTTAAATATTAAAAATATGAAAAACATGTGTAAGCCCAAAAAAGGAAGAATTTTAAATGCCGATGTCATCACTTATGTGATTCCTTAAAACAGAATCCGATCTAGTTGGAAATTATGTAGTGGCACAATGTTAAAATTAATTTGTACAAAAATCATTAGTTAATTTTTTTCTTGATTGATTACAATTACATAGTTGATATTAAAAAAGGAGATTGCAAATGAAAAATATTATTATTGAACAAGGAAATGAATTTAAAATTTATGATAGGGATACTGAGCTAAGTGAAGATATATTCTGGGAGCAGTATCAAGTGGCAAATAAAATTAGAGACAGCTTAAAAACCTATTATGAAAAGGTGAAAGTTGATCAGCTAGGAAAGAGTGTATGGGAACACCTTAATAATATAATTGCATTCTGTGGAGAACGTGGACAGGGCAAGAGTAGTGCAATGATTCAGTTTACTGACAGTTTGAAAAAGGATAATGGCATGGAAGTTTTGGAAACAATTGATCCAACTGCCATGGAAACAGTGCATGATATTTTAGACATTGTTGTTTCACGGATGTTTGAAAACTATAAGCTTGATAAAATTAGTCAGGCTGAAGGTCAATTATCCAGAGAAAATGTTATTAATCTAGATCGTGACCAGTTTTTAAAAATGTCTTCGCTATTTCAAAGAGTGCATAAGAATCTGGCAGTGTTGAAAAACTCAGAAAAGTTCATCAAAGATGAATATATTTATAATGGATCAATACAGAATCTGGCAGATATTGCTGACAGTATGAAATTGAGACATGATGTTCAAACATTAGTTAGGGAATATCTAAAATATCGAAACAAAGAAATGCTAGTTATTTGCCTCGATGATCTGGATTTAAATATTAGCGCAGCATATAATATGATGGAACAAATCCGCAAATATATGATACTTCCAGAACTGATTATTGTCATGGCTGTGAATATTAAGCAACTGACCCTTTGTGTAGAACGACAATTTTTGTTGGATATGAAGGGATTGGAGAACTCTTCTCGATGGGAAATTAATTTGGAAGCAAAAAAAATGGCAAATAAGTATTTAGAAAAGTTACTTCCCCTGACCAGAAGAATTGCGCTTCCTGACATCAGAACAATCGCAAGTGATGGAACCAGTGCCGTAGACATTATTTATCAAAACGAGAGTCGGGCGATTTTTAAATCAAATAAATTGGGGATTGAAAAAGGACTTATGCATCTCTTATACAAGCGCACTGGATTAATTATGGTTGCGAAGGAGGATGAGATTCATCCCCTTATTCCTAGTACACTCCGAGAACTTGTAGGTATGGTTTCGGTGATTGGAAATATGGAAGGGAAAGATAAGAAAAGAAATTTGGAATTGTTTGAAGATTATCTGTTTGACTCTTGGGCCGAAAATAATTTAGAAGAAAAAGAGCGGCAATGGTTTATATCACTTAGGCAGTTAGGCTTGAAAGATGTTCAGTATGACATTTACACTTATTTGTGTAAGTTGCTTGTTGAGAAAGGGGTATTAAATTCGCCAAATAGCAAGATTAATTTGGAAAGTATTGTGCAGAAGCGATTTTCATTTGTGATGAGAAGAGGGGAAAAGCCTAATAATGGTGACCTTCTAAACTGTATTCGTTTATGTTATAAGGTTCGGGAATCTGGCATAAATAATTTACTCTTTTTCGTAAAAACCTATGTTTCAATAATTATGCTTAAACTGAATTATGATAATGCTAAGGAAAAATTAAAGGGATTCATTGGTGAAAATATATTCGGAAGTTATCAATTGATAAGAGTAGATACTGAAAAAGAATATAATAAGTCAAGGAGTCATTATGAATTTGATGTTACTGAATATTGGATACAATCTACAGAACAGATGAGAAATGAAAAGGCAGGCGCTATAACAGATATTCATAACACTAATGTTTCCGCAGTAAGAAACTACTTTAATCAATTTGATAATGGTGAGAATTATTTAAAAATGCGGCTTTATACGATAGGATGTGTATCGTCTTTTAAGTGGAAAAAGGATTCAGCAATGGTAGGGATGGTATCTGATAATAATACTGTAGCAACAAAAGCTGATTTTTCTTTAAACAATTTGTTTATAAGACAACTTGATAATATTTTTATTTTTAATAATATTAATGCTGAGAAATGGGGGATAAAGAGAGTTGATGAAATAGAGTGCGAACTTCCTAATTATTGGAAGAACTTCGCAGAACTATGCAATATTTTAATTTGTAATATGGAAGCAATCTACTATATAGCGCAATACGTGGTTGATACTAGAGACATAAAAGATAGAACTAACAACGATATCAAAGTTTACTATAAACATTTTTTTAAGTGTTTGCTAGATGGTTTATCAAAGATTCATATATACTTGGAGTTGGAGTCGGCTTGGGTGATAAATCCGGAGAGCGAAAAAGAATATTATCAGTTAGTAGAAGAATTAGCTTGTTTTTGGGAAAGCATTGAACGAAGCCCACAGAATGGAACGGGATTAAACTTTGACTATGATGAATTAGTTGATCTCTTTGATGATTTGGATCAGGATAATGCAATAGAAGTGTCGCAATCTGCTAAGTTGGAATATAATCCTGATGATGATATGCCATCATTTGTTAAAAAAAAATAGCACTGTACGAAATTATAAAAAAAAGTTGAATCAACTAATGCTTTTTTTTAATGATAATAGAGAACAGTATAACACAATAATTCAAACAAACCTTGATGAGAATTTTAAGTCATTAAATATCAAAGTTGAAAATTATTCAAAGACTAATGATGATAATGATAGAATTAACGAAACTCTTTCGAAGGAGTTTAATCAAATTCGTAGATTTTTAATATCTACAAGGGAATAAGAGATGGAAACTGAAAGAATATGTTTAGAATTACTGTTACGAAGGATCAATTATAAGGAAATTGAATTGATTAAGGATGAAAAAGATATTTCATATAATCGTATTAATGAAAAACGATTTCTTGAAATCGCCAAAACTGCACTGGATTGTTACTCTGGTGATGAGATTGTTCAGATGTACCAATGGTTGAAATGTCGATTAGAAGGTACCAGAAGCAAAGAAGTTTCGCATGGTATATTTGCTTATATTGCTAATATTGCTGAACATTTTCTCGAATTGAAAGGACATAAGTTTTTATGCATAGAATATGCGGAAAATATAAAGGAAATACATAATTTGCAACTACTGCGATGGCGGGAACTTTCTATGAGCTTGGGAAATGATATTTTTATGGCAGCGCTTCTTGCAAAATCACTGATTGAGGAGCGGGATTTGACAGAGTGGTTGTGTACACCACTTCCCACATTCGATATTAATTATAAAAAGGATATAGGGATGGTTAGTATGGCAGAGAATCATTTCCATTTAAAAGGCTCAATTCCAGTGTTTACACTAAACTGGGTTTGTTTGATGAACCATATAGGAGATGTTAATAAGACTTTCTTTCTACACTTTGATAGGTTTTTAGATCCACAATATCATTATGAAGAGGTACAACAGTCTCACCTAAAGCTTATGGAGAGTTGCCGACAAGCGGCATTTTACCGTATGTATCTTTATCATAGATTGCGTCATAACAATAAGCTACTGGAAAATCCTATTTATAGGACAATGGAGTTGGAAGAAGCGGATTTGAGTGAACTGCAAGAGCATATTAATGTTTGCCGTGCAGAACATGAAAATTTTATGGGGCCATACAAAACAATAGAGTGTTTTGACTATGCAGTTGGTGATGAATGGAGTAGTTTTATTTCGGAAGAAGATTTGGCTGAAGGCAAGGAAGATTGGGAGCATAAGATGGTTCCCAAGGATGAGATTTCTATTGCAGGCGAACGCTATTTCCTTTATTGTTGTTTTCGGGCTATATTTGATGACAGATTTTCATATAAGGAAAAAAATATGTTTTACCGTTATTTAGTTATTTGTTTGCGGATAAGAGCAGAAATGATTCAGGTAAATGGGAAAAGAGGATTTTCAAATTTTGCAGAATACCAAGATCGAAAGGAAGATTTCATTGAGGATTATCCTGCTTATCAAGATCAGATTATGAATTTGGCTGTGAAGTCTTTAAGTAGGTTACAATCCATTTCTTCAATGGAACTTCGGATTACACCAAAGGACCATATTGAAACATTGAAACGGATAGCACATTATGATAAAAGTATGGAAAATAGCCAGTTGGATTTTTTTTATGTGCTACATTTTGCAAAAAAGAGAGACACGGCTTTTGTTGATCTGAAACCGAGAAATTATGAGACTCGTGATTACTTGGATCGACAGATAAGAGAAGCATATGCATTGTTGGAAGCAGAGTTGTTCAGTTATCAATATCATGGCAAAATCCCAAGAGTAAGGGGATACGATACATGTGCGGGGGAAATAGGCTGTCGTCCGGAGGTATTCGGGCAGTTTTATCGGCAGCTTCAGCAATATAATTATAAATGTGGATTATCGCAGGTACATTTTACCTATCATGTTGGGGAAGATTTCTTGGATATTTTTAGTGGTTTGCGTGCAATTGATGAAGTGCTCCGATTCTGTGAATTGCCAAAGAATAGCAGAATTGGGCATGGGATGGTGCTGGGAATTGATGCAAAGAACTATTATCATTTAAAGAAGAACAGTTCCGTGTTGGAGAAGTTGGAAATTTTAGATAATGTCAGTTGGGTATTAGGCTTTTGCCAAGAGCATGGAATTGTGATTGATAAGAGTGTTGAGGACGAGCTACAAAATTATTTTCTACAATATTTGAATGAAATTTATATTAGGGAAGAGACGCGAGAACTGTCAGAAGAAGAACGGGTAGCTCAACATGAGGCGGCAATAACTTGTGAAGAAAGGACAGGGGAGAGACTGGGTTTTATGAACTACTATAATGCTTGGAAACTTCGAGGAGATAGGCCTGGGGCATATCTAAATGGTGAATGTTATCTGGGTGCAGATATTATGGAGGAGTGTTGTTATGTAGATGAAAAAGAATTGGAAAGCATTCGCATGCATGAGGTATGTCGGAATTACTATCGGGATTATCATTTTAGCAAAGAAGTACGAGATAGGGGCGCAGTGATCGAAATCTGGAAGGTAAATGAGCGATATTATCCATTGATAACTAAGATCCAAGAAGAGTTAAGACTTATTTTAACTACTAAAGAAATTGCGGTAGAATGCAATCCCTCTTCTAATCACTTGATTGGGCCTTTCCAGAGATATGAAGAGCATCCAATATTGCATATGTATGGTAAGAATCTCTCCGTGCACCCATCGTCACGGATGAATGTTTCCATTAATACCGATGATCAGGGTATTTTTCATACATCCCTCGAAATGGAATATGCTACTATGTATACGGCTCTACTGAAAAGTCGGGACCAACAAGGCATATTACGTTACTCAAAAGAGGACATACAGCAGTGGATTAAAGATATTGGGGAATTTGGAAGGCAACAAGTATTCCGCTTTTTTGAATAGTTCTTGATAAAAACGGAGCGTTATTTTGGAATGGCGAAAAGACAATTGCTAATCATACATTGGTAGCATTGACAATTATGATAGCTGAATCTAAATCGGAAAAAAAAGATGATCAGCATTAATATGAATTGCTTAAAATAGTAATGATGAAAGAATCCGCCAAGGGGGGAGTGGGTTCATTGGTCATCAGAATTACAGCAACAAGGAACGAGTTTTCAGATATCAAGGCAGGTGTTTGACGAAATTCATATTGTAAATGCCGGCGGCAAAGACGGGCGGCCCCTGTGGGGCTTTGCAGCCTCCTGCGGTTTTTCTGGCTCTTTCGGCTTTTCGGTTTCCGGGGCAGGCGCAGCCATTTCCGGCTTATCCGCTTTATCGGAGCCGAGTTTTTCAGCCGCAGTAAAGGGAACGACGTTATCTACGAGATCAGGCAAAGCCTCATCCATTTCACGCAGGGCCGCCCTGCCTTCCTTTTCCAGAGTAACCACTTCCTCAGCGGTCAAGTCGGGGCCGGGCATATCTGGCGCGGCAGCCTCGGGCGTTTAACTGGGGTTAGAATTCTAGCGTATGCATTAATGATGAACAATTAAATTGTATAGTTACGTTGATTTTTATATTATTTTGTTTGATTTTATGATAAACTAAAATTGCAAACTTATTTCCATATATTAGTATCATCTTTCCTAAGGAGATGTTTTACAATGAATGACTTTTTAAACTTGAAAAATTTGCTTGACAAAAATAATATTAAAAATAGAGTTGAAGAAATTTCTATTTATGAAGACGATGAGTTGACCAAATTTCTTTTCTTTAATTTCCCTATAGCAAGGGAATCAGAGGAAATTCGCATAAGAGAAAATGACCCCAATATTAGTAGCATAATCAACAGTAATTTCATGAAATTTAGAGGGATTAGCAACTATGAAGCGATATGGTCAAACGAATTGAATTATATTGAATGTGAAATTGTGATGCCAAGAAATAATGTACCCAGTCGGTTCATTTTAAGGCGTCTATCTAAACTTTTTAACTCGGATGAGTATCTAGAACTAGAAAGCGGGCACGAGATTAGTGATCCGCTGAGTTTGATGCTATATTCAGATGCTCGTATAAAAGTGTCCGTAGGATATTCTAGCAAAGAATTTGCAATATTAAGTACATACAAAGATGGGCGGCACATTGACATTGAAAAAGATATTACTAGATTTAGACCAACACTAAAAATTGAAGAAGTTTCTGTTAAGACGCAGGATGAAGCAAAAAAACTGTTAGAGAAAGTTTCAAACTCTTTGTTTTATCAATTAGATATTCTTTATGACCTTGTAATAACCCTCTGCCCGCGAAAAGAGTCTAGAGTAGCGAGAACGAAGAGAGTTAGAAAATCTAATAGTACAGAAGTCGATATACAAGATATAAAATTGGATTATGAATACGATGAAATACCCATGGCATTGTACTGGTTTGCCCAGAGTAATAGCGATTCTCCAATTTTTAAATACTTCGCGTTGTACCAAGCTCTTGAATACTATTACCCAATATATACAACTGCTACTGCCAAAACAAGAATTCAGAGTCTTATAAAAGACCCCAAATTTAATATAAATAAAGATTCTGATGTGGTGCAACTGCTCAGTATTATAAAAATAAATAGCATGAGCAATATAAGCGATGAAAGAGAGCAGTTAAGTATTACGTTGAGAAATATTGTAAGCGGGGATGAAATTATTGATTTTATTGCGAATAACGAGAATTTGAATGATTATTATACAAATAAGTCTGCTAAAAAAATATCAGACCAAAAACTGAGGTTAACTGATAAAATTGGAATTGTGGATGATGTTGCAGAACGCATCTATGAAATCCGGTGCAGGATTGTACACAATAAAGCATCCGAAATTAACAACAAAATATTGCCTATGACGAAGAACGTTGATTATCTTGTTAATGAGGTTGCACTATTAGAGTTTATTGCTAGAAAAGCAATTATTGCAAATAGCTGCCCTTTTACTTTGGTATAAAAAAACTTAATAGTAATATATTTGCAAGAGTTATTAAGAGGGTAATTTGGTTTTATGGAAATACTACTTGCCGACTGCCTGCAAACCGTTGGTATTACTGGATTTCTCCAAACCATCTAATTACACTACGACTAGTTCGAGTGGCAAGTTTCCTGCTTATTGAAGCGCATCTTCTGGGTACTCACGGGGGTATGTAACCGGCGGGCTTAGGAGAGCGCTTGAATGGCATTCAAGAGGTCATGGGTTCAGATCCCACTATCTCCACTAAAGAAAGCCACAAAGCCAATAATGAAGTGCACCCTAAATGTTGACAATCCCACTATATTAGAAAATGTATTTATGATTAATATAGGGAAAATCAGAACTTGAGGATATATTCCAGTTTATTTTCTAATAGGACAATGAACTCCAATTTATTAATAGAAATGAAACTAGATACAGGAAAGTATTTTCTAAATAAAAACTGCTAAGGTTAAAGACCTCCGCACATAATACATTAATAAATAGGAGTTGCCATGTTATGTTAGCATGGCTGATTTATAAAAAGAAAGTATAAGTGTCAGGATTATTAAAATATACTCTAACGCCAAGGGGGAGTGGGTTCACAGGTCATCCGAATTACAACAACAAAGAATGTAGAATCCATAGTCCTGTTACAACGAAAAATGGATAAAAAGGACTAGAAGATAAGCTGTAATGAATGAGGATGTGAGAGCAGATGCTTTCATGTCCTTTTCTATTCTACGATATTTAAGGCTTGATAATATATAACCAGAGGAAATCAAATATGAAAAAAGTTCGTTATATTCTCGCAAAACCAATTGAATTAAAAAAGATTAGAGTGGCAGCATATTGCAGGGTCAGCACTTCAACACCAGTCCAAATGCGTAGTCTTAAAACTCAAATTGAGAGTTATACCAATATGATTGAGAATTGTCCGGATTGGATTTCTTCTGGTGTATTTTATGATATTGGAAGCGGATTGCGGAGAACAGGAAGAACAGGGTTAAATGCATTACTAAGGAAGGCCGAAGTAGGTAAAGTAGATTATATATTAACAAAGTCCATTAGCAGAGTTTCCAGAGATACATTGGAATTACTCAAGATTATTAGAACTTTAAGAGAACGGGGGATAAATATGTACTTTGAGAATGAGAATCTAGATTCTATTAAACAGGACAAGGAGTTTGAAATTACACTTAGAAGTATGCTTACACAAGATGAAAGCAGGAATATCAGTGAAAATATTCAATGGGGTTTTCAGAGAAAGTTTGAAAAGGGGAATATATTTACAAAGTACAAAAATTTTATGGGATACACCTGCATTGATGGTGAAATTGTCATCGTTTCAGAGCAAGCTGAGGTTGTAAGAAAAATATTTGAATTATATTTGCAAGGAAAAACATTTGGACAAATAAAAAGGTATTTGGAATCTATGAATATAAAAACCGTTACTGGCAATGAGCAATGGGGTACAACTACAATTCAGAAATGCTTAAAAACGAAAAATATAAAGGGGATACCTTACTTCAAAAGACCTATACAGAAGATTTTATGACAGGAAGAAAAGTAAAAAATACAGGACAGAGAAAACAATATTATATAAACAGAAGTCATCCGGCTATTGTTTCAGATGAAGTGTTTGACAGGGTTCAGGAAGAAATGATTAAGCGTGCGAGAGTGATCCGTCATGAAGATGGCACGGCAAGTTTAAGCACTAACAAATATAATGGCAAATATCTTTTAGGAAATCTATTGGTGTGTGGTGACTGTGGAGCTTCATATCGAAGAAGAACTGAAAGAGGGAACGTTGTTTGGAGATGTGCAACCAGAATTGAAAAGGGAAAAGAAGCGTGTTCGGAATCACCGACTGTAAAAGAAGAGTGGATTAAGGAAAGACTGACTTCTATGGTCTCTGGTGAACTATATGAGGAAAATATTATAAGGGAAAGGATTGGACAGATTTGTGTTTATCAGAAATACTTAGTTGTGAAAGGAAAAAATGATATTGAATGGATAATTCAGATTTGATTGTATAAATATCTTATTTGTTGTTTTAAGGATAAGTGAAAGATTGTGAGTAACACAAAATAACCAGCGTATAGATAGGTTTAATACTAAATATAGTTTTAGGGCTTGTGGAAATCATCTCACAAGGGTATTATTAAAATAGTAATGTTGTTGGTATTTGCCTTTTAGTGGGGCAAAATGTATTCCATGAATAAAAGAACTTTAAAAAGTATAAAATTTTCAACATTAAAAAGTATAATAGCGGGGTGTTTATATGCCAAATAATCTAATAAATCCTCTGGTAGATGAAATTAAAAGTATTCTTGATATTGCAAGAAGTAATGTGGCAAAAGCTGTGAACAGTGAGCTGATAGCCTCTTATTGGAAAATAGGAGAAATTATTGTTCGTTATGAACAGAATGATAGTATTAGGGCAGAGTATGGAGAGCAAACATTAAAACAGTTGTCTAAGGAATTGACTAAAGAGCTTGGAAGAGGATTTTCCAGATCAAACCTCCAAAATATGAGGGCGTTTTATTTAAACTATGACATTTGCCAGTCAGTGACTGGCAAATTGAGCTGGACACATTATTGTGAGTTATTAAGCATTTCGGACAAAGATAAACGCAGTTTTTATGAAAAAGAGGCAATGAATTCAAACTGGTCAGTAAGGGAAATGAAAAGGCAGATAAGCACATCTTTGTATGAGAGGCTACTGCTTTCAAAAGGGGATATTAATAAACAGGAAGTATTAAAATTGGCTGCTAAGGGGATTGAGTTGGCAAGGCCCTCTGATATGATTAAAGATCCATATGTATTTGAGTTTTTGGGTTTACCGGAAAATAAGCCTGTTATGGAAAGTGTTTTGGAAAAAGCACTTACAGAGCAGATAGAAAAGTTTTTACTTGAATTGGGACGGGGATTCATGTTTGTTGGTACGCAGCAAAGAGTAACTATAAATAATACTCACTATTATGTTGACATGGTATTCTATAATAAACCGCTGAAGTCATATGTGCTGATTGAACTGAAGACGACAAAGCTTATGCCAGAGGCAGCAGGACAGCTAAATATGTACTTAAATTATTATGAAAATGAAGTAAATGATGAAGATGATAATAAACCCATTGGAATTATTTTGTGTACGGATAAAGATGCATTGACTGTTGAATATGCTCTTGGTGGTTTATCAAATAATATATTTGCATCGAAATATACCTATTATATTCCGGATAAAGAGAAGCTGATTGCTGAGGTTGAGAAGATTGTGAGGAAGTGGAATGACTAAGGAACAGGTACAAAATGAAGTGAAGTATAAGATTTCTTTGAAGATGTTGAATGCATTGTTGGAACAAGGACTAATGACAAAAGAAGAATATGATGAAATAAATATTTTGAATCTTGAAACTTTTTCTCCTGAATTAAAAGATTTATATATTTAAAAAGATTTAAAATATATTCTTTACTAGGTGGAAACTAGCTACAACAGTTATCAGAATTTCAATAATAATATAAATAAAATGGTTTAAAGACTCTCTCAGAAAAATGGCAGTTATTTATAAGTTGGGCTCTGTCATTAAATATGACACTCCTCAATTATTATCCGATTTGAAAGTTAAAGCTGCTCCATAATCTTTTATGTATTTGCCTGAGAATTAGCTGTATTTAATAAAAATGAACGAAGCCACATTTTCTGATTTTATTATAGAAGTTTGATTGTTTTTGAATGGATTGCTAAACTTTCTTTCAGATTTTGCGGTAGTAGAATGGAAATAAGGCTCCACTCATCATAAGTTAATTCGTAATATTTCAACATTATGAACATTTTTCTTTGTTTTATATGAAGAGAGGTATGAAAACATATGATTAATACGGTTTTAATTTTTAAATACTCTGTAGCGATTTTGTATAATATTTAATATTAGCAGATAGTACGAACGTTCTATGGGCAAGGGGAGGGGGTATTTTTTTAAAATCAAAATCAGAAAAACTTAGAAAGATGATAAGGAGGGAAAATGAATAGTAGTGATAATTTATTTGGAGGTATACAGCCAGAGGGGATGCAGAAGGAGGTTTTGGCATTACCAGCGAAAGGACATACTGTTATTCTAGGAACCGCAGGGAGTGGAAAGACCACAATGGCATTATGGAGAGCAATATTTTTGACAAATCTACCAACTCATCCTAACGTTCTGGTTGTAACATTTAATATGGCTTTGGTTAAATATATGAGAGCTATGGGCAATCTTAATAAAAAGAATCTTACTATCGAAAACTATCATAAATTTGCAAGGGGATATTTAGATAATCTTGGGAAAATGCCAAAGTGGAATGGTGTTGTTAATCCAGATGATAAAGAGTATTATATTAATGAGGCATTAGAATATTATAGATGTAGATTCCCTGAAGAATCTACATTTAGAAGACCAGTTTCGATTTTTATCGATGAAATATCATTTATACAAAAATTTGGTATAGAGACATTAGAACAATATCTAGATGTAGAACGAATTGGAAGAGCATCAGTAAACATCAAACGAGAAAATCGTAAGTATTTTTTTGCGATATATAAAGAATATATGCGATTAAGGGAACAGAAGCAGCAAAGTTATGATTGGGACGATATGGCATTATACGTATATAAGGAATTACAAAATGATATAAGGAAGAGGAGATATGATCATGTCATTGTAGACGAAGGGCAAGATTTTTCGCCCATGATGGTAAAATCATTAATCGCTGCAACTAATGTAAATGGATCATTCACTTTTTTGGGAGATGTGGCACAGCAAATATACGGAAGTAGATTATCGTGGAGAGATTCTGGTATTAATATTAATGATAATGGTATATGGAAATTTGATGTGAATTATAGGAATCCTGCTATTATATCGGCATTTGCGAAAGATATTGCAAACAGTAAATACTGGGAACATAATACGGATATGATTTCTCCTACCTCGGTTATTGCTGAAGGTCCCAAACCAGTTCTTATTCAATTTAAGACGCGAGAGAAAGAGGTGGATTGGATCATAAAAATGATTAGAGCAAACGTAAATATTTCATCGAATGTAATAATATGTCGTAATCGTGCGATTGTAGATGAATTCTTCAAGGTCCTAAAAAGAATAGGTATATTTCCAACGATTATTGATAGAAATCAAGCTGGATTTGGAAATATAAAAGGGGTTTGTTTAAGCACTTTTCATGCAGTAAAAGGATTGGAGTTTGAGAATGTGTTTGTTCCTTATTTGTCAGAGGGTATTTTTCCTGACGGTGAGATATTAGAAAATGCAGTATCTAAGACAACAGTACTTTCTGATGAGCTGAAACTGTTATATGTAGCAGCAACACGCTCAAAGTATGGTTTATTTATGTCGTACCACCAAAGTTTATCCCGTCTGTTTCCAGAGAAGTCTATTAATTATGATAGTGCTGAAGGAGACAATTAATAATGGATGCTTATAATATACTGACTGGTCGTGGTGTAACAAGACTTTGCCATTTTACAAAACTACGAGGCTTAGTACATATATTATCTTTTGATGATGGAATTTTGGCGAGTGATTCTATTAGAAGTGATATCAAAAACGTTACGGATATCCAAAGATATGATGGGGAGTTAGAGCATATTTGCTGCTCAATCGAATATCCAAATACATGGTTTTTGAATAAGGTAATACAACGAGATACGGATCAAATATTTAGGGAATGGGTGGTGCTTTATATTGATTTAAGTATTTTGGAAAAAAGAAGTTCAAAGTTTTGTTGCTGTAATGCGGCGAAAGATCGGGGGCGTTATATTTTCAACGATATTAATAAGATTGGGACACTTTTTGATTATAGAACGGCAACTGGAAGGCAACGGTCAAATAGTATGCTTGCGTGTTGTCCAACAGATGACCAAGCGGAAGTATTGATTAAAAATAATATTCCTAGAGATTACATAACTGGTATAGCTGTAGGAAATCTCGACGTTGCTGAAAGGGTATCTGCAATTTTAAAAACATATAATATTCAGGATATTTCAGTATATCTTTCTACAGATGTACTAAGTACCAATTGGAGTGTAAAAGTTAGAAATGGATGCAGAGCAGAAGAGTCAAAAGTTGATTACGGAAAGGAATGATTACTGCGATGGCTATACCAACTATTAAAGAAAAGTGTACTGGTGCACTTGTTGCATCAGCAATTGGCGATGCCTTAGGGTGGCCTTATGAGTTTAGAGCAAGAAATAAGTCAAACAATATAAAAAATAGTGACTTCTTTATTGAGTGGACCCGTTCAACTGGAGGGAAATACTGGAATCATTATGAAAATATATTACCTGGTGAATATAGTGATGATACACAAATGATTTTATCGGTTGCACGGAGTATTATCGGGGGAGACTGGGAAAATATTTTTGCAAAAAATGAGTTGCCATTTTGGCTTGAATATGAACGTGGTGGCGGTTTTGCATTAAAGCGTGCTGCTAAGATTTTAAAAGGAGGAACTAATCCATGGGAATCTAATGAAAGTCAAAAATATTTCAATGCCGGCGGAAATGGAGCAGTAATGCGAATATTACCACATGTCATTGCACGGGCATGTAAAATCGACATAAAAGAATTGATGATAGATGTTATTAAAGATAGTATTTTTACCCACGGACATCCTAGAGCAATTTTGGGAGCAACTTGTTATGCATATGCATTATCTGTGTTATTGAGAAAGGAATCCGTATTAGGATATGGAGAATTAATAAATTCAGTGATTGAGGGGCGGGGAGAATGGGCAGCATTTCCTGATTCGACTATTTTTTCAGACTGGATTGAGGCAACAAAACGAAATTCTGATTATGATTATTTTGAAACTTGGTCTTTGTGTGCCCAAAGCATGGTTCAAAAGCTTAACTTTATTAGTAATTCTTTGAAGAAAGGATTATTAGTAAATGATAAAGAAGTCCTTGAGCAGGTAGAATGTTTTGCTAAGTCAAATGGAGCAGGTGATGTTGCAATACTTTCAGCATTATATTTAACTTCAAGATATGCTAATAATCCAATTTTAGGGATTAAGTCAGGTGCTTTTTCTGTAGGAGCAGATACAGATACTATTGCTTCTATAACTGGAGGACTTTTAGGTATGCTATGTGGGATAACATGGATTCCTGCGGAGTGGAAAATGGTTCAGGATTATAATTGCCTTATAAATATCGCTGAATCATTACTTGCAGAGGATATGAAAGAAGCTACCAAAAAGATAACAACTCAATATAAAGAGCAATACAATAATTGGGAAAGCAGTCCAATAGGAAAGATCCGCGCAGTTAGTGATTTGGTTGTTCCAAGCGGCAAAACAGGAATAGTCTATATAAAAAAAGTTGAAAGTTTATCAGGACAAACATTTTATCTCAAAAAATTTGAACGTATAAAAAGTTCAAGTGAATTAACACAAAATATAAAAAGACAACCAGCCACAGTTCCACTTTTAAATAAATCAAAAGTTTTTTCGTTAAACAATAATGCGGTAGAAACAATAATTAAAAATCCTTTGTTTGAACGAATTACTTTAAAAAAAGTATTACAAATACTTTATGCAATAATGAATGGAAATCAGAATTATGCAGAAATAGCAAAGAAAAATAAAGTTGATCAAGAAATTGTAGAAGTCATTAAGGATTTTGTGATAAAAGAGTAGGGATTGTGTGCAAAAAATTGAACTTCTCAGGGAACTCTGAAAGGAATTAAATCAGCATGCATTCACAGGACAAAATAGATGTGGCAAGAATGGTTCTCTCCAGGCTTTGCTGAAATAATAACTTTTAGAGCTTCTGTAAGTTCATTTTTTCATCTAACAATAACAAATAACCTTGAAAAGCATCCATTTGGCGTACACGTTGTCATGTTGTAATCAATACGGTTACTATTAAGAAACAAGGGTTGAGTTCGAATTAGGTTTGACCGTCCTCCCAATTTCAGCAACAAGGAATGTAGAGACGGTTGTACTTCTTTCTCGTAAAAAATAGGGATGTATATCATGTAAAGCTAAATGTGACAAAAATAATATGAAATTTTTGAAGTAGAACGTATATAAAATAAATATGCTGCTAAAATACACACAACTTAGAATTTGGTAAAGAGAAATATGAAATCACCTTTAGAAATAATAAGAGTGCTTGACATAAGCTCTTATATGAGAAAAGAGTAATAAGCATAGGAATTATTTTTTGCGTATTATTCTGATAAGATTTTAATATTATACAAGGATTTATTATCAATTGTGATTGCATTTATGTATCAATTAGTTCTTCCATATCGGGAATAACTAAGAATTCTGATTCTTGTACGAATTGAAGTTTTCTTTATAATGTACAAATGACTAAACAGGAATGGTTGGGTGTTTCAATACTATCCTTATTATCAGATAAGAATTATAGTATGTTGGAAAATAGGTATGAGGAGATAAGTTAAATGAATCTATATTTATTGCCAGTACAAAGGGTTTTGTTAGAATATGTCATTAGGCTTGGGGAGGTTATTTTTTTCCCAGGAACAACGAGCAATAATGATATAGATAATAGTTCATTAAATGTTGAAGAAAAATTGATATTAAGAAAGATACTATTAGAGAATAGAGAATTTTTTGTAAAAGCAAGGCACTTTTCATATATACTATTTTCTTCGAAATATGAAGTTAAAGAAATTAATGCTGATCCAATTGTATTAGAAAAGATATTAGTAGAGAGCGATAGAGCACTAGATTATATAAGAATATTAGAATGTCCGTTTGCTAAGCCTGAATACCTTATTGGAATACCAGGGCTTGTAGATGATACTAAATATCTATTTAGTATAGATGAGAACTATAAAATAGGAGTTTATATAGAAGGTGAAAAGTACTATTATTCGATGCAGAAGGGGATAGGACTTGATATTGGATCAAGAGAAAGTGATGATCCCTTTTTATATCAAACTTTATTTTCAAAGAGAGATGATGAGGTGTATTATAAGTACAGAAATCTAATATCGGAGGCATGTAATGCACTTAAGATAACAGACGAAGGCAGATGTTTTGTTTATTTGTTTTCAAA
The DNA here is from genome assembly GCF_000732605.1 of Lacrimispora celerecrescens. GTDB lineage: Bacteria > Bacillota > Clostridia > Lachnospirales > Lachnospiraceae > Lacrimispora > Lacrimispora celerecrescens_B. The sequence goes on along the minus strand of NZ_JPME01000018.1, from coordinate 61,879 downwards.
AGTGGATGGTATGGGTCTTTGCGATATATTTCGTTTTCAAAAGAATAAAATTAGAATATTGTCAGTAGTTGCAAATAATCAACATGAATTTGATTTGTTAAGTAATCAGCTGTTTTTTTATTCGAAGAGTATAAGGACCGAGGTGGTTCATAAAGGGAGACGAATAGATGAATTAGTTTCACTTGACGAAGCAAGGAAGATGAATCAACAATTATTTAATATAATAATTAAATTTTGTTGTTCCGTAATTTCGATAAACATATATAAGATAACAGACTTAAAATCATTCATAGATAGGGCTACAGGAAAGTTTGAATATAATAAACCGGAAAAAGAGTCAATATTGAGTTTACCAGCAGTGGTATATCCATTAACAACATATGTAGCCTTTGCTGAAGGATTAGAGGTTGACATTCCTTAAAAAAGGAGCAATTTGATTGTTTTACCAAAAAGAACAGAATATGGTGGGATTAGTAGGTATTATAAAAATTATGTAGCAAAGGATATAGGCGAATTATATGATGAAGAATTTGCAGATTTTTCTATTGAGGATCTTGAATATATCCTAGAAATATTATATAGATTACAATATTATGAAGAAGATGCACCTATTATTATTGGGTTACGATTGCCACAAATAATGAACAATTATATGAGTTCTGTTAAGTTAAGGGAATTGGTCGTGGATTATATTTGTAATTTATTAAATGCTGCTTTATATTATGATATGTTAAGTGGAGGCAATTTGCTAAATGGAAATATATTACCGCCAAGGATAGGGTTGAAAGATGGAATTCGATTGATATATGAATTCGTGGAAGACAAAGAAGAACTAGAATTACTGGGAAGACCAGGGCGAGTTTTTGGTAATTACTTAATTCCCGAAAGTGAATATAAATGTGTTAACACATACAAAGATGAAATATATGGTATTCTATATGATCCTTCTAACTATATTGTAAAAATTTATAGAGATGCGTTGATAAGTGTATGTGAATCGGAGTATTTATATGATTTAACTCTGAAAATCAGCTATTTATTTGATATCTTTGATGGGCTGGATCCAAGAACCTATAATGGGGATAAAGTCATAAAACTTGTATTTACATTCATTAGTATAGACAAGGCAGATTATATTTTTCAAAAGCAAAAGTTTGAAAGTATAAGAGAAAAATACAGAAATCCTATTTTGCACGCAGGTAAAAATGTTTTTGATATAGAAAACAATAAAACAGAGATTAGAAAAATAGATATGTATTTAAAAAATCTAATAACAGATTTTAGTTTAAAAATATGTTCTATGGGAATTGCAACTTGGGATGAACTAGATAGTGAGCTAAAAAAACAGCAAATGCGATTAGGGTTATTGTAGTTTGAACGTCAATAGCGAAATAAGATTATAAATCATGAATAGAATGTAAATATCATCCCAGAAAAACAGTATTTATATTGAAAATCAGGATATGAATGTGAGGAAAATCTTGTTATTTTATCTATACAAAAGACATTGACAAATTCCAATTTGTGAAGAGAAATGATAGTAAATTCATAGATAGTATTTTCTACCGAAGATTGCTGAGGGATTTATTTTTGGGAGACTTTATCTTTATTAAAATATATATTAATAAATAGGAATTGCCATGTTAAATTAGTATAGGTGATCTGTGAAAAAGAAAGGATAAGCGTCAGAACTATTGAAAATATAATCTTACGCCAAGAGGGGAGTGGGCTCGATGGTCATCCGAATCACAATAACAAGGAATGTGGAGACGGTAAGTCTACTTTCTAAGCAAATGTAAAAAATTGAATTAGTAATTAAATGGAGGAATATAAAATGTCAATGAAAGATATGGATAAAATGAAACAATTAATAGAGGAGAAGAAATCTAAAAGTAATTTCTTCTATGGTGAAAAAAAGATTGGTGTTGGAAAAGTTCAACAGAGACATAAGAATATCGGGACTGATTCAGAAAGAACTAAGAAAATATCCCAATAGTGTTTAAAATAAATAATCCTCTATCTCCTTTTAACAGGGGGATAGAGGATTAAGTTCGTTAAAGCGGGTAGTAATACAAAAAGGTATAAGTTTAGCATTATAGGAGAAAAAGAAACATGTGTGCATTGTGTACAATTAACACAAGGGTAAAAGAGCCCTTTGATTATAGTAATAGAGAAGATTTTCAAGTTAAATTAGTTGATTGGATTGGTGACGTTTTGTATGATATCCTTCCTGAGCATGGATACGAAGTTCGGGACGAACAAATATTTACAGCTTTTCAGATAGCTGATGCTGTTTGCAGCAAAAAAGTTCACTTAGCGGAAGCAGGACTTGGAACAGGCAAAACATTCGCTTATTTATTATCAGCAATTCCCTATGCTAGGTTTAGTGGAAAACCTGTAGTAATTGCGTGTGCTAGTACAGCACTTCAAGAACAACTTGCTGGTGACGCGGGGGATATTAAAACCCTTTCTAGGTTACTTGGATTAGAGATAGATGCTAGGATGGCAAAAGACTCACGTCAGTATATATGCGATGTTCGAGTAAATGAAAATTTAGAAGAATTCGATATGATGTCGGATGAGATTAATCAGTGGTTAAATAAAACAAAATTAGGTGAACGCTCAGAAATATCTACCGTACCAGATCGTATTTGGAAGAGGATTGGTTGGAATGAGTCTATGTCGTGTGATATTTGCATGAACCGTGGATATTGCAAACTTGTTAAGGCAAGAGAATATTATAGACTTGCGAGAGATTTAATTATTGTAGATCATGAAACATTTTTTAATGACTTATGGACAAGGGAAGAACGATTAGCGAATGGACAATTGCCGATACTTCCAAATTATTCTGCAGTTATTTTCGATGAAGGGCATAAAATACTGCTACCAGCAGCCATGCAAGCAGGACAACAAATAAACAAGGAGGAGATTGACAATATAGTCTTCACCCTTGGGGAAATACAGGGAGCAAGAGATTCATTGGTTTCAGTAACAGCTGCGATGGAACAGGCTTCTTATGACTTTTTTGAAGAATTAAATAGGTCTGTGATAATAGCAGAAAGTTCAGAAAGACTATCCATTCGGAAGAATGAGACGTTGCAAAAGACGGCTAAAGTATTTCGAAAGACATTAGATCACCTTCATCTAGAGATGCAGATTGAGCAAGAACTATATATAGAGTCATTATCCGCAAACCAAATACAAGCATATGAAGGGCAAATTGAAAGAGCCATAATGGCACTAGACAGATTCTGTAGAAATAACAGTACAGATATGATAGCTTGGATTGATAGAGGGGATGGTAGTTTTTGGGTTGTTCCTAGGAATTTAAATGAGATGTTAAACCGACACTTATTTCAGAAGGAATTACCAGTGATATTTACCTCAGCAACGTTAAGTAATGAAGGGGATTTTGATTATTTTATACGAAGGCTTGGATTAAAGGAACCTTCCAAATCTACGGTGGAAAGTCCTTTTGATTTAGAAAAACAAGTTGTTGTCTACTTACCACAGTCTTCACACAGTTTAGAAGTAAAGTCTACCCACGGCATTGAAAAATTAGTATCCCTATTAAATAATAATGAGGGACGGGCTCTCGTACTTACCAATTCGATGGAAGAAGTTCGTAAAATCAGAAAGAGATTGGAAGGATATCAATTTCCATTTGATATTCTGTGGGAAGATAAAGGGGAGAGAGGGCACCTTGTACGAAGGTTTAAAGAGGAGGAATTCTCGGTATTGATTGGTGCAAATTTTTGGGAAGGAATCGATGTACCAGGTGATGCATTAACCTTACTAATCGTCTGGCAGCTGCCTTTCCCGGCTCTAGATCCTCTCATTGAAGTACAACGTAAAGAGGCAAGAGAACAAGGATTAGATCCCGTCATAACAGTTGATTATCCTGAGATGGGACTTAAATTAAAACAAGGATGTGGACGGTTAATTAGAACAGAGGAAGATAAAGGAGCAATCGTTGTCTTAGATTCTGTTATAGGAACACCTTGGGAAAAAGTTGTGATGGGGGCACTGCCTTTTGGAGCGGAGATTAGGGGGATAGAAGGGCTGGAATGAGATATGATTGAAGAGAAATGTCAAGACTTATAGTTTACATTTTGTGACTTGAAGTATAAAAAAACAAATCGTATACTAAGAACGAGAGGGGTGAACAAATGCTAAAAATAGGTGATTTCTCAAAATTGACGCACGTTTCTGTAAGAATGCTGCGCTATTATGATAATCAAGGACTGCTTAAACCATCTTATATAGACCCAGCGACTGGCTATCGGCTGTACTCTGCGGATCAGGTGCCGGGGTTGCAAAAAATTGTACTACTGAGAGACCTTAATTTTGGAGTAGCTGAAACTACGCAGTTATTGCAAAACTGGAATGATACATATCTAATGCAAAGCCTTAATAACAAAATTCGAGATATTGAAGAAGTTATTGAAATGGAGAAAAAGCGTATTGAACAGATTCGTTCTGCTATCGCACATATTGAGACGGACAAATTTGACCAATATTATAATGTAACTATAAAATCCATACCTTCATATCCTGTTATATCGCTTCGCCGTAAGGTTGATAGTCATTTTGATGAAGGTAAACTTTGGAGTGAACTTATGGATTTTGTCCATCAAGAGCATATTGAGTTTGATAGAAGCAGTCAAAACAATGTTGCAATTTATCACGACGATGAACACATGGACTCTGGTGTTGATATTGAAGTATGTCTTATTGTGAAGCGGTTTGGCAAGAGTAAAGGAGCTTTTACTTATCGCATGCTTGAAAATATTGATAAAATGGCTTGCATGATGGTTTATGGTCCATATGAAAATATTGCAGGTGCTTACTATTCTTTTGCAGATTGGATTGACAAAAACCACCCATATACTATGGGAAGTCCGTCTCGTCAGGTCACAATTATCGACCATGAGGATACTGATAACCCAGAAGAATACCTAACAGAGATACAAATCCCGTTAGTTGAAGTATGATTTGAAAAGATGGGCTGCCCCTTAGGGCAAGCCCTATTTTTTTTGCATTTTCTTTCGAACCCAAATGCCCAATGAGATTAGTGCAATACCTGGGATTACAAAAGGTAGAAGGATACTGACATTAGCTAAAGGACCAAATATCATCATGCCAAGTGGTGTTGCAAGTGAAGACAATAAATCTACATATGAAAAGGTACGACCCATATAAAAGTCCTCGGTACTCTCTTGTATGTGAGTGATAAGCGGTGTGTAATACAAAGGACTGCCAATTCCCATTAGGAACATCATTGCTGCAAACAGTAGAATACCTCGTGCAGGCAATAACAGGAGCATTGTCATTCCAAAAACAATAGAGGACAACCCAATGAGTTTGAAATGGGGAGCTTTTAGCTCTCTATACGCCATAAAAAGACTTGCTGACAGTGCGCCGATTGAGAACGCTGTTTCTATCACGCTGAGTACCCAAACTTCACCGCCCACATTTTTAGAGGCTAACAGTGGTGTAAGCTGTGAAGCCGGAACGACCAAGAACTGAAATAAGGTGTATAATAGAATTGCATTGCGCAATGCCCTAGAATTCATGATGTAACGAAAACCTTGCACTAGCTCCTCTCGTGTGTTTTCATTGCTTTGCCGTATTTCGGTCGATGGCACGATGATGGTAGTTAAAATAATAATACTGATTACAGCAGTCACTACATCAATTAAAAACACATACTCCATATCCATAAGGCTCATAACAAGACCGCCAAGCCCCGGCGATATCAATTGAATGACACTCCACACACCGGTATTGATACTGTTTGCTTTCATCAATTGATCCTTTGGAACAATCTGTGGCAATATACTCTTTGAAGAAGGAAGTTGGATGCCTGTTCCAAAAGAACGTAAAGCATTAAAGAAAAACACCCAGCCTATATTATCCATACCAGTAATAAAAAAAATAGCCAGTATAAAAGTGGAAATTGCTATCATAGAGTCGCTTAAAATCACAATACGCTTAGGTGGGTGACGGTCGGCAAGTATGCCACCATATAGCATCACCACAGCCTGTGGCAGAAAAGTTGTGATGGTAACACCTGCAACCAAACTACCAGAGCCAGTTCCCAGCGTGACATACCAGATAATTGCTAACGATACAACCGATGAACCAAGTAGGGATATTCCTTGGCTCAACATATACGCCGTGAGTTTATACTGCCATAATTCTTTCGACCATATTTTCATTCGTTCCCTCCTCACAGATACTTGCCAGTAACGCTTGCAGGATTTCTTTTAATTTTCTCCGGACTTCCCTCGGCCACAACCTGCCCTCCAGCATTTCCTCCCTCTGGCCCAATATCAATAATCCAGTCTGAGGCTCCGATGATTTCGGTGTTGTGTTCAATAATGTATAATGAATGCCCTGCATCAACCAATTTGCGGAAAATCAATAGCAGCTTTTCAATGTCCTGAAAGTGCAACCCAGTTGTCGGTTCATCCAATATATAGACCATATGCCTTTTTTGCTTTCCGCTCAGTTCCTTGGCAAGCTTCAGTCTTTGTGCTTCACCTCCGCTAAGAGTAGCAGTGCTTTGGCCCAGTTTTAGGTAAGGCAGACCCACTTCATCCATTAGGGACAGCTTTTGCACAATTTCTTTAACATCTTCAAAAAGTAATATTGCTTCCGACACATCCATATGCAAGACATCTGCAATACTTTTTCCCTTGTAAAGAACCTCTAGCACACCCTCCTGATAGCGGCTGCCCTTACATTCTGGACAAGTAACGTAAGTGTCCGCCATATATTGAAAAGCGACTTTAATTTGCCCCTGCCCCTCACACACAGGGCATCCACCGTCCTTTGAGTTGAAACTGAAATGGCTTTCACTAAGCCCAAGCTCATAAGCTCTGGGTTGTTTTGCAAATACGCTGCGGATAGTGTCAAAAACACCAATATAGGTTGCAGGGGTTGAGCGTGAAGACTTCCCAACTGGACTTTGATCCATCTGGACAAACCCATCAATATCCTCATATCCCTCAAAAGAGAGATAGCTGGAATCGATACACCTTTGATGGTTAATCACCTTGTTCAGTGCCGGTATCAAGGTACCAAAAATGAGTGAACTTTTCCCGGAACCGCTTACACCAGTAATACAGCACATTGTATGAAGTGGAAAACGGACGTTGATATTTTTGAGATTGTTTCCAGTACATCCGTTCAGAGTCATCCACTTGTGAGGATTTATTGTATTTTCTGGCTCACATATTTTGCTATTGCTAAGAAAACGTCCGGTAGCAGACAATGTATTTTTCATGATTTCATTCACAGTTCCTGCCGCCACAATTTCACCGCCGAAAGTTCCCGCACCAGGGCCGACATCAACGATATAATCAGCATTTAACATTGTATCCTTATCATGTTCTACAACAATAACGGTATTTCCCTTATCCCGTAGATGCTTGATAGTGTCAATCATCAGATGATGATCTCGTGGGTGCAACCCGATGGAGGGCTCGTCAAGGATATAGGTAAGACCAATTAGTTCACTGCCAAGCTGGCTAGATAACCGTACACGCTGTAATTCACCACCTGAAAGGGTTGGAGCGGTTCGACTCAAAGTTAAATATGGCAAACCAACTTGTAAGAGATTTACAATTCGATTTTGAATTTCGAGCAGAACTTCTTCGGCTTTGCTTTTCTGATTATCTGAAAGCAATTCCTGCAAGTTGCATACCCAATTCCAGAGCTTGTCAATGGGCATCTTTGTTAGTTCGGGCAAACGGTATCCCATAATTGTTGTGTAGCGGGCTTCATAGCACAACAATTCTCCGTGACAGGTGGGGCAGGGAATTTCCCGCATATATTCTTTTTGTGGATTATCATTTGACTTGGATTCTCGGAATAATCGCTGTATATGGCTTACTGCTCCAGCTGCGGGGCGATTGATTTCTGTATCACGTCCTCCGGAATTATATTTAAAGCTGTAAATTTTATCCCCTGTGCCGTAAAATACTGCTTGTCTGAATTCATTGGGTAAATCATTCCAAGGCAGATCTAAATCCACGTTCATATCGGCTGCTATTGCATATAATTCTCCAAGCATCCAGTTTCCTGTTGGTTTTTTACCACGCAGCTTTCCAAAGTAGGAAGTAGCTCCATCTAATACAGATAGGTCGCCATTCACCACAATAGTATCCGGGTTAACTTCATATAAAATTCCAAGCCCATTGCAGGTATGGCAAGCCCCTACATGAGCATTGGCATTAAACGTTGATGCTGTCAGCCCTTGAAACAGGCTACCGCAAACAGGACAACGATTTTTACTTTTGCTATCTTTTTGAACAGGCACTCCGCAATAAGGGCAATGGGGTATTCCGATTGCAACATATAGCATTCGCAGATGATCCAAAATACCTGTCAACGTTCCAACAGTAGAACGAGGGTTTTGACTTCCTTTTTTCTGCTCAATTGCAATGGTGGGAGTGAGCCCTTGTATCGTATCAAAATCCGGTTTTTCTATCTGTTCCTGCATTTTAGCAGCATTTGACATATTATCGAGATATCGACGTTTTCCCTCTGCATAAATTGTGTCAAAAGCTAGAGACGATTTACCGCTTCCACTTACACCTGTGATGACAGTTAACTTTTCTTTTGGAATGGTCACATTCACATTTTTTAAGTTGTTTTGACGACACCCTTTTAACACCAATTGATGATTATTATCTTTCACGGGGGTAACTACAGTTCGTTCTTTTGCTGAAGGAATTATAGAAAACTTTGTCTCCAGCATATCGGGGCTCAACGTTTCGTATTGCCCCTCAATACCCAACAGCTTAAGTTTTGAATGGATAGCCTCCATGTACTCCGCAGGCAAACGTTTTTGAAATGCTAAGATTTCTTCTTCCGTGATGTTAGGATTTGTGGTAAGCATAGCCATTTCATCTAAAATGTCCTTTTCCTGCCGACTTAGATTATTATATTTTTTCGTACTAAGCTCCGTCCACAAATCCCACGGCAGGAGTTCCATAGCAAGTAGGCTGTTGAAATCATGTAATAGATTCCCTTTGACGGAATGCCAACCCTTCCAGTTTTTATTGTAGCCAAAATCCTCCGGATGTCGCTCCCCCAAACGGCATAGCGTCCACGCTTGCCCTCCGAGTAGATATCCTGCATCTGACGGCATATTTTCTGTGTCAAAAGTCACCCCAAAATGAGCCTTCTGAATGCCATCAAGCTGTGCGTCTACACGCACCCAATGATGTTTTTCTTTGTCGTAATATTCAATAAGCCAGTGATCTTCATACATTAGTTCACTTTCAAAATAATTGGCAAAGCCAACACGCAGTCTTGCAGGAATACCCTTATGCCGTAGAAAAGATAAGAAGAGTAGAGAGTAATCTCTGCACATTCCAATCAGACGCAGATTTGCGGGTCTTGTGTCTAACAGGGAACTTTGGTTGAATTGTAATAATTTCTCTAACATTTGCGGGACAGTGCGTAACAATTCTTCATCCATCTGTCTTTTGCTGAACGTAGTGTTGTACAGCTTTCCTTGGTCACCATGAATGACTAATCCTTGCACTATTTTCAGTAATTCCTTTGGAGATGCTGGTAAATCTTTGTATTTGTCTATAAACTGCTTGGGATTAGTTATAATGCTTTGATTCGAGTAAATCTTAAAATTCATTTTCATATCCCTCCTTTGAAATTGACCTTAAGCCTTGACACGGTGTCAGAGTCAAGCGGCTTTTTATCTGTTTGAGATAACAGCATAAATAAGTCCAAGCAATGGAGGTATTCGGACATTTCAGTATGCTTTTTTTCACCGAAAGCAGTTCTGCATATTCGGCTTGCAAGGTCTTAGCCGTAGGCAACTTTTTTACACCCAATTCATTAAAAGCCGCCTTTGCTACTTTATGCAAAGCAGGCTCAGTATGGTGTTCCGCATAAAACTTTTGGGAATAGCCTGCTTTGCGGTAGGTGGTGTAAACATCTCGAGTTTTCGCATAATTTATTCATAACTTCTCTTTTGAAAGATCAACGGGCTTGGAAATAAGTTTGCTTCATTATAGGGAAAGCAGATATTGACTTTGACGTTAGGTCAAGTGGTATAATCACAGCAGATTGATAAGGAGGGCTAAAATGGATTTTATTAAAATAACTGAAGTAACAGAAAAATTCGGTGTTTCTTCAAGAACGCTCCGCTATTATGAGCAGGTAGGCCTGCTGAAAAGTGAGCGTCCGTCCTTTGAAAAATATCGCTACTATGACTGCGAAAACATCAACCGTCTTCAACAGATTTTAGTACTGCGTAAAATGCAAATTCCAATTAGGGACATTTTAAGGATTTATGAGTACCAGGACATGGAAACTCTGGTGCAAAGCTTTGTAAATCGTATGGAGTCAATCGACAGCGAAATCAACACATTATCCCAGTTAAAATCCTATGTGAATGACTTTATGAAAGCTATGAATGAACATGGGATCACGCAGATTTCCGCGCTGCCCCTGCTTTACGAGAAGGTGGAAGAAGAACTATTGTCTGCACCTAAGCAGGATTTAACAATGGAGAAGTTGAATACTCTTTCGGAAAGGCTGGCAAAGCCGCTGAATATGGATATTGTGGCTCTGCCACCTATGCTTGTGATTACCTCCATAAAAACAGATAATGGAAGGTCGGAAATAGAAAGCTTTTGGGACTGGCTTTCCGCCAATCAAATCCCTTTTGGCAAACCGGGAAGCCGTACACTGTTTGAGTATCAAAGTTCAGAGGATATTGTTCTCATGCAAAAACTCCCGGAACAAATTGCCAATATGAAAGGAGCGGACAGCTTGTCAGAGGAATGCCCGTTTGAATGTAGGGAGTTTTCGGGCGGCTTGTTCGCAGTTTCGTCGGCGTATGCAGACGAGGACCTAAGGGCTTTACAACACCGTATGCTGCAAGGCTTTGATGATAATCCTGGCTATGAGATTGATTTTTTGCACAGTGGCAGCCCACGCCATGAAACGTTAATAGAAGCAGTATTTTCTCCTGAAAACAATCGGGAGCGAATTAACCTCTATCTCCCTGTCCGGCAGCGCAAGCCAAACTTTACGGATTATCCGGAATTTGAAACAACAGAAAACACCTCACTTGATGAAATCGAAAAAGCAAACACCATATTGCGGGAATATACGGTTGATTTTCATAAAATCACACCGGTTTATCATCCTCATTTTCAGGTTTTAGAAAACGGAGAAGCTGAATTTATCGCTTGGATTTCTCAAAGGAAGCTGGATACCAACGTGGCGGTAAGGCTTCCCTTTCGGGTCGATATTGAATTTTTTGCAGAGGAAAAGAGTGAAGAGTACCTTTGGGGAACCACCGAAGGAAGCCTATGGTTTTCCCACGGAAGCTGCACCTACACCATAAATGCCGAGAACTATGCGGATAATGCCTTGAAGCAGCATGCGATAGCTTTTCAGCAGCCAGTGCTGGAGAATGAGTATTCATATCCAAAAATCGGGGATATTCCTCATGACCGGTATAACAGGCTGACATGGATTGTAGGGGAAAAGCATTTTGCGGTTGTTTTAAACAGCCAAGTTCGCTTTTGTGGTGTAAATTTCCCATATATGAATATGAATTTAAATCTGCAAGCACCCCAGTCCATTATTATCGGAACCAACGGACAAGGGAAAAAGTTGTTCCGTTCCATTAAGGTTTCTCAGCTGAAAACTGCACCGAAAACAAATACCACACAGGGAGCATTGCAAATGAATGTGAAACAAAGCAATAACACTTTACCGAATTTGCGCCAAATTGTACACGGCGAATACGGGCAGAACTATTGGTTCAACGGCTGTGCGGCTTATGTTATGGAATGTTTAGGTGAACAAGATTATGACTATTGGCTTTTTGCGGGTTTGACAGGTGAAAACTTCGTACAGGTTTATTCAAAGGACCATTTTCGGGGGGACGGTGTGATGGATTACCGTATGAGTGAACCCGGGAATCATACCGTGGTGGAAGAAATTTTTACAAAAATCGGATATGCATCCACCTTTGTCCCCCTTGTACAAATTCTCAAAAATAAGGAGTTGTATATCCAATCCCTAATATCCTATATTGACAGGAGCATTCCCGTCATTTTGAATGATTATGGGAAAAACCCGCATAACCGCTTTGGGTTCGGTGTTTTAGTCGGTTATGAGGATTACGGAAAAACTCTGTTGTATATGTGTGGAGGCGGAAAAGAGCCGGATCGGATTTCTGCTGCTGATTTATTGACGGACGACTATCAAAACGAAACGGGCCACTGCCACGGCTGGCTGTTTATCGGTGAAAAGCAGGAAAACAGGGCTTTAGGGGAAATTTGTCGGGAGCGGATTTTATCCCTGCCGCAGATGCTCGGTTATGAAAACAGACATTACTGCTTTGGAGTAAAGGCGTTTCGCATATGGGCAGACCAAATTGACGGCGGCTATTTTGAGCGGGTAAAAATCGGTGAATTTAATAACTGGGATATGCATACCGTGTATGTTTGCTGTCTTGCCACGAACAGCGGCGGCTGTAAGGGCTTTTTGGAAAAGGCACTTGAACTGAATCCCGATATGACTTTTATCAATGACGTGATTGCACTTTATGCAAAAACAGGACGCTACTGGAATAATGATAATGGCACAGATTTAGAAGCACTGGGCGGTGGCTTTAACGTCACGCTGGATGTTTTACAGGATGAATTCATGCGTAAAAGGATTGCACATAAATTACGGGACTTTGCCGATTGTATGGACCAGGTTGTGACCGTGATTGAACGTTTTAATGCAGAGAAGTAAAGTGACAAATTTGAATTATCGTTGGGATAAAATACTTTACGGATTTGAAAACATCAATAGGAGGTGTGTTATGCTGGGGAAGGCAATATATTTAATTACTGGTGTTATGGCATCTGGAAAATCAACGGTTGCGGAACTGCTTGCTTCAGAATTTGGAAACTGCGTACACTTGCGCGGTGATATATTTCGTACAATGATTGTATCAGGACGTGCAGAGATGTCCGTACAGCCGTCCGACGAAGCAGTCCGACAGTTACATCTGCGCTATCGCTTGACCGCAGATGTGGCCAGAACCTATTATGATAGCGGGTTTTCCGTTGTTATGCAGGATAATTACTACGGCGAAGAGCTTTCACACATATTAGATATGCTGGGGGATCGGAGTGTTCATGTAATAGTGCTTTGTCCAAATGTGGAAACAGTAAAGAAGCGTGAGGCATTGCGGGGAAAGGTTGGGTATATCGGTTTTACGCCAGAAGCACTGTATGCGGACTTCATTAGGGAAACTCCTAAAATTGGATTTTGGCTTGACACCTCAGATCAGTCGCCGGAGCAATCGGTTAGGGAAATTTTGTTACACTTCAGGGGATCTGTATGCTAATGTCGAGATTTGTCGAATGAAAACTTAGATTATAATATACGTATTGACTATAACATGGTAAGATGATAGAAATAATTAAATCCGGAGGGGAATTTGATGAAAAAGAGTTGTCAATTATTATTAGCTGTTTTGCTGGCATTTGTTGTCACGGTGTCACCTGTTGTATCTGCATTCGAAACCCCAGTTTTGATTACTGCACAAGCTCATTCGGGAAGAACTGATTCAAGTGGTGGACATAAGGACAACAAAAATAAAAGCGGGCTTGGAAGTTACCATTATCATTGTGGCGGATACCCAGCTCATTTACACAGTGGCGGTGTTTGCCCTTATAAGACAAAGGTATCAACAACTGCATCAACAACTACGGTAGAGACGGTATCAAAAGATACAGAAACAGTAAAGGCGGTACAGGGAGCATTGAATGAAAGAGGATATGACTGTGGAACGCCAGACGGAATTATGGGGAAGAAGACGAAAAGTGCATTGATGAAATTTCAGGAAGACAATAGTTTGACTGTAGATGGAATCATTGGTGAACAAGTGACAATAGCACTGGAAATCAACCTACAGTAATAGCATAATGGTATATTTAGTACCGATTATATATAGTTGGAACAGGGTTATTTACCTGTTCCATTTAAAATTGTATCTGTTTTTGCTGTTGGAAGATGTCATCGATTCTAAAATTGGTAATTTACATTTTCCGCGTTGAATGATTAGAAAAAAAGAGTCAAAGGCTAGTCTTATTGATTCAGAAAATGGAAATGCTTATGCTGTTGAGAATGGTGTTGAGAAACAGCCGATAGTAGAAAACAAGGGACAGGAATAATAAACTGTGCCTTGTTTTCTATTGTGAGTGTTGCTTTGAACACACAGTGTGGAGGAAATCAACAATAAGAACATTTGTTTGCTTTATCCATAATAATATGGTATATTATCTCTATAGGCTGCAATAAAAGAATTGTGATGAAGATGATAATTAATTGAGTTCGTTTACAGCAGTCAAAGATTGAAAGGAATAGACTTTTAAGAGAGAGTTATATCAAAAAAAGGAGGTAACGGGTATTTCTCGTAATTAAAATGCGTATGAACAAAATTGACAAGAAATATAAATCTGTTAAAATACCGGGCCAGATTTCTTTTTTTGAAGAAAAGGAAAATCAATTAAAACAGTTTCTGCAAAATGTCAATCCTGTTTCCTTTGAAGACGAAGTTTTTGCTGAGATTGAAATTGACGGAGGAACAAACAACAATCAGGCATTTTCTACACCTCAGCCGCAAGTAGTAAATCCTATCGTTGATGAGAATCGTAAGATATTTAATGAAATGAGACAAATAGCAAGAGATACCCAGCTTCCTTCTAATTTCAATTCTCATTTTTATAACAAACAAACACGGATTAGTAATTCAAAAGTATTCTATAAACAAGCTGTTTTCATGAAGGATTACGAGGATGATTACAATGGCTATGTAGAATTTTCGAACTATTTTCCTTATTACCAGCAAATGAGTTATGCGCAGCTCAGAACATATTTTACATGGCGGACTGATGTAAGAAAAGGTAATGTCACAAATGTTTCATTATCATATGCCTTTGTTTATATTTACGAGCTGATTCATAATATCGGAGTGGCTGACTCTCAGGAAGGACTTGATAAGCTAATGTTTTTCTGGAGAGCTTTCAAACGTTTTGACTCCTCGATTGATAAATACATGATTAAGTGGATAAAGGACTACCATATTTATTATGATCTTCTGAAGCCATTTAAGGAATTTGTCCGCGAAAACAATCTACAAGCACATTATGCCAAAGTATTCATGTACGAAACAGACATGAACGACAACTTTGATTTATTTTGCAATGTTTCAAAGTATGATATCAGAAAATCAGTTTTTTTTACCGATGATACAAAAGGGCAGCTCAGTGATTGTTTTTGTACGGTAATCCAAAAACTTAGATTTGTTTTTAATAGTGCAGGTATCATTTTTGACGATTTGATTTTTTATCCGACGAATAAGATGTCTGTATGGACGCCTTTCAAGGATGCATTGTTTTATTCAGCAATTAATAGACCGGATAAGAAAGTTGTGTTTTCCGATAAAGAAATATATATATGTTCTCAAAACTTTTGGTCTTTTAGTTCCACACTGGCTATGAATAGCGGTCGGCAACTCATTGGCTATATTATGAAACAAACAGAATCCGAGTTAAGAAAAGTTACAAAATTTAAACACAAGCTGTCTGCTGATATTCATTTAGTTGACAAAGAACTTATAAAGAAACTTGAATCTGCGGGCCTTTCCCTTGAAAATATAATTCACGAAGCGGTGATTGAGTATTACAAAGAATCAACGAAAATTGTTGTATCCGTGGATGAAACTTCTCTTCATAAAATAAGACTTGAAGCTGATGACACTCAGGAAAAACTGATCGTGCCAGATATCGAACCTATGATATATTTTGAATCAAGCACAGCAGAGACTAGTCCTGCTATATCTCAAACTGTTTTTACCGACGCTCCTATAGCAATGCAAGACAATTGGACAAGTCTTTTTCATATACTCGGCGAAACAGAAGTGAATGCGCTTAAATTAATACTTCAAGGGGATACAAATCTGAAGCATTTTGCAGATGCCAACGGAGTTATGCTGGAAGTGTTGGCTGACAGTATTAATGAAAAGGCGATTGACACAATCGGTGATAACATTCTTGAACTTGACGATAGTCTGACTATATATGAAGAATATATAAATAAAATTAAGGAAATGGTGTAATATAATGGAAAATAAGTTGCCGTTGAGGATAGCCAATATACTTATAAATGCATTAAAGGGCGGTGTCGTTCCCCGCATAGGACTTGAATACATCACCGTAGGGCGAACACAGGAAATCGCAGCGATTTTACATGATATTGAAATGATTGAGGATGGAAGTGCTTCTTTTCGATTTATTGTTGGTAAGTATGGCAGCGGTAAGAGCTTTCTACTTCAAACCATACGCAATTATGCTACAGCAAAAGGCTTTGCTGTGGTTGATGCTGACCTTTCCCCTGAGCGACGGTTTGCGGGAACAAAAGGGCAGGGACTTGCAACATACAAAGAACTGATTCAAAATCTTTCAACGAAATCAAAGCCGGATGGTGGCGCACTGCCGTTGATTTTGGAAAAATGGATCTCAGGTATACAGGCGTCTATAAGAGCACAGTCCGATGCAGAAGGCGAAGCGTTCAATCAATTAGTTGAAAAACAGATATATGCCGTAGCTGGTTCTCTTGAGGGCATGGTCAACGGTTTTGAGTTCGCCAAGGCAGTTGCTGCTTATTGGAGAGCCTACCAACAAGATGATGCCGCAATGAAATCAAATGTACTGAAGTGGTTTCGTGGCGAATATGCATCCCGTAAAGAAGCAAAGGCAGATTTGGATATTAATTTCATTGTTACGGATGAAACATGGTATGATTTTTTGAAATTATTTGCTGCTTTTTTAGTAAACGCCGGATATAAAGGGCTATTGGTTTTCATTGATGAACTTGTCAATATTTATAAGATTCCAAACTCCATCACAAGACAAAATAATTATGAAAAAATTCTGACTATGTATAATGACGTGTTACAGGGCAAGGCAAAGCATATTGGATTTTTAATCGGCGGTACACCTCAGTGCATTGAAGATAAATACAAAGGTATGTTCAGTTATGAAGCTCTTCGGTCTCGCCTTGCAGAAGGACATTTTGCCACTGACGAGATGAAGGACTTAACCGCTCCTATTATTAGGCTGCAAATGCTTACGCAAGAAGAGGTGTATGTACTCGTTGAAAAGCTGCGGGACATTCATGCACAGCTATACAACTATACACCAACGATGAATCATGAGGATTTATTGTACTTTCTGACCGTGGAATATAATCGTGTTGGTGCAGGCACACATATTACTCCGAGAGAAATCATCCGTGATTTCATCGAACTTGTCAATATTCTGCATCAGAACCCAAATAGAAGTGTGTCTGATATTTTAGGCAGCAACAGCTTTGAGATGGCCAAGGGTGGTCTGTCCGATGAAACGATACACAGTGATTTTTTAGATTTCGAGGTGTAAACGAAGATGGATGTATTTAACAGACTTGCTCCTTTCATACAGGATTTCATATATCAGAACAAATGGGAGGAATTACGTGGAAATCAGGTTGCCTCTTGCGAGGTCATTTGGGGCAGTGATGACAATTTACTGCTTTCCTCTGGCACAGCCTCTGGTAAAACCGAAGCGGCTTTTTTGCCTGTGCTTACAGAGCTGTATGAGAAACCTTCCCGTTCGGTAGGCGTAATATATATTTCACCGCTGAAAGCTCTTATTAACGATCAGTTCAAACGTCTTGAGCAGTTACTTGTTGATTCCCATATTCCTGTTTGCAAATGGCACGGTGACGCATCACAAACCAAGAAAAATGAGTTAATCAAGCATCCGGAAGGGATTATCCAAATCACCCCGGAATCACTTGAAAGCCTTCTAACCAATAAGCGTGGCGCATGTCTCCAAATGTTCTCTGATTTGCGGTTTATCATTATTGATGAAGTACATCAGTTTATGCGCGATGCACGCGGCATTCAGCTGTTATGCATTTTAGAACGTCTTCAAAAGCTGACTGGCGTAAATCCAAGGCGTATCGGCCTTTCGGCAACGCTGGGTGATGTTTCTTCCGCGCAGAACTGGCTTAATACAGGTACCGGCCGTAACTGTGCCGCTCCTATAACGGAAGATGGAAAGAAACGTATCAAACTTCATGTGGAACGTTTTGTTAACCTACACGATGAGCGTGATATCGCTGACAATGATGCAAGCGATAACAAGGTTGTAACAGGCGGGAATATGGGTGATCGTGAGCATTATGAATATTTATTTAAGATGACGCTTGACAAAAAGACTATCATCTTTACAAACAGCCGGGAAGAAACCGAACTTGTTATGGCGAATCTTCGTGAAATTGCGATACAAAAAAAGGCGCCAGATGTTTACCGGGTTCATCACGGAAATGTTTCTGCGTTGCTTCGTGAAAACACGGAGGATGAAATGAAATCAAGTGATGATAAAATTGTCACAGGTGCAACTGTTACATTGGAGTTAGGTATTGACATTGGTTCGCTCGATCAGGCAGTACAGATCGGCGCCCCTCTTAGCGTTTCCAGTTTTGCACAGCGGCTTGGCAGATGTGGACGCCGAGGACAGGTTCCGCAACTCCTATTTACCTTTGTTGAAGATATCCGAATCAATCCAGCTGATACACTGGGGCCTATCAATTGGGAGTTTATCCGAACGATTGCTATTATTGAGCTGTATATAAAGGACCATTGGATAGAACCAATATATCCCCATCATCATGCGTATAACCTTTTGTACCATCAAACGATGAGCCACTTAAAAAGCAGTGGTGAACTGTCCCCTGCAGCTCTTGCGCAGGCTATCCTTACTTTGGGCTGCTTTCGCCATATTTCCCAGGAGGATTATAAACAGTTATTGACTCATCTTATTAACATTGAGCAATTACAGAGAACAGAACATGGGGGCTTGATGATCGGCAGAGAAGGAGAAAAGATTGTAAATAGTCACCATTTTCTCACGGTTTTCCTTGCACCGGAATATTTGCTTGTTAAAGATGAAAACCGCACAATCGGTACTGTTGATAAGATTTACCCTGTTGGAACTCGTTTTGCATTGGCGGGCATGACATGGGAAACGGTTGATGTCAATACAAAATCAAAGGTTATTTTTGTTAAAAAAGTACCAGGTATTTCAGTCGTTGACTGGGACGTGGATTTCGATGCGGAGCTGCATACTGTTTTAGTAAAAAAGGTCCGCAGCATTCTTCAAGGTGATTTGTCGTATCCGTACTTGAGTGAAAGGTGCCGTGAACGATTAACGGAAATACAATACATTGCTCGAAATAGCGATATTTTAGAAAATCTGGTTACCCCTCTTTCCGATATAAAATATGCGGTGTTCCCTTGGGTGGGGACACGACAGCTATTAACACTTCATTATGCGTTGTTGAAAAGGAAAATAAAAAGTAAACATCCTTGGATTACTTGTGTCTATTTAGAGGTGAATTTTACTGGAACGAAAGAAGAATTGGAATATATTATTTCCGATATTATAAAATCTGATCTGGATTTATATGAACTTCCTTTACCTGAGAAAATACAGATTGACGGTAAATATAACGAGTTTATTCCTTTTCACTTACTACGCAAACAATTTATTGAGGACTATTTGGATTTTGAAGGGTTAAAAGAGGCACTCGGTTAAAGGGAAGCTGTATTTATGGGGAACAATAAACGAGACAGAGATTTGCACATCAAGTAATGTGGACACAGTGGTATTATTTTCCTTATAAATACGTTGTTTTATAGGAATCAAAAGCCCTGTTATGGGGGGATTGCCTACGAATAGCCTATGTTATTTTTAGATGTTGGCAACCTCCTCAAATATGGTTAGGCAGTGCCTATAAGATAAATAAATTCCAATTTGAAGTATAGATTATTTATATTTGACGAAAGAAAATAGGTGAATGCTATGGTTGAAACAATATATTTTGCAGGTGGCTGTTTATGGGGTGTACAAGCATTTATCAAAACACTAAAAGGTGTTATTAATACTCAAGCAGGACGGGCAAATGGTCACTCAAATACTCTCGAAGGCGAGTATGATGGATATGCTGAATGCGTAAAAACAGAATTTGACCCTGATATTGTAACTATTTCTCAACTAATGGATTATTTTTTTGAGATTATAGATCCATACAGTATGAATAAACAAGGGAATGATGTTGGAAAAAAATATCGTACAGGTGTATACAGTAAAGTGCCTCAACATTTGGAAGATGCCAAGAATTATATAACAGAAAGAGCAGATAGGGAAAAAATTGTAGTGGAAGTCATGCCACTTACGAATTACATTAAAAGTGCAGGTGAACATCAAGATCGATTAGATAGGTGCCCGAATGATTATTGTCATATTCCTAAAGAATTATTACATAAATATTCATAACCAACTGATATGCATAATGGGAAATTGAATTGAATGGAATGTTTTTCAGGCATTCAGCTTATATAAACACTCAACACATTTATTGTAAATACTCAAAAGCCGATAGTATAAACAAGGGATAGAGATAAAATCTGTGCCTTGTTTTATATTGTGGGTTTTATTGTTGGCAGCTTTTACCTTCATTAAATTAGACCTCGATAAATAGAAACTGTCATGTTATAATTGGTTTGCGTCGAATTGTGTCTAAAATAAATGCCATAGGAGGCAACCATGATTAAGGTTCAAAACTTGTCCTATTCGTATCCGCAAAAGGACTTATATAAAAAAGTTTCATTTACAATAGAAGATGATGTACATTGTGCATTGATTGGTACTAACGGTACGGGAAAAAGTACGTTACTCGATTTACTGATGCATTCCGAAGAGTATCTGTACGATGGAAAAATAATAATTGACAACACAGACAGAATTGGATATGTCAGTCAATTTTCGCAATTAGATCCAAAAGAAGATATGACCGTGTTCCAGTATATTAGCGATGAGTTTGTAAAGCATGAGCAGAAACTCTTTGAATTTTATAAGGAAATGGAGACAGCTGTAGATCTGGAAAAGATCTTTGAGGAGTATCAAAAAGAATTAGATGAGTGGAATGCAATTGATGGAGAGTCTTACGAAATCAATATTAAGAAGCAATTAAAACTAGCCAATCTGCAAAAGTTAGAAGAACAGAAGATCAGTAGTCTTAGTGGCGGAGAATTTAAGCTGGTTCAGGTAATCAGAGAGATGATGCTGAGTCCAAGGTTTTTAATCATGGACGAACCGGATGTGTTTTTGGATTTTGAACATCTGAATGCGTTAAAAAATCTGATCAATGCCCACAAAGGAACGCTTCTTATTATCACGCACAACCGGTACTTGTTAAACCATTGCTTTAACAAGATTCTTCACATGGAAAACATGGATATTCAGGAATTTGATGGAACCTATACAGAGTATAATTATGAACTTCTCGCCACGAAGATTGATTTAGAAGAAGTAGCAGCTGCCGAGCAGGCTGAGATCGACCGTCAAAGTAAAATCTTACAAAAATCCAGAGCGAGAGCGACTCAAATGGACAACGCATCCCTTGGAAGAGCCGTACACGCAAGGCAGACCTTGGTGGATCGGCTGAAAGCAAGAAAAACAAAGGCTCCTTTCGTGGATATCAAACAGCCGGAGATTTATTTTGGACTGGAAAACGAAGTGGCAGATGAAAATATTCTGGAATTGACGGATTATAGCGTTGCTTTTGATGAGCAGCTTTTAGAGCATGTGAATTTTGAGATGAAGCCTTCAGAGCATGTAGCAATTGTGGGGAATAATGGAAGCGGAAAAACAACAATGCTGCGTGAAATCTTTGAAAATAAGAAAGAAACGATCAGGATTAGCGAAGATGCAAAGGTTAGCATGTTTTCCCAGATTACTGGTACACTATATGACGACGCGAAAACGATGATCGAAGTTTTCGAAGAAAAAGGGTTTAGTACAAAAAATGATATAGAGAACTATTTGAAAAAATATGGTTTTGAAGGAGAGACGCTTGATCAGAAAGTAAGTGAATTATCTGGTGGAGAGAAGGATTTGTTTCAATTAGCGGTGCTCTCATTAGAAAACGCCAACTTCCTACTGCTGGATGAACCGACTGGTCATTTGGATGTTTATGCACAGATTGCATTAGAACAGGCAATTTCAGAGTATAAAGGTGCAATTCTTATGGTATCCCATGATTATTATACGGTAGCCAATTGCATGGACTATGTACTTTTCGTAGAAGATAATACTGTGCGCAGAATGAGCAACCGTAAATTCCGACAGATGATTTATGCCAATCATTTCGACAAAGATTATCTGCTGCTGGAACAAACGAAAAAAGAGACAGAAACCAGAATTCAACAGTTGCTTCAAAAGAATGAATTTGAAGAGGCAAAGGTTCTGATGGAGTCATTAGAAGATTGTATTAAGAGGATGAAATTTCAATGATATAATTTCAATATGTTTCATTATATAGTATAGAACTACTGTCTCGGCACATGTGGAGGCGGTTGTATTTCTTTCACCCCAAAAGCAGACTCACAAACGTAAATGTGTAGTTTAAAGAGGGTGATGGGCTATCATACTGTTTGTACCAAATATTAAATGGAAAACTGCTAAGACTAAAGTCCTCAGTACATAGGGGGTTTATTGTTAGCAGTTTTTTATTATATTAGACATCGAAAATTGAAGATATATCCTGATACCAAGGAGATGCCAGGCCTGATGGTCATTAAAATTGCATCATTAAGAAATTTCAAAACTATTGTAATAACTGTTCTGAATGCCAAGGTTATTTGCCTAGGCAGAATCGCCCTATTTTTCGCTATTTTAGCAACTGAGACAGTAATAGCTATGAGGACAAGCAGGCTTTTTGCCTTGATATATTCGCAAGAGTGCCATCTAGAAGTATAATTATACTGGGCTACTCACAATTCTAAAATTTTCATACTATAATACAGTATAAGATGCAGGTGAAAAGTATTAAAATTGTTATAAATATAACCTCATCAAAAAATCCCCGCTTCAATGCCGGAAAGGCAAGAGGTGGGTGGTAACATACTTGTGTCATGGGCAAGCCCTATCTGATAAGCTTCGGCTGCAGCTATAGGGCATGAGCAAGTATCATAGCGGATTGCGAATATCCGATTGACTTAAATATATAAACAATGGAGATTTTAATATGAATCATGACTGTGAATGTGAATACTATTGCGATGACTGTTGTTGTGAGAAAGAACAAGAGAAATTAAACGCAACTGTATTAAGATGCGGAAGTCCAGGATATGTTTCATTTCCCAATTTAACTGGAGTAGATATAACGCGTACAATTACTACATTACAGATTAATACCTCAGAATTTGAGCATCCTTGTATTCTGCTTTCATTTACTGCGAATATTGTTTCAGGAGTAACAGGCAGCTACAGATTTCAAATCTTTAAAGAATGTTCAGATCAGGTGGCCCTCATTCCGGTTAGTGGGATATATGTTTATTCCAGATCAGCTGCTACAACGGTGTCTGATACTTTTAACTTCAATGTATGTGATTGCGCCACCTGTATGAATGACTGCTGCACCTATCTGGTTGTAGTTACGTTTAATGTAAGCCCTGTTATCGGTGGCGCAACATTGAGTGCCATTGTTACCGAAAATGGCTGCAAAAATTAGGTATGTTTATAATTCATCTCTACAATATTGTGATAAAGTAGATTGTTTGTGGAGAAGGTAAAATGGCAAAGTGGTATATAATGAATAGAAAGATTTTGGCCGACTGGTAAAAGTACTGGTCGGTCTTTATTTAACAGAAAATCTATTGACAGAACAGGGACCTGCGGAGTATTATATATTCATGCATGGACCTGCATTGTATCAGAGAGATAAGACAGAAAACAAAATCATTGCCAATAAAAATGTAAACAATCAACAAATTAGATTAGGAGAAGCAGATATGCCAACAATCAAATTCTCATTAAATGAAGAATATTATCAGAAGTTAGAAGAGATGGCAAAGCAGGATGGGATATCCATTCAAGATTGCATTCGTAATAAGTTGTTTAATTTAACTACAATCTTTACGCCAGCAGAGGCTGTAAAAAGAGCTCTGAAGCAGTACAAGCCTGGCGATTCTTTTACGCTTCCTGAACTTTATGGAAATGAGTGGACAATTGGGCGAGGTGTTGCAGGAGTTTTTGGAAAGCAATTTTTTAATTACGTAAAAGATGAATATCCGAATATAATCCAATTTGAAAAGATGGTGGATTGTGGGCGTCGAGCACAGTATAAGATGATATAATAAAAGGGAGGACAATGATATGAATACAAATATTAGAACTGCAATTCAACAGTTTATAGCAGCCAATGGTCCAAATGCAAAGCTGGTACAATTTCAATAATTAGAAATAAGCGATGTAGTATTTTTTACTAGAATAGAAGAGTATATAGATAAAGAAATACAAAGAACTGAATGGATATTGTTCATACTATGAAATAGAAGAGATAAGGAGTGTTATTATGAAAGATGTGACTATAGAGTTTTTCCATGATGTAATATGCAGCTTTTGCTTCCCAATGTCATATCGGATGCGCCAGCTACAAAAAATGATGCCAGAAGCGCAAATCGTGCATCGATCTTATGCATTGGTCAAATCGGAACGCGACTTTGAGGCGATGTTTGGTTCAAGAGCAGCGGCTAAGATCGAAATTCTGAGCCACTGGGAACAGGCAAATCAAAATGATGACCTGCATAGGTTTAACATCTCTGGAATGCATAAGGCAGAATTTCCATTCCCGGCTTCCATGAAAGCACTTACTGCATGTAAAGCGGCATACTTCACTGCAGGCGACGCAGGATATTGGGACGTTTTTGACGCCCTGCAAAATGCCTTATTCGTACAAAATCACAACATTGAGGATCTGGATATCATTAACGAATGCATCAGGCAAAGTGGCATAGACTTTACGAAATGGGAGCAATATTATAACAGTGGTGATACAAAAGAAGCGGTGGAGAAAGACTTACTTCTTGCAAATCAATATGGCATCAATGGAGTTCCATGCCTCATTTTAGATGGAAAATATCAAATCAATGGTGCACAGCCACTAACACAAATTATAAAAGCTGTCCGAGGTGTTGCAGAATCTAAAGAAAAAATCGCCTCTGAAGGTGCAGCCTGCCGATTGGACAACGGTAAAATAAATTGCGATTAACAACTTTTAGTTTCTGATATATAACAAAAAGCGAGCCGTGGCGCTGCGAGAGCAGTGCAAAGCGGCTCGCTTTTTGGGTTTGCTTGGCATGGGCGGGCTCTAACTTGGAAGTATAGTTATTATTGCATTTCACCTTGTAAATTTCTGATCTCTGAAGGTGTCATATGGAATTTCTGAGCAAATACTTTTCGAAATAATTTATAATTGGTAAATCCATGAAGCTCCAATATTTCCTGGATCGGAAGTTCAGTTGTAATTAAATCCTGATAAATGTGTGATAAGCGGATTTCGTTTAGATATTGCAGGTAAGTCACCCCCATATTTTTTTTAAACAAACGGCAAAAATATTGGGACTGGAATCCTGCAATATCAGCAATTTCATCTAGAGAAATCGATTTGCTGTAATGCTTTTGCGTGTAATCTAATACAGAATCCAATTTGTTTAGACTTTTCGCTTGTTGTTGAAATCCGGCTTGAGGATCTGTAATTTTAAAATCGTGGTATAGAAAATATAGCAATTCAAATAGAAGGGACCCGAAGTGTAACCATTCTCCTTCAGGGTGATATTCTGTAACAATGAGCATTTTTTTTAGCGTTTCTTTTAGTTGGGAAATTTTTGTCTGGACAATCGGATTTGTAGAAAAACAGTCTATATAAAACATATATCTATCGATGTCCGGTATATACCGTTTTAAAAAAGTGTAAGGGATTTGCACCAATATAGATTCATTAGGTGCTGTACATACGGTTGAATGAACTACTTTGGAATTAATAAGAACAAGGTCGCTTTCCTGATAATGCAAGGTCTTGCTGCCAATGGAAACATCCAGATTTCCTTTTAACAAATAAATAATCTCCACTTCATTGTGCCAGTGATTAGATACCAGACGCCCCTGATCAAAATAATGTTTAAAATAAATATCTTTTGTAGACGGTATTTCCACATATTCGTGTATGCGAAGCTGTTCTGCTGGTTCTTTCATATAGGCGCCTTTCCCAAACTAAGTTATGATAATTTGTTTTCCTTGATATCTATCCGGTTCTGTATGGATTCAAATTAAGTATAATACATGAAGGGAAAAAGTCAATATTGACCTACCTTATCGTCAAGATAAAATCTATGATGAAAAAAATACTTATGATATATTTTAAGCATAATATAAAGCGCGCCGAATTTTATATAGACTTTTATTGCAAACGTTTTTGTAAAAGTAAGGAGAAAATTATGGAAATAAAGACAAAATTAACTTTGCGAAGATTCGTGGAGCGTTTTTCCTATGGGTGTGGAGATTTCGGGTGTAATATAATTTACACTTCAATGACGGCTTTTCTGTTATTCTATTACACGGATTATGCTGGGGTAAGTGCAGCGGCTGTAGGAACGATTATGCTTGTATCAAGAGTTTTTGACGGAATCAGTGATATTATTATGGGGGTGATTGTAGATAGAACAAAATCTCGTTTTGGGAAAGCAAGACCTTGGCTGTTAAGAATGTGCATCCCATTTGCAGTGTCGGGAGTTTTATTGTTTTCAGTACCCACGGGATGGGCACAGACACCTAAATTAGTGTATGTATTTATTACATATAATTTGGCTTCTACCGTTATCTATACTGCAATTAATGTTCCGTATTCTACATTAAATGCGTTAATGACACAAGATCCATATGAACGTTCCGTACTCAGTATTTTCCGAAACCTGCTTGCAACAGCAGGAACATTGATCATTAATACGTTTACCTTGCCGTTAGTGGAATTCTTTGGTAATAATGCCAGTGCCTGGACAAAGACATTTTGTGTGTTAGGGTTATTGTCAGTGGTTGCATTTTTAATTAATTTCTTTGGCACGAAGGAAAGAGTAAAAACGGTAGAGGAAGAGAAAACAGGGGAAGAAACTGTCGTCTCATTTAAAGAAGGAATTAAAGCACTATTAAAAAATAAGTATTGGATTATGATTACGGTATTACTTGCCATTTTCTTTCTGAATCTTTCGATCAGTGGAGGGGCAACTGTCTATTTTGCAAGAGAAATTCTTGGCGATTCTAATTTGGTAGCAACCATTAACAGCACAATGAATGTAGCTCAGATTGTTTGTATGTTTCTTATCGCAAACTTTGTAAAGAGATTTGGAAAAAGAAATGTATTTGCGGCAGGGTTAGTTGTAAGTATTGTAGGAATGCTGGTTCTCAGTTATTCAGGCGGTTCCGCAGCGTTAATAATCATTTCCAGTATTATTCGCGGTATCGGCGGAGCCTGTGGCGGAGCTACCATGTGGGCAATGGTATCAGATACCATTGATTATGGAGAGTGGAAGACAGGATACCGGACAGCCGGATTGGTGAACAGCGCCTGCAGTTTCGGGTACAAGGTTGGAAGCGGCCTTGGTTCTGCAATGCTTGGATGGATTCTGGCAGCGGGAGGATACATAGGAGGAGCGGCAGTACAGTCCGCTTCCGCACTGTTTTCTATTCGTATCTGCTTTGTATTAATACCAATAGGGGTATATGTAATCGGATTGATTATTATGAAGTTCTGGAAACTGGATAAAGAATTTGATGGAATTATTGCAGACTTAAAAGAACGTGCGGCCAAATAAATATAGAAAATCACAGGAGGTAAAGATTTGATTAAAAAAAGTGTAAAATTAAACAGCATGAAAGAAGTAGAGAAGTTTAATCATATATGTTCAAAATATAGCTGTGATGTAGATCTACAGACGGGAAAATATTATGTAGATGCAAAATCTATTATGGGAATTTTCAGTTTGGATTTGGAGCAGCCGCTGACATTACTAGTGGATAGTGATGATGATATAGAAGTGACAGAAAAATTCAAAGATTTCCTTGTTAAGTAAATAGAAGAAGGAGAGGAGAACAATGCAGATAAAAGGCGTAAATCTTGGAAATTGGCTGGTGCTGGAGAAATGGATGAGTCCAGCATTATTTGCCGGAACAACAGCTGAAGATGAATATTATCTTCCCAGACAGCTGTCCAAAGAAGTGTATGAGGCAAGAATAAAGGTGCATCGCAGTGAGTATATCACGGAAAGGGATTTTGCAATTATTAAATCTCACCATATGAATGCTGTTAGAATACCGGTTCCCTATTTTATATTTGGTGATTGCCCCCCTTTTATTGGTTGTATTGAAGAACTGGATAAAGCATTTGGCTGGGCAGAAAAGTATGAATTGCAGATTTTGATTGACTTACATACCGTGCCAGGCAGCCAGAATGGATTTGATAATGGTGGATTATCCGGGGTGTGTACTTGGGCAAGCAGCAGAGAAAATGTGGAATTCACATTAGACCTTTTGGAAAAATTAGCAGAACGATATGGAAATAGAAAAGGTCTTCTTGGCATTGAACCTGTCAATGAACCATTAACAGAAGCGGCATGGGACTCTTTCAATATAGAGGAAAGGTACAAGCCGGTAGATAAGGAAATGGCAAAGAATAACGCTCCGGTTCCCATGGAGTTTCTCAAACAATTCTATACAGAAGCGTATGGGCGGATTCGGAAACATATGACGGCAGAAAAGGCGGTAGTATTTCATGATGGATTTAATTTTTCCGTCTGGAAGGATTTCATGCAAAAAGAAGAGTTTGAAAATATTATTTTGGATACCCACCAATATCTGATGATGGCAGAAATAGACGGTTGTCCGCAAAATGTGGAAGGATATGTCACTTATGTGAAAGAAAAATATGAGGCATCCATCAAAGAGATGGCGCAGTATTGTTCTGTCATTTGCGGAGAATGGTGCTTGTTTAATTCGCTTGTATGCGGCCATGACACCAAAGGCGGACAATCGGTACTTAATGGCATAGAAGGGGTGGAAAAGGAATCTTATACGCCTGAGGAAAAAAAGGAAATCTATGAGGAACTTGCAAAAGTACAGTTGGATGCATGGAATTGCGGAAAAGGATATTTTTACTGGAATTATAAGCTGTTGCTGGATACAGTCAATGAACCGGTATGGATTGGCTGGGATTCCTGGGATTTTGGCAAATCAGCAGCTCAGGGGTGGTTTCCCGTTGAACATGTATAAAGAAGGAGATGGCGAATCATATGATGAAAAATCCAATATTTCCAGGATTTAATCCCGATCCCTGTATCTGCAAGGCCGGAGATGATTATTTTGTCATAGTATCTTCTTTTGAATGGATGCCGTCGCTTCCCATATATCATTCAAAAGATTTAAAAAACTGGGAATTGTATACTCATGTCATTCGCAGTGAAGAACAGGCAGATATTAGAAAATTACCGTCTGCGAAAGGAATCTGGGCACCATGCTTGACATATTGCGAAGAAGAGAAGCTGTTCTATGTGATCTACGGTGTTATGAATTCTATGAACGCAAGATATTTCGATGTCGATAACTATTTGATTACAGCCAGTGATATAAAGGGTCCATGGAGTGAACCAATCTATCTTCATTCGGCAGGCTTTGATGCGTCCATCCTCCATGAGGATAACGGGAAAAAATATATTGTTTCACTGGAATGGGAGACAAGGGAAGGATATGAAAAGCCGGGGGCAGTCTGTATTGCAGAGTATTCCCCTGTTGAAAAGAAGATTATCGGTTATCCCAAACGTTTCTGGCAGGGGGGGACAGACAGGGGCTGCATTGAAGCACCGCATCTGTATAAGCGCAAAGGAATTTATTATATTATGTGTGCGGAAGGCGGTACAGGGTATGGTCACAGCGTAACAATGGGACGTTCAGAAAATGTCTGGGGTCCTTATGAAAAAGATCCCAAGAATCCAATCGTGACTTCTATTCCCGGAGAGTTTAACGAAAGAAAAGATCCGGATCATTTGAAACCGAAATATTACAATCCGGAGTCAATGCTGCAAAAATCAGGGCATGGAAGCTACGTGGAAAATGAATTGGGAGAAGTTTATCTGGTACACTTAACAGCCAGACCATTTGTACCAGAGCTGCGGTGCACGCTGGGAAGAGAAACAGCCATGCAGAAAATGATGTGGACAGATGATGGGTGGCTGCGGATGGCAGATCAAAGCAATCTTGCAAAAGAAAGTTTTGAAGAAAGTAAGCTTCCGGAATATCCGATGCCACAGATCCCGGACTTTGATGATTTTAACAGTGATACATTAGGAATCCAGTATTATGCACCAAGGATTTCACCGGAAAGCTTTACGGATGTCAAAGCAAGGCCGGGATATGTGCGTATCCGAGGTCAGGAATCCAGAACTTCATTAAACAAAGTGAGCATTCTTGCCAGAAAGTTAACCTCAGTAAATGCAGTCATAACCACTAAAATGGAATTTAAGCCTGAGATATATCAGCATAGTGCAGGATTAATTCTGTATTATGATAATATGAATTATATCAATTTAAGAAAATATTATAGTCAGACATTGGGACAAAGTGCTATTTCCGTGATACAGTTGGAAAACGGAACAAGAACAGAGTATCTGGATACTAGAATTCCGGTAAAGGATGTGCCTCTTTATTTCCGGCTTCGAATTGAAAACCGTAAGACCTTCTTTGAATGGAGTTACGATGGAGAAGAGTATTTTCGTATTGGCAAAGAGTTTGATACTACGAAGTTTTCAGATGAATATTGTAAATATGGAGAGTTTACAGGAACATTTGTAGGTATGACCTGTGCAGATCGAATGTTTCACCAACATTATGCGGATTTTGATTTTTTTGAATACGAAGATATTTCATAAGTAATACAAGAAGAACTCTTGCATCCATAAATTCCTTTTGACTTTTTAATTAAATCGAGTTGATTTTTGCCCACCCGATAAAAATGAATGACAAAACCCAGGGTTAATGCTGGGTTTTGTTCATTTTGTTCATTGAGGTTAAAATAGTGTAAGCCCTTCTTTCTATTTTTTGGCATTATTAGGTGAAAACATGAATATTATTATGTTTTTTGCTATTAAATCACAAGAAACAAAGTGACGGTAATAGTATAATAGAAATATTAAAATATTATTTAGGAAGAATCAAATTACGAATATACTTGGGGAAAGTAGACTTTTGAGGAGAATATTCTCTACAGTAACAGCGAACCGGTAATTGTAATAAATTCAGAAACTGTCATCAAAAGAGTATCAGAAAGTGCAACCTGTGCAGACCAGTTTAAAAATTAGGAGTGGATATCACTCTTGCTGTAACTTCTTACTGGTTCTAAGGTGTGGAAATCATGGACGTGGATCAAAAATAACAGAATAGCAAAAAACCAAAGGCTTAAGAGGATTCGTCTGCTTAAGCCTTGTTTTTTTCTAGGCAAAAGAAGCACTGTGTATTATAATGAGAGTCAGAAATGGGGAAGGTTTATGTATCGTGTGGTTCTTGTTGATGATGAATTTTTAGTCCGTGAGGCAGTAAAGGAAACCATGGACTGGGGCAGCAGGGGATTTGAGCTGAAGGGGTGTTTTCAGCATGGGGAGGATGCCATGGATTATATCCGTGACAATCCGGTAGAGGTAGTTCTGACGGATATCTGTATGCCTTATATGGATGGCCTGGAGCTAAGCCGCTTGATTTCCAGGGAATATCCGCATATCTGTGTGGTCATATTAAGCGGCTATGATAATTTTGAATATGCCAAACAGGCTTTAAAATACCGGGTAAGGGAGTATATTCTGAAGCCTTTTTCTCTTGTAGAGCTGGGACAGGCCCTTGACGGCATACGCGAAAAGCTGGATCAGGAAAGCCGGGAAAGAAGAAAATTGCTGAGGAATAGAGAGGTCTTAAAGTCAAAGCTTCTGATGCGCCTGATCTGTGGGAACAGTTCTGCTGCTGAACTGGAGACAGAGCTTAAATCCTATGGCATTGCTCTTCGTGGTTCTAAGTGTATGGTCGCTGTCGGGGATGCGGAAATCAGGGGAGAGGATAAGGAGTCAGCAGAACTTCTGTGCTTTGCTGTTTATAATATTGCAGCTGAAATCATTGGAAGATCAGGTATTGGGTATGTGATTCAGAAACTGGACCACCAGCTTGTTTTTCTGCTGCTTGGGAACTTTCATGAACGTTGGGGGGAAAAGGCAGAAAAGCTGTTTCAAGTAATTTCAGACAGCGTGAAAGATTGCATGGGAATCAGGCTTACCATTGGAATCGGATGTTCTGTAAACAGTACGGCGCAGCTCTATCTGTCCTATGAGGAGGCAGAGGATATGCTGGAATACCGCTACAGCCAGGAGGCGGGAGCCATTCTGTACAGGGAAAGGGCTGAGAAAGCGGCTGTTTTTGAAGAATGGGAAAAACTGCAGGAAAATTTACTTAACGCGGTCCGGGAAGGAGAAAAAAGGATAGCCGGAGAGGCCCTTTTCAGTCTCTGCATGCGGATACAGGAATCCTTTTTAAAAAAGGACCGTGCCAAAAGCATCATCATTCATACGCTCTCTGAGGCCAGGTCCATGCTGGAGGTAATGGGTATGGAAGGCTTTGAGGCGTACGAGCAGGTAAATAAATATATCTCGCAAATAGACGGAAAAAAGTCTCTGGAGGAAGAACGGTCAGCTTTGGAGGCGATGTTCGGAGGACTTGTAGATGCCGTGGCAGAGGTAAAGGATAAGAAGGGAAATGAGCGGGCGGTACTGGCCGTGGATTATATTAGAAGCCATTATGGTGAGAGCTCTTTAAATCTTCAGTCCATATGCAGCTATCTGGCCATGAGTCCCAGCCGTTTCAGTGCCATGTTCCGGGAATGCATCGGAAAGAGCTTCGTAGAGGTATTAAGTGATACCCGCATGGAAAAGGCCAGAGAACTTCTGGAAACTACCAGCTTAAAAACTTATCAGATCGCCGATAAGACCGGATTCACAGATCCCCATTATTTCAGCCTTGCCTTTAAAAAGGCAACTGGGAAGACGCCTACAGAATATGCAAAGGAAAAGAGGAGATAAATGAGGTTCCGTTTTCAATTTAAAAGCATCCGCTCCGGCATGCTGATCTGTTTCCTTCCAATCATCCTTTCCGCCCTGCTTCTGATCTATGGTTTTTCCTTCCGGTATACAGAAAAAAATGTTCTGAACAATTCCGTAAACGGCACCATGCAGCTGATTGAGCAGGCGAACCATAACATAGATTCCTATCTCGATTATATGGAGAATATTTCCTATCTGATGTCAGGCGATAAGGACCTGCTGCGGTATTTATTTTCGGAAAAGGATCCGGTCCGCAGGGAAGAGTTAAGAAGCAGCGTACTGGAACGGTTCCGGCTGGTAAGGGAAACACGGGATGATATTTACAATATCGGCGCTGTGGCAGGTCCGAATAATATCCTGATAAATGACGGAACCCAGACTTTAAATCCTTATGCGGATATTCTCCACGAGGCCTGGTACCGGGACGCTTTGGAGACCGGTAAAGGGATGACGGTTCTTTCTTCCTCCCGGGTGCAGAACATCATCATGAACGAATACCCCTGGGTAGTGACCTTAAGTAGTCCCTTAAGGTATCCGGGCAGAACAAAAAATCAGGGAGTTTTCTTTATTGATTTAAATTACAAGGCCATTGAGGAGCAGTGCGAACGAATTGACCTGGGAGCCAGAGGATATGTATTTATTCTGGACAAAAAGGGAAACATTCTCTACCATCCCAAGCAGCAGTTGATCTACAGCGGCTTAAAGGAAGAACAGATTAAAGATGTACTAGACTGCAGGGAGGAATATTTCTTAAGCGGTAAGGGCATGCAACAGAAACTTTATACTATAACTGTATCCCCAAAAACAGGCTGGACGGTAGTGGGAGTAGCCTATACTTCAGAGCTTTTAAAGAACCGTTCTCAGACCCAGCTGATCTATACTTTGGTTACCCTGTTGTTGTGCCTGGTTCTGACCGCAGCCGTGACAATCCTTTCCCGCAGAATAACAAAGCCCATGATTCTTCTGCAGGATTCCATGAAACGGGTGGAAAGAGGAAAATTTGAACAGGTGGATCTAACCAGAATTCCTGACCATGAAATCAGAACTTTGGGTAATGCATTCAACATGATGGCAGATGAGATTCAGAAGCTGATGGCGGAAAACATCCGGGAACAGGAGGAAAAACGCAGGAATGAAATGAAGGCCCTGCTGTCTCAGATTAATCCCCATTTTCTCTACAACACGCTGGATTCCATTGTGTGGATGGCCGAAGCCGGAAAGAACCGTGAGGTGGTCCATATGACCATGGCCTTAGCCAGGCTTTTAAGGCGTTCCATCAGCAGCGATCAGGAACTTTTTACCATAAGGCAGGAAACCGATTATGTAAAGAATTACCTGGATATTCAGCAGATGCGCTATAAGGACAAGCTGGATTATGAAATGGCCATTGATGAAGCTATATTGGAGAAGCCGGTGATTAGGCTGGTCTTGCAGCCTCTGGCTGAGAACGCCATTTACCACGGCATTAAATATAAAAGCGGCAGGGGGCTTATCCGGATTGAGGCCTACCCGGAGGGAAGGGATATTATACTGAAGGTAACGGATAACGGAAAAGGGATGACCGAAGAACAGATGAAATCTATTTTTCAAAAGCATAAGGTCAACTATGAGAGAAATGGAGTGGGAGTGTATAATGTGCAGACCCGGCTGAAACTATATTATGGCATGGAATACGGACTTTGTTATGAAAGCAGCCCCAAGGGTGGAACTGCAGCTATTGTCCGAATCCCGGACATGGAGGGAGGCGGTGAAGGTGAAAAAGAGCACAGTCATTAAGCTGGGAACGTACCTGCTTTTACTGGGAGCAGTTTTTGGAATCTGCTATCAGCTTTATGAAACAACCGGAGAGAAGGCAGGACCAAAGATTATTCTGATTCCCAAAAAGATTGACGAGAGCAACGAATTCTGGTCATCCGTTATAGCTGGAGCTCAGGTTGCGTCAAAAGAGTATAACGTAGAATTAAGCCTGATGGCTCCGGAAACAGAAACGGATGTAGAAGGGCAGAACCGGCTGATACTGGAAGCGGCGGGGAAAAGGCCGGATGCGATTTTAGTCAGTCCCTGCTCCTATGAGGAAACGACATCCAGCATCAGACAGGCAGTAAATCAGGGAGTTAAGGTTGTTCTCATTGATTCCAATATCAATGAAAGCTTGTCGATTCCTCTTGTTGCCACGGACAATGTGGAAATTGGAAGAAGGCTGGGGGAGTATATGAAGGAACTTCTTCCGGAGAACCCTAAAATCGGTCTGGTAGGACATGTAAAAGGCAGCTCTACTGCCATAGACCGGGAGAAGGGAATAAGGGAAGGCCTGGGAAAAGAGGCTGAAGCCATTAAAGAAGTGGTATTCTGTGATTCTATCTATCAGGAGGCCTATGATGTTACCTTACGGCTTTTAGAAAGGCATCCTGATATCAATATTATTGCAGGATTTAATGAGTATTCCTCGCTCGGTGCCGCCAGCGCAGTACGGGATCTGGGGCTTAAGGGTAAGGTTAAAACCTTTGGAATTGATAATTCCGTATCTCAGATTCAGCTTCTGGAATCCGGTGTATATCAGGCCCTGGCTATTCAGAATCCGTTTAATATGGGGTATCTGGGGATTGAAGAGGCAGTGAAACGCATAGAAGGAGAAAAAACCGATCTGTTTTTAAACTCCGGCTCTAAGCTTGTTACTGTGGGGGATATCTTTACCGAGGAAAATGAAAAGCTGCTGTTTCCATTTCTGGGAAGCAGGGCAACGAAAAAAGAAGAGATCAACAGCCAATAGAAAGAAGAAGGAAAAGAACCTTCCAAAAAGGGTTAAAATACTTGAAAAAGTAATATTTTAACCTATTTTGGGAGGTTTTTCGATTTTTTAAAAAACCTCATCCTGATATACTGAGTCAAGATTAAGAGACGGAGAGGAACGGAGGGAGATCAGTGGGAGAAGTTATTTTGACCATGAAGGATATTGACAAATCCTTTGCAGGGGTTTATGCGCTGAAAAAGGCCGGTCTGGAGCTGAAACGGGGAGAGGTTCATGCGCTTATGGGAGAGAATGGCGCAGGAAAATCCACGTTAATGAAAATATTGACAGGGATTTACAGCAGAGACGAAGGAATCATTGTCTTTGAAGGACAGAAAGTTCAGTTTAAAAACCCAAAGGAGGCCCAGGACGCAGGAATCGTGATCGTTCATCAGGAGTTAAATATGATGAATCATCTGACCGTCGCCCAAAACATCTTTATCGGAAGAGAGCGGATGAACGGAAGGCTTGTAGATGACAAAAAGATGGCAGAGGATGCAGCAGAGCTTTTTCGTAAGCTGAATATAAAAATAGATCCAAAGGAAAATATGGGGCGTCTGACGGTAGGGCGGCAGCAGATGTGTGAAATAGCAAAGGCTATTTCCACAGAGGCCAAGGTAATTGTATTCGATGAGCCAACGGCGGCCCTGACGGAGTCTGAAATCAATGAGCTGTTCAAAATCATCCGGGACCTGCGTGACAAAGGAATCGGAATTATTTACATATCCCACCGGATGGATGAGATCAATCAGATCACGGACCGTGTTACCGTCATGCGTGACGGTGAATATGTGGGGACCCTGATTACTGAGGAGTGTACGAAGGATGATATCATTCGCATGATGGTGGGACGGACCGTTTATGAGGCGCCTAAGATAATAAGCAGCGTGCCAGAGGATGCTCCGGTGGTTCTTAAGGTGGAGAACTTAAATGTAGGAAGAGCCGTAAAGGATTTAAGCTTCGAACTTCATAAGGGGGAGATTTTGGGCTTTTCCGGGCTTATGGGAGCTGGACGCACGGAGAGTGCCAGGGCTATCTTCGGTGCGGATAAAAAGGATAGCGGAGAAATTTTCGTCTATGGAAAAAAGGTGGATATCCGTTCGCCGAAAGATGCGGTAAAAGCCGGAATCGGCTATTTATCTGAAGACCGGAAACGGTATGGCGTTATCGTGGAAAAGTCGGTGGTGGTAAATACCACCATGTCTTCTGTACCGCAGTTTACCAGAGGGCTGTTTCTTGACAACAAGGCGGAGGTAAGGACGGCGGAGAAGTACGTGAAAGCCTTGAAAACCAAAACTCCTTCTGTTCATCAGCAGGTGAGAAATCTATCCGGGGGTAACCAGCAGAAAGTGGTGATTGCCAAATGGCTTACCAGGGACTGTGAAATCCTGATCTTTGATGAGCCAACCAGAGGGATCGATGTGGGGGCGAAAAGTGAAATCTACACGCTGATGAATGAACTGGTCAAACAGGGAAAATCAATTATCATGATTTCCTCAGAACTGACCGAGGTTCTTCGGATGAGCGACCGGATTCTGGTTATGTGTGAGGGGCGCAAGACTGGAGAAATAAACATTGATGAGGCGACCCAGGAAAAGATCATGCATGCTGCCACCATAAGAAATTAACTAGGAGGAATTATGAAAATGGAAGATAAGATCAATCAGACCCAAAAAGACCATGGGAGCCTGCTTCAGGCAATCGGTACTCAAAAATTAGTAGCAATTATCGCATTAGTAGTGTTATTCCTGTTTTTCTGGTTTTTTGGGGAAAATTTCGCAAAATACAGCACCATTATCAGTATCCTGGATTCTTCTTATTATATCGGATTCATGGCAATCGGCGTGACTTTTGTTATCATTACCGGAGGGATTGATTTATCCATAGGAACCTCCTGTATCTGCTGCTCCCTTATAACAGGAACTCTGTTTACCAAGGCCGGGTTGCCTATGCCGGTGTGTGTGGTTCTGGCTGTTCTTTTGGGAGGATTATTCGGACTGGCTAACGGAATTATGGTATCGGTTATGAAGCTCCCGGCTTTTATCGCCACATTGGGAACTATGATGATTACCAGAGGCTTAGGCTCTATTGTCACCAATACAGCTACCGTAACCTTCCCGCAGGCAACGGCTTCCGGAGGAGCCTTTCGAAGCCTTTTTAAGCTGAAAGCGCCGGGGCTTCCCCAGGCAGGAATACCAACAGGCTTTATTTTGCTTATCATTCTGGCTGTGGCTATGGCTGTACTTCTGAATAAAACACGTCCGGGACGCTACATTCTGTCTTTGGGAAGCAATAAAGAGGCTACACGGCTGTCCGGCGTGGATGTGATGAAATATGAAACTCTGGCCTTTGTCATCAGCGGATTATTTGCCGGTCTGGCAGGAGTATCCTATGCGGCCGTATATTCTACTCTGATGCCAGGTACGGGAAACGGTTTTGAACTGGATGCCATAGCAGGAGTTGTTATCGGCGGAACCAGCCTGGCGGGCGGCGTTGGCTCCATTGCAGGAACCCTGATTGGCGTATTTATCATGGCTGTTTTAAAGACCGGTCTTCCCTTTATAGGGGTACAGCCTCATTACCAGCTTTTAATTACCGGATTTGTCCTTGTGATAGCAGTCTTTGTGGATGTGCTGAATCGGAGAAAGCAGGGAAAAGCTTAAAGAGAACCATTTATTATTAATTAATCTTCCGCTAAAAGCGGGAAATTATAAAAAAATTATATAGGGAGGTTTTCAAATGAAACAAAATCGTTTACTTGGTGCATTCCTATGCGCGGCAATGACTTCTGCAATTCTGATTGGATGTTCCGGAGAGACAAAGGCACCGG
The DNA here is from genome assembly GCF_000732605.1 of Lacrimispora celerecrescens. Lineage (GTDB taxonomy): Bacteria > Bacillota > Clostridia > Lachnospirales > Lachnospiraceae > Lacrimispora > Lacrimispora celerecrescens_B. Next base: position 23,137 of record NZ_JPME01000018.1, on the reverse strand, counting down.
CTTCGACAGAGGCCCCTGCCCCAAAGGAAGAGGCTTCAAAGACCGAAAGTCCGAAGGCAGCAGAGGGCGGTACGATCGACTACAGCAGTATTTCGGTGGAGATCGTGGCTAAGGGATTTCAGCATGATTTTTGGAAGGCAGTTAAGATGGGTTCAGAGCAGGCAGCAAAGGATTTAGGCTTAAAATCCACTAATTTTGTAGGGCCGGCTAATGAAAGTGCCGTAGCTGAACAGATTGAGCAATTAAATAATGCGGTTAATAAACAGCCCAGCGCCATCTGTCTGGCAGCCCTTGATACCCAGTCTTCTCTGGATGCCATTTCCAATGCCCAGGCGGCAGGCATCCCTATCGTAGGCTTTGATTCTGGTGTTCCGGATGCGCCCAAAAGCGCAATTGTAGCAAATGCGGCAACGGATAATTATGTGGCTGGAGGTCTGGCAGCTGAAAAGATGTACGACATCATCAAGGAAAAGGTAACAGATCCAGCCCAGGTAGTAAGAATCGGTGTAGTTTCCCAGGATGCCACCTCCCAGTCAATAGGAGAGAGAACCGGAGGCTTTATTGACAAAATGCGTACCCTGATCGGAGAAAGCAACTGTGCGGTGGAAGGACATGACAAGTACAACGTAAAGGCTGACGGGGCAAAGGTGATTATTGACGTAGGAATTCCGGCAACCGTGGATGACGCAGCCTGCGTAATCGTAGCCAGCACTCTGTTAAATAAGAACGATCTGATTGCCATTTATGCGTCCAATGAGTTTACGGCTAAGAATTTGGTAACTGCCAATGAAAGCCTTCAGAAGCTGGGACCGGATAAAGTGATCGGTGTAGGTTTTGATTCCGGCTCCATTCAGCTTGATGCGGTAAAGAACGGGATCCTGGCAGGCTCCATTACCCAGAATCCGGTACAAATCGGATATCAGGCGGTTATGCTGGCAGCAAAGGCGGCTACCGGGCAATCAGTTAACGATATAGATACAGGCTGTCTATGGTATAATGCCTCGAATATGGACTCAGCAGAAGTAGCGCCTTGTCTGTATAAATAAAACATAATTTAAAAGAAAAGAAAGCCGTTTCCGGTTCCTGTTTTTAGGAAGTTTGGGAATGGCTTTCTTTTATATCGAATCTTCGCTTAATCGTCTGTTCCCTCTATAAAAAAGTCCACTCGCCTGTTCTTTCTTTTGCCTTCATTGGTAGAGTTATCTTCGACAGGATAATATTCGCTGTAGCCTATGGCAGAAAATTTTTTCGCTTCAATACCGGAGGTATCCAGAAGCCACCTAAGAACGTTAACGGCACGGCTTGTTGAAAGCTCCCAGTTGCTGGCATAGAGATAAGTATTGATTGGACGGTTATCTGTATGGCCTTCGATCCTTACCATTTTAAAGGAGTCCTGGTATGTTACCAATATTTCGGAAATTTTCTGAAGCACAGGTTCTGCAGCCTCATCGATTTCGGCTCTTCCCGAATCAAAAAAAACGGAAGCCGCAACACGTAACAAAATACGATCGTTCCCAAGTTTCGTAACGCTTAATTCATCGGTAAGCTGTTCTTCCTCTATATATGTTTTAATGTACTCATAGAGTTTGTTGAACTCTTCTGCATTCAATACGTAATTGTTTTGCTGCTGGATTGCAGCCGCTTCTTTTTCTCTTTTGTTTTCCTGAATCGTAAGTGCTTGATTCATCATGGCAAATGCAAACAAAATTACGAAAATAGCAAGTAAATCAGTCATTAAATCACTGTAGCTATCTTGCCAGCTTGCCTCTTCCTCCTCATATTCCTCTTCAATCCTATGGAATCTGCCCATAACGAATCAGTCACCTCCTTGATTTAAAACGAGATTTCGGTTTTTCAGCATCTTCCTCTTCCGTATCCAGGGCTATATTTGCAAATGCCTGCAATTCTTCTCTGATCAACCTTGGATTTTTCCCCTGCTGTATTCCAGCCAGTCCCTCAATCAACAGCTCTCTTCTTGTTTCTTCTTCTTTATTCATAATTTTCAGCCTCTTAGCCAGAGGAGAAAAGATGACATAGGCGACAAAAGCTCCGTAAAAGGAAGAAACCAGTTCAAGCGCCATCATTGGGCCCAGTGTACTTGCATCATCCAGATTATTCAGCATGGGGATAAGGCCTACATAGGTTCCAAGAAGCCCCAGTGCAGGAGCCGTAGCCGCTATCATATCCAGCATTGCGGCGCCCTTTTGATGCCGCTGTTTCATGAAATAGGTAGAACCTTCCAATAAATTTCTCAGCTGATCTTCATCAGCACCATCAATGATATGTTGAATACCCATCTTAAGGAATGCATCATCAGTTAAATCATCAATATGATTATCAAGAGCCAGAAGCCCATCCTTCCGGGATATTTCAGCGCATCTGACTAAAGATGCAATATCCTTTTTTAAATCAAAGTGGGAATTTGAAAATGCCTTTTTAGTTACGGTTCCTATGGTTTTAAGCCTTTGAGGAGGAAATGCCATTATAGTGGCTCCGATTGTTCCACCGAAAATAATAAAAGCCGAGGGCACGTTCCAAAATAGTTCTGCATGACCAGATACAAATACAGATCCGACAATAAGAGATGCACCAAATACAAGTCCGATCCATGTTGAGTTTGTAAATTTAGACATTGAAAACCTCCTAACAGTAATTTTCAGAAGTATAAACCTCTTAGGTATTTTGTATGACAATCTTATATCGGTTGATTAAACATAGGATTTAATGGCAGTTAAGGGGTCAAATGTTTTCTTTATCCTATCTTTATATTACTGTTGAGACTTTGAAGGCGTTTATGAATCATTCCCATTTAGCTCATCTTTTTAGAGACGACGGAAGTTTCAAAAATTGGCTCTGTAAATTGATATGGAAAAATTTGGTAAATCATATTTACTTATAAAATTGTATAATAAAATATGAATAGGCCGGTAGCTGTCAAATGCTACCGGCTGATTTATTGCTTTAAACTAAATATTTAATAAAGAAAATGGAGGTTTTAATATGACTGTATTTATAGAAGAGGATTTACTTACGAATTTTCCAACTAGGCAACTTGGGTTGTATCGAAAGGTGGTAAAAGAATATGGTGATACAACTATCTATATATCTGATGTGGCATATGACATTAAGGGGAGAAGCTTAAATGAATATTATTCATTAAGAACGGAAGGAAACCGCAACAGATCAGAATTCTGGGATTTGTTTGAAAAGTTTAAAGCTGGCGACAAATGAAAAAGCTTAATGATTTTATTGAATGTGAGATTGTTGGAATTGTTGAATAAAGTTTATCGTACATAGGAGACTTAATATTGATTGTTAGAGAAGTTTCTTGTATTATGATAGAAAGGAAGTCAATTAAGGAGGATACCTATGAACTGGGAGCCATGGACAGGTTGCTACAAAGCAAGTGATGGTTGCACAAATTGTTATTTTTATGGACCACATGCGAAACGCTATGGTCAAAACACGATACAAAAAACAGATAAATTCGATTGGCCTATAAGGAAAAATACAAAAGGGGAATACAACATCAAAGGGAACAAAATTCTTGCGACCTGTTTTGCTACTGATTTTTTTCTTCCCGAAGCGGATGAATGGCGTAAAGAGGTTTGGGCTATCATCAAGGAAAGAACAGACATAGAGTTTTTGATTTTGACAAAGCGAATTGACCGTTTCCTTGTATCACTTCCAGCAGATTGGGGCACAGGATATGACAATGTTAATATTGGATGTACTGTCGAGAATCAAAAATCAGCTGATTACAGACTTCCATTATTTTTATCCTATCCGATAAAGCGACGCTTCATCGCTTGTGCCCCACTTTTAGAAGAGATAGATTTAACACCGTATCTTCACGGAGTAGATCATGTTACCGTTGGCGGTGAAACAGGGCGAGAGGCTCGTGAATGTGATTATAATTGGGTCCTTCATATCCGTGAACAATGCATGAAAGCAAATACAACATTTTGGTTCAAAAATACAGGCTCATTATTCAAACGAAATGGTATTGTCGAAAAAATAAATCCATTTAAGCAAAACAGTATGGCAAAAGAGCTAGGTATCGATATTTCAGATGGAAAAAGGTTGTTTTGATAGAATCGCTTTACAGGATACCAAAATGGGCAAAAGCCTCCGTGGCAGACATACCGCCCTCAATGGCCTTTCGAACCAGCTTTTCACCGGCGGCCTTTTCAAACGCCTTCTCAATGACTTCTTCGGAAATTTCTTTCGGAATGATCAGTACGCCATCGATATCAGCGAATACCAGATCCCCATCGTGAATGGTTACTTGGCCTATTTCTATGGGGCAGCGGAAGTTCACCACACTGGTGCGGATAGAGGAATCCTGCGCCCAGCGGTCCTGTGCGAACACAGGGAAGTTCTGTTCCAGCACCTGCGGTGTGTCGCGGGTGTAGCCGTCCAGCACGGCGCCAACAGCTCCGCGAGTGCGGGCGGTGGCCGTGAGAAGTTCTCCCCATAACGCGCTGTTATGGGCGCCTGTAGCCACGTATACCTCATTTTTCTGCAGCTGATCCAGCGCCTCTGTAAGCAAACCAAAGGGCTTTTTCTGTGGGCCATACACGTCGTGCTCCAGAACCGTGCAGGCACGGCCCGCAATCTTCATGTCATCCTTTAAGGGATGGATGTGGGGCGGCAGGAACTGATGGCTATGACCCATAAGATCCAGAATGTCGCCTACTACAGGAGTGTACAGTTTTTCTTTCATCAGCTCAAACATTTCGTCTTCGTTATTCCAGGATTTCATCATTATGTTTCACCTCATTTATATATTAAGATAATTGTTTATCCAGCATTTGAAGCACCGCACGCATATATCCCAGTGCGTAAGCCATGCCAGCATGCCAGGGAGCGCCGCAGGTGATTTCTGGAGTGTGGTCCGGTATGATGACGCCATCAAAGCCATATTGCTCCAAAAGCGCCAGAGCTTTCGGCATATCAATATCGCCGTCATCTACAAAAACTTCCTGATATTTTGGTACTTTTCCTTTTACGTTTCTGAAATGGATATAGCTGATGCGGTTTTGTCCGGCATATTGACTGATTGCATCGTAGATGTTACCATGGGTCATTTCCTGAATGCTTCCCATGCAAAATTCCAGCTTGTTAGCATTGCTGGAAGAAATATCAATGACATTCTGATAAAGTTCCGGCTGATAAACTAACCGGGGCATACCGCGAAGCCCTTCCAGGGGAGGGTCATCTGGATGCAGAGCCAGTTCTACACCGGACTCTTCTGCGACGGGAAGAATTTCTTCTAAAAAGCGTCGAAGACGTGCCCAAAGTTCTGCAGAAGTAATTGGTGCCAAAACGCCTTGTTCGTTTGAACGATAGGTCATATTCCATATTTCGCCGTTTGGAATCGGTGCGTCCAATTTGATCCTTGATGCATCAAAACAAGTTCCATATGCGCCGCCGCGTCCAGAGCGTTCTTTTTGGTGGCCCCATACCCCGGCAAGGCTGAAATTGTAGCCGAACGACCGTATTCCGGCTTTTCCTGCATTGCGGATGATTTCTTTCAGATGTTCCATCTGGGCCTCGCGCTTAGGTCCGTCCAGCAAAACGTCGTACCAGTCTGCCGGACTGAAATTTTCAATGGCGTAAATCGTCAGGCCATAACTTTGTGCTTTTTTTTGCAATGCAATCATAGAATCTGCCTGCCAGATCGGTTCCAGTGCCTTTGCCTGTCCATAGTTAGTTTTATCATCTGTAGCTGTGACGATTTGATTGGAATAATAGTCCGCCAGATGGATAACCAGATGCGTGCACCCGCACTGCTTGGCAAATGCAAAGTTTTCATCTGTCAGCATATGGCGGTATAACCCGAGTCCGAGTTTGATTTGTGACATGAGTACAAGCTCCTTTTTTTCTTCCAGTATACTGATTTAAGCGGAATAAATCTTCTTGCTTTTCTATTCAATTATGCTGTATATTGATGTTAAAGAATAAATGGAGGCATTTCAAATGTTGCATATTGTGAATGATGCGATGCTCATCAACCATTATACAGAAACCCATTATCGTTTTTACACTCAGATCGACTTATCACAGTACCCACAGGTTCATGATTTTTATGAGATTGTCCTTGTGACGGATGGTGTTCTGAAATTAACGTTGTGCGGAAAAAGCTTCGTCCTGCAATCTGGGCAGATAGCATTGATTCGCCCCGGCGATATTCACTCCAAAGCGGGAGAAGAAAGTGCTCATATTAATCTGGCGTTTCCGTCGTCGGCAATTGAGGCGCTCTTTTATTATTTATGCGACCCGAAAGGAGAAATGCGCCTTCTCGACATGATCGTGGTTCCGCCGGTTCAGCTTGGACAACCGGAATTTTTAGCACTGCAGGAAAAGATGCAATGGCTAAATACGATTCCAGTGAATGAAGGAGAGCGGATTCGGACCATATTGCGCCACCTCCTGTTTGACGTGGTGACCCGTTATTTTCTTCCGCCTCAGGAAGATTCGGCATTTCATCAGACAGTTCCGTCGTGGCTTGCCTCGGCGCTTACTCTTTGGCAGTCTGGCGAACATCGTAGTGAAGGGCTGGATTTTCTTTGCATCGCCAGTGGCCGCAGCAAGGAGCATATTTGTCGTACCTTTAAACAGTGTTTTGGGGTGACTCCCTCCACATATCTGAACCGTCAGCGATTGAACTATGCTGTCAATCTTTTGCTCCATTCCGATTATTCTGTCACGGACATTGGATATGAATCGGGATTTGGAAGTTCCGGAAGATTTTACCATGTATTTCATGAGGTATATGGTACATCTCCTAGAAGATTTTTACAACAATACAACATCGCATCGTATATGAACAGATAACTGAGATTGCTTGAAATCATGCTTTTATCTGTTGACAATATTTGTCATGAAATCTTACTAGAACCCTTGACACAAGGAAGTGTAAATGATATAGTTACAGTTATAAACTGTAACTATAAAAAGTACAGAAATGAAAAACATTACATTGCAAAAGAGATGCAGCATTAGGGTAGTGGCTCCTAATTATTAAGTTGCATTTGGCTATGCAAGCGGGCAGCTTTCCTAGGATACTATGAAAAGTATCGGAGACGATGAAAGGAGAGCGGAATAGAATCAATGGGTAAGTACAGGGAAATAAGAAAAAGAAGAAAAAGAAATAGAAACATAGCTGTTGGCGTGCTCTTCATAGCGGCCCTGTCGGCCGGAGGCTATCTGTATTCCAGGGCCAGTTCCAACAGTCTACAGCCAGTCGGAGAGACAGAAAAGGAAACCACCGCAGACTTGACGGATAAAATCCTTTCCGCAGCCAGGGTTGGACAGACAGACTTGACGGGGCTTACGGTAAAGGAGGCAGAAGAAACCCTGATGGAGCGTTATCAGTGGGAGTTGATTGTCAGTGACGGGAAGGATTCTGTTTTATTGGACAATCTTATAGAACCACAGCTTCAGGCGATTAAAAAGCAATTGGAGGAAACACCCCCGGATCAGGCGCAGCAGTATGAAGTTGATTATGAGGCATTAAGAGAGCCATTTATCAGTCAGGCAGCTTCGCTTGCTGAGCGCTGGAATAAAAGCGCAGTTAACTCCGAGCTGGAGTCTTTTAATAAGACAACCGGAGCTTTCGTGTATACAAATGAACAAAATGGCCGGGCTCTGGATCAGGAAAAGTTGGTGGAGCAGCTGATGGATGCGGTAAAATCAGGGAATTACCAGGCTGAAATCATGGCTGGTTTTACGGTAACACCTCCTAAAAGGACTCAGACCCAGGCAAAAGAGCAGTACGAGGTCATCGGAACCTTTACAACGACAACAACGGATAATAAAAATAGAAACCAAAACATCCGTCTGGCAGTGGATTCCATCAATGGACTTATTCTTAAGCCAGGAGAAGAGTTTTCCTTTAACAATACCACAGGGAACCGTACAAAGGAAAAAGGATATCAGCCTGCCGGTGCATATCGGAACGGAGTCCTGATAGAGGAACCGGGCGGAGGCGTGTGTCAGGTGTCTACCACCCTGTATCATGCTATCATTGAAGTCGGTTTTAAAACCACGGAGCGCAATGCACACAGCTTTGCACCGTCTTATGTGGAAAAGGGACAGGATGCTATGGTCAGCTTTGATGGCTATGCTGGTCCGGATTTGAAATTTGTGAATACCAGCAATCATAACCTGGCGATCCGGGCTGCACTTGACGGAAAAAGTTTAAAGATCTCACTGGTGGGACTTCCTGTCCTGGAGGATGGGGTGAAAGTGTCAATTCGTTCCGAGAAAGTCCGTGATTTGGAGCCGCTGGAGCCTGTATATGAGGAAAATCCTGCACTGCCCTATGGAACGGAAAAAGTAGTTGATAAGGGTACCATCGGCGGCGTTTACAAAAGCTACCGGGTGTATAAAAAGGGGGATACGGTAATAAAGGAAGAACCGCTTCATAATAGTACTTATAAAGGAAAGCCTGCAGTCATTAGCCGGAATACCACAGTGCCTCCAGCGGAAACCGAATCCCAGCCGCCTATAGAGACACAGCCGCAGACCACGGAAGCGCAGGAGAATTCTGAGATCGGACCTGGGGTTGGTGGTTCGGAGACTACTGTTCCGGAGGCGGATATACCAGTGGTTCCGAAAGCAGAATAAGATATGGAAAAAGGTACTTCAAACGTTTTACAGACGGTTGGAGTACCTTTTTTGTGTATCTGCCGCGATCAGCCGATATAGACTGGTTATATTTCGGCATGGAATGCGACATAGTAAAACGATAGCATTCAGTGATAAAAATTAGTTGCAAAGGAAACTAGTTTGTGTTAAACTAGAGATAGTTTCCTTTGCAACTATATTGAAAGAGGTGATTAGTATGGAAAATAACATTAACGTAGGACAGGTAAATGCTGCGATCTATCGCAATATACAAATTCTGCTTAGTAGTACTTTAAATGATTTAGATATAAAAAATGGACAATATGATTTTTTCCTTGTTATTTCTTTGAGAGAAGGCTTGTCACAAAAAGAATTAAGTGAGCATTTGCACATAAGCAAATCTACTACCGCAAAAGCAGTGAAAAACCTAACGGAAAAGGGGTATGTCATAAGAAAGAAAGACAAAGAGGATGGCCGGTTAGAGCATTTGTATCTGACAGAAAAAGGGCGGGAAAAATCTCCTTTTGTACAGAGTATATTTCAGAAAATTATTGAAGTATCAACAAGAGAGCTATCTCAGACTGAAATTACACAACTCCTGACTCTCATGCAGAAGGTCTTGAATAATATTATTTCTGAGAATATGCTATTATCAGAGAAAGAGTACGAAAATGAATAAAACAAAGCTTTGGACAAGTAATTTAGTGATCATTACATTGGTGAACTTCTTTATGTTTTTTTCATTTCAATTATTTCCTTCGGCATTACCGCCTTATTTGAAATCACTTGGAGCGAATGACAGTGTTCTGGGATGGCTGCAAGGAATCATGACAATTGCCACATTGCTGATTCGTCCCTTTGCCGGTATTGCATTGGATAAATACGGACGAAAATGGATTTTTGTTATGGGATTAATCGGTATGCTATTAATAACAACATCGTATAGGTTTTTTCCGTTGATTGAAATTATCATTGTCATCAGATGCGCTCACGGAATGGCCTGGGGAATCGCTAATACTGCGTGCAGCACGACAGCTTCCGATAACATACAAAAAGAACGTTTTTCTGAGGGTATGGGATATTTTAGCCTTGCGAGCAGTATTGCTATGGCTCTTGCTCCGGCGATTTCCTTGTCGCTTGGGATGCAGAAAAATATTATACTGGCAGCTGCTTTTCTAATAATTGCTATTTTTTTGGTATTTATCATGAATTTTAATAACCGTCCTGCTGTACAGAGTTCGATGACTCCAAGACCATCTTTGTATGCGAAAGAAGCTGCCTTACCCTCCGTAGTTATATTTTTAATTATGATTACATGGGGGGCGATCATTACCTTTTTGGCGCTGTATGGAGTACAAAAATCCATTTCAGGTACAGGAGCCTTTTTTACTGTATATGCTATCAGTATGCTAATTACTCGTCCATTCTTTGGAAAGCTGGTTGATCGCAGGGGATTTGGCGTAGGTGTCTGGTCGGGGGGACTTCTAATACCGATCGCATTACTGTTGCTTTCAGTAAGTAACAGCTTAATTACTTTTCTGATTTGTGCGGTGATCTATGGTACTGGCATAGGTGCAGCCCAATCCAGTTTACAGACAATGGCAATTATTAAAGTCCCTAAGGAAAGAACCGGTGCCGCAAATGCCACATTTTTTACGGGTTTTGATGGCGGGATCGGGGCCGGTGCAGTTTTGGCAGGAATCATATCCACTTTTGCAGGATATGAAATGATGTTTGCATGGATGGCTATATTCCCATTTTTGGCGGGGATTCTTTATTTTATTAATTTAAGACTTAAAGGGAGAGCAGAAAAGTAGTATAATTACCTGCCACTTAATAGCGGATATATTTGAGATTAGAATAGATAGTTGATTTTCAATATAAAAATCAGGGAAAGGAACTATGAATATGGATATAGCTGTTTCATACGAAATTCCAGATGCACAGGAATATAATAATTTACGAATAATTTCCGGATTGAGTCCAAAAGATGAAGTGGGATCAGAAGTTGGATTGAAAAACTCCATCTTTATTGTTACTTTAAGGGATTCTGAAAAACTAATTGGTATGGGAAGAATTATAGGGGATAAAGGCTGCTTTTATCATATCGTGGACATTGCCGTTGCCCCCTCATATCAAGGAAATGGACTAGGTAAACGGATTATGTCAGAAATAGATACATACCTGAAGAATAACATTCCGAAAAATTCTTATGTTAGCCTGATTGCTGATATTCCGGCAGATGAACTATATAAAAAATTTGGGTTTGAGTATTCGGCTCCAAAGTCTGTTGGTATGATGAGAAAGATATAATTGGAGTCCGTTCTCCGAGAGAATGTGAAATAACAGGTACGAAATAGCAGGAAGCCTATAGTGGGCGGCTACCATTTGACAACCTTTTGTTGTTAAATAGTAGCTGCCTTTTAAATATCATTGATCTCAGAAACCATTTGCTTTCATTGCAAAGAAACAGTGGATTAAGGTCTGTTTTCTATGAATATTTATCGATAATATAGCGATAATAAACCCAAAAGTATTTACAGTAAAATAAAATTATAATAGAAATTGAAGGTAGAGAAGGAATGGAAGTTAAAGAGAGAATTGTGCAGGATAAAGGCTTAGATCACACTCTTAAATTATTGGAAGAAGGGTATTTATTCATTAAAAACAGAATGGATCTTTATAAATGCAATATTTTCGAAACCCATATCATGGGAGAAAAAGCAATTTGCATTAGTGGAGAAGAAGCATGTAAAATTTTTTATAATGAAGAGCTATTTCAACGAAAAGGTGCAATGCCAAAGAGAATACAAAAAACACTGTTTGGAGTTAATGCCATTCAGGGGATGGATAATCAGGCACATATTCAGCGAAAACTATTATTTATGTCATTAATGACTGAGGTTCATCAAAAAGAACTTGCGGAGCTTTTTGAGAAAGAAATGGAAGCTTCCGTTAATAAATGGGCTAATATGGAAGAAGTAGTACTATTTCACGAAGCTAAAAATGTTATATGCAAGATAGCATGTTTCTGGACCGGAGTTCCATTGGCGGAGTCTGATGTCGAAAGCAGGGCAGATGACTTTTGCGCTATGGTTGACGGACTGGGTGGTGTCGGACCCAGATACTGGAAAGGAAAGGCGGCACGCAATAGGACCGAGGAATGGATAGGAGGAATTATAGACGATGTGAGACAAGAGAAGCTCATAGTAAAAAAAAGATTCCGCACTTCATTTAATGGCTTTTCACAGAGAGCCTGATGGCAGCCAAATGGAGTTACCAATGGCTGCAAAAGAACTTATTAATGTAATAAGACCTATTGTTGCTATTTCAACATACATTACTTTTACAGCTTTAGCTATGTATGAACATCCTGAGTGCCATGAAGAATTGATGCATGGCGATAACAATTATTTTGAAATGTTTGTGCAGGAAGTTCGCAGATACTATCCGTTTACCCCATTTTTAGGAGCCAGGGTACACAAGGACTTTGTCTGGAATCAGTACGAATTTAAAAAAGGAGTACTGGTATTGCTTGATGTTTATGGGATGAATCATGATTCCCAAATATGGAGTGATCCTGATGAGTTTCGGCCAGGGCGCTTTAAAGAACAAAAAGACAGGACATTTAGTTTTATTCCTCAAGGTGGTGGCGATCCAGGAAAAGGGCATCGCTGTCCTGGTGAAGGTATTACAATTGAAATGATGAAAGCAAGTATAAATTTTCTTGTAAATAAAGTTGACTTTGAAGTTCCGGAACAAGACTTAACCTACAGCCTTTCAAGAATTCCAACTTTGCCTGAAAGCGGATTTATCATGAAAAACATTAGAAAGAAATTGTGAGTTTTTGCTGCCGACTGACCCGCTCTCTGACCTGATTCAGAAACGAAGCCGGTCCCAGTACCCGTACCACTGGGCCAAAGGCCAGCACCTGGATTAATAGCTCGGTTTCCCTGGTTTTATCATAATAGATGGAACAGCGATACTTACCTGTTTCATCTATTCTTTCGACCTTTTTCTGGTAACAGGAAAAATGGAGCATGGTTCTGTCCAAAGCATTTCGCTCATCTGAAATTTCCATAACAATCGGTTCCTGACAGAGGGAATCTTCTGTAAATTGGTCCATATCAATCGGCTCTTCGATATAATATCCCGTTTCTTCTATCTTTAATATTCGTCCAATATGTAAAATATCCATGCGCCAGCCATTTCGTCGGCGATAAAGGGCGTAGAGCCGGAACTTGCCGTCTTTGGCGGAATATTCAATCCTGCAGGGCAGATAGGTAAACTCCATCAGTCGTCCTTTAACTGAGTAATAGGAGAGTTTAAGTGTCTGGTGCTGTTCTATAGCCTTCAGAATCAGCTGAAAGTGCTTCCGAAAAGAGGAGTTAATTACATCCCGATCCTGATAGTGATCAAAGTATTGAAAAGCGGACGGATCATACAGTGGGGCGGTATCTGCCAATAGCTGCCGTAGCAGTTCCAACTGTTCGTCAGTGAAAAATAGGCCGATCCGTTCGTCTTCAAGCAGCGTCTTCAGCCAGGATTTTTGAAGCGAGGTAAATGGAACGCGAACGGGCTGCGACAATCGGGAAGCAAAATTCTTACCACCTTCGTCCGGTGTAAGCAAAGCCCAGTCGCCATCAAGCAGATGAGGAATGATGGTAAGCGCACTTTCGTCGTAACCATATTTCTCGGCAATTCTAGCCATTTCGGCCGGACTTATCGTTGCCTGGGAGGCTTCCTCCAGTATTCTGGCAACAACCTGATAATAACAATTATATATTTCTGAAAAGAGTTCCATGTTACTGTCCTCCTAAAGACATGGTTTCGCTGGTATCCTCAGCATACATCTTTTGCATTCGCTTCATATCATGCCAGAAACGTAGTTCTACCTGCTTATTTGAACAGGTGAAGTTAAGAATGCGTCCGGTAAAAGTTCTAATCCAGGGAATCATCTCAGCACTGTCCCAACACTCAACCGTATATTCGTAGATATCTGACTGGATTCGTTTCAGCTGTCCATGACGGCCTTCCCGATTAAGTCTGTTAATCAAGTAGCCTTCAGTCATTTCATCCAGGCTTATCTGCATGCAAACTTGTTCTGGCTCCCGGCGGCAGCCAAAGGAAACACCCCAGGTATAGCGGTTGTTCTTCTCATAGCCGGTTAAATATCGATCATAATCCGATTCGGATTTAAGCGGTGAAACATTTTGAACACTGTCCAGCCGGTAAGTCGACAGACGCCTGTCTGCCAGCCTGCGGACACATATGTAGCGGCGGCCGGTCTGGGTACTGACCCGGATTTTTAGCGGAACACACTCAAACTCATTTATATGCCCACTTCTGATATGCTTAATCTGAATTGATATTCGTTGTTTTTCCTTAATGGCTGTAAGCAGTGGCAGCAGAACCTCATCCTCCAGGGTATGTGCAAGATAATCGTGGCGAAACCGAAAATGATCATTCCGGCATCGGAGTGAATCCAGGATGGTGCTTCCAACAAAACCAAAGGGGGCGGCGGTCTGAAAATAAGAAACTGCTTCTTTCAGTCCAGTATATAGATCCGGATGGCTGGTCAGCCAATTCGGGTAAGCCATATACACGTGCTGCCGGCCTTCTTTTTTTACCATAAACAGCCCATTTTGTTCATATTCCATCAGTTTATTCCGAACCGTCTGTACTTCAAACAGAACCTGATAACGTTCCATCAATTCATCGTTTATGGTATCCACATTGCGGGATTCCCCGTCCTGCATCAGATCCAGCAGAAAAAAGTGCAGCATAATATCATTATTTGTAAAGCTTTTGGTTTTCCATACATTAAATAAAGGATTACTTTCGATTCGGTTGCTGTCCATAGTGATGGCAACCGATTTTTTATGGCTAGAATCATAGTCGTACTGAATATAATCAGCAAACCAGCTTTCAATCCGTCGCCGCTCATTGTCGTAAGTGCGCCGGCCAGATTCTGGATAATCCATCCGAGATTTGAAACCATAGACATAGAAATCCCGGACATAAGTGCGTACTTTATTAAAATGTTTGATCAGCTCGTTGAATTCCGCCATGGTTTTGTGCTCCTGCTCATTGAAATGTATTCGTTGAGTCTATTATATAAGGACAATGGTTAAGTTCGCAACTTTTTTTAAATGATAAATAGAAAATACGGTGCTATGATATAGCCATGGTAAAAGATGGAAACGGAGGAAAGAAAAAATGTTTGTTATTTATAATGAAAAAACAAGAAAGCCGATCAAGGTCTGGCTGGAAAATATAGATCAGATTGAGGAAAGCTGTTTGGAGCAGGCGTACCACCTGGCCGATCTGCCTTTTATACATAAGTGGGTATGCCTGATGCCAGATACGCATACCGGCAAGGGAATGCCCATCGGTGGTGTGATTGCTACCAAAGGCGTCATTATTCCCAACGCAGTTGGCGTGGATATCGGATGCGGAATGAACTTTGTCTCTACCGATATTAAGGCTGCCGAACTTAAAGAAGTAATGACTGGTAACGGTACGTTGGTACAGACGATCATTGCAGATATTATGCGAAATGTTCCGGTGGGTTTTAAATCCCATAAAGAAAAACAGCTATCCCAGGTACTGGATCGAGCTCTTACTTGTGCTGAACAATACCAAAGCAATCCGGATCTGTTTCCTTTGATTGATTCTGCTTATTACCAGGTAGGCACCCTGGGCGGCGGAAATCATTTTATTGAACTGCAGGAAGATCAGGATGGTTATTTAGGAATTATGTTACATTCCGGCAGCCGCCATTTTGGCAAGAGCATCTGCGATGTATACCATAAGAAAGCCAGAGCCTTGAATACGGAGTGGTATTCACAGGTGCCCGATGAATATCGGCTGGCGTTTCTGCCTGTTGAATCAAACGAAGGACAGGAATACATTACCTGGATGAATCTGGCTATGGACTATGCCTTTGAAAACCGGGCCCGGATGATGGAAAATGTAAAGGAAATTGTTGCCTTGAAAATTCGGAAATATTTAAACCAGGAGGTCTTGTTTGGTCAGGAGATTAACTGTCATCATAACTATGCAGCTTTGGAAAATCATTATGATAAAAATGTCTGGGTGCACCGCAAAGGTGCCACCAGAGTCCGCGATGGGGAACTGGCAGTAATTCCTGGTGCAATGGGATCCTATAGCTATGTAGTCAAAGGAAAGGGAAATGAAGAGAGCTTTTGCACATCTTCCCACGGTGCAGGCCGGGCTTATTCCCGTAAGGGTGCAATGGCCGCGTTTAGCTGTGAAGAGGTCTTAAATGATCTGAAAGAACAGGGGATTGTCCTGGGTAAAACAAAAAAGGCAGATGTGGCAGAAGAAAGCCGATTTGCTTACAAAGATATTCAGACTGTGATGGAAAATCAGACTGATTTGGTAGAGATTGTATCTCAGCTAAAGACCGTCGCAGTGGTAAAAGGGTAATTGCCTGCTATATACCAGCGTACAGAGCTGGATGGTGCCGGCTGTAATACAGTTCGGTATGCCGCAGGAATTATATAAATGCGAGGTGGAAGATAAATCCACAAAATCGCCCAAATTGATTTGTTGCAGGTTCAAATCCTGCCGGTTATGGAACCGTATCTCAATGGTAGAGAAATCAAAAAGACACCTGTTAAGTGTCCCACTTTATGAAATGTAAACATGGTATCTGCCTGCCAGTCTGCTAGCGGAATTAGATAACCGACTAGCTCCGGTAACCCGGGGACGTCGGTATCGGTCCCGTCATGCAGTTATGGCAACAGAGGAGCAGCCTCGCACTGATCATTCGCTGCAGTACAGTTTTCGGTCTCATGCCCGGCCAGAAGGAAGGTCAAAAGATTGCTTTTCGGGCGGCCGGGTACCAGATCAGAAACCAGGCTGAGGCCGATCGGTCCGCAGCATCTCTGCGGCAGATATCAGGCTTACATTCTCAAACAACATCTATAACAAGCGTGAATCATAAATAAGAGGTGAAAGCTATGAAATATATAATTAATCAGAACCAATGTGGTTTTTTAATGAAGGACGGTATTTTTATTAAAACCTTATACTGCGGAAAATACTGGTATCCGGGAATGCTCGGTTATCAAGTTGTAATAGAAAAGATGGAAGGTTCCGTCGGTTTTGGCACATTGCCTGCAGAGGTATTATTGCAGGATCAAACATTTGCTGATAAAGTTTTACATATTAAGATACCCGAGGGATACATCGGTATTCTGCGATTAAATGGTGTGGTACAGCAGGTGCTGACTGAACCGGTATATCTGTATTGGAACAATTGGAATCGATATGATTATGAACTGTTGGATATGAGAGAGCCGAAAATGAAGGCGGAGATCACCAAGTCCTATCTGGCTCATATTCCGTTAAAATATTTTAAGAAAATTGAGATTAAAACGGGTGAAACCGGTGTTTTGTATTTTGACAACCAAATGGTGGGCGAATTGGCGGCCGGTACCTACTTTTATTGGACTTATGCCAAAGACGTAGTATGTCAGGTGATTGATTTAAGAGCGAGATCCATAGAGATCAACGGCCAGGAAATCCTGACAGCCGACCGAATCGGTATCAGAGTCAATCTGTTATGCACTTACCGGGTCACTCAGGTGAAAAGAATGCTTGAGACCATTAAGAATCAAGAAGCTCAGATATATGCCTGCGTACAGTTGGTGGTCAGAGAATACATCGGCAAATATCGGTTGGATGAGATTCTGGAGCAGAAAGAAGAAATCTCCGGTTTTATCTGCACACAGCTGAAAGAAGTGCAGGATGACTACTGCATTGAATTTTTGACCGTAGGTATTAAGGATATTATCTTACCGGGAGAGATCCGGGAGATTATGAATACCGTACTGATCGCCGAACGGAAAGCTCAGGCCAATGTTATCACCAGGAGAGAGGAAGTGGCTTCCACTCGGTCACTTTTAAATACGGCAAAGCTCATGGATGAGAATAAAACGCTGTATAAATTAAAGGAGTTAGAGTGTTTGGAACGAATCTGCATGCAGGTCGGCAATATCAACGTAGCCGGCAGCGGCGCATTGCTGGAGCAGCTGCGGGAGCTGATGGGAGGATTCGCTTAAACATAATAGCAGATTTCACAAATAGGCTGCCCTTGGCACGAAAATATGCCAGAGGTGCCTGTTTGTGAATTTTACGCCATAAGCCGATAACCAGCACCCCGTACCGTCTGGATATACTGGGGGTTGCCCGGATCTTCCTCTATTTTGTCCCTCAGCCGGTTGATGTGGACCGCGACAGTGGCATTATCGCCTATGGCCTCCATACCCCAGATACGCTCGTAAAGTGTTTCCCGGCTAAAGACCACATCTGCGTTGAGCGCCATAAACAGCAAGAGCTCATATTCCTTGTTTTTCAGCTCGATTTCAATGTCATTTACATAGACCCTGCGGGTATCAGTGCTAATGCGGATACTGCCAATTGTAATCTGTATCGGCTCGGTCTTATCCGTTTTCTTTAATCTGGCATATTGTGCTAAGTTTGCCTTAACCCGTGCTACCAGCACACTGGGAGAAAAAGGCTTTTCAATGTAATCATCCGCGCCAAGTCCCAGTCCGCGTATCTTATCAATATCTTCCCATCGGGCCGTGACCATCAGGATAGGAATATCCAGTGTCTCCCGGAGTTTTCGGCAGATGGTAAAGCCGTCAATACCGGGAAGCATTAGATCAAGCAGGATTAGATCGTAGCAGCCCTGTAATGCTTTTTCCAAACCGGTGTTCCCATTCGTCGCAATTTCTACCTTAAAGTTATGGATCTCAAGATAATCTCGTTCAATCGCTGCGATATCTGTATCATCTTCTATAATCAGTATTCTTTCCATGTTATTCCTCCGCTTTTGGCAGCCAAATCACAATTTCCAGACCACCATTTTTGCCGGTTTTTGCTTCAATCGTTCCTTTCATACGCAGTATCGCATTGGCGGCGATAGCAAGACCAAGACCGCTGCCGCGATGAGGATTCTGCCGGGAAGGATCGCTGCGATAAAACACTTCGAACAGGTGGGACAGTGCCTCTTTCGGGACACCGGGACCATCGTCACAAAGGGAAAGGCGGTATCCGCCTTTATCCTCCCGCAGGGAGATGGTCAGAGTACCAGTAACCTTTGTTTTATACTTAGCACTGTTCTCCATAATGTTGGTCAGCACACACCGAAGCTGATCCGGATCAGCCAACACCGTTGCCGGTACGAGAGCATTGGCGGACAAAACCAGTCCCTTTTCCTCGTACTCCGTACCTAATGCACGTATGAACTGCCGAACTTCATCGTCAAGCCGTAGGAGCTCCGGGTTATCTGGATATTCACCCAGCTCCATCTTGGAGAACAGGAAAATCTTGGATAACATACGATCGATGTCTTCAGCTTTGTTTTTGATGATTTCTAAATATCCTTTTTGGGTTTCCGGTGTTTTGGCAATGCCATCCAAAAGCCCTTCCACATAAGCGCGTATAGAAGTTAACGGACTGCGCAGGTCATGGGAAATACCGGCTAACAGTTCCTTGCGGCTTTGCTCATGCTGCTTAGTCAGCTCCACGGAAGCTTTGAGCCGGGCGGCCATTTCATTAAAATCGGCACAGATAGGTGCGAACTCGTCTTGACATTCATATACAATGCGGTGCTCTAAATTTCCGTCGCTGATCTGCCTTACGCCGTCAGAGAGAATGTCCAGCGGATGTTCGATTTTCTGGAATACAAATTTAGTGAGAAATCGGTTTGTAATCAGGATGGAGATGAGTATGGCAAACATAAGAATGAACGCCAATATTACAAGAACAACTTTTAGGGTCCGGTGGGATAGCTCCGAAGGGCTGGCAAAGATTGCGATGCGGTAAACGGCACCATTATTTTCAACTTGCTGAACATATAGCTCACGTGTCCCGTTGGAAACGAAGCCTTTGCCTCCCAAGATGGCTTCAGCTTCCATTAGAATTCCATCAGCTTCGGTTGCTCGCCCGTACTGATAGAGCGTTTTACCGGAAGAATCCACAGATAACGCCATGGCGTTTTCGTCAAGTATTCCGCTGATCCAAGACAAATCTTTCACAAGGTTTTCATGTTTATCTTTCTTCAGTGATTTTTCGACAATCATGGAAATGCCCCGACTGGCCTTATAAAAGTCTTCGCTGTCATTAAAACCCAGTCCCGCGCCAGATGTGACGACAAACCAGAGAATGCCCGCGCAAATAATCCCAATAAATGAAGTGATTATTACCGGTACGATGATCATCAAAATATTGGAAATAACAAGTCGTTTTTTTATTGTTATTTTTTTATTAAATATTGTTTTTATTATCATATAAAACACCACCCTGTAAACAATATTCTAAAGTATAACATAATTTTTTTGGTTAGACTTAAACCCTGCATAAACAATATAAAAATAATTGCCACTTTATTATATTGCACAGAAAAGTGGTTTTGTCAAATGAACAAAACCATTTTTATAGTTTATGAAGAGTTTAACTTCAATTTAACTGGACTTTATGTTGAGATAATATGGTTAAGTAATCGGAAAATAAGTCTGGTTATAAATGGAGGAATAACATGGAAGAATCAATCCAAGGTCTATCTACGCAGGAAGTAATGGACCGAAAAGAATGCGGAGATTTGGGAAACATACCAGGTTCCATTACAAAGACCAAAGCGCAGATATTGAAAGAAAATATTTTTACATTATTTAATTTGCTCAATTTTATCATTGCAGCTTTGCTTTTTGCTGTCGGCGCTTATTCTAATATGATTTTTATTGTGATCATCATCGTCAATATTGCGATCGGAATTGCACAGGAACTAAAGGCCAAAAAGCTCATAGACGAGCTGTCGATCTTAAACCGGCCAAAGGCAAAATTGGTAAGAGATGGCAGAGAAATTGTCGTTGAAACCGGGGACGTCGTAATAGATGATGTGATGGTACTGGAAAGCGGACATCAAATTTGTAATGACGGGATCGTGCTCGACGGTATGGCAGAAGTTAATGAATCACTGTTAACCGGCGAGAGTGATGCCATTATAAAGACAGAGGGCAGTGAGCTTTATTCTGGAAGCTTTGTCGTTTCAGGGAAATGTTATGCAAAAACAACGCACGTAGGCAGTGAGAATTATGCTGTGAAGCTCATGGAGGAAACAAAAAAGACAAAGAGGGTATCGTCTGAATTGCTTGGCTCCATGAAACAGGTGACCCGCTTTACAAGCTTTCTCATTGTACCGTTGGGGATTCTGTTATTCCTTCAAGCAATAACGCTCAGGCATGTGTTGGTTTCAGAGGCGATCGTATCTTCTTCGGCTGCATTACTGGGGATGCTGCCCAAAGGATTGGTGCTCCTGATTGCCGTTTCCCTTGCTACCGGCGTGATCCGCCTGGCAAATATGAAGATTCTGGTTCAGAATATCTATTCCCTGGAGACGCTGGCGCATGTGGATGTTCTGTGCCTTGATAAAACGGGAACCATTACAGATGGTAAGATGAAAGTTAAGGAAGTGCTGCCTCTATCGGATTCCCCGATTAAAAAACTGTCGCCGCTGATTCAGTCTTATCTTGCTGCGTGCGATGATAATAACGCAACCTTTCAGGCTCTCCAAGAGTATTTTGGAACAAATTCCGTATACCAGCAGGCCTATAAGATTCCTTTTTCCTCCCTTCGGAAGTGGGGCGCGGTCAGCTTTAACTCTGCCGGAACCGTGTTCATCGGTGCGGCGGAGCGGATCATGAACGTTTTGCCTTCGGCTGTGGAACACCAGATCGAAAAGGGATACCGTGCTGTTGTAATAGGTTTTTACGATGGTGAATGGGATAATGAAAGAGAACTGCCGGATGAGATTAAACCGATGTGTGCCGTTATTTTAGAAGATAGCATTCGAAAAGGTACTGAAAAAACACTGGAGTATTTTCGCAAAGAAGGTGTGGACGTAAAAATTATTTCTGGCGATCATGTCAAAACTGTGTCTAAAATCGCGCAGAAAGCGGGATTAAAGGAATGGGAAAACGCAGTCGACTTATCCTCCTTTGGAGAGGATACGGATTATGACAGCATATGTATGAAATATGCCGTATTTGCCCGGGTGACACCAAAACAAAAGCAGTTACTTGTAATGGCAATGAAGCGGGCAGGACATCAGGTGGCAATGACTGGCGATGGGGTGAATGATCTTTTGGCACTTAGAGAAGCCGATTGTTCCATCGCGATAGCCGAGGGCAGTGATGCCAGCCGCCAGATTTCACAGATCGTTTTGTTGGACTCAGATTTTGCAAATCTGCCGCAGGTGGTGTTGGAAGGAAGAAAAGTAATTAATAATGTGACCAGAACAGCAGGGGTATTCTTTATTAAGACGATCTATTCCTTGCTGCTGTCCCTGTTCTTTCTGTTGTTTAATATGCCGTTTCCATTTATTCCAATTCAAATAACGTTAATTGACGCCTTTATCGAAGCATATCCATCGTTTTTGACGATATTCGAATCGAATACAAAGAAAGCCAGCAGGTCCTTCTTAAGGACAGCATTGGCAAATGCAGCACCATTTGCGCTGACTATTACGGCTGGGGTCATTTTCATCAGCCTTACCTTACCATTTGAGACACAGCAAAGGCAGACAATTATGTACATGCTTTTAATTTTGATTTCAATGATGTCGGTTATTAAAAGTTGTATGCCATTTACAAAGCTTCGTGTATTTATTTGCGTAACGATGGTGTTTGGTGCGTTTGGCGCGCTGTGGATACTGCCGCAGTTGTTTGAAATTACAGCATTGACAACGGCGATGTTGTCTTATATCGGTAAAGTATTTATAGGACTCTTGCTGTTTTTGACACTTCTAATCCTTATGACTAACAGAAAAATAGTAAAACTTGCGAAAGACAAGTGAAAGGTGTTAGACGAATAAAATATATCTGTTATAATAAAAAAGGGAGCCGCCATGCTTGTGTTGGCTGGCAGGACAGGATATAGATATGCCTAATGGTTTATCGGATTTTAAAAGGAGAAATACATGGAAAATCATTCACAAAAAGAGCTGGATGCTGCCTTACAGCTCATAGTTACTACTATAAATAATTGTGAAAAGATGCAATTGAAATTTGCAGAGGGCACATCACAGCATTCTCTTTTAACATATATTAGCGAGAATTCCCCCACCTCTAAGGTGGTGGGATGAATCGCTATAATTCCTTGATATAAATATGTTTTTGTGGTATAATATAATCAGTCGAATAGAATGAAAGGCTGGTGATACTATGATTTTAGATAACAATGCTCATTCGGTATTTCTACTGAATTATCATTTGATATTAGTAGTAAAATATAGGCGTAGGGTTTTTGATAACCTTATATCGTCTCGTGCGAAGGAGATTTTTGAGTACATCGCACCGAACTACCATATAACACTTATGGAATGGAATCATGATGCAGACCATATCCATATTTTATTTCGTGCCCATCCCAAAACCGAAATCAGTAAGTTCATCAATGCTTATAAAAG
>NZ_JPME01000017.1 GCF_000732605.1 Lacrimispora celerecrescens | reverse complement strand
GATTCCTTATACTCATCGGTCTGTTCCTCAAACAGATCCATACAAGGCATGGAAACCACACGTACCTTTTTGTCGGCAAGAAGCTTCTTCGCATTGACTGCCAGCTCCACCTCAGAACCGCTTGCGATCAGAATGATCTCCGGTGTGCCTTCACAGTCATCGATTACATAGCCACCTTTTAAGGCCTCCTTGCTGCTTCCCGGCATTGGTGTTAAGTTCTGTCTTGTAAGAACAAGAGCGGTAGGGGTTTTCTTAGAGGTCAGTGCAGAATACCAGGCTGCTGCTGTCTCTGTTTCATCACAGGGACGGAACACATGGAAATTAGGCATTGCTCTTAACATGGCAAGCTGTTCAATCGGTTCATGGGTAGGTCCATCCTCTCCAACACCGATGCTGTCATGGGTAAATACAAAGGTCAGCGGAACGCCCATTAATGAGGACAAGCGTGCCATTGGCTTTGTATAATCGCTGAACACGAAAAAGGTTGCTATATAGGTGCGAAGGCCTCCGTGAAGCATCATTCCGTTTCCGATTGCTGTCATGCCAAGCTCTCTTACACCAAAATGAAGGTTGCGGCCGCCGCCGTTCTCCTTTGAAAAATCACCCATATCGGACATATTGGTCTTATTGGAAGGAGCAAGGTCTGCAGAACCGCCGATTAAGTTTGGCATATAAGTCTTTAAACGGTTTAAAACCTGTCCGGATAAATTTCTGGTTGCATCCGCCTTTTCGGACCGCTTCCAGTAGTCTTCGCATTTTTCAATGGCCTTTTCTCCTGCATCCGGATCATGGTATGCATTCCAAAGTTCTTCCATATCAGGATACTCCTGGCAGTATGCAGCAAACATCACATTCCATGCTGCTTCTGTTTCTGCCTTATCCTCTGCGATCTTCTGATAATGGCTGTACACTTCTTCAGGAACATAGAAGGGCTCCATGGATGGCCAGCCTAAGTTTTCCTTTAAAGCTGTCACATTGTCAGCTCCCAGAGGTTCTCCATGAGCACTGGCTTTTCCCTGCTTCGCAGGACAGCCATAGCCGATCTGGGTTTTAATAGTAATAAAAGATGGATGCTCTGTATCTGCTTTTGCTTCTTCAATGGCTCGCCCAATGGCTTCCAGATCGTTTCCGTCTTCAACGGTAATAGTCTGGAAATGGAATGCTTCCATACGCTTCCTGACATCCTCAGTAAATGCGATGTCCGTGCTTCCTTCAATGGAGATCTGGTTGGAGTCATATAAAACAATTAATTTTCCAAGGCCGAGGGTACCAGCCAGAGAAAATACTTCAGAGGAAATACCTTCCATCATACAGCCATCTCCGCCCAGTGCAAAGGTATAATGGTCAACAACTGGGTAATTCTCCTTGTTGAATACGGATGACAGATGCTTCTCAGCAATCGCCATACCAACTGCCATACCCATACCTGCGCCCAAAGGTCCTGTGGTAGCCTCCACGCCTACGGTATGACCATACTCCGGATGTCCTGGAGTCTTGGAGCCATGCTGGCGGAAATTCATCACATCCTCTTTTGATAAATTCCCATATCCAAATAAATGAAGCAGGGAATACAAAAGCATGGAACCATGGCCTCCGGATAAGATAAATCGGTCTCTATTGGCCCAGTCTGGATCTGCTGGATTGTGGTTCATATGGTTTGCCCATAATTCATAAGCTGCTGAAGCGCAGCCTAAGGGAAGTCCCGGATGTCCGGAGTTGGCTTTTTGAATGGCATCCGCTGATAAAACACGGATTGCGTTGACTGACATGGTATCGATGTTGCTCATTGGTATTGTCCTCCTATTTGTAATCTTATTTCTTTCATGTTTTGGGGGCCGGTTACGATCAGAGTATTGGGGAACCTGCCGTTTCGGATCTTAGATATCGGAAAATCAAATGTCCCGGCAAATTTAAGCCTTCCGGACATGTTATAGACTCTGCAAGAATCTTCATTATACAAAATTACATGGTCGCCGTCAATATCAGCATGGGTGTACTGATATTGGAAACCTTTGGAAAATACAAGATTCCCGTTAGGCTTGTACACATCCAGCCGGTAGGGATTTTCTCCTTCCGGATTGCTCACAATAAGCCCCACATATTTTTCAGAATAGAACACACTCCTTATCTCCTCTTCCACAGCCACTTGCCGGATCAGCTCCGGAGAAAGCTCATTCTTTGTGGAATAAAAAGAAACGCTGTTGTCAGCAAAGGCACAGGAGTATGTATCGTCAAGGAACTGGACCTGGGCAACAAGGGAAGAGTCATAAGGCTCATCAAAACCGCCCACCAGCCGGTCGTTAACATTCTTACCAATTTCTGCAAAATTATGGAAAGCCACCCTGCCGTTTAACGTTCCGTTTTTCAAATATGCATATGCACCGATCAGCTGTGTGCCGTCGGGGGACAAACTGATATCCACCGGATAACCAGAAATACCTCCTAAAAGTGCCTTGATCTTCACATCCAGGACGCTTCCATCCCGCTTAAAGAAATAAATATAATTTGATGTGGAGTCCTCCAGAATCGCGGCCACCACTCCGTAAGAGGACACCGTTGCCTTTACAACAGGAAGTACTGTCGTTGCTATACCAGTCTTTCCTGATTTATCAAAAATATAGATAGAATTTCCCTGCTGGTCTGCAATAGCCGCATAATTTCCGTTTACGTATGCCCTGGGAGATTTCATTTCATAGCTTTGTATCCAGACTTCTTTCCCCTGGGAATCCAGATAGGAGGCGCCGTCCTTACTGTATTTTAATACATTGGAACCAAAGCTAAGATATCCCACATAGCTACCCTCATTCATATCCTTATTCCAGGCCACGCCATATTGGGTATACTGATAAAGGGTAAAATATTCATAAACTCCTATGGCTCCTGCCAGAAGCACCAAAAACAGCACCAGAGCAATTCTGATCCTTCTCTTTTTCATCCTGGTAAGAGCTTTTTTTATGATCTCCTGGCTGTCTGTGCCATCCTGAGGAGAAGATGAAACAATCTGCCGCCGAAGCTGGTTTTTTTTAATCTCTCTATTCATAGAGTT
Organism: Lacrimispora celerecrescens; assembly: GCF_000732605.1. Lineage (GTDB taxonomy): Bacteria > Bacillota > Clostridia > Lachnospirales > Lachnospiraceae > Lacrimispora > Lacrimispora celerecrescens_B. The sequence continues at coordinate 39,415 of NZ_JPME01000017.1, read as the reverse complement.
CCTGTCTATCATGCTCTTTTCTCCCAAAAATGCCCATATATACTGGTAGTATACATCATTTCAGGAAGAAACGCATTATATTTTTCTATGGAAGAAGTATTTTCTGCCCCGCAACAATCTTATTTTCATCATCCAGTCCATTAAGTTCGCATACCTCTTTTAATTTATTCACCGAATGGTATTCCGCTATACAGATACTATAAAGAGTTTCTCCCTCCTGTACCAAATGAACCCGCGGGCTTCCATTTGCAGCTGCCTCTGTTTCCTGGACGGCTGCCTGTGTCGCTGCCTGAGTCGCTGCCTGAGTCTCAGCCTGAGTTCCCTGGGGTAGAGTCTCTGCAGCCTTTCTCTCCGCCATGGACTCAGCCTGGGATTGAACCGGCATTGTTTCGGACATGGTCTCCTTACTCACTGCCGTGGTAGGGTAAACACCTCCCTCTGCCTCCTCAACAACTACCTTGGATTCGCCCTTGACTCCTTTTTCCGTATTCTTTTTCCCGATCAAAATCTGTTCTGCCTTGGCCGGAATAGCTGATGCGATCACACTTTCCATATCCCGCATTCGTTCATAGTTGTTAAACATAACAATTCCGCCAGCTAATATGACGACTGACATGGCCATACACATGCCCCGGAGAAGCCCTACCGTTTGATGCCGGTCAGTAACTTCCACCTTATGCTCGTCCATCCGCTTGCGGAATTCTTCGATAACCTTATCATTTGTATCTGTTTCGATACGTTTTACATCCTTTCGCAGTACCATATAGTCCTGCATCATCTGATTGCGCTCATAATAAATGCTGTATCCTTTAAGCTTGTAAAATCCATCCTCCGAAGTTATGTAAATTGTTTCGTCGCCTTCTGCTCCATTGCTTAAATACATCAGCCTGTTGGGTCCCCCAAAATACTGAATATGCTGTTTCCAGTAATTGATGGGACTTAGATCATCTCCTGGCCTGCCGCACAAAAACCAGCCCTGGATGGTCCGCTTTGGAAAAAGCTGCTCCATATTCCGATAGGCCCTTTTCCAGGAAAGTTCAGAAAACACCACACGACCTCCGGCCTCCGTCACATCCTCCATTTCCAAAGCTCCGTCAATGAAGATATATGGCGTTCCGTCATTGAATTCCATGCCGCCTAACAGAAGACCAACCCGGAGATCCTGTCCACCCGCAGGATACAGACGTTTCAAGTAAGTATTTACATAATCTTCCATATACAATTTTACAATCTGATCCCTATCCCCGATCTGCCTGATATTCTTCGGCAGCTTCGGGAACGGATTATATAATTCACCCATTGGCTCACCTCGCTATTCTTTTTAATCCAATGAATCATAGCATAATATGGGTGAAAATCGTGTCAAAGCAGGGCAGTGTTTTCCCATAACTTTTCGACAAGATAAATACTATAGCTGATGCAGTCAGCCATGCGCATAACAACAGAAAGCCGGATGCTCTGCAGCATCAGAGGGTCATAATTTCCGCAGCTCCCTACGATCCCAGTAATAAAAATATCTCCTACGGCCCGAAGCTCCTTGCTGACACCAAGGCCTGGCTTTAACGCTCCTCTTCCCAATGTTACATAGCCGATATGTTCCAAACTCCCCACAGAAGCATCTACTGCCACCACCACATGATTCGGATAGCGAAGTTTCAAAATGGTCTGGTAAGTCTCCAGATTCATGGCATGGACCGGACGTTCCAGCGTCCCCAGAATTTCTAAATGTTCCAGCTCTTTTTCCTTCAACTTGTAGCCAATGAGCGGTCCAAGACTGTCCCCAGTAGAACGGTCGGTCCCAATGCACAAAAACAGCACTCCCGCTTCTTTACCGTTCTCCTGTTCCATACGTATCATGTCATAAAGCCTGGAAGCAAACTCCTCTGCTTGGAATACCTGCTTTGTATCATAATAAAAAACGTCCCGGTTTCCGCGGATCGCAATTCTTTCCCATAATTTCATAATATCCTGCCTTGCTGTCCTTATTTTCTCTGTTCTATTATAAGCCGCCATTTATGGATTTATTCATTTGAAAGGACAGGAAATATCTTAGGAAAATTGCCTTCATAAAGTAGATGATATTAAAACAGATGCAGGAGAAAGGCTAAACAAATGCTTTCATCCCACACCTTGATTCTAGTAAAAATGCCCTGAAGCTTGCTTCAGGGCATTTGACTTTATTCTTTAAGATTCTTATAAAGGGCTTTTGCTTCGCTGATGGAGGAGGCCTTACCCATCCGGATCATATCCGCCAGTTCGTCAAGTCTATCTGGAACCATAAATTCTTTTCCAATATAGGAAGCATAATTATCATTGATAAACAGGGTCTGCTCCTTTACTCTGATTTCCGCCTCATTGGCATTTGCGGATGCGGCCTCATAATCTTCCTCAAGCTTAGCAATCTTTTCCCTGCTGTTGCCGGCAATCTCATCGGACAGGATGGTCTTTGTCACCTTATCAAAGGTGTTTAAGGCTTCCCGCTTCTTATCAGCAATATTAGATAAGTCCTGATCGATCCGGGCGATCTCATCATCGTATTTCTCCAGATTATATACAGCTTCATCACGATCTCTTTTTATGGAATGAACGATGACCTTGATCTTTCGTTTGTTGGACTTAATAAGGTCTCTGATAGACCTTCCTTTATTTAATGCACTCTGATGCCTCACCTTGGTAAGATTATTGATGAGGATGTAAATGCCCCCAAAAAACAAGATGACCACAAAGTAAATCCCTATGAGGTAGAAGGGGGATTTCTCCGGAAGCAGCAGATAGATCCCGCAGGGGATTGCAAGAAAGAACAAGAAAATATTTAAAAGCAGCACGAGGAACTCTGAAAATCCCCTGGGAAGATACAGAGCATAATACCAGCCGCTTTTACAAAGGCCAGGAACCCGGTCCTGTTGGAATACAGACTTCATCTGCAGCATTAGCTCCCGGTTGTTTCCCTTAAGCTCTGCCGTCTCCTCTTCAATCCGTTCCCTGACTCCCTGTGTCTTTGCCTTCTCCCGTTTACTTCTCACCCGTTTTAAGCGATCCTGTTCCCTGGCTATTTCCTTGTCATAGGTGTCGTTAATTTCCTCGATTCGTTTCTTCACCGTAAGGCTGATGGTATCTGTTACAGCCTTCCTTTCTGCATCCAGTTCCTTATCCAGACGTGACTCTTCCTGACGGAACTTTTCCAATAAACTCCTGCTTGCAGATAGCTCTTGGACAGCCCTGCAGGCCTCTCCAAGAAAACCAACCTGATCTGTTATGGGTTGCGCCATCTTAAGTCTTCCTCCTTCGGTTTTTCCTACAAAGATTCTATCATATTTTTCATTGTTTTACAATGTCCGCCATTTTCCTTCTTGCCTTTTTCTGTGCAATAATGCTATAATCGTTGCATCGTAAAAGCAACTGATGGCATCCCCTTATTTTAGAAAGGAAAATTCGCTTATGTTTCGCATGTGGGCAAAATTAATGAAAGATACCAGGATCATGAAAGACACCGTCATCTGCATCTCTGATTACAGCCTTTCCAGAACCACTATGGTCTTTCAGGCGCTTGATGACATCTGCCTCCAGTTCGATCTTGGAAAACCCATGTGGTTGGATGCTACTGTCCATGAGTTTCAAAAGCATTCCAAAGCCCGGTTTACCCAGGATAATTTTATAGAATACATTGATTTTGATTTTCTGGAAATTCAGGTCATTGAAGAATAGAGGCAGGTGGGCTATTGGTGGGTTGTGACAATCCGCAGACATATAAAGCGCAGCCGTTATGGCTGCGCTTTTTTCATGCTCATTTGCACGGTTATATGACTGCTGATTACTGGTTTCCCAATGCGCTGGCATCAACTTCCGTATATCCCTCCAGATCCGGTGCTGTGACTTCAACGGTCTGACCGGGATTGTTATAGGTGGAATCCGTATCCATAACCATAGCTATGGTCTGGCCCTGAGTGGTCATTTCAAGAGACATCTTGATCTTTGAAATGGTAAAAAACCCTTCCTTATTGATCGTTGCCTCACCACTTGCTTCTTTGATGGTATAAGTTACGCCTTCCATATTGGTTCCTAACTGACCCATCATATCCTGTACGTAGGCATCCATCTTTTCAGCATCAACCGTAAAGGTAAGGACCTGGTTAGCCCCATCCTTCTTTGCCGTGATTTCCTTAAGGTAAGAAGAATTTACGCTTGCACCTTCTGTGCTCTGCTTGACCTGTTTCATTATGCCATCTAAATCCATGGCGTATTTAATCTTCTGGCCCATGGAATCCATGTAATAATATCCGTTTTCATAATACATGAGTAGATCCATATTCTGACCCATAAGTGAAGTGGTTCCCTTGGCCAGATACCTCATGTTCTCGGTGTTGATGTCCGCCATCTTCATATCAAGATCCATTTTGATATCTGTGGTTTCCTCTCCTTGAGTCATCTGCATGTTGATCACGGAAATCACATCCATGGATGTCAGCTCCGATGTTTTCTTCGAGGCCTCATCATAAAGCACCTTCGGATCCTTTTCCCCCTTGCAGGCAGTAAGCGACAGGGCCGTGGCCAAAGCAAGAAACATCATTAAATATTTTTTCATATCTTCCTCCTTCAATCATGTGTTTTTATTCACGTATGTTAAGTATACTACACTAAACCATCATTTCATATCTAAGTTTTCCTTAAATATCTCTTTATTGTTTCCAAATAATGCGAAATATATAAAAACGCCGGTGTTCCGGTCCGACCTTTATAAAAGTCTGAACCGGAACACCGGCGCGATTTAAACACCTTATAATCTCTTTATGAGTTCCTCCCTCTCCTTTTCATATCCCGGTTTTCCAAGGAGTGCGAACATATTCTTCTTATAGCTTTCCACTCCCGGCTGATTAAACGGATTTACGCCCAAAATATATCCGCTTACACCGCATGCATATTCAAAGAAGTAGAACAGCTGTCCCAGGCTGTACTCATCCTGTCCGGGAATCCTGACCATAAGATTTGGCACGTTTCCGTCGGTATGAGCCAGAATGGTTCCGTTCATAGCACTCTTATTAACAAAATCAACGCTCTTTCCTGCAAGATAGTTCATACCATCGGTATCAACTGCTTCTTCCTTGAGGAGGATTTCTGCGGACGATTCTTCCAACTCCAGCACGGTTTCAAACATAATTCTGGCCCCATCCTGAATAAACTGTCCCATAGAGTGCAAGTCTGTGGTCAAATCCACTGCGGCTGGAAAAATCCCTCTTTGATCTTTTCCTTCACTTTCTCCAAATAACTGCTTCCACCACTCGGAAACATAATGAAGGCTTGGCTCATAGTTTGCCACGATCTCCACCGTTTTCCCTTTCCGAAGCAGAATATTGCGCACAGCCGCATACTGAAGGGCGCCGTTTGATTCATAAGGCGCTTCCAGGGCTTCCATCCTGGCCGCCTCCGCGCCTTCCATTAATTTATCAATATCAGCGCCGGATACTGCAATCGGGAGAAGACCGACTGCTGTAAGCACTGAGAAACGTCCCCCTACATCATCCGGAACCACGAAAGATTCATAGCCTTCCTCGTCAGCCAGATTCTTCAGCGCGCCCCTTGCCTTATCCGTAGTGGCATAAATCCTCTTATTTGCCTCCTCACGGCCATATTTTTCAATCAGCATATCCTTAAATACCCGGAAAGCGATTGCAGGCTCTGTGGTGGTTCCTGATTTTGATATAATATTAACGGAGAAATCCTTTCCTTCCAGCACATCCTTTAAGTCATGGATGTATTTGCTGCTGATGCTGTTTCCAACGAAATAAATCTCCGGAGTTTTACGTTTTCCTTTTGGCAATACATTGTAAAAGCTGTGGGATAAAAATTCTATGGCTGCCCTGGCTCCAAGATAGGAACCACCGATACCGATGACCAGCAGAACATCCGAATCATTTTGAATCTTCTCTGCTGCCATCTTTATTCTCTGGAATTCTTCCTTATCATATTCTACCGGAAGATCGATCCAACCCAAGAAATCACTGCCTGCACCAGACTTGTCCATCAGCACATTTTTAGCACACATTGTTGTGGCTTTCATATTCTCCATTTCCTCTGCTGATACAAATCCTGCTGCCCTGGAATAATCAAAAATTACATTTCCCATTGCTAATATTCTCCTTTTCCTTCTATTCTCGCAAAGGCAGCGAGCCGAAGCCATACTCACCTGACCTTGGTATCTGCCTGCGGGTCCAAATAGCCCGTAGCTTGCTATGGGTTATTTGACTTCAGGTTTCTGACTCCCTGCTTAGGAAAATTATACCACAGAATAGTTCTGAATGCGACATGATTTTCTTTCCGCCTTCCAAACGTTCAAGTTAAATATTCCTGGAGAATTTCACCGATCAGCTTTAACTCATCAGGACTTAGGTCCTTTAACCAGTCCTCTCCCTGTCTGCCGCCCCGTTCTCGTTCCCTGCTGGCGGCAATCTGCTCCAAGCTCCGTTTTAAGTAATCCACATCCCGCCTGGAGTTCTTAAGGTCTGGCTGTACCTGGCTTTCCGCTCTTTCGGGTACCTGCTCAGGAGCTTCAGAAAACACATCCATAGACTGCTTTTGGGAACGGCTCCTTAACGGTTTTTCTAATGTCCCGTTTCTTTGCCTTGCACTTCTCCTGTCTGCCTTCTTGTCCTGCTCCGGCTCGACTTCTGCCCCTCCCTTTGGGGACTGGGAATAAATGGATCTTATATTTTCATGGGTTTCCATATGAGGCCCCGACATTGCCTGTAAATCATCTCGTTCCATATCCAACCGGTAAATAAGCGTATTCTCCAGATAATTATCCAGAGTCGCAAACAGCTGCTGCCGTTTCTCCACAATTCCTGCGCCGTGGTCCACCAGAATGGTAAACAGACCGGCCATGATACCTGCAGAGCCATACAAGACTATGTAATAAGAATCGGCGCGGAACCAGTAAGATGCAAATGCTGCCGCACCTCCTGCCAGAAAGCACCAGAGTGTCATCTGGTTGGAAAATATGTTCCAGCCGTGGAGTGTTACTCCCATATATTTAAAATCATACATCTGCCGTTCCAGATACGGCTTTACCTTTGGGATTCCCTGGTTTATCTGGTACGTGTTTTCCGTCTTCTGTTTAAATGCCCGAAGACTTTTGTTTTTGGTCAATGTAAGGTTATCAGATTCTTTAATCAATCTTTTGTAGAGGTTACGTGTCAGCCATCTGGTGACAATGCCGATGCCGCATAAGGCTGCCAGCACGAATAGCGCCTTGCCTGTCTGTAAAAATTCCAGCATAATTATAACTCCCCTTTCTTTCCGGTTTCGACCGGTGATAGGTTTATTATAATCACCCAATTTGGCTTTGGGAAGATGAGAGAGCCTAGAATCGTTCGTCAAATCCTGTCAGGATTCGATTCTTAACTTAATATGAATACCGTTCAGCTATGGCTAAAATAAGGTTCACAGAATGCTTTACCGCCTTCTCCTCAAACTCGCTATAGTCCATGTTTGCGCTGTCATCCGCCTTATCTGAAATGGCTCTGATGATGAGAAAAGGGATGTGGTTTAAGTACGCTGCCTGTGCGATCGCAGCCCCTTCCATTTCCGTACAATATCCCCCAAAGGTATCCCCTATCCACTGTTTTTTAACCTTATCAGAAATAAACTGGTCCCCTGAAACTACCCTTCCGATGAAAACTTCAATCTCAGGATTGACCTTCCTGCAGCATTCTTCAGCCAGATTCCGAAGCCTTTCATCCGCCTCAAAGGCAAATTCTTTCATCTGGGGAATCTGCCCGGCAGGGTATCCAAAGCCGGTTGCATCCATATCATGATGGACCGTATCTGTGGACAGCACCACATCCCCGATGTTGATTTCATTCTTTAAGGAACCGGCGATCCCGGTATTGATGACCGCAGTCACATGGTAATGATCGGCCAGAATCTGAGTACAGATTGCCGCATTTACCTTGCCGATGCCGGAACGAACCACCACCGCTTCTTTTCCTTTTAAAATTCCTCTATAAAAATCCATGGCAGCGATAGTCTCTACCGTAACATTCTCCATGGCTTTTTTTACTTCTGCCACCTCTACATCCATGGCCCCTATAATTCCTAACATAATTGTTCTCCTTTCCTCTTCATGCCTATGTTTTCCGGGCATAAAGGTACACTGCTACCTATTATAGCAGTTCGTATCAAATTTGTCAGGAAAAATACATTGGAATTTCATCGGAATGCTTTGAATATCACCGGTTTTTAAAGAGCTATTGACATCCTTGCCCGGATTCCCTATAATTTTATAATCTGCTATGATGAAATTTTACAATTTGGAGGAATTTAAGTTGAAATATAAAACACACGGCGTTTGTTCACAGGAAATCAATTTTGAAGTGGAGGATAACAAACTGGTTCAAGTTCAGTTTGTAGGCGGCTGCTCCGGCAACACCCAGGGCGTGTCCCGGTTGGTGGAAGGCATGGATGTAGATGAAGCAATCAAAAGACTGGAAGGGATCCAGTGCGGCTTCAGGCCCACCTCCTGTCCGGATCAGCTGGCACAGGCATTAAAAATTTATAAAGAAACTCTGTCCTAAGGCTTAAATTTTGCACACGTGTTTACAAGATAATTCGGTCATGCTAGAATGTAATTATCGGAATTCCTGCGCTTATAAATAGGATATGATGGGGGGATTACATGACGGAAGAAAGCAAGGGGCCAAAACCGCGTCGAATACAAAAAACAGATTTAAAAACACAGGTAGAAATGGAACTTCTGCATTTTATCAAACAGATGGACCTTTCGGTGAATAACAAACTGCCGAGAGAAGAAGAGCTGTCCAGAATGCTGGGAGTCAGCCGCATCACACTGCGCAGCGTCCTCGACGATCTGTCTGCTAAGGGAATGATATTCCGCAGGCATGGAAGAGGGACTTTTATAAATAGCAGCTTTTTTGAAATGAAGGCCAGTTTCAATCCTGTTATGCATTTTGTGGACATGATTACCAACAGCGGCTATAAACCCAGGGTGGAAATGATTGATCACGGGATCATTAAGGCGGACAGAGATGTGGCCAATCGCCTTGAAATTACAGAAGGCAGCCTGGTCCTTATCTGTGATAAGATATTCTATGCTGATAAACAAATCTGTGCTGTCACAAGAGATTACATCCCATACTCCTATCTTAATGGAGTGGATATGAAAGAGCTTGACAACTTTGTTAATTCTGTGTTTTACTTCATGTTTAAGTCCACCGGAAAGAAGCTGGAATGGGATAAAGTAGAACTGAATGCAGTATACAGCAGGGACGTGGAACTATTAAACGGACTTCTGGAACGCTTTGGTATCCCACCAAAAGCATTTCTCCTTCTGAAGGGAATTAATTATGATGAAGATGGTATGGCCGCTGTATATGCCTGGGAGTATGTGGACACCAGCATATTAAAATACAGTCAAATACGCAAGAGGCTTCTGCACTATGAGGAAATTTAAGATCTGCTGCACATAAATAACAATTGACCCGGAATGAAAGCTATGAAAGCTTTCACTCCGGGTCAATTTATTTAATATCCGCAAGCCATTTTGCAACCGATTATTTATGGCTGCCACTTGGCGTAGCCATATATCATAATGAAAATACTAGCCACAAGAAGTACATTCCCAGTGAATATGTATAACGAATTTTCAGCCAGACAAGCCATGAATGATCCAATTCCCATAATGATTGTTCCCAACAGGGCACTTAATTTATATCTGTCCATATAATTCTCTCCTTCTATGCTTCTTCAGCCAGATTGCCAACCACCTGCTTATTGGTTACAGCCATCATTACCGTATAAATAATAGCTCCCAGGATGATTCCGTTCAGTGACGGAAGTCCGAAGGGAATGATGTATACTGCTGCAATACAAACGGCCCAGGTGATCCAGGGAACCGGATTCCATTTGCGGAAGGAAGCTTTGTCAAATTCCTCATACCGTCCCTTATGAACCAGGAAATAGTCAGCAAGGATAATTCCGGATAACGGCGGAACAATTGTTCCCAGTATATTTAAGAAGCTGAACAAGAAACCGACCTCATATGGCCTTGTAAGGGTTGCAAACGCAGAAAGAGCTAAAAGGATTCCCAGCATTTTCTTTCTCTCCATTTTAAATGCATTGGAAAGATTCAGGGAGGTTGAGTAAAGGTTTGCTGCATTGGTTGTAAAAATGTTGGTGGTCATAAGTATTAAGCTTGGAATAACCAGCCCAAAGCCTAAGAGGATAACGGTCAAATCACTGTTCTGCATGGCAATAGCAGCAATTGCGCCGCAGACGATCATGAGGATGTTTCCGCCTAAAAGACCTGTAAGAGTTGCGGATATAGCTGTTTTTGTATCCTTGGCATAACGCATGATATCTGCAATGCAGGTAGCGGTAGAAAGCACCCACGTGCCGATGACAGCGGTAATTCCTGAGAATAAAGGTATATTCGCACTTGGTACGTAGGAAAACAGAGCTTCTACGCCTCCCATGACACCCAGTGAGCGGATGGCAGTGGCGATGGACAGGAATACGATTGCCGGGATAGCAATGTATCCTAAGATAGCGATTGCCTGTATGCCGAACATGGCGAAAATTCCCATAACAATAGCACTGGCTGCCATACAGATTCCTTCACCTACCCAGCCAAAATGGAATACCTGAGCTACAAAGTGTCCGTAAGTAGCTGCCTGAATGGTATACCAGCCAAAATTCACTACCGGAACAAAAATTGATGCAGCTTTAGAACCACTGGTACCAAAGCTATAACGGGTGAGCAGAGCAAAAGTAAGTCCTGTTTTGCAGGCAATAATACTGATCAGTACAGCAATGATGCTCAGGAAAATATTGCCCCCCAACGTAGCAATTAAAATCCCCTTAAAATCCAGTCCTGCAGCAAGACCCCCTCCTGCCATCATACTGGTGATAACAAAAACAAATCCAGTCCAAATAATTGTAAGGCTAAAATAGCTTTTCCGCTCGCTTAAAGGTACGGCGCAGCGGGAATATTCTGTGTCAGCCTGTTGACTTTGATTTTTCTGTTCCATCTCGAAACCCTCCTGATAATCAATGATTAATTATTCCAATACCCCTTATGGACTTCCGCTATCTCTTCTACCAGTTCCGGAAATGGTCCAACAACTTCAATTTTCTTCTGACCCCTTGCAAATACTTCACGACAAGGCAGGTCAAACGTAGGATTCTGAGGATCTGCTCCTGTATGTTCCAACAGATCTTTCTCTGTCATCCCGTACACTACCCGGCCGATGCCTGCCCAGTAAATAGCTCCTGCGCACATGGCGCATGGCTCTGCCGTTGTATAAAGAGTACATTCCCCCAGAAAATCTTTCGAATACAATTGAGATGCTCTCTCAGCTACCTGCGTCTCAGCATGACCTGTACATTTCCCTTCGGTAATCTCAACATTCGGCTGTTCCAGGAGAATGCTTCCATCCTTTCCTGCAAGAATCGCTCCAAAAGGGGTGTTCCCCGCTTCCCTTGACTGGCGGGATATCTCCGTGCAACGTTTTAGATTTTTTACGTCAATCTCGTAGTCCATATTAGACCTCCTATCGTATAAGGTAATACCTTATATCTTGTGTTTATGATATTAATTTAACATATATTGGAAATGCTGTAAATAACAAATATGCTAAATATATTCTGAAATCATTATGCACATTGTCCAATTTTCTTTGTCCTATCTTTATAGTACAAAAACAAATCCCAGATTTTAAAAATCTGGGATTTGTAGTAGAACAGCCTATAAGGAGCCACCTAGCGATCCAATAGTTTGCAGGCCGCCACGCCCACAATGGTTGACAGGAACGTGGCAAAGAGTGCGGGACCCACCACTGCCATTGGATTGGGACTGCCGTATTGGCTTCTGTAAGCAATCATATTAACCGGTATTAACTGCAGAGAAGAAATATTAATGATAAGAAATGTACACATCTCATTATTTGCAGTTCCTTCCGGAACTGGTTTTGTCACATACTTTCCGCTAACTTCTCCTTTTCTCCGCTTCTCTTCCAGTTCCTTTAAGGCTTCCATGGCCCTAAGACCTGCCGGAGTAGCCGCCCACCCAAGTCCAAGAATGTTAGCGATGATATTAGTAGAGATGTATTCAAGCGCCGGATGCTCATCCGGTATCCGTGGAAAAAGGAAACGAAGTATGGGGCTCATTTTCTGTGACATCCGCTCGATTAACCCGGATTTCCGCCCAACCTCCATGATTCCGCTCCAGAAGGACATAATTCCCAGCATGGTGATGCATAGCATAACTGCATCTTTTGCAGAGGTTAAAGCCCCATCTGTCACACCATTCAAATTCCCATGAAAAGCCCCCCAAAGAACCCCTACCAGCATCATGAAGGCCCATAAATAATTCAGCATTGCTTTTTCCTCTTTTTAGCTTCTTTCGATTCTTTCTTAATCCATCTTATTCCCGCAAAAATAGCCTTATGTGTTTTCCCTGCTATTAATTCATAGTAAAATAAAGGTACATCTTACCAACAATACGCAAAAATACCGCAAAACAACTGATATTTCATTGTTTTGCGGTATTTGTAGATTCTAAATCACATTTCAGATCTTTTCTTATTTCAATTACGCTTGATCCCTGTCATTCGTCAGATTCAGCTTGTCCAGCACAAAGAACATCAGACCCATTAGCATACCTACTACACATGCAAGAACCATACCTGATAACTGAATGCTGCCAAACTTTACTGCAACTCCGGAAAGTCCTGTTACAAAGATAACGGAAGTCATAGCCATATTTCTGGATTTTCCATAATCCACCTGTGCATCAACCAGAATACGAATACCTGAGGCTCCGATCATTCCATACAGTAAGAAGGAAATTCCGCCGATTACCGGCCCAGGAATTGTATTGATTAAAGTCGTCATCTTTCCGATAAAAGAGCAGGCAACTGAGAGAATCGCCGCTCCGCCGATTACATAGACACTGTATACCTTTGTCATTGCCATAACACCGATATTTTCCCCATATGTGGTAGTGGGTACAGAACCAACAAGACCGGAAACTGCGGTTGATATATAATCTCCCAGCAAAGATCGGTGAAGTCCCGGATCTTTTATCAGATCTCTGCCTACTATTTTACCTGTTACAATCTGATGGCCGATATGTTCTGAGGTAACGACCAGAAGCACTGGAAGAATAATGACAATTGCTTCCCATTTAAACTTTGGCGCTGCAAAATTAGGCAAGGACAACCATGCTGCGGAGCTGACCTCACTAAAATCTACAACACCACATAAAAGTGCTGTCACATATCCTACAATAATCGCAATCAGAATCGGGATAACAGATAAGAACTTTCTGAATACCACAGAACCAAGTACTGCTGTCAGTAGAGTTACCAGAAAAACAATGACATTTCTCATATCAATCAATTCATCCTTTAAGCCTGCATTGGATGCCGCTGTTCCAGCAAGTTCAAGTCCAATGAGTGCCACAACCGGTCCCATAGCCGCCGGAGGAAGAACAATATCAATCCAGTCTGAACCGAATTTATAAATAATCAGTGCCAGTACACAACCGCAAAGCCCAACGGCAACAAACCCGCCCAGGGCATAATTATAGCCCCATTTGCTGATAACAATTCCTGCCGGTGCCAGGAATGCAAAACTGGAGCCAAGGTATGCCGGTGCTTTTCCCTTTGTTATGAAAATAAAAAATAGTGTTCCCATTCCATTCATAAATAGTACAACTGCCGGGTTGATTCCAAATATAAAAGGAACCAGGACTGATGCCCCGAACATTGCGAACATATGCTGGATACTCAAAGGCACCAGCAACTTAAATGGCACTTTCTCTTCCACCTGAATGATTTTCTTGCTTTCCATACAGCTCTCCATTTCTCTCTTAGTCTTCTTAAAATTTTTTATCTTTCCCATTATAGCACTACCTCTATTTTCACGCAACCACTTAAAATTGGAGATTTTTTCCTGTAAATTAGTCTTATCTGCTTAAGCTCCGGAAAAAGGGCTGCGGCCCCCGGTTTCTTCAAACCGTAAGCTTTGCAGCCCCTTCTAAATCAATTTTCACCAACCAGATCCTTCATAACCTCTTCCACAGTTTCCATCCGTGCTGCAAGATGAGCCTTACTGCCGCAAAAGACAAGCCCATCCTCGGTCCGTCCTTCTGCGGAATTCACCAAAGCCTTCGTAATACAATAAGGAATGGTCTTCCTGTCGCATTTATCCAAACATTGATAGCAATGCTCCAAACGGAAGGGAGTATCTCCCACTGTCTTTAAGAAAGGATTCTTAATAGCCCTTCCCGGCATTCCCACCGGACTCTTGGTAATGACAATATCTTCTTTCTTGGCATGAAGATAAGCCTGCTTAAACGCTTCCGGTGCATCACATTCATCAGTGGTCACAAACCGGGTCGCCACCTGGACGCCGTCTGCTCCAAGGGAGAGCTGGTGCATGACATCCTCATGGGAGTAAATGCCTCCCGCGGTCACCACCGGGATCACCTTATTGTACTTATCTCCATATTCCTTAACAAGCCGGATAATTCCTTTTACTTCTTCTTCATATTCCGCCTGCTTATAGGTGCTGTCCACATCATCTGTATCTACCCCAAGGTTTACCAGATCCTCTCTGGAAAATCCTAAGTGTCCTCCTGCAAGAGGCCCTTCCACTACTACCAGGTCAGGCGCCTGATGGTATTTACGGTCCCACATCTTGCAAATAACCATTGCTGACTTTACCGTTGATACAATGGGCGCGATCTTGGTTTTTAATGCGACTCCGGCCTCTTCCGCTGCCTCTGCCACATATTCCGGCAGGCTTACAGGAAGCCCAGCTCCGGAAATGATAAGATCCGCTCCTGCCTTTACCGCCTTTTTCACATAGCTGGCATAACTTTTCGTGGCAACCATAATGTTAAATCCTATGATGCCTTCCGGCGCGATTTCTCTTGCCTTTTTCATTTCCTGTCCAATGGCCCGCAAATTTGCTTCCAATGGATTCTCCTTAAAATCCGGCTCCCGAAACCCAATCTGAGCCGTAGAAATGATTCCGATTCCTCCGGCCTTTGCCACTGCTCCGGCTAAAGAAGAAAGGCTGATTCCTACTCCCATACCGCCCTGGATCACCGGATGCTTTGCCACCAGTTCTCCTATTATCAAAGGTTTTAATGTTCCCATTACATTCTCCTAAATCTTTCATATCTTTGATCTGCAAGTTCTTCCTTTGTCATGGTAAGGGATATGGCAAGAAATTCTTCCATGGCCTTATCCATTTCTTCCGCAATTCGGCTAAGATTATCTGCACATGCCGGTTCTTCTTCTGAGATCACCCGCTCTATGAGACCTAACTCCATTAGATCCCTGGCCGTGATCTTCATAACCCTGGCCGCGTCATTTGCCTTTTTGCTGTCTTTATATAAAATTGAAGCAAAGCCCTCGGGAGAAAGGATCGAATAAATGGAATTCTCCATCATCCAGACTTCATTTCCTACCGCCATGGCAAGAGCACCGCCGCTGCCGCCCTCTCCTATTACAATGGATAGAACCGGCACGGTTAAATCTGCCATTTCAAATAAGTTTCTGGCAATGGCCTCTCCCTGGCCCCGTTCCTCGGCCTCCAGGCCGCAGAATGCTCCCGGTGTATCCACAAAACAGATGACCGGACGGCCAAAGGCTTCCGCTTGTTTCATCAAACGCAGAGCCTTCCGGTATCCATCGGGTGATGGCATTCCGAAATTGCGCTTAATGTTATCCTTTGTATTCTTCCCCTTTTCCTGCCCAATGACCGTAACAGGTATTCCATGGAAGGAAGCGATTCCACCTATAATTGCCCCGTCATCTTTATAATAACGATCTCCGGCAAACTCCATAAAATCATCAAACAGCGCATGAATGTAATCCGATGCCACCGGCCGGTCGGAGCTTCTGGATAACAATACGGTATCCCAGGCGCTCCTTTTATTCTTTCTTAACCGGAGAACCTTCTTTTTTCCACCATTAGATTCCGCTTTTGTACGGTTATCCACAGGAAGGCCCTGACCGCTTTGGGGATTGTGGAGTCTTAAGATATTTGCCAAGGTTTCCTTCATCTCTTCCCTTGGTACGATCTTGTCAATGAAGCCATGTAGAAGCAAAAATTCCGCTCTCTGGAATCCTTCCGGAAGCTTTTGTCCAATGGTCTGTTCAATTACCCGTGGACCTGCAAATCCGATCAGGGCGAACGGTTCTGCCAAAATGATGTCTCCCAGCATGGCAAAGCTGGCCGTCACCCCGCCTGTAGTAGGATCTGTAAGGACACTGATAAAAAGCTGACCTGCCTTGTGATGGCGCTTTAAGGCTGCCGAAGTCTTTGCCATCTGCATGAGTGATACGATCCCCTCCTGCATCCTGGCTCCGCCGGAACATGCAAATATGATCACCGGAAGCTTCTCCTTCGTTGCCCGCTCTACGGCTCTTGCAATCTTCTCCCCCATCACTTGGCCCATGCTGCTCATGATGAAACGGGCATCGCAGACCCCGATCACAGCTTTCTGGCTGTTCATTTCACAGCAGCCGGTGACAATGGCCTCAGAAAGCCCGGTTTTTTCCCTGGCTGCCGCAACCTTCTTATCATAGCCCGGAAAATCTAGGGGATTTTTAAATTCCATCTCCTTATCCCATTCCTCAAAGGTCCCCTCATCCGCTACCATTTCAATCCTCTGGTAAGCATGAAGGCGGAAATATCCTTTGCATTTTGGACAGATGAAATGATTACTTCTCACATCCTCCACATATATGGGCTGACAGCATTTATTGCACTTCCGCCACAGCCCTTCCGGTATTCCCGGTTCCTCTGTTTTTTCAGGAGCCTTGTATTTGCTGTCTATTAATGTATAGGTTTTCTTAAACATGCTTTTTAACATAAGATTGCTCCTTTACCTGCCTACCGGACATAATCCGGGAAATATTTTGGGATAAAATCCGTATCCACATCTCCATCCCGGTAAGCTTCATGACTCAGGATATCAAACTGAAAATCCACATTTGTCTCAATCCCCTCGATGATCAGTTCTCCAAGAGCACTTCTCATCTTTAAGATGGCTTCCTCCCGGTCTTTGCCGTGGACTATCATCTTCATTAACATGGAATCATAATTGGCCGGGACCTTATATTCATTGTAAATGTGTGTGTCTATGCGGACTCCGTTGCCTCCGGGTACATGAACATTTTTTATTAGGCCCGGACAGGGCATAAAGTTTTTCGCCGGATTTTCTGCATTGACTCTGCATTCAATGGCATGGCCTGTAATGGCTACATCCTCCTGCTTTACACTTAATGGCTCTCCTGCCGCGATACGGATCTGTTCCTTGATTAAATCCAGGCCGGTTACCATTTCCGTTACCGGATGCTCCACCTGGATTCGGGTGTTCATTTCCATAAAATAAAAATTCTTATGTTTATCCAAAAGGAACTCAATGGTTCCTGCATTTTCATACCTTACAGCCTTGGCCGCGCGGACCGCAATCTCTCCCATGCGGTTTCTTAACTCCTCAGAGATAGCTGCTGACGGTGATTCTTCAAGCACCTTTTGATGGCGCCTTTGAATGGAGCAGTCACGTTCTCCCAGATGCACTACATTTCCAAACTTATCCGCCATAATCTGAAATTCAATATGCCTTGGTTTTTCAATATATTTTTCAATATACATAGTATCATCGGAAAATCCCTTTACGGACTCCATCTGGGCATTCTTAAAATTAGCATCAAAATCCTCCAGGCTTCTGGAAATCCTCATACCTTTTCCGCCGCCTCCTGAAGAAGCCTTGATCATAACAGGAAACCCGATCCTTTCCGCCATGGCTTTCGCCTCTTCCACCCGGCGGACCGCTTCTTTTCCGCCCGGGATTACGGGGACCCCTGCTTCCATCATGGTCTTTCTGGCCTCAGATTTATTTCCCATCTTCCCTATCACTGCTGCGGAAGGGCCGATAAAGGTAATGTTACACTTTTCACAAAGTTCCGTAAACCTTGCATTTTCCGATAGAAAACCAAAGCCCGGATGAATGGCATCCGCTTTCATTGCTACGGTGGCTGTGAGGATCCTCTCCATGTTTAAATAGCTCTGGGTCGAGGGGGCCGGACCAATACAGATTGCTTCATCGGCCAATAAGGTGTGAAGGCTCTCCCGATCCGCTTCAGAATAAACGGCAACCGTTTTAATCCCCATTTCCCTGCAGGCCCTTATGATACGTACCGCAATCTCACCGCGGTTGGCAATTAAAATCTTATCAAACATGAGGCTCACCTACCCAATCATAAATGTCAGTTCCGCACTGGCAGCCAACTTTCCGTCTACGGTTGCAGTGGCCTTTCCCACACCCACAGGGCCTTTGCGCTTAATGATCTCACATTCCAGCTTAAGCCTTTCTCCCGGGATGACCTTGTGCTTGAATTTTGCTTTGTCAATACCACCAAAATAACCGATTTTCCCTTTATTTTCTTCCATGCTTAACATTGCAACTGTACCTACCTGTGCCAGGGCTTCTATAATCAGAACTCCCGGCATTACCGGCTCTGCCGGAAAATGCCCCTGAAAAAAAGGTTCATTATATGACACACATTTATATCCAACCGCTCTCACTCCAGGCTCGAACTCCTCAATGCAGTCCACCAGTAAAAACGGGTGTCTGTGGGGAATAATCTCTTGAATCTCCTTAATACCTAACATCATGCGCCCTCCTGCTTTTAAAAGAGAGGCCCAGCCTCTGGGCCTCTCTTAGATTTCACAACTACTTACCGGATACGGAACAGAGGCTGACCGTACTCCACCACATCTTCGTTGCTTATTAAAATGGCTTCCACCACGCCATCAAATTCACACTCAATCTCATTCATCAGCTTCATGGCTTCGATGATTCCTAAGACCTGACCCTTCTTTACCTGATCTCCAACCTTTACAAATGGTTCACTTTCCGGAGACGAAGCATTATAGAAGGTTCCCACCAAAGGAGAAGACACAAGCTTTTCCGAACAGATATCATTTCCTGCCGCTTCCACGGGTATTCCGGAAGGAGTGGACGCCGGAATCGCCTGCTGGGAGAATACACCTGCTGCCATTTCTGTCTGAACAACAGGACTTCCGGATATTGTCACGATTTCTCTTTCTTTTTCTTTCTTAATGGAAAGCTTTAAGTCTCCCTCTTCCATTCTAAAGCTGGTTAAGTCATTTTCCTTCACAGCCTGCATCAGCCTGATAATATCATTAATCTCCATAGACTGCCTCCTATTGTTCAAACTTCTTCACAAGAATGCTGGCATTATGTCCGCCGAATCCCAGGGAGTTGCTTATGGCATATGTCACATCACAGGCAACACCTTCCCCTTTGGTATAATCCAGATCACAGCCTTCTCCCTCTTCTATAAGGCCGACCGTTGCATGAACAAAGCTATCCCCAATGGATTTTACACAGGCGATGAACTCAATTCCTCCTGCAGCGCCTAATAGATGGCCCACCATCGACTTAGTGGAGCTGATCTTTACATCCTTTGCATGGTCGCCTAAGGCAGTCTTAATGGCCAAGGTCTCAAACAGATCATTGTGATGAGTGCTGGTACCATGGGCATTCACATAATCAATATCTTCAGGAGCAATTCCCGCATCCTTTATAGCCTCGGTCATAGCTCTTGCCGCACCGCTTCCATCCTCAGCAGGAGAAGTGATGTGGTATGCATCACAGGTTGAACCGTAACCAACCACTTCACCGTAAATAACCGCATTCCTAGAGAGAGCATGCTCAAGCTCTTC
Organism: Lacrimispora celerecrescens; assembly: GCF_000732605.1. Taxonomy (GTDB): domain Bacteria; phylum Bacillota; class Clostridia; order Lachnospirales; family Lachnospiraceae; genus Lacrimispora; species Lacrimispora celerecrescens_B. The sequence continues at coordinate 19,633 of NZ_JPME01000017.1, read as the reverse complement.
TAAAATAACCACGCCTGCTCCTTCTCCCATGACAAAACCACTTCTGTCTTTATCAAATGGGATGGAGGCACGAAGGGGATCATCGGCAGTTGTAAGTGCAGTAAGAGCCGTGAATCCTGCCACGCCGATCGGAGTAATGCTTGCTTCTGCTCCTCCCGCCACCATGACATCAGCTTCTCCGTACTGGATAGAACGGAAAGCTTCTCCAATGGAATGGGTTCCAGTGGCACAGGCTGTCACCACATTGATGCACTTGCCTTTTAATCCGAACTGGATTCCAACATTTCCGGCTGCCATATTCGATATCATCAGAGGAACCAGAAGAGGATTCACTCTGCCAGGTCCTTTTTCCAAAAGCTTTTTATTCTCTCTCTCAAGGGCCTGTAAGCTTCCGATTCCAGAACCAACGCTTACACCCACCCGGTAAGGATCTTCTTTTTCCATGTCAATGCCTGATGTCTCCAAGGCTTCTTTTGAGGCCGCCACGGCAAACTGGGCAAAACGCTCCATACGTTTCGCAGCCTTTACATCCATATAATCCTTTGGTTCAAAATCCTTTACCTCGGCAGCCAGCTTTGCCTTATAATCTGTTGTATCAAACTGGGTGATCGGTCCGATCCCCACCTTATTTTCCTTTAATCCACTCCAAAAGCTCTCCACATCTTTTCCGATTGGGGTAATGGCCCCCATACCGGTTACTACCACTCTTCTCTTCATACCATCTCTCCTCGCTTACATAGCCATGCCGCCATCCACACTGATCACCTGACCAGTGATGTACCCAGCTTCCTCTGATGCCAAAAATGCTGCCACACCGGCAATATCTTCTACTGCTCCAAAACGTTTCATCGGGATCTGTTCTAAGGATGCTGCCTTTATGGCTTCCGGCAGAACCTCCGTCATAGCCGTATGGATAAAACCAGGGGCTATTGCATTTACTGTAATTCCTCTGCTTGCAACCTCCCTGGCAAAAGACTTGGTGATACCGATAACACCAGCCTTGGCTGCACAGTAATTTGCCTGCCCGGCATTGCCTAACACGCCGGAAACAGAGGAAATATTTATGATCCTTCCGGTCTTTTGCTTAATCATCTGGCGGGCTACATGCTTCATGCAGTTGAATACTCCCTTTAAATTGGTATTGATTACCGCATCAAAGTCATCCTCAGACATCTTCATCAGCAGATTATCCCGTGTGATCCCTGCATTGTTTACAAGAATATCCAGCTTTCCGTATTTCTTTATCACGCCTTCTAAAAATACACCCACGCTTTCATATTCCGCTACGTTGCATTGAATGGCTTCTGCCTTACCGCCCTTTTCTTCAATCTCCTTCACTACTTCCATGGCCTGGGAATTAGAACCATTATAATTAATAATCACGGTTGCTCCCTGGTCTGCCAGCTTTACGGCAATTGCTCTTCCTATTCCTTTGGCGGCTCCGGTCACCACTGCTATCTTACCATCTAACATGTTCTTTCCTCCTGCATCCTTAAAAGGGAGTTTGATTCACCTTTAGGAAAAATTGATCAATTTATCCATATCTTCCAGTTTCTCTATATTAAAGACTCTTGCGTCCTTCGTAATCTTCTTAATAAATCCGGCCAATGTCTTACCCGGCCCGATTTCAATAAAGGTATCCACACCGTCTGCCACCATGGTTTCCACACTCTGCTGCCACCGCACGGAAGAATACACCTGCTCTTTAAGCAAAGGCTTTACCATTTCACGGTCGGTTACATACTGGGCTGTCACATTCGCCACGTAGGGGATCTGAGGGGTTTTAATTTCCACGCCCTTAAGCACCTCCCCTAGTTTTTCCCCCGCACCGGTGAGCATGGAGGAATGGAAAGGTCCGCTTACATTTAACATCAGCGCCCGTTTAGCACCTGCTGCCAAAAGCTTTTCATTTGCTGCTTCCACAGCCTCTTTTTTACCTGATATTACAATCTGCCCTGGGCAGTTGTAATTAGCGATCTGGACTCCCTCCATACCGCTTAATACTTCTTCAATCGTTAAGGCATCCAGTGCCAGAATAGCCGCCATGGCTCCGATCCCATTAGGAACCGCTTCCTGCATAAGGATTCCCCTCTGCCTGACAGTTCGGATGGCATCTGCATCGCTCATGACGCCTGCTGCCGCAAGCGCACAGTATTCTCCCAGGCTTAAACCGGCAGATACCTGCGGTCTGATGCCCTTTTCTGCTTCCAGAACCCGCATCATGGCAATGCTGGTGGTTACCATGGCTGCCTGAGTATATTCCGTAATATCCAAACGGTCATTCTTTTCAAAGCAAAGCTTTGGCAGGTCAAAACCAAGCAGGCTGGAAGCCATATCATATGTTTCTTTTCCAATCCTTGTCTGCTCATAAAAATCCTGGCCCATACCACAGTACTGCGCACCCTGGCCTGGGAAAATAAATGCAATCTTGCTCATGATAATAAACTCCTTTTTAACGGCCAAGCAATCGATCTGCCTGTTCCATCATCTCATCAATCATTTCTTTGCAGGTCTGTTCCTTGGAAATCATACCAGCAATCTGTCCGGCCATAACTGTGCCGTTTGTGATATCCCCCTCTTGAACCGCTTTTCTTAGAGTTCCAAGGGTCATATATTCCAATTCTTCAAAGGACTTGCCTTCCTCTTCCAGTCTAGCATATTCCCTGGTCATCTGATTTCTCAAAGACCTTACGGGATGGCCATGGCTGCGTCCGGTTACTGCAGAATCAATATCCTTTGCCTTAATGATCCGCTGCTTGTAGTTGTCATGGACAATGGATTCCTTTGCAACTACAAATCTGGTTCCGATCTGGACAGCCTCTGCACCCAGCATGAATGCTGCAGCGATTCCCCGCCCGTCTCCGATGCCGCCGGCAGCGATCACCGGTATGGATACTGCATCCACGATCTGGGGAACTAATGTCATGGTCGTCTGTTCGCCGATGTGGCCGCCGGATTCACATCCTTCTGCCACCACTGCATCTGCGCCGTACTTCTCCATTCTCTTTGCAAGCGCCACGGAAGCCACCACCGGAATCACCTTGATTCCTGCTGCCTTCCACATATCCATATATTTTTCCGGGTTTCCGGCTCCGGTGGTCACCACCTTAATGCCTTCCTCCACCACTACCTTTGCCACATCCTCTGCATGAGGGCTTAACAGCATGACATTGACGCCGATGGGTTTCCCTGTCAGTTCCTTTGCCTTTCGGATCTCCGACCGTACCACTTCGCCGGGAGCATTTGCCCCGCCGATGAGGCCTAAACCTCCGGCTTCCGACACGGCCGCCGCCAGATGATGCTCAGCCACCCAGGCCATACCGCCCTGGATGATCGGATGTTCCACTCCCAAAAGTTCGGTAATTCTGGTTTTCATTACGCTTCCACGCCCTTCGCTTTTAAATAGTCCATAACCTGTTGAACTGTAGTCAGTTTCTCTAAATCCTCAGACGGGATTTCAACAGAATACTCATCTTCAAGAGCCATAACAAGCTCAAATAAATCCAAAGAATCTGCTCCTAAGTCCTCTTTGAAGGAGGATTCGGCGGTAATTTTACTTGCCTCCACATTTAACTGCTCTGCGATAATTTCCTGCATTTTCTCTAACATCATTCAATCTCCTCTTTCATTTTCATTCTTATTATTTTTATTCTATTACTTTGAGTTTCAAAGTATTAGTTGAAATTATTACCACTCCAAAAGAGTGGCTCCCCAGGTTAATCCTGCTCCAAAGCCAGCAAGTATGAGTTTATCTCCCCGCTGTAACTTTCCTTCCCGGTTCATCTCATCCAAAAGGATTGGTATAGTTGCTCCTGATGTGTTCCCAAACCGTTCCAGATTGGTAGGAAACTTTTCCATAGGTATCTTCAACCGTTTTGCGATGGATTCAAAAATCCGGTAATTTGCCTGATGCAGAATAAAATATTTGATTTCTTCTATGTCGGTTCCGCTTTCTTCCAATACCTGTTTAATGGCCTCCGGCACGGTTTTGACTGCAAATTTGAATACTTCCTGGCCGTCCATGGTCATATATCCAAGCTCCGGCTTCTTTCCAGTTAGGAAGTTTCCTGTGGTTCTTCCCCCGCATTCCAGGGCATCTCCCCTGGTTCCATCCGCTCCCATGGTCATGTGAAGGATTCCCTTCTCTTCTGCCCGCACCACAGCCGCTCCGGCTCCGTCACCGAATAAAACGCAGGTGCCTCTGTCATTCCAGTCAATCAGCTTACTTAAGGTGTCCGCCCCAATCACAAGCCCGGTCCGGTAGATCCCGGCCTTAAAAAAACCGTGTATCGTATTTAAGGCATAAACAAATCCGGAGCATGCCGCACTTAAATCAAAGGCCGCGGCCCTGTAAGCTCCGATTGCCGCCTGTACCTCACAGGCGCCGCTGGGGAAACAGCAGTCCGCAGAAGAAGTGGCTAAAATAATGATATCCAGTTCATCTGCCGATACACCGGCATTGATAAGAGCCTCTTTTGCAGCCTGTATGGCCAGATCAGAGGTTCCCGACTCCGCTGATGCGATCCGCCTTTCCTTTATTCCGGTCCTGGTTCTTATCCACTCATCACTGGTATCCACAAACCTTGCCAGATCATCATTGGTTACCACTTGCTCCGGGACAGCTGAACCTGTTCCTATTATTCTTGTTGTCATAAATTCCCCCATCCATGTCTCCCATCTCCTTTTAACTGTCCATGATTCCTGGACAGGCGGGATCCATGCCGCGTTGGATAGTTTTATATATCAAATATTTTGAATATCAAAGTAATTTTATAAAATGATACGCGGATTGTCAAGAGAAATTTTATAATTCATTTTTCAACAGGTACTGATAAACCTCTCTCTTGCTGATTCCCCTGTCCTTTGCCACCATGCGCATAGCCTCTTTTCGGTCTATCCCCTGGTTAACATAAAGTTCCATGTGTTCCTCCATGGACATCTCCCGGGAAGCCATAGATCTTTCCTCTATCTTCTCTTTGATGCTCTTTCCTTCTATGACGATGACACACTCACCCTTTGGATCTACCTCTTCATAGGCCTTTAAGGCTTCCAGAAAGGTTGTCCGAAATGCTGTTTCAAATCGTTTCGTAAGTTCTCTGCAAATGGTGATTCTCCGATCCCCTAAAGCCTCATAAAGCTCCTTTAAGGTTCTGACAAGCCGGTGAGGTGCTTCGTAAATGATCATGGTCCTGGTCTCTTCCTTAAGCTCTTCCAAAATCCACTGCTTTTCCTTTTTATCAGTCGGCAAAAACGCTTCAAAGGAAAAACGTCTGGTACCAAGCCCGGAAAGAGTGAGAGCCGTAATACAGGCCGCCGGTCCGGGAAGGGAAGTCACCTCAACCCCTGCCTCATAGCACTGCTTTACCAGTTCCTCTCCAGGATCCGAGATACCCGGCGTCCCTGCATCCGTAATTAATGCAATTTTAACGCCTTGATTCATCTGCTCCACTAAGTACCCGGCTTTTTCCACCTTATTAAACTCATGGTAGCTTGTCATGGGTGTCTTTATCTCAAAATGGTTTAAAAGCTTGATGCTGTGGCGGGTATCTTCCGCTGCGATCAAATCCACTTCCTTTAACGTATTTAAAACCCTTAGGGTAATATCATCAAGATTCCCTATGGGCGTTGCACACAAAAATAACTTTCCTTTATTCTCTTCCAATTTTCCTGCTCCCAGCCGTTTCCTCTTTTTCGTCATCAATACCCGTAAATGGTATAGATCTCATCCGTATACACACCTGGCTCTTTATATACAATAACAGGGGCCTCCACCTTAATCATGGATTTTCCTCCCCTTACAGCTTCAATGAGAACCATGTTGGCTTCCCTGTCCACATAGGGATGAACCATCTTCATCCGTTTTGGCTCCAAACCATAGCTTTTTAAAGCCGTTATAATCTCGACCAGCCGGTGAGGCCGGTGTACCATGTAAAATCTCCCGCCCGGACGCAGAAGCTTTGCCGCTTCTCTTGTTACATCATGAAGGGTGCATAACACCTCGTGACGGGCTATGGCCTTTGGAAGCTCCGGATTCTTAAGGCCGTGAGAATCATTCATATATGGTGGATTCGAGGTCACTACGTCAAAGGAAGCCGCACCAAATAAACGGCTGGCTTCCTTTATATCTCCAGTTACGATGGATATTTTTTCTTCCAGATGATTTAAGGCCACGCTTCTTCTTGCCATTTCCGCCATAGCTTCCTGAATCTCCAGCCCGGTATAATGAAGGCCCTGATTTTTAGCCTCCAAAAGGAGGGGTATGATCCCGGTGCCTGTCCCTAAATCCACCGCCTTTTCCCCCGGCTTTACCAGAGCAAATCCGGAAAGGAGGACCGCATCCATACCAAAGCAGAACCCATCCCGGTTCTGTATGATCTGATATCCGTTTCTCTGCAGATCATCTATACGCTCATTATCTTTTAAATCAATTGTCATCTAACTTAGACTTTCCTTCTTTCTTTTCAAGAGCCTCTAATGCCCTTAACTCCTCATCCGTTACCTGAGTCTTTTCCCGACGGCGTCTGGGCTTGAACTTCAGCTGATCCACCCGGTATTCCCGGATTTCTTTCTCATCCTTAATGGTAACAACCACCTTTACCAGCTGCCTTAAAACGCTTACGGAATGAACCTCACCCTTTAGTCCGTCATCTGTTGTCACAAAATCACCTACATTAGGAAGTTTGCTGTTAAGCTCCTCATAGGTTTCCTCTTCATTCTTTAAGCAGCACATCAGCCTTCCGCAGACACCAGATATCTTGGTGGGATTTAAAGACAGATTCTGCTCTTTTGCCATCTTAATGGATACAGGTATAAATTCTGATAAGTAGGAATGGCAGCATAAGGTTCTTCCGCAGATGCCGATCCCTCCCACGATCTTTGTCTCATCCCGGACTCCAACCTGGCGAAGCTCGATCCTGGTCTTGAAAACAGAAGCCAGATCCTTAACAAGCTCCCTGAAATCGATTCTTCCATCCGCAGTAAAATAAAACAGCACCTTATTATTGTCAAAGGTATATTCCGCATCAATCAGCTTCATCTGAAGACCGTGCTTTCTGATCTTTTCTTTGCAGATCTTAAATGCTTCCTTTTCCTTTTCATGATTTCTTTTTTCCACTTCATCGTCAGCCTTAGTTGCCATGCGGATCACCGGCTTTAAGGGCTGAACCACTTTTTCGTCTTCCACTTCCCGGCATCCCAGGACGACGTAACCATATTCAACTCCCCTGGCAGTTTCCACAATTACATGATCCCCGGTCCGTACCTCTAAGCTCATGGGGTCAAAGTAATAAATTTTTCCTGCGTTGCGGAACCGAACGCCTATTACCTTTATCATAAATTAGTTCTCCTTCATAACAAGCAGCATGAGCTCCATAGCCAGCTCCATATTGACATTGGCATCCAAACGAATTCTGGCTTTGTCAATGGCCTTTAAAATCATCTCAATGCCATCATAAGCGCTGGCAGCGCTCATCTCTTTCATTGTATTGTATTCTTCCCTAAAAACCAGAAGATTAATATCCTGAGTTACTTTATACATTAAGACATCCCGGTACCATAGCTGCATAAAATCCAGACATTCATAGATATCCAGATTTTCATCCTTCATCTTCTTAATGTAAAAAAGCAGCTCCACAATATCCATATCCTTGATGTGCTTCAGCATATGGATCAATTCCTTATACATCAGCTGGAACTCTTCAGTGGAAGCCAGATGAATCGCCCTTCCAAGATTCCCCCTGGCAAACGCTGCATAAATCTCCGCTTTGCTCTCTGGGATTCCCAAAGATCCTGTTAAATAGGATTTTATCACAGAATCCTGCAGAGGCTTAAGCTTTAACTGCACACATCTGGAAAGAATGGTGGGAAGAAATGCCTCCTGATTGGTCGTAAGCAGCATGATAACCGCATAAGAGGGAGGTTCTTCTATCGTCTTTAGCAGCGCATTCTGGGCCTGAACCGTCATCTTTTCCGCTTCATCCACAAGGTAGATCTTATAGTAACTGCTATAAGGACGTATCATAATGGTATCATGGATCTGATCCCTGATATCGTCAACGCCAATGCTTCCAGACTTCTCATGGGTTAGATAAATCAGATCTGGATGGTTTCCGCTCATGACCTGTTTGCATGCATGGCACTGCATACATGGCTCACTCTTTCCCTTTTCACAGAGAAGGGTCATTGCAAATGCATTGGCCAGGGACTTCCGCCCCATCCCTGCTTCCCCTGTCAAAATATACGCATGGGAAACATGATTTGATTCAATGGCTTTTTGCAAATGTTCTTTGATTCTCTCATGGCCGATAATATCTTTAAATCCTGGCATAGAGGCACCCCCCTGTCACTGTTGTCTAACCCGTCTTCCCTGTCAGTGAAAACGGAAAAACGAATTTAACTCATTATAACATAGAACGTTTATCACCACAAGAAAGAAGTATTGGCAAATCCCTTATGATTTCTCATTATTCTGCACATTTTCAGTCAATATTTTGCGGCGCAGAAACTTTTTAAGTTGAGATTATAAACTTGGTGAAGTATACTGAGAAGAGAAGGTATTTGTATCGGAATTAAAACAATAGGGGATGATTTCAATTTTAGGAATAATTATAGCAGACGACGAAAAAAAAATATGCAAGCTTTTAGAATATTTGATCGACTGGGATGAAATAGGGGTTAAGCTTTTGGGTGTTGCTTATGATGGGATTTCTGCTTTTCAGCTGATTCAGGAAAAAAAGCCTGACGTTCTTCTTACGGATATCAGAATGCCGGGTATGGATGGCCTCCAGCTGATTGAAGAGGCCAAGAAGCAGAATGCATCTCTTAAATGCATTATCATAAGCGGCTATAAGGACTTTCAATACGCACAACAGGGAATCCGGTACGGAGTACGGGATTATTTGCTGAAGCCAATTAATCAGGATGATCTAACCCGTACGCTAAAAAAACTGGTCAAAGAAACCATGGAGCAGAAAAGCAGCCAGGAAGTCCAGATGCACTTAGAAGAAACCATAAGAAACTATTCCGGTGAATTTAAACGGGTATTTTTAAAAATGGTATTGGAGCAAAAACCGGAGGAAACGCCTGAGTCCGTATTAAAAGAAGTCCGGAAAATCAATCCTTCCCGGGTTGTCAGCCAGGGCGGACGATGTCTGGTCGTGAAGCCGGATATAGAGTATAAGGATTTCACAAAAGATGCCTATCAGCTTTTAATTGACAAAGCCATAGAAATCCTGCAGGTCGAATTTGCTTCTGAAGAAGGAGATTTAACGATCGAGGCATCAGAAGAGGGAATATTTTTATTACTTTTCCATGAACCTTCTGACAAGGAAGAACTGATCAAATCCTTAAACCATGTCAGAGACCGGGTCATGGGACTCCAGGATTTATTTCCGAAGATATATTTTACAGCTATCATCACGGAGCAGGTGGATACAGACGAAGAACTGATCAGGCAAATACAGTACAGCCGGATTGCCATGTACAACCGGCTCCTTACTGATAACAATACGGTTTCGAAATTGAATATACCTGCCGCCGGATCAGAAGAAAAGAGCTCCTTGACCACAGAGATTTCAAGGCTCTTAGAAGACAGACCGGAATCTTTTGAACCGGAAGAAATTAGAAACTGTTTAAATGATGCGAAGCGGATCATGCAAACAGCAAAAAATATCTCCGGGCTTGATATTAAAATGGAGCTGCTCCGGCTGGCCCATAATTATCTGGACTGGTTTGAACTTCTTGATGCCTCTCTGGACAAAAGTGGAAAAGCCGCTTACTTCTCCGAAATGTATGAGCATTGCATCAGCCTTGACCAGGCTTTTGAACTCCTGGAAGAAACTCTTACAAAAGCCTTGCTTGAAGTTCTGAACCATTTAAAAAGCAAGGAAATTAAACCGGTTGCTTATGCCAAGCATTATATAGAAAAAAACAAAGGCGTTCAAATTAAGCTGGAAGAGCTGGCAAAAAGCGTTGGATTCAGTTATACCTATTTTTCATACTTATTTAAAAAAGAAACAGGAAAAACACTGACCGAATATATACAGATGGTAAGAATAGAGACTGCCAAAAAGCTTCTGGTGGAAAAAGAACGGAATGTGAGCGAAGTCGCGGAACTGGTTGGTTATAGTGATATCAAATTCTTTACCAAACAGTTTAAAAAGGCGCTGGGCGTCTCTCCCAATGAATACCGCAAAATGTTTCTGGAACGTTAAAAAGGGGAGGATATCCTTTGAAAAAACAATGGTTAAAAAAACGGATTCTGATCTGGATAAGGGCCATGATTTCATGGAGCTGCCTTGCCCTGATCCTGTTCTTTCTGATTCTGCTTCGGCCGGAATTAACGGAATCCATACTTTATACGGTTTTCGCATGGAGTATGCTGTTTTCTTTTCTCTTGCTGCTGGTTATAGGTAAGATCATGATCTTAGAACCCTTAAGTACTATCAGAAAAAAAATAGAGCTTTTCAACGACGGGATTATTTTTACTGAAATATTCAAAAACCTGGAAGGAATCTCACCGGACACAGATGCCTTGCTTTTAAAGGTACACACCATCCTGGACAAGGATAAAATAATGGAAAATGCCAAACAGCAAGCAAGATACTTAGCCCTTCAAAATCAGATCAATCCTCATTTTCTCTATAATGTACTGGAATCCATACGTTCCGATGCGATTATGGCGGGAGTCCCGGAAATTGGAAAGATCACAGAGGCTCTTGCCGTATTCTTCCGCTATACAACTTCAAAAATGGAGAGCCTCAGCACCCTTCAGGAAGAGCTTAATAATGTAGAAAATTATTTTTTAATTCAGAAATACCGCTTTGATGATAAGTTGGAGTTAAAAATCAAATTACCCCGGGAAGATGAAGAAATTTTAAAAACCCGGATTCCCAAGCTTACTCTGCAGCCAATCGTGGAAAATGCCATTAAACACGGATTGGAGCCTAAGGTTTCAGGAGGAACCATTGTCATAGATATCGAACACAGTGACACCGTACTTTATCTTTCCGTGGTTGATGACGGGATTGGTATTGAAGAAGCAAGGCTTGTATGCCTCAATGATAAGCTTTCCCGAATGGATGCCAACGACAGTTCCGCCAATGAAGGAGGAAAGGGAGGAATCGCACTTATAAACGTGAATTCCAGAATCCGCCTTCTCATGGGTGATGAATATGGAATTCACATCTTAAGCACCCCTAGAATCGGAACCGAAGTATGTCTCACACTTCCTTATATGTTTGAGCAGACAGAAGGGATCGGATGATGAAAAAAGAATTGATCCGTTATGAAAACATACACTGTTCCATGGATGGCCAGACCTACTTAAATGGTCTCTTCTTTCGGGCCTTTGAAGGAGAAATCTGCTGTGTCATCGTCAACAACACCATTGAAAAGAAATATTTCCTGCAGCTTCTGTACGGAAACTTAAAACCTGGGTACGGCTGGTCCTATTATAAAGGGGAAAAAATAGTCTCTTCCCGAATTCAGGAGCAGATGTTAAGGCAGACTGCATTTATCGGCCGCAACAAAGGAATCTTTTCTGAACTGAGCGTAGCAGAGAACATTTTCGTGGCAAGCGGCAGGGTCCCTTTCTGGAAACGGGTAAATCCTCTCTGCAGACACGCCACAAAACTTCTTAAGGATTGGAATATTTCCATTCCCCTGCTTACGAAAGCACACATGCTTGACCCCGGCATGCAAAAACAAGCCGAATTACTGCGCGCTTATGTCTCCGGGTGCAATCTGGCCGTTATCACAGATATCGAAATGATCATGACAGAAGAGCAGCTCAAAAATTTCTTTCTTCTGGTGACTAAGTTAAAAGACCGGGGAATGACATTCCTCTACATTGTAAACAGCTCCACCAAATTATACAAATATGCAGATGAAATAACGATCATCAAAAGCGGCCGAACCATTGGCCATATGAACCGGGAAGATTTCTCCAAATTTCAGACCTATATGGAACTTTTTGAAAAGACCAGAAAAAATACCTTAAAAAAAAATGACTTATCGCAAAAACAGATTGATAAAAGAACGGTTCTGGAATTCCGTAATGTAAAGCTGCACGACCTTCCTGTATTAAATCTATCTTTAAATGCAGGAGAAGTTTTAAACATACTGGACTTAGATTCTGCAGAATGCAGAAACATCCTTCCAATTCTGCAAGGAGAATGTGGATTTGAAGCAGGTAAAATTTTATTAAATGGAAGAGAATATTCCTTTCAATCCGTTCACCAGTCCATCAAGGATGGAATTGCCTTCATTGAAGCAAGGCCCATGGAAGAAATGCTGTTTGCAGATATGACCATTCTGGACCACATGACCTTCATGATCCAGCAAAGTAAAAAAAAGTTCTTTCTTAGAAAAAAATACAGAAAGATGACCCAGAACCTGCTAGAGGGAATATTCAGCGAAGAGGAACTGATGAAAAAAGCATACACGGTCAGTGACGAATGCAAACTAAAACTTTTATACTACCGCTGGATTTTTGTTCGGCCACAGGTCCTGGTGTGTATAAAACCATTTTCATCCGTTGATTTTCAAATGCGCCAGATCACCATCAACCTGTTAAAAGAGGTTTTGAAGACAGGAATCTCTGTGATCATCATTACAAACCAGATTACAGAAGCTTACACCATGGAAGGAAAGAATATCACTTTTCACAATGGAGCCATTGCTATGGATTAATTCTAAAAGTTTATTGTATGCTTTAACCATAAAAAAGCCTTATTTTTACTATTAATAAGGCTTTTTTTATTACAAAAAGGCCTTTATCGAAAAATGTACCCCCATTTAGCACAAAATATACCATTGTTTCATCCCCATTTTACTGTTAAAATAACAAACACATATCATTCATTGAAACCATCAAAACAATTGAGAGTAGGAAGGGAGATTAAAATTAATGAAAAGAAAAATTTTATCCATGCTGTTAGTAACCGCCATACTGGCTTCCGTGACTGGCTGCGGAGAACAAAAGACTGTTTCAAAGCCAACCGCAACAGAAAACACTTCTTCTGGGGATATCACCGTTGGCGTCATTCTGAAAACACTTTCCAGCGAATACTGGGGATATGTTGCGGCAGGTGTTCAAGCGGCCTCAAAAGATTTAGGGGTTAAGGTTGACCTTCAGGGTCCGGCTTCTGAAACCGCGTACGATGAACAGAACAATATGATCGAAACCATGCTCTCCGGCGGCGTAGATGCATTTGTCATCGCTCCCCTTCAATCAGACTCCGTAGCAAGTGTAATCGGAGATGTTAAAATTCCCGTTATAACCGTAGACACTGATGCACAAATACCAGGAAAAGTCTCCTTTGTAGGAACCGGTAACGACAATGCAGCTTACCTAGGCGGTACATTTGCAGCTAAAAAAGCCGGAAAAGGTGCAAAAGCAGCTATCATCGGAGGCGTTGAGGGCAATGCCACCAGCGATGCCCGCCAGGCAGGATATACCAAAGCTCTGGAAGAAAATGGCGTGGAAGTTGTTTCCGTACAGTATGCCCAGTCCAATCCGGATACAGCAGCAAATGTAATGGAAAATATCATAACCGCTCAGAACGGAGATATTCAGATCGTATGCTGCCATAACGACGATACGGCTGCAGGTGCATCCAATGCTGTAAAACAGCTTGGTTTAAAGGACGTCATCATCGTTGGCTTTGACGGCAACCAAAGCGGTGTTCAGAATATTATTGATGGTAACATCACCGCCACCTGCGCACAAGCTGCTTATACTATGGGCTATCAGGCGGTTGAAACAGCCCTTAAGGCTATAAAGGGAGAGACCGTTGAGACATTCGTAGATACTGGCTGTGAAGTCATTACAGCAGACAATGCAGAAGAATACTTAAATACACTGAAAGGCTACCTGAAATAATCCATTTGAATACGTACAGAAAGGTTTGTTGGCATTATGAGTAATTATTTGGTTGAGCTGAAAGGTGTTACAAAACGCTTCCCTGGTGTAGTAGCAATGCGAAACATGTCCTTACAAATCAGACCTGGAGAAATCCATGGTCTGATCGGTGAGAACGGCGCCGGTAAATCCACCCTGATCAAGGTACTGACCGGTGTACACATTCCAGAAGAAGGATCTATTTACATAGAAGGAAACAAAGTTTCATTTAAGAATCCAAATGAAGCTGCAACTGCCGGTATTGCCTGTGTATATCAGGAATTAAATATAGTTAAACTTCTTTCTGTCACAGACAATATATTTATTAACAAAGCAATAAATAAGAAAGGCAGCCCGTTTCTGGATTATACCAAAATGCATGAAATAGCCCATGAAGTTATGCTTTCCCTGGGGCAGGACATCGCAGTAAAAAAAGAATGCGGTTCCTATGGTATGGGAATCCAGCAAATGGTAGAAATCGCAAAGGCAGTCCTGATCGATGCAAAACTCATCATCATGGATGAACCTACATCCAGCCTTGGAGAAAAAGAAGTGGAACAGTTAATGAAAACAGTCCGCTCCTTAAAGGAAAAAGGTATAGCAATTCTATTCGTCTCCCATAAGCTGGAGGAACTCTTTGAGCTATGCGACCGCGTAACAGTCATGAGAGATGGAGAACACATCCTGACAAAAAATACGGATGAGTTGGATAACGATTCTCTGATCTCAGCAATGGTAGGCAGGACATTGGATAATCAATACCCGAAAATTGAAGCGGAGCCAGGTGCGGAAGCCCTCCGGGTAGAGCATTTAAACTCCGCAGGTGTTTTAAGGGATGTAAGCTTTCATGCAAACCACGGAGAAATCCTTGGTTTTGCCGGCTTAGTGGGCGCCGGCAGAACCGAAACATTCCGGGCCGTGTTTGGTGCTGATCCATATGACGGTGGAGAAATTTATATAAACGGGGAAAAAGTGGTCATTAAATCTCCAAAAGCCGGTATCCGCTGCGGGATGGCATTTTTGACAGAAGACCGCAAAGGGCAGGGACTAGTTCTTTCCCAATCAGTCCGAACAAACCTGATCTTAAGTAACATGAGACGTTGTACGAAGGGCCTGTTTTTTGATGAAAAACAGATCGATCAGCTGGCAGAAGAAAATATCAGCGATTTAAAAATAAAAACTCCCACTGCCGATGAAGTGGTGGGACAGCTATCAGGCGGCAATCAACAAAAAGTAGTCATTGGTAAATGGATCAATACAAACGCGGATATCTATATATTTGACGAACCGACCAGAGGAATTGACGTTGGGGCTAAGGTCGAGGTTTATAACATCATGAACCGTCTGGTCCGTGCGGGTAAATGTGTTATTATGATTTCTTCCGAATTACCGGAGATCATAGGAATGAGTGACCGGGTAATCGTCATGAGGGAAGGAAGAATCATGGGAGAACTTTCGAGAAAAACAGATGTCCTGAATCAGGAAATAATCATGAAAGCGGCTTGGGGAGGCGAAATTCGATGAAAACGAAAAAAATGAAAGAAATATTAGGAAAGGTGGCTCCTTTACTAGCCTTGGTTCTTTTGTTCATTATCTTATCACTGGCAACAGAAAAATTCTTTACACTCAATAATATGATGAATATTCTAAGACAAACGGCTGTTAACGGGCTGATCTCCGCAGCTATGCTGGTGGTACTGATTACGGCAGGCATTGACTTATCCGTTGGTGCAAATGCAATCCTGTGCGCATGTATGATGGGTATGCTGAAAACATCTTTCGGCATTACAAACTCTCTGGTATTGATCCTGGTCTGTATCATAACTGGTGTTTTTATCGGATTCTTAAATGGCATCCTGCTCACAAAAATGCATCTTCCCCATCCTTTCGTTTCAACCCTGGGTATGAAAAATGTGCTATGCGGACTGGCGCTGTTCGTGGTCTCGACAAAGACAATTTCCGACTTTCCGGCTGCCGTCACATTTTTAGGTTCCAGCAACTTATTTAAAGTATCCGGCGGATTCTCCGGGATCCCTTTATGCTTTATTGTTTTAATATTAATCTATATTGTATATCATTTCTTTTTAAATAAAACAGCACTTGGAAGAATGATCTACTGCGTAGGCGGTAATCCGGAAGCTGCAAGACTTTCCGGAATCAACTCCGATAATATACTGATTTTTGTTTATAGTTTATCCGGATTTATGTGCTCTATCGCCGCCCTCGTTATCGTCGGACGTTCCGCTGTTGCCAATCCTTCTGCCGCCATCTCACCATATGATACGGATGCCATTGCGGCCTGCATTATTGGCGGTGCCTCCTTTATGGGAGGAAAAGGAACTATCTGGGGAACTTTAATCGGTGCCCTGATGATTTCTACCATTCGAAATGGTTTAACACTTTTAAATACCTCCAGTTCCGTACAATATATTGTGATCGGCCTGGTTATCATCGCCGCTGTATTTATCGATGTAACAAGAACACGTATGGAAGCAAAGGCCAAACGGCTTGCAGCAAAATAAACGTTTAATTTTAAAATAAGCATGAAAGACGCTATGGGGTTCCATATCTCTTTCATGCTTATTTTAATTATTTATATCTCTGCGGTAACAGCTTTTACGATCTCATCCAGGCACGATTCCAGCTCCTGATTGCAGAATCGCTTATGTATTCCGCATCTAAGGAGATTTTCTTCTTTAAAATCCTCTTCATCCGCCAGAAACCTTCTGCAAAGTTCCTTATATTTAGGTGTCTTCTGTCCCCGTTCCCGTTTAATCGCTCTCAAAAGCCGATCTCCATCCTCAACCTCAATATAAATAGGAAACAGCTTATCCTCTCCAAAATAGGCCCTTGTCTTTTCATATGATTCCAGGGTTCCTATCATCAAATATCCATTCTTCCCGGTTAAATTAATCTGGCCATCATCAACAGTAAAGTAACTCCATGGACCATAGACAGTTTCATAAGTTCTCTCTTCAATAAGCCTGTGATCTTTCCTGAACTCCTCCAGATGATCTCTGGTAGTGAAATGATATTCCACCCCATCCCTTTCGCCATCCCGAATCGGTCTGGTGGTATATAAAACAACCTTCTTTAATTGGGGAAGCCTCTTTAAAAGTTTTTTATAAATTGTATCTTTTCCTGAAGCACTTTTTCCCATTACATAGAATATTTTGCCCATATTATCTGCTCCATTTTTTATCCTATCTTTTATTTTTATCTTTTATTTTTATCTCTAAATTTTATTTCATTTATTTAATTTAATCTCTTTTATCTTAGTTTATCTTACATTCATTAACGCTTCATCAACCACAAAAAGCTCTCTGGACTCCTCATCCTCCATCCCCTGCACCGCAAGGCCAAGCTCTTTATACTTCATAATCAAATCAATGGATTCCTTATTTAAAACCTCTCCTGGTACAACGATAGGTATACCCGGGGGATACACGTAAACAAATTCCGCTGATATCATACCCTCTCCGTCAGGAATTGCAATCCTGCGCCTGGGTTCATCCATAGCCTGGGAAATGCTCAGCCGACATTCCGGCATTCTCTCCATCTCCTGATATAAGCGTTTCCCGTCTGCGCAGCCTTCCTCTGCAGAAAGCTCAGAATCAATATGAAGCAGAGCCTTACACAGCCGTTCAAGACCTTCCTGCGTATCAGCCAGAGTCGTTATGGCAGTTACATAGTCTGAACCACACATTTCCATTTCCAGATGATAATCCTTCCTCAGTCTGTCATCCAGCCAGGCTCCCGATTTTCCTGTTCCTCTTGTGGATACAATGATCTTTGAAATGTCCATGTCATAGATTCCATTCAGCCCCTTCTCCTGATCCGTAAGAAGCCTTAAGCGTTTCATGCCAGACAAGACCTTTCGGACCTCTCCTATTTTACTGGAAAAAAGCCTCATCTGCTCCAGCCCTTCCCCAGCCATATACCGTATACAGCCCTCAATCCCTGCCATCAGCACGTAGGATGGGCTGCTGGTCTGATATATATGCACATAGCGATCCAATCTCCCCATATCCACATATCCCTCCTTCACGTGCATGACAGCCGTCTGAGTAAAAGAAGGAAGAGTCTTATGAAGACTTTGTATCACAACATCTGCTCCAAACTCTAAAGCAGAAACCGGAAATCCTCCCTCTCTTCCAAAGGAAAAGTGTGCCCCATGAGCCTCATCCACAATGAGAGGCAGGCGGAACTTATGAACTACATCCGCAATGGCCTTAATATCAGATACAATACCATCATAGGTTGGGGATACAAGAAACACCGATTGGATCGACCGATGACTCGTCAACATTTCTTCAATCTTTTCCGGAAGTAATCCACCTTGAATACCTAATTCAGGTATTATTTGTGGATAAATATATTCCGCCTTTAACTGATTGAGGAAAACTCCATGAAACGCTGACTTATGGCAGTTCCTGCTCATAAGGATGGTTCCACCCCTTGATACGGTCCCGCTTATTGCACTGAGGATCCCGCTGCTGCTGCCATTAATAAGATAATAAGTCTTGCTGCTCCCATAAACCCTCGAAGCCCATTCCATAGATTCCTTTAAAATCCCTTCCGGATGGTGCAGATTATCAAACCCATCAATCTCTGTTATATCTATGGAAAAAGGATTTGGAAAATCATTGGCAAAGGATCCATGATACTGCCTTTTATGTCCCGGCATATGAAAGGGATAAAAATCTGACTCTCCATATTCCTTTAACCTTTTTAATAAATTTGGTGTATCATTCATAGTATGAACCGCCTTTCGTTCGCATAAACCACTGGGCCCATTCCCTGTTTTTTTACATTTTTCTTTATAAATCAACTCTTTTAGTATAGCATCCTTATCCTCTCTTTACAATTTTTTCTCACAGCGCTATAATATAATTTTGGAAATAAAAAAGGAGATGTTATATCATGAGATTAATCGAATTTAAGATGGAGCGTCCCGGCCTGGTAAAAGCCGGAGATGAAGTTCAGATCATAGAACGGGAAGGAACCAGCAGCTATAGTTATATCATTGAGCCTGCAGTGGCCATGTCCGGCTGTTACGTGGGACGTGACCGGATCAAATCTGATCACGGCATTGTAAAAGAGATTAAACACAATGACCGGGGATATTATGTGATTGTGGAATTTGATGAATAATGATAGCAAATAAAAAGCCCTGAAACATTTCTGTTTCAAGGCTTGTCATGAGACACCGGGGACTCGAACCCCGGACAACTTGATTAAAAGTCAAGTGCTCTACCACCTGAGCTAGTATCCCATATGCCCAAAGCCGGAATCGAACCAGCGACACGAGGATTTTCAGTCCTCTGCTCTACCAACTGAGCTATCTGGGCCTATGTACTTTCATTAGTACACGTTTTTGAAAAATTAGTCAAAAAAAATTGCGGGGGCAGGATTTGAACCTGCGACCTTCGGGTTATGAGCCCGACGAGCTTCCAGACTGCTCCACCCCGCGTTATTCAATTATAGTATATGCAGTGATTAAGATTTTAATCACTAAATGGATGGAGATGGATTCGAACCATCGAAGCGTGTCGCAACAGATTTACAGTCTGCCCCCTTTGGCCACTCGGGAACCCATCCATATTTTATTAAAGTGATGCAAGCCGATGATCGGACTCGAACCGATAACCTGCTGATTACAAATCAGCTGCTCTGCCAATTGAGCCACATCGGCACAAATCTTCTCATGCGTGTTGCTTTGCATACTGAATG
>NZ_JPME01000016.1 GCF_000732605.1 Lacrimispora celerecrescens | reverse complement strand
ATGGAAATACTCTTGTATTTGACGGAGGAGATACGCTGCAGGGCGCGCCCTTTGCCACCTATACCACTTCCCGGAAGGAAGCTGTCCCTGGAATACACCCCATAGCAATGGTATACAACGAGGCAGGTTACGATGCCGTTGTTCCGGGAAATCATGATTTTAATTTTGGCTATGAATGTCTTGCAGAATACGTTCAGGCACTTAAAGGAATCTGCCTCTGTGCCAATGCTACAGATTTGGAAGGAAAGGCACGGATAGCAAGGAGCCATGTCTTTACGCTGGAAAATGGGCTTCGCCTGGGAGTGACCGGCATTGTGACAGATTATGTAAATGTATGGGAACAGCCGGAGCATTTAGAGAAGATTCATATTACCGATGCTTTTGAAGCAGCGAAAAAAGAGCTGCAAGTATTGAAGAGCCAGGCAGATATCACCGTATGCATTTATCACGGCGGCTATGAGTGTGATCTTGACAGCGGAATGGTTTTAAGTACATCAGGAGAAAATGTGGGTTGCCGCATATTAAAGGAGCTGGATTACGACATCCTTTTGACTGCCCACCAGCACATGTCTCTTCCCGGAAGAGATCTTTTCGGAACCCATACCCTGCAGCTGGCTCCTAATGCCACACAGTATGCCTGTCTGGATATCGGATTTGAAAACGGGAAGGTCTCAGTGAAATCTTCCATATGTCCCGCCGGTGAGGTTCATGAGAAAGAGCCTTACGAGACTCTGCTTCCTCTGGAGGAGGCGGTGCAGGAATGGCTTGATGTGGACATCGGCCGTTTAAAAGAGCCGGTTCCGGAGAAGAGCAAGCTTGAAATGGCCCTTTATGGGTCGTCCATCGCAGACTTTTTCAATCAGGTTCAGCTGGAATATTCGGGAGCGGATATTTCCTGCGTTGGCCTGGGTAATTCGCCCATCAGTCTGCCGGATCATGTGACCATGCGGGATCTGGTGCGGGTATATCCGTTTTCCAATACCCTTGTAGTCCTTGAGGTAAAGGAAGAGTCTCTTAAAAAGGCTTTGGAGCGTTGCGCCGAGTATTTTACTTTAAGAGATGGAAATATCGAGATATCAGATGTGTTTTTGAAACCGAAAGTGGAGCATTATAATTATGATTACTTTTCCGGAATAACCTTTGAAGTGGACTTAAAAAAGTCTGTAGGAAACCGGGTGAAGAAGATTCTGTATAAGGGAGAGCCTCTTGCGGGCCGTTCTTTAAGCCTTTGTATGAGCGACTATCGGGCCAGCGGCACCGGAGGTTATGAGGTATACAGGGAATGCCGGGTTATAAAACGCATTGGAACTGAGGTTCCCCAGATGTCCCTGGAGTATTTGAGAAAGCATTCTGTTGTGGAGATTGAGAAAAACGGCGGGCTGGTTCTGCTATAATAGGAATGCCGCTGCTCTTCCTAAAACTTGAAGGTAACGAAGCCATAACTTTTTGTGCGTTGGCACAAAGAGTTATGGCTTCTTTTTTATCAAAAACTCATGCCTGAAAGCCTTGTCAAGGTATCAAATATCGACGCAAAGGTCATAATTTATATTGTCCCCGTTGAAAGAATATTCATTTATAAGTATAATGGTATTATTACATTCAATGAAAAAGAGATAAAACCATGGAGGAATTATGAGCATCAGGGTTGTAGTAGTGGATAACTCAGAGGAATTATTAATCAAGCTGACTCGTATTTTAAAGGAAATAGACGGAATTGAGCTATGCGGTAGCTTCAATGAAGCCATTACGGCCATACAATACGTGAGAGAAAATCCGGTAGATATGGTGTTTTCGGATGTGGTCATGCCGGACATCAGCGGAATTACTCTTGCAGCTAAACTGTATGAATTTCCGAACCCACCGGAGGTAGTGCTTCTTTCCGGCATTCCAGGCTTTTCACTGGAAGCCTGGAAGATACGGGCATTTGGCTTTATTATTAAGCCCTATACAAAAACGCAGATTATTAAAATGATTGATCAATATAAAATGAATAAAAAAGAAGTCGTATAAAACACGTAAAAGATAGCAGGCAGTGATTTTTGCCTTTACAGAAGCAGGATAAGTCTGTATAAAATGGTTATACAATTAAAAGGGGTTTTTGCGTTTTATGTAACGCAAAAACCCTTAAATAATCTTTTCATATCTGCGGAAAGCCTTGTATTCTCTTACTTTTTGTAAATTAATGGACGAACCCAGATGACTATGATATAATGTTAAGACAGTGAAAAAGAGAACCCTTTTTTCCATAAGGAGAAAGATATGAAAGAAAAGTTCAAAATAAAGGGACAGCTAAGGACGTATATGCAGTGGCCGCTTTATCTAAGCGCACTACTGATCGCCGCCAATACGGTGATCGGCGCTGCCAGTACAAAGGCAGGCATTATAATGGCGATTTTTACGCTTTTGTATGTTGGTATAGCAGTCTGGCTTTATACTTACAGGAGGAAACTCCTGATGAGCGGCCTTGTGGAATTTTCTGCGGAATATTCCTGGATGCAGAAGCAGCTCCTTACCGATCTGGAACTTCCGTATGGAATGGCGGATGAAAACGGAAGGATTCTCTGGGGAAATACAGCGTTTTCAGAGGTGTTAGGGGAAGAAAAGCCTCTAAAGATCACAAAAAAGAACCTCACGACCATTTTTCCGGAGATCACGAAGGAAGTGTTAAAGCTTAACGAAGGAACGGCCGTTCTGCATGCAGCATGCAATGGACGGAAATACCAGATCCGCTTAAAAGCTGTCTATATGAAAGATTCACCGGAAGCTATTATTTCATCCGTTGGAGTGGAGGCTGCCGGACAGATGCTCGTGGCAGTCTATCTTTTTGATGAAACGGAAATTCTCACCTATAAGCAGATGGTGGATGATCAGAAAATGGTGGCCGGTCTTATTTATCTGGATAATTATGATGAGGCGTTAGAGAGCGTGGAAGAAGTTCGCCGTTCTCTGCTTACTGCCCTCATTGACCGGAAGATCACGAAGTACATCTCCAATATGAATGGAATCGTTAAGAAGCTGGAAAAAGATAAGTACTTTATTTCCATAAAACAGTCCTACATCACGGAACTGAAAGAAAACCGCTTTTCTATTCTGGAGGAAGTAAAAACCGTCAATATCGGAAATGAGATGGCGGTGACTTTAAGCATTGGCCTTGGTATGAACGGGGATAGCTATTCCCGGAATTATGAGTTTGCAAGAATCGCTATTGATATGGCCCTGGGACGGGGCGGCGACCAGGCGGTGATAAAGGATGGCGAACGGATCCAGTATTTCGGAGGCAAGGCCCAGCAGGTGGAAAAGACCACCCGCGTAAAAGCCCGTGTAAAGGCTCACGCCTTAAGAGAACTGATGGAAACAAAGGACCGGCTGCTGATCATGGGACACCGTTTAACGGATATCGATGCCTTTGGTGCGGCAGTTGGAATTTACCGCATTGCCACGGCCATGGATAAGAAGGCCCATATCATTATTAATGAAGTAACTACCTCAGTACGCCCTATTCTGGATCGTTTTGTGGGAAATCCCGATTATCCGGAGGATTTATTCCTGACCGGAGCTAAGGCAGCGGAGCTGGTGGATGGTAATACTCTATTGGTGGTTGTGGATGTAAACCGTCCCAGCATTACCGATGCACCGGAACTTTTGCGTCTTGTGAAGACTATCGTGGTCCTGGACCATCACAGACAGAGCAGTGAGATCATTGACAATGCGGTCCTTTCCTATGTAGAACCGTATGCTTCCTCTTCCTGTGAAATGGTGGCGGAGGTGCTGCAATACATTGCAGATGGAATTAAAATCAAATCGGCGGAAGCAGATGCCCTGTATGCAGGGATTGTCATCGATACCAATAATTTTACCAATCAGACAGGTGTCAGGACCTTTGAAGCGGCAGCTTTCTTAAGAAGAAACGGTGCGGATGTGGTTCGTGTGCGGAAGATGTTCCGCGATGACCTGGAAGATTATAAAGCAAAGGCAGAGGCTGTCCGTGAGGCAGAGATTTTCGAGAATAGTTTTGCCATCAGCGTATGTTCCTCGGAAGGAATCGGAAGTCCTACGGTTGTGGGAGCTCAGGCGGCCAATGAGCTGCTTGACATAGCCGGGATCAAGGCTTCCATTGTAATGACAGATTATAATAATGCGGTGTATATAAGCGCCCGTTCCATTGATGAAGTCAATGTACAGGTTATGATGGAAAAACTGGGCGGCGGAGGACACCGTACCATTGCAGGCGCACAGCTTGCAGGCGTCAGCATTGAAGAAGCCAAAACCCGCGTAGAAGCGGTTATTAAAGAGATGTTAGAGAAGGGAGACATATCATAATGGAAGTTGTATTATTAGAAGACGTAAAGGCATTGGGCAAGAAGGGACAGATCGTAAAGGTTAACGATGGATATGCAAGAAATTTCATTCTCCCTAAAAAGCTGGGAATCGAGGCAACGGCTAAGAATTTAAATGACTTAAAGCTTCAGAAGGCCAATGAGGCCAGAGTCGCAGCGGAGCAGCTGGAGGCGGCAAAGGAGCTTGGAGCCAAGCTTTCGGAAGCAGCCATCACCTTATCCATACGGGCAGGAGAGGGCGGAAGAGCCTTTGGTTCCGTATCAGGAAAGGAAATCTCGGCTGCCATAAAGAGCCAGCTGGGATATGATATTGATAAAAAGAAGCTGGTTCTTCCTGAACCACTTAAGACTTTTGGCACCCATGAGGTTCCAGTCAAGCTTCATAAAGATGTAACCGCAAAACTGAATGTTAAGGTAATAGAAAGCTAGGAGGCATGAATATGGATGATGCCCTGATCAAACGGGTACTC
The DNA here is from genome assembly GCF_000732605.1 of Lacrimispora celerecrescens. Lineage (GTDB taxonomy): Bacteria > Bacillota > Clostridia > Lachnospirales > Lachnospiraceae > Lacrimispora > Lacrimispora celerecrescens_B. The sequence goes on along the minus strand of NZ_JPME01000016.1, from coordinate 14,716 downwards.
CCTCACAGCATCGAGGCAGAGCAATCCGTCATCGGTTCCATGCTGATGGACCGGGATGCGATCATCACGGCTTCCGAGATTGTTACAGCAGGAGATTTTTATCAGCACCAGTATGGCATCATGTTTGAAGCCATGCTGGAGCTTTTTAATGAGAATTTGCCGGTGGATTTAGTTACTCTTCAAAACCGTTTAAAAGTAAAGGATGTTCCTCCTGAGGTTTCAAGTCTGGACTTTGTAAGGGATATCATCACCACGGTCCCCACATCCGCCAATATAAAGTCTTATGCAAATATTGTCCGTGATAAAGCAGTTCTAAGGCGGCTTATTAAGGCCAATGAAGAAATTGCCAACACCTGCTACGCAGGAAAAGAACCCTTAGAAACCATTATGGCCGTCACGGAAAAGACCATCTTTGATCTGCTCCAGAACCGCAGCTCCGGCGATTTCGTACCCATCCGCCAGGTTGCAATGAATGTTCTTGAGAAGATCGAGGAGGCTTCCAAAAACCAGGGAACCGTAACCGGAATCCCTACAGGCTTTATTGACTTAGATTACAAGACCTCTGGTCTGCAGCCTTCGGATTTTGTCCTGATCGCCGCCCGTCCTTCTATGGGTAAGACGGCCTTTGTGCTAAACCTGGTAGATCATATTGCTGTAAAAAAAGGCCTGCCCTGTATGGTATTCAGCCTGGAGATGTCTAAGGAACAGCTGGTAAACCGTATGCTGGCCATGGAATCCAATGTAGACTCCCAAAAGCTCAGAACGGGTACCTTATCCGATTCTGACTGGGATGCCGTAGTAGAGGGGATCGGAGTCATCGGCAATTCCAAACTGATCATTGACGATACCCCGGGAATCTCCATTGGAGAACTGCGTTCCAAATGCCGTAAGATGAAGTTAGAATACGGTCTTAGCGTGGTCATCATTGACTACCTACAGTTGATGAGCGGAAGCGGAAAAGGCGGCGACAACCGCCAACAGGAGATTTCAGAAATTTCCAGATCCCTAAAAGCCCTGGCAAGAGAGATGAACGCTCCTGTAATCGCCCTATCCCAGCTAAGCCGAGCCTGCGAAACAAGACCAGACCACCGTCCAATGCTTTCCGATCTCCGAGAATCCGGAGCTATAGAGCAGGATGCCGACGTGGTTATGTTCTTATACCGTGATGATTATTATAATAAGGATACGGATATGCCTAATATTGCAGAAGTTATTATTGCAAAACAAAGAAACGGCCCGATTGGTACGATTAATCTGGTCTGGAGACCAGAGTATACGAAATTTGCAAACATGGCCAAGCAATGAGCAGGATAGAAAGAGAGATTCCCCGGCAAAACAAATTCATTTGTTTTTCCGGGCCGGGGAATCTCTCTTTCTATGGGGCGAACGCCCCCCATCTGGGAGAAGGAATTCGAACCTCGAATTCCTTCTCCCAGATGGCCCCTGCGGACTCGCCATCCATCCCCTTCCCATTACTACCCCCCTAGGCTCCGCCATTCATCCCCCACTCATTTCCCCCTTCTCTCTCAAAATTTTCTCAAATCCCTCAAAAAAGTTCCAATTCCCATTCATAATCCATCCGAAGCCAGCATATGATATAAATAGTAAGGTTATGAAAACTAAACGAACCAAAGGAGAGGATATAGCTATGGCTGAGATACATTACTTAATATCGGATGCATCGAAGAAGGTCGATGTGGAGTCTCATGTCCTTAGATACTGGGAGGACGAGCTGGAGTTGAAAATTCCCAGAAATGAGATGGGGCACCGATATTACACTGAAGCACACATCCGTTTATTCAAGCAGATCAAGGACTTAAAGGACAAGGGGTATCAGTTGAAGGCCATTAAGACAGCGCTTGACAAGGTTATTGAGGAGGGAAGGGACCCTGTCATACCAGATGAGTTACTAGAAGGTCAGGTAGCTCAGGAGTTAAAAGACAGTGCAATATCTGGTGCGGAAGATGGGACAGGCCTGGATGTACATAACACGGCGCAGATTTCCATTGCCCAGGAAAAGATGGAGCAGTTCCAGGAGATCATGAACCATATCATTGGACGGGCTTTGGAGGTAAATAATGAGCAGTTAAGCCAGGATGTCAGCTGCTTGGTCAATGACAAGGTCATTAAGGAAATGGAATATTTATTGAATTTAAAAGAAGAAAAGGAAGAAGAGCGGTTCAAACAGTTGGACGAGCTTATGCGTTCATATCAAAAGGACAACAAAGGGCGTGCAGAAGCTGCTGCTTCTAAGATACCATTTTTTAACCGGAAAAAGAAGTTCGGGAGAAATGGAAAAAAGTTATAAAACCACACTACTTTCAGATAAATAGAGCGAACAAAAAGGCTCTGGCAAGGAAATCCGCAGCTGCCGATGAAAGTGGAAACTGCGGATTTTTTATGCATATATGTTATTCTTTGCAAGCCTTTACAAAAGTCTGAAACAGTCGGAACGCTTCTTTATTCTTTTCCCACAGATATTCCGGATGCCATTGAACCCCGATAAAAAAGGGATAGTCTGGCATTTCCAGGGCTTCGATCAAATAATCGGTCGAGTAGGCCGAAGCAATAAGTCCGGGAGCAAGATCCTTAACGGCCTGATGGTGCATGCTGTTAACCTTTATAGAAGAGCTTTCTGATATCCGGGCAAGGAGGCTGCCTTCGGTTAAAACAACCGTATGGCACGGCATATCATAACTAAATGGCTGGGAATGGGCCAGAGGAAAATCCCGCGTTACCTGGGAAGGAATATCCTGCCAGATGTTTCCTCCAAGAGCGATGTTCAAAACCTGGATTCCCCGGCAGATTCCAAGGATCGGCTTCTGAAGCTCCATAATCATAGGAAGCAGGGAAATCTCCATCTGATCCCTGGCTGGGGACACATTGCCGCAGTGAGCCTGTGTCTCTTCCCCAAAAAGGAAGGGGTGTACATCAGGACCGCCTGTGAACAGAAATCCATCCAAATCCTGGGAAAGCTGCTTTAAATCTTCTTCTGAGGCATCTAAGGGCATCACGACCGGGATCGCTCCCGCAGCTTTTAGCGCCCGCATATAAGTAGGACGTGCCTTAACATCGCCGCTTTCCATGTCGTGGGCGGGGGTCAGGCCGATCAGTGGTTTTCTCATAAAATAAATGTCCTCTCCTTTATCCGGTTAATTTATTAGTATGCAGATATAAAGAACATGATAATATAACAAAATGCCTCTTCCTTTCGGAAGAGGCATTTATGTATCATAATTATGCTTCAGAAATAGCTCCTGTTGGACATACGCCCTCACAAGCGCCACAATCGATACATGCATCAGCATCAATAACAAACTGAGAATCACCCTGGCTGATAGCGCTTACTGGGCATTCACCTTCACAGCTTCCGCAGCTAACGCAAGCGTCACTAATAACTCGTGCCATGATAAATTACCTCCTTATATTATATAGATTTTTCTATATTTTATACTATAAATCAGAAATATTCAAGTAGTAAATGGTACAATTATTGTTTAATTTTGGGAGCAATACCGATCAGGGAGTCCTGTGCGGACATCCCTGATTCCGCTTAAGATAATCTTCTTGGCAGCAACGGCACCTTCTTTAGACATGGGGGGAGTATCCTTTAGGGGGTACTCCATTCCCAGGCTTTCGTATTTAACCTTTCCCATGTCATGATAAGGCAGGACATCAAGGGCCTTCACATTCTTTAGCCCGCCGATAAAACGCCCCAGTCTGTATAAATCAGGGGTCTCATCTGAAATCTTTGGCACTGTCACGTGACGGATCCACACCGGGATATCCCGGTCACTTAAGTACTGGGCAAAGTCCAGAATATTTTCGTTGGAATGCCCTGTAAGTGTTTTATGCCTTGTATCATCAATGTGTTTGATGTCCAGCATGACAAGGTCGGTAGAGTCCAGAAGCCGGTCTATTTTTTTCAGATAATCCGGATCATTCCTATGAAAAGTAACGCCTGAGGTATCCAGGCAGGTATGAATGTCTTTCTTTGCTGCAGCTTCAAAAAGCTCAGTCACAAAGTCCAGCTGCATAAGGGGCTCCCCGCCGGTAGCCGTTATACCTCCGCCCCGGTAGAAATTCCGGGATGACTCATACTGCTTTAATAGTTCTTCTGATGTCATTGGTGTGCCGCCTGCCATTTTCCAGGTGTCCGGATTGTGGCAATATTGGCAGCGCATGGGACAACCCTGCAAAAAAATCACCATGCGCACGCCCGGCCCGTCAACGGTACCGAAGCTTTCAATAGAATGGATATATCCTGTCATATAGATCGCCTTCTTTGCTATTTATTACATATTGCTGTGGAACGTACGGGAGATTACCTCATCCTGCTGTTCCTTTGTCAGCTTGATAAAATTCACTGCATAACCGGATACACGTACTGTAAGCTGGGGATAACTTTCCGGATGCTTCTGAGCGTCTAAAAGGGTATCACGGGTGAAGACATTAACATTTAAGTGATGTCCGCCTTCTTCCACATAGCCATCTAATAAATTAACAAGGTTATTGATTTGAGATTCGCTGATATTTGTCATTTTATAATCCTCCTTTTGTATTTAGTAAGTATCTTCCATAAACAGCCGGTTGCTTTCCGGGTCTTCATCGTCTGTGTCCAATGCCTGGAATAAGGTGGGAACTCTGCAGGCGGAATTTCCGTCTGCACAATCCGTAGAGTTCATGGTAGTAACTGATTTAGCCATTGTTTCATCGGTACATATGGTACCGTCTTCTGATACGTGGATGTTCATGTGTCCGCCGTTTCCAGTCATGAACTGGTCCAGCATGGAGACGATATCGTTAATCTGTTTCTCCTTTGGATCTGCCATAAAAACACTCCTTTACTTCTGGTCTTCGTTAAGAGCCAGCTCTAAATCTACCTCTAAATCTCCTGTGAAGATCTGATCTTCCTTACCAAGGGCTCCCGGTACGATAGAGAAGGTATTGGAGATACCATCCTGAGCGTCTTTGAACGGAAGCTTTGCAACCGATGCCAGGGAAGCGACAGCACCGTGGGTATCCCTAAGATGCATTGGGTTTGCGCCAGGTGCAAAGGCTTCTCCCTTCTTACGTCCGTCAGGAGTCGCTCCTGTATTTTTACCATATACCACGTTGGAAGTGATTGTCAAGATGGAGGTGGTTGGAATACCGCCACGGTAAGTATGGTTTCCTTTTACATAGTTCATAAAGGTGTGGACCAGTTCGTTTGCAATCATGTCTACACGGTCATCGTTATTGCCGTATTTGGGGAAGTCTCCTTCTATGATGTAATCGGTTACGATTCCGTTTTCATCCCTTACGGTTTTAACCTTGGCATATTTGATGGCGGATAAAGAGTCAGCCACTACGGAAAGTCCGGCAATACCGGTTGCGAACCAACGGGTCACCTTTTTATCGTGAAGAGCCATCTGAATGCGCTCATAGCTGTATTTGTCATGCATATAGTGAATGACGTTCAAGGTGTTTACATAAACCCTTGCAAGCCAGTTCATCATGTCCTTATAGGCGGCCATAACTTCCTCATAATCCAAGTACTCGGAAGTGATGGGACGGAATTTGGGGCCGACCTGTTTTTTGGTAACTTCATCAATGCCGCCGTTAATCGCATATAACAAGCACTTTGCAAGATTAGCCCGCGCGCCGAAGAACTGCATTTCCTTACCAACCCTCATGGAAGATACGCAGCAGGCAATGGCATAATCGTCTCCATGTGTCACTCTCATCAGATCATCGTTCTCGTACTGAATGGAAGAGGATTCAATGGAGGTCTTGGCGCAGAATCGCTTAAAGTTTTCCGGAAGCTTTGTGGACCAGAGCACGGTTAAGTTTGGCTCAGGAGCTGTTCCCAGGTTCTTAAGCGTGTGGAGGTAACGGAAAGAGGACTTGGTCACCAGATGGCGTCCGTCGATACCGACTCCGCCGATGGATTCTGTTACCCAGGTAGGATCGCCGGAGAACAGCTCATTGTATTCCGGGGTACGGGCAAATTTGACCAGACGAAGCTTCATGATGAAATGGTCCACAAACTCCTGGATCTCTTCCTCGGTAAAGATTCCTTCTTCTAAATCTCTCTGTGCATAAACATCAATAAAGGTGGAGGTGCGGCCTAAGGACATGGCTGCTCCGTTCTGCTCCTTGACAGCGGCAAGGTAGGCAAAGTACAGCCACTGGATCGCCTCTTTTACATTGGCGGCCGGTTTTGAAATATCAAAGCCATAGATGTTTCCAAGCTCTTTTAATTCCTTAAGAGCTCGGATCTGCTCGGAAAGCTCTTCTCTTTCCCGGATCACGTCTGAGTACATGGTGGTACGGGTTGTATCCTTTTGCTCTTCCTTATCTGCGATCAGACGGTCAATGCCGTAAAGGGCTACCCGGCGGTAATCGCCGATGATACGTCCACGGCCATAGGCGTCCGGAAGGCCTGTGATGATGTGGTTGGAACGGCAGTCACGCATTTCCTGGGTATAAGCATCAAAAACACCGGCATTGTGTGTTTTTCTGTGAATCGTAAAAAATTTCTTAACTTCAGGATCAATGGTATAACCATTGTCTGCACATGCCTTTTCTGCCATACGGATGCCGCCGTAAGGCTGTAAGGAACGCTTAAAGGGCTTATCGGTCTGAAAGCCTACGATTGTTTCTTTGTCTTTATCTAAATATCCTGGTCCGTGAGAGGAGATGGTGGAAATAGTCTTAGTATCCATATCCAGCACGCCGCCAGCCTCCCGCTCCTGTTTGGATAAATCCATAACCTGTGCCCAAAGAGCGTTTGTTGCTGTGGTCGGTCCGGCTAGAAAGGAATCATCGCCGTCATAAGGTGTGTAATTTTTCTGTATAAAGTCCCTGACGTTGATTTCCCGTTCCCAAACACCGCCTGTGAAAGCTCTCCATTCTGTTCTCATAGTCTTATTCCTCCGTAAAATCTGCTATATAAGTGTAAATTATAAATGAGTGCCGGCAAAGATTATAATTCATACAACCTTTGTATGAATACATTATATATGAATACTGTATACAATGTCAAGACTACTTATTGAGAAAAATTTGTCAAAAAGAAGCTGGAAGGAAAAAACAAGGAATTTAGCCCTTGCTAATCAGGAAGAAAAGTATTATATTATAAAGACAGTAAGTACAATTTTTTAAGGAGGAACACAAGATGCAGATCCAGAAGGATATGTTAATAGGAGCATTGCTTGAAATGGACGAGAACATTGCACCTATGTTAATGCGCGCAGGTATGCATTGCCTCGGCTGTCCGGCATCTCAGGGTGAGTCCCTGGAGGAAGCTTGCCAGGTTCATGGAATAGAATGTGATGTTCTGGTTTCCCAGATTAACGAAGTGTTAGCAAACAGATAGAATATGTTACAGGAGGCTAGTCCCTAAGGACTGCCTCCTGTTTTTTTATGGCTGTCGTTTTTCTTCTCTGTAATGCTTCGGGCTGACGCCGAATTCCTGCTTGAATATCTTAGAAAAGGTTAAAGGGTTATGATATCCGATTCCTGTGGCAATTTCCTGAATGGATAAGGAGGTGGTGGCAAGCTGATTGGCGGCAATGTTAAGCCGGAACCTCATTAAGTATTCCTGAGGGGAAACGTGAAGCTGCTTTTTGAATATTGTGGTCAAATAGGAACGGTTGATTCCGATGTAGTCTGCGATGTCCTGGACCTTGATGCAGTCATAGTTCAGCTTGATATATTGAAGGGCATAATCTACATAAGTATCGATGGAATAGTCGTATTGGTTCTTTTTAATGGTTCTTATGGTATTTTGCATTTCGATCAGGGTAGACAATATCTCGTATAGGTATCCCACACGCTTGATTTCATTGGCAAAGGTCAATTCACTGGTATCCAGTATTTTGTGTATCATAGGTAGATAAAGCTGATTGGGAATCTGGGAATGGATGGCAGGGAGCTGTGGGGATATGCCTGCATAGCTTAAATAAGCCTCTGCCATTTCTCCGTCAAAAGTGATCCACATATACTCCCAGGGATTTTTAAGATCTGCGTTGTAAAGAACGGGATAGCCTTTCGGTATGAGGAAGATGTCATCTGTTTTTATATCATACCGTTTCCCGTCAATTTCCAGGGAACCTGCGCCGCCCAGAACAAAATGAAGGTGATTTTCATTTGGAACCTTGTGATCGTAGGTGTATCCTGGAGGACACTGCTGGATACCGCAGTGGACCAGATACAGATCATTGGTCTGCCGTTTGATGTTCCTTAAACAGCGGAACCCGGCAACATTTTTATAAGTCGTTTGTTTTTCGATCAAAAATATACCCCCTTAAAATAGTGAAAGACCCTGTCATACGATCCGCTTATATTAGGATGTTTGATAGGGTCAAGTATACAGGTATTAAGGGCAACTTGTAAATAATTCCTGAGAGCTTCTTTTACTGGTACATGTTCATGTAATCACCATGGGCTGCAATGAGTTCATCCACCATGGAGCAGATATCTTTTATATTAAGCTCGGCAGCAGTATGAGGATCCAGCATGGCTGCCTGGTAGATGGTCTTTCTGTCCCTGTTACGGGCGGCTTCTATGGTGAGAAGCTGAGGATTTATGTTGGTCATGTTCATGGCCGCCAGCTGAGTGGGAAGGGGGCCCACATGGCAGGGGGTGATTCCGCTTCCGTCTACCAGACAGGGAACTTCTACGCAGGCGTCAACGGGGAGGTTATCGATCAGCCCCCGGTTCAATACACTTGCTCCGATCTTGTATGGCTTATTGGTCAAAATCGCTTCCATAATATAGGAGGCGTATTCATGGGAACGGGCATGGGTGATCTGTCCGTTGTTATGAATTGAATTTTTTTCTTCTTCCCACTCGTTGATCTGCTTGATGCAGCGCCGCGGGTATTCATCTAAGGGGATCTGGAATTCATCAATCATTTCTGGGTATTTGGACTTTATGAACAACGGATTGTATTCCGCATTGTGTTCACTGGATTCCGTGCAATAATAGCCTAAATGGTTGATGTACTCAAACCGCACCATATCTTTATGTTTCGTACTCTGGTTTTTCTCAAAGGCTTTCTGGCGGATAATAGGGTAAAGATCATTCCCTTCCCTGTCATGGAGTTTTAGGAGCCAGGCCATATGATTGATCCCGGCTATTAACTCAGTTCTTCCCTCCAGCTTATCCTCCATATCAAGCCCCTTTAATAAGGTTTCTGAACATACCTGGACGCTGTGGCATAAACCAATGGTCTTAATGGATGTATAACGCTGCATGTAGCCAGTTAAGATCGCCATGGGATTGGTATAATTTAAGAAGTAGGCATCCGGACAAACCTCTTCCATGTCTCTGGCAAAGTCCTCCATAACAGGTATGGTCCTTAAGCCTCGCATAATGCCGCCGATCCCCAGGGTATCCGCAATGGTCTGCTTTAAGCCGTATTTTTTAGGAATTTCAAAGTCTGTAATCGTACAGGGATCGTATCCGCCCACCTGAATGGCGTTCACTACAAAGGTGGCACCTGATAACGCTTCCTTCCGGTTTTCCACTCCCAGATAAGTTTTGATATCAGCCCGTCCTTCATTCACATTTTTGTTGATTGCACTCAGAATAAGCTCCGAATCCGAAAGCCGCACCTGATCAATATCGTAAAGAGCGATCACAGCGTCCTGAAGTATTGGAGTGCACATGCAGTCGCCTAAGACATTTCTTGCAAATATCGTGCTCCCTGCCCCCATAAAAGTTATTTTTACCATGTTCCTTCCTCCTTGTTTTCCTTGTCTGTCTGATGAGGATATTGTATAATTGCAGCAGAAAAAAAGATAGGACGTTTGTTTCATAAAATTGTCATTTTGTTGTATGGAGGGTGAAACATGAATCAATTGGTACGGGGGCTGACCATTTATTACTGCGGTCGTGAACAGTGTGCTTCAGGGCATTTTTTCGGACCTGCTATCCGGAAGCATTACCTGATGCATGTGATATTTAGGGGAAAGGGGATCTACCGCACAGGAGGCGAGGAATATGCCTTAAAAGAAGGAGATGCATTTTTGATCAAGCCTCAGGAGGTCACTTATTATCAGGCGGATAAGGATGAGCCTTGGGAATATGCCTGGGCAGCTTTTGCAGGGACTGAAGCGGAGAGGCTGTTAAGCGATTACCGACAGGAGGAAAATGAATATGTGTACCATTTTGATCGTGGTGAGGAATGGCGAGACTATATGGACCGGCTGGTGACCGTCTTTGAAAGCGGGGAACACAATATGGATGAGACAGCAGGGTTTCTTTATCTGCTGTTTTCCCGGTTCCCAAAACGCAGCAAGGAAGTGGGAGAGTATGAGCAGAGCTATCTGTCCAGGGCGGAAACATATATACGCCATAATTACAGCTACCCCATCCAGATCGGAGATGTAGCAAAATATGTAGGAATCGACAGGACCTATCTGTACCGGCTATTTATGAAATATAAGGGTATTTCTCCGAAGCAGTATTTAACAGCCTACCGGATCATGGAGGCAAAGCGTCTGCTAGAGGATACGGGCCTTAGTATAACGGAAACCGGTTTATCCTGCGGCTTTCATGATGCTTCGGTATTTTGTAAAAGTTTCCTTCAGACAGAGGGAGAGTCCCCGCTCCAGTATCGGAAGAAGATGAGAGAAGAGGTTTGGTAAATATAACAAAACGCCATGTACCTGTCACATTAGTCTATGTAATATAGATGAAAAAAGGTTTATAATCAGGATTGGACAAAGAAAAATGTACAAAAAATGGTTTTAAATTCAGTTTTAACTATATAAACTGACTAATTAAAGGGAGGTAGCAAAATGAAACGTAAATGGTGGTTAACAGCAGCAATGGCGGCAGTTATGGCAGCAGCAGTGGTTGGATGCGCAGGCAAGGCCGGGAACGAAACTGCTCCTGCAAGCGCAGGAGAAACAAAACAGACTGCGGAAAGCTCCGGTGAGTCAGGAAATACGGCTGCTCAGGGAACTCTGACGGTTGCAATCTGGGATAAAAACCAGGAGCCGGGACTTACAGAGATCATGAAGGACTTTACCAATGAAACGGGAATTAAGACACAGATTCAGGTAACTCCATGGGAGCAGTACTGGACCATGCTGGAGGCAGGAGCAACCGGCGGATCTCTTCCCGATGTTTTCTGGATGCATTCCAATGAGATCGCAAGGTATTCCGAATACGAGATGCTCCTGGACCTAACGGACCGGATCAAGGAAAGCAAGAAACTGGAAATGGATAAATTCCCTAAGGACATTGTGCAGATCTATAATTGGGAAGGTACAAAGCAGTATGCAGTGCCAAAGGATATTGATACCATCGCTCTCTGGTACAACAAAACCATGTTTGATGAAGCAGGAGTCCCTTATCCCGACAAGGATTGGACCTGGGATGATTATGCAGAAGCAGCAAAAAAGCTGACCAAAGCAGATGGAAGCCAGTATGGATTTGCCTTAAGGCCTACCAATGACCAGGCAGGCTGGAACAATATCGTTTATGATATGGGCGGTTATGTAATCAGCGATGATAAAAAATCTTCCGGATTTGACCAGCCGGGAACCATCAAGGCCTTAACGTTTATCACGGACCTGATGAAAGAAGGATATGCTCCTCCATATGAAGTGATGGCAGAGAATACAGAGGAAGCCTTGTTTGAAGCCGGCAAGGTAGCCATGATCACGGCTGGCTCATGGATGCTTCCGGAGCTTTGCAATAATGATTACGTAAAGGCAAACTGTGACATCGCAGACCTTCCAAAAGATGCGGCCTCTGGAAAGAGGATATCCATTTACAATGGACTGGGCTGGGCGGCTTCCGCCAATACCGGCATGCCTGAAGAAGCATGGAAGCTGATCGAATACATGGGATCAAAGGAAGCTCAGCAGAAGCAGTCTGACCTTGGAATCGTTATTTCTGCTTATGAAGGAACAACGGATAACTGGATAAAGGCATATCAGGGCTTTAACCTGCAGGCATATTTAGATATGATGAGTGACCTGGTCATCAGGCCATACTCTAAATCAACGGTTGCATGGAACAATATGAGCCATGAAAAATTAATTGATGCATGGACCGGAGCAAAGAGCGTGGAGGATGTCTGCAAGGACATTGCTCAGGAAATGAATGCCATGCTGGCACAAGAATAGGAAGAGCTGGGGAGGCAGGCTTTTAAAGCGCCTCCCCCTTTTTAACCGAATCAAGTGGTGAAGCGGATTGGGAATATCCGCTTGACAAAGAAATACGGAGGGTCTGCATGAACAGAAAGTCAAAGGTATCAAGGCGGGAGAGAAGTGAATTTTTATGGGGGTGGATGTTTTTGCTTCCGACCATGGCAGGGCTTATTATATTAAACATCATCCCTATTTTTCAGACCATTTATCAGAGCTTTTTCAAAACAGGGGCTTTTGGCAAAGGCAATGTATTTATTGGCTTTGACAATTACGGTCAGCTTTTTAGTGATGGGGCTGTATGGCAGGCTTTGTGGAATACATGTAAATATGCGGTGGTAGAGGTACCGTTTTCCATTGCGATTGCCCTTGTGTTAGCCGTTTTTTTAAATGGGAAAATCCGGGGGCGCTCAATATGGAGGACCATTTATTTCCTGCCAATGGTAGCTGCTCCTGCAGCGGTGGCTATGGTTTGGAGATGGCTTTATAATTCGGAATTCGGACTGCTTAACCATCTGCTTCGGGGGATAGGACTTTCCGGAGTGAACTGGATCTCCAATCCCAATATCGCATTTATCTCTGTGGCCATCGTAGGAATCTGGTCTGTGATCGGTTATAATATGGTACTGTTTTTTGCAGGCCTTCAGGAAATACCCAGAGACTATTATGAGGCAGCGCAGATTGACGGGGCAAACGGGATCAACCAGTTTTTTACAATTACACTGCCCTTAATATCACCCACCATGTTTTTTGTGACCGTGACCAGAGTCATAGGGGCCATGCAGGTGTTTGACAGTATCTATATGATGATGGGAAGAAGCAACCCGGCGCTGGTAAAGACCCAGTCCCTGGTGTATCTTTTCTATAAGTATTCTTTTATAGAAGGAAACAAGGGATATGGCTCTTCCATTGTCATGCTGCTTCTTATGGTAATCCTTCTGATCACAATGATTCAGATGATTTGTCAGAAAAAATGGGTGAACTACAGCTAGGGAGGAGAATTATGGATAAGAGTAGAAAAATTAAATCAGCCATCGTTTACTTCATTCTTACAATCGGGTCTGTCATCATGCTGGTCCCCTTTTTGTGGATGGTTTTAACCGCCTTTAAAAGCACATCGGAGGCAACTCAGATGAATCCGTTCATCATTTTTCCTACGGTATGGAGAAAGGAAGCATTTTTATCCATCATAAGCAAAATGAACTTTTTAAGGCTGTACTGGAATACGTTGATGCTGATTGTAGAACGGGTCATTTGTGCGGTGCTTACTGCAACCATGGCAGGATATGCTTTTGGACGCCTTCACTTTAAGGGAAAGAATCTGGCCTTTTCCCTGGTTTTGTTCCAGATGATGGTGCCATCCCAGATCTTTATTATTCCTCAATACTTAATGGTGAGTAAGCTGGGAATGTTAAACACCTCCTTTGGCCTGCTTTTTCCGGGACTTGTGACAGCTTTTGGAACCTTTTTGTTAAGGCAGGCTTATATGGGACTTCCCTCTTCCTTAGAGGAGGCGGCCAGGCTTGACGGCTGCAATATCGGCCAGACCTTTCTTTATGTAATGGCACCCCTTACAAAATCCTCCATGGTGGCTCTGGGTATCTTTACTGCGCTGTTTGGATTTAAGGAGCTGATGTGGCCTCTGGTCGTCAACACAGAGCAAAATACCATGCCCTTATCTGCCGCCCTTGCAAAGCTGCAGGGACAGTTTGAAACAAATTATCCGGAGCTTATGGCGGCATCCTTGCTGGCCTGTATCCCAATGATTATCATTTATCTTATATTCCAGAAACAGTTTATAGAAGGAATTGCTACATCCGGAGGAAAATTATAAAAGGAGTATGAATTATGTCTATCATTTATCATGAACAAGCGAAACAGTTTCACCTGTATAACCGGTCCATAAGTTATATCATTCAGATTATGGCCAATGGACAGCTGGGAAATCTGTACTATGGGAAACGGATTACGGACAGGGAGTCCTATGCATATCTCCTTGAGACAGGAGAGCGCGCCCATGCCGCCATAAGCTGCCCGGCGCCGGTCAGCTTATGTCTCCAATATACCAAGCAGGAATATCCGGCCTATGGAACAGGGGATTACCGATACGGTGCCTGCATGATCAGGCAGGAGAATGGCAGCAGGATCACAAACTTTACCTATGTGTCCCACCGTATCTTTGAGGGAAAGCGCTCCATAGAGCCTCTTCCGGCCACCTATGTGGAGGAGGAGCGGGAGGCCGCCACCCTGGAGATCACCCTTCATGATGATGTGATGGATACGGAGCTGATCCTTTCCTATACGATCTATGAAGAGATGCCGGTTCTTACAAGGCATGCCCGTTTTGATCATCATGGCAAGGAGGAGATCGTCCTTAAGACGGCCATGAGCGGAGCGGTTGACTTACCGGATTGTGATTATGAGATGATTCAGCTTTCCGGGGCATGGTCCAGAGAGCGGTACTTAAAGAGGCGTCCACTGGAACAGGGAATCCAGTCTATTTACAGTATGAGAGGGATCAGCAGTGCAGAGCACAATCCATTCCTGGCGCTTGCAAAAAAAGAGAC
>NZ_JPME01000015.1 GCF_000732605.1 Lacrimispora celerecrescens | reverse complement strand
AATACATAAGGATAATTCCCTCCGTTTAACGGACGGTTTCTCCATGCTTCGATATGCTCATACGCTTTTTTATTTAAGTTGCTGATTGTTCCAGGAGATACCTTGGTTCCCCAAAGAGCTTCGGTGATATCTTCCACACGGCGTACCGATACGCCGGCCAGATACATTTCGATAAGCGCTTCTTCAACGGAGCATTCTCTCCTACGATAACGTTCAATAATAGCAGTTTCAAAAGGAATCCCTTTAAGCTTTGGTACGTTAAGTTTTACTTCGCCAGACGTAGTAACCAGATTTCTTTTGTAATGACCGGACCGGTACCCTTGGCGATCTCCGGACCGCTCGTACTTCTCGGCGTTGACCAATTCATCTGCTTCTTTATCAAGCAGAGCATTCAGTGTTTCTTCTACGCTGGTGCGAACTAAATCTTTTAGTTCTGTTTTGATTAATTCCTCATTTAGTTGTATAATGTTATCAGACATGTTTCATAGCCTCCTTAGTGAGATTTGGTGTGGTAGCTTTATTTTACCAAGTGGCTATGGAACATGTCCATTTTTTATTTAATGAATTTGCGAAATTAATTATACTTTATCCTTTCCGGGGTGAAGATTCCTGCACCGAAGTGCGACCGCTTGCGGTCATCTTCCTCTGGAACTAAAAAACAGCAGCCAGGTTTTATCTTGACCGCTGTTTTTAGCGTGCTTTCACTTGCTCATATTAAGATCCTGACCACTTAATTCGCAATTTTATAGTACTGACGACTAAAAGAGATGATAATCACTAAACCCCTCCTCATAGCCTCTTGTAACCTGCAAAAATGCAAAAGAATTGATTGTTCGAAGAGTTTCTTGTATAATTATCTAAAGCTAATCAAATATTGATATATTATATATGGGTTTTCAAGCAACTACTTACTAAAATGAAAGTGCTTTTCTAGTAGGGAAATAGGAGGCATAGTATGTACATTTATCTAATTACAATAATCTATCTTGTGTTTTTTATATTTATCGTAAATAGAAACAGGGGATCATTACTTAATGGATTTTTGTTTTTTATATTATTAATATTAGGTGGCCTCTCTCTTGTAATGCTTGCAGAAATGTTTAACAGTACATTATTATTTTATCTTATTGCTTTTATTTCTGCTCTTTTGGCTCTTTTGTTACTAAGTGGAATATTTGTTATTTTACTTTTTTCATTTGGGAGTGCATATTTCTTGATGAAAAGAGAAGGGCGAAGTTTATCCAATTTATTGAGTTTGCTTCTGGGTATCTGCATAATAGCCTGGATGATTTTAGGAATGATATCATTTCGAAACACAAACCTTAATAATGTATTTTCTTATGTAAAGCTAGCGGTCAATACGGTCTTATTCTACCTGATATTTATGTTTTCGAATTATTTGTTATCTTCTTTCGTGTATCAAATTTATATTCCAATTCGAAAAAAAGACTATATTATTGTCTTAGGCTCTGGCCTTATCCATGGGAACAAAGTTTCTCCATTGCTGGCTGGGCGTATCGATAAAGCTATTAAAGTTTATCTGAATCAAAAAAGGAAAAGTGCTCCTCCAATCTTAATTATGTCAGGAGGGCAGGGTAAAGATGAGGCTATGCCGGAAAGTTGGGCGATGAAGCAATATGCGTTAGAACACGGTATACCTGAAAAATCAATATTAGTTGAAGACCAATCTAAAAATACCTATGAAAACATGTTATTTTCAAAGGTTCTAATCGAACGTAAAGAAAAAAACCTTCGGCATACTCGAATTTTATTTTCTACTACAAACTACCATGTGTTTCGTGCAAGCCTTTATGCTAAAAAAGTTCACTTAAAGGCACAGGGAATTGGTGCTAAAACAAAATTTTATTATTGGTATAACGCTTTACTTAGAGAATATGTTGCTTTATTGGCAATGAAAAAGAAAACACATCTCATATGTATTGTCTTTTTATTATTTGTTGTTCTTAGTGCCACTATACTATTAAATAATGAAGATCTTCTATATAAAATCGCAAGAAAAACATTGAATTTACAGTGAAGAAAAATAAAAAAGTGATAATGTCACAGCCAGCTTCTGTAAAGCTGATTACAGACTTTAGACGAGCTAAATTCAATATCTTCTTTATTCATGAAAAAGTACACCGATACCAAAGTAACTACCTTTTAGCGATTGGTACTGCTCTATAAACTCCGTGTTATTCATGCCAGACTCCAACCGTTTTAGACTGTTCTACAACAAGGTTGATTTCGGGCATGTGTCGGAGCAAACATCATGGTGCACGATAATATTTGAAAACTGTCTAACTAACATATGATCTTTGAGTGCGCCTGATAATCGCTTTATAAAAGGAGTTACTTCTATTAAATCGGAGGCGATAGCGAGCATAAAATTTGGATTCACGCGCCATAGTACTTCACAGGTCACAATAAAAGTCCCACACCAACGGCTTCCTATCTCAAGATACGACGAGCAATTCCGAGCGTTTTTCAATACCCAAATCATATACTTTGAAAACTGCTTTGGGTTCTGCCAAATATATACCCGTTCCATAATACGGGGCCAGTTCCGGTGCTAATTCACCTAAGCTTTCATTGTTAAGACCGATCTTTTCAAGGACAAATCGCTCCATATACGTTTCGTCATAAAGCAAATCGTCTGGAATGGTGCGAAACTGCCTGACTAACTCGTCAACATTCTTTGTGATTTTAGACCCTGTTTTTCCTACCTTCTCCATTGCTATACTCCTCCTGAAATTTAAAACGATATAAAGGTGCAGTTCGAAAAACTCAAGTTCTTTGCACAATATTAAAAACCATTAACTTATTCTAATGGATTTTCAATATTTTCTATTATTTCCCCTCTATCACAGTGCTTTAAAAAGAAATAAAATGTTGAATCAATTATATTTATAGTACGTTGAGAGATATCATAATCAAATAATGGTGGCTGGATTTTCTTCGCTGTTTGCAACTTCGCTAAACTACTTAGCAGATACCCAATATCACTTGGTCTTATATCGGCACTTCTGTGATGACGACTTTTAATTAACTCTTCTATCTTTTTACGAGGCACCCCCATTAGAATAGTCGAAAAATCTACACTTAAGATTGCAACAACAAAGTAATAAGGCAAGAACAAAGGCTTTTTCTCCTTATCTTTAATATCTCTCTGCCCCTTTGCAATATCTTCCAGTGCACGAACATGTCTTGAAGAATAATCATCACATTTTGCTGTAATAGCGTGATCAAGAGTCATCTGGTCAACAATATATTTTCTTAATCCTTGTTTTTGTAATATCCCATTTTCCAAGCATAACAGTTTCAATAGCTCCTGAACAACTCCAATGCTACCCATTGATTCCTCACAGAGTTTTAGTAATATTTCATCTGAAATTTCAATATTAAGCTCTTCTGCTCCCTTTTTAGCTACGCTAATAAATTCTGTGTTATCCCATGGTTCAACCGGTATTTCTGCTATCCTGTCCTGCAAATCACCGTTAAATTGAATAAGTCTGTTTTTCTCTTTCCATACACCTAAAATGATAAATCTTAATCCTAGCTCTTGAAAAGTGCGTAAATCAAACGCTAATTGCTTTTGGACATCACTAGAAAGATAATGAAAATTTTCAAGTATGACAAATTTATCAGAGTTAGCTTGTTTATACAAATCAAAAATGTCTTGTGGCAGCTCTAGGTTAAACTCTATTGATCGATAAGTAAGTTGCTGTTCAGCTGATACATTAGCTTTTGCTGAACCTTCAACCTCCGCAGCCGCTAAAAATGGTAATTTCGATTTAATTTTTGCTACAGCTCCAATTTCAACACCGCCGCTCTTACTCTTCTGCTTATCAGTCAATATTTCGATACCAAGCTTTCTAAGTATCGATTTATAAATATCTGAGACTTGACTTTTGGGACTGCAACTAACAGCCAAGCAATCACTATATGGCAGATATTTACTAACCAAAGCAGTTTTGCCTTGTTTTGATGCACCATAAACTATTATTTGTTTATCCGATCTTAATGCATTCTCAAATGCCCCATCAACTTCCTGGCGTTCAATATAGCTTAGCACAGGCATTCTGCTAACCCCAAAAACTTCTTCTAATTTGACCATATGTACCCTTCCCCCGTCACAATGTCATATGAATTTATTATACAATGCATTCTCTTTTTTAACAAACAATATATCCGTAACTTAGCAATAAACTGACTGAAAAGCGTATTAACATATGCAAAGGGCTGAAAATTATGAACCCTTTTATGTCTATCCAAAAATCCACTAGCCATAATGTATAAATAAAGGAATGATCTATTATAATAAATGAATTGAGATAATAGGAGGCAAATACAATGCATGAGGAGAAAATCGTTATCGGTGCTGAAACAAAGTATCCGCTAAACGGAATATTAAGCATTCCTATACAAACTGGCGGATTATTTCCAGCGGTTGTACTGGTGCATGGTTCCGGACCACTGAACATGGATGAAAAAATAGGGAATAATTATCCTTTCAAAGACCTTGCAGAAGGTTTATCTAAAAAGGGAATTGCTGTTTTGCGTTATGATAAGAGAACATTTATATATGGCAAAGAAATGAGAGATCGCCCAGAATTATCAGTTAAGGAAGAAGTTATAGAGGATGCTATCCTTGCCTCCGCTCTCTTACGTAAAGACTCACGCATTGATTCTGAAAGAATATTTATAATAGGCCATAGCATGGGAGGAATGCTGTCTCCGCGAATTGATGCGGAAGGCGGAAATTATACCGGACTAATTATCATGGGCGGAAGTACAAGGAAACTTGAAGATGTCATTATTGAACAAAATAACGAAGTTCTTAAATCACTGAATCGTTTTTTACAAGTGATCGCAGGAAAACAAATAGCAAAATTATCTTTCAAACTTGAAAACATATATAACATGAGTGATGAAGAAGCAAAATCAACATTGGTCTTAGGAAAATATAGCCGTGCATACTACTTTAAGGAAATGGGCGAACATCCATTGTCTGACTATCTTAGTCCGTTAAATAAGCCGATGTTAATTCTGCAAGGAGATAAAGATTTCCATGTTTCCATAGAAAAAGACTTTAACCAATACAAAGAATTGTTAAAAGAAAAACAGAATGTAACTTTCAAACTGTACCATAATCTAAATCATTTGTTTATGCCTTTTATTTATGGAAAGATACAAAAGGCAAGAAAAGAATATAAGGTTGCTCAGCACATAGATGAGCAGGTTATAAATGATATTTCTGACTGGATTCTATCATTAGCCTGAAGCGGCAAGCAATTCATTGCCGCTTTTCTTTTTGCCGCTTATAATTAGCGATTAAGCCCCTTTACTCCCTATTATAAATAGTAGATCCGGACTTCAGAATCTTTATCAATAATTTATTAACTGTAGTTATGGTAAAAATAATAAATTACATTTATCTAAGAGTATGCATATATTCTTCCGCATGATCCCAATTAACTACAAATGAAGTCCCCTTCTGGCAGAATACAGAACAAGAAGGATTATTAATATCCTCATTTGGGTTATATTGATAATGATCAAGAACCTCGGCTTCATTATGACATCTATCATAATGAGAGAACATCATGGATATACTTCCCTTTCCTCCAGTCATTATCATCAATTCTTCACCGTAATTCATAAAAGAAGCAACAGGACCCAGCCCTCTTATTACAGTTCTCCCATTTCCATCCGGAACCGGAGCTTCGAACCGACCTGAATACTTTGTAATGTCCGTCAGTACCCTTCCGGTTAGAGGATCCGGGATTAATATCGTTAAGCTGTAATAAGGCTCCAGAAGCAGGCTTTTTGCCTTCATAAGGCCCTGACGAATCGCCCGGTATACTGCCTCCCGGAAATCTCCGCCTTCCGTATGCTTGATATGAGAAATTCCATCAACCAGGATAATCTTAATATCCGTCAGTTCCGATCCGGTTAAAACTCCTTTATGAATGGTCTCAAACACATGAGTACGTACCAGATTCTGATAATTGATCCCAAGTCTGTCCACATGACATTGACTCTCAAATGTAATCCCCGTTCCTCTCTCACTAGGTTCTAACCTTAATGCAACTTCTGAATAATGGCGAAGCGGTTCAAAATGTCCATATCCTGTAATCGGCTCCTCTATGGTTTCCGTATATATAATCTCTGGCTGTCCAAAGGATATCTTCGTCTGGAATCTTTCTAAAACAACCTGTTCCAGAACCTCAAGCTGGATTTTACCCATGATATTCACTTTTAACTGCCGCAAAGACTCTTCCCATACCACACTTAACCCAGGTTCTTCTTCCTCCAGAATATGAAACATCTGTAAGATTGCCCGGTCAGGTATCTCGGGTGAGTACAAGACTCTGGCCTGAAGGGTGGGTTGAAGTGCCGGGACGATCATATCATAGCATTCCCCAAGCCCCTGGCCTGCTCTGGTAGTCCGAAGTCCGGTGACAGCCACCACATCTCCTGCAGAAGCCTTCTGAAGAGCCGTAAAACGCTCACCCTGAAACACCCTTATCAGATGAACCTTCTCATCCGTTGATAAGGAATCTCTGACATTGAGAACGCCGCTTAATATCTTCATATACGTCATTCGCTCTCCATGTCCGTCATAACGGATCTTAAACACTCTTCCGCTAAATGGAGTTGATACTGGATAGGAAGCTTCTGTGGAATAGTAAAAGACATTAAGAAATGCTTCTATTCCCTCTCCATTTAAAGCGCTGCCGCCAAAACAGGGGAATAGTTTCCGGTTTTTAATCTGAGAAACCATGGCAGGTCTTAAGTCTTCAAAAGTAATACTTCCATTCAACCATTTATCCAGTAATGTTTCATCACATTCAGATACATTCTCAATCAAATCATCTGTCAGGGTACCCTCATTTCCCTCCTCAAGGCTAATGCTTTGAAAATCCAGGATATTGTAGGAAAAACGTTCTCGAATCTCAGTTAAAACCCTTTCATAAGATGCCGAAATCACATCAAGCTTATTGATAAATAAAAATACAGGGATATGATAACGATCCAGAAGGTTCCAGATGGCTTCCGTGTGCCCCTGAATTCCATCTGTGCCGTTAATCATCAGGACAGCATAGTCCATTACTTCCAAAGCCCGTTCCATCTCAGCTGAAAAGTCTGTATGACCAGGCGTATCAATCAGATAATAGGTATCATTGCCACGATTAAAGCCGGCCATATCTGAAAATATGGTTATTCCCCTTGCCCGCTCAATGTCATCATGATCCATACATGCGTTTTTCGCGTCTACACGGCCCAGAGCTCTGATTACACCTTCTCTGTATAGTACCTGCTCTGAAAAGGTGGTTTTCCCTGCATCTACATGGGCTAAAATTCCAAAAGTTATCTTCATAATTATATTAAATCCTTTGACTATAAGAATAATTCTGAACTTCAGAACACCCCTTAAAGAGATGTCGCTTCTATTATTCTAAGATATAATTCCAATAAAATCAATGGATTTGAAAATAGCCCTTTCTGGTTTTTCCATTTATCTCGCACTTTAATTCGATTCAGATGCAAAGTACACAACAGTCAAATACTGTCCGCTGTGAATGGTATCTTCTTTTAATCCGTTTATATTCTTTAATTCTTTTACATATTGGGCAGTAGTCATGCCGCTGTTTTCCAAATACGATCCGGCTATGCTCCATAAGCTGTCCCCCTTTTGGATCTCAATGCTTGTATAATACTTTTCGAATGCCAGTGTTTCCGTCTCTCCAGCAAGGGCATTCATAATAGAATTGCCAAAAAAATGTGAACCAAGCAAAACAACCAATGACAGTGCTATTAATTTCTTCATTATATGCTTACCTCCTTTAAAACAATCCCAAACAGAACATCCGTTCTTTTCCTGTCATTATCATATCACTGCGAACATATGTTTGTCAATTGATTTTGCATTTTTTCGAACAAAGGTTTGCATTTTTATCGAACATATGTTACTATAGTTTTAATGAATAAGGATTGAGGAGGCCGCACCATGGCGCTAGAGAGAATTACCCCAAAACAGCAGGAAATTTTGGAATATATAAAAGAGACAATTTTAAAGAAGGGCTATCCACCGGCAGTCAGGGAGATCTGTGAAGCGGTCAGTTTAAAATCAACATCATCCGTCCACTCTCACCTTGAGACACTTGAGGAAAAGGGATACATAAGAAGAGACCCAACCAAGCCCAGGACCATCGAGATCATCGACGATTGCTTTCAGCTGACACGCAGGGAAGTTGTGAACGTACCGCTTCTTGGTACCGTAGCGGCCGGACAGCCTCTTTACGCTGAGGAAAACATTGAAAATTATTATCCCATACCAGCTGACATTCTCCCAAACGCCGAGACCTTTATGTTAAAAGTTAAGGGAAACAGCATGATCAATGCAGGCATACTTGAGGGTGATCAGATTATTGTTGAACACTGCCCTACAGCCCATAACGGGGAGATTGTGGTAGCATTGGTTGAGGATTCCGCAACTGTAAAGCGATTTTTTAAAGAAAAGGGACATTACCGCCTTCAGCCAGAGAACGATTCCATGGATCCGATTATTGTAGACAATGTAGAAATTCTGGGTAAGGTAATCGGTCTATTCCGTTTGGGGATTCATTGAGATTTATAATTGAGAAACGTGAATTGCGGCCCATAGTTTACATAATATTTTTATGTAAACTATGGGCCGTCTAAATTCTTTATTAACCAATTATTGCAAGATTTGAAAATACTTGTAGCAAGATAATAAATAAAACAATCCGTAAAATAAAACAATCCATGAAATAAGACAATACAGATTCTTCAATAATAAAAACATTTCCATACTTCTACAGAATTCCATGAAAAAAACGGCCCACAGATTCTGTTAAGCCGTTTTACCCAATTAAATACCGTTTTTATGATAAAGCTTCCAATTCCTCAGCTTCAATTTTCTTTCCATCTCTCCAGATTCTTTCCAGATCATAGAACAAACGATTTTCACGGTCAAATACATGGACAATGATATCACCGTAATCCATGAGTATCCAGTTAGCGGACTGATAGCCTTCTACCTGTTTGCAGACAAATCCCTTTTTTCCAAGTTCTTCCTCTACATTGTCAACCATGGCCTGAACCTGATTTGCATTGTTACCGCTGGCAATAATAAAATAATCTGCCATCACGGAAACTTTGCAGATATCAATAACTCTGATATCTTCCCCTTTCTTATCTGATAAAGCCGCATAAGCGGTTTTTACCATCTCAACTGACTGATTCATCCGAGTTCTCCCTTCTTTTCTTCGTGAACCTGCTTATAATAAACATATGCCTGCTTTGACATGGAGTCCACAAAATTGCCTTTTCCTTCCAGATAATCCAAGGTTCCCTTAAGGATCTGATAAACACACTCATCCAGATCTACAAACGCTATGGACCGCACAAGAGCTAAATTCGCCGCTCTGTCACGTCTGGGTTCAATATAATCCGCCGTAAAAACGATTTTTTCCAATAATGACATCTCTGCTTTCCCGGTGGTATGCCATCGGATCGCATTTATGATCTCCTCGTCGTTTATACGATATTTATGCTCTGCAAGCCATGCCCCATATTTCGCATGGAGCACAACTGGAGCTTTGAGTTCATCGTCAGTTAATGGTAGATCTTGTTTTCTGCATTTCCTGATAATATCTTCATCTCCATAAGGCTTGGCGCAATCATGAAGCAGTCCGGCCAGTTCCGCTTTATTTAAATCGCATCCATAGCGCATCGCCAATGCGGTGCAAATAAATGATACGCTGACCGTATGCTCAAACCTGGTAGGAGTTAATCTCCCCTTTAAATCACTTCTCAACTCTAAGATCAGATCTTTCATGCTTCTAACTCCTGATATAAACTGTGGGCTACGATATATTCGCTAACCTCCCGCGGTACATAGTCTGCTATGGACTGCCCCCTGGCGATCATGCTGCGTAATTCCGCAGAAGAGATATCCATCTCCCCACAGTGAAGCGTACGGATATCCGCACCATATTTAGAAGCCAGATAAGCGATCTGCTTGTCCATGGAACGGTCCGCTTCCTCATATTCCCGCCGGGCAGCCAATATGACGGCCTGAGTCAACACCTGATCCGGCTCATACCAATTCTCAATTTCATATAAAGAATCAGCTCCAATGATGAAATAAAAGGAATGCTCCGGATATTCTTCATGCAGCAGTCTTAATGTCTGCGCCGTATACGTATATCCGGTTCGGCTTACTTCAAAATCCGAACAGACAAAGCCTTCATGATCTTTCACGGCAAGTTCCGTCATAGCAAGACGGGTAGCCGGTTCTGACACATTACGGCCCTTTTTATGAGGCGGATGTCCGGAAGGCATATACCAGATTTCTTTTAAACCATATTCCTTATATGCCTGCCCGCCAATCATTAAATGTCCATTGTGGATTGGATCAAACGTACCGCCCATAATGCCTATTTTACCCATAATCTTCGACTCCCTGACCCAAAAATGAAACAGGATTATTTTGGAAGGACGATCTTCCTCTTATTTTCCTCTTTCGCCTGCTTATAAAGGATAATCTTTCTTCCTATCACCTGAACGACCTCAGAGTGAGTTCTCTCTGATAATACTGCAGCAATGCTGCTTCCATCATCCAGGCAATTCTTTAGTACTGTAATCTTTATTAATTCTCTGGCTTCCAGTGCCTCTAAAACCCCATTGGTGATCTCTGGTGTCAGGCTAGACTTTCCGATCTGGAAGATAGGATCTATATTCATCGCCAATCCCTTTAAATAGGATCTCTGCTTACTTGTCATATTATTCTCCTCTGCTATTTGTAATAGTCAAATTCAAGACCATACATGCGGACCGTGTCTCCTTCTTCAATTCCCGCCTGTTCCAGCTCATCTAAAATTCCATTATCTTTTAAGAATTTCTGGAAGAAACTGAAGCCTTTTTCAGTATCCAGATTCGTATAGCCTAACATTTTATCAATGCGGGGGCCTTCAACCACGTAAACACCATCTTCTGTTACTTCCACAGAATAAGGAAGAAGTGCATCACCCAGGCTTCTAACATCAAATTCCTTTTCAAATACAATCGGACTTAAATTCACGGTCTGAAGCAGTTCATAAATAGCATATAACAGTTCTTTTACTCCCTTACCGCTTACAGCGGATATAGGATAAACCTTAACACCTTGAGGCTCAAATTCTGCCTTAAGCTTTTCAACCGGATCCTCACCGTCATCATATATCGCATCCGTCTTATTGGCTGCAATGATCTGAGGACGTTCCATCAGCTCCGGATTATAAGCCTGCAGTTCTTTGTTGATTGCATGGATATCCGCAATGGGATCTCTTCCTTCCGTAGATGCGGCATCCACCACATGAACCAGGACTCTTGTCCGTTCAATATGACGGAGAAAATCATGTCCTAATCCAACACCTTCAGAAGCACCCTCAATAAGCCCTGGAATGTCAGCCATAACAAAGCCCTTTCCTCCATCTATATCCACAACACCCAAATGGGGGTTTAAGGTTGTAAAATGGTAATTGGCTATTTTCGGTTTTGCGTTGCTGACTCTGGATAGAAGTGTGGATTTTCCAACGTTTGGAAAACCAACCAGGCCTACATCCGCGATCACCTTTAATTCAAGCTGTACCCAGAGTTCCTGGCAGGCTTGTCCAGGCTGGGCATATTTGGGGGCCTGCATGGTAGGAGTCGCATAATGCATATTCCCCTGTCCGCCTCTACCACCTTTTAAAATAACTTCACGGCGGTTCTCGCCGGACATATCGGCAATAACTTTTCCGGACTCAAAATCCTTGATTACCGTGCCTTCCGGAACCTTGATCACAAGGTCTCCGCCGTCTTTTCCGTGGCATCGGCGTTTTCCGCCTGATTCCCCTTCTTGGGCAGTATATTTGTGAATATGCCTGAAATCACTTAATGTGTTAAGGCCTTCATCCACTTCAAATATAATATCACCGCCGCGGCCGCCGTCACCGCCGTCAGGACCGCCGCATGGAACATAAAGTTCCCTCCGGAAGCTGACATGACCGTCACCGCCTTTTCCGGATCTTATAAATATTTTTGCTCTATCGGCAAACATTCATTCACCTGTTACCTTTCTTTTCGACTAAAATTAGGGTTTAACCCTTCCTTTAAAGGGTTAAGCCCCTTTCTTAAAGGGTTCAACCCTAAATTGAGCATGAGCAGCGAATTTTTGAATACAGGCAGCCAGGCAGGTCCTGTATTTTAAAAAACGGCTCCATACGTCTAAGGTATGAAGCCGGTCCAATTATTCGTTAATTGCCTTTGGATAAACAGAAACCTGCTTTTTGTCTCTGCCTTTTCTCTCAAATCTTACAACGCCATCCACTAAAGCGAATAATGTATCATCACCGCCACGGCCTACGTTGATGCCTGGATGAATGTGAGTTCCGCGCTGTCTATAAAGAATATTGCCTGCTAATACGAACTGACCGTCAGCTCTCTTGGCACCTAATCTCTTAGCCTCGGAATCTCTACCGTTCTTGGTAGAACCAACACCCTTTTTATGAGCGAAAAATTGAAGGTTCATTCTTAACATTACTTACACCTCCTTAAATCGGATTTTAATATATGGTTCTCCATATTCTTCTTCAATATCCTGTAATCCCAATACCAAAGAATTCATAAGGAGTTGTGATCCTGAACTGATATTTGAAGTAAAACGAAAATGAAAAGCACCTGACTTCTCTTCCTGATCCACTTCAAAGGAATCTTCAGTAAACTGTTCCACGCTGTTGGTCATATTAAATGTAAGTGCTGACACCGCAGCACAGACAAGTTCCTGTCCTTCCTGATGATCATCAGATAAACCGGCATGTCCCAACATCTGGATTCCCGCATAATGCTGTTCTGAATCAACCAATACGGTTACTCTTATCATAATTAAGCATTGATCTTTTCGATCTTAACCTGAGTATAAGACTGTCTGTGACCATTTTTCTTATGGTATCCGGATTTTCTCTTATACTTGTAAACAATAACCTTCTTAGCTTTGCCTTCCTTCACAACTGTACCTGTTACGGTAGCACCTGCTACGGTTGGGCAACCAACTGCTAATTCACCATTGTTTACAACAAGTACCTGGTCAAATGTGACAGCTTCACCAGCGTCAACACCAAGCTTTTCAACTTTAATGATATCGCCTTCCGCTACTTTGTACTGCTTTCCACCTGTTGCAATAATCGCGTACATATGGCACCTCCTATTATCATTACTCGCCAACTTCGGTGTTCCAAATAAATGGAAACTTTTTAACCTCATTGTGCGGCATACTTTATTAATATATCATTCCCAAACTGTTCTGTCAATATATTTCAAATAAAAAATAGTCGATTTTTCCGCCTGCTATATGGCTTCTCCTTATATTTGTTTCTGGTGTCTAGTATAAAAGAAACCATCAGAGAAAACAAGGGGATATAAATAAAAACAGTTGGGCATAAATAATTACATAATTACCAGCTTCTGTCATAAACATGCTATCAGTATAAGGAGCGTTCGGTTTATGGCGCTTAACATTTTTCATAAGTAAATGAAAGGAGTTCAAACTATGAGAGGATTTTTTAACAGAGAATGGAGTTTACCCGAAAAACGACTATCGATCATGTCAGCATTTCTGTTGGGCTGTGTCCTTGGCTTTTTATTCGCACCAATAAAAAAAGGAATCAACTGCTGGAACAATAACGGAAACAGAAATGACTGTCTTCCGGAAAAAGGCACAAAGGTAACCCTGTAGCATTTCTTTTCTCTCTCCACGCAACAAGGCCGCAGAGCTAAAAATATCTGCGGCCGTTTATTTTATTAACTATTTTTCCATGTAGAAGGTGCAAAAATCAATAACAATGGAAATACCTCCAAGCGTCCCGCTAACATGTCAAACATCATCACATATTTAGACAAAGCAGAAAATTTGGAGAAGTTCTCTAGAGGGCCGGCTCCTGCCAGACCTGGTCCGATGTTATTAAAGGTCGCTGCAACAGCAGTAAAATTGGTAGCAAAATCAAAATTATCCAGGCTGACAATCAGTACAGAAAACGTAAAGATCACAATATAAGCGCCTAAAAATGTATTGATGGACCGAAGCACGCTATGTTCAATGGGCTTTCCATCCAGCTTTAAAACTTTTACGCTTCTGGGATGAATCAAAGATCCCAGTTCTTTTTTAACAGCCTTTAATAGGATAACGACTCGTGATACCTTAAAACCTCCGCCTGTACTTCCTGCACATGCACCAATAAACATGAGCGCAACCAGAATCCCTTTTGAAAATTCCGGCCATAAATTAAAGTCAACGGTAGAATAGCCTGTTGTGGTAATAATCGAGGCTACCTGGAAGGCCGCATGATGAAAAGCGGAAAACAAGCTTCCAAAGCTGCCGCGGATATTAAAGGTAATAAATAGAACGGACGCCGCAATGATACCAAGGTACGCTCTGGCTTCCTCACAGCGGAAGGCTTCTTTTGGATGGCGGGTTAAAAGCAGGTGATACACATTAAAATTGATACCGAATAAAATCATAAATACGGTAACAACTCCCTGCAAATAGTAACTGTCATAAAAAGCCATACTGCTGTTTTTAATGCCAAATCCACCTGTACCGGCTGTACCGAAGCTGATCGCCAGGGAGTCAAACAGGGGCATGCCTCCGATCAGCAGAAGAATGATCTGCAGCACCGTCATAAATAAATAGATGGTATAAAGGATTTTAGCGGTCGACCGCACCCTTGGCACCAATTTCCCTACGGAAGGGCCAGGGCTTTCTGCCTTCATAATGTACATATTATAGCCGCCTGCAAGTGGAAGGAGGGATAAAATAAATACCAGAACCCCCATACCGCCTATCCAGTGGGTAAAACTCCTCCACATGATCATGCACTGGGAAAGAGATTCCACATCCGTTAAAATACTGGATCCGGTAGTCGTAAAACCGGAAATAACCTCAAACATAGCATCTTCAAATCTTGGGATCTCCCCACTTAAATAAAAGGGCATTGCCCCAAAAAAGCTTAATACAATCCAGCTCAGCGCAACGGAAACAAAGCCTTCTTTTGCAAAGAAAACCATGTTTTCAGGCTTTTTGCGTGTAAAAATGATTCCGATGCCTCCGCAGACTGCCATAACTGCCAGAAACCAATAACCGCTGGGCTCCTTGTAAATCAATGCAGTGATACATGGCAGCAACATAAAAACTGCCTCAATATTTAAAATCCAGCCCATCAGATAGATGATAACTTTTTTATTCATAGCCTTTTCGCCTTTTCTACCTTAGTATGTCCTTTAAGTCATTAAGCCCGGTCACCGTGGTGACTACGATCACCCGGTCGCCTTCTTCCAGGGTGTCCTTACCACGGGGACTGATAAACTGTCCCTTCCGGTTGATAAAGGCTACAAGAAGATTATTTTTAAGCTCAAGTTTTTCCAAAGGAATTCCTACAATACTTGGCTCATTAGCAACACGGAATTCCAAAGCCTCCGCCCGGTCCGCCACGATTTTATAGAGGGTTTCCACATTGCTTCCCATGGAATTCTGCATGGCGCGGACGTATTGGAGAATGGTTTCAGACGTGATGAGTTTGGGATAGATCACACTGCCTAAATTCATGGAATCAATGATATTTTCAAAAGCGATTCGGTTAACTTTTGTAATAAGTTTTGCCTTGGACTGACTTGCTGCATAAAGAGAAAGCATGATGTTCTCCTCGTCAAAGCCGGTAAGAGAAGCAAAGGCATCGATCTGTCCAATTCCTTCCTGAAGCAGCAGCTCCTGATTGGAAGCATCTCCATGAATGACCATAGCCCTTGGAAGAAGCTCGCTCAATTCATTACAGCGTTCCATATTCTGCTCCAGAATCTTTACGTTAATCTTTGTACTTTCCAGCAATTTTGCAACGTAATATGTAATCTTTCCGCCGCCAACAAACATTGCTGTCCGAATTGTATTGTTATCAATCCCTGCCTGTTTGAAAAACTCATTGGCTTCTGCAGGCGATGCGATAAACGATATCTTATCTCCCGCCACCATGACGGAGTCTCCGCTCGGGATGATGACTTCACTGCCATGCTCAATGGCACAGATCAGCACATTGCAATGAAGCCTGGAGAGGACCTCCCGCACCTTCATATTATGAAGGATGGAATGATCCGGCACCAGGAATTTTAAGATTTCAATCCTGCCTTTGGCAAATGTATCGATTTTGATTGCAGACGGAAACCGGAGGAGCCTTGCGATTTCCATGGCCGCAGCCATCTCTGGATTAATGGCCAGGGAAAGTCCAAGCTCTTCTCTGATATAGTTAATTTCAGAGTGATACTCCGGATTACGGATCCTGGCAATGGTATGACAGTCTCCTGCTTTCTTCGCGATCAGGCAGCAAAGCATATTCAGCTCGTCGGAATTAGTAGTGGCAATTAAAAGATCTGTCTCCTGAATCCCTGCCTCCATCTGTACTTTATAAACTGCACCATTTCCCACGACACCCATGACGTCGATTCTCTCTGTAATAGAGTTAATGACATCGGCGCTTTTATCAATGAGCATAATATCATGATGCTCATTGTTCAGCTGTTCTGCCAGGGTTGCTCCCACCTTACCGCAACCCACGATTATGATCTTCATAGTGAAACCTTCTCCTTCATCTGCAATGCCTGCTCATAAAGAGGCTTTCGTATTTTTTTTCTGGTCACTTCCACCAGATTTAATTTTGTCATTTCAACAACGGTCGTTTTGACCGGATCTTTGGACAAAATTCCTTCCAGGCGCTCCATAAGGATACGCCTGTCTTCTTCTGCTTCCATATCTATAAAATCTATAATAATGATACCAGATAAATTCCTTAACCGAAGCTGATGCCCGATTTCCTCAGCAGCTTCCAGGTTAACCTTTTTGATTGTTTCCCGAAGTTCTTTCTTCCCGGAATATTTTCCTGTATTTACATCAATGACTACCAGGGCTTCCGTAGGCTCGATGACCAGGTAACCTCCCGATTTCAGCCAGACCCTTTTTCCTAACGCTTCATCCATCGTCTTTTCTATCCGGTAAAGCTTTCCAAGAGGAAGCAGCTTGTCCTCATACCTTGTAAGAAGACCCAGGTCTTCCGGCTGGCACTGGATGAGATATTCTCTCACAGCCTCGTATATATCCGGTTCATCGGTGATGACTGCTTCCAGGGAAGACTTAAGGCTATCCCTTAAGCCGGTCAAGTAGGATGGCGCTGAGCTGTAAAGAAGGCTGTAGCAGGTTCTGTGCTTTGCATTGTCCAACAGTGTTCTAAAAGAATCCATTAACTGAATCAGTTCTGATTCCAGTTCCTCTTTTGGGACCTTATAGGCATTGGTGCGGACAATCATTCCAAAGTCTTCTTGCTTCCTGGGTTCCAGATAGGACTTCATCTCCTGTTTCCACGCCTGATCCGTGA
Source organism: Lacrimispora celerecrescens (assembly GCF_000732605.1). Classification (GTDB taxonomy): domain Bacteria; phylum Bacillota; class Clostridia; order Lachnospirales; family Lachnospiraceae; genus Lacrimispora; species Lacrimispora celerecrescens_B. Next base: position 308,364 of record NZ_JPME01000015.1, on the reverse strand, counting down.
TCTTGGTTGAAAAGCCAATCTGTTTTTTTCCAGAGGTCAGCACAAAATAGCGGCCGGTAAAATTTAAGTTTCCGGTAAGAACCGGAGCCTTTGTCTTCACCGCGTCCCGTTCTACCTGGACAATGATTTCATCGCCCTGGCGCAGCTTTCCGTCATAAGGCCTTTGATCCAAGAAGTGGATACTGGCGTCAGACAGATTTAAATATCCCATCTGTCCCCCTCCAATATCTACAAAAGCCGCATTAATATTTTTAACGATATGATTTACTTTTCCTATATAGATATTGCCTAAAACGGACTGGTTTTCCTCCGGTTCAATGTTAACTGAAACCGTCTCTTTTCCCGACTGGAGTAGGGTAATGACCGAGCCGTTCCATCTTGTTATGATTAACTTATTCAAGGGATTCTCCTATAAGCCCCAAAGGCACAAGCACTCTATGTTCCTCGTCTCCCGTGTTGCCGTAGACCTCTTCTCTCTGAATCTGGAAGGCAAATTCCGGGCAGGTCTGTCCAAGCCACTGATAATAAGCATCCATCACCAGCTCTGGTTTTAAATTATCTGCACTTCCGGCAGATATCTTCATGAAGATCGTCTCTCCATGAATCGAGAGTTCATAGATAAAAGCTTTTAAGTCTATTTCTCTTTCGCCCTTTTTGGTTTTTTTGGTGATAAGGATATGCTCCTGACCCATAAAATCCGAAAGGCCGTTTAGAAATGCCTTCAAATCGTTTGGCTGCTTTCCTTCCCGGAATGTTAACGTATAGTCCGCAGCTGCAACAAGAGACATGGCGTTTTTCGCCCGTTCATCAAGCATATGGCATTCCAATATTTGAATTCCATCTGCCATTGTTTCATTTAACTGGCTTACCATGGTTTTGCAATCCTCCATGGTATTCACTTCAATATCCATGTATTCTCCATTGCTGGTAAGCCCTACTCCTAAAGGTGCTGCAAAAGACATGATCTGATGAGGACTGAAGCCTTCGCTGTATTTGATATCAATCCCAGCCCTTCTCATGGCCTTTTGAAAATAACGCATGATGTCCAGATGGCCTACGAATTTGACCGGGCCTTGCTTGGAAAATTTAATTCTCAGTTTCATAGCAGACTCCTCCCTCGAAATTCTTAGCCCCGCAGCCGGAACATCTCTCCCTGCAGTTGGGGGTGACTTTCGCATCGATGGCATTCTGCCATTCTCTCTTTAAAAATTCTTTTGATACGCCTGCATTAATAAAGTCCCAGGGGAACACTTCCTCTAGATCCCTTTCCCTGACCGTATAGAAATCCGCGTCAAGGCCGCAGGTCTCAAAAGCTTTCATCCAAATATCATTTTTAAAATGCTCGGACCAGGAATCATATAATGCGCCGTTTTTATAAACCTCTTCAATCAGGGAGGAGACTTTTCTGTCACCGCGCGCCAAAACACCTTCCAGAACCGTCAAGTCAGCTTCATGATAATTATATTTTAAACTCTTTTGATTCAGCATCTTCTTAAATTTGTCTTTAACGATATAAGCTCTTTCTAAAAATTCCTCTTTTGTGCACATCCTCGCCCACTGGAATGGGGTAAATGGCTTTGGAACAAAGAAGGATGAACTTGCCACTACCTGGACCTTTCCGTTTCTCTGATCCTTTGGAATATCATAGTAGACTTCTGCCACCTTTTCCGACAGTTCCGCAATTCCTTCCATATCCTCTATAGTTTCTGTAGGAAGTCCCAGCATAAAGTAAAGCTTTACCCGGTTCCAGCCGCCCTGAAAGGCTTCTCCCGCTCCCTTTAAGATGATCTCTTCTGACAGTCCTTTGTTAATTACGTCACGAAGTCTTTGGGAACCAGCCTCAGGAGCAAAGGTTAAACTGCTCTTTCTGATATCCTGGACTTTACTCATAACATCAAGGGAAAAAGCGTCAATACGAAGGGAAGGCAGGGAAATATTGACACCCTTGTCCTTAAATTCATCAATCAGGAAATTCACAATTCCTTCTAAATGGGTGTAGTCACTGGAGCTTAAAGAGCTTAGGGAGATTTCCTCGTGTCCGGTGCTCTTTAACAGCTTGCTGGCGTACTCCTTTAAATATTCCAGACTGTGTTCTCTCAATGGACGGTAAACATTACCGGCCTGACAGAAACGACAGCCCCTGATGCAGCCTCTCATAACCTCTAGGACCACCCGGTCCTGAGTTACCTTTATAAAAGGAACCACTGGCTTTTCGATGTAGTAAGCCTCATCCATGGAGACAACCAGCTGCTTGGTTACCTTTTCCTTTGCATGGGGATTGTTTGGCTTCATGCTTTCTATGGTGCCGTCCTCATGATAGAATACATCATAAAAAGCCGGTACATAGATACCGTCAATCTCCGAAGCCATCTCCAGAAAATCCCGGCGGCTGCCACCGTTCTTCTTATTTTCCTTATAACGGTCCATAAGCTCAAAATAAACGGTTTCTCCTTCACCAATGTAAAACATGTCAAAGAATTCCGCCAAGGGCTCAGGATTGTAGGCACATGGGCCGCCGCCTATGATAATAGGATCTTCCTCTGTTCGGTCCTCCCAGTGAAGGGGGATTTGTCCCAAATCAAGAACCTGAAGGATATTTGTATAGCACATTTCATATTGAAGGGTGATTCCAATAAAATCAAATTTCTTAATCGGATCCTGTGATTCCAAAGCAAAAAGAGGAATCTGCTGCTCCCTCATAATCTGGTCTAAATCCGTCCAGGGGGAAAAAATACGCTCGCAGTAAATATCCTCTCTACGGTTAAACATATCATATAAAATCTGCATTCCCAAATGGGACATTCCAATTTCATAAACATCAGGGAAACACATGGCAAAGCGGATGTCTACAGCAGACAGGTCTTTTTTTACCATATTTACCTCGCCGCCGATATAGCGGGCCGGTTTTTCAATTCTCAATAAAATCTCATCGCTTAATGCTAGTTTTCTCATGGTCATTCCTTTTTATTATTTCAGTTTGTGCATCACGAACTATCTTTAATGATACTTTGCATAATTATAGGACACTTTCGTAGATTAATCAACTCCCAAATTACCTGTGGGAATTATGGTCAGCTTTTTGTCCTTTCTTTTCTATGTCAACGGTTATCCAGGATACCGTCAGAAGCACACAGGCCAGCCAAATAGCCTTTTCACCAAACCATAGTGACAGTCCGCCTCCCATAAGCGCTCCAACGAAAAATGCGGACAGGATTCCGGTGTAATGATAGGCTCTTATCCGGCACTCCTTATCCTTTCTAACAAAACCTTCGTAATACATTTCCGCACAGGAACGCATATTACCTGTACAAAAAACCGGTGCATAGGAAGCATTCCCTCCAAAGTTTCTAAAGGTACAAAATTGTACCGCAGCGGCAAATGACACTGCCGTATTGGCAAACAGATGCGGTAGGGTGTTGGGTACAAAACCAACCAAAAACAATACGACAATTTCCAGAAATAAAATACCCGATATCCAATGGGTATGCTTTTCTTTATAAATTTTATAATAAATATGCCTTGCAAGAAAAACCCCAAGCCAGAACGCTCCGATAGGCACACATGCCTGACCCATACCCTTATAATCCTTTGTGAGGAAGCGGATTGCAGCCAGAACGAAATTCCCTGTCTGGCCGGTGGCAAATACATTGCCTCTGTCAACATACGAATACGCATCCATCAGTCCACCTGTTGCTGCCAAAAGCATGTGAAACCCTATATGATCGGTAAACTTTATTTTCAATTCATTTCCCATTAGCCAATATCTCCTTACCGATGCCCATGGCTTCCTCGGTTGTATCTTCTTATATACTATTCTTATTACGTCTTAAATGGAATAAAATCAAACCGCCCAGTAACACTGCAATTCCTATTACCACAATGTTAAAAATAACTTTACTATCCACCTCTGACGGTTTTTCCTTTTCACTATCATAGCTTATTGCGCTAATTGCCGCTTCATCTATTTTGCCTTTTAATATCTCGTCCTTGTATCTTTCGATGTCATACACAGGAGCTGTTTTTGTGGCATCCGCACCAAAATCAATGGTATAGCTTTCCCCGGCTTTTCCTTCAAATACCATCTCGTCAGCATAATAGCACACCGTGACACCCTTGATATTAATTGGTTTATCATCGTTGTTGACTATTGTAATCACATAGGTTTCATCCTGGGAAATCTGCCGGTCAAGCGGTAATGTAGTATCGTTGTACGATATGCCGTTTAACGATAAGTTGTAAATTTCTTTCTCCGATCCTAACGGTGCGCTCACAATCCGCTTGAACATACTATCCGTATCAATTGTGACATCATATAAACGTAGGTTTTTTAATCCATCAATTTTTATAAGCGTCGTTTTATCCTTTTCTTCTATATGGAATGTAGGAATCAGACTTTCAATAAAATAGTTTTTCTCACTCACTTTGGTGCTGTAAATTAAATTCACAGCATTAAACGAGAGTTTCTCCAGATTGTTTGAGAGTTTAAATCGGTAGTACGTGTACTTTTGAGGCTTATTCAGTTCAATGATGAGCTTTGATTTGTCATCAATGATATACAACTTGTCATTTTGAACAAAATCCCAATTTAAATTATCATAACTGCCATAAACATCTACTGCCTTTGCAAAGTTCATACTATCGGTTGCAACCTCAATGGATGTTGCAACTGTATCACGTTCCATTGCGGCAGCGAGCTTATAATCGAAATAAAAGCTGTTGTCCTTTGTATAGGAATTTATCAGCTCCATTGGGTAGGTTTCTCTGCCCTCACGATCCGTATGAAAGCCGGAATTAATAAAATATGGTACGTTTTCGCCTTTGCTGTCCTTTATCAATAGATCAGATAAATCGCTGTTAGCCGCATTGTAAATCTCTGGCGTAAGCCGTACCGCCTTGTATTTGCTCTCGCCGCCGGTTTGAACTGTTGCCGTGTGGGCAAATGCGGTGGTACTAAATAAACACAATAAAAACGTAATGCTAATGATTCTCTTCCACATCCACCGGCACCTCCTCCAACCGTTCCAAACGCTTGCTGAAATACTGATATACAAAAGATATTGCCAAAAGGGTAATACCAAGTGCGAAGTAAGACACGATTCGGAAGCCTTGCGTCAGACTAAATAAATCTATTATAAATAGTTTAATTACCGCCAAAATCGCCAAACCAAGACCAAACCGCCTTATAAACGAATACCGTTTCACAAATCCGTAAACAATCCAGGCGAATGCCGTTAAGACGTAGATGATACTGATTACGGCACTTGAAAAGGATAAGTCATATTGCGTAATTAAATTTTGGGTTAATATTAAAATAAAGTATCCAGAAATAATCAGAGGATACCACTCAACCCCTAATTTTCGCCCGGTTACTATGAACCCCATCAGATCACGCACTGCAAGAACTGAAATCAGTCCCACAATTATGAGAACGAGCGTTCCAATAAGCATGATGCCAAACGGCGCGGACAGCGAGTTGTGGATTGGGCTACTCATGCTATTAATTACAAGTAACCATAAGATGCCTATGACATATAAAACAATAGACATTATTTTCGTACCCAAGTCAGACAAAATCTTTATTCTCGGTATCGTGTAAGCGATCAAAAATGTACTGACAATTGCTGTCGCAGCAATTAAGTAACCAATGTTGTACAGTCGTCCTGAGTAATTTTCAAATAACATCGTTCCCAGTTTTCCAATGATATATAGCGTATAAAACCACACATTTGCGAGAGCAAAGTACTTGTATATTTTCGCAAACCAGCCAGCCATCATTTTTTTGTACATATACATACCTAGAATAATCAAACTGCCAAGCGTGATAGCAAAGTATTTATATGCAAACAAGTAATGATACGTCCACGAACAGTCAAATAAGATAAATGCGGACAAACACAATCCACTTATGATAAGCCCGATCCGCTTAAAGATATTCTCATTGTTTAAGATGCCATAGGTCGTGAGCAGTACACCCTCTGCTAGCCACCCAAGGGACAGCCAGGTCCGCCCAAATTGAAGCGGTATAATGAGCACTACAAATGCAAGTCCTGTCAAATAGAACAAGGCTTTCGTATTACGTTCTTCAACCGTGAATTTCTTTTCAATAAACCTGCCAAGAAATAAATAAGTCACAGCAAAAACAATGGCAATCACACCATTGAAGTTATTTAACTGAAGCATATCAAACACACCGTACATGAACAAGCTGCTGAAAAACGTATTGATTGCAAGCAACACAACATCCGATTTTCGAAACTTCGTTTTCGTGCGGTATGTGCTTACAATTGGTATCAGTGTGTAAATCAGGAAAGCAAACAGAACATACAAGATCACGAGCAATTTGGATTTCAAGGCCGCAGCATAGGAGAAATGCAAGCAAATAACAAGAGTTCCTATAATATTTAAAAACAATCCAATAAATGCTGAAACAGACCATTTCTTATGGAATGAGATGGTAAGTGCCAGCAAATTCAATGCTATAAAATAAACCATTGCGCCAAATATAAAAATACTGTTTCCATTGATTGAGAACACCGGCAAATATCCACCGATGAGCGCAAACGCCAAAATCACCTGTGAATGATAGCGGTTTGAGAGGACAAATGCTGCAACGGTAATTAAGATACATACCGCAATGGCCGGATACATATCGAGGATGGAAAGTCCGAAATAGCTGGTGGCCAACGCAACATACAAAACACCAACGCCTCCAGCTGTGATTCCAAGAGAAAAAATATTTGCTTTTTTTCTGTTCATGAGCTCACCGGCAATCAGCATTGCGCCTCCGGCCATAAACATCATAATTCCTCTTAATGTATTAGGCAACTGGACGTAAGCATACCTTGCGGCGGTGATCACACCTATGATTATGAGAAATATTCCAATTGCATTAAGTAAGTTAAGTCCTACGAAACGTTCAAAATTGTTCTTCTTAGCGATAGCACGTATTTGTTCATCCGTGATTTGTTCACGCCTTAGTGCTTCAAACTCCGCTCTCTCATCTTCGGAAAATGCCGCTTGCGTATGTGCGGCCTTTGTCCGGGCAATTGTCACCCTTTCGTTAAGCAGTGTGGTTAATTCGTCAATCTTTGTATAAATTTCATCCTTTGTATCTATATTATATTGTCTCAAAGCCGCTGTAAAATTGTTTATTCTTGATCTGACACCGTTTTCAAATATTGTGAGTCTATTTTGCTCTCCGTCGACATTTGATTTAAAGTACACATCAAGCTTCTTCGCCGTGATATTCAAGATTTTAATCTTTTCATTGTAAATTTGTTCGTATAAGGCATTTTTAAGTCCTGCGTTCTCTTTTGAAAGCGCAGAAGCATTGGAGTTTGCTTTTTCATAGTCAATGTACAGTTTTTCAAGTTTTGCTTTCAATTCTACATTTTCACGTGCCATATCACTGTTTTCGATGGCACGGCATTCTGCTTCAAGCTGAATGATTCCTTCTTTTTGTCTGTCAATAAGGTCTTTCAATCTTTCAGTTGTTCCCATATTCCGGCACCTCAAATGATTCATCTTATTTAGTCTGGCTGCTGATATTTCTATTGAACGCTTGTGGTGAGTATTACATAAATTCGCCAATATAAGTTTATTTTACCATATCAACGCAGAAAACTAAAGCTATCTTACAAAACCTTTATATAAGAAGAGCTAAAAAAGACCAGTCTTACGATACTACAGACCAGTCTTTTTCTTTACATGATTACTCTGATCGTTATTCAGGCTTTTGCCATTTCCACCAGTTACAGCTGGAAAAATCGGATACACACCGGTGCCCCGGTACTCATCTGGTTTACCTGATTTATATGACCATTCTCTTCGATTTCAAATACTGTGATTGAATCACTGTCTTGATTGCCAACTAACATATACTTTCCAGTGGGGTCAATTGCAAAATTCCGAGGTGTTTTTCCACCACAAAGCTGCCTTTCGACGAATGTGAGACTTCCGTCCTCTTCGATTTGATAGCATGCCAGACTGTCATGCCCACGATTCGATGCATAGAGAAACTTTCCGTCCGGAGTCATATGAAGGTCAGAACACGTATTGCTACCGGTAAAATCTTGTGGAATTGTATTCACAGCATTCTGAAATTCCATCTTGCCGGCATCATATGTAAAATGCATCACCTGCGAACTAATTTCATTAATCAAATAAAAATGCTTTCCATCTTTTCCGAACTCTCCGTATCTGGGGCCGCTTCCTGCAGGCACACTAACCGAAGCGCTATCCTCAGAATATACAATGCTTCCTTCATACCGATAAGCAACAAGTTTATCGATTCCTAAATCAGAAACATAAAACAATCCCTGATCCGGTACAAAAATACAACTATGTGCATGCGGCCCTTCCTGACGTAATTGATGAATGCTACATCCCTTATGCTGAAATAGCTGGCAATCATTTTTTACATTTCCTTTTTCATCAATTGGATACACAGTAACTGAGCCACTGGAATAATTCGCTATAGCAACAAATTGTCCATTAGGTCCAACTGCAATATGACACGGGTCTATCCCATAAGTATTCCAGCTTCCTTCTATGCTCATATTACCTTCTTCATCATAAGCGAGCTGTGTAATACCACCGCCAGTCTTTCCCAAATACTCTTTCATCTCATTAACAGCATAAATCTTTTTATTTAACTCATTTACATATAAGAAAGAGGGATTTTTGACTGCTATTTCTTTTTTGACTTCTATTTTGCCGTCTTCAAATGTACAGAATGAAATTCCCTTACCTTTTCCTTGAGACACCTCACCTGTTCCAAACAAAATTGGTTCCGTGTAACTGCCTATAACAAAATATTGCTTCAAAGTTTTTTCCATCCTTTCTATCAGCTATTTGCATTTTAAACATATTTTTAATATGATTCCGCTTGCTGGTAATCTAATAACTTCTACTAGAGGAACCGGTTCATAGCTGCATGGTATCACCTTGAATAAATGTTGTCAATATAATCCATATCTTTTATTCATTTTGTATAATACGAGGTTTTTTTCTTATTTCAATCAGCTTTATCGCATCATCTAAATCATCTTCCGAGAGTATCCTGACATGCACCCAGCCGCCATTCTCTCCGCATAGATAGCGGTGCTCCCAAAGAGACTGCGTTTTTGAAGAAAACGTAGGCAGCATTTGATTGAGCAAAGGAACTTCTTTATCGCCTATTTGCAAGGTGACTGTGATTGCATCCTTCTCAAAAAAAAGATAGCATAGGTGTTTTGTTTTATGGGAGTATTTGTACCCCCAGCCGTAAGTATTGCCAAATGGAAAACGTATTTCACGTTGTATATTATACCGTTTCATTAATGCGTCTTCTAAGAACTGTAAGTATCTGCAGCCGTTCAAACCGATGTGTCGTTCAATGTCGCTTATTTCCGGCTGTACACTTTTATCTATCATTCTTTCATACATCTTTCTTCACCACTCCCTCCAACCATATTCAATTTGTATTATCAACTATGATTACGTTCTTTTGCACTTAAAATGATATTTGCAATTTGCTGTTTATCCTTTTCCCATTGACTGGGAGGAATGATTGCTTGAGTAAATGCATAAAATTTCCCGACTTTTCTGCATGTGATATAATCATAAAAGACAGAACCTCCTTCATTTAAAAAATATAACATTTGAGGTGTTTGGCTGTCTAAGGGGAGTAGAGCTGCATCTGATACCTCTTTAACCTCTATGAAGTCATATTGCAGTTCTTTCTCCATCATTTTTTCTCCTCGTAAAAAAGTTTTGCAAATGGCTGGCTATTCAGTCATTGAACATCGAAAAATACATAATAGCCTGATGCATATTTAAAAGGTTCTTCTTAAAACTGTATCCTATAAAATATTTAGAATTTATAATGTCTGCGGAAACTTCTTCACCTCTAAAAAATGGAGGACATGGATTTAACATAGCGCCAATATTTGCGTTTTGCATAAGCTCGTTCGTTATCTGATAAGGCGAAAAGTCAGGCAGAGCTTTTGACGGCAAAGAATCTGTAAGAATAATGTCACGATTCACGATGGCCTTATTAATATCATGTTCAGTGGTTAATCCGCTTATTTCATACCCGGCTGGGCAACACTGCTTAATATTAATACCTAATACCTTTTTTGCTTCAGCCCATGCATTCCCTATATTCCCTGGGGCGCCAACAAATAGATAGTTCAGATCAAGGTAATCACTTCGGATTTTTGATAATGAATATAAATCAGAAAGAATTTCACATGGATGGTTAACACCAGACATCGCATTAATGATTGGAAGTAATTTACATTCGGCCATTTGTGCAATCAAATCAATATTCGTGTGCCTGACTATAATGCAATCGGCCCAATTATTCAAATAATTGACTACATCTTTTATATCTTCTTTTTTATCTAACGTATCACTCGGGAAAAGAATCGATTGCCCTCCAAGATCAAATATCCCTTTCTCAAACGTAACGCGGGTACGTATGCTTGAAGATTGAAAAAATAAAATGATCGTTTTCCCTTCTAAGCATTTTTCATATTCTCCTTTGTTTAATTTGTCAGCTATATTGAATATCTTTTGGATCTCGTTCGCTGTTAAATCAGTCAATTCTATCAAATTTCTCATCTTCAAAAACTCCTTAATAATTTTTATTAAGTGAATTATTCTATTCAATAATTTCCTTATCCGTATTTTTCACGAATCAGCCAGATTATAAAAAATCAATACTTTAATATTTTAATGTTTTTTTATTAAAAAAGTATATTATGTTCCCAAACGCAAGTTTATTGCCTTAAATGCTCAATTGCAGAGCTGAAATGTAAAGTGAGTTGCAATTTTTGTACTCCGAAATTCACGTCTGCTGGTATCTGTCTTTTCGTTCCTGACGATGGTTTTCTGTTCCGATTATCTTGCTACTTTTTCAAAAGACCTGGTGTTCCACCCTTGCTTTCTATCACAGAATCCATCTGGGTCACTGCTGTATCAGGATGCTGCTCTAAATATACCTCATATTCATGATAGTTTCTCCCCACGCGGCAGCCTCTGTCTACCTTCAGTTTTAAGTTGATAGGTGGATTTGGACTTAGTCCTGGACCAGGGACAGCGCCAAGAGTAAAATGCACAGCTGCCGCCCTTGACACTTACCTGCTCTATTCTTTTCAATAAATACGGCCGGTAAGTCATTTTATGTCTTACCGGCCGTACTCTAATTCCCAAAACCATTGGTATTGCCATATGCTCGATTGCATCCGGCAAAGGTGCTTTTTTAAGATAATACATTGCGTCATTCTTTTCTTTTTGGCTATACTCCTTACTTAAAATTAATTATTTATGTAGAATTCTACATAAATAATTAAAAAATATGCCGTATTCTGCATAATTATCAAAGATAATAGCAAGCAACATCTTTGTTTCCTACTACGCAATGTGCTTGCTTATACCTTCCTAGCATCCACCGACTTTGTATTTTCTGAATACTTATTCCGTGAAAGGTTATCATGGGCCTTGTGAAGTAACACTAGAAATTGTTCCTGTTCTTCAGGCGTCATACCGCTATGCAGCTGCTGTTCTGTGCTTTTAAAAACGTCACGCAGTGCTTCTAAAACCTTATCACCTTTTTCAGTAACCTTGATATTCATCGCGCGGCCATCATCTTCACGGCTATAACGAATAATAAAACCGTTCTTTTCTAAGCCATTTAATAAACTGGTTACCGAGGGGCCTTTTAGTTGCATCATATCTTCTAAATACTTGCGGCTGATATTCGCTCCATCGTAAAGACTTCTGCTGATTCCACCTAACAATCGGGCTTGCTGGTTCGTTATGCCAAATTCCTCTAACTTCTGATCATTCATATAACGCAAAGACAGTGCAATGCTCTGAATATAAAAATCAGCACTTGGATTACTTAGGGCAGAAAGCATAAAATCACCTCCAAAAAAGTAGAATTCTACCAATATTATATTCGTAGAATTCTACTTTGTCAATAGGGTACTATTCTTTCCACATATTATCTTTCTGCAAATTTCTCAACGATCTTAAGAAGTAGTTCTACCACTTTCTCCATGGACTGAACAGGAATGAACTCAAACTTTCCATGGTAGTTATAGCCACCGGTGCACAGGTTTGGACAAGGAAGCCCTTCATAAGACAAGCGGGCTCCATCCGTGCCTCCGCGGATAGGGGTTACCATAGGCTCTATTCCGATTTCCTCCATGGAAGCTTTTGCTATCTCGATTAAGTACATGTGAGGCTGGATCTTTTCCTTCATATTATAATAACTGTCCTTTAAAATAAGGTCCACGGTCCCTGCATGATAGCGGCTGTTTAAATATTCCGCTACCCTCTCAATAAATGCCTTTTTCTCTTCAAATCTTTCTTTGCTGTGATCCCGGATAATATAATCCATACGGGCTTCTTCCACTGTTCCGCTCATAGAATCCAAATGGAAAAATCCTTCATAACCTTCCGTGTACATAGGATTTTCAGCGGCTGGAAGCATGTTGTGGAACTCCATGGCCATAAGAAGGGCATTCCTCATTCTTCCCTTGGAAGACCCTGGGTGGATGCTGGAGCCATGTATCAGGACTCTTGCGGAAGCCGCATTAAAATTCTCATACTCCAGTTCTCCTAACCCACCGCCGTCTACGGTATAAGCTACATCAGCGCCAAAGCCTTTTACGTCGAAGAAATCCGCACCTCTTCCAACCTCTTCATCCGGTGTAAAGCCAATGCGGATGGTTCCGTGCGGAATCTCCGGATGGGATAAAAGATACTCCGCCATAGCCATGATCTCGGCAACTCCGGCTTTGTCATCCGCACCCAACAGGGTGGTTCCGTCCGTTGTAATGATATCCTGTCCCTTGTATTTTAAAAGATCCGGAAAATCGATTGCTTTCATGACCAATCCGGTCTCTTTATTCATCAGAATATCGCCGCCGTCATAATTTTTTACGATCTGCGGCTTTACTCCTGACCCGGAATATGCAGGTGCTGTGTCCATATGGGCAATAAAGCCAAGTACCGGAACAGGCTTATCCATGGTTGCTGGTATCGTGGCATAAACATAGCTATGCTCATCCACCATCACATGCTCCGCCTTCATGGCCTGAAGCTGGGCTGCCAGTTCTCTGGCTAATACCCGCTGCTTTTCCGTACTGGGTACTGTCTCCATATCCTCTTTCGACTGTGTGTCAAAGGATATATACTTTAAAAAATTATCTAATACTTGTGACATAATATATCGCCTCTTTTTCTAAAATTTATTTTTCCATATTGAAAATGCCTTTTATAGCTCCTGCCGCCGACCATATGGACAGGCCGTAACCAATGGCAAGGTCAATGAAAAATCCACTCCACATATCCATATCGGACATCAGATTTCCAAAGTTGGAGAAAACATAAGCCAAGGTTTCAAAGCTGGCTTCATACTGAAAGTATGCTCTTGTCATGGATACTGCATAATCCAAAAAATTGGCGCCGGCAATCATTCCAGCTGTTATGATAAGACAAATGATAGCTCCCTTTTTATCCAGTGAGCCTCCAAGCTTCTGATAGCCACCTAAGGCAAGCTTTAATATAACAAGTCCGGCTATTCCGGCTACAAAGCCCACCTGACCGATGAGTATCCACAGCCCCACTCCTAATAGCGAGGCAAACAGCGCTCCGATCACACCAAAGAGTGGATTGGACGGCTTCTCTTCAAGGGAGGCGGATATCTGAAGGATTGCTTCTGGATCCACCGTTTCAGGATACCTGTTGTGTACCTCAGCCAGAATAGTTTCCGTCAATTCCTCTTTTCTGTCCAAAACCTGCCTTTTCACCTGAATGGCAAGTTCCTGGAACGCATCCTTGTTCTTTAGGCCTCTTCCTTTTACCATAGCAAGGGTATGATATTTTTGATCCTTTGTTTCAGCCATAAGCCTTTTCCCTGATCCATAGGAGGTATCATAGATCCGCACAACAGCCTCGTAAGGGATGATATCAAATCCCTCTCCATTGGCAATGATATAATCATAGGTCAAATAAAGCTGTTCTTTTTCATAGGATGAGGTACTGGCCGCTTTCAGCTGTCTGTCTAATGCAAGCAGCTTTTCTTCCGGCCATGCCTTTAAGGTATCCCGGCTTATCTTAAACCTCCGGCTGTTAAGATTCCATGCTATAAGCAAGGTTCCTGCCAAGGCGGCCATAAATCCGCATGAGAAAATGAAAGAAATCGCTCCTGAAGCATTGGAGGCCGGCTTTCTAGTAGTGTCAAGATAGTATTCTCCAAAATAATCCGAAAAATTATTCTCCGTTACGATTTTCTCTCCCCACATGTCATTGTAGCTTTCCATGGCATACTCCCGGATATCATCCTCAATAGGCGATGACATGCCGTAAAATACTGCAGGCTCCGGTGCTTCTTCCGATTCATCATACAGATAAGTTTGGATCTGTAAATATTCTTCAGACAGGTTCCCATGGACTTGTACAATATAAGGCAGCAGTTTTTCATCATAAGCAAAGTAGTAGTGATTGGTTTCCTTAAAATCCGACGCAAACTCCTGGGTCATCATGTGGGCTTTTAAACTGCTGTAAATATCTGCTCCATCATACACATGAAACTCCATCGGTTCCACATCAGGCTTCGTACTTCCCAAAAGCTTCATTCCCATTCCAGCCCCAAAAAAGGAAACGGCGGTGATATACAGGAAAATGACCGGCAACACCCAGTAATAAATCCGTGTCATCCGTTTCATCCTGCCAGACATCTGTTCTTTCATACCCATATCCTCCCATTATTTCCATTTTTTAATTATACCATGGAACAATCAGGCTGTCCATGGCTCTATGTACACAAAAAGCGCCGGAAAAGCGAGCAGCCTTCCCAGCGTTTTTATCAGTCTCAGCGGTTAGACAGTTCCCTGGTAATATCTTCCCAGGACACTCCTTTATAAGCCATGAGCACCATCATATGATAAAGGAAATCAGAAATTTCGTATTTTACTTCCTCCGGATTTGGATTTTTGGCTGCTATGACAATTTCCGTTGACTCTTCTCCCAGCTTTTTTAATATCTTGTCAAGACCTTTGTCAAACAGATAATTGGTATAGGAACCTTCCTTTGGATTCGTCTTTCTGTCAAGAATTACTTTAAATACTTCTTCAAATACCTTTAAGGGATTACTCTCCTGATATTCTTTTTTTACCAGATTCTGATAAAAACAGCTTCTTGCCCCTGTATGACAGGCAGCTCCGATCTGGTTCACTTTTGCTAACAGCGTATCATTGTCACAATCCAGGGCCAGAGACTTCACATACTGATAATGTCCGGAAGTTTCTCCCTTCCGCCAGAGACTTTTGCGGCTCCTGCTGTAATAGGTCATGCAGCCGGTCTTAAGCGTTTCGTGAAAAGCCTCTTCATTCATGTAGGCCAGCATGAGAACTTCCCCTGTTCTGTAATCCTGGGTAATTACAGGAATCAGACCATCAGCACCCAACTGAAACTGGTCAAAGCTTATGGGGCTTTCAAAGGTATCTACTCCGATTCCCAGGGCTTTTAAATCCTGCTTCAAATCCATGCAGTTTACTCCCCCATCAAAGCTTCCAACAAGGCCTGCCACATTGTCCACTCCAAGGGCATAGGCAAAGAGATCTGCATCTCCCCCGCATCCGGTGATCAAAAAGGCCTCCTCGCAGGCTGAAACAGCCCGGAGTTCTTCCTCTGTGACTTCATCGCCCAGAATCATGACGGAAGCACCCAGCTGGGCATATTCCTTGGTCCGCTCCAAGTACGTACAATCCGGAAGATAAGCATAAATCTTATCATCTCCGAACCGATCCGCCGCCTCCTTCATCAAATCCACATTCTCATCCAGGCTCACGTCAAGAAATGCTGCCTTTGCCCCTGCGTAAAGGTATTTCTTCACATCCTCCAGCCGCCTGACTCTTCCCCCTAAAATCACAGGAATATCAGACAGCCTTGCAATCTCCTTCATAAGGCCGATCGTCCGTTCATGATCTTCCTCTGACTCAGATAAATCATGCAGAAATAACTCATCTGCCCCGCTGTCTCCGTAAAAACAGGCCAGCGTCAAAAGATTTTCCCCATAACACACCTTTTGATCATCAAGCCTTACTGCCTTCCCCTCCCGGATTCCAAAACCTGCAATTAGTTTTTTATACTCCATCATCATATCCTCCCCTGATGATCCTGCTTTTCAAAGGCTTTAATGGCTTCCTTCAAATCGATCCGCTTTTCATACAACGCCTTCCCGATGATGGCGCCACAGACACCTGCATGAGAAAGCTGCCTTAAATCTTCCATGGAAGACATTCCCCCGGAGGCAATGATATCCATTCCGGTTTCTTCCGTCAGCCGTCTCGTATACTCCACATTGGGGCCCGAAAGCATCCCATCCCTGGATATATCAGTATAAACAATATGGCGGACACCGTATTCCTTCATCCGGTTGCAAAGCTCTGATGCGGAGATTCCGCTGATCTTTTCCCAGCCTTCCACCGCCACCATACCATCCTTTGCGTCAACACCTGCAACGATCCTGTCCGGTCCGAACTTTTTCACCATGTCCCGGATAAATTCCGGATTCTCTACGGCCTTTGTTCCGATGATCACCCTGGTCACTCCCAGGGAAAGCATGGACTCGATCGCCTCTTCGCTTCGGATGCCGCCGCCAATCTCGATTGGTATGGAAACAGTATCCGCTATTTTTTTGATCACCTTATCATTCACAGAACGGCCGGCTAAAGCACCGTCTAAATCTACCAGATGAAGAAACGTGGCACCTTGAGACTGCCAGAGAGCAGCCACCTCCTCCGGCTTCTGGGAATAAACAGTGATCTCCTTAAATTCTCCCTGTTTCAAACGGACGCACTGCCCGTCCTTTAAGTCAATTGCTGGATAAAGCTGCATATGGTTCTCCTTTATAGTGTTCCCTTGGTAGACAGTACCCCTGTAATTCTGGGATCAGGCGATGTTGCTTCATCTAAGGCCTTTGCAAATGCTTTGAAGGTTCCCTCGATCACATGGTGGTTATTCTCTCCTGCCAGTTTTCTGATATGCAGGTTCATTTCAGAAGCATAAGAAACAGCATAGAAAAATTCCTTCAGCATTTCTGTCTCAAAATCCCCCACCCGTTCGCCGGTGAGCAGAACATCGTAGCCCAAATATGGCCTGCCAGATAAATCAATGGCACAGAGGACTAAGGTTTCATCCATAGGAAGGATCATGCTGCCGTAACGTCTAATGGATTTTTTATCACCAAGGGCCTGTTTGATGGCCGTTCCCAGGACAATGCCTGTATCCTCAACGGTATGATGGGTATCTACCTCCAGATCTCCTTTTACCGACAAGGTTAAGTCAAAAAAGCCATGACGGGCAAAGCTGTTTAACATGTGATCAAAAAATCCAATCCCCGTTTGGATGTCAGCTTTTCCGCTGCCATCTATATTAAGGTTCAGTCGGATATCTGTCTCTCGGGTTACCCGGGAAATCTCTGCACTTCGTCCCATCTTTTAACCTTCTTTCATGCTTTGTTGTTGGGTAGGTTCACAGCGTCCACTGTTTAAGTGAAACGTACCTTCACAGAATTGGCATGGGCGGTCAAGTGCTCTGCCTCTGCAAACATTTCAATATCCTTATGGATCTCTTCCAAAGCTTCTTTTGAGTAATATATAATGCTTGACTTCTTTATAAAATCATCCACACTTAAGGCTGAGAAAAATTTAGCCGTGCCATTGGTCGGAAGCACATGGTTTGGACCGGCAAAATAATCTCCAAGAGGCTCTGAGCTGTATTCCCCAATAAAGATTGCGCCTGCATTATGAATCCTGGTCATATCTTCAAACGGATTCCTGGTAATGATCTCCAAATGCTCCGGAGCAATCTCATTGACTGTCTGAATGGCCTCCTTCATGGTCTCTGCCACAAGAATGTAGCCGTAATTATCCAGGGACTTTTCAATGATCTCTCTGCGGGAAAGTTCCTGGGTAAATGCTTCTACTTCCTCAGACACCCGTTTAGCAAGCTCCATACTGGTAGTTACTAAAATAGCGGACGCCAGCTCATCATGCTCTGCCTGGGACAACAAATCTGCTGCCACAAAGCGGGGATTAGCGCTCTCATCTGCAAGCACCAGAATCTCACTTGGGCCTGCAATGCTGTCAATGCTTACATGTCCGTAAACCGCCTTCTTTGCCAAAGCCACAAAAATATTCCCGGGACCAACGATCTTATTAACCTTAGGGATGGATTCCGTACCAAACGCAAGGGCTGCTACAGCCTGTGCACCGCCCACTTTATAAACCTCGGTAACACCTGCTAAATGAGCTGCCGTTAAGGTGACCGGATTGACCTTTCCATCCTTTCCCGGCGGAGTCACCATGCAATGCGGCTGACGCCTGCCACTTCTGCCGGAATGATATTCATCAGAACTGATGACGGATACGCTGCCTTACCGCCTGGAACATAAACACCCACGCTTTCTAAAGGCGTAACCTTCTGACCCAGGATGGTACCGTCAGACTTACTGTCAAACCAACTGTACTGCCTTTGCTTTTCATGAAACTGCTGGATGTTTTTCATGGATTTTTGAAGAATCTCCATAAGTTCCGGATCCACTTCCTTCATGGCTTCCTCAATTTCCTGATCGGTCACCTTTAAGCTTTCACTGCTTATTTCCGCTTTATCAAATTCCCTCGTATAGGCCAATACTGCCTTATCTCCATCCCGTTTCACCGTTTCCACGATTTCCTGGACCGTGTCGGCATATGCACCGTAATTATTAGGATCTCTTTTTAACAGATCAGCAAGAATATTTTGTCTGGAAGTCTCGTCTAGTTTTACAATTCTCATCGGTTCTCCTCCTGCAGCAGGGTACGCAGATCGCGGATCAGCTTCGTGATCCTGTCATTCTCTCGTTTCATACTTACCTGATTGACCACCATACGGGCAGATAAAGGGCAGATTTCCTCCAATACCGTAAGTCCGTTTTCTTTTAGGGTGGCCCCTGTTTCCACGATATCCACAATGACCTCAGAAAGCCCTACAATAGGCGCCAGCTCGATGGATCCGTTAAGCTTTATGATTTCAACAGTCTGATGTTTTTTATTGTAAAAATAGTCCTTGGCAATGGCAGGATATTTGGTGGCCACACGAATTCTTTCATGATGCTTTAAAAGCTCCCCTGCCGATGGAGGGCCGCAGACGCACATTCTGCAGTTCCCAATCCCCAGGTTCATGACCTCATAAAGCTTTCTTCCTTCTTCCAGAATGGTGTCTTTTCCCACGATACCAATGTCAGCCGCCCCATACTCTACATAAGTGGGCACATCACTTGCCTTTGCAAGAAAGAACCGCATGCCCAGCTCCTCGTTGGTAAAAATCAGCTTCCGGGAATCCTTATCCTTCATCTCTTCACAGGTGATCCCGATTTTTTCGAACATTTCAAGTGATTGTTTTGCAAGCCGCCCCTTTGCCAGGGCAAAAGTCAAATATCTCATACGTACCCCCGATTATCTTAAATATTCCGACAGCGGTATCTCATCTACGCGGTCCAGAATAAGGTTCATGACCTTAACGGAAAACCCGCTGTGGTCCAGATACAACAGATTATTTAAATCCCTGCGCCTTGCATAAGCCTGATAATCTTCAAGGGAACGGGCCGGGTCTTTTAACTGGAGCTGGACCGCCATGCCGGAACCTTGGAAATGACTGGAAAGGCGGATCGCATTTTCCCTGGCTTCTTTCTCATAAAGGATCATGGTATTCACCAGATCAACCTTCATCTCGATCTTCTGCCTGGAAAGAGCCAGCAAAAGCTCATCCACCGATATTCCAAATCCTACGGCAGGAGCATCCTTTCCAAATTGCTCTAAGAGCTTATCGTATCTCCCGCCATTGACCACATAATCACCGGTCCCATAAGTGTAAGCCTTAAAGATAATGCCGGTATAATACTGGTACTGGCTCAGCATGCCAAGATCATAAGAAATGTAATCAGAGAGCCCGTAATATTCAAGAATCCGGTGTACCTCCTCCAGGCGCTCAATCGCCTTTAACGCTCTTGGATTAGAAGTCAGTTCCCGGGCCGCCTGGATCTGATCCAGGGAACCGAACAGTTCCGGAAGCTTTAAAAACACCTGCTGTAACTCCTTTGTAATGGACTGTGCCATCACCAGTTCTTCTACACCAAAATAATTTTTATTTTCAATAAGCTCCCTTAGGGCCTCCTCCGTTTCCTCGTCCATGCCGGCCTCTTCGATCAGCCCTTTGAAAAAATCCACCTCACCTAATTCCACCTGGAACTCCGTAAGTCCTGCTGCCATTAAGGCCTTGATCACCATAGAGAGGATCTCTGCATCCGCATCCGCAGAATCATCACCAATAAGCTCCACACCGGTCTGGCTGGCTTCCTTAAGTCTACCCTGATAGCTGGAATTATTGATAAAGGTTCTCTCGATATAGCAAAGACGGATTGGCATATCCTCGTCCAGAAAATATTTGGCCGCACATCTGGCTATAGCAGGCGTCTCATCCGGACGCAGAACCAAGGTGTGGTTATCCCTGTCAAAAAACTTAAACATCTCCTTTGCCTTAACACTTCCACGGGACTCGTTGAAAATATCAAAAAATTCAAAGGTGGGAGTTTCAATGTCCTGATATCCGCACAGATGGAAAACCTTTAACATCTTCTCCTGTACAGCAGCTTTTCTCGTACACTCTACTCCATAGATATCCCGGACTCCATCCGGCGTATGTAACAGTTTATTTGCCATAATAACCTCCGTCTTCTGCTTCCATCTTCCATGATAAGCCGCCATAAACGCAGTGAAGAAAATTATTTTCACGGTTTATCATTTCACGTCACTTTCTTGTAGTAAAGTGATAATTTGATAACGTGTAGTCAATTATAGGGGAAAAAGTGGTGCTTGTCAATCTCTTCTGTCCAAATCTTTCTGGATCATCTCTAGGTAATGAACGAAAATATCCCGACATCTCCGGATCCGCCAGGTTTTATCTAGCTCCTCATAGGTAAAGCTTTTCCGCCCGCCCTCTTCCATCCGTTTCCAGTACTGTTTCAACTGGTCAAATGGAAGATAATACATCTCATCCTTCTGGGTATAGGATAATATGATAAAAGCAATGCCTCCCTGGCTTTCAAACTCCTCCATAAAAGCGACCTGATGAGGATGGATATTCTGAAGGGGAAATGTGCCCGCCGAACATTCCTTGGCATCAAAGCAGACCGGAATCCCCTGCACAGCCCCGATATAATCCACCGTACTTTTCTGGTCAAAATAAGCCAGGGTGATGTGGCGGCTTTCCTTATCAATGGAAATGGGTGTAATCGGTGTCGGTATCTTCTGGATCAAAGCCAGTCCTTTTTCCCGGTAGCTTTCATTGCTTCGGTTAATCAGATCTTCAAGAGCTGAGCCTCTTAATCCTCTTGTATTCCAGGTTCCCATCTCTGCCTCCTACCTCCAGTCCTTGCATATCTTAGAAAAGGTCTTTGGTAAAGGCGCATAAAAGGTACGGCCGGATAAATAAGCAAGTGGCTCCGAAAGCTTCGGAAATGTGACCTGATAGGAATGGAGGAGCTGGGACTGAATATGATAAAGCCTTTTTGCTTCCTCATTCACCTTGCTGTCCCCATATTTATAGTCTCCTACGATCGGGTGTCCGATGGAGGATAAATGTGCGCGGATCTGATGGGTACGTCCTGTGATCAAGGTAACCTTTAGGAGCGTGTATCCTTCCTGCCACTTTACCGGCTCATATTCCGTCGCAATGGGAGCACTCCCAGGAACCTCCTGCTTATGAACCGTTACCTGATTGGATGTTTCTGACTTGATCAGATAGCCTGTGATCATCTGTTTTTCTGTAATCTGCCCCTTTACCACGCACTGATAATACTTGTGGATGCTCCGGTCCTTAAAGGAGGCTGACATGAGCTGAAGGCCTGCTAATGACTTTCCTCCCACCACCAGGCCGCTGGTGTTCCGGTCCAGACGGTTGCACACGGAAGGCCGGAAGCTTCTTAACTGTTCTGTGGATAACTGACCGCTTGAAACCAGATAATCGATCATGTATTCCACCAGGGATTCATCCGATTCTCTGGCTTTCTGAGAGAGCATGCCTGCCGGCTTATTCACCAAAAGGATGTGCTCATCCTCATAGATAATGTTTAAAGATACTTTTTTTACCTTCTGAAGCTTTACCTGGGAAAACTTTTCAATGGTTTCATCGGAAAGGAAAAGTTTGATCTCGTCTCCTTCTACAAGCATTTCCGAGCCTTCGCACTTCCTGCCGTTTAAGGTGATGTTCTTCTTTCTCATCATCTTATAAAAAAAGCTCTTTTCTGCAAGATTCAAATATTTAGAAAGCAGCTTATCAAGGCGCTGCCCTGCTTCATTTTTCGATACAATCAAAGACTGCATGTTTTATCCTTTCCATTGGGTATTTCTGTCCTGACGGTTACATGGACAAACTTTTTAACAGCGTAACCCCACGCTCCACACTGCCGTCATCTTTGTACTCTGCTTCCGGTCCTAAGCTGGAAAGGCAATTGAAAAATTCCCCTTCTTCCAGAATGATCCTTATATCAAACTCCAGGTGATGGCTAAGGAACATATCTTTTAAAAAACGTTCTGCCTTTCCTGTGTCCAGCCTTTTGGCGGTACAGTAAGCATAGATGCCGGTGGAATGAACCGCAGCCACATCCACCGGCATGACCGCATCCCTTGAGGTAATGATCAGATCATAGAGCATTCTGCTTTTTCCTTCATGGGTACACGCTTTTTTATAAAGTTCCGCGTTCAGCGTTTTGTACTTCCATGAGGCCAGAAGGGGCGATGCCCAATTGGCCACCGGAAGTACGGAAAGAATGGCTGAAACCGTCAGAATGTTTTTAAGGGATGAGCTGTCTGTCATCGACCGGACCAATAGCTGTATGAGTATCAGAGCCGCCCCGGCCAGGACCTTCCCTAATTCGATTCTTCTGTGATAGTTACGGTAACCGTACTGTCCCTTCCTGTATCGTTTCACTTTTGTATTCCTCTTCCTTTTCCTGCTCTCTTATATAGCCTTCGTTAACCCCTTCATAAGACGAAAGATGGCGGTATGAGGCACTGTTTTGCATAAAAGCCGAAAGAACTTCATGGTGATTCCATATACGGAAACCGGACGCCCCATCATGCTGTCACGCAAAGCCAGACGTACCACCTTCTTCGGATCTGCCATGACCACCCGCTTGTACAGAGGAATCTTTCCTGTGGTTTCCGCAATATCAAAAAATTCGGTTTTCACAGGGCCCGGGCATACTGCCGTCACATAGATTCCTCTTTTCTTCAGTTCTTCATTCAGTGCCCTGCTATAGCTTAACACAAAGGATTTTGTAGCCGCATAAATGGCAAAGCCAGGCTGAGGCAAAAAGGACGCAGCAGAGGAAAACTGTATGATGCGGCTGTTTTCAGACATATAGGGAAGAACCATATGAGTCACAGCACAAAGGGCTTTGCAGTTTAAATCCACCATGCCCATTTCATCCCCTATGTTTATGGTACCTACATCGCCGATTTTCCCATAACCTGCCGAGTTGATCAACCACTTTACCTCCGGCTTTTCTTTCGCCAGGATATCCTGTAAGCTCATCAGTTTGCTGTCATCCGTTAAATCAATGGCAAAGGACCGGACCTTAACAGGAACAAGAGGAGACAACTCCTCCAGTCGTTCCTCTCTTCTGGCAATCGCCCATATCTCACCAATTCCACTAAAACGGTCAGCAATCTGCATGATAAATTCTCTTCCCATGCCGGAAGACGCACCTGTTACAATGGCAATCTTCATAATTGATTCCTTCTTTTCTTTTATTTTTACCCACGCATTTTGGGATTTATTTTTTACCTGCTTTTTTATGGACGTTTCTTATGGTTTTTTTCTTTTGTTCCCGACGGTCTTTTGTCTCTGAAGCCGCCCCTCTTTTCCCGCTTCCAGGATTCTTCCCTGC
The DNA here is from genome assembly GCF_000732605.1 of Lacrimispora celerecrescens. Lineage (GTDB taxonomy): Bacteria > Bacillota > Clostridia > Lachnospirales > Lachnospiraceae > Lacrimispora > Lacrimispora celerecrescens_B. The sequence continues at coordinate 284,378 of NZ_JPME01000015.1, read as the reverse complement.
TTTATGATCTGAGTAGCCTCCCGGAGTACCTGCCTTCGGACGGATCAGACACTTTTTATCAAACCCGATCAAATCGGTACGGCCTGCCAGCCTTAATGCTTCGGAAACCAATTCATAGTTTTTCGGATTCCGATACTGAATGAGCGCTCTTTGCATCGCCTTTTCATGTGGATTGACGGGCACATACACCTTTTCCATGGTACGGGGATCATATCCCGTATAATACATACAGGTGGATATGGTGGAAGGGGTAGGATAAAAGTCCTGGACCTGCTCCGGCATATATCCTAAATCACGTAAATATTCTGCAAGCTCCACGGCTTCTGAAAGTCCGGAGCCTGGATGGGAAGACATCAAATAGGGAACCAGATACTGTTTCATACCTAGACGCCCGTTCATGTCCTTATATTCCTTTACAAACTGGCGATATACCTGATTCTGTGGTTTTCCCATCTTTGAAAGCACCTTGTCCGACACATGTTCCGGGGCCACCTTTAGCTGTCCGCTGACATGGTACTGACAAAGCTCTTTTAAAAACTTTTTGCCAGGATCCGCCAGCACATAATCAAACCGGATTCCGGAACGAATGAATACCTTTTTTACTTTTGGCAGACTTCTCAGCTTTCTCAGTAACTCAATATAATCCGTATGGTCTGCTTTCAGATTTTTGCATGGTTCCGGGAACAGGCACTGCCGGTTGGGGCAGGCTCCTTTTGTCATCTGTTTATCACAGGCCGGGGACCTGAAATCTGCCGTAGGTCCGCCTACGTCATGGATGTATCCCTTAAAGTCCGGTTCCTCTGTCAAAAGCTTTGCTTCATCCAGAAGGGAGTTATGGCTTCTGGCTTGTATAATTCTGCCCTGATGAAAAGTAAGAGCGCAGAAACTGCAGGCGCCAAAGCAGCCCCGGTTGCTGATCAGGCTGAATTTAATTTCACGGATAGCAGGGACTCCCCCTAACTCCTCATAGGAAGGATGGTAATTCCTCATATAGGGAAGGGCATATACCTCATCCATCTCCTCCATGGAAAGAGGCTTAGCCGGTGGATTCTGAACCACAAATAAATTGTCTTTATATGGCTCTACCAGACGCTTTCCAATAAATGGGTCCGTATTATTATACTGAATGTAATAGCTTTTTGCATATTCTTGTTTATCGGCCTTCATCTTATCAAAAGAAGGAAGGATCTGGGCATCATATACGGATTCCAGACTGTCCGTCTTATAGACCGTACCATCGATAAACGTGATATCCTTGATGTCGATCCCGCTGTTCAATGCATCCGCAATTTCCACAATGGACTTTTCCCCCATGCCATAGGAGATTAGATCCGCCTGGGAATCAATCAGAATGGAATGCTTTAACCGGTCCGACCAGTAATCGTAATGGGCCAGACGCCTTAAGCTGGCTTCAATTCCGCCGATGATGACTGGCGCTTTCTTATATGCAGACCGGATCAGGTTACAATAGACCGTAACCGCATAGTCAGGACGTTTTCCCATAACACCCCCTGGTGTATAAGCATCCTGCTGCCTGCGCTTCTTTGAAACGGAATAATGATTTACCATGGAATCCATGTTGCCGCCGGAAACCAGGAACCCAAGACGTGGTTCTCCTAAAACTTGAATGCTAGCCCGATCTTTCCAGTCCGGCTGGGAGATAATCCCTACTTTATAGCCATGTGCCTCCAAAAGGCGGCTGATGATGGCATGACCAAAGGACGGATGGTCCACATAGGCATCTCCGGTGACATAGATAAAGTCACATTGCTTCCACCCTCTGATATTCATATCAGTCCGGCTCATGGGAAGATAATCGTGCATCATGATCGTTCGACCTTTCTTTTCAGTATCTGGTGATAATCGTATATAAAATAGTCAGCTAGCTGCCGTTTTTCTTCTTCCATCTCTCTGGAAAATTCATCATCAATGGCGCAGACTGTCATACCTGCCCGCTTTCCTGCTAAAATCCCGGCAGGAACATCCTCAAAGACCAGGCACTGAGCAGGAGATACGGAGAGATCCCCGGCAACCTTTAAATAAATATCCGGTGCAGGCTTTCCATAAGTCACCTCGCAGGAAGTAGCTACTACTTGAAAATATTGCCCGATATTTAAAGAATCAATCACCGCATCCACCATCTGCCTGCCATTGCTGGTGGCGATTCCGGCCTTTAATCCATTTTCCGTAATGTATTTAAGAAAATCTCCTGCTCCCGGCTTTAACAATACCTCATTCCTGTATTTTTCAATGGACATATCCGTCCACACAGCCTTGATTTCCTCAAGGGATTCTTCCAGCTTGAATCGCTCTTTAAAATAAAAAGCAGTTTCCGAAAAACTCATCCCTTCAATCTCTTTTTGTAAATCTTCCGGGCATGCAAGCCCTCTGCTTCCAAGAAATTCTATATCAATGGATTTCCACATCCACATGGAATCAACCAGTGTTCCATCCAGATCAAAAATCACAGCTTTCTTTTCCTTTAACATCCTCTGCTTTTGTCTTCCTTTCCATGACTTTTTAGTTTTAGGATTTCATCCTCTGAAAGCGGGCGGTATTCACCCGGTTTTAACGCCTCATCTAAGATCAGGCTTCCCATAGACATCCTCTTTAAGTATATCACACGACACCCAAGAGTTTCAAACATCCGTTTGACCTGATGAAATTTTCCTTCCCGAATAGTTAAGTAGATTTCAGAAGGCACTTCACCGCCCCCCTGCTTTCGTACTTCCAGCTGTGCCGGCATTGTGGGAGTTCCATCGGAAAGCACAAGTCCTTCCTCCATACGTTCCTTTGCATCAAGCGGCAGATCTCCTTCAACCCGGGCAAAATAAACTTTATCCACATGCTTTTTAGGAGACAGCAGCTGATGAGCCAGGTCTCCGTCATTGGTAATGAGAAGAAGCCCTTCCGTATCAATATCCAGCCGCCCTACCGGAAATAGATCATCTCGTTTCCGTTCCTCAATGAGATCGATCACAGTTTCATAACGGGAATCTTCAGTCGCGGACACCACGCCCTGAGGCTTGTTTAACATGTAATATTCGTACCGGACATAGGATACCAGACGTCCATCCACGGATACCTGTTGTTGTTCCGGATCGATTTTGCGCTCCGCCTTTTTCTCCGGTATGCCGTCCACCATAATCCTGCCTTTTCTGGCCATTTCCTTGATCTGGCTTCTCGTTCCTTCTCCCATTTCTGTTAAATATTTATCAAGTCTCAGTTCTTTCATTATTGCCACCGCCATCCTGGATAGTATTTATTTTTAAGCGTCGCTCCGCTTCCCTTGGCAAAGCCCAGGGGAAAGCCTTCCACGCAGATCAGGCACCAGCCTTTGATTGGATCCTCTCCGTCCTTTAAGGATATGGTTTCACCCTTTAAATAGCGGATTACCCTCTCATCCTGTTTTTCCCAGGAGACAACTTGTTTGAACTCTTCCGGCTTTAAGGCCATGGCAAATGCCTGTCCCGGTTCAAAACGGTCCTTCTTCATCTCTCCAAGCAAAAGTCCGGTCCTTAAGTAGCGCAGGCCTTTCGTATTCTCCTGGAAATGTTCCGGCAAATAGTAAACTGCATCATTTTTTATCCGGATTCTGGAACAATCCAGGGGCTTTGAGACCATAGAAAGGAAATTAGAAAGTTCCGCGGGAAGGGGTGGCTGTTTGCTTCCGGCCTTCCCATAATCTTTATATCCTGCCGGAGAGCCTTTCTTCCTTAACATTGCTATAAAATGCCCTTCTCCCTTAATCTTATGGGGAAAAAGGCGGAGACATCCGGAGAGACCGATTCCACCGCTGGCCCCTTCAAAAAGAGGAAGCCTGATTAACTCCATTTCCTCATGGCAGTCCAGAGTCCGTCTGATGATGTCTTCATTTTCACAGGCAGAAAACGTACAGGTGGAATATAAAAGATGTCCGCCAGGAGCAAGCATGTCTACTGCCTGATCCATAATTTCCCTTTGAATCGCAGCATAATAATCCGGCCCGTGTTCCTCATAGCTTTTCACCATATCCGCATCCTTACGGAACATCCCCTCTCCGGAACAAGGAGCATCAACCAGTATTTTATCAAAAAATTCACCGAAGGTTTCCTTTAGTTTCTTTGGTTCCTCGCTGGTGACACAAATATTCTCGATTCCCCACAATTCCAGATTCTTAAGCAAAGCCTTTGCCCTGGAATTGCTGATGTCATTGGATACCAAAAGGCCTTTGCCTTTCAGCTTTGCACCAAGCTCTGTGCTTTTCCCTCCCGGTGCTGCGCAAAGATCAAGGACCTTGTCTCCCGGAATTACGGGAAGCAGGCTTGCCGGCGTCATAGCGCTGGGTTCCTGGAGATAATAAAGCCCGGCGTAATAATAAGGATCTTTTGCCGGACGTTCATCTCCCTCATAATAAAAACCGTTATGGATCCAGGGAACGGGCTTTAGTTTAAGGGTTGTCATGTTTGTAAATTTTTCCGGGGTTATCTTAAGAGTATTGACTCGCAGCCCATAGAGCCGTTCCTCTTCAAAGCTTTTTAAATACGCCTCATACTCTTCTTCCCCTAATAATTTCTTCATTCTGTTTAAAAATTCTTCCGAAATCTTCCGTTCTTTCACGTTGCAGCTCCCATCTTGCGTTAAGGAAGTTTGATTCGCCTTTTGCTTATCGAATAAACTATGCCTATGTAAGCAATATTAATATAGCTTATCGAAATTTGCAAGGCAAGTTTCGATAAATGGCCATATACTAATACGAATATTTCAACCGGTATTTCTCCATATATCTTAAGACCCAATAAGGATTTACGCTCATCTCTTCATTGTGATCGGTCCTTATATAAATCCCCAGATGTAAATGGACCGGAAAGTTGCCGGTAGTCCCCTCTACCTGGCTGTAGCCGGTATCCCCCATAAATCCCAAGAGCTCTCCAGCTGTTACCTCGTCCCCTTCCTTCCACCGCCTGCTGTAGCCGTAAAGATGGGCATAATAAAGATACGCTCCCTTGGGAGTCCGTATCCCGATCCGCCAGCCTCCTTTTTCCAGCCACCCCACTTTTTCCACTACTCCGTCGCTCATACTGACCACCGGATAATGGCCTCTGGGCTGGTCCTTGCCCATGATGTCACAGCCTTCATGCCCTCGTTCTCCTCCGTAGGTCCTGGAGTCCATCCATCCGTTTTGATAGCTGATATCCGGAGAACCGGGTTGAACGGATAAGGGGATTGGAAAAAACTTCAAATCATTTAAAATGGTTTCATAGGCCTGGCGAAGTTTTCTATACTCCGCAGGCTTTACCTTTAAAAGTCGGTCCGTATGGGTATCACGGTCTGTGACACCGGTCAGATCATATTGATGCTCTACCATTAAGGAAGTCAAAGTATCATAGTCAAGAGTATCCCATTCCGCCACCATTTTTCCAAGCTTTAAGCTTCTGAAATCATCGCTTTCCCAGGTATACGCGTCAAGCTGGTAATAGGTAGGATTATTATACAGGTAATCGATCATGGTTACCTGGAAAACAGAAAGGATCAGGATCAAAAGAAGAATCACCATCATATCAGTCATGCCATTTCATATAATTGTATAAAACAATCTATTCAGGTGTACATGAAAAAATCCTTATTCCGTCTGCTTTCGGTTACTGCCTTGATTCTGTTGCTCCGTTTTCCGTCCTTAGCCTTTGAAGGGGCAAGAAACGGACTTGTTTTATGGGGTTCCGTGGTGATACCCACCCTTCTGCCCTTTATGATCTGTTCCAACGTGATTGTTGCCTTAAATGCAATCCGCATCCTTATTTTCCCCGTCAGAAGGATCCTGCATCGATTCTTCTGTCTTTCGGATGCAGGAAGCTATACCCTTGTTTCCGGTCTGCTCTGCGGCTATCCCATGGGAGCAAGAACCTGCAGTGATTTCATGGACAATAATCGGATCTCGGATAAAGAAGGTAGATACCTTTTAGCTATCTGCAATCATCCAAGCCCCATGTTTTTGTTAGGCTATGCTGCCAGCGGGCTTCCCTCATCCGTACCGGTCTGGCTCCTTCTTGTTTGTGTTTACCTGCCCATAATCCCTATTTCCATTGCAGCCCGGAGCTGTTATGAAATAAACGGGCCTGCACAGTCCCTTCCCGTAACCAAAGAATCCACCAAATCCTTTGACGATAGTTTGATGGATTCCTGCGAGGTCATGGTGAAAATTGGGGGGTATATCATGCTCTTTTCCATCCTGGCCCTCTACATAACAAAACTTCCTATAGATCTCCCCCAGCATAAGGCCGTCATCCTGGGACTTGTCGAAATGACCACAGGAATCAAGGCCGTTTCCCAGGCCTTTACAGGGATCTCCGGAGGCTTATGGATCGGAGCCGTAACCGCATTCGGAGGATTATCCGGTATCTTCCAGACAAAGAGTGTTATAAAAAATGCCGGATTATCCATCCGGCACTATGTAGCTTGGAAAGTACTTCACAGCTTCCTAACCATCATACTTTTTATTCTATTGGACCGTTTTCTTCTGTTCCTTCCGTGGGCATGACAGCTCCTGTCAGTTCCTGGCGGTTAGAGGAGACGATATCATAGCTTGACTGCATGGAAGTCATAAAAGCGTCAAAACGCCCCTGTGCCCCTTCCATGGAATGACTGATAATGGTCTGAAGGCTCTTTAACATGTCATCCGTATACTGAACAGAACTTTGCCTGATTCCGTTGGCATCAGCAACCGCCTGTTCTACGATCTGCTGGGCCTGTACATTGGCCTGTTCAATAATATCATTGGCCTGGGCATATGCTTTCTGCATAATCTCATGCTCATTAACCAGCTCATTGGTCTGAGCATTGGCCTGGGCCAAAATAGAATCAGCCTGCTGGCGGGCTTCATTCATAATGGCATCACGGTTGCTTATGATCTTCTGGTACTGCTTGATTTCATCCGGAATGCGCAGACGAAGTTCTACCAGAAGCTCTTCCAATTCATCCCTGTTGACCACGATCTTACTGTTGGAGAGTGGCTGGTACTTGCAGCTGTCAATATATTCTTCTATTTCACCGATTAACTGTTCAATTCTGCTCATCATAATACGAACACTCCTTACCCTTATTTCATTCTATCTTCCATCTTCTTCATTACACGCTCAGCCACACATGCTGGTACAAACGTGTTTATCTCTCCGCCATAGGCGGCAATCTCCTTCACAATGCTGGAACTCAAGTAAGAATATTTTAAATTCGTCGTCAAAAACACAGTATCAATCTCTGGGGCCATAACCCTGTTTGTCTGTGCGATTTGCAATTCATATTCAAAATCCGTTACAGCCCGAAGCCCGCGAATGACTGCATCCGCCTGATTGGCTCGTACAAAATCTACCAAAAGCCCTCCAAACGATTTCACTTCCACGTTGGGTAGGTCTTTAGTAAGGCTCTTTAACATATTAACACGTTCTTCTACAGAAAACAACGGAGTTTTTGAATTATTATTTAAAACTCCTATGATCAGATGGTCTGACATCTTGGCTGAGCGTTCAATAATATCCAGATGACCAAACGTCACCGGATCAAAGCTTCCAGGATACACTGCTTTTCTCATTTGCCTCTTCCTTTTCTTTTATATTGCCTTTATATTATGGACAATTTCCTATCGTTCTTTCTTTGCTGCGAACACATGTTTGTTAGTCTTATAATCCTTTTCCCTTATAATCCGGTATCCTAGATTCTCCAGAAAATCAAAAGAGGTTTCTAAAGAAGCTTCCACAATAATCGTCGTGTCCTCATCAATCAGCTGGGAATCAGCCAGATGCTGCAAAACCTTTCTTTCCCAATCCTGATTATAGGGAGGGTCCATAAATATATAATCAAACACATACCCTTTCCCTTTAAGCCTCTCAAGTCCCGTCATAACGTCACAGTTCATTACAATGGCGCCATCCTCCAGTTTGGTAGTCTTTAAATTCTCACGAATGCATTCAGCTGCCTTCGGATTCTGTTCCACCATAACCGCCAGCCTGGCTCCGCGGCTTAACGCCTCGATTCCAATGGCCCCGCTCCCCGAGAATAAATCCAGGAAACAACAATCAGGCATGTCCCCATGGAGCATATTAAAAAGTGTCTCTTTAATTCTATCAGTCGTAGGCCGCGTATCCTGCCCCTCTATGGTCTTCAAAACAAGCCTTCTGGCTTTTCCGGCAATCACTCTCATAACAATTCCTCACTTTATTTTTCCAAACCATTATAGTATGAAATCAGAAGATATACAACCACTTTTCGCACCAGCAATGAGCCATGGGAGACTCGACTTACCAAATCAATCAAAAAAACAAGAGCCGCAGCCCCAATAACTGATTATCAGTTACGAAACTGCAGCTCCTGTTCCCCTTCAATCGTCCATGCTATTGGACTAAAAGTTATTTCTTGTTATATTCGAAGGGCGTTTCATTGTTTTTTACAGATTATTTACCTGCCATCTGTCTTTCCTGGGCTTCGATCATCTTCTTAACCATATAACCGCCTACGGAACCGTTCTGAGCAGAAGTTAAGTTACCGTTATAACCGTTGGTTAACGGAACACCAATCTCGCTGGCTACTTCCATTTTAAAACGATCCATTGCTTCTTTTGCCTCTGGTACATTTGTAGTATTAGATCTACCTGACATAATGATATGCCTCCTTTTCATCTATTCACCATGTTTTTGTTTTTTTAATAATTCATGGTGTGTTTTGTGCTACACTCCTATTATGGCTGGAATAGAATGAAATACACTAGAAGGTTTTTCGTAAAATGTTAATTTCAGGAAAAAAATTCGAGCCTTCAAAAACATTCTCATGCAGGTACCTTTTAACCCTAATTACCACTCTCTAATATCTTTTCAATATTCGTTTTAACCAACTGGAACGCAACCTCATTCATGCCGCTGTTGATGATAACATCCGCCATAGGCTTCGTAGGCTCCACATACAAATAGTGCATAGGCTTAACCGTGGTTAAATACTGTTCTACAACACCCTCGATATCCCGGCCTCTATCCTTTACATCCCGGATCACCCGGCGTAGAATCCGTTCATCGGCGTCAGCCTCAACAAAGATTTTTATATCAAACATGCTTCTTAGCCGCTCATCCGCAAAAACCAGGATCCCCTCGACTAATATCACCTTTTTAGGCTCCACCTTCACAACATCTTGAGAACGGTTGTGCATGGAATAATCATAAACAGGGCAGTCAACCGCTTCTCCTGCCCGCAGACTCCGAAGCTGCTCCAGCAAAAGTTCTGTTTCAAAAGCTTCGGGATGGTCATAATTCATTTTCTTTCTCTCTTCAAAAGAAATCCCATCCTGCTTTTTATAATAATTATCATGATAAATAACCGCAATATCGTCACAAAATGCATCCTTTAACCGGTTCGTAAAGGTCGACTTCCCTGAGCCGGTTCCTCCGGCAATTCCAATTAACACACACTTCATCTTCCGTGCTCCTCCACTCGTATGCCGTATAAGCAACTCCCTTTTATCATTTACTCAATAACAGTCGCTTCCTCATATACAACCGTATTAGGCTTTATTGCATTATAATAGTTCGCAAAAGTAACCTTCATATAAGGATATACATAAATAAATGCAAGACCACAGGTAACCAGACCCAAAAGCTGCCATAATATAAAGGACAGCTCCAGAACAAAGAATTCCCACTTATGTCCTACCATCATTTCCTTACTTTCACGGATGCACTGCATGATTCCCTTATTCGGATCTTCAACCATAATAATAATGGCCTGTGAATAGCGGTAAGCTGCTATAATTCCCGGAACGATAAGAAGTAAAGCCCACAAAAAAGTTAACAGAGATACCATGAGAATCAATCCCAAAGCTTTTAACAAATACCTTACAGAACTGAATAAATCCCCATAAGACATAGTATTATCTCTGTTAGCAACCTTTAAACAGTAAGACTGATACCCGAACTGAATAATGGTACTGATAACAATATTAATAATTAAAAAAATAACGCTGCTGATTGCAAATGCCCCGTACTGGCCTACAGCCCATATGCGCCTGCATTTTCTATCATGCCCTCCCATATATCCAGAAATCCCTGCACGACAGATAATATAACCATGATAACACCTACAATTATTGTAACCATGTATGGACTTACCAGCGCATCCCTCATGGCATCTTTTGCATTAAATTTTAAGTCTTTTCTACTCACAGCATTCCTCCTGTTTTCTTGCTTTGATAAATTTACGTAAATTAGTTTATCATTTGCAGTCGATTAATGCAATATTTTCTGCAAAAATCAAGAAATCAGATCATTGAAACTACAAATTAAGCTTATCATAGCTTTTCTCAAGATACTCCTGCAGCTTACCCTTAAGCTCCAGGTGTTCTTCTTTTTCCAGCTCCGGATCCTCTTTAAAAAGCCGTTTCACTTCTTCCGATACGGTCTTTAACAGGTTTGCATCCGTAAAAATATCTCCCAGCTTAAATTCCAGATCACCACTCTGCCTGATTCCAAAAATATCGCCTGGTCCCCGAAGCTTTAAATCTTCTGAAGCAATAAAAAAACCGTCATTTGACTGGTTTAAGATATCCAGGCGTTCTTTCGTTCCTTCCTGGTCCGAAGCTCCTACCATAATACAGTAAGACTGGTATTTCCCACGCCCCACGCGCCCTCTCAGCTGATGAAGCTGAGCCAGCCCGAAGCGCTCAGCATTCTCAATTAGCATTACCGTTGCATTGGGAACATTCACTCCTACCTCAATTACAGTCGTGGAAACCAGTACCTTGATTTCCCCGCCGGCAAATCTTTCCATGATTCCGTTTTTTTCCTTAGGCTTCATTTTCCCGTGAAGATATTCCACTGGAATTCCCGGAAGTGCCTCTATTAAGGTTTTTGTATAATCCACTACGTTTTCTGCATCGATCATCTCACTGGCTTCTACCATAGGACAGATCACATAAGCCTGACGGCCGCTTGCTATCTCTTTCCGGATAAATTCATAGGCTTTCTTCCGGTAGCCGGTATCTACAACACAGTTTTTAATGGGTAAACGGTTTGCCGGCAGCTCATCAATAACAGAAATGTCTAAATCTCCGTAAATGATAATGGCAAGTGTCCGCGGGATCGGTGTGGCGCTCATTACCAGAACATGAGGCTCTTCTCCCTTTTTCCCAAGCATTTCCCGTTGGCTTACTCCGAACCGATGCTGTTCGTCGGTGATCACCAGTGCCAGATTATCATATACCACCTTCTCCTGAATGAGGGCATGGGTTCCAATAATAATATCCGCCTCGTGGGAAGCAATCTTTTCGTAAGCGATCCGTTTTTCCTTCGCCGTCATGGAGCCTGTAACAAGGATAGGCTTTTTGTCGATCTGATGCATAGCAAACAGCTCTGTCATGGATTCCAGATGCTGCTTAGCAAGTACCTCCGTAGGCGCCATAAGGGCTCCCTGATATCCGTTATACGCTGCCTGAAGGAGGGCAAGTATGGCAATGATCGTCTTACCAGAGCCTACATCACCCTGAATAAGCCGGTTCATAACCCTGCCTCCCGAGAGATCGCCGTATACTTCATTTAAAACATTTTCCTGAGCATTGGTAAGAGAATAGGGAAGGCTTTTCCTTAAGTCCTCTACCTGAGTAGAGAGATTTAAGATATAAGCGCTTTTTTTATCCTCTCGACCTTCCTTTAAACGACGTACCGCCATGAGAAAAAGAAAGAATTCATCAAACACCAGTCTTTTTCTGGCAAATAACAGTTCGGTCCGGTCCGTCGGAAAATGAATATGTTCAATAGCAAAATTATATTCCGCCAGCTCATGTTTTTTTCGCAAATCCGCAGGCATATAGTCCCGCACCATGGTCCGAAGGCTTAATGCCTGCCTTTGAGCCCTGACAATGGTTTTATTACTCAGTCCCTTGGTCTGACCGTAAACAGGCTGCATGGAATGCACCACCTGCTCATAGGCCTCCGCCGTAAATACCTCAGGCTGCTCCATGGTAAGACGTCCGCTTTTCTTTACCACCCTGCCACGGAAAATAGCCTTGGTTCCCGCTTTTAAAGTGGTGTGAAGATAGGGCATATTATACCAGGTGAGCAAAAGAGTTCCCGTCACATCCTTTAAAGTCGTTGTGATAACCTGGATATGGCTGTACCGTTTTACATCCGGTGTCTTATAAAGCATTCCGGCTACGGTCATCACCTGATCCGGTTTAAGCTCTCCAATAGGACAAGGCTCCTCATAGGTGTCATAGGCCCTTGGATAATATTCCAGAAGATCCCCAACGGTTATCACTCCCACCTTTTGAAACAATTTCCCTGTTTTTTCACCGATTCCCTTTAAGGAATCAATTGACTCGCGATTCAAAGACGGGTTCCCCTCCTTTCTTTTTACCTGCACAGCAAAACCGGGCAGACAGGCCTCGTCTGCCCGGTATATAAAATGCCGCTGGCTCTTTTTTATTCTACTGATATGAGATAATAATAGATCGGCTGTCCGCCTGTATGAAGCTCTACCTCGCAATGGGAAAACAGCTCTTCTGCTTTTTCCTTAAGCTCATTTGCAGCCTCTTCTTCGACATCTTTACCGTAATAAACGGTAACTAATTCAGATTCTTCTTCCACCATGGCTTTCATGGCTTCCAGTACCGTGGATTCAATTTCCTTTCCAACCGCCAGGATTCCACTGTCACCTAGTGCCATGATATCCCCTTCCCGGATCTCAATATCATCGATCATGGTATTGCGGACCGCATAGGTAACCTGACCGGTTTTTACTCGGGACATCTCTTCTGTCATGATCTTCTCATTATCCTCCGGTGATAAATCCGGAGCAAAATTGATGATGGCAGTAATGCCCTGAGGTATGGTTTTTGAAGGGATCACAATGACCTTCTTGTCCTCTACCAGGCTTTTGGCCTGTTCAGCAGCCAAAATAATGTTCTTATTGTTTGGCAGGATGTAGATGGTATCGGCATTCACCCGCTCAATGGCATTTAACATGTCCTCTGTACTGGGGTTCATGGTCTGGCCGCCCTGGATCAGATAGTCTGCACCAATTCCACGGAATATTTCGTCAAGGCCTTCTCCTGCAGATACGGAAATAAAGCCATATGGTTTTCTCTGCTCCGCCTTCTTTTCGGCCTCAGCCTTTTGCTGCGCTGCCAGTTTTTCTGATTCTTTAATTAATTTTTCCTGGTGTTCTTCCCTCATATTATCAATTTTCATGCGGGATAAGGAGCCATAAGTAAGGGCCTTCTGGATTGCAAGTCCCGGATCATTGGTATGGACATGGACTTTTACCACGTCATCGTCCGAAACAACTACAATGGAATCACCGATGGATTCCAAGTATCCCTTGAATTCATGTTCCTTCTTATCATCATAGTGATTTTCCAGATTAATGATAAATTCGGTACAGTAGCCAAAACGAATATCAATATCAGCTGTTTTTGCCCCGGAGGTTCCGGAAACATCAACCGGCCGCTTTTCAACCTCTACAGATAAGTCTACCTCCTTGCCCATCAGGCAGTCAAAGGCACCCTTCATTACCTGCATAAGGCCCTGGCCGCCGGAATCTACAACACCGGCCTGCTTTAAGACCGGAAGCATCTCCGGAGTCTGGCTCAGTACGTAATCACCGTGTTCGATTACCTTCTGGCAAAATTCAAGGATATCCTCTGTCTCGGTAACCAACTCCGCAGCCTTTTCTGCCATACCTCTGGCTACAGTAAGAATGGTTCCTTCTTTGGGCTTCATAACTGCTTTGTAAGCGGTTTCTGTTGCCCGTACAAAGGAATTAGCTAAAACAGTGGTAGTTACCTGATTGGCGGCAGCGATCTCTTTTGTGAAACCACGGAACAGCTGGGACAGGATTACACCGGAGTTTCCTCTCGCTCCTCTTAACGAACCGGAGGAAATTGCTTTTGCTAACGTTTCCATGGTAGGATTCTCAATGGCAGCTACTTCCTTTGCCGCCGCCATGATCGTCATGGTCATGTTGGTTCCGGTATCTCCATCCGGCACTGGAAACACATTCAGTTCATTAATCCATTCTTTCTTTGCTTCCAGTCCTTTTGCTCCTGCCAAAAATGCCTTCTGCAGCATCTTGGCGTCTATATACTTCATACCCACGGGTAGTTTCCTCCTTAATCAATCACTCTTACGCCTTCGACAAAGATGTTAATCTTATCTACTGTCATACCTGTGAATTCTTCTACTTTGTATTTTACATTTTCAATCAAGTTATCCGCCACCGCAGAAATGCTGACCCCATAGGCTACAATTACATGGAAATCGATGGTGATATGGTTGTCCTGGATGTTCACATTAATTCCGTGAGTCAGGCCTTCCCGTTTTAAAAGCTTAACAAGTCCGTCTTTCATACTGACAGCCGCCATACCGACGATACCGAAGCATTCCACTGCGGTCGTTCCGGCATACATAGCGATAACATCAGGGCTTACCTGGATCTCTCCCAGTTTATTATTAATATAACCCTTCATAGTCTCTACCTCCGTTCTTTCTGTCTCATTTGATTATACATGATTTTTCCAAAAAAAGAAACAAATTTTTAATTTTCACTTGCAAATCCATGTGTTTTCTGTTATCATACATTTGTTGTGGATTTTTCAACCATAAAAAGTCCAAGTCGCTATTAAGGAGGTGCAATCATGGCTAAATGTGCAATTTGTGAAAAAGCTGCTCACTTTGGCAACGCAGTGAGCCATTCCCATAGAAGATCCAATAAGATGTGGAAAGCAAATGTGAAGTCCGTTAAAGTTAAAGTTAACGGCGGCGCTAATAAGAAGATGTACGTATGTACTTCCTGCTTAAGATCCGGATTAGTTGAAAGAGCTTAATCGAAGGAAACTCCTGGCTGATATCAGTCAGGAGTATTTTTTTGTCTTTTTTCATGAGGCCGTCCTTTTTTTAAAGGCTGGCCTCATTTATTTTTAACAGCATTGCTTATTCAGCAGCAGAACAGGTTATATCCCAGTACCAGACATCCGATGATAAACAGGATCGTTACGATAGTCGCCGGGATAAAAAGCAGAATTGCCATGCCCGCTCCAAAGCAGAACAGCATAAGTCCGCATACTCTTCTCATATCATCCCTCAATCCATTCAGGCTATATAACATACTATGCGGCTTATCCCCTTCTTATTCTTACGCTTTTTCCTTCTCTTCCGCCGCGGCCATCTCCTCCGCAACCTTTAATGCTTCCGGGGAAACTTCTTTTGTTCCACCGGCAAATTTATTGACAAAATCCGGAACCATATCTAAAATTTTTGTCACAGCATCCTGCTGTTTGATGTTTACCAGCTTTGTGACTCCATTCTGAATGATTAGCACAGCACTGGGGCTCATCTTTGCATGCATGCCTCCTGCACCATTCTGCTTTTTGTCTCCTGTAAAGGATCCGGCGGCCATGCCGCAGGTCACATCAACCAAAGGAAGAATGATCGTATCATCCACCTTTACCGCATCTCCTACCACAGTTTTTGTCGCCACAAAAGAATCCATACCCTTAAACAGCGACTCTACCGTAGATGTAAAATTATTCTCTGCCACGTTAAGCAATTCCTCCTTTATGAAGCCATCCCTTTAACAAACGCCTGAAATTCCTATTAAGCAGCATCCGCGAACCAATGAGGAGAACTGACCCCATACGGATTCTGCCGCGAAACGTTCCTTCCATTGTAAACACAGTCTGGTCAAAAACCGGATACAGGTTCAAATGCTTATGGCAAAGCGGATAAATAACACTTGCATAAGTGAGCACCTGACCGGTCAGATAAGGATCGTCAAAGCCAAAGGTTATATTTCCCTTTCCCCGGTGGGGAAGGATATGGCGGACCAATCGTTTCACCTGCCTAAAAAGCAGCTTTCCTGTCTTTTGGTTCTCCTTATCGGAAATCCAGGCATAAATCTCATCTTTTTTGTCTTTTATTGTTTTCAGTGTATCACAGATCCGAAGGAAAAAAAACTTAAGTTTTGTAAAAGCCATAAGAACCTTCTTCTTTAGCTTTTCAAACATTCCCTTGATCTGGAATCCTTTTTTCTTTTTAGGTTCTTTCTTTGGAGGCGTCAGATTTCTCGATTCCTCCTGGGGAGGCGGAATGGGCTCTTCCCTGACCCTGTCAGGATCATCCTCTTTCCCTTTCAGTACTTCTCGTATGGGTTCCGGTTCCATGATTTCCATGGCCTGAACCACAATATCTTCCGCTTCCTTAAGCTCTGAGTCCATCTTTTTCGGCTTACCTATGCGGAAGCCGAAGATACGGACCCTTACGATTAAGTCCTCCTCGTACTGAGCCGTCACAGAAAGGATATGTAGCAGCCAGGTAATCCTGGCCTTTCCCTTCACCTTTCCGTCATAGGATCCCTCTGCCTGGTACCGTACCGGAACCAGAAGGATCAGCAGAGCCACAGCGAGGACAAGCCCTAATACGATAAGCACCAGCAGCCCTAAAATTTTAAGTATAAATAAAATAATATGAAGCATGAACACCTCACACCTTACCGGCTTCCAACCCTATAAAATCAGGCAGATCGAAGCCTCCAGTTTTCCAGTACATATCACTTATGATAGTTCCGGCCACCTCTAACGCTTCCCAATAATCAGACGCAATGCCTAAAATGAGAAACTCCTCCTCCCGGTAAATGGGCCACGAAAGCGTCATTGCCGGATAGATATCAAGTATATTATTCCCATTTACAGCAGGTGTAATCACATAAATCCCCGGTCCGGATTTTGACCTGCGGATTCCCTGAATGATCCGGTAACGCTTCTTCTTCGCTTTCTCGCCAACGTACAAACGGTCAAACCAGCTTATTTTCATCATCCATCAGCTCTTCCAATAATTCCTTGCAAGTTTTCTTTTCCGCTTCATCCAGGCAGCTTTTCAGGCTTCCCTCAATATATGCCTGTATTTCATCGATTGAATTAAAATAGACAGGAAGATCCGATAAAACCTTCGCCATGATGGCCCGGACCACAGGTCTGGAGACACTTAAGAATACCTCCTCAAGCTCCTTAAAATACTCCTCTGCGGTTTTCTCCAGGTAGGATCGGTCAACAACAGCCATTTCATCCGCCTTACCTGTTTCTTTCCACTCATCCCGGCTTTTTAATTCCACAAAAGAGCTTCCGGATAAAAGCCTGTCTACATTTACAGCTTTCACGTAATCCGGATCTTTATTCCATTCATCGCTCTCTTCCGGCAGCTCGGTTCTTAAATAACGCTCATAATAAGCTTCCTGCCTTCCCTCCAGCTGAGTAAGTCTGTCAAAAAACACTTCTCCTGCGGGGGAATAATCTTCATTTCTAAATTTTTCTAAAATCTCCGCAACCATGGAGAAGTAAAGATCTTCCTCTTTCACATCAACAACCGCTTCCGGTCTTGCAAACACCAGAACACAAAAATCATTGATAATGTCTTGGAGCATGATATATAGGCCGGATTCATCCACAAGCCCCTCGCAGGCAAGGCCAAGCTTTTCAGAAGCTTCTTCAAAGCCTTCGGCGGTCATATTCCCGTAATCCATAAGGCGGAACTGTTCCAAAAGCTCAAAAAGGTCTTTATGTCCTTCTTCCATACCGGAAGGAAGCTTTGCCATGGATTCTGTACGGAGAGTATACATCATATCCTTAAGATTCTCCATGGGGGAACCGATATAAACGGACAGTCCTTCCATAACAAGACTGAAAAACTTCTGTTTTGTCAGGCGGACCGGAAGCTGTCCGATGATCTGCCTGATTCTTCCGTTCATAACGGCTGTTTCCTTCGTATCCGTTACGAATTCAATAAGACGTTTCGCAAAGCTTTCATCATCATCTCCGGTTTCCGGTAAAATCATAAACTTCCGCTCCAGGCGGTTTATAACATACTCATAAATCTGTAAGCAGTCCGTGTAGGAAGTCAGAACCTCCACTTCATGAGTGATATCCTCACGAAGTTTAAGCAGTTCCTCTTCCACATCTTTCCGGAAAAATGCTCTTTAAGCTGCCCGTTAAGCTGCCGGCAGTAAGCAATAATCTGCTCCGGAATCACAGGCTCCTCTCCAACGGTTTCAAATAAAGTATAATAATTCAGTACCAGTCTTACATAGGAGTACTGGTACGCTGCAGTCATCTGTTTTTTCAGCAAACGGGTCTCCAAATTTATCTCCTCCCGGAAGGTTTTATCAGTGATAATTCTTAAGAATAGAACGGCGCAGCAAATCCAAAGCCTTAACTACAGACTGCTCCCTGATCTTCTCCCGGTTTCCCTTAAAATGATATTCTTCCACAGAAACCTTATCCTTCATATAGCAGGCCATGTAAACAAGTCCTACCGGTTTATCCCCATCAGAATCAGGTCCTGCAATCCCGGTTACTGCAATGCAGACATCCGAATCAGCCGCAAAAACACCGCCGATCGCCATTTCTTTGGCCGTCTGTTCGCTGACTGCACCGTATTTCTTCAAGGTGCCTTTGCTCACATCAAGATGTTTTCTCTTTGCCTTGTTGGAATAGGTGACAAATCCTTCCCGAAACACTTCAGAAGCCCCCGGTACATTTACCAGACGCCCTGCAATCAGTCCTCCGGTGCAGGATTCTGCTGTGGTAACCGTCAATTCATATTTTTTCAGGAGGCGGACTACCGCCATTTCAAGGGTCTCTTCCTCTTTTGTGGTGTACACATCATTGCCAAAACGGTTTTTGATTTCTTTTACTACCGGTTTTAAAAGGCTTTTGGCTTCTTCTTCGCTTGATGCCTTTGCCGTAACTCTCAAATGCACCTCAGCCGTCTTCGCATAGGTAGCAATGGTTGGGTTTGACTGTCCGTCAATTAGATCAAGAAGCTTATTCTCTACCTGGCTCTCACCATGTCCACAGATCTTGATCATTTGAGAACGGATCACTTCAGGCTGGCGTTTCTGAAGGTAAGGGAATACCTGGTCCTTGAATAAAGGCTTTAACTCATTTGGAGGTCCGGGCAGTAAAATAGCTGCCTTTCCGTCTTTTTCTATAATCAGTCCGGGAGCAGTCCCGTTATCGTTGTCAAGTACAGCTGCTCCCTGGGGAACCAGAGCCTGCTTCCAGTTATTATCTGGAATTTCTTTATAGATGCTGTTTTTAAAATACTCTTTGATTCTATTCTTTGTATGGGCATCTTCCATTAAAGAGAGACCCATGACCTCTGCGCAGACTTCTTTTGTCAGATCATCCTCCGTAGGTCCAAGACCTCCGGTAAGGATGACTACATCCGAGCGCTTTAAGGCAGTCTCAAATGCTTCAGAAAGACGTTCCCTGTTATCGCCCACCGTGACTTGATGAAACATGGAGAGCCCCAAAAGAGCACATTTTTCCGCCAGATACTGAGTGTTGGTATTTATGATATTTCCAAGAAGAAGTTCTGTTCCAACTGAAATCAGTTCAACAACCATGATCACATACTCCCTTCCGTAAGAACGTGGTAATTTTTCGCTACATAATCAAAGAGTGAAACTAAAGTAAGAATCGTAGCGAGCCAGATAAACACCGTTGTAAGGATGGACAATGCCGGAATGTTCAGGATAAGAAGAACCGACAGAATCATCTGGGACACTGTTTTAAACTTTCCCCAATAGCTGGCCGCGATCACCACACCATTATCAGAAGCTACCAGACGGAATCCGCTGATAATAAATTCACGGCTGATAATCACGATAACGATCCAGGCAGAAAGCTGTCCTAAGGCCGTAAAACAGATAAGTCCTGCACAAACCAGCAGCTTATCTGCCAGAGGGTCCATAAACTTGCCAAAATTGGTCACAAGGCCATACTTTCTTGCTATCTTTCCATCAAGCAGATCTGTAAAGCTGGCCACAATGAAAATGGCAGCCGCAATGTAACGGTATGATGCATTGGCACCACCGTCAAGCAGCAGAAACAGAACAAAAAACGGAATCATAATAACCCTTAAAATTGTAAGCTTATTCGGTAAATTCATCCTCCAACTCTCCTATCAAATCATATTCCATAGCCCCTGTCACACGGACTCTTGCAAAATCACCTGACATCAGTTCTTCGGCCGTCTGAACAAAAATCATTCCATCCACACCTGGCCCATCCATATAGGTACGGCCCACATAAGCATTTTCATCTGCCACCTTGCCTTCAATCATAACCTCCAGGGTTTTCCCAACCATGGACTTAGAAAAATCATAGGAGATCTCCTGCTGAAGCTCCATGATGGCATCACGGCGTTCCTCCTTTACTTCCTGCAAAACCTGATCCGGATATTCCGCAGCAGGTGTATCTTCTTCTGCAGAATATGCAAACACTCCCAAACGCTGGAATTCCATCTCATCCACGAACTCCATCAACTCTTCGTGATCTTCCGGGGTTTCCCCTGGAAATCCTGAGATCAATGTGGTTCTAAGAGCGATATCCGGGATTTCTCTCCGAAGCTTTTCCACGATTTCCTGAAGCTGAGCCTTTGTGGTCCTACGGCCCATGCGTTTCAAAATCCGGTCGCTGGCATGCTGAATGGGCAGATCAAGATATTTGCATATCTTCTCCTCTTCCTTTATGGTCTGGATCAACTCATCCGTGATTTCTTCCGGATAACAGTACTGGATCCGGATCCACTGAATCCCGGATATACGGCACAGGCTTTTAAGAAGCTTGGGAAGTGATTTCTCGCCATATAAATCCACACCATACAGAGTTGTCTCCTGAGCTACTAAAATAAGCTCTTTCACGCCTCTTTCCGCCAGTCTTTCTGCTTCCTTTACCAGGCGCTCTATAGGAACGCTTCGGTAATTTCCCCGCAAAGATGGGATGATACAGTACGTACAATGCTTGTCACAGCCTTCCGCAATCTTTAAAAAAGCATAATGGCCGCCAGTTGTAAGAATCCGCTCTGTTTCCACTTCCGGAAGCTCATCCAGCTCATGAAAACGCTGAACGTGTTCTTTGCCGCCTAAAGCTTCCGCCAGGACGTGAGAGATCTCGTCATAGGTGGAGGTTCCTAAAATTCCATCCACTTCAGGAATCTCGTCTATGATCTCCTGTTTATACCGCTGGGCCAGACAACCGGTTACGATCAATGCTTTGCATTTGGCATCAATCTTCCTCTGGGCCATTTCCAGTATGGTATTAACGCTTTCCTCTTTCGCGTCACCGATGAAGCAGCAGGTATTGATCACAATCACATCCGCATCATACTCATCATCCGTAAATGTATATCCGTCTTTATTCAGAAGGCCAAGCATCATCTCCGTATCCACGAGATTCTTGTCGCAGCCCAGTGAAACACATAATAACTTCATGTTTTAACTCCTGTCTTTCATTATAATGGGAAAGGCCATCTCATCCAAAAGGGAGACGGCCTCTTTCCTAATTATCGTCTTCTTCTGTTGCATCCGCTTCGCTTAAAATCTTCACTTTGCCCTCATACAGTTCCTCTACGGCAACAGAAAGCGGTTTCTTACCAGCTCCCAAAACCTCCGGCTCTGAGCCGCCGATGATCTGCCTTGCTCTCTTAGCTGCGGCAATCACGATAGAATAACGGCTCTGCACAACAGGAGCCTCTCCTGGCTCTACCTCGCTGTTTACTACATTAATTAAATCTGAATAAGATGGATGTAACATCTTTCATTCCCCTTTCTCAATCGGCTCTATATATTCTTTAATTCTTCCCGGATATGGGATAAAAATGCCATATTATTGGAAGCACGGTTATGTTGTACTTGAATCATGCGGTGCATCTCTTCCACACAAGTGTCTATCTTATCGTTAATGAGGATATAATCATAGCCCTCCATGCCTTCCGCTTCTTCAGCTGCCCGCCGGAGTCTGGCATTGATCACATCCATGTTTTCCGTACCGCGTCCAATGAGCCGGCGTTTTAATTCCTCTGCGTTGGGCGGCATTACAAAAATCAAAATCGCAGCAGGGAAACGTTTCTTTACCTTTAGTGCCCCCTGAATCTCTATTTCCAGGATAACATCTTTCCCCATTTTCATCTGGTTTAAAACGTATTCATTGGGTGTTCCATAATAATGGTTGACGTACTGGGCATATTCGATCAATTCTTCTTTATCTATCATATCCTTAAAACGTTCTTCTGTTACAAAGAAATATTCTCTGCCGTCAACTTCTCCCTCTCTGGGATTTCTGGTGGTAGCGGATATGGACAGCGCGTAATTATCATACCGTTTCAGAAGCTCTTTCATCAAGGTGCCCTTGCCTGCTCCTGAGAATCCGGATACGACTACCAATATGCCATTTTCATTCATGCTCTTCGTTACACTCCTACTCAATATTCTGGATCTGCTCCCTTACCTTTTCAATCTCGGTCTTCAGAGCGATAGCCTTATCAGAAATTTCCAGGTCATTGGCTTTGGAAAGAATAGTATTCGCCTCCCGGTTCATCTCCTGGGCAATGAAATCCAGTTTTCTTCCCACACTTCCGCCTGCATTAAGCTCTGTACAGGTATTTTCAATGTGGCTTCTAAGCCGTACGGTCTCTTCATCCACACAGATTTTATCGGCAAATATCGTAACTTCCGTGGCAATTCTTCCTTCGTCTATAGAAGCACTTCCCAGAAGTTCCTTCACCTTGTCCTCCAGTTTTGTCCTGTATTCTAAAAGAATCCTGGGGGACCGTTCTTCAATAAATCCAACAAGCTCAGTCATATACTTAAGCTTTCCAAGGAGATCGTTCTTTAGGTTTTCTCCTTCTGTCACTCTTGTTTCTACAAAACGTTTTGCAGCTTCCTCAATGGTTTCTGAAAGAAGCTTCCACATCTGTTCCTCATCCTCCGGAACCTCTTCCATGATAAGGACCTCCGGGCATTTTGCCAGGGCCGATACCTTGATGTCATTCTGAATTCCGAATTGTGCCTCCATCTTTGCGAAATAATCCATATATTCAGCAGCCAGCGCACTGTTATACTTCAAGCACAGCTTATTCTCTGTATAATCCTCATAGGTGATGAATACATCAACCTTACCACGTTGGATATAATTCTTTAACAGATTCCTGATCCCTGCTTCAAAGAAATTAAACTTTTTCGGCATCTTTATGCTTAAATCCAGATATCTGTGATTTACAGCTTTCATTTCTACGGAAATCTTATATTCATCCGTGACAGTTTCGCATCTGCCAAAACCTGTCATGCTCTTGATCATTCCATATGCCTCTCTTTCGCCATAGATATCATCCATTATAATTCATAATAAAATACAAGTCAATTGGTTTTAAATTTTACAGACAGTTGATTCTGTGCTATACTATCCTTATTATATAGACCATTTACCGGAGGAAACAGACAATGGCATTAGACGGAATTGTTATGGCAAATCTAGCAGCAGAGATGAAAGACCGGCTGGAAGGCGGAAAAATCGCAAAAATTGCTCAGCCGGAAAAGGATGAACTGCTGTTTACTATTAAAAACCAGAAAAACACATGGAGACTCCTGATTTCAGCCAGTGCCAGTCTCCCTCTCATCTATTTTACAGAGGCAAACAAGCAAAGCCCCATGACCGCCCCGAATTTTTGTATGCTTTTAAGAAAGCACATCGGAAACGGGCGTATCATCCGGGTGAGCCAGCCGGGACTGGAACGGATCATATGTATGGAAGTGGAACACTTTGATGAATTAGGTGACAAAAGAACCAAAAAACTGATCATCGAAATCATGGGAAAACACAGCAATATCATCTTTTGCAATGAAGAGGATATGATTTTAGACAGCATAAAGCATATTTCCGCTCAGGTTAGCTCCATACGTGAAGTATTGCCGGGAAGAACCTATTTCATCCCACAGACCATGGAGAAAAAAGATCCGCTGACCATCACTGAGGAAGAATTCATTAATGTGATCGGCCAGACAGCCGCACCAATACAAAAAGCGCTGTATATGAAACTGACCGGTATAAGCCCTATTATGGGTCATGAGCTATGCAATCTGGCCTCCATTGACGGGGACCGCTCTGCCAATGGAATGACGGAACTGGAACTGATCCATCTGTATCATATGTTTTCCTTTATTATGGATGATGTAAAACATGGACATTTCACTCCAAACATTATATATAAAAAGGAAGAACCTGTGGAATTCTCCGCCCTTCCCTTAACCTGTTATCAGGGTGAAGGATATGTTTCCCAATGCTTTGATTCCATCAGCACACTTTTGGAAAACTATTATGCTTCAAAAAATACCATCACCAGAATCCGGCAAAAATCCGTAGATTTACGTAAAATCGTACAGACCGCTCTGGAACGAAATTATAAAAAATATGACCTTCAGGCCAAGCAGCTGAAGGATACGGACAAACGGGACAAGTATAAGGTTTACGGAGAGCTTATCAATACCTATGGATATGAATTAACCGGAGGGGAAAAGCAGCTGGTCTGCCTTAATTATTACACCAACGAGGAAATCACCATTCCTATGGATGATCAGCTATCTGCAAAAGAGAATGCACAGAAATATTTCGATAAATACAACAAGTTAAAACGTACCTTTGAAGCGGTAACCGGGCAAATTGCGGAAACCAAACAGGAAATCGACCATTTGGAATCTGTTAGTACTGCTTTGGATATCGCCTTAATGGAAGAGGATCTTGTGCAGATCAAAGAAGAATTAATGGAGTACGGATATATTAAGCACCGTCGTTCCAGCGACAAAAAGCCTAAGATTACAAGCAGGCCCTTCCACTATGTTTCATCAGATGGGTTCCATATTTATGTAGGGAAGAATAATTACCAGAATGAAGAACTGACCTTTAAAGTAGCAAGCGGCAACGACTGGTGGTTCCATGCAAAAGGAATCCCAGGTTCCCATGTGATCGTAAAAACCGAAGGGAAGGAGCTTCCCGACCGGGCATTTGAAGAAGCCGGAGCTTTAGCCGCCTATTACTCCAAGGGACGTGAAAATGATAAGGTGGAAGTGGATTATATACAGAAAAAACAGATTAAAAAGGTGGCCGGATCGGCGCCTGGTTTTGTAATCTACCATACCAATTATTCTATGGTTGCTGAACCGAAGGTGCTTTTGGAAGAATGCAAATAATTTATATGCTGGAATAGGCTCCTGAGAATTGGCATAGGTTAATAATTCAATCTCTTGTCAGAAGGTAATATTAGATGTATAATTAGAGTATAATTCTGAATCTCAAAAGGGAGTGATAATATGAACATTAAATCATCTGCGGATTTACGAAATAAATATACAGAAGTGTCCAATTTGGCCAAAGAATCGGGTGAGCCGATCTATATCACCATTAATGGAACTGGCGACGGCGTATTCATGAGCTTAGAAGCATATGAACAATTGGAGGATACACTGCTCATGCGTTCAAGAGTATTGGCAGCGGAAAATGCTCGCCAGGCTGGAGCAAAAACCTATACTCAAAAGCAATTAGACGAAAGATTTAGGAATCGCTATGATAATTGAGTATCTAGAAGCGGCCCTATCCGATCTGGATAATATAACGGATTATTATTATATTACCTTTGGGATTGACAGTGCACAAAAGATTTACGAACAGATCCGGGAAACAGTAAGTCGGTTAGAAAGGTTTCCAAATTCCGGAACACCATCTAAAGATCGGCTTCTTAAATTGCTTGGATATAAAGAAATCTATTCTGGAAGGTTTGTAATCGTGTATCGAGCAGATGAAGGGGAAGGAAAGGTTTTTATTAACCATATTGCGGATACACAAACCGATTACCCCAATCTATTTAAATAGTTAGTATTAATTGTATCCTTCCCCAGCCTTAGCCCTGTAACACACAGTAAAGCCCTGTGTCCCCATAGTGAGGAACATGGTTAAATACATCAACTCTCTATTCAGGCTTGTCAGTCCTTTGATCAGACACTCGCTTCTATAGGAATAGGCCTCCTACAAAAACTCAACGTAGGATGCCTAATTTTATTTCCACTTCGCAATTAACACACTTTACGTAAGGATTTTGCAATTCGTCAAATGATTGATTATAGTATATTTTCTACCTATATCACACTTTAATTCTATTTTAAAATATTCCCATAGCTAACTGTTCTGATTAAATTTCAATACTTTCTAGAACTATAGTTTTTCTTTCCGGTATGGTTGTTATTATATCTACATAATATTCATCTGGAATGATCTTTCTCTTTCTGGACTTTGGCATGATTTTCTTTTGCACAGAAGCATCTTCTAAATTCTTTTCTAGTCTTAAAATTTTCCGTAATAAACTCTCTCTCATCTGCTTTTTCTCCTATCTTCGTCATCTTTTTGTACAGGAAAGGTCTGGCAGACCTCACGCAAATAAATAGTCTAAAACAGTTCCCAGTCTAATTTTAATGATTGACAAACTGCCCTTTGAAATTAATTCAAAGGGCAGTAATTATTTTAGCATTATTCTACTGAGTAACCATAAAACTTCTGAACAAAATTAAATTCCATATATTTTATTTTACATTATAGGGAACTTAATCAATTTAAGCAGAAGCTTCCCCCTTGTTACTTCAGTAATCATACAATACACATTCCAACTAGTTGGATTTGAAAACCTCACAATAATTTATATGTATTATTTTCTATGGCATTACAGCGCTTTTTCTATTTATAATGAAAATATCATCATTATATAACTCATACCGGACTATCTGTTTCTAAATCAAAATGCTGAATTTTTTTCATCATAAATTCCCTATTTAGTATTCTCATTATGCATCTTTAACACTGCTTCCGGAATTTTTCTCTCATAAATTGTAGCTGGAATACTCTTCCCTACAGAATTAAGAGATACCTTTACCAACATTTTCTGTAATTCTTCTACTGCCATCTTTTTCATCATATGTTCTCTCCTTTAGTATTTATTTTATTTTTAGGAAGTAATGTTATGACTTCCAAAATAACCGGGCATACAAGTAACTCTCTAAAAGGCGGTTTAATAAACGCAACCACCATAATGAAGGTTAAAACAATAATGGAATACAATTTCTTTCTAAGTTTATCTTGAGAACTAAAATATTCAATGTTCATTGTTCGCGGAACACAACAAAGAATAACTAAAGCCGAAACAATATAAATATATAGTAAAAAGACGGTGCTTATATCAAAGAATATATCACCTAAAATTGATATTGCCCATACAAGTAATAGGCTAAATCCACAGCCCAAACCTGTTTTAGCATGAATACCACCAGCTTGTAATCTTAAGCCGCAAAATACTGATAATACCAAAAAGGTATCAATCCCTCGTCCTAAAACAATCCCAATAAGCAAAATAATAATAAATTTTATAATATTATCAAGCAACAATTCCATTCCATATTGAATTACTTTATTCTCTTCTTGACTTCTTGGACTTATATTATTTAGCCATTCACAAAAGCCAATAGCAATTCTAGAAATACTCATTTTACCACCACCATTTATCGGTATCTTACCATATCTATTTACCAATATTATATTCTTGTAATTTCCGTCGTGTTTTTCTTCCTAAACGTAAAATGCATCTGTTTTTCATACAATTTCCTTTACTTTCCATTTGCGACAATGTAATATATATATATACATCTACTGGCGAGGAGATACATTATGACTTATTTTATTTATACATTAACTGGAGCCTTATGTGATTACTTTTTTTTGCGTACATTTGCTTCCTAATAAATTATCAGTTCTTAAACGATTTATAATATTTTCATATGCATTTATTACCATCTATTTTTTTAACCAGATTTATGGACAAGCCAGTACATTTATCACCTTTTTAGGACTTATACTTTTAATCTACTTTTTTACTAGTAATCACTACTTGAGTCTATCCTGCTATTTATTTGGTTATCTTTATACAATCTCATTTAACTACTTGTTTATGTGGGCAGCCGGTCTCATCTTTAAGATGGATATGGAAGTTTTTCTAACTCACCATTTACTGCTTATCACCTTTTCTTGCATTTACTGTATGTTTTGTGGAGCTACAACAAAACTAATTGGTTATTATTTTCATAAAAAATTAAATATAGCAAAATATTTAACCAACTATCACCTGTTAAAAGCTATTTTTATTGCTCTTTTTCTTTTGGTGTTCTTTTATATTTTCAATTTTTCCTACGGAGAACGCCTTGGTTATAATTATGGTGTCATTGGATTAAACGGAATTATATTTCTATTATTATTTATAATAACAGTCTTTCTCATGTATACTGTTTATACCGTCACAATGAGAGAACAGGCTTATAAACACCGCATGGCACAGTTTGAAAATCTTCGTGTCTACACAGAACGCTTAGAAAACTCTTACGGCATCATGCGTAAATTCAAGCATGACTATATGAACATACTCGTTACTATGTCAGGATTTATGAAAGAAAACGATATGGATGGCCTAAAAGAATATTACGGAGAAAGAATCCTTCCTATCAGCCATGCATTTACAGAATCAGATACCAAACTTGGAATTCTTTCCAACATTAAAAATACCGCCCTAAAAAGCTTGCTCTCCTCCAAATTCGTCTATATGATGGAGATGGGTATCAGGATGGAAATAGAGCTGCTGGAACCTATCGGTGATTTGAATATGGATTGCCTGGATCTGTCCCGAATCCTAGGTATTTTTTTAGATAATGCCATGGAAGCTGCTATGGAAACAGAAGTAAAGGAAGTGCATTTTTGCATGTTTTATAAAGAGAAGAATCTCCATCTCATCATGCAAAACACCGCGCTTCCTCCGACTTACGCCATATCAGAGCTTCGCAGCCATGAAATCTCAACAAAAGGTGAAAATAGAGGTATCGGACTTTTTAATGTAGATATGATTTTAAAAAATTATGAAAATGCCATCTGGAATACTACATATGAAGAACCTTATTTTACACAAGAACTAATCTTAATGCATAATGACTAATGAGGAGTAAAAAATGATCCACATATACCTTTGCGAAGATGATAACAGGCAACTTAATTGCTGGAAAGAAATCATAGAAAAACACCTATTAATGAGCTCAACAGAATCAATGCTTTATTGTGCGACCTCAAAACCAGAAGAGCTGCTTTCTATGCGAAGGCGCTCCAACACCACCGGACTTTATTTTCTAGACATTGATTTGCAGTCAAATAAAAATGGAATTGAACTTGCACAGGAAATACGTAAATATGATCCGCGCGGTTATGTTGTTTTTGTAACTACTCACAGCGAAATGGCCGTTCTTACCTTTCGATATAAGGTGGAGGCAATGGATTTTATTTCAAAGGATGAAACGGAAACCCTACCAAAACAAATCTGCTCTTGCATTCAAAATGCAGAAAGAAATTATAAGGCCCAGTTGGACTCCTCCAACCGCCTCTTGTCCATAAAAGTTGATAAAGATTCTTTGGTTCTGGATCAGAATGACATTGTTGCTATTACGACCAGTAACGATTCCCACAAGATCACCGTTCACACTAAAACCGGAATCCGACAAATCTCAGGCTCGTTAAAAGAATTCCAGGCGACCTTAAATTCCGGTTTCTGCCAATGCAATCGTTCCACTATCGTAAATCTGAAGCACGTATTAAAATATTCCAGAGAAGACGCTTTGCTTCTTATGAATAACCGAGAAACCTACTCAGTATCCATACGTATGTTGGGAAAAGTACAAAAAGCTTTGAATAACTTTTATCCTTCCATAACGAATTGAGAATATTCTCTTGAGCTACATATAAATGGCACTGGATTGCTACACCTCCAGTGCCATGGATTACTCTATATATCGGGCGTATCGTCATATCAATTCTGCTTATTGCATGTTGTGTCAAATCTGTATGCTCACATAATTTATTCTGTGTTATATCCTACTCTTTTCCTGCATTTGCTAACTCACGCCTTAAGTTACATTCTGCATCGAATTGCTCGTAGGTTTCTCTTGCTTTTGGATTCTTTTCTAATATTTCTTTCATTTCTGTCGCCTCATCGTTTAAGATAATCTTTGTCGAGTTTACCACTGGCATTTACATTCACTTCCTTTTTGGGCAATTAAGTCCTATGCAAACCGATTTATACTTTATAACATAACCTTAGACCCTTTCATCACAATACAACAACTATGATATGTTATCAAGTGATATTTTTTATTAAAAAAACACAAAGAAAAGGTGACCCTTAAGTCATTTTATGACTTTTGAGCCACCCTCGTTTCATTATTTATTCTACCGATCCCACAAAAACGGATCTTCCGTCTTACACAGGTAATTTTTAAGCTTTTCCCTATATGCCAAAATGTCAGTCCTTTGGCAGTCCTTATCTATCAGTTCCGGATTTATCTGGTAAGGATCTTCCTTATTATCATAAAGATATTCCTTTTGCTCCTCTCCCGGAGCGTAACCATTAAAAATGACATAGGTATAACGTTCGTCCTTGATGCCTCTCCAGCCATAAGCCTTATGGGTAAGCCCCTTGTCGGAAAACGCCTTTACCGCATCCGCACCGCCCGGATAGGAACAGATCAACATATCCTGCGGCTCGTTCTCATCTTTTCCGAACATTCCTTTCACATGACTATAGCCCTCACATGTTTCGGGTACGGAAAGATCCAGAAGTTCCAGAATGGTCGGCATATGGTCCGGGCTTGCAAAGATTCCGTCATTGTCTACTGCCTGTATTCTACCCTTCTGACGCATCATAAGTGGAATATGGATAGACTCCTCATACCAGACATTTTTACTCATCAGCCCATGGGAACCAAGCATTTCTCCATGGTCCGCAGATAAAACGACAATGGTATTCTCTTCCATATTATGATCCTTTAAATATTGAAGGATTCTTCCAAACTGTTCATCGATTCCATGAACTGCGGCGTAATATTGCCTGGTCTGGGTTTCCAGAAGTCCTCCTTTTTCCCGCATCTCCTCCGGAACATTTTCCCGGTAGTGCACCTCTAAATCCTTAAATTTATCGTAATACCGGTCCGGTACCAACTCATAGGGAAGATGGGGCGGATTATAGGATAAGTACAGCGCAAAAGGCTGTTCCTCTCCTTTCTTTGTTTCCATGTACTCGATGGCCTTATCTGTTTCAAATTCCGCAGACCACTTTCCTGGTTTTATTTGCTTTTCATCATCCTGCCAGTAATGAGGATCCAAATGGTCATCCCAGGCTCCATAAGAGAGCCAGTAGTCAAACCCATGCCTTCTCTCTCCAGGCGGGGTATAGGCATCCCAGTCTTTTGCGCCTGATTTTGGATTGGATGAAAAGTTAAGTTCAGAAGCATCCAGGTGCCATTTGCCAATGTAACCCGTTTGATATCCTTCGGCCTTCAGCACATCTCCGATACAGAGCTCCTGGGGCCTTAGCATGACCTTTTCTTCCAGTCCTATCTTGCAATTGGTCCACATCCCCACACGGAATGGGTATTTCCCTGTCATCAGGGAAGCTCTGTGAGGAGAACATAAGGGGAACGTACTGTAAGCATTGGTAAACCTCATGCTCTCCTGAGCAAAGGAGTCAATATTTGGAGTCACCACCTGATCCATGTTCATATATCCTATGGCGTGAGCCCGCCACTGATCGGCAAAAACATACAGCAGATTTGTTTTCATTTTTTTCTCCTTATTCTTCCACAGTTCCTACCAGTACAGCTCCCAATCCTTTGAAAGCCTGGTAAGAGCCTCCATGTAAAAATAATCGCCCCAGGTATTGCATTCATCCACGCCACGGTTCGTACAGGTATTCTCCTTGGAATCCCTGGCGTAGGTGCCATGAAGCAGCAGTCCGTTGGATTTTTTGTAATCCTTGTTGGCACAATGATCCACCAGTGCCCTTAGCATACGGTCAGCAGCATCTAAATATACCTTAGCTTTATCTTTTTCCAAATATTTTGCCATTTCTAAGATTCCGCAGACAGCAATGGCAG
The DNA here is from genome assembly GCF_000732605.1 of Lacrimispora celerecrescens. Classification (GTDB taxonomy): domain Bacteria; phylum Bacillota; class Clostridia; order Lachnospirales; family Lachnospiraceae; genus Lacrimispora; species Lacrimispora celerecrescens_B. The sequence continues at coordinate 252,539 of NZ_JPME01000015.1, read as the reverse complement.
AAGCAGAGGAATCTCTCGGCTCCGTGCTTCCCGTGTCAAAGTCAAAATCCCAGTAAGGCACAAGATCTTCCGGCAGGTGTTCGATAAAATAATCCGTTACCCAGCAGAATAAATCCATGTATTCTGTATTTTTTAAATACCGGTAGCTTAAGGCGATTCCATATATGCCCCAAGCCTGGCCTCTGGCCCATGCGGAGCCATTGCGGTTTCCCTGATGGGTTACGCCATAGGTCGGCTCCCCGGTCTCTACGTCAAAGAAATGAGTATGATAAGTGGAATGATCAGGACGAAGAATGCATTTCATAGCAGTTCTGATATGATTTTCCGCCTTTTCTTCATATGAAGGATCTCCCGTCACTTCTGTTGCCCAGTAAAGCAGGGGAAGATTTAACAGACAGTCAATGATCAGTCTGTATTCCTTCGGTTCCCCAGGATTTCCCCAGGCCTGAAGGAATTTCCCTTTCTCCCGGTAACGTTCCGCCAAATGGTCCGCTGCCAATAGAGCCGCTTTTTTTGCGTGCTCATTGCCGGTCAGCTTATAGGCTGCCACACAGGATAAGCTGAATAAAAATCCCATATCGTGATGATTTACATCAATTTTATTCTCTATTCTGTCAAGAAAGCTTTCTACCTGCACTTCTGCCGCTTTCCGGAACGCTTCATCGCCGGTATGCTCATAAGCCAGCCAGATCACTCCTGTCCAGAATCCTGTTGTCCATTCTACATTTTCTGTTGCTTCATAAAATTCGTCAAAACTGTTGGAAGACTGGAATTTATCCGTAAATACCGATAGGTTCTCTTTGACGATCTTTACTGCATCATCAAGAGCTTTTTGAACCATGCCCTCTTCCATTCCAGGATAGGTTTTTATTTGTTCCAATGTTTGTGCCATATGCCTCTCCTTTCCACCTATTGTCCATCTTTTTGGACATAAAGGTATACCCGTAGGGTGTTTCCACCTATTGTCCATCTTTTTGGACATAAAGGTATACCCGTAGGGTGTTTCCACCTAAGTCCATCTATTTGGACATAAAGGTATACCCGTAGGGTGTTTCCTTTCCGCTTAGCCCTTGATTCCGCTGGCTGCAACGCCCTCAACAAAGAACTTCTGGCAGCTTAAGAATACAATGATAACCGGGATCAATGAGCACACAGAGGCTGCCATGATCCATGCATAATCAGCTCCAAACTGAGATATAAACATACGGATACCAAGCTGAATAGTCTTTAATTCTTTTGTCTTTAAATAGATCAATGGTCCCATAAAATCATTCCATACATTCGTAAAGGTAAAGATAGTCAGGGTTGCCATTGCCGGCTTGCCAAGTGGGAATACGATTTTAGCAAATATACCGTACTCGTTTAATCCATCAATCCTGGCTGCTTCACACAATTCGTCAGGAATGCTGATATAAAACTGTCGGATTAAAAATACACCGAATGCGGAAAAGGCCTGCATCAGGATCAATCCTAAATGAGTATCGTTAAGTCCAAGCTTGGAAACCAGAATAAACTGGGGAACCATGTAAACCTGCCATGGAACGGCTATGGTCGTAACATACATAAGGAAGATTAAATCTCTGCCTTTAAAACGTGTCTTCGTAAAACCGTAAGCAGCAAAGCAGCTGGTGAACAGCTGGATTACGGTCGTAATGACCGTCAGCTTGGCGGTATTGAAAAAGAAGGTCACAAGAGGCAGCTTCTTCCAGATGATTTTGTAGTTCTCCAAATGCACCGTTTCTGGCCACCATGTCATAGGTATGGAAAATACGTCTTTATTAAGCTTTAAAGAAGAAATTACCATCCAATAAAAGGGCACCAGCATAAAAAGGGATAAAGCAATCAATCCCAAATATAGAAATATGTTCAAACTCTTTGATTTTGTTCTCATCGCTTTCCCTCCTTACATCAAATCTTTAGACCACTTCTTTTCACCAGCAAACTGAATCAGGGTGACAATAAGCACTACTGAAAACAGAACAAGCGCGCCAGCACTTGCCGGTCCAAACTCCCAGCTTGTAAATGCCTTTTCGTATATATAATTAACCAGAGTCTTAGTTGCATTACCAGGACCTCCACCTGTCATTACGTATACAAGGTCAAATACCTTGAAGCATTGGATCGTCAGCATGATCAGAACGAAGAATGTGGTTGGAGTCAGCATGGGAATGGTAATATAACGAAGCTTCTGGAAGCCGTTGGCTCCGTCAATTCCTGCCGCTTCATAAAGAGAGCCTGAGATTCCCTGAAGAGCTGCCAGATAAACGATCATATAGTATCCCATGTATTTCCATACGCTTACGATAGAAATAGCTACCATGGCCCATTTCACATCCACAACCCACCTGGGGGGTTTGGAAATGCCAATAAATCTAAGAAATTCATTGATTGGTCCAAAGTCCGGCTGAAACAGCATATTCCACACCGCACCGACTGCTACGATGGAAGCAATATAAGGGAAATACAATGCTGTACGGAAAACTGCGATCCCCTTTAACTTATGGTTCAACAGAACTGCCAGTAAAAGTGCCAGCACTAAGGTTGGTAATACAGTGAGCAGTGCGTATTGAATCGTGTGAATAAAGGATTGAACAAAAATCCTATCATTAAAAATCTGAACAAAATTACTTAATCCTACGAATTCCATGGGAGCCCGGGAACCATCCCATTTCATAACACTTAAAACAAAAGAAAAGATAACGGGAATGAATACAAAAATTGCATATCCGATTAAATTGGGTAGAATAAAGGAATAACCAATCAGGTTACTTCGGATTGCCTTCATTTGATGAGACTTTATCGTCTTTTTTACTTCTTTCATACAGGGTTAACCTCCTTTTCACCTGCTTTTTGCCACAAAAAGAGCGCCTTGCCATAATATTTGAAAAGGCGCTCTCCGGGCAATCAAATTTTTACCAGCCCTTGATCTCCGCAACACGCTTGTTCAGTTCTTCGATTCCCTGATCAACGGTATACTGCTTAATCATGATCATTTCATGAACTTCTTCAAGCACAGTTTTGATTTCAGTAATCTTTGGATCTAAAGGACGGTCAAATATATAGTGAGTATAAGTCAGTGCTTCAACATTTGAATCTCCCTCTGGGAAGAACTGTGCAGAAGCAATGGTCTTTAATGACTCTTCTGTCTGGATACCGGTAAATACGCCCTGTTCAGCTAAAATGTTAGCTGCTTCTTCGCTGGTTGCAAACTTTACAAAATCCCAGGATAAGTCAGGCTCATCAGTGTAAGCACTGATTCCGACAGGAGTGAGAGCTCCTACTGTGTAACCGGCTTCTGTATCAGCAGGATGAGGAATCCTTGCAATGCCCCAGTTAAAGGAAGTTTCATCTGATGCCTGAGACTGGATCATAGTTGCGATAAACCAGGAACCCATTGGCATCATAGCACACTGCTGATTTTTGAATACTGATGAATAATGGATATTTGCTGTCTTTAAAGTAGAGAAATCCTGAATATAACCATTATCCTGTAATGCAAGAGCTTGCTCATACCATGGCTTTAAGAAGGAATAATCCTTTTCAACAACGGTGTGTTTGCCATCCTGAACAGCCCAGTTTGATACAAGTGCCTGCCAGGTGTGGTTATGTCCGCCATAAACCTTTGAACTGCCTTCACCAGAGGTCAGCTTAGCTGCAAGATCATTATACTCATCCCAGGTCATATCATTTGATGGATAAGGAACGCCTGCCGCATCAAAAAGGTCCTTATTGTAGTATAAGATATACCAGTCGGAACGGTATGGAAGTCCGTAGGTAGCTCCGTTATACTGAAGCTGCTCTGCTGCACCATTATAAATGGATAAATCAAAATTATCTTTCTTCATGAAATCATCCAAAGGAAGAAGCTGTTTTTTATCTGCCATCTGGAGCATGGAACCCATGTCCTTTACCCAGATTACGTCTGGATCCGGCTGAGCTGCAGATAAGCTTATTCCCAGGGAATTGTTGTATTCATCAGCTGATGTATCAATAACATTAATTTCAACATCTGGATGTTTTGCCATGTAGGCATCAACTACAGTCTGGAATGTAGGTGATGTATCATAGTCCCATGTAGTAACGGAAAGAACTTTCTTTTCTCCTGTGCTCGTTGCTTTTTCATCTGATTTTGTTGTTTCTGTCTTTTCAGTTGAACCTGCAGCACTGGTCTCTGCTGTTTTGCTACCACCACAAGCAGTTAAAGATGTGCAAACCATACCGGCTGCTAACATCATAGCTAAAACTCGTTTTAATTTCATTAGATTGAAACCTCCCTTTTTTTAGAACTACGCGCGTATGTGTTCTTTGTGGTATAAGAATAACAGATTTAAAGCCTTATCGGAATAAACGATTTGCATAATTCTATTATTTTTTTTACTCATAACCGTTTTTCATGATCCCAAACATATATTTTATTTAGATTCTTATACTTTTTTAAGATTAATTTTTATATTCGTTGAATTTCTGCGTAATAAAGGATATGATATTATTAAATTTATTCTCGTGAAGGCAACGAGTCAAGGTCAAGCTTGTTAAACTTTGACGACTACTCACGAGGTTTAGAAAGGAACTCTGTCATGCCCCGCACATTTCAGTATAAGCTTCTTCTATATAATCTTCTTGTAGTTATAAGTATCGCCTGTGCAGTAAGCTTTTATAACTATCACTCCTATTATAAGGATGCTATTCAAAATGAAACGGAAAATTCTGTTAACCGCATACAGATTCTGTCCGACCGGATGGAAGTTGCTTACGAGGAAATGGTCAACATCATTGTGACCTGTTCAGAAAGAAAGTCTTTATTTTACACACCTTCCCTAAAACAGTCGGAATACGGAGATGCTGCTTATATTAAGCTATACGCTTCCAATGTACTAAGGGACTTCTGCGCAATTTCAGGTTACAGCAAATATATCTATAAGATCACTCTTTATAGCAACGGAGAAATCCTGCAAGCAGGGAGCGCCTACGGCTCCTCTTTCGATTTTAGAGACATCCAAAATGCGCCCTGGTTCCACGATATGCTTTCCAGAGAGAATACCCAGTATCTTCTCTCCCTGGAGGACAACCCTTTTTCTCCAATGAATTACACCCCTAAGCTGCTCCCTCTTCTTAGACCATTAAAATATTCCTCAAGCAGCAATCCGGAGGATGCCTGGATATTTCTGGCTATTTCTCCCCGCCTGTTTTCCGATACCCTGGAAAGCATGGGAGATGGACAGATCATCTTTGCGTCCACTTTAGATGGAAGTATCATTTCTTCTGTGAATGGAAAGGATTATGATGTCTCTGATCTGCTGGTCACTCTTAGAAACTTAAAAGACCCCCAGGGCAATTTCCGCACTTTGCTGAATGGAAAGGATTGTATCATCTCCTATCAGAGGCAATTAATCAGCGGTCTGATCTTCTTTCAGATCCTGCCAATTTCAGACCTTAACCTTGACCATGGCATGATTGGTGGTACCATTGCTCTCATATTCTTTTTCTGCTGTACCATCGGCTTAACCTTGTCCTGGTTTATATCCCGCCAGCTAAGTGCTCCTATCAGCCGTTTGAAAAAACGTCTGGAATTCATCTCCATGGGAAATTTCGAACCGGACCGTTCCATTGAAACAGATGATGAAATCGGAAGCATAGGAAAGCAGATTAACCAAATGTCTGACCGAATTTCCGATCTTTTGGAAACCAGGGTTCAAAGCGAAAAAGAAAAAAAGGATTTGGAAATCAAAATGCTTCAAGCCCAGATTAATCCTCATTTTCTTTACAACACTCTGGATTCTATCAAATGGATCGCAACCATGCAGAAAAACAGCGGGATCGTACAGGTAGTCACTGCTCTGTCCTCTCTGTTAAAGAACATGGCAAAGGGATTCAACGAAAAAGTAACTCTTCGTCAGGAATTGGATTTTTTACAAAATTATGTTATTATAGAGAAAATCCGATATATTGAACTTTTTGATGTGACCACAGAGGTTGATCAGGAAGTTTTATACGATGCCAAAATCGTGAAGCTGACCCTTCAGCCTATTGTGGAAAACGCCATCTTTAACGGAATCGAACCAAGCGGACGAAACGGGCTGATACAGATACACGTTTTTGCTGAAAACAGTGTCCTTTATATTACAATAAGGGACAACGGCATCGGCATTTCTCCAGAAGGCATTGAAACGCTGTTAACAGATACTTCCCGCATCACAAGAAGCAATATGAGCGGAATCGGGCTTCCAAACGTAGACCGGAGATTAAAGCTGGTTTACGGAGAAGAATACGGATTAAAGCTTGAAAGCGAATTAGACCAATACACATTAATTACCATTGCCCTTCCTTTGGAATTTTAAGAAGGGCTGACAAAGGGGTATAAAGACAGCATGTATCGAATTATTATTATAGACGATGAGCCGCTTATTCTAGCCGGCATCGCTTCCCTGATTATATGGGAAAACTATGAGTGCACTATTATAGGAAAGGCAACCAACGGCCCTTCCGCATTTGAGATGATCATGGATCTTCATCCGGATATCGTTATTACAGATATCCGGATGCCCGTGCTCAGCGGGCTGGATCTGGTGGAAAAATGCAAGGAAAACGGCTGTGACTTTTCTTTTATCGTATTAACAAACTTAGAAGAATTCCATCTGGTGAAAAAGGCCCTTTCTCTGGGTGCCTCCGACTATCTGGTGAAAATCGATCTGAATGAAGAAGCTCTTGTAAACGCTTTGGAACGGGCCAAGGAGGCCTGTGACCTGCTAGTCAATAAGCAGCACCGCCTTATGGACAGCCAGCTAAAGAATAATCAAGAGGACCTGGCAAAGGCAGCGTTCCGCCGTCTTTTTCTTTCCCAGGAGACAGATTCTGATATCCCTGAAGAATTGGAGGAGCAGTATCCGGCTCCTTTTGTCATCCTGTTTTCCTTAAGCCCTACCCACATAGACTTTGATGCAAGCGGGGAAAACTTTGACCTGCATTCCGTCAGCAGGCAGTTAATTGATATACTTGGTGGAATTGCAGCAAGGTTTTTCTTTCATTACACAATCCTTGAATACCGGCAGGATACTTATCTCCTTACAGCCTCCTTTAAAGAAGGAGCCTTTTCCCAAAATGTGATAAGGGAATTCTGTCAGAAATTCAGCGTTGCTTTAAAAACTTACTTTGAGCTCTCTGCCGTCTACGGCGTCAGCAAGACAAAAGAAAAGATTTTGGAACTCCCCCAGGCATTCTCAGAAGCCTTGACAGCACTGGAATATTACTACTTCGATTCTTCATCCCAAGTGGTTTTTTATGAGGGACAGAACACCCATTTCAGCCAGGCAAAAAAATTTAATATTAACGTATTTAAAAAAGATCTGGCTGCTTATATAAGCCAGAACGACAGTGAGAAGCTTGCTTCCATCTTTGAAGAAATCATCACCCTGTTCCGGGAAAACAGGCCACGTAAGGAACAGGCAACCAGCGCATGCATCAACATCTACACCTATCTCTATTCATTTTTTGAAACAGGGGATGACAGCTATCAGGAGATCTTTCCTTATACCATTAACATTGCCGAGCAGCTGAATCATTTTAACAGCCTGGAGGATATTCTGGAATGGCTGAGAAGCTTCTGCCAGAAGCTGTGCCGCCTTTTAGAGGACCGGAAATCCACCCGTTCCGACAAACTTGTGGATCTGGCCAGAAGCTACATCAAGGAACACTACATGGAAAAGCTGACCCTGGCCGATGTTGCCGAAGCTTTAAACATAAGCTCCGGGCATTTAAGTAATACTTTTAAAAAACTGACTGGGACTACCCTATCAGATTATATTGCCCAGGTTAAGATCCAGCATGCCATGGAGCTTATCGATACCCATCAGTACTTGATGTATGAAATCTCTGATAAACTGGGCTTTGATAATCCTTACTATTTCAGCAAGGTATTTAAAAAGGTTACGGGCATATCGCCGAGAGAACACGAAAACCGGGTCACCTATCCGTTTACAGATGATGGGAAATAACGATGCCCCAGTATTGTCTTCCAAGGCTATGCAACTGTACGCAATTATAATCATTCATGAAAATGTTTTAAATAAGATACGCAATTATGGGGAAAGATCATTTTCTGGTCTTTCCTCTTTTCTGTATTCAAATGCCTGTCCCGGGCATGTCTGAAGGGACTACCTTCTGACTGCTTTAATTTTTATTCCGGTTTCATTCATTTTTAACGGCTTGACATACTTAGATTGTCTAGGTATAATAATTACTATACTTAGATTATCTAGGTATTGTGTTATGAAAATCACAAATACTGAGAAAGGGGAAATCCTATGGACAAACGCTATATGGCTCTCGGCACTTCTATGCTGGTGCTGAAGCTTTTGAAAGAACAAAGCATGTATGGATACCAGATAATACGTATACTGGAACAGCAAAGCCAGAATGTATTTCAGCTTCAGGAAGGCACACTCTACCCAATTCTGCACACCCTGGAACAACAGGGAGCAGTCACCAGTTATCATCAGACTGCAGAAAACGGCCGCAGCCGCAAATATTATGCAATTACTTCTCATGGGCAGAAGATGCTGGATGAAAAATCAAAAGAGTGGAAGGTCTACCAGACTGCCGTCAACCAGGTGATGGGAGGTGTTCTATTTGAATAAAAAAATCTCTGATTCTGCAGTCTCCCACTTTCTGGAAGAGGTAACAGAACAGATTTCTTATAAACCGTTACGTCCCTCCATCCATCAAGAGCTGGAATCACATATTAATGACCGGATTGAGGATTATGAATCACAGGGACTTTCTCATGATGATGCGGAACATAAGGCTCTTCGTGGCATGGGGGATCCAATTGCCATCGGTACCGAGCTGAATGAGGCCCACAAGATTCAAAAATCTCCTAGACTTGCCTTCATTACCGCTTTGCTGCTACTAGTAGGCTTTGTTCTCTCCTGCTTTTTTCAATGGACACCGGAGCAGATGTCAAATGGCTTTCTTTACTATATTCCAGGAGGGATTTTGCTTGTGTTTACAGCATTAAAGGGGTATCCCTTTTTAATCCGGCACAGAAAGATACTGGCATCATTAATATGCCTGTTGTATCTGGCTCAAATCGTGATATTTTTCCTGACAGAAGTCAGCGGAAGACGGATTGGGATTGTCAGTACTTCCTATTTTGCAACATTACTATTAGTTCCAGTGATTACAGTGCTGCTGTATTGTTCCCGCCATAACAGAAAGAAATTCCTGGCAGCCGCTCTTGGGTGTGCAGGTGTATGGATGCTTCTCATGTATACATTTGGCCCGTATCATTTCAGCGATACTTCAGGAGCCATTTTTCTACTGAGTATACTTGGAACTGTGTGTTTTATGATTCACCGTGGGATTTTTTCCGGTAAGAAAAAATTTCTTTATACCGGTACACTGGCATTTCTTGTTCTTCTCGGAAGTCCGCTTTTTTTAACACCATCCGGCCGAGTAAAAACAGTAGCTTTTCTATCACCACAGTCCGCGATTCGCACCACCTGGGATGATACATACAATGGGATATTGATTCAGAAATTACTTTCAAGAACGCCTCTTACCAGCGGTCTTGAACTCTCCGCGGAGGAAATGATGGATTACGGTACTGGTGCATGGTATTTTGCTTCCCGTGATCCATGGCAAATTGGCATAAACACTACATGGATTTATACCGACAAACAAGAGCAGGAATTTCAGGATATGGTAAAGACAATTCGTAATCAAGGAGGCCGTCCCCGATATATCCATTACCAGGCAGATGATGTGACACTCTGGGATATCCTTCCTCAGCACTATCATAATAATTACTTGATTGCAGTATGTATCTTCCTGTTTGGATGGCTTCCTGGGTTGGTTCTGATAGGGGCTATCGGTCTGTTTTACTGGATCCTTTTTTCATACATTAGACGGATCCATGGGAATCTGGCTTCATCTCTTGCTTTTAGCTGTGGCCAATGCCTGCTTTGGCAGGGAGTATTTTACCTCTTGGGAAACTTTGGTTATCAATATGCACTTTTCCCCAATCTACCCCTGATTTCGGAGGGGCAGTTAAGTATACTCCTCAATATGTTACTTCTTGGGCTTGTTTTTTCAGCATACCGTTATGACCACGTAATAGAAGAACCCGTTAATTACAGGCCAATCACATCGGGCTGAGCAACCGGGTCATTATTGTAACACATGATATAATAATAGAAGAAATTCAACAGTACCGGAAAGTGGTTTTCCGGTACTGATTTTGGATCTGGCTAAAAATATTATCTTTTTTCCTGATTACTGCACCATCTTAATTGGTGGGCCTGGACCTTATTAATCTATGTATTTCAATATATCATCAAAACTCTCAATATGATAATCTGTATAATTAATAATCATTTCTTTTTGAATATTTGATTTACAATCTAAATATTCGCTAAAAATTGTTTTCATACCCGCTCTTCGAGCCCCAAACAATTCATTTGATCCACCATCGCCAATAAAAATACTTTCCTCTGGCTTGACATTTAAACTTTTCATAGCCAATTGATAAATTTCTGTTTCAGGCTTCAATATTCCGACATCACATGAAAATATAACCGAATCGAAAAATGTAGACAGTGGAGAATCATTCCAATATTTTATATCAATTATATCAGCATTACTTATAAGGCCTATCTTGATACCTTTTTCACGAATTCTGCCAAGAACTTCAAGTACTTTATTATCAATTGATAATAGTGCACGTTTCATTCGTTCTTCACGTTTCAGTAATATCTTTCGTTTTTGTTCCTCAGTTACCTTATATGGCATAATATTAACAATTCTATCGATTATCTCACGTTCGTTCCTTATCTTTCCCTTTGCCCTTTCATCATATAGTATATTATTTTCAGCATAACTTTCCCATTCAAATGATGAAATACCTATGACATCATATTCATTTTCAATTAAATAACAGGGATATATTAATGTAAAAAACAAATCAAAAAAAACTGCCTTAGCCATTTCTAAACTCCCCCGTAAAATTCATCTTTTTATTTTATAATTCAAGATGCTGTGTCAACGATCAATATTAAGTTATTCTCATTCTGGCAATTAAAAAACTACCAACTTTCTATTGATAGTTTTAATATTAATAATTACATTATAAAATCTTACTCTTTTGGATTCGGCTCTGGGAGCCATGAAGTATTTAAATCTGATCCTTTAAAAATCCGTCTCATTTCATAAGATTTTTGCATATACATATCATCATCAGGATAATAGCAGGTATCTTCATTTTGATTCGTTCCAATGTCCAAGATTGTCAATACCTCGTTACTGGAATTATAGAATGTGTGGGCAATATTTTTCCCTGCCAGCTTTGCTATAAAATCTCCTTGTTTAACGGTTTTCTCCTCTCCGTTTAAGCGCAAAATTCCCGTTCCAGAAAGGATCATAAAGAACTCTTCCTGCTGTGAATGACTATGATATCTTGTACTGTATGCTTTAGGTGGAACATAATCAATATTTACATAGATCTTCTCACTTCCTGCAGCATCCCCCAACAACTTTGTAACCAAACCGATCTCGTCATCCCAAACATACTGTTCAGGCAATTTATCCACATTAAAGATATCCAATAGAAATTCTCCCTTCGCTACTATAATCATTCTTTATGAGTAGAATATCACACGTCCTGCCGGCTATCAATATTAAATTTCCAATATCTAGTAAATTGTAAATAGTCTTAATGGTTATCCTACTATTATTTTCAATTCATCTGTTATATAATATAAATAGAGAAATAATTAGGAGGTACCACATGTTTACTTATTTCGCAATGTTCCTGCAGTTATTTGAAATTTTTAAGTATGTTGTTTATGTTATGGTTTTCCTATGTTGCATCAAGTATTTAAAGAATTAACAACATTGCTTCACCGGTCTCATCTGCTCTCAAAGTTATATCCGGAAAGCATTGCTTTGACTTTTTATATACAAAAAAGCGCGGTACAATCCCGTGCTTTTTTTGTATATATGGAATCTTAATCCGCATAAGTTCCTTTTGATTTAACCAGCTTAGGCCTGTAGCCTGAGCCGTAAGTGCTGCCATAATAGTATTCTTATGTTCCGTTCCAAATGCTTCCATGGTTATGCGAAGTTCCACTGCCGCATTCCGGTTAATGCTGATAAACTGGTTGTGGTCCAGACGGATAACATTACCCTGTTCTTTTGCAAGAAGTGCAGATATCTTTGCAAGTTCTCCTGGCTTATCCGGAAGCAGAACAGATACCGTAAAGATACGGTCTCTCTGCATCAGTCCCAGTTGGACGATGGAAGCCATGGTGATCACATCCATGTTTCCCCCGCTTAAGATAGAAACAATTTTTTTATTGTCCACGTTCATGTGCTTTAAAGCCGCAACAGTCAGAAGCCCTGAATTCTCCACGATCATCTTATGGTTCTCAACCATGTCAAGGAATGCCACGATCAGTTCGGAATCTTCTATGGTAATGACTTCATCCACATTTTTCTCGATGTAGGGGAAGAGCTTTTCTCCCGGGCATTTTACAGCAGTTCCGTCTGCAATCGTGTTGACTCCTGGAAGGGAAACTACCTTCCCCTGTCGTAAGGATTCCTGCATACAGTTGGCACCTGACGGTTCCACGCCGATAATCTTGATCTTGGGGTTTAACATCTTGGCAAGAGTAGAAACTCCTGTACAAAGGCCGCCTCCTCCGATGGGAACCAGGATATAATCAACCGTAGGAAGTTCCTTGATGATCTCCATGGCAATGGTTCCCTGTCCGGCCGCTACGTCCAAGTCATCAAAAGCATGAATAAAGGTAAGTCCCCGTTCTTCCGCAAGCTTGTAGGCATAATTGCAAGCCTCATCAAAAACGTCGCCTTCTAATATGACCTCCGCTCCATAGCCTTTGGTACGGTTTACTTTCATTAATGGTGCCGTGGTAGGCATTACGATGGTCGCCGGAATGCCGGCCAGCTTCGCCGCATAGGCAACGCCTTGGGCATGATTACCTGCAGAGGCAGCTATAAGACCTTTGGATTTTTCTTCTTCAGACAGGGTACTGATTTTATAATAAGCCCCTCTTACCTTATAAGCACCGGTATACTGCATATTTTCCGGCTTGAAATATACCTTATTACCGGTCTGGGTGGAGAAATACTCACTGTATATCAGTTTTGTTTCCAGGATAACTTTGCTAACGGCTTCCGATGCTTCTTCAAACTTTTCCAATGTCAACATACTTTACGCCTCTTCTTTCTCTTCAACGTGAAACAATGCGCTTACAAATTCTTTTGCATTGAATTTCTGCAGGTCATCAAGTTTCTCTCCTACCCCAATATATTTTACAGGAATTCCAAGTTCTGACTGAATAGCGACCGCAATGCCCCCTTTTGCGGTTCCGTCAAGCTTTGTAAGGATAATTCCGGTAATATCCGCAACTTCCATGAATTGCTTCGCCTGGACAAGTGCATTCTGTCCAGTGGTCCCATCCAGCACTACCAGGGTTTCCCGGTAAGCCTCTGGGTATTCCTTATCAATGATTCGATTGATCTTTTTAAGTTCTTCCATCAGGTTTTTCTTGTTATGCAGACGGCCTGCGGTATCACAGATCAAAAGATCCGCATGCCTGGATTTTGCCGCTGCTACCGCATCATAAACAACTGCCGCAGGATCGGAACCTTCCTGCTGTGCGATGATGTCCACACCGGCCCTTTTGGACCATTCGCTTAGCTGCTCGATAGCAGCCGCACGGAATGTATCTGCCGCAGCAACGATCACCTTCTTTCCGTCATCCTTCATCTGCCCGGCCAGCTTTCCAACTGATGTGGTTTTTCCCACTCCATTTACGCCGATGATCAAAAGAACGGACCGCTGTTTTTCAAATTCATAGGCATTTTCGCCCAGATCCATCTGTTCCATGATGCTGTCCATGAGTAGCTGTTTGCATTCCATGGGATCCTTGATGTTTTGTTCCTTTACTTTCTTTCTCAAATCGTCCATAATCGACATGGTGGTCTGGATACCCAGATCCCCCATAATCAGGATCTCTTCAATTTCCTCATAAAACTCATCATCAATGGCTGAAAAACCGCTGAATATGGAATCTACGCCCGAGATGATGTTGTCCCTTGTCTTCTGCAGCCCAGCGACCAGCTTTCCAAAGAATCCCTTTTTCTCACCCATAGTCGGCCTCCTTAACTTTCTAAATCTTCTTCAATCAGGTTTACAGATACTAGCGTTGAAACGCCCTTCTCCTGCATGGTAATACCATATAGACGGTCTGCGGATAACATGGTACCACGTCTGTGTGTAATAACAATAAACTGAGTATATTTTGTCAGTTTATGCAGGTATTTTGCAAAACGGTCCACGTTGGAATCATCAAGGGCTGCTTCGATCTCGTCAAGAAGGCAGAATGGAGAGGGCTTTAAGTTCTGGATGGCAAACAGCAGTGCAATCGCTGTCAATGCCTTTTCTCCACCGGAAAGCTGCATCATATTCTGAAGCTTCTTGCCAGGCGGCTGGGATATGATTTGAATTCCTGCTTCCAGGATATCCTCATCCTCTACCAGCTCTAATGTACCCCTTCCTCCTCCGAAAAGCTCCTTAAACACCTTATCAAACTCCTGTCGTATTTCACGGAACTTTTCCTCGAATTGTTTTCTCATTCCAGTATCCAGTTCATCGATAATCTTTAGCAGGGTGCCCTCTGCGGCCACCAGATCATCGTGCTGGGTCTTCATGAATTCATAGCGCTCTGATACCTCTTTGTAATCCTCAATGGCATTGACATTGACATTGCCAAGCTTCCGGATCTCCTCTTTTAAGGACTGGATCATACGTTTAATCTCAGGGAGTGACGTCCATTCCTGGTTCTTCAAATCCTTTGCAGTGGAAAAAGTTAATTCATATTCATTCCACATGTAATTGACATGGTTCTCCATCCACTCATCCAGCTTTTCCTTCTGGCTTTGCAGACGGAACAGTTCTTTATCCAAAAGGCTGATCCTTCCCGTAAGCTCTTCTCGTTTTCGGAACAATTCTTTCTGCTCCTTTGAACTGGTTTCTTTTTGTACGGACTTCTCATTTATGATGCCTTCCAGTTCTTCTGAGTATACCTTTTTTTCCTCGATCCTGCCTTTTAATACCTCAATTTCTTTTTGTTTCTCTTCAATAATGGAATTAGACCCATTGGTACCGTTTGAAAGTCCGGAAAGCTCTTCCTCCAGACGATGAATCTCTTCTTTCACACGCCTGATATTTTCCAGTTCAAAATCATCCTTCTGCTTTAAACCTGAGGTTTTCAGCTGGACTGACGATAAGTCTTTGGAGTGCTGTTCCCGATCTGTCCTGGCAGTTTCAAGCCGGCCGTTTAAACGTTCCAGCTCTCCGACCGTATCCTGATTCTGTATTTCCAACTTATCAACGGATGTAAGGAGCTCCTGCTGGCTGGCACTGATTTCTCGAATCTGCACCTCAAGCTGGCCGTTTTCCCTCTCCAGGTCACCGTAGGATTCCTTGATTTCTTCTTTTTTATCTTCAATCCGGCGTATATTTATTTTAACCGTATTTTGTTTTAAATAAAGCTGCTGTTTTTCTGCCCGGATCTTTTCCAGTTCTTCCCTGCTTTCCCCAAGGAGTCCCTCGTTCATCACCAGTTCTTTTTCTAACCGCTCGACATCGGAAAGGGCCTTGGAGCAGATTTCTTCCAGTTCTTCCATTTCACGCTTACGGCCTAACAGATTGCTGGTATTCTTAAAAGCACCACCTGTCATGGAACCGCCGACGCTTAAAAGTTCTCCTTCCAGTGTTACGATCCTGAAAGAATACTGGTATTTCTTCGCAAGGGCGATGGCATGGTCAATGGTATCAACCACAACGACACGGCCCAGAAGATGATTTAAAAGACCTTTATACCGGTCATCCGTATCCACCAGAGTATTTGCAAGCCCCAATACCCCCGGCTCTGTAAGAGCCTTATCCTGGCGGAAGGAATCCCTGTTTCCCATACTGGTTAAGGGAAGAAAGGTTGCCCTTCCATACCGGTTTTTCTTCAAGTATTCAATGAGCTGCTTGGCTGTTGCTTCGGAATCGGTAACAATATTCTGGATGCTTCCGCCAAGAGCAGTCTCAATGGCAATTTCATATTTTTTCGGAACTGTGATTAAATCCGCAACAACCCCGTGAATGCCGTGAATCCGGTCTCTTACCTCCATCACGCGACGGATGCTGCCGCCATAGCCCTCGTACCGTTCTGCAATGTTTCTGAGAGATTCCAGCTTTGTATAACTGGTGTGATATTCCTGCTGTTTGTCATTTAGGTTCTTGTTAAGCCTTTTGACCTCGCCCGTCAGTTCCTCCACCCGGTTCTCACAAAACGCCTGGGCTTCCTGCCCTTCCGCGATTCTTGTTTCTATCTCATCCGCTTCGGTTTGAAGAGTTTCCAGCTGTTCATCCTGCTCAGATTCATCGCTTTTAAATTTTAAAAGCTTCTGGCAAACCTCAGAACGGCGCACATTCACCTGTTCCAGCATGGTTTCATATCGCTGCTGTTTTGCGGTCAGGGAAGCTTTTTCATTGAGGATATCAATGATCCCGCTCTTTCCTTCCTCAATCTGCTGTTCCAAAAGGCGGATGGCTTCATCTTCTGAATGCAGAACTTCTTCCGCTTCTTTCAGTTCTTTTACTGCGGCTTTCACTTGGTCTGCAATCAGGGAACGTTCTTCCTCATAAGTGGCTGCCTGATCCATTTTCATCTGCATTTCAGCATGGATTGCTCTCATGCGACCGGCAATGTGCTCCGCATTCATCTGTTCCGTATTAATCTGTTCTTTTAATACATTGATCCGGCCTTCCAGGCTTCCCGTCTCCATGTTGGATTTATTATTCTCATTCCTGGCGCTGCTGATGGCCTCCTCCAGCTCCGCCAAATATGTATCCAGAACATCATATTCTTCCCGGATGCCCTCTGATGTCTGCTTTGCATCATCCAGATCATGAGATACAATGGTTTCCTTTTCCTGGATTTCCTTCATCTGTTTCTGGATTCCTTCAGTCTCCATCAGGAACTGGTTCACATCATACTTTTTTAAATCTTCCTTTAAACGAAGATATTCCTTAGCAGCCTCTGATTGCCTTGCAAGGGGGCCTACCTGCTTTTCAAGCTCTGTGAGAATGTCATTGACACGGATGAGGTTTTGTTTTTCATCATCTAATTTCTTTTGGGCGATGAGTTTACGCCGTTTAAATTTAACAATACCGGCGGCTTCATCAAACAGTTCCCTGCGCTCCTCAGGCTTTCCGCTTAGAATCTTATCAATCTGTCCCTGTCCGATAATGGAATAGCCTTCCTTACCAATTCCGGTATCATAGAACAATTCATAAATATCCTTTAGACGACAGGCGCTGCCATTGATCATGTACTCGCTTTCGCCGGAACGGTAAACCCTTCGCGATACGGTTACCTGGTCGTAATCAATGGCCAGATGGTGATCGGAATTATCAAGGGTAATGGCAACGTAAGCAAAGCCCTGAGGCTTTCTCAGTTCTGTTCCGGAGAAAATCACGTCCTGCATGTTGGAGCTTCGAAGCTGTTTTACCTTCTGCTCTCCAAGCACCCAACGCACGGCATCGGCAACATTGCTCTTGCCGCTGCCGTTAGGGCCTACGATGCCGGTGATTCCGTTATGAAATTCAAAGACGATCTTATTGGCAAAAGATTTAAAACCCTGGATTTCAATACTTTTTAAATACATATTTCACGCCGACAGGCTTTACAGGGCCTGCCCTTTCTTTTCCTTATTATTGTCCATGCTTTCTGGACATAGAGGTATGCCCGCAGGGTGTTTCCTTATTATTGTCCATGCTTTCTGGACATAGAGGGATGCCCGCAGGGTGTTTCCTTATTATTGTCCATGCTCTTTGGACATAGAGGTATACCCGCAGGGTGTTTCCGTATTCTTTAGGCTGAGGATCCCATGATAGGCAGCTACCTGCTCTGCCGCCTTTTTCGTCCGTCCTGTCCCCTGGCCAATTACTTCCTTGCCTATAAGGACCTGAGACTCAAATACCTTGTTATGATCCGGTCCCTCTTCCCGTAATAGCTCATAGCTTAAAGGCTCGTCCGTCTTACTCTGTACAATCTCCTGCAAGATAGTCTTGCTATCATAAAAGAGCTGTTTATGTTCCAGATCATTCATGATGAAACGAAGGATAAACTCTTTTGCATTAGCAAAACCACCGTCCAGATAAATGGCCCCAATCAGCGCTTCCATAGCATCAGATACGATCGACGCACGCCCTCTGCCCCCGGTGGCTTCTTCCCCCCTGCCCAAAAGCAGGTATTCTCCAAGCCTGATATCCTCTGCACAATAGGCAAGAGTCGGTTCACAGACAATGCTGGCACGTATCTTTGTCAAATCCCCCTCCGGATTTTCCGGATACTTGTGATACAGGCAGTCACTGGAAATCACTTCCAGTACAGAGTCTCCCAAAAATTCCAGTCGCTCGTTGCATTCCAGCTTATTTAACCGGTGCTCATTGGCATAGGAGCTGTGTGTCATGGCCTGTGTCATGAGATTCTTGTCCGAAAAACGGTAGCCGATACGCTCCTCCAGTTCTTTTAAATTCCTGCTCATCTTACACCTCTTCTCATTATGAAAGAAGGTGCTGCGGACAGACTAAAAAGTCCCCGGCAGCACCCACATCTATTAATTTAAAGCATTCTTGATCTGTTCTACTGCGTCACTGACACTTACGATGTTTTCTGCCACTTCCGTTGGAATCTCAATATCAAATTCCTCCTCAATGCCCATAATGATCTGGAACACATCAAGGGAGTCAGCACCAAGGTCATCCACAAATGTGGAGTTCATGGTCACCTCATCCGGCTCAATATTTAACACCTCTGCAATTATGTTTTGTAACTTCTCAAATTCCATTTCTTTTCCTTCCTCTCTCCTATTCTTGACTTTCATCATTCTTTTTAAGACTTTCTCTTATCTTATCATTAATTCCCTGTTCTTTGAAGGTTACGCATTGAAGTATGGAGTTCTTCACTTCTGTTGCCTTTGAATTCCCATGGGTTTTTACAACCAAGCCATTCAGTCCCAGAAGCGGTGCCCCGCCGTGCTGAGATGCATCAAATGATTTCAGGCTTTCCTTCAAAGCAGGTTTTACAAGCAGAGCTCCGATTTTGCTCCTTAAACTTCCCATCATACCGCGTTTTACCTTATCGATTAAGGTCGCTCCTACTCCTTCGTAAAGCTTCAGGATTACATTGCCTACAAATGCCTCGCAAACAATGACATCTGCACCGCCATGCGGAATCTCCCTGGCTTCAATGCTTCCGGTAAAATGGATATCCTTGCACTCCTTTAACAGTGGAAAGGTTTCTTTTACAAGCGCATTTCCCTTTTCCTCTTCTGCGCCGATATTAACGATAGCCACTCTTGGATTCTTTATTCCCACTACATGCTCCATGTAAAGGGATCCCATCCTGGCAAACTGTACCAAATGGGACGGTCTTGCATCCACATTGGCTCCGCAGTCAATCAGCAGGGAAACGCCGTTTTCCGTCGGGATAAGCGGAGCAAGCGGTGGTCGTTCCACCCCTCTTATCCGTCCGACAATCACCTGTCCGCCAACCAGTATAGCGCCTGAACTGCCAGCCGATACAAAAGCATCCGCCTCCTTTTGTTTTACCAGATTCATTCCCACAACGATGGAAGAATCTTTCTTCTTTCGTATGGCGTTAACCGGAGGTTCATCCGTCTCGATTACCTCTGATGCATTCACAATCTGTATCTGATCCTTTTGAAACGTATGCTTCTTCAGTTCTTCTGATACAATATGCTCCTGCCCTACTAAGAGAACCTGGACTTCTTTATTCGCGTTTACCGCCTCTACGGCTCCGGCCACCATCTCCACCGGTGCATAGTCGCCGCCCATGGCGTCAACAGCTACTTTTATCATCATGATTCTCCTTTCACATATCGCCTAAGATAATCTATTACATAATATACTAAATATTATACTATAAATCAATAATAAATTAAGAAATTTAAAAGATCAGACAAGTCCTTTGTTTTCCCTGCTTTTTTCCACCTTCTTCATGATATAGACATATGAAAGTGTCGTGAACACCCCGGCGCTTAACCAGGCCGCCGGATCGCAGGCACAAGCTAAAGGAAAGCTTAAAAGACGGATCGCAAATCCCGCAGTTATCAGCCTGGCCGCAAGCTCTACCACTCCTCCCAGCATGGGAAGAAGACCATAGCCGCACCCCTGCATCGTATTTCTGAATATAAAAATGAATCCAAGCGGAATATAGAAAACAGCACATAAATAGATATAGGTTTTCGCCCATGGAAGCATTTCTGTTATATCCACATCACCCGAGAAAAACAGCCTTAATGCATATGGGAGTACTAAGCAAACGATAACAGAAGAAAGAATGGAATAAACGACCTCTGTCCACAGTACAAGCCTGACACCATGGCGGATCCTTCCGATGTCTCCCTTCCCGTAATTCTGACCCGAATACGTAGCCATTGTCTGACCCATGGCGACCATTCCCTGTAAAACCAAACCCTGAAACTTATTCGCGGCCGTATAAGCTGCTACTGCGGCTGAACCAAATAAGTTAACCGCGGACTGCATGATGATAGTTCCTGATGCAGTGATTCCAAACTGAAGAGCCATGGGAATTCCTACGGAAAGCTGGCGCGTTGTATCCGATGCATTCAGCTTCCAGTGATTCCTCTTTGGAGTTAAAACCGGTACCTTTTTATAGATATAGCAAATGCAAAGGATTGCAGATATCCCCTGAGAAAGATTCGTTGCCCAGGCAGCTCCAGCCACTCCCATTTTGAAATTAATAATAAAAATAAGATCCAGCACCACGTTTAAGGAGGCAGAAAACATCAGGAACAAAAGGGGGATCCGGCTGTTCCCTACGGAACGGAGATAGGAGGAAAACAGATTGTAAAATACATTTGCAACAATTCCCATGCAGATGATGGAAATGTAGGTGTAAGCATCCTCGAAAATATTTCCGGGCGTGTTCATAACCCTTAAAAGTGTTCTCATAAAAGAGAGACTTATGACTGTCATAAGCACAATAACGAAAGATGACAGGATAATCCCGTTGGCCACAGATCGCTTTGCACCGTTTTCATCCCCTGCGCCAAACCGCTGGCTGGTAAGGACCGTAAACCCGGTGCTCATGCCCTGGGAAAATCCTATAACCAGGAACATAATCGTACCGGTAGAGCCAACTGCTGCCAGTGCATCCGGACCTACAAAACGGCCTACGATAATGGTATCTGCCATGTTATAGAGCTGCTGAAAGATATTACCCATCAGAAGCGGAAGTGTGAATTTTAAAATGATCGGAAGCGGATTGCCTCTTGTCATATCAGTTTCCATTTTTTTCCATCCTCTGTTCAAAAATATTGTCGCTCTTTTAAGATGCGCAAGGGTTATTTTATCACGTTCCTCTTCTGTTGTCACTCCTTTTCAAAAAAACAGTTACTCTATTCATAAACAGCAGCCATGACAGCTCCATAATCCCCTATTCGCTCCCCTAACTGGGCTGGTACGATCCTGCACGCGGCTGCGGAAGAGGCAAGAGCCTCCCTGTGGATTTCCTCCCACATGGCTGTTTCCATAAATTCATGGGTTCTTGCGTATATACTGCCGGCTACGATTACCTCCGGATTCAGGATATCAATAAGCATGGACAGTCCTCTTCCGAAATATGCTCCCGACTCTTTTAATAATTCTGCGGCATCCTCATGGCCTGCCCTGCTGCCTCTGCCACATCCTTTGCCTTGATTTCTGCCATTTCTCCCGTCTGATAGGATGCCCTTTTCCCCTCTTTTTCCATCTGCTTCGCTTTACTTATCGCCATTTGACGGATTCCGCCCCCGCTGCAAAATCCTTCCAGACTCCCGGCCTTTCCATATCCCACCGGTCCGTCCTCCTTAAGACGGATGTGCCCCACTTCTCCCGCCATGCCGCAGGCCCCTGTATATAAACGCCCGTTCAATATTAGTCCTGCGCCAAGGCCGGTACCAAAGGTGAGAAATATCATATGAAGAGATCCTTTACCCGCCCCATATTTCCATTCGGCAAGGGCGCAGGCATCGGCGTCGTTTAACATCCTGGCAGGCATCTGGAGTTTATCTGACAGATAAGAAACAATGGGAACCAAAACCCATCCCGGCAGGTTAGGCGGAGAACAGATGACCATACGGTCAGGACTCAAAGGGCCTCCGCAGGATATTCCAATACGACAGTCTAAACGGCAGACTTCATGGGTTTCAAGCATCCGTTCTCCGTAATCGCATAAGGTGTCCAACACTTCTCGCCAGTCTGAAGTTGTCTTTATTTCCTTCCGTTCCTTCCATATAATCGTATCGTCCTCCAGGCGGCAAAGAAACACCGCACACTTTGTTCCTCCAATATCAAATCCCATTATATGCATTGTAACACCTCAGTCCTTATATTATTATAAAGAAGTTCAATTCGCCTGGCGGCTTTCAAACAACTAGGTTAAAATATGCCAACAGAGCAGGAACCGGCGTACCGGCCCTGCTCTTTCCCTTTTATGAAATGTGTCAGCGTTTATAACCTATTTTACTTTAATGTGTCTTTTGTAAGAACGGAAACACCTGTATCTACGTTCTTGTCTCCTGTATCCTTACCTTCCAGAGCATTAACAGCTGTCTTCATTCCTTCATATCCCATAACATCTGGATTCTGAGCCATGGTTGCAAGGAGATAGCCATCTTTGATCAGCTGAAGGATCATGTCAGATTTATCAAAGCCTACGCCGATTACAGATTCGCCTGCTTCCTGAATGGCATTGCCTGCTCCAACGGTAGAGCCTTCATTGGCTCCGAAAATACCTACGCAGCCCTGAGTGATATAGTTTGCAGCAATATCCTTAGATCTTGCAGCATCGCCTTCTCCATACTGAGTTTCCAGAATCTCAAACTTTGTTCCCTCGAATGCGGAGCGGAAGCCTTCCTCTCTGGCTACTGTGGATGCGGTTGCAGCGTTTACGTTTACGATACCGATCTTGCCTGATTCGATTCCTTTTTCCTTTAAGGCTTTGATCATTTCATCACCTGCAGTTTTTCCAGCAGCTTTGTTATCAGTTGCAAGGGTCTGAATTGCAGGCAGAGATGCTGCGGAGTCTACGTATACCACTTTTACTCCTGCATCCATTGCTTCCTGTAACGATGCAGTCACTGCATCAGGACCGTTAGCCGCAAGTAAAATTGCCTGTGCGCCTCCTGCTACGGCATTGTTGATGCACTCGATCTGCTTTGCATCATCCTTTACATCCGGAGCCAGCCATTTATAATCTACATTTCCAAGCTCCTTTACGGCCTTCTGGGCACCTGCATCCACGTTTACCCAGTGCTGATCCATTTGATCCATGGTAATCAGGTAAACCTTGTGTGAGCCTCCGCTGGTAGCCGCCTCTTTTGCTGTTTCTGCAGCTGTGGTCGCAGCTTCGGTTGCAGCCACTGTTGTTGCCCCAGTCGTTGCTGCTGCCTCCTTTTGCCCGCTGCTGCAGCCTGCCATAGACGCAATCACTCCCATAGAAAGAATAGCCGCCAATACTTTCCGCTTCATAAACCTTTTCCTCCTTAAAATTGGATATTTTAAAATCTGCCTATATCAAAGCCTCAGGCTCCAATACCATCATTATGGTTCTATCTTACTTTTCTTTCCTAGCTTTCCGCTTCTTACTATCACATCAATCAATACGGAGATTACCACAATGGCGCCGATAACAATGTTACGTATCGCAACCGGAGCGCCTGCAAACTGAAGCCCATTCTGGAGCACGCCCCAGATGGAAGCACCGATTACCGTACCGATAAGGATTCCCTGGCCTCCCAAGGTAGAAACTCCTCCGATTACAGAAGCAGCCACAGCATACATTTCATAGGCATTGCCGGCATCCATGGTTCCCATGCCGCTTGTTGCACAGATCACTAATCCGACAACACAGGAGCAGAAGGAGCTGACCAGATAAGCCTTTGTGGTTGTGGCGACAATATTTACCCCGGATAGCTTGGAGGCCTCTATATTGCTTCCGATTGCATAAATGTGCCGCCCGGTCCTTGTTTTACTTAACAGGAAGTTAAATACCAACCATAAAACAATGGATATGATTACTGTGTTATATACTCCAGCGGTCTTTCCATAATAGAAGAAATCCCGGAATACCTTTGCCCTGTCTCCGATTGCATCGGTGTTATAGTTGTTATTGACGATCTGAGCAACGCCCCTGGCAATTGTCATGGTGCCTAAGGTTGCGATAAAGGGCGGAAGCTTGCACTTGGCTACCAGTAAGCCGTTGACAACTCCTACGATCAGACAGCACATCAGGGTAAGAAGTACCGCAACCCATGGATTCATGCCTTTTGTCATCATGGTTGCAGATATCATACAGCTCATGCCGACAACGGAACCAATGGACAAATCAATATTGCCGGTGATCAATACATAGGACTGTCCGATACCGATTAACAGGATCGGCGCAATCTGGCGCAAAAGATTTGCAACATTTTTCCCGGAAAAGAATGTAGGGTTTATGATGCCAAATACAATGCACATGACGATGAGTCCAAAACCTACGGTGACTACCTGCCCCATCCCGCGAACGGCGAACAGCCTTTTATACCAACTCTGACTTTTACTATTCATGTTACCTCTCCTTGCCCTTTTCTTAACTGATCTTGCTTTCAAACTGAGTCGCGTATTTGAGGATCAGATCCTGTGTCGCCTCAGCTGTCATCATTTCCCCTGTAATTTTTCCGTCACACATGACTATGATCCGGTCGCTGATGCCAAGGACTTCCGGCATTTCCGATGAGACGAATAAAACGCCGATCCCCTTTTGTTTTAATTCGTTCATCAGGTTATAGATCTCTACTTTAGCCGCCACGTCAATGCCTCTGGTTGGTTCATCAAAAATCACTACCCGTGAATTCCTTGCCAGCCATTTACCTACAACCACTTTTTGCTGGTTGCCGCCGGATAAGCTTCCGGCTTCCACTTCTGCGTTCGGCAGCTTGATTTTTAAGGAAACCACAGTTTTTTCCGTCATTTCCCGCTCTTTTTTCCTGTTGACGATTCCCAGTTTTCCACATAACATATCCAGATTGGGAAGTGCAATGTTATCCCGTATACTGAGTTTCGTACAGAGACCATCCTTTTTCCTATCTTCCGGAGCCAGTACAATGCCTGCTTTTATGGAATCTTCTACCTTATGTATGATGACTTCTTTCCCATCTAGGAAAACCTGCCCGGATTCCTTTGGATCCGCTCCAAATATGGCCCTGGTGGTCTCTGTCCTTCCAGCCCCCATTAACCCGGCTATGCCGACGATCTCGCCTTCATTAAGTTCCAGATTGATGTCGCGGACCATATGTCCGGCATTTAAATTACGGACCTCCAGTATCTTCTTCCCTTTTGGACAGGAGACACGTGGAAATTTCTGTTTTATTTCACGGCCGACCATGTGGGAAATGATCTCATCCATCTGCTTCTGATCAAAATCCATGGATGTGATAAATCTTCCGTCTCTCATAATGGTGACCCGATCCACAATATGTTTCAGTTCTTCCAGGCGGTGGGATATGTATACAATTCCGCATCCTTCTTTTTTTAACTTTTTAATAATGGTGAATAGATCCGTGATTTCCTTTGATGTCAGAGCTGACGTAGGCTCATCCATAATTAGAACCCTGGCATTCATGGAAAGCGCCTTGGCGATCTCAACCATCTGCTGCTTTGATACTGCCAGATTGCCAACCAGTTCCTCCGGATCTAATTCTATATTCATTCGGCTTAAGATCTCGGCCGCCGCTTTGTTCATCTCTTTTTCAGAGAGGATCATTCCCTTTGTCCGTTCCCGGCCCAGAAATATGTTTTCCGCTACGGTCAAATGCTGACACATGTTCAGTTCCTGGTGGATGATCGCTATTCCCAGGTCCTTTGCCTTCTGTGTGGTCATTTCCCGGATATTGTCGCCGAATACCTCGATGGTCCCTCCATCTCTTGGATAGACACCGCTTAATATTTTAACAAGCGTTGATTTTCCCGCACCATTTTCACCCAGCAATGCCATAACCTCTCCTGATTTCAAGTAAAACGAAACATCGTCAAGCGCTTTTACACCAGGGAATGTCTTTATAATATTCTGCATCCGCACAATATCTTCCTGCATACCTATCACCCTCATATTTCTCTCAAATTCTAGCTTCTGTAAACAGTATATCATCGGAAACCCATGGATAGTAGGGGAGATTCTTCCGTTTAAGGGGGGCATTCTTTGGCAGTCAAATCCCTTGCGGAAATGAAAAACAGGCAGCCAGACCGCCTGTTAATCCTTTTCATTACCAACCTACTTTATAAAATTCCTCTTTGGCGTATTCTGCCGCCACTTTTCCATCCTGCAGAATTATCATCCGGTCTGATACATCCATGTTGTCGGCAAGGTTGCTGGTGAGAATGAGTACCGAAATCCCGCTGTTTTTCAGCTCCTGGATCAGGTCCAGCACATAACGTCTTAAGTACATGTCCCCTTTTGCCAGCGGCTGCACACACACAGCAACCTTAGGGTGAAGGAGATGGATCCGGTAATAGGCAAGGCCATATCTTTCCCGCAGGCTTAAACGGTCAATCTTTCCTGAATCAATGCAGGGCCCTACCTTTTTCATATATTCTTTCCGCACACTGCGAAGATGGCTGCGCTTTATATTCCCAAACCACACCTTCCGGTCCAAAAGAAACGTCAGGTTTTCCATATAGCTCATATCCCGAAACAGAAAGGTTTCTGCCGGATCATCCGGGATGACGGCAACCCCCTCCTTAAAAAAGTCCGTAGGCTCCTCTCCTGCAAAGACCCTTTCTCCCAGGTAAATCCTGCCGTCCCTGATTCCCCTGCTGCCGGAAAGGACCTCCACCAGAGGCTCCCAGGTCTGGTTGTCCGTATCCAGTATCATCAGGCATTCCCCTTTTCGCAGAGAAAACCCCACCGGCTCTTTCCCATTTAAATGCACTCCGTCTAACTTAAGAACTGCCTCTTCCATAGGTTCCCGGACCTGGCTGCCTGATAAGTCAAAGGAGATGGTATAAGGCTGAAGGGCCGTTTCCACCATTTCCTCCTTTTCAAACACCTTCCATATGATTCCCTGATGAAAAAGAGCTGCCCGGTCCGCAATCTGGAACACCTCCTGATGGTGGTTTCCCATATAAAGAAATGCAGTCCCCCGTTTGGCCTGCTTCCTAATAATATCCTGAAACTGTTTTAGTTCCATCTGGCTTAAGAAATTGCTGATCCTGTCCAGAATAATGAACCGGCACCCGGCCAGAATGGCTTTTAAAAGCTCAGTCACGCAGCGTTCAAAAGCGCTTAAGGTTGAAACCCGGCGTTTGGGATCAATGGACAGCCCCAGTTCTGCCATTAAAAGCTCCACCTGATGATCCAGTACCCTGCTGTTAATAATATACTTTTTAAATCCCTTCCGCATAACAAACAGGTTATCGGATATGGTCAGGCTGTCTATGAGCCGTCCCCGCTCCTCAATGACATAAACCCGATTGTCAGTATAGTCCGCATGGGAATAATGATTTACCCGGTCTCCTTCATAATATACTCCGCCAAAGCTTATGGGGATATTATGGCAGATGAGGCGGATCAACTGGGAACAGCCCTTTGCATCGGATATGATGAGTCCCATAATTTCTCCCTGGAGAATATAAAAATCCAGATTATCCAGATAACGCTCTCCGTTTTCTTCCAGGGTAACATGATTCAGCCGGAGAATTTCCTTTCTCATCTCATCACCTCTTTGTCCTGTTAATCCTTTACCAGAGGAAGGGATATCTCCACATCCGTTCCTGCCTCCACCTGGCTGTAAACGTGTATGCCATATTCCTCTCCGAAGAGCAGCTTGATTCTATTATTGACATTCTGGATTGCAATGCCGCCTTTCCGGTCTATATCCGGGTTTACGTCGTCTAAGGATAAGCTTTTAAGCTTTTCATTCAGCATCTTCACCCTTTCAGCCTCCATGCCAAGTCCGTCATCAGATACCTTGATGATCAACCGGGAATCCGTTACCGAAATTTTAATGATCAGATGCCCTTCCCCTATTTTCCGTTCAATACCGTGATAAATGGAATTTTCAACAACCGGCTGCAAAGTCAGCTTTGGCAGGCGGTACTGCAGGATCTCCATTTCATCCAGTTCCTCTGAACATGCATATTGGATATTCAGCTGTAATTTTTTGCCGAAGCGGAACTGTTGGATGTAATAGTAGTTCTCAATATTTGCAAGCTCATCCTCTAAGTTTACCAGGTGGTCTACATTGGATATGGTATAACGGAAAAAGGTGGCAAGGGCCTCCGTCATCTCCGCTATGCTGTCTACCCCAAGGCTTAGCGCCTCACTCCGTATTCCCTCCAAAGTGTTGTACAAGAAATGAGGATTGATCTGGTTTTGCAGGGCAAGATATTCCGCCTGCTTTTTTGAAACATTGATCAGTTCCCTTGTTCCAAGCATTTCAAAAAACCTTTGATTTACTTTCTCGGATTCCGGGCAGTGGGGATAGCGTATCTTTAGTAAGTCATTTAAAACACTGCCAGAGGCAAACTGCCGTTCCACCCGTTTGGTTTCCTGCATGGGCTTATAAATGCCATAATAGCCGTTGTAAAAAAATAAGACTAAGAGAACGGAAGCTGCCATTAAAAGCCAAATCTGCTCCGGCTGGCCCCTGGTTAAGTACAGGGCATAGCAAAGCAAAAGCATGAACCCGGTCAAAATACCTGCCAATAGAAGAATCACTCTGACGGACAGAAACCGAAACTTTTCCTTCATAATACGCCTCCCATCAGGAATAAAGCTTCCGATACTCGTTTGGCTTTAAACCGGAATATTTAGTAAAGTTCTTTGTAAAATACTTTACATCGCTGTAGCCCACTTCCTCACATATGACGGCAACACTTAAATTTGATTCCTTTAGAAGGCCTTTCGCCTGTTCCATCCGCACCTCGGATAAAAACTCCAAAAAATTCTTTCCTGTCTCCTTTTTAAAAAGGGAACTGAAATATGTAGGATTGAATCCGGCGACTTCACTGACTGTTTCTAAGGTAATGGCTTCCCTATAATGGTCCCTGATGTATTTTTTGGCTATGCGGATGGGGCGGTTATTCTCCTGCATCTTTCCGACCACGGCCTTATCGTAGGATGCGGAAATCTCTTTTATGAGATAGCGCAGGACCTCTCTTGCTGAAGAACAGAATTCCACTCCCTGATTAAACCGTTCCATAAAATTCTGTTCAATGGGGATCTTATGGTTTTTCATGAAGAACAGATAAAGATTGCAGACCTCTCTGCACATCTGCAAAATTTCATGTCCGGTCATATCCGGCTGCTCCAAGAGTCCGTCTTTCAGTTTCATCAGGCAATCTCCCACCTGCTGCCTGTCCAGACTCTCCAGAGCTGTGCTCATATTCTGGTTAAACTGAGTGAACCACTGACTTGATGCCAGATGAAAAGAGCTGCGCAGTTCCCCCTCTAAGAGTTTGCCGTTCCCGGCCACCAGCCGCTGCTCCACTAAGTACCTTGCGGATTTGAGGGAACTTCTTAGCTGAGTGATATTCCATACGGTTGTACCAAAGCCAATGGTCACTCGAAGCCCTTCCAAAATGGATTCCAGTACTGCAAGCTCATTTAATATATTTTTACATTGGCGGCGGATAAGCCTCCTGTTTTCCTCTCCATAATTCAGGAATAGATAAATATGGCTGTTTTCCACATACAATTCCCAGTCGAATACATGGCCTTTCAGCATTTGCTCAGCAATCTGAGTTGTCTTTTCTGTTAGAAATTCCAGGTTTTTCTCGTCAGGCATGGAAATTCCATCAAATTTAACACAAACAATCTGGAAATAGCCCGGCTTTAGCTGATAATAATACTGCTTATTGATTTCTTCCAGACTGGAGCAATCCTGTTCGCTCCGGTCCCGGTACAAGACATTGGAAAACCATGTGGTCCGAAGCCTTTCCGCATCACTTTTCCTCGCCAGCCTGACCCGTTCCTCGTAGGTCAGCTGCTCGCTTTTTTCATTGTACCTTACTCTTATTTTTTCCAGAGTTTCTGTTAGCTCCTGCTTTTTGATAGGCTTTAATAAATAATCGCTGACCCCATATTTGATCGCTGTCTGGGCATATTCAAAATGGCGGTATCCGCTGATAATCACAAATTCCACACCTACATTCAGTTCCCTGGTCTTTTTCACCAGGTCCAGGCCGTCATATCCCGGCATCCGGATATCTGTAATCACCACATCAGGAGAAAGGGCTTCGATCTTTTCAAGCGCCTCGATCCCATTATTTGCCACACCGCAGAGCTTCATATCCAGTGCCTGCCAGTCGATCAGTTTCTCGATCAGCTGACAAATTTTTTCTTCATCATCTGCTATCAGTACTTTTAACATGTTTATCCCCCTGCTTTGCCCCGATTCTTTTGTCATTATAACATGTCAATGCGGGTGAAGGAAGTAGGGTAAAAAATAAAAAGTTAATCCAATCTGTTATTCCCATTTGAAAAAGCGGAGGGAAATGCTGATACATATCACTGCTATGACGATCATCACCATAATCGGAATGAAAACCCTGTTCATTGGCAGCCCCAATGAAGCAGCCTTAAGAAGCTTTATTCCCTGTGTCAATGGAAGGATGTCGGCTGCTTTTTGGAATGCAGAAGGCATCACCTCATAAGGCAGAGTGGCACCTGAAAAAATAAGCATTGGAAAGTACAGCAGACTTGCGGCGGCACCGGCTATTTTCGTGTTCGGTGCAATTCCGCCCACCAACACCCCAATGCTGAACATAGACAACATAACCAGTAAGTATGCTCCCAGGAATGGAAGCAATGAGCCTTTTAATTGAAATCCAAAAAATAACGCCCCAGTTGCGTAGACAAGGATAAGAGATGCAAGCGAATAAAGTGCGTAAATAGCAACCTGCACCGCCAAGATAAGTGCTGGGTCAGTGGGTGTTACCTTAAACCGCTTTAAGATTTTTCTGCTTCGATAATCAGATACAACCAAGGGAAGCCCCATTACGCCTCCGGCACAAATGGCAATGGTTGAAACCGCACCAAAGGATTGCTCCAGGAATGTATATTCAGCACCATCAAAAGCGGGTTTGTCTCCAAAAACTGCCCCTAAGATTATAACTACGACGATTGGCATGCAAATAGCAAAAATAAACATATCCAGTCCACGAAGGGACAATTTTCCTTCTGTTTTAAGTAACGTTTTAAATGTTTTCATATTCACCCTCCCCATCCGTATACCATAGATATGCATCCTCAAATTTTTCATAAGGACTTGCTTCCACCGCTTCCTTTACGGAACCGCAAAATATGCTCTCCCCATTCTTCAAAATCATGATCCTGTCACAAAGAGTTTCCACCTCATCCATAAAATGTGAGGTCAGCAAAATGGTAATTCCTTTTTCTTTTAACTGAGAAAGACTCCTCCATACTTCCCTCCGTGCCCTGGCATCCAATCCTGTGGTCAGTTCGTCTAAAAACACTACTTCGGGATCTGGGATTAGCGCAAGCACGATAAAAAGCCGTTGCTTCTGACCTCCCGAAAGTTCACTGACCAGGCTTTTTGACTTTTCATAAAGTCCGAACTGTTCTAAAAGGACGCCATAATCCAAAGTGTTTTTGTAAAGCGAAGCAGTAACTTCACAAAGCTCATCTACTCTGATTTTTTCCTGATAATTGGCCTCTTGAAATTGAACACCCACCCTCTCAAAAAGTTTCTTTCGATTTTTTTTCGGATTCATTCCTAAAATGGATACCGTCCCGCTATCCTGTTTTTTCGTCCCCAGGATACATTCGATTGCGGTGCTTTTACCCGCACCATTTGCTCCAAGTAAGCCAAACACTTCCCCGCGGCAAATTGAGATATTAATATTCTCTATGGCTTTTATTTGGGCGTAAGACTTGCACAGTTCCTTTACTTCAATGGTTGTTTCCATGCGATAAAATCCCTCCTTTTTTCTTTTCATAAAAAGAATAACACCAGAGCAAAGTCTGGTGTTAAAGTGTAGGGTTTGTTTCAAATTGTTTTTTTATCTCTTCAAGGTGCATCAGCATGACTTTCGCATTTTCTTCCGCATAATGCAGGGAAGTGAGAAGCTTATCGCATACGGAAATAATATCATCGCTTTCGTCCGGTGTATCAATCACTTGGCGGATATCTGCTTTGGGATTCTGGGATAATGTATTCAGCATTCGCAAAATTGCCGAAAGGGAATAATTTGCGCAGCGCAGAGAACGTATAATTTTGAGCCGCCGAATATCTTTATCCGTATAAACCCGGTATCCATTTTGTTTTCGTTTTATAGTGAGCAGGCCATTCATTTCCCAATTTCTTAAAGCGTCCATTGAAATTTGTAAATAATCGGCCGTTTCTTTTCTGGTTAAAACCATTGTGCCGGATTCTTCTCCCAGGCTGCTGCCTGATAACAGCCTTTGGGTGATTTCTATGGCTTCTTCCGCATTTTTCTGCTCATTTTTTATCTGCTGCAAATAATGTTCCGTCAAGCCAATCGCCTTATCAAAATTTCCGGAAGCTGAGGTCTTAATAATAGTAATTGCCTGTTTTCTCAATCCATTTTGCAAAACCTCGACCTTTAGCGCGATTCTTGCAAACTTTATCTGTTCCATATGAAAATCTGTAAATACGCGATACCCGTTTTCCTTCCGCTCCGCTTTAGGAATAAGCTCTAGTTCTTCATAAAGTCGTACTGTATTGGAATGGATTCCTATACTACGCGCAATTTCAGATGTCGTATAAGTTTTCATTTTATTTATCACCACCATTCTATTCCACCATAATAGCATCATATAAAAGTCTGGTGTTATAGTGGATAGTTTGATTGTAACGAATAAGAATAAAAAGTACAAGCTCGGAATGATATCGGCTAAGCGCAAAAAACAAGCATATCTTCTATCGTATACGATACGCTTGTTTTCCAGTCAGCCTTTCAGTGATATAAACAAAATTTACTCTTACCTATTTATTTCAAATTCAACCGCCCCGGCCGCTCCAGGTGCTATCTCATATTTGTCAAAAACTATAACCGGGTTTCCATTATCCTTCATATAAAATTTTGTCTCATCAGAAATACTTTCGAAACCGCCTTCCTCAGGAGTAAAAAACGGAATACCGATTTCCTTTGATTTTTCCTCTATCTGGCTATTAATGCTGTCATTTGCCTTATTGATGTAATCCTCTCCAAGAACATCACCTAGAGATAATAGCTTTCCTGATTTTAAGTCTATATTATAATATTTTTCCTGACTGTAGGCAGAGGTCCAGCTCTCTGTTCCCCTTACCACAAAAGAAAGATAGTCATCGCTTTGGGCCTTGATCTCATACCACACCTTGATCTCGATCTTATGCTCCGCCCATTCTGCTTCTGTTCCTCCTGTATCCAAAAATGCCTGTTTGTAATCCTGTGCACGCTCCAATGATTCATCCGCATATCTGCTGCAGATTTCCTGGATTTCTTCATTTATTTGCTTGGAAAGTCCTTGGGTGTCATTTTGGATAAATTCTACCCCCGGCACTTCTACCGAAACTTTTTCATCCCCTACAGTCTTTTTATAGGAGCTTACAGTCAGGATCCTTGCTATTGCACCTACAACCGGAAGCTGATGTACCTCCTCAGCAAATGCTGTGTTTATGTTCAGTGCTGCAGTAAATGTAAGAAAGAAAGCTGCCGCTGTTCCCAATCCCCATTTATAGTACCTTCTCTTACCAATCCCAATATTATTCTGGCTGCTCGCTGCTTTTTTTTCTTCAAATTCCTCAATGGCCCCCAGTATACGTCCGTTTAATTCCTCTGGAATGGGAGTCTCATCGTATCTTTTTTTTGCATGATCCATCTGGTTCATAGGTTTACCTCCTGAATATTCTGCTTTAACATTTTTAAGCCACGGTACAGCCTTGCCTTTACCGTGTTTAAATTGTCACCGGTGATTTCTGCAATCTCTTTCAGCGACATTTCTTCAAAAAAACGAAGCTTAATGATGTTTTGTATTTCAATATCCAATCGATTGATATCGTCATAAAGGTCATCCGATGGTTCATAGCCCTGTTCATAATAGGGAATCTCCAGACCCAGTTCTTCTCCTGAGGCGATCTCTTTTTTATTTTTCTTTAGGAAGTAAATGCTTTCGTTCACAAGAATTCTGTAAAACCACGTTTTAATAGCGTCGTAATTTTTTAAGGATTCATAATGATCCAGGGCTTTTAATACCGCATTCTGAACAATATCCAGGGCATCCTCCTGGTTCTGGGCGTAGCTGAATGCCAGCCGGTAAAATTTTTTCTGATTTTCAATGATGTAGCCTGTCATCTTATCATAGTTCTCTTGTCTCATTTGTTACCCTTTCTGTCTTTTAACAGACATTTTTGCCGTTCTGTTATATAGATGATTTCAGACGCAAAAAAGTTGCAGAAAATGAAAAAAAGGCTCTAAAAAATCAAGCCAGGCCGGCTCAGTCCCTTCCGATCTATAGCAAAGCGGCGGCTTAGAATCATTCCGATTACTAAACTGCCGCTTTTTTTATTGAATATGACACTCTGTAAATTTAACCGTTAATTTTGTGAACAGGGATCCATATCTCACTTTTATAATCCGGACTACTCGTATCTGGGGTTTCATTCCACAATAACTCTGGCCCCCCGGTCAATTCATATCCAGATGCCGGGAACCATTCAGCATATATTTGGGACCACGTGTCCTGAATCGCATCCGGAAACGTACCAACCACTTTAAATACTGCCCAAGTGGAGGCTGCAACATGCAAGATGTCATAACCGTTTGAAGCCGCCCTGGAAGTGGCAACTCCCACATACTGGTCAAGCTGAGAGCCTTCTGTAGTACGTTCATCAAAATTCGCAGAAACACTGAGTATTCCCTTTGGTTCTACATCGCAAAAACCTTTTAACTCATCAATGACCTGAGGAGTTAGTTTTTGTACCAATGAGTCCATCTGTGTATTGATACCTTTAAACTGCATTGTAATTCTTTTTTTAAATCCAACAATATAAAATCCATCTTTTTCTACAACACGATAATTCATTTCCAATCCCCCTTTGATTGTTAACTGAAAAGTCATTGGCGGCAGGACTTTAAGTTCTGTATTTGCTTTCTTAGCTTGCGACGGGGTAACTCCATGCATCACTTGAAACGCTTTACTAAAGGCTTCCGGTGATTCATAACCAAGCTGCAATGCTAAATCAATGACTTTTACTGATTCCTTCTGTAAGATAAGCCCTGCTACCGAAAGCCGTCTGCGGCGAATATATTCACCTAATGGCATTCCGGCAAGAAAAGAAAACATTCTGCGAAAATGGTATTCTGAACAGCCGGATATGCGTGATATTTGACTTGGCTCAATATCAAACATCAAATTTTTTTCAATATATGCCATCGCATCATTCCATTGAGCCAGTGTATTCATAGCCTGATTCCTCCTTTCAAAACAATCATACCTAAATTTTTAGTTAAATTCCGGATAATTTTGCTGCGGCTTTTCACAGATTTAATAATATACCGTTAATATGAGAATTTATAAGATTTTATGTTTTTACTATGTTCCACCTATTTTGATTTCATCATACCATGCAGCGTCTCCGGATAAAAGAAGAAATATTATGAATGATTCCAAAGCCAAAAAGGCAATTCATAAAAAACAGCGGCATCAGACCGAATTGATCGGTCTGATGCCGCTGCTAATAAAAATATAGATTATTCTTTTGTAACTAATTCATTTACGTTATCAGCTGTTACCAGTTCGTTATCCAGGATCACATACTTATCTACGTCTTTTCCCTGCAGATGATTGTATGCAGCGGTCATAATTGCTTTTCCCAGGAAGAAAGGAGGCTCTGCAATCGTTGCATTAACCTTTCCTGCTTTAATGGCTTCAATGGTGTCATCAATGGCATCACAGCCGATCATGGTAATCTCATCTAAACGGCCGGCAGCTTCAATCGCTTCCAAAGCACCAAGAAGCATTTCATCGTTGGCAGCATATAATCCGTCAATGTGGTCATTGGCCTGAAGGATATTTTCCATTACGCTCATGCCCTTAGCACGGTCAAAATCTGCAACCTGGCAGGCAACGATCTTCATGTCAGGATGCTGGCTTATGGCTTCGTTAAAGCCCTTGGAACGGCTCTGAGCCACATTGGTTCCCATAATACCCTGGATTTCTACGATATTTCCTTTGCCTCCAAGTGTATCTACCAGATACTCGCCGGCCAGTTTACCGGATTTGATGGCATCGTAGCCGATATGAGAAACCACTTCCCCGCCGCTGGCCTCACGGTCCATGGTAAGTACCGGGATACCGGCTTCGTTACAAGCTTCTATAGAAGATACAATTGCATCCGAATCACAAGTATCAATGATAATGCAATCCGGTTTTTTGGTGATTAAGTTTTCTACATCCTTCATCTGAATTGCAGGGTCATCCTGCGCATCTGTAATATAAAGTTCTACTCCTAATTCGTCTGCGGCCTTTTGTACCCCGTCTTTTACATCCACAAAGAATGGATTTGTCTGAGTATTCATAGCAAGACCTACTACGTATTTCTTGTCCCCTGACTTTGCCTCTGCCTTAGCCTCCGCTGCTGTTGTAGCTGCTTCTGTCTGTGTGGTCTCCTGTTTGGTTTCAGTTTCCTTTCCACCGCTGCATCCTGCCAGTGATGCAAGGACAAATCCTGCAGCTGCTAAAACTGCCATGTGTTTTCTTTTGATCATAATCTTTTACCTTCCCTTCTTTTATATATTAATAGTTTTATTTATTCTGCTTTCGCAGATAAATCCTTAACCTTTTTGTCCACCAGAACTGCAATGAGTACAACTGCGCCCTTTACAATATTGGTGGCATGGGGATTTACGTTCATAAGCGTAAGAATATTATCGATAATTCCCATGATCATGGCACCTACCACAGTAGGCAGCACAAATCCGGTTCCCCCGCTTAAACTAGTACCTCCAAGAATAACCGCTGCAATGGCATCCATCTCGATCCCCTGTCCGCTGGTGGATTGTGCAGACCCAAGTCTGGCTGTTAAAACCACTGCCGCGATGCCGCTTAAAAAGCCATTAATGATGTAAGCCATCCACTCCGTCTTTTTAACGGAAATTCCGGATAAGCGGGCTGCTTCCCGGTTTCCGCCAAATGCATAAATGCTGCGTCCAAAGCTGGTTTGTGTCAATATGTAGTGTGCCAGCAGGAAAAGAGCGATCAGTATAATAACAGGTACCGGAACCCCCAGAACCGTACCTTTTCCAATAAACTTATAGGAATCCACCTTGACAGGAATGGGAGAACCTTTGGTGTAGACTAAAACACAGCCACGAAGCAGGGTCATCATGCCAAGGGTGGCGATAAATGGGGGAATCCCGCACTGAGAAATAAAAAATCCATTTACAATTCCGCAGGTTATTCCGATTGCGACTGCTGTAAGTACCGCAAGAAAAGTATTGCCGGTGGAAGCCAGCACACCGGAGGCTACAACTCCGGCAAAGCCCAGAATGGAACCTACGGACAAATCGATTCCGCCGGTAAGGATTACAAAGGTCATGCCGCATCCGATTATGCCGGCAACTGTCACCTGCTTAAATACATTAAACAGGTTGGAAACACTTAAGAAGCTTTCCGATAAAAAAGCGGCAAAGATACAGATTACCAGCAAGATCAAAACCGAGCGATATATATTAATTTGGTTGATTAACCGTTTCTTAGTTTCCTGTTTCATTTTCACTTACCCCTCCAGACGCATGTGCTAATATTTTTTCCTGATTCATTTCCTGTTTGGAGATTTCTAATACCGTTCGTCCTTCCCGCATAACAATGACGCGGTCACTGACCCCAATCAGCTCCGGAAGATCCGTAGAAATTACCAGAATGCTCTTCCCCGCTTCCGTCAGCTTGTTCATAATGGTATAGATTTCCGCTTTGGCCCCAACATCGACACCTCGTGTGGGTTCGTCTAAAATCAGAATATCAGAATCCGCTAAAAGCACCTTTGCAAACACTACCTTCTGCTGGTTGCCGCCGCTTAACTTTCCGGCAGGCTGCTGTGCGGAACTGACTTTAATATTAAGCGCTTTCACCTGTTCCTGTACACGGTCCGCTTCCAGCTTGTTATCCAGCCGGAATCCTTTGGTCAGCTTTTTTAAAGATGACATGGAGATATTTTCTTTGATGCTTCTTAATAAAACAAGCCCCTCCTGCTTTCTGTCATCCGAGACAAACCCGATTCCAGCTTCTAATGCTTTTCTGGGAGAAGAACAATCCTTTTTTTCACCATGTACGTAAATCTCTCCGCTATCCATTGGAATGGCCCCGTAAATCAGCTTGGAAAGTTCTATGGTACCGGCACCTAAAAGGCCTGTAATCCCCAAAATTTCTCCTTTGTGAAGCTTTAAGCTGACGTCATGGACCCCGCGGCTGTTTACTTTCCTGGCTTCAAATACCACTTCCTGGGTTTTATAATCCCTTACCGGGTACAGATTGGATACATTGCGCCCGACCATCATGGATACCACATCATCATAATCCGTCTCTCCAATGAGTTTTGATGCAACGAATTTTCCGTCGCGGAAAACGGTAAGACGGTCTGAAATCTGAAATATCTCATCCATACGGTGGGATATATAAACGATTGCAATTCCCTTTTTCTTCAGTTCCTCAATTGTCCGAAAGAGAATCTGAATTTCCTCTTCTGCCAGTGCTGCGGTGGGTTCATCCATAATAATGATTTTTGCCCCGATAGTCAGGCACTTGGCAATCTCCGTCATCTGAGCCTCTGCCACCGACAGATTCTTTACCTTAGTCTTTGCACTGAACTTTAAACCCAGATGATCTAAATTTTCCTGTGCTTCCCGGTACAGCTTGTTCCAATCCACTTTCCCAAAGGGACTGACAGGTAGTCTTCCAAGATACATATTTTCTGCTACCGACAGTTCCGGAACCATATTAAATTCCTGATAGATCATGGCGATTCCATGTTTTTCCGCATCTTTAGCGGAATGGAACACCACCTCTTTCCCAACCAGATACATGGCTCCCGAAGTATAAGGCTGTGCTCCCGCGATTATTTTCATCAAGGTAGATTTCCCTGCCCCGTTTTCTCCGCACAGGGCATGGACTTCTCCCTCAAAAATCTCCAGATGAACCCCGTCAAGAGCCTTGACACCGGGAAACGTCTTTACGATTGATTCCAGTTTTAAAACTAACCTTCCTCCCATATGTTTTCACCACTTCCCCTTTGATTCCGGTCAATATGCGCATCCTGAGACTAATACTACGTTGGTATATCCTGTAAATTCGCCTGTCAGGATGATTGCCTTGGCCCCCTCAGTCATCTTTTTTAATTCCTTATGGGGTATATACTCCACCGGAATTCCTTCCGGCAGAAGTGCCAGCGCCTTTTTATGTAGTTCAGGGCTTACTGCAAGTGCCTCCTCTGCAAATATAGCCTTTTCCGTTACCATATACTTTTCTATTTCTTCCAGTACCTCAAGATAAGCAGGGCTTCCCGGCTTCCAGCCTAAGTCCACCCGTTCCACTCCCTTTGGAATTGGAAGTCCGGCATCTCCGATTACCAGCATATCCATATGCCTGAGTTCTGCCATGACTCTTGCTAATTGTGGGTGTAAAATTCCTGTTTTTAACATGACCGCTTCTCCTTCTCCTGCTCTTTAATAAATGAGTCAATTTCTTCCCGTTCAGGCATGGCCGGAGTGGTTCCGATCCTCTGTACCGAAATAGCGGCTAATGCGTTAGCAAAGGATGCCGCCTCCCATAGATCCTTCCCTTCTGCCAGGGCTGCCACCAGGCCGCCATTAAACGCATCCCCCGCGCCGGTTGTATCAACTGCATTTACCCGGTAAGCAGGCAGGATGCCCCTCTTCTCTGAAGTTGCTAAGTAAACACCTTTTCCCCCTAAGGTGATCAATACATTTTTAACCCCTTTTTCAAAAAAGTAATCTGCAGCTCTTCCTGCATTTTCTTCCCCATCCACTGGTATTCCGGTTAATATCTCGGCTTCCACCTCATTGGGCGTGATCAAATCCACTTTACTTAAGATGCTGTCACTGACCGGCTGTACAGGAGCTGTATTTAAAATGATTTTTACGCCTTTCTCATATGCGATATCAATTACTTTTTCTACAGAAGATATATTGGTTTCCAGCTGGGTAAGCAAAAATTCAGAATCATCCAGTAAGTCAGAAATTGATTCTACCTCTTCGTCTGTAATCGTGTCACAGGCGCCCAGAATGACAACAATTTCATTCTGACTGGTGTTTTCATCCACCATGATCAGTGCACAGCCGGTCTCTGTCTGTCCGGTGCGGAATATCCGCTTGGTATCCATTCCCAGGTCTTTCATGGTATTTAAAGCCACATCTGCGAATGCATCCTCTCCAAGCTTTGTTACCATGGTCACATCTGCTCCGGCCTTATGAGCAGCTACCCCCTGATTAAATCCCTTGCCGCCCGGACCCATTTTAAAAATACTTCCTTTAACCGTTTCACCCGGAACCGGAAGATGAGGGCTTCTTCCCATCAGATCCACTACAAAACTTCCGAAAACTGTTACTTTCTTCCCCATAATCCTTCTCCTTTTTTATAGCAAGGCGATTCCGTTGCCTGCTCCAATCCGGTCTGCTCCGGCTTCTACCATGGCCTTTGCCTCTTCTGGTGTGCGGATTCCTCCGCTTGCCTTTACTTTTGCCCGGTTTCCTACCGTCTGCTTCATAAGTGCTACATCCTCGGTTACCGCACCGCCTGTGCTAAAGCCTGTGGATGTTTTTACAAAATCTGCTCCGGCTTCAATAGAAAGTTCACATGCCTTTACAATTTCCTCATTTGTTAAAAGGCAGTTTTCTAAAATAACTTTAACAACCTTACCCTTTGAAGCTTCCACAACTGCTTTTATATCGTCACGCACCAGATCATAATTTTTATCCTTCATGGCACCGATATTCATTACCGTATCTACTTCATCAGCCCCTGCCTTCACTGCCTCGGCAGCTTCAAAGGCTTTTGCAGAAGCTAACATCGCTCCCAGCGGGAAACCTACTACACAGCAAACGGCAACTCCGCTGCCTTTTAATTCCTGTGCGACGAGAGGTACCTGACAAGTATTCACGCACACCGATGCAAATCCATATTCTTTGGCTTCTGAACAGTATCTCTTAATTGTTTCTGATGTGGCATCTGCCTTTAACATCGTGTGATCCACTAATTTTGCAATATCCATTTTCTTCTCCTCTTTTCTTTCATTCTCTATCACCCAGGATATGTAACCGGTTACATATCCTGGGTAAAAATAAACTGCTTACCGCAGCCTATTTTATTAATTCTGACCCGCGAAGCACCACCTGGTACGGAACAAAGATTTTTCTGCCGGAGCTTTTACTCTCCTTGTGGGACAGCTTGTCAATCAGCATTGCCATCGCTTCATATCCCTGCTTCTTTGCATCTCGTTCGATGGTAGATAGCCTGTAATCGATTATTTTAAGAGATTCAATCTGGTCAAAGCCTACCATTGATATGTCCCTGCCCATTTTAAGTTTCTGCTCGGTCAGATACTTAAGGACTCCCAGACTTGTCTGGTTATTGGAGGCAAAAATTGCGGTCGGCGGATCCGGAAGCTGCAGCAATTCCTTTGTCCTTTCATAGGCCTTGATGATCTTGAAATCTCCGGATACAATATACTCTTCCTTTAATTCAATCCTATAATCCATTAAGGCTGCCTTGTATCCCTTTAACCGGTCCTTCCCCGGCATAGAAGTGCTGGGACCTGTAATAATTGCAATCTTACGGTGACCGGCATGAATCAATGCTTCCACTCCTTTATAAGCGGCGGCGGCATTTTCTACGAAAACACCATCCAGATTGGAATTTTTAATATT
Organism: Lacrimispora celerecrescens; assembly: GCF_000732605.1. Taxonomy (GTDB): domain Bacteria; phylum Bacillota; class Clostridia; order Lachnospirales; family Lachnospiraceae; genus Lacrimispora; species Lacrimispora celerecrescens_B. Next base: position 210,493 of record NZ_JPME01000015.1, on the reverse strand, counting down.
ACGGTCTACTAAAACCACTGGAATTCCCTTGTTTTCAAATTGTATCAGCTTATCCCGGGTTACCATATCAAGCTCAGAAACCGGGGTTATAATCAAACCGGAAAGTCTTTGTCCTTCTGCCATCTGAAGGTACTGATGCTCTCTTTCCTGCATTTCACCTGTATCAAACAAAACAATGTTATACTGGTTATTGACCGCGATCTCTCCCATTCCGCTAATAACGCTGGAGAAAAATTCATTGGCTATATCAGGAACTATAACACCGATACTGGAAGAGTCACGAGTGCTTAAACTTCTGGCTATGGCATTCGGCACGAAATCCGCTTCTTCAATCGCTGCTAAAACCTTCTGCTTCGTTTCGTCCTTTACGTATCCTGACTGATTAATCACTCTGGACACTGTCGCAGAAGAAACACCTACTTTTTTGGCAATATCCCGTATATTCATCTCATGTCTCCTTTATGTAACCGGTTACATATGCATATTAACATATTGTGCTGCGGTTGTAAAGCTTATTTTATCATTTTTTACAATTCCTTCTGAACATTTTCAATAAAACTATAAAAATTGCCAGGCATTAAGGAAATGCATGGATGTCTATGACTAGTTATGGCTGTAAAAAACCACAATTGTAATTGCCCTATTTGGTGTAATTACCTATATAGCAAAAAACAAGGCTCTGAAAATTCAAGAGCCCTGTTTTTATAGCTTTATCCTCTATTGGCAGGAGGTTCCTTTATTCGTTTATTACCCCTTCCGCAATGGCTTTTTTCATCCAGTCCTTCCCGTCGACGATCCTTGCTATCACCATAGCAAGTCCTGTATCCCCGGTTACATTAACTACCGTAGCAGGAGCGTCTGTTATGGTACCGATCAATACCATAACCGGTATGGCAACAGTAGGGAATCCAAATGCTGATATAATAAATATTTCGGCAACATATCCGCCAGCCGGAATTCCTCCCATGACAACAGATGCTACCACAGCCACAACGATGGACATAATAATATTTCTGGGCGTTGCATAAGGAATTCCAAATATAGAACATAAGAAAGCAATTTTCAGGATCTGGATAATACATGCACCGTCTTTATGTAAATTTGCTCCTAACGGTATGGTAATATCTGCAATATCATCAGGAATCCCCAATTGTTTGCCCTGAATCATATTCAGAGGCAGAGTTGCCGCTGAGGAACAAGTTCCCAGCGCTGTTAATGTTGGAGCCAGTGCTGTCTTCCACCACCGCTTCACTCCGGCTGTACCGGCACCAATATAAGCCATGATAGATTGTGAAAGAACAAAATAGACAATGATGACAGCACAATAAATGATAATGGCACGGGAAAGAGGTCCAATTACCTGATCCCCATATTCTCCGATTAAGATCGCAAAGTAACAACCTAACCCAATCGGTGCAATTTTCATTACGATTCCAATCACATTCACAATGATATCGGACAGTGCTTCCATAAGTTTTAAAACTGGCTTTCCTTTTTCACCAGCCATAATAATTGCGATTGAAAACATAACAGTAAATACAATCAAAGCCATCAGATTGCTTTTAGAAAATAACAACGGAAAATCTTTAACTGTAAACATACCTAAAAAATTCATGCTGCCATTTACATCTTCCACCTTTTCTGCCAGATCCAGCACAGCACCTTTGGCCGGGTCAAACATCAGTGCGGCAGCTACCATGAAAAGGCATGAAATCACTCCTGTTAGGATTGTGCCAATCAGAAATGTGATCAGTATTTTTCTTAGTTTTACCAAATTCTCCATTTTAGCAATCGCAGAAGTTAATGAGCAAAAAATCAGGGGAACAACACAACAGTAAAGCAAATTTAAGAAGATGTCTGCAACCGGCTGCAATATTTTTGCACCTTTCCCCCAGAAAAGACCGATCACTCCTCCCAGAACCATTGAACCCAGTAATATTACGGAAGATTTATATGTATTCCAAATGTTTTTCATATGTTTCTCTCCAATCACTTATCAGTATTTACCCATTAACTTTTCTTAAATTTGTCTTTATGCTATCAATTGCACTCATCACTATATCAGGCGTGGTTCCCAGGTTCAGCCGGATAAAACCTTTCCAGTTCTCACCAAACCACTCACCGTAATCGACAGCCAGTCTACACTGATTTTGTGTAAATTCCTTTATTTGTTCAATGTCTACATAATTCCTTAAATCCATGAAAAGCAGGTAAGTTCCTTCAAGTGGAGCGATATAAACTTCCGGAAACTCTTTCATCTCTTCCACTACCATCTGATAATTGTGATAAATCACCTTCTTCAGGGATTGATACCACTCATTGCCACCTCTCAAGGCGGCCTCCACTGCCGTAATACCGAATATATTTACCTCCACATTATTAAACACTCTAGTAAACTCATCCCAGGTTTTTCTTAATTCTTCATTTTTGATTACAATCGTTGAAGTTAAGCAGGTGGCCAGATTAAAGGTTTTCGATGCTGCAAATGCAGTAATCATGTTGTCCGCATATTTTCCGTTCGCTATTGTTGCTGCCGGGATATGTTTTTTCTCTCCAAATACCAAATCCTGATGAATTTCGTCAGATACAACCAATACTTTGTGGCGCGCACAGATCTCCAGCATTTTCTCCAGCTCTTCTTCCGTCCATACACGGCCTGCAGGATTGTGAGGAGAACACATAATATACATCTTTACTTGATTCTCTACAATCTTCCTTTCAAATGCTTCAAAATCAATGGTATAGATACCTTTATCATAATTTAAATCACAAGTAACCAGATTACGATGGCTCTCTTTTACACAGTTGTGGAATGGATAATATACCGGTGTAAGAATGATGACAGAATCATCTTCTTTCGTATACATATTAACCGCCCAATATAAGGCTGCCACAACTCCGGGAGAAATCCGCATCCATTCTTTTTCCAGTTTGTAACCATGATGGCTGTATTCCCAATCAATAACAGCCTCGTAATAGGAATCCGGCACGAAAGAATAACCAAATATGCCGTGATCAACCCTATTATGTAATGCTTCAACAACTGCTTCCGGTACTTTAAATTCCATATCTGCCACCCACATGGATATCAAATCCGGATCCCCAAACCGTAGATCGAGTGCATCCCATTTTAAGGAAGCTGTCCCCATACGATCCACATAATACTTGCTGCAAAAATCTTTGACTCCCATTTAACAAACCCTCCTGTTAGTTTAATGCCTAAACCATTTTACATTTGAATTATATCCATATACATGGGACTTGTCAATATGTTTTTGTTTAATGTCTATACTATTTTAATGTTTTTATTGATTTTTTAATTGATTTTTTCAGATTATTGTGCTAGACTTATGATTGGGTAAACTTACCTTTATGGAACATATACAAAATTTAATTAAAAGGGATTGAGTAAATGAAAGAGAACCAGAATTTAAATGATAGTATTATTGATGAAACTTTTCATACCTTAAACGAAAGGCACAATAGTATTTATCAGTTTGTTATGCGATATAATGACTATATAATCTCAACACATGATTATGGGCTTGGCATCCTGCTCAGCATGATTGAAGCACACACGCTCACTTATATTGAAGAAAATCCAGGTATCACCGTTACAGAACTGGCCTCCTATTGGAATAAGACAAAAGGTGCATTATCACAAACGGTCAGCCGGTTATCTGATAAAGGACTTGTTACAAAAGAAAAAAAAAGAAGGAAACGCCAAGAATGTACTCCTATATGCTACAGAAATCGGAGTAAAGCTCAGCAAAGCACATAAACTCTATGATACAATAGATATCGCCAAGACAATGGGGGAACTAAAAAAAGAATGCAGCCCTGAAGAAATCGATAATTTTTATAAAGTAATATCGGTATACAACAAAGTCATCCAAAATGATTTTGAAATCAACCGGGGCAAGAAAAATAATGTACGTTCCTCTGAAGAATCTATTTAACTGAATTCTTTCAAAAAATGAAAAGTCAATACTACATTCAGCAATACCAAAAAAATACGGATAAAATCATGATAGTTTCCTTAAATCTTTTTATCGCATCATATCAAAAAAAGTACCCTGATAGTCAAGCACCGCCACTTTTTTGTGTCGAACTGTCAGGGTACCATTTTATCTATGGATTCTGAGGATTCTCCCCCAGCCACTCCACATCCAGTTCATGCAGCATGGTCGTATTCTGCCACCCACCTGAACCTGTGGTCCCGGTATGCAATAGGCTCACGCCACCAAAACCATTCTCTGTTATCTCTCCGTTCAAATCCACCGAATGAATATATCCATCCTTTGCCTGATCTGCCAACTGTGGAGTCTGGGTTTCCACATGAGCGGTCAGCTTCGTCCCCTCCGCCTTCATTGTAATTTCACAGCCGGTCAGATAGCAGGATGAAAGAACTTCATCGGATATGTAGCTTATCTGTCCTTTTTCATACCGAACAAGAACAAAGGTGCAGGCGTTGGAGGCTGCCTCGGTACGGATAATCCGCAGACCATAGCCGGTCAGTGTTTCTGTGTCAAACTTTATGCACAGGTCCATATACTGGCCTGCACTCCCGAAGCCCTGACCTGCTATTTTTGCGGGATCCGCCAGAAGCTTGAAGCTCATGCTTCCATACGTTCCTGCTACAGGTGTATACATAAGCCGTACGCCCTGGGTTCCCTGATAAATGCCCATTCCTACGCTGCCATCTCCCGTTTGACCATAAATCCAGGGCTGATTGGTGTCCTCCCCCTTCCAGCCGCTGTAATCCTTCATGTCAGCCGGTTGGAACGTATCAACGGTCCAGTATCCAGGCTTAATCTCCGTCTGCCGGACCACCGGAAAATCAGAAAAATCGGTGTGGAAATTGTGGGCCGTCACATTTGCTGCCGTGATTTTGTCTGGAAACATGGCTGACACGGCTGATCCCGGATTGCTCCGTATGTGCTTTGGCTCAACCTTGGCGGTCAGATAGCTGCCGATGTCACCCGCCGTAAGTCGGTATTCGTATTTGGGCTGATCCTGCGTTGAAACAGCAACCAGAATCGGGTTGCTTCCTGCTGCATCCTGGCTGCGGTACCAGGAAATCACTGACTGGTCTTCCCTGTCTCCCAGATCCAGGTCATATTCAGCCGTCAGATAACCCTCCTTCTCTTTTTGAACCGTCAATTTCTTTGTGAATGATGGCGGCTCCAGAACACTTGGCTTAACGGTCAGTTCTAAGGATGCCTCCAGCCCCTCCGGCGTCTTTGCGTGAACCATAACCTGCTTTGTCTCGTCCTTATCATTGATTCCCTGAATGGTACAGGTCCCGTTCCCATGATCTGTAAGCGTCGCATAAGCCCCATCTTTTTCGGAAATTGTATAGGTCACAGCGCTGCCCGTTTCTTCCGTCTGATAGAAATACAGCACTTTGCTGGAAATAACCGCCTCATTGCTGCCGGATACAATGATATCTTCCGTTGTCTCCAGGGTAAGCATCGTCGGTATCTTGTCTGCTCCCGCTGCAGTTACGGAAGCTTTTACGTCCAGCGGATCCCACTGGTCATTTCCTCTTAAGAGATTATAAGTATTATAGTAACTCTTTCCATCAGATTCTATCCGGTAAGCTTTCAAAACCTCCGTACCGGTCATATCCACAGTTTCCTGTGCGCCCTCACCTGCAATTGTAATGGGTTTCCCATTGTGCAGGATGTTGTATTGGTAACATTTTAAGGACGATTCCGGATATTTGGTCCAGGCAATTTCAAACGGAATGTTAAAATTACTCTGATACGTACAGTCCACTGCCGCTATCGCGCCTCCCCGCTTGGTAAAATACTGCACAGGCTCTGTTTCCACAGTCAAGGTCACACACCAAAACGTACAATCTAAAAACACGGAACCAGTTTTTGTTGCCTCGGCCAGCGGCCTATTTCCGTAAAAATCAAAATCGCAGCCCACAAAAACTGCATTTCCGTTTATGGCATCATCTGTGCTCTCGAAATGGCAGTTATTGTACAGGCTTCTTTCTCCGCCATTGATGGGACGAAGATTTAAGCGGCTGATAAAATTACAGTTTTCCGCAAACATCCTATCCCCGGACAAATCTGCCAACTGGGCCTGTGTAATGGTGGAGGTTCGTTTCTCATGATTTAACTCCGGCTTCAGCGCATAATCTAAATTCACATTGCAGTAATTGCCAATCGTTAAATTCTGAACCTGCAGTCCGGTTCCATTGTTATTGAACCGGAACATCGTATAGTTTCCGTCGGCGCCGTGGGACTGGCCCCGGTTGCCTGCTAAAACCACATGGTCCGGGTCTTGGGTAAGTCCCTTTAGCGAAAGCCACTCACAATCCACCACCATACCGTAGGGAACCTCATAGCCTTCCGTTTTTTCCAGAGTATCTGACGCTTCCGGATCGTCAATCCAGTACACATATGGTGCAATATAAACCGTCATTGGCTCCTGCTCCGTGCCATTTGTCAACGTCTGGGCGCTTAAAGCCTCTGTTATGTCATTGTACACATAATCATAGCAGCCTGCTATCTCATCGGCCAGGGAACCATCCAGATAGATTGCCTTTGGACCGAGAGGAATGGTTATTCCCTGATACGTGATATTAGTCCCGGCAAATTCAATGGGATCCTCCACGTTTAACGGGATATACTCTCCTGCCGGGACAGAATCCGTCACCGCAGCCACCGGCACTGACTCATTTGCGCTCTTGTTTCCGCCGCATGCGCTTAAGGACACTGCCATAGCTGCCGCCACCCCTGCCGTTGCCCACTGTTTAACCTTTTTCATGGTTTTCTCTCCTTTCAACTTTTCGCTTAAATAAATGAGGTCTTAAAGCATGTTTAAGCGTCTTCACTTTTACTGTTATTGTAAGCGCTTACACTAAATTTTTAAATTATAGCACCTAATTCTTTATAATTCATTTCAAATATTATACAAAACATTGCAAATTTTGACATTCTATGGCTTGATTTTAATGAAATTCATAAAAGGTTTCAAATAAATGAAAGCGCTTACTTTTTCTGTTGTTCTGTAACTGGATATTTGGTAAATCTCGCAACTGTCCGATCAGTGTTTATAAAGGACTGCAGGATACCGAAAAGTCTCTTACATAAAGGGGAATTTTATTGTATTCGTTGAAGCGGTCTGGCATCGCAAAAGGAAATCTCAGCCGTCCTCCTTACCCACGGTCATGATGATCATGCTGGTTGTGCAGCCTATTTTTAAAATCAAGGTGCAAAAATTAATGTTGGTGTCGCCTTCCTGTGTTGCTGATTGCCAAAATTGATGATGTCAGGGTTTTTTTATAGGAGATATGTTTTTTTCGAGGACGAAACCGGGACAGACGTTAAAACCGGCTGGAAAGGGGATCTAAGCTATAGAGCCAACATTATATTAGGAGGTCATGGGATTCCGTTCATCAATAAGAATGCGAAAGATGCGATTCGAAGCGCCTATAAGTACTTTTTATTAAATAATAGGTAAAAACTAAACATAAAAATAGGCCGTCATTTTGACGGCCTCAAGCTCTGCTACATTCGTTTACCTATGTTTTATTGAAATGCCACTAATACTTTCATAATTGCATCCGGATAATCTTTCACTTCTGTAAACGCCCTTTCTGCATCCGCAAATACATAAACGCGGCTGATTAACTTACTCAAATCAAATCTGCCGGCCACGGCAAAATCAATCAGTTCTACAAAATCCTCCTTTACCGCATTACGGGAACCAAAAATGTCCAGTTCTTTCGTCTGAATACAGGAGTAAGCAAAGTCAAGATTCTTATTGCCGATTCCCACAACTACCACACGCCCGCGAAAAGACGCCGCATCAATACAGTTCTGGAAGGTCGAGGGCTGACCAACACACTCTATACAAACATCAAAACCGTCTCCACCGGTAAATTCACGGACACGCTCGTCGAAATTCTCCTTATTGATCACGATAACATCATCCGCTCCCATTTCCCTGGCAACCTGAAGACGTCCTTCACTTATATCGCTGACCGCAACCGTGGCTCCCATCAGCTTGGCGCACATAACGGCTAGTACGCCGATCGGCCCGGCGCCAACCACCAGTACACGGTCCCCGGCTTTCACACTCCCCCGTTTTACTGCATGATAACTGATACAAAATGGTTCAATCATTGCCAACACCTGGGGATCCAGGCCTTTTCCGTCATAAATCCGTTCCACCGGCATGGAGAAATACTGACGGAAAATGCCATCCCGTTGCGCTCCCAGAGTCTGATTGCCTGTACAGCAGTTGATCATACCACGTCGACAGGAATAGCAGCTGCCGCAATTAAAATAGGGATTACCAGTTACAATCATACCTCGCTTGATTCCATACTTATTGTCATCGACCGCTACCACACGAGCGGAAAACTCATGTCCGGGAATCCGCGGATAGCTGGAATACAGAAAGGTTCCCCGATAAGTTCCCATATCCGAACCACAGATACCTCCATATAATATTTCCAACAACGCTTCTCCTTGTACCTTTTCCGGTTTTTCCATTTCCCGGACTTGTACCTTTCCCGGTTCTGGAATCAAGATATAATTCATCTTCTCCATGCTTTTTGCCCTCTTTCTCTCTGTGGATTAATGTTTTTCCTTGACCGACCGGTGTACTTACAAAAAGCAGCTGTGGTATGCTGACTGGTTATTCCACAAGGAAACCAGCAATCCCTGTTCCATCTATCTTTTTGCGAAAAATCTTAAAACTCCAAAATCATGCATTTTTTCTTCATCACCAATTAAATCAAGGTAATCTTCTTTCGATGTTTCGATATGCTCTGCAATTGCTTTTTGAGCCTCTTGACTGTTACCCTTTTTTAGGTTATCCAATACTCTATCATGCTCCCGAAATGCTTTATCCTGATGGGTTCTCTCCAAATAAGAAAGCATTCTGATCCGACGCAGCTGCATAAGTAAGCTTTCATGGAATCGCATCAGCTTTTTGTTCTCTGAAATAAATACTAGATAATCGTGGAACTCCTGATCAGTCCTAAATGCATCATATATTTTCCCTTCCTTATTGAACGCTTCCATTTTATGATTAATCCTGTCAAGTTCCATAATCTTTAATTCAGTGTTTTCATTCTCAAGAATCAGACGAACAGCCATAACCTCAATACATAAGCGGGCGTCAAACAACTCCTTAATCTCTTCCTTTGTAAGTCGGCTGACTTCATAGCTCTTCCCCAAACCAGCATTGATTACCAAACCATCCCGTTCAAGCCGTTGAAGGGCTTCACGTATCGGTGTCCGGCTCATGCCGATTTCCTTGCTGAGCGTAAAATCAGAAACAACTTGTCCTGGCTGCAATTCAAAATTACAAATCTTTTCTTTTATTTCCTCATATGCCTGATCTACTAGTGAAATTGCTTTATCCAATGTTATACCTCTCCTCTTAAAATCTTCTATATATATTACCATAAAATATGTCTTAATTAAACATATTTCTTTTAGTTTTAATAATATATCAATAAGGAGATGTAGTAGACTGCATTCTCAATTAACTTCAACCATTTTATGTAAATATTCAAGTCCTAATTTTGCTGCCGTTTTACCATCCGGGAATTGGAAACACTCTATTGTAACACTATTTTTATACTGTATTTCCTTTAATGCTTTACAAATTTCAGCAAAATCGATGTGTCCCCAGTCAGGATAATTTCGGTTATTATCCGCAACATGGAAGTGTCCTAGATGATCACCGCAGCGCCGGATAGCCGCTGCCGGATTTTCTTCTTCAATATTCATATGAAACGTATCCAGATGCACCTTTAACCGGTTACTCCCTATCTTTTCTATCAAATCAAGGACCTCATCAGCGGAATAAAGATTATTGGTTTCATATCGATCGATTGCCTCAATAACAACATTTACATTCTTTTCTTCTCCATAAGCAGCCAGTTGCTTCATTGCATCATTCAGCCACTTTTCATAAACAGAAAAAGGGTACTTAGTCCCAATTGTCCCACGCATGGACCCCAATACAACATCACATTCTAAAACAGCCGCCAAATCCATCTGATCCTTTAATCTTTGAAGCGCTTTTCTGCGGATCCGTTCATCTTCATCAAGAAGAGTCAGGCCTTCATAATGAACAGCCATCCCTGTTCCAATGGTTGAAATCTCCAGATTTTTTAAATCACAATACTGCTTTACTGCCCTCCCGTCAATTTGGTCCGGATGTAAGAGGTGCAGTTCGATTGAATCAAATCCTGATTCTTTAACAAAATCTATGGTCGCATAGATATCTGTATCGACGATTGGGAATGGCGATCCCTCCGGCGCCTCCAGCGCAACGGTGATACCGAACTTCAAAGGTTTTCCGGATTCTTTCAGATGCTTCAAACCCTCTTCTACTGCAATAGCACTATTAGGAATCGGATAGCACTCCATAGATACGGAGCCTTTGTAATGGATTTTTTCAAGAGCACAAATAATTTCATTGAAATTAATGATACCTGCTCCTGGAAAAGCTCTGGTATTGTCTGCAACATGTACATGGCCAATATAGGAACCGCTCTCCAGTATAGCACTTATCATGCTGCTCTCCTCAATATTCATATGGTACGTATCTAAATGCAATTTAAGATACGGATTATCAATCATATCAATAAAGCGCCTCACCTCTGCCGCAGTATTTAAGAAGGGAAGCTCGTATCGATTAATAACCTCTAATACCAGAGTGACCTGTTTTTTCTCAGCATAACCAGCAACCTCTCCAAGCTCTTTTGCTAAAAGAGAAGCGTATGAATCATAATCCTTGAGATTGTCAGCCTTCCCCCGTATACTGCCTAAAATCACGACCGCCTCCAGCTCTTTCGCCATATCGGTAAAGGCAAATAATCGCTCCTTTGCTTTTGCCCGTACCTCTGCATCAGAATCGGTTAATGATAAACCGTCCATAACATAAGCTAATCCGGTTCCAATTGCAGAAACAGCAATGTGATTATCTGCAAGAGACTGCTTGAGTTCTTTCATATCAATTAAATCAGGTTCCCGCAAATGAAGCTCGATGGTATCTGCGCCGGCCATCGCCGCAATTTTTGCATTTTCATAAGGATCTCCGGTATAAAGTACCGGGAATTTCTCTGGCGCTTCTACCGCAATTGCAAATCCATATTTCACTATCAATACCTCCTGGTCTTATATCACTGATTTTTTAAATTTTCCTAAATATGCCTCAACAACACGTGGATCATTCCTTAATTCCTTTGCCCGACCTTCAATTGTAATTTTACCTTGCTCGATTACATAAGCATGATGGGAAACCTCTAACGCCAACTTTGCATTTTGCTCTATCAATAAAATAGGAATTCCTTCTATCTTATTAATTTCAACAATTTTTTCGAACAATTCCGCCACGATTACAGGAGCAAGGCCCATGGATGGTTCATCCAATAACAGCAATTTGGGATGCCCCATAAGTGCCCGTCCAATCGCAAGCATCTGCTGCTCCCCACCTGACAAGCTCCAGGCTAGCTGCTTATTCCGTTCTTTTAAACGCGGGAAAATCTCAAAAACTTTTTCCATATCTTCCTTGTATGGTTTATTACCGAAAAAACCATGCCAGTTTGCTGTTCCAACTTCCAAGTTCTCATACACACTTAATCCCGGAAACACATGACGGCCTTCTGGTACATGCATAATACCTGCTTTCGAAATAGCAATCGGGCTGCTGTAGATGATTTCATTTCCATCAAATACAATACTACCTTTACGAGTAATCATACCAGAGATGGATTTTAATGTTGAGGTTTTCCCGGCTCCGTTCGCTCCAATTAAACAGCAAATCTCTTTTTCCCCAACGGATAGCTCAATCCCTTTTATGGCTTCTATCGCGCCATAATATGAATGTAATTCTTTAATTTTAAGCATTTAACACCTCCACCGCATTGCCGTCTTCCACTTCGAGGCGCTTTCCTAAATATGCTTCTATCACTAAATCATTGGAAAGCGCTTCTTCCGGAGTTCCCTGAGCAATAATACGCCCAAAGTTTAAAACAGATACATTGTGGCAAATGTTAAGAACCATATCCATTTGATGTTCTATTAAGACAATCCCCATGTTCCTTTTTTCACTTGCTAAGCGAAGAAGATTATTTGCATTTTCGATTTCTTTATTATTTAACCCGGCCGCAGGCTCATCTACAAGCATTACACTTGGATTGGCCAGCATCGCTCTGACAATCTCCAGTAACTTCATCTGGCCATATGAAAGGGAAGAAATATCATCATCTAAATTAATCGAAAAACCGGCAACGTCTAAAAGCCTGTTCAGTTCTGCTTCAAAATTTTTTCCGGCATTGCCCTTAATGTTAAAATAAGATTTAAAATATCCCAACTGATCCGCTAGGTCTGTTCCCAATTCCAGGTTCTCTCTGATATTTGAACGCTGTAAGAACCGCGGCGTCTGGAACGTCCTTCCAAGTCCCATGCGTGAACGCAGATGCGCTTTCATATTGGTTACATCCTGATCAGCAATCAGTACCTTACCAGCGTCTACATCATAAATCCCACTTATAAGATTAAGAGTTGTGCTCTTTCCTGCCCCATTAGGACCAATCAATCCCATGATTTCTCCGCGCTCCACGGTGAAATTCACATTTTCGGCAGCTACAACACCTCCAAAGGCTTTACAAACACCTTGCAATTCTAAAATTTTAGACATTCTGCTCCACCGCCTTTCCTTTTGATTTCCGGAACATATTTTTCATTTTTGCATGCAGAATATCCCACATACCAGCAAGTCCCATCGGCATAAATATCATCAAAAGAATAACAAACACACCATAAATAAGGCGCATATATGTTTGCAGCGGACGTAACCATTCCGGTAGCATGGTAACCAGCAGAGAACCGATAAAGGTGCCGATTGTGGAATTTATACCGCCAAGCATGACAATAACAATATAATTAACGGTTAAGTCGTAAGTATAGAGATATGCACTGATTGCCGAATTATGATGAGCTAGCAGTGCGCCGGCAAATCCGGCGAGGGCTCCGGCAATGACAAATGCATTTACTTTTGTATTATAAACATCCACGCCAAGGGAAAGGGCTGCAATTTCATTATCACGGACTGCCCCCAGCGAACGTCCTAATGATGTCTGGCGTACATGTTCCACAAGCATAAGGCAAATAGCAGAAAGCACTACTAATATATAAAACCAGTGAATCGGTTTTGTAGGTGTGAAAAAAAACAGATTCAACTTTGGAATTCCTGTAATTCCATCTGGCCCTCCGGTAACCGGCTTCCAGTTTAAATATACGTTATTCATAATCTGTGCAAAGCCGATTGTTGCAAATGTGAAATAGGTACCTTTCAGCCGAAACAAGACCTTTCCTAATATAAAAGCCGATACCATACAGAACAGTACTGCCAGAATTACTGACAACACCGGAGGTATTCCGAAATTTTTCGATAGAATTGCAGATGTATAAGAACCGGCTCCTAAAAATGCAACGGTTGCAAATGTAACCTGCCCTCCCATTCCCAGCATCATCGTCACTCCCAGCGCTGCAATAAAATGCAGCATGACCAAATTCATGACACCCATTGAATAATTGTTTGTTACCATCGGGATGATAATTGAAAAAGGAATCATGAGTAAAATAAAAACCAACGTTTGTTTGTTTAGCTTCTTAATGCTATTAATCAATTTGCTCACCTCACGCCTTATCTGCAATTCGGTCACCAAAGATGCCCTGGGGACGTACAATCAGGAATATAATCAAAACCAAAAATACAATTGCATCCTTATAGGTTGATGTAATCAAAATACTAAATGATTCAACTAAGCCAATAAGCAAACTGCCAATCACTGCGCCCTTAAGATTTCCAAATCCACCAATAATGGCTCCTGCAAATGCTCGTAACTGAATCGTACTTAAAGATACAGAAACCAGAAAAATAGGTGCCACTAAATATCCCGCCATACCGGCAATAACCATAACAATCATATAGGTAACCATTGTAGTAATAATGTTAGGAATGCCCAACAGGGATGCCGCGTATGGGTCCTGTGCCGCAGCCTGCATTAAACGTCCGGAATACAGTTTCTCAAATAATTGGAATATACACCAAATCATAACCGCACCAACTGCAATGATGATTAAATACTGATACTCTAATCTAGTCGGACCAATCTGTACATATCCTTTAACAATCGGATCTACGCCCAATGGGGAACCGCCCCAGATCAATTTTGCCCCTTCTTTAATAACCATAGATGCGCCAATGGTACAGACAACCGCTGCAGTTGGCCATTTCGATTTTCTGACCGGCCAATACACGGAAAACATAAATAACGCACCAAAGACCACAAAGAATAATATAGATACAATTAACATTGGAACTAACGGCAGGTTTAAGGGGCCGCCCAGATGATATGTCGCAAATGCTCCAAGCATCAGCAAATCTCCCTGTGCAAAATTCAGAACACCAATTGCACGAATCAACAAAATGAGACCCATTGCCAGCAGCGAATATATCATCCCCATTGCAATACCATTTACAGATAATTGAACTACAGTATTTAACATCTCCAACCTCCCATCCGCGTTATAGAGCAGTTATCCTGACACTCTATAACGCGGTATATATACTAACGAAATGTTTCCTTTACCGGTTTACTATTTCAATAACCTCTACTTCACCATTCTCGACCCTTACCAATGGTTGAGAATTCGCTAAACTACGATCTTCATGCCAGGTGTATTTACACATAACACCATCATAATCTTTGATTTTCTTAATACCTTCCAGCACCGAAGCCGGGTCTGACGCACCTTGAAGCTTAATTGCTTCACACATAAGCATTAATGAATCGTAAGTAATAACTGCTGCTTTGTCTGGTTTTGTCCCAAATCGTTCCTGAAAACGAGCAGAGAATTCTGCGCCCTTTTCATTAATTGCATTAGGCGACCAATCACCGATAGAATACCATCCGTCCATTGCATCACCGGCAGCATCAATGGATATAACAGAACAGTAGGAGGCTGAACCAATAAGCGGTAAATCAATGTTCA
This sequence comes from Lacrimispora celerecrescens, assembly GCF_000732605.1. GTDB lineage: Bacteria > Bacillota > Clostridia > Lachnospirales > Lachnospiraceae > Lacrimispora > Lacrimispora celerecrescens_B. The sequence goes on along the minus strand of NZ_JPME01000015.1, from coordinate 195,449 downwards.
TTGACTGTACAGTTTTGGCAAGAACCGCCGCGTCAAAATTATGGCTGACTGCTATAATGCCATCACAACCACTGTTCAGAACCTGAGTTAAGATTGGGGTAAATTGTTTTTCATCTACATTGTAAGAAACGACAATCGCTGGAGTGATTCCGTAAGTTTTAAGATTTGTAATAATTTCCGAAGATAAGCTGGTTCCGTATGCTTCCGATACATGGATAATGGCAGGATTTTTCATTTTCAGTATTTCTGCCACTGATTTTGCAAATAAAGCACCCGCATGATCATCACTCATACGATTAAGAAGCATATAAGGATTATTTTCTTTATAAATATTGGCGCTGCTGCCAAAGACAAAACATGGTACTTCTGATTCTAAAATGGACGGAGCAGATGCCAGTGCATCAGCACTTGTATTGCCGCAGCCAAACCATGCTGAAATATTCTCACGCGCCAATAATTTGTTTGTCGCATTAATCGAACCTTGCTGATCGGAGCCGCAGTCCTCAACAACAACCTCTACCTTTTTTCCTAGAACATCCATCTTCTCAACATCTTCCAAAAATAATTCCAAGCCTTGTTGGCAATACTCACCGCTTGCACTTAAGTTACCTGTTAAAGTGAAAGTTGCACCTAATTGAATAACATCTGAAACCTCGCTCTTTTGTGAACATCCCATCACGCCTGTACTAACCGCTAGCGTCGATGCCAGCAATCCTGCAATTATTCTTTTTTTCATAAGCTTATAATCTCCTTTTTATATTTTTCCATTGTGCAAATTTTTGTGTACTGTTCACTTGTGAGTTTATATTATCCTATTTTAAAATACTTGTCAATATTTTTTGTATATTTTTTATGTATACACTTGACTTTATAATATGTATACATAAGTTTTGTACAATAAAATGCATTTCTAGCATTAAAAACGCTCTCATGCAGATGGCTGCCCATTATTTAATTAGCCGCATATCAAATCGCATGTACAACCGTTTGGTATATGGCAGTTCTCTAGTTTTTACAGATTTCCAGATAATATCCTGCCATGTAACTTTATCCAGGAAGGGCTATTTTTATCAGTGAGCACAATGTTTAATAATTGTGCCATTCGACAATATCCTTTACAACTATCAACTAATTCATGCTCTCTCTTTTCCTGAAACCTCATGGCACAAAAAATCAAATACCTGGTTTTAATTTCTTTCACTGCTTTCACTAGGCTGCCGTGTGAATTGTGGTTTGTTAACCCATTTGAACCCTTGCTTAACGGACACAAAAAAATCCAGCCTGGTGATCATTTTCAATACACTGGCTGGTTTCCGCTATTCCAATATTCTATAAAATCATAGTTAAATAAAAGCAAAAGGATGTTTCATCGTATGGTTGTAGTCCATGCTCGTCACACATAAAAAAGCTGCTACTCAATTCCTTGAGTAACAGCTTTTTTTAATGTAATTTTCTAATTAATTCTTACACGGTTTAAATCTTATTTCACAAAATCCGTAGAAAATTAAGCTTCAACATTGATGATTTCTTTCTTGTTGTAAGAACCGCAAGCCTTGCATACTCTGTGAGGCATCATAAGTGCACCGCACTTGCTGCACTTCACTAAGTTTGGAGCGCTCATCTTCCAGTTTGCTCTACGTTTGTCTCTTCTTCCTTTAGAAGATTTGTTCTTTGGACAGATAGACATGGTTACACCTCCTTAAACTTTTTAAAAATATCCTGGATGACTGCCATTCTAGGGTCTGTCGACCTAATATCGCAGTCACAAGTCTCATGATTGAGATTTGTTCCACATCTATTACAAATCCCCTTGCAGTCTTCACTGCAGAGAACTTTCATAGGCAGGTTCAGTATGAGTTCATCACAAACCAACTGGTCTACATCCAGATTATAACCATTAATAAATGGTTGTTCTTCGAAATCTTCTACAATTCCCGAATCCGTTTCACTTAAATCAAGAGCACGGATCACATCAAAACTTAAGTCAACACGCACCGGATCCAAGCAGCGGTCACATGGAATGATCAAAGCTAATTTCACTTTTCCTTCCACTACCAGCTTTTTGTCTCCCAGGTTCATAATCCGCAACAGCACAGGTTCTGCATCCGCTACTTCATAATCACCGTTTGGCCCGTGATATACCTTCATATCGATATCGGGTGTGTAAGTTTTCTCTTTCCCTTCCAGGGTGAACAACTCAGTCAAATTAATAAGCATACTAGTCTCCTAATACGCACCTATGTTATTATACATATGAGTGCAACATTTGTCAACAAATATTTCCATATTTGAAGTAACAGTTCAGCCATGCTTATGAATGGTATGGCTGAACTGTGACCCATACACAACATCATGTACCGTTTTTCTCCGGTTTATACCAGTGCCTTTGTCTCTCTTGCAATGGCCAGCTCTTCATTGGTAGGAATTACGCATACCTTAACCTTAGATTCTGGTGTGGAGATCATGACACGTTTTCCTCTTGCTTTATTGGCTTCTGCATCAATGGAAATACCAAGGTAGCCTAAATATTCGCAAACTGCACCTCTGATCGGCTTATCGTTCTCTCCAACACCTGCAGTAAATACAATCGCGTCAACACCGTTCATTGCAGCTACATAAGAACCGATGTATTTTGCTACACGGTAAATAAATGCCTGAATTGCAATATCAGCCAGATGATTTCCTTCTCCCTGTGCCTTCTGAACATCACGGAAATCGCTGGAAATACCGCCGGACATACCAAGGATACCGGATTTTTTATTTAAAATATCCAGGACCTCATTCACGCTCTTGCCTTCCTTGTTGCAGATAAACTGAACAACAGCAGGATCGATGTCACCACTTCTGGTTCCCATGATAAGACCCTCTAATGGAGTAAGTCCCATGCTGGTATCCACGCACCTGCCGCCGATGGAAGCAGAAATGCTGGCTCCGTTTCCTAAGTGGCATACGATTACCTTGCCATTTTTATGATCCAGATCACAATATGTTAAGGCTTCGTTGGAAACAAATTTGTGGCTTGTTCCATGGAAACCGTAACGGCGAATGCTGTATTTCTCATAATATTCATGAGGAATAGCGTACATACCGGCTTTGTCAGGCATACCCATACCGAAAGAAGTATCAAATACCGCTACATTAGGAACTCCCGGTACTGCTTCCTCACATGCTTCAATTCCCATCAGGTTTGCAGGATTATGCAAAGGTCCTAAATCAAAACAGTCACGGATAACCTTTTTCACGTCTTCATTTACTACGATAGAATCGCTGTAGATTGTTCCGGCATGAAGAACCCTGTGTCCTACTGCAGAAATTTCACTGGTATCTTTGATTACACCGTATTTCGGGTCAACCAATGCATCCAGAACCAACTTGATCGCAACGGTATGGTTCGGCATCTCTTTCTCTACTACCATATCCTCATTGCCTTCTGACTTGTGAGTCAGCTTGGAACCGGCAATGCCGATTCTCTCGCATAAGCCTATTGCTAAGACTCCCTCGTTCTCCATATCGATCAGCTGGTACTTTAAGGAAGAGCTTCCGCAGTTAATAACTAAAATTTTCATATTTCTTTGATTCTCCTTCATTTATTTAATAATTTCGCCGTATTGTTCTCTGCCACAGCTTGCTGCGTTGGATTCATCTGTATCGATGTGCATAGCCAAAGCATAATTTTCATTTACACGCACAACCACATCTCCGAAAATAAGGCTTCTACCGTCTGTGTCTATTTTCACAGAAACAACTTCACCATCTTTAACACCAAGCTTTTCTGCTTCTGCAGGAGTTGCATGGATATGACGCTTTGCAACAATCACGCCCTCTGTTATCTCAATTTCACCAACAGGTCCAATGATCTTGCATGCACCGCTGCCGGCAACGTCGCCGGATTCTCTCAATGGGGCAGCAATTCCAATGGAACGGGCATCGGTTGCAGAAAGCTCTATCTGAGTCGCTTTTCTAACCGGGCCTAAAATGGAAATTCCTTTAAACTCGCCCTTGGAACCAACAACCGTTACTCTCTCCTCACAGGCATACTGGCCTGGCTGAGATAATGATTTTTTCTTTGTTAACTCATAGCCGGTTCCAAATAAAATCTCAAGATGTTCCTGAGTTAGATGTACATGTCGAGCTGATGTTTCAACGATAAAATTCATACCTATCTATTCTCCTGTTCTTTTAATCGATGTTTTTCACCGATTCTCACTCTATTCTATGAGGATTCGCTAAAATTTTCAAGTGTTGTGCTAAAATAATTTGCATTTTTTGCGAAACAATCGCATAATAGAGGATAAGAAAAAGAAAAAGGATATTTTTTACCATGAAAAACAATAGTTCTCTAGCCGTTGGTATTATCGCTGAATACAACCCTTTCCACGATGGACATGCCTATCATATTAAGAAAGCCAAGGAAATGACTCAGGCAGACTACTGCATCGTTGCTATGAGCGGGGACTTTGTCCAAAGAGGAGGTCCTGCGATCTATGATAAATATACCAGAACAGCCATGGCTTTATCTTGCGGAGCCGATTTAGTGATCGAACTTCCTTCAGTCTTTGCTTCCAGCAGCGCAGAGGATTTTGCGGCCTGTGGGATCGCCCTTCTTAACAATCTGGGAGTGGTAGGCAGCGTTTGTTTTGGAAGCGAATGCGGAAATGTGGAAAAACTTTCCGGTATTGCTTCTATTTTAGCCACAGAACCCCCTGTTTATACGAAGGAGCTGCGTAGAGAGCTAAAAAAAGGAGCCACCTTTCCCCAAGCAAGAAATCGGGCTCTTATTTCCTGCGGGATCTTAAATGAAGATGAGGCCTCCATTCTGGCATCCCCAAATAACATTCTGGGAATTGAATATTGTAAAGCTCTTTACAGGCAGAAAAGCCCTATGACTCCTGTCACCATTTCAAGAAAAGGATATGGATACCACGATACCAGTCTTGCCCCGGAAGGGTTCAGTTCTGCCACCGGAATCCGGAAAGCCATTCATGAAAACCCGGATATCCTCATGCAGATGGAGTCTTCCCTCATACAGGTGCCAGATCCAGTAAAGCAGATGATGTCACAAGGCTTTCCTGTATTCCCTGACGATTTCAGCGCTTTATTAAATACCACGCTGCTTAAATTGGACTGTGAAGGAATTCCATTTGAGAAGTATGCCGACGTATCAGAGGAACTGGCAGCCAGACTTTTAAGGCAGCTTCCGGATTACCTTCCTTTTGAAGAAAAAATCAACCAACTAAAAACTAAACAGTATACTTATACGCGGATCAGCCGGGCACTTCTCCATATCGCTCTTGGAGTTACTACCCAGCAGGTTGTTTTGGGCCGGAACGCCGGCTACGCCCCTTATGCCCGTATTTTAGGCTTTAAAAAAACTTCCGCAGGTCTTATGGGAGAAATAAAAAAGAGAGGGAGCATCCCTCTCATCACAAAAACTGCCGATGCCAGACTCATTCTTTCCGGAGCAGCCTGGTCCATGCTCCGCCAGGATTTTTACTGCTCCCACATTTATCAGACCATTGTGCAGGACAATTATCAAATAAAAATGAAAAATGAGTTCACTCATTCCGTCGTCATCCTATGACGACGGCTGAATGAATTCCCTGATCCTATCTTTATATAGAAGAAACCGGGATTTCGGAACTACGATTCCCTGCTTCCACATCTCAAGGAGCTGTTCAAACGTAACAAATTTCGCATCCACCACTTCTTCTTGCTGAATGGTTATGTCCTTTATGGTAACATTTTGTCTGGTGATATAGGTGTCCACAAACCGCTCTTTCAGACGGATGGCATGAATCAGGCGGAGCTGCTCTTTTACCGTCCGGATCCCAACCTCTTCAGAAAGCTCTCGAAGGGCTCCTTCTATGCTGGTTTCTCCCGCAAGGACAGAGCCCCCAGAGCATTCCCACATAAGGCCATAAGGCTTATCCGGATGCCTTTTGGTGAGCAAAATCTCCTGATTCCCATTTACAAGCCAGATATCCGATACAAGGTGATATTCTCCAGTGCCAAGCGGAACTCCTCGAACATGAGTTTTTCCAGTGGCCACCCGGTTTTCATCATAAACATCCCAAAGCTCCATAAACCATTCCTCCCGACCTAAGAATAAGCTGGTGCAGCTAAAAGTTTCCCCCGTTCCAACCCCAGTGATCCACTTCCTCATATTTTACATAAATTTTATCCTGGGCAATGGAAAGCACATCTTTATAGATTTTACAGATTTCAGCGGTCAGTCTGTCGTAATCCCGCTCTGATGCATGACCGAAAATCTTCACTTCCACAAAAGCCAGCTTTGTATTATTATTCCCCTTAAAGTAAAGGGAACAGTTATCCTCAAAGCCAACCATGAGCCAGCTTTCCGATTTGCCGGGTATGAGGCTGATGGCCTGTCCAAGCTTTGTTTTTAGTGCTGTTTTTTCTTCTTCTGATAATGCAACATTTACTTTCGAGTTGATGAAAGGCACTGATTTCTCCTCCTTAAATCGTTTTTTATATCATACCACATATAATCAAAAATTACCATCCACTTTCTAATTCATATCCTCTTCTAACAGCAGATCAGCAAGAGTCAGCTTCCCATGAAGAAATTCCAAGATCTCCTGGATCTCCTTACGGTTATCCTTCTTTCCGCCCTGTTTTACTCCGCGGATCAGAATATTTTTCGGTGTATGCTCCATATCAATGAATTCCAGGATTTGAGTCCGGTATCCCTGGTTTTCCAGAATCTCTGCTCTGAGTGCATCCGTATAAAGAGCTGCCATCCGTTCCCGGATCAGACCATATTGAAATACCGGAGCCATAAGCTCCTGATCCATGGTTTTATTCAACTCATGCTGGCAGCAGGGAACTGACAAAATAACAGAGGCGCCCCAGCGCACCGCCTTTGCCATGGCATAATCCGTAGCAGTATCACAGGCATGAAGAGTTACCACCATATCCACATGATCCACCCCCTCATAGGAAGCGATGTCTCCATGATAAAATTTTAACATATCATATCCATACCGCTCTCCCAGACGGTTACAGTCGTCAATGACCGTCTGCTTTAAATCCAGCCCAATGACACGGATCGAATATCCCTTCAGCTCATGAAGATAATAATACATGGCAAAGGTTAGATAGGATTTCCCACAGCCAAAGTCAATGATTACATTTTCTCTGCTCTTATCAAGCCTGGGGAGAATATCCTCAATAAACTCTAAGAACCGGTTGATCTGGCGAAACTTATCATATCTGGAAGCAATGATTTTCCCTTCCGCTGTCATGACTCCCAGATCCACCAGAAAGGGGACTGGTGTGCCTTCTTTTAAAATATAACTTTTCTGTCTGTTATGCTGAAGAACCGGGGAAGGCGCCGCAATTTTTTGCTGCCGCTTTATCTTGATGCTTGGACACCCCTTTTTGCTCATCAGTACTCTGACCTGGCCTTTTCTGGACTCCAGCTCCATCTGGCGAAGCGTTCCATCAAGCAGATCCACGATATAGGAGATGCATTCTTCCGCAGAATAATTCTTATGAAAAGCCTGGGTTCCCACCAGCTCTTCCGCTTGGAAAATCAAGCTTCCTTTTAGTAAAAGCGGGCGTACCTTTACTTTGGAAACGCCCTGCTTATCCGAAGGATTGCTGATTACGATCCGAAGCAGATTTTCATCAAGAAACTCTCTTCCAATCTGAATTAATTGTACTTTTTCCTTTTCTTCCATGAAATCAGGCAATTCCTTTCCTATTTCAGTTTTCTGCATCCACCCAGCTTGCCCGCAAAAGCTCCGGGTAAGGCTCCAGATGCGCATAATCATTAAAACGCTCCATTAAGAAACGCCCTGTTTTTTCGTTCCAGTGCACTTCTGTAATACTGCAGTTCTCAAGGGAATTTCCAAGGAGACGATAATATTTCGGTTCCATATGAAGCAATGCGGATGTCACGGTGCGGATCACGCCTCCGTGAGTCACAACAGCTACATTCTGATAGCCGCCTGCAGCAATTTCTTCAAGGACAGGGATGGCCCGTTTCATTACATCCCCGGCGCACTCGCCTCCCGGATAAGGATTGTCGTGTTCCAGCCGCTCCTGTTCTTTCTTAAAATCTCTAAAATTTACAGCTATCTCCTCATCCGACATGCCTTCCATATCTCCGAAGGAAATCTCCCTAAGCTCCTGTCTTATGATGTGCTTTGCATTCCAGTACCGGTTTGCTTCCCTGGCTGTTTCCACCGCCCGGATCAAATGGCTGGAATATACCGCTTCAATGCCTGCACAAGCCAGCCGTTCTCCGACTAAAGCCGACTGACGGCGGCCTGCCTCGGATAAATCCACATTGATATTACAGAGTTTGCTGCTTTGCCGTCCATGGCGAATCAAATAGATATTCATCTTCCGTATCCATCCTCCACCGGCATTTAATTCTTGAAGCTGTGAATAGGCGCCGGAATCCGTCCGCCTCTGGTTACGAATTTCTCGCAGGAGTACTTGCTGACCGGCATAACAGGCGCATATCCCAATAAACCGCCGAATTCCACCGTATCTCCCACGGATTTTCCAATAACCGGAATAATACGGACTGCCGTTGTCTTCTGGTTTACCATTCCGATCGCAGATTCGTCTGCAATAATACCTGCGATGGTAGTTGGAGGTGTATCTCCAGGAATTGCGATCATATCAAGACCAACCGAGCAGACGCAGGTCATCGCTTCTAACTTCTCGATATTTAACGCTCCCATGGCAACCGCATCGATCATTCCCTGATCTTCGCTGACCGGAATAAACGCACCGCTTAAACCGCCTACATAAGAGGAGGCCATAACGCCGCCTTTTTTTACCTGGTCATTTAACATGGCTAGAGCGGCCGTGGTACCTGGTGCACCTACCCGTTCCAGGCCGATTTCTTCCAGTATTTCAGCCACACTGTCGCCAACGGCCGGAGTCGGTGCAAGAGATAAGTCAATGATACCAAATGGAACATTCAGCCTTCTTGACGCCTCCTGGGCAACCAGCTGACCAACACGGGTTATCTTAAAGGCAGTTTTCTTAATGGTTTCACAGAGAACTTCAAAATCCTTCCCTCTGGCTGCTTCAATGGCAGTCTTAACAACTCCCGGGCCACTGACTCCCACATTAATGATGACATCCGCTTCCGTCACTCCGTGGAACGCTCCTGCCATAAAAGGATTGTCATCCGGTGCATTGCAGAATACCACCAGTTTGGCACAGCCAAGAGAATCAATGTCCTTGGTGGCTTTTGCCGTTTCCACTACGGTCTCTCCCATAAGGGCTACCGCATCCATGTTAATGCCTGTTTTTGTGGATCCTACATTGACAGAGCTGCATACACGGTCTGTACAGGCGAGGGCCTTTGGTATGGAGCAGATCAGATTTTTATCCGCTGCAGTCATTCCCTTGCTCACCAGAGCAGAATAGCCACCGATGAAATTAACGCCTACTTCCTTGGCTGCACGGTCAAGAGTCTGTGCAATGGTCACAAAGTCTTCCGGGCTCTTGCAGGCTGCGCCGCCGACTAAGGCAATGGGGGTCACAGAAATTCTTTTATTTACAATGGGAATTCCAAAATCCTTTTCAATCTCCTTCCCCACTGCTACAAGATCTTTTGCAACGGTTGTGATTTTATTGTAAATTTTTTCATTTACTGCTTTTAAATCACTGTCACTGCAGTCAAGAAGGCTGATGCCCATGGTTATGGTACGTACATCAAGCAGCTCCTGTTCGATCATTTTATTGGTTTCATTCACTTCAAACATATTTAACATATCGGGAACCCATCCTTTTCTTGTGCCTTGAACTTGTCATCAGATACGGTGCATGCTGGTAAAAATTTCCTCACGCTGGCATTTTACCTTTACTCCGATTTCATCGCCAATCTGTTCCAGCTCGTCAGACAACTCACCAAAAGGTTTTGTTGCATCATTGATATCCACGATCATCATCATGTTAAAGAAGCCCTGGACAATGGTCTGGGAAATATCCAATATGTTCACCTGGTTGCTTGCTAAATAAGTACAAATCTTTGCTATAATCCCTACGGTGTCTTTCCCAACTACTGTAATAATCGTTTTGTTCATAATTTTTCTCCTCTTCATTAGATTATATCGTAATAATCTCTGACATCTGATCCCTTTTTGCAACCGCAATGGAAAAATCCGATGCCTTAAATGGATTATCTCCTTCTGTAATCTCAAGTCTTACCGTCTCATAAGCAAGCTCTTCATAATTGTTCTCTTTGCTCAAGTGACCAAGCAGAATCTTCTTTAAGTTTTCATGAAGAATACAGCATAATAGCCGCCCTGCATTCTCATTGGAAAGGTGTCCGTGATCCCCAAGGATCCGGCGTTTTAAATAGTAGGGATAAGGCCCTGCCTGCAACATATTTACATCGTGATTGGACTCAATAAGTACTGCATCAAGTCCCTGAAGATGCTCAATAATATACTGGTCGTAATGCCCCATATCCGTGGCAACCGCAACAGACTTGCGGCCATGCTGGATCCGGTAAGCCACAGGCTTCACCGCATCGTGATCAATGGAAAATGGCTTTACTTCCAGATCCCCAACATTAAAATCCACGTCAGGCCTGATGGCACAAAATAATTCCCTGGGGTATTCTCCCAGATACTTCTGCTTTGATATCTCTTCTAAGGTCTCACTGGTTCCATAAATAGGAACCCCATATTTCCTGGCCAGTACTCCCAGTCCTTTCGTATGGTCGGAATGTTCATGGGTAATGACGATCCCTGTCAGTTCACTGCCCTTTACTCCGATTTCATTTAACCCCTGTTCAATCCGTTTGTTGCTTATCCCGGCATCCACCAGGATATGCGTGGTTTCGGAACCCACATAAATGCAGTTTCCGCTGCTTCCGCTTGCAATACTTACCAATCTCATATTATCCTCTTTTCAGACCTGCTTTTTGGGGAACATTCCCGCAGGGTGTTACCCTCTACTTCTCAATATTTCAGCCAGCTGGCGTTTTACATCTTCCATGGAGCCGTTATTTTCAATCACCCGCGTACAGCGGTTTAAAAACTCAGATTCAGAGGCCTGACTCGCTATAATACGTTCCGAATGCTCTCTCGTATAGCCCCTGTTTTCCTCCAAACGGCGGATCCGGTTCTCCTTTGATGCACGGACGTACCACATTTCCTCCCAGCTGTCATCCATTTTTTCGTCCATAATTGCAAATTCTACCACAATAAGCCCTGCTTGGGAAGTAGCAATTTTATCCCTGATGGTTTTCCATACCATAGGGTGAATGATTCCATCTACGGTTTTTCTTGCCCTGTCATCCTGAAAGATGCGTGCGGCCAAAGCCTTACGGTCAATGGTTCCATCGGGGTTTAGAAGGTCTTCCCCCAAGGCTGATTTAACAGCCAGATAGCCTTCTTCTCCCGGCTCCATGAGCTCATGGGCCACTTCATCCGCTTTGATTACTTCCGCACCGTACGTCTCTTTTAAAATGGAAAGAACCAGACTTTTTCCGGCTCCGACTCCTCCGGTCAATCCAATCACTCTCATCCTGTCACCAACCCTTTATTCTCGTAAAGGCCGCAAGCCAAACGGACATGCCTGCATGACCATCTGGCGGCGGCCCATATAATACGTTGTAGCCTGCTGCGAGGTATTTTACTTTGCATCAAACCAGGAGTCACCTACATTGGCCTCTACCTCGAGGGACACTGCAAGGTTCGCTGCATGTTTCATTTCTTCCGCAAGAAGCTCTTTTACCTTATCAACCTCATTCTGATATGCTTCAATGAGAAGCTCATCATGAACCTGAAGGACGATCCTGGACTTTAATCCCTGTTTTCTTAGGGCATTGTCCACCCGGATCATAGCAATCTTAATAATATCTGCCGCAGTACCCTGGATCGGTGAATTCATGGCGACCCGCTCTCCAAAGGAGCGCTGCATGAAGTTTAAGGATTTTAACTCAGGAACGGGACGGCGTCTGCCAAACATGCTGACCGCATAGCCCTGTTCTTTCGCCTCAGATACAAGGTCGTCTAAAAACGTCTTCACACCCGGATAGGTTTCAAAATATTTGCTGATATATTCCGAAGCTTCTTTTCTGGTAATGCTTAAGCCCTCGCTCAGTCCAAAGGAGCTGATCCCATATACAATACCAAAGTTAACGGCCTTTGCGTTCCTTCTCTGAAGCGGAGTCACCTCATTTAGGGGTACATGAAACACCTGGGAAGCCGTGATGGCATGGATATCCTCGGCCTGTCGGTAAGCATCAATCAGACGCTGGTCCCCTGACATATGAGCCAGCACTCTCAGTTCAATCTGAGAATAGTCCGCATCAACAAACCGGCAGCCCTCCTGAGGTACAAAAACTTTCCTGATTTCCCTTCCCAACTCCACGCGGACCGGAATATTCTGTAAATTAGGCTCTGTGCTGCTGATTCTTCCCGTAGCCGTAATGGTTTGGTTAAAGGTTCCGTGAATCCTCTCATCCGGCCCAATATAAGCTGCCAACCCGTCCGCGTAGGTAGAATTTAATTTCGTCAGCTGTCTGTAATCTAGAATTAAGTTGACCGCAGGCCAGTCAGGCGCCAGCTTTTCCAATACATCCGCTGCCGTTGAATAACCGGTTTTTGTCTTTTTCCCTCCCGGAATCTTCATACGGTCAAAGAGAACTTCTCCCAACTGCTTAGGAGAATTGATATTAAAGGTTTCTCCTGTTTCTTCATATATCTTCTGCTCCAGCTCCGCAATGCGGACCTTTAAGCGATCACCATATTCCTTCAAGCGTTCCCTTTCCACACGGATTCCTGCTTCTTCCATGTGAAACAGGCTGTAGATCAATGGCATTTCGATCTCATAAAACAGCTTATCCATGCTCTCCTTTACCAATGACTCGTGAAGCAGGTCATGGCATTTTAAGGCAACATAAGACATATAGCAAATGCAGGAAACAGCTTTTTCCCTGTTTTCTTCCAGAGCACGTTTAAAGGAGCTTTTTCCTATAAGTTCTGTTTTTGACGGGATGGAGAGATCTAAGTAATCCTCCGCCAGATCATTGTATTCATAGGAATCCTTTAACGGATCCAAGAGATATCCGGCAACTCCTGCATCAAATACCGGACTATCCAGCGTAAGCTTTAAAAACGCCAGCTGGCTCTTTAAGTGAAGGACGGTTGTCCGTCCTGCTCTTTTACAAATTTCCTCTGCTTTCTCTGCCAGATATTGCGGACTAAGTTCCCCTGCAGGAATGAAGCAGTAGCACTCCGTCTCACTGAGGCAAAGTGACAGGGCTGACACAGCCTTGTCCTCAACCACCAGCTGAAGCCCCAGCCGGCACCCCTCCCCGCACTTTAAGAATATGGTTTCAGCTTCCGAAAGGTCTGTTACGGCATGAAAACCAGATTCCAAGGACGGTTCCTCACCCTCTCCAGGGAAAACAGCCGGAACGAAATCCATATCAATAATTTTCTGAATCTCTGCCTGCTCAATAGTTTTCGTGTAATCCAGGTGGATATCGCAATCCCTTCGAAGAGAAGCAAATTCTTCCTGCTGCTTTACCGCTTCCTGATTCCCGGTAAGCGCCTCTTTGATTCTCTGAGATCCTATTTCTTCTATGTGGTCATAAATATTTTCTACGTTGTGATACTCCCTTATTAATTGACAGGCAGTTTTATCACCTATCCCCCAATCACCGGCCAGTGCAAAGACTCCGGCCAGGGACTCCGGCTCCAGGCCAAATTCTTCCCGTATAAGCTCTACGGAGTAGGACTTAAACTCCAGCCCTCCTTCTTTAACAACCGGAATCTTAAGGGTCACATGCTCTTCCACTGCCTGCAAAAGCTTTCGTTCCCCAGACAGAAGCAGAATTTCCCCCTCTTCTTCCTGGCACCTTTTTGCCAGTGAAGCCAGAATATCGGCGGAAGCATATCCTTCCTTATCCAAAACAGGAATATCCAGAGAAACCAACGCCTCCCTTAAGCGCTCTTCCTCCTTTAATAGCCCTTCATACACCGCTGTGTTTTTATACATCTCCTTACAGCTGCCTTCTGTTTTGGAATCAAAGGCCACAGCCAGAAAGTCCGCTTCTTTTGACTCTAAAAGCTTTAAGATCAGATTTTGAATGCCTCTCGCTCCATTGGAAGGAAGTCCAAAAAAAGCGTTCCTTAGCATACTGCTTCCATCTACTAAAACTATATTTTTTCTATTCATGTTACCTCTTTCCTGCCCATGCTCTTTGGGCATAAAGGTATACCCGGTATACCCATTGTGCACGTTCTCCCATCATAGTAAGCCCCACTGCAACCAGATCCGGCATTGCAGAAGGACCGTGAGAAACAGTGCCATTACACTTATCGTAGCCACCGCATACCTGGCAATTTTAATGCACTGTATAACCTGAAGCCTTTGTCTGGACTGCTCTATGGTTGCCTCCAGCGCTCCTTTTATATTATAATTCCCTGTTTCGGAATCCAGCTGCCTGATTCCCACGTCCACAGTAAAGTATATTTCCAGTTCCTCCCGGCAATCCGGACAGGACTCCATATGTTCCAGAAATTTACTTAACTCTTCATCTGTCAATTCATCATTGATGTATGGCATGACCAGACGTTCTGCTTCCTTACATGTCATGGTCCAGACACCTCCTTAATTACATCTTTTGTCTATCATACAATATATTTAACTCATTTTCAATTTAATAATCGCAAAAAAACACTTGCCAAATGGAAAATCCTATGATAAAATAATGAGCGTTGTAAGAAAGGCCGGCATGTCGGAATGGCAGACGAGGCGGACTCAAAATCCGTTGATGGCAACATCGTGTGGGTTCAAGTCCCACTGCCGGCACTACACCCTTGGCAGGGAGCAAGGCTCTGGAAAGCTGAAAAAGTTCAGTTTTCCAGAGCCTTTTCTCTATTCTGCGTCTTGTACATCTTCGCAGCTTTACTTCTAAAATTTTCCTATATTTTTCTTAATTCGACGGAAATCACAGGCACATCTGCTATATTTGTGATATACTGTAGAAAAATCCACAATACAAAAGGGAGGTAATCCTATGAAACGAAATAATGTTATCCCAGCCCTTTTCATCGGCTGCACCCTTTTTTTAAGCGGCTGCGGGCAAAAGAATTATGTTAAAACCGACTTACCTGCCACCTCCGCCGCTGCATCCGGAGAAACCATGTCCGCTGCCACAGAAGCATCAGAACCTGTAAAAATCGAAAACCCGGATACCCAGGCTCAGCAAACGGAATCAGGCACGAACACCTCTGCCGCCGGCATCACTGCTGCCCTCCACACCTATAAGGAGGGAAACGTTTCCATTCAGTATCCAGCCGTCTCCGGATTGGATGATGGTGCTATGGAAGAAAAAATCAATGCTCTGTTAAAAAGCAATGCCCTTGAGATATTAAAAGCCTATTCTGTCAGCGGGGAAAAGGACAGCCTTTCTCTTACAGCAAAAGTAAACTCGGTAGACAGGAAGCGCATCACAGTTGTATATACCGGACTTTTTTCCGGGGATGGTGCAGCGCATCCGATTAATTTGTTTTTTACTAACACGGTTGATCTGTCTCTGGCAAAGGATCTAAGCCTCACGGATTATGTGGACCCCAATGCGCTGGCTGAATACATCCGTTCTGATGACTGTCAGCTCTATGATGCCACTCCTGAACTTACGGAAGCCCTGATCCCTTATTTGGCTCAAACCAGCCTGGAAACCTATACAAAGATGTTCCAAAAAGCGGATTTTCCTATGGAGGCAGCATCTTCAGGCCACACTCCTGCCTTTCCGGAATCCTTTAGCTATGAAGATCGCGGCACCATTATTATTTCCATTCCGGTACCCCATAGTCTGGGTGATTTTGCGCTAATAAAATATACTCCTGAGACAAAATAGGAAAAATAGTTGCCTTTTACCTCGTTCTCTGTTAAAATAGGACGGAAAATAAAAGGAATTGGGGTAGAAAAATGAGTAACAACGAAAAACTGACCACCCGAGATTATCTGCTCAGTATCCAGCATCTGTTCACCGCCTTTGGTGTAACCGTGCACAGTCATACTGACAAGTCACAATCCATCGCTGGCATTACTTTCCACAGGTGCCGGCAACTTAATATTCCACTGCTGTACTAAATTTAAGGTTCCTGTATTTCCTGGTTCCTCCTTCGCTTTTCTGGCCGCTGCCACCGCAGTTATCCGGCCGGAAGGAACCGTGATCCCAGGAAACGTACCTTTAGCACAGGGTGGAATTATTTTCGCCCTGGGAGGAACATTACGACTAACGGTACTGTTGCATGGAAAAACTTTTAAAGGAAAGCAAATCGTTGTTCTCATAAACCTCATATTACCGGTAACCCCTGATACTCTAAGAGAATAAAGAAAGGATTTAAAACAATTATGGACTTTTCAATGGACAATGTAACCGTTTTTACTCACCCGCTTATTCAGCACAAGATCTCTATTTTAAGAGATAAGAGGACAGGCACCAATGAGTTCCGTGCCCTCATCGAAGAAATCGCAATGCTGATGGGATTTGAGGCCTTAAGAGATCTCCCCTTACAGGATGTAGAGGTGGAAACTCCCATTGAGACCTGCATGACTCCTATGATTGCCGGCAAAAAAATGGCTGTCGTTCCGATCCTTCGTGCAGGACTGGGCATGGTCAACGGAATCCTGGCTTTGGTTCCCTCAGCAAAGGTAGGCCACATCGGTCTGTACCGGGATGAAGTTACCCATGAGCCTCACGAATACTACTGTAAGCTGCCAAGCCCAATCGAGCAGAGAACCATTGTTGTGACAGATCCCATGCTGGCAACCGGCGGTTCCGCAGTAGCCGCTGTGGATTTCATCAAACAGCATGGCGGAAGAAACATCAAATTCATGGCCATTATCGCTGCTCCGGAAGGCTTAAAGAGACTTCGTGAGGCACATCCTGACATACAGATCTATATCGGACATCTGGACCGCCAGTTAAATGATAACGCCTATATCTGTCCTGGTCTTGGAGATGCAGGAGACAGAATCTTCGGTACAAAATAACATTCTACAAAGAACCACGAAAAACGCGCTTTGATCCGGCATATCCTGCCGCTTCAAAGCGCGTTTCTTATTGACTTTATTTTATCCGATTCCTTTATATAGAATACTAAGCGCGAACACTAACGCAGCAAGGAAAACATAGACGTATTTGGCAGTAAAAAGATAAGCGGCCCCTAAAGGCTTCTTCCTTCCCCTGTTTAATTCTTCCATAATCTTTCCATCTTTTAATACCCAATAAATCATAATAGAGCATAAAACAGCTCCAAAGGGAACTACGTATATTGTAATCAGATCCATAAAGAATCCCATATAAGGCTCGTATTCAATGAAGAGTCCCGGAATAAACACCGCAGCTCCTACCAAAAAGATAGCCTTTTTACGGGACAAATGCAAGTGAGTCTGTACAGCCTCTGAGCACACCTCAAGCATGTTTACCAGAGAAGTGACTCCTGCAAACAGCACAGAAAGGAAAAACAGCACTGCCACCCATCTTCCTGCCGGAATCATGGAAAAGACCTTTGGTACTGTGATGAACATAAGAGGCGGACCGCTTGCAGGGTCCATCTGGAAAGCAAATACCGCCGGTATGATGGCGAAACCAGCCAATAGGGCAGCAACCGTGTCAAGTAATGCAGTCGTAACGGCTGCCTTGGGTATATCTTCTTTCTTATCCAGATAACTTCCGTAAATAACCATTCCGGAGCCCGTAATGGATAAGGAAAAGAATGCCTGTCCCATAGCCATCACCCAGGTTTCCGGCTTCAGTAAGTACTCCCATCTGGGAACCAGCAGGTATTCATAGCCTGCCAGAGCACCTGGAAGAAAAAAGACCCGGATCGCAATGATCGCAAACAGGATAAAAAAAGACGGCATCATGATTGCATTTACTTTTTCAATCCCCTTTAAAACACCTCCTGCAAGCACAGCCACAGTAATGACCACCACAAGGAAATGCCAGGGTACGCTGCCGAATTTTCCTGTCATACTGGAAAAGTATTCCGTTGCTTCCGTATTCATCATAACGCCGCTTAGGGAACCGAATAAATACTTAAGAACCCAGCCTACGATGATGGCATAGCCAATGGCAATGCCAAAAGACCCGATCAAAGGAATTGCTCCAATAAAGGCGCCTCCTTTTTTTCCTCTGGTCTTCATGGCATAGTCGTAAGAACCAATAGGTCCTGTCCCTGTCAGCCTTCCAAAGGCAAACTCACCGGAAAGCCCGACCATACCAAACAAAAACACAAAGCCAAAATACACCAATAAAAAAGCAGCTCCCCCATACTGGCCCAGGCGGTAGGGAAACATCCAGATGTTTCCCATACCTACCGCAGAGCCGACAGAAGCGAGAATAAACCCGATCCTGGAACCAAAGGTTCCATTCTTCGCCGCAGTGTGTTGTTTATCCATTGTACTGTTCCTTATTCCTCAATCATTTTTTTCTCTACGATTTCTCCCTGGTTCTTATAGATGGAGTTAGCATCTACACAACCTCTAACGCAGGAAAGAGGATAAATATTGGATTTCGGTCCAATTACGGTTCCTGGATTCAAAACTGCACCGCAGCCAACTTCCGTGAAATCTCCTATGATCGCACCGAATTTCTTAAGTCCTGTCTCAATATCTCCGTCTTCTGCATGAACTGTAACCAAAGACTTATCGGATTTAACATTGGAAGCCAGAGAAGAAGCGCCCATATGAGACTTGTAGCCTAAGATGGAATCTCCTACGTAGTTATAGTGAGGAACCTGTACGCCGTCAAAAAGAATGGAGTTCTTAATTTCAGAAGAGTTTCCTATTACAGCACCTTCTCCAATGATAGCGTTGCCTCTGATAAATGCACAATGACGGATCTGTGCGCCCTTACAGATGATCACATGCTCACCCATACAAGCTGTTGGCGGAAGATTAATGGATTTATGAATCCATACTGCTTTTCCTACGTGAACATACTCATCCTTTGGAAGACGCTCTCCCAGAGAAACAATGAATTCACTGATTTTCGGGATGATTTCCCATGGATAAGTGGTCTGCTCAAATAATAATTTTGCTATCGTATGGGTAGTATCAAATAAATCCTGGTTTGTCATATCTTCTTTTTTCATTTTATAATCTCCTATTTTTGTTTATTATAATTAGCTGCCGCAGCATCAAATACACCATGCAGATCGTAATGATTGTTAAGTCTCAAAACTCCTGCGGTCCGCCCGGCAACAAAATTCTCCAGCTTCTGCATATACTCTTCCGGGGTTATGGACCCCTCGGCCACATAAGTCAGCCCTTTTTCCCAGCTTGCTGTCAATTCCGGATTAAGAAGCTGTCTGATGGAAGCATTGACTACGTCGAAAATCATTTCTCCCAATAGAGTGGGAACAATTACCTGGGTCTTGCTGTTCAAGGAAAGATACTTGATATTGCACAGCTTTTTTAAAATCTCAGCCCGGGTAGCACTGGTTCCTATTCCGCTTCCCTTGATCTGGGCGCGGAGCTCTTCATCTTCTATAAGCTGTCCGGCGTTTTCCATGGCTAAGATCATGGAACCGGAGGTATAGCGCTTGGGAGGGGAGGTTTCTCCTTCTTTAATCGTCAGCTTTTTAAGAGGAAGCTTCATTCCTTTTTTCAGAGTGCCAAGCATGGCAACGAATGCGGGATTATCCATTTGATTCTGAGAGGACTCCTGGTTGTTCTCCTCTTGTCCATTGTCCTCAGATGGCACTTCGCCGTTTCCTTCATCCTGCTGCTTCTTTTTTCCCCAGGACACGTCTGCGACTTTTAAATATCCCGCTTCCAGCATGACCCGGAAATTAGCATAAAAATGTTCCTTTCCCGGCTCCTGATTCGGGGCTGGATCTGAAACGGGACCTGTATCCGCCACAAGCTCCAAAGCATACTTCTGATAAATAGCCGGCGGATAAAAGACACTTATAAATCTTCTCGCTATGACTTCATAAACCTTCAATGTCAGGGGAGACAGTCCCCTCAACGCGCCAAGTCCCTGACCGGTGGGTATTATGGCATAATGGTCCGTGATCTGCTTATCATTGACGTACCTGGTTTTTTCAATTGTCTTAAAAGAGCCCTTCTCCATAACCTCTGCCGCTGCTTTTGCCAAAGGTTCAAAGCCCTTAAGTCCGGTTATATTCTTATGGATCTCCTTTGCAACCGCCGTGGATAATACTCTGGCATCGGTTCTTGGGTAAGTGACCAGTTTCTTTTCATAAAGCTCTTGAACCTGCTTTAGGGTCTCATCAGGACTGATTTTAAACATCTTAGAGCAGTCATTCTGAAGCTCAGCCAGATTGTAAAGCAATGGAGGGTTCTTTGTTTCCTTTTTCTTTTCGATGGAAGCAACGGTTCCTTCCATGGGATCCATGAATGACAGGGTGTTTATCAGCTCTTCTGCATACTTTCGTTCCTTAAAGCCGTTTTCCTTATAAAGGAACGGGGATTCAAAGTACTTGGACCCAGGAGCGCTTCTCCACTCCCCATCAAAATCCATACCCGACAATTCGGGGTTCGCCGCATCCTCTCTGGAAAAGGTTCCGATTACACGGTAAAACGGAGTTTTAACAAAATCCCTGACCTCTCGCTCTCTCCGCACCACCATTCCCATGACACAGGTCATGACTCGGCCGACGGATATTACCGTATTCTTCCCGCTTTTTAAGTAATTGGAAATATGCTGGCCATATCTTAGTGTAAGCAATCGGGAAAAATTAATTCCCATGAGATAATCTTCTTTTGCCCTTAAATAGGCTGAGGCTGAAAGATTATCGTATTCGGATTCATCCTTTGCTTCCCGTATACCTCTTAAAATCTCATCCTCTGTCTGGGAATCAATCCACACACGTTTCTGCTTCTTGTCCCTCACTCCTGCCATTTGCGCCACCAGGCGGTATATGTACTCTCCTTCCCGCCCGGAGTCCGTGCATACATAAATGGTATCCACATCAGGACGGTTTAGCAGACTGCTAACAATTTTAAATTGTTTTTCAGCGTTTGGAATCACCTCGTACTTAAATTCCTTAGGAAGAAAAGGAAGGGTGGATAGACTCCACCGCTTAAATTTGGGATCATAGCTTTCCGGATAGCTCATCGTTACCAGATGCCCTACGCACCAGGTAATGATCACCTGATCCGATTCTATATATCCATCCCTGCGCCTTCCGTTCGCCTTTAAAGCATTGGCAAACTCTTGGGCTACACTTGGTTTTTCTGCAATGTATAACGATTTCGACATATATCTCCCTACCGCTTTATGATAGTAACCTGTTCATTATAACACTAAAATTCATGAATGGCAAATCTTTCTGATAACTATGCGTTCGCGGAACCTTTCCTTTTATATTCAGATAAGATGACGGAGGCGAACATCAGCACACATCCTGCCGCCAGTTTTATCGTCACCTGCTCCCCCAAAAACAGAACGGAAAACATCAGGCCGAATACAGCTTCAAAGGATAAAATAATGGAGGAAGTATTGGGAGTCAAATGCTTTTGTCCCACATTCTGGAGAAGAAAACAGATCATCGTGCAAAAGATACCCAGATATAACAAACCGGTCATCATAGAAGTGTCAATCACGGTTAAATCTAAGGAACCTTCCAAAAACGGAGCAATTGCCCAGCTTAAGATTGCAGCCAAGACCATCTGGATCACAGTCAGGATAATGGGATCATGGTCTTCGGTATAACGGTCAATAAAAACAATATGAAACGCAAAGAAAAAGCCGCATACCAAAGTCATCAAATCCCCAATATTCACGGAAAGGTCTCCCTCCAGGGACAACAGCGCAAGTCCCAGCACTGCGATTCCTGCTGCCGCCACATTGTTCCGGGAAGGCTTTTTTCTGTTATAAAACCAATGGAGAAATGGAACCAGGATTACGTACAATGTGGTGATAAAGGCATTTTTACTGGCAGTGGTATATTTCAGTCCATAGGTCTGAAAAAGATAACTGACAAATAAAAATACGCCTAACAATCCGCCGCACATCAGATCCGATTGATTGATCTTTTTTATCCGCTTCCAGAATACAGCTACCAGCGCAACAGAAGCAATGGTAAAACGTAAAGCCAGCAAGTAAACCGGAGTAACCACTTCCACCGAATTCTTCATCACAACAAAGCCGCTGCCCCATATGATGGTTGTAATAATCAGGCCCAAGGCAGATAATGCCTTAATCCCTTTTCCGTCCTGTTTATTCATATGTACACCTAGATGTCCTTTCACATAAGAGCAGGGGCGCAGTCTCCTGCGTCCCTGGTTTATTTTATCTGCTCATTACTATTTGATATTTGAGAACTTGTAAATGGTTGTTGTCTTATATTCTTCGCCGGCTTTTAAGACTGGAGACTGGAATTCCGGTTTATTTACGGAATCAGGATAATACTGGGTTTCAAAGCAATAGCAGCAACGTTTTTCATATACCGCCCCGCCTTTTCCCGTCATATTTTTCAAGAAGTTCGCAGTGTAGAATTGTATTCCAGGAAGGTCAGTGTAAACCTCCATCCGGATGCCTGTCTTATCTGATTCCGATGCGGCACACAGGGAAACCTCACCTTGCGGATGGTTTAAGACCCAGTTATGGTCATAACCTCCGCCGAATACCAGTGCCTCATAGTCTTCATGGATATCCTGCTCAATGGGTTTCATCACAGTAAAGTCCATAGGGGTTCCCTTAACAGGGGTGAACTCCCCGGTGGGAATCGAGCCTTCATCTGCCCTTGTATATGTATCTGCATCTATCCAGACACGCTGCTTCAAGGTATCTTTGCCATCATGTCCATCCAGGTTGAAATAACTGTGATTGGTAAAGTTTGCTACGGTATCTGCATCGCAGATCATATGGTAGGAAATATCAAGGCTGTTATCCGGTGTAAGTGTATAGGTTATTGTAATGTTTGCATTCCCAGGAAATCCCTGATCTCCATCTGGCGAAAAGAGAGAAAAGCTGACACTGGTTCCAAGGTCATTTTCCTCCGCCTCACTGTCCCAAAGACGGCTCTGGTAAAGATCCGGGCCGCTGTGAAGATTGTTAGGTCCATTATTGGGCTCCAGTTTGTAATCTTTTCCATTAATGGTGAATTTCGCACCTGCAATACGGTTGGCATTCCTTCCGATGGGAGCTCCAAAATGAGGCGGGTTTATAAGATACTCATCCGCACTGTCAAATCCCAGAACCACATCAACTACATTCCCATCCCTGTCAGGCACATTCATATTGACCCAGACTGCACCCAGATTAGTGAAAGAAGCGGAAACTCCGTTTCTATTTACCAGTGTATACAAATACACTTCCCTTCCATCGGGCATGTTTCCCCAAAGCTCTTTCTTGTATGCCATTTTCCTTCCTCCATATATCTTTTTACTTAAAGCTCTCTCCCGGAAGGTCGAGAGCTCTATGATCCAATCATTCTTTGGCTTTGATATATCCTTTTGCGGTTAAAAGTTCTGCCGAGAGAACTGCACCGCCGGCCGCACCGCGGACCGTGTTGTGGGACAGACCCACAAATTTATAATCGTAAACAGAATCTTCTCTTAAACGTCCTACTGAAATTCCCATTCCATTTTCAAAATCCACATCAAGAGTTACCTGGGGACGGTTATCCTCTTCCAGATACTGTATAAACTGCTTGGGAGCACTGGGAAGATCAAGTTCCTGTGGAAGGCCCTTAAAATTCACCATGCGGTCAATTAATTCCTCTTTGGTAGGTTTTTTGCGGAATTTTACAAATACAGCTGCCGTATGTCCATTTAATACGGGTACCCGGATGCACTGGCAGGTGATGACCGGTTCACTGGCTTTAACGATCTCTCCGTTTTCAATCTTTCCCCAGAGGCGAAGAGGTTCCTGCTCGCTCTTTTCTTCTTCTCCTCCTATATAAGGAATGATGTTTTCTACCATCTCCGGCCAGTCTTTAAAGGTCTTTCCGGCTCCGGAGATTGCCTGATAGGTGGTAGCCACCACTTCATATGGTTCAAATTCCTTCCAGGCGGTCAAAACAGGTGCATAACTTTGGATCGAGCAGTTGGGTTTAACCACAATGAATCCACGGTCCGTGCCCAGACGCTTTTTCTGATCCTCAATGACTTCAAAATGCTCAGGATTGATCTCAGGCACCACCATAGGAACATCCGGTGTCCACCGATGGGCGCTGTTATTGGATACAACCGGTGTTCCGGTCTTTGCATATGCTTCCTCAATGGCCTTTATTTCTTCCTTGGTCATATCCACAGCGCTGAAAACAAAATCAACACTTGCAGCAACTGATTCCACTTCATTTACATTCATGACAGTTAGATTTTTTACGGCCTCAGGCATTGGAGTGGTCATTTTCCAGCGGCCGCCCACTGCTTCCTCATAAGTTCTGCCAGCAGAACGAGGACTTGCTGCCACTGTCACCACCTCATACCATGGATGATTCTCCAGAAGAGAAATAAATCTCTGTCCCACCATACCGGTTGCTCCTAAAACGCCAACTCGCAATCTTTTTTCCATCGCTTTCTCCTCTTTTCTTTTCATTTTGTATTCTTATCATATGCTAAATTCTTAACTATCCTATAACAAAGTGAAAAAAAAATCAATATTTATTCGTCAGAAAAATACATTTGTGCGTCACGGGCGTACATTTCTTAAAAGTGTATGCTGCAGCCAAGCATTAAAGGCGTACCTTGCTGCCCTTTCCGTCACGTTTTCCGATCTTCAGCCGGTTTAAATGGACCTCTTTTTCCTTGTAATGAATGATAGGATCCTCGCCTAAAAGATATACAGTCTCCAGTTCTTCACCAGGCGCCAGCTTGATTCCCCGCACGCCTCTTGCATTCTTCTTCATCTCAGGAATCTCTTCCGTCTGGAAACGTAAAAATACGTCTGCCGACGTCTGCAGCACCACATCCGTCTGTCCTTCTACAACCTGAACGCTGATGACCCCATCTTCGTCCTGAAGCTTAGTAGCCGCTACAGTCCTGTTATTTGTTTCAAATTCCTCGCCCGGTACCAGTTTTACAAGGGCTTGTCTGGTAGCGAATAAAAATTTACGGTTCTTGAAGCTCTGTGCATGGCATAGGTGTATGATCTCTTCCTTTGCCCCATCAAACTTGCTTAAATTATCTATAGGTGTCCCTTTATCCCGCAGCTTGCCGCCTGGGATATCCAGGACCTTCACCTGATGTAAGTTTCCTGTATTGGTGAAGATACATATTTTATCCGTATTCAGACAGTTTACCACATAAGGATTCTCTGTTTCAATGGTTTCTTTGTTTCTTTCGTAGGTATTCTTATCAAGCACCTTACAGTAGCCAAAACGGTCCATGACAAAGGTGACCTCTGATACGGCGACTGCGTCTTCCTCATAAACTGCTTCCCTGCCATCCTCAATAAGAGTCCTTCTTGGAGTCGAATATTCGGCTTTGATATTGTCCAAGTCTTTTTTAATGACTGCATCCATATTTTTGCGGCTGGACAGGATTTTTTCATATTCAGCGATTTTAGCAAGCGTTTCCTTATACTCCTTTTCCAACTGAAGGATCTCTAAGCCGATCAACTTGTAAAGACGCATTTCCAGAATGGCTCCCGCCTGTTTTTCCGTAAAGCACAGCTTCTTCGCATCCTCTTCAAATCCCTTGACACGGAAATTAATATTGGAGATATCCCCGGTCATCAGACAGTTCTTTGCGTCTTTTAAGTTCTTGGAACCTCTCAAAACTGCGATGATCAAGTCAATGACGTCACAAGCTTTTATAAGGCCTTCCCGGATCTCTTTCTTCTCTAACTCTTTTTCCAAAAGGGTCTGATATTTTCTGGTAGCATTTTTATATTGAAAATCCAGGTAGTTTTTAAGGATTCCCTTTAAATCCAGGGTTTCCGGGCGCCCGCCTGCAATGGCCAGCATGTTGACTCCAAAGGTATCTTCCAGCTTTGTTTTCTTATAAAGGATGTTGCGGATTTTCTCCACATCTGCATCCTTTCTCAGCTCCAGAACAATCCTGATCCCATCTTTGTTGGACTGGTTGGAAATATCTACCACATCCGTAAGCTTTTTGCTCTCAACCAGGTCTGCCACATCGATCAGAAATTTATTGATTCCGGCTCCCACCATGGTGTAGGGGATCTCAGTGATTACCAGTTTATCCTTATCTGCCTTTCGTTTTCCAAGCTCCACTTCTATTTTGCCTCTGAGCTTGATTTTTCCTGCACCGGTTTCGTAAATGGCAGGCAGATCACTTTTATTGGCTATAATACCGCCAGTAGGAAAATCCGGCCCAGGTAAATATTCCATTAATTCCTGTATGGAAATATCCGGATTGTCAATATACGCACGAACCGCATCTAGCACTTCACCAAGGTTATGGGGGGGAATGCTGGTGCTCATGCCTACCGCAATCCCTTCCGCCCCGTTGATCAGTAAGTTCGGAACCCTAACGGGAAGAACTTCCGGTTCCTTTTCCGTTTCATCATAATTTGGGACAAACTCGACCGTCTTATCTAAGTCCTTTAAATAGACTTCTTCCGCAAATTTTTCCAGCCTGGCTTCCGTGTAACGCATGGCTGCCGCCCCGTCTCCCTCAATGGAACCAAAGTTTCCGTGGCCGTTGACCAGAGGCATCCCCTTTTTAAATATCTGGGACATGACTACCAAAGTTTCGTAAATGGAGCTGTCTCCATGGGGATGGTATTTACCCATGGTATCACCCACGATACGCGCCGACTTCCGGTGGGGCTTATCATGGTTTAAATGAAGCTCGCTCATGTCATATAATACTCGCCGCTGTACCGGCTTTAATCCGTCTCTTGCATCCGGGATCGCTCTGGCTGTGATTACGCTCATGGAATAATTCATGTAGCTCTTCTGCATTTCCTCGGAATACTCTGTTTTAATGATTTTTTCTGCCATTACTCCTTCTCCTTACGCGTCAATCTCAGCTTCATCCGCATGCTCATAGATAAACTGCCGCCTTGGAGGCACATCGCTTCCCATGAGCATTTCAGTTATTTCCGAAGCCATACGGGCATCCTCGATTTCCACCTGTTTCAGCACCCGCCTTTCAGGGTCCAGAGTGGTTTCCCACAGCTGTTCTGCATCCATTTCTCCAAGTCCCTTATACCGCTGCAGGGTAAATTCTCCCGTATGGGTTCTGCGGTAGCGCTCCAGCTCCTTTTCATCATATAGGTACTGTTCTGCTCCCCGCTTTGGAATCACTTTAAACAGAGGCGGCATGGCAATAAATACATGTCCGTTATAAATAAGCTCCGGCATAAACCGGTATAAAAAGGTGAGAAGAAGGGTGTCGATATGGCTTCCATCCACATCGGCATCGGTCATAAGAATGATTTTATGATACCGCAGCTTTGAAATATCAAAATCATTGCCATATCCTTCTGAAAAGCCGCAGCCAAAGGTATTGATCATGGTCTTGATCTCCGCATTGGCCAGAACTTTGTCCATAGAGGCCTTTTCTACGTTTAATATCTTTCCTCGGATCGGAAGAATGGCCTGATGCTGCCTGTTACGGGCCGTTTTCGCAGAACCGCCCGCAGAATCTCCCTCTACGATAAAAATTTCACATTCTTTGGCGTCCCGGCTTTCACAGTTTGCCAGCTTCCCGTTGCTGTCAAAGGAAAACTTAGACTTAGAAAGCATGTTGGTTTTCGCCTTCTCTTCTGCTTTACGGATCTTTGCAGACTTTTCCGCACAGCCAATCACTGCTTTTAAGACTTCCAGATTTCGGTCAAAATATCGCTGCAGCTCATCTCCTGCCACAGTAAATACCGCCTTTGTGGCATCGGCGCTTGCAAGCTTTGTCTTAGTTTGTCCTTCAAAAATGGGATCCGGATGCTTTACTGCCACCACGGCTGTTAAACCATTTCTCGTATCGGCTCCTGTAAAGTTGGCATCCTTTTCTTTTAAGATCCCCAGTTCTCTTGCATAGTTATTGATCATTTGAGTGAAGCGGGTCTTAAATCCAGCTAAGTGGGTTCCCCCTTCCTGGGTGAAAATATTGTTACAGAAGCCAAGGATATTCTCCTCAAAGGTATCCACAAACTGCAGGGAAGCCTCCACTTCAACCTTATCCAGGGTTCCCTTAAAATAAATCGGATCGTGAATTGCATCCTTCCCGGAATTTAACTCCCTTACATAAGCGATAATTCCATCCGGTTCATGATAAATGACGGTCTCCTCTTCTCCCTGCCTTTTGTTGACATAGGTGATATGAAGCTCCGGATTCAAATACGCGGTTTCATGAAGACGGCTTTTTAACCATTCCGCTTTAAAACGGATCCGTTCAAAAATCTCACTGTCAGGCAGGAAGTTGATTTCTGTTCCTGTCTCCTTTGTTTTTCCTAACGTGGGAAGCAGGCCATCCACCAGATCTACCGTTGGTATGCCCCGCTCATATTCGTCGTAATGAATCAGACCATTCTTATATATTTTAATTTTCATGTGGGCAGACAGGGCGTTCACAACCGAGGAACCAACTCCGTGCAGGCCGCCGCTGGTCTTGTAGGCGTCATTATCAAATTTACCGCCTGCATGAAGGGTAGACAGTACGACTCGCTCTGCCGATATTCCCTTTTTATGCATCTCTACCGGAATTCCTCGTCCAGCATCCTTTACGGTACAGGATCCATCTGCTTCCAGGGTGACCCATATCTGACTGCAAAAACCGGCAAGATGCTCGTCTACCGCGTTATCTACAATCTCATAAATCAAATGGTTCAATCCCTTTGTCCCAACACTGCCTATATACATGCCCGGACGTTTTCGAACCGCCTCAAGGCCTTCCAATACGGTAATACTATCCGCATTATACTGTGCTTTTGCCATGTTACTCCTCCACATCTGGTATTATCATTTCCCATTATACAATGCCTTTTCCAGTTTTGGCAAGTTTCTGGCATTTATTTTGATAAATTCATAAAAAAGTATTGAACTTTTCCAACACCCTATGCTATAATGTAAAACGTATCGAATGAGAATATGCAGATATAGTTCATTGGTAGAACATCAGCTTCCCAAGCTGAGGAGGCGGGTCCGATTCCCGTTATCTGCTTTTTTTAAAGGCCCTAGTAAATACAAGAAACCCTTGTAGATACTGGGGTTTTTGTTGTTCTCGGATTGCACTAAAAAGCGATATTATGCTCTAAAAAACACTTATTTACACCCAAGTATCACACGAAATATCACACGAAATCCTTGTTTTTCTAGGGATTGTTAATTAGAAATGAGATTTTATAACACAGCCAGAAAAGATATAATTCACTCGCCAAATAGGCGGGCCAAAAAGCCCGCCTTTTACATTACCCTCTTAAATAGCAATTTACGCCTGGGCATATTTGACTGCCTCAGCCCGGAAGAACAGGAGACCTTTGGGAATTATCTTGCCCGTATGATGTCAAGGGGAGGCTGATTTGGCCTCCATCCTGTAATAATGTGATAAAACAGGATATAAAAAACTAAAAAATTTTTAGGTATGCTAAAATTAATTGTGCACAATGCCGATATTTCATATGGAATTTAAGTAACAATGTCCATTGTAGGTGTGAATCCTTAGTGATAAGATTATTGAATAAAAAATATTTAGATAGCACAAAAAAAAATAAGGGGAGTTTGTTGTGAAAAATTCAGACATGTTTAAACGTTATGGACTGTTTATTGCAGGAGTTATATTCAGTGCATTGGGAATCAGCCTTATAACGAAAGCAGGGCTTGGTACATCACCGATTACAAGCCTTGCTTTTGTGTTGACCTTTATCTTTCCTAAGAGCCTGGGCGTATTTACAATGATGGTTAATTTTGCTATGTTTCTGCTTCAGGCAGTTCTTTTGGGAAAAACCTTTAAGAAGATCCAGCTTTTGCAGCTTCCTGCCGCACTTCTGTTTTCCCTGTGCATTGACGTATGGATGTATCTGCTCTCCTTCTGGCAGGTGGGAAATTATCTGGGTGAGGCTCTGATGCTGCTCTCGGGCTGTGTATTCTTAGGCTTTGGAATATCACTTGAAGTGATTCCCAATGTGCTTATCCTGCCTGGAGAAGGTCTGGTAAGGGTGATAGCAGGGCTTACAGGCTGGAGGTTCGGCAGGGTTAAGACCGGATTTGACTTGAGTATTGTTATCAGTGCTGTGATTGTGTCTGTACTTGTGACAGGCAGCGTGCTGGGAATCAGGGAGGGAACAGTGATCGCTGCTCTTATTGTAGGAAGTATTTCTCACTTTTTTATAGACAAGGTATCTGGCTTGCTTGCAGGGTGGATTCCCGATTATACCAGTACAGGGGATGTCTGTCTGTAGGCGTTGTTTCTGTTATCTTTATTTTTTTTAATCCCATTAATACTATTAGTCAATATGGATTTAACTGCATTTTCAATTTCTTCATAACCTGTGCATCGGCAAAGATTGGTAAGCCCCATGAAGGGACTGGTTTACAGATTCTTTTATTCATTAAAATAACAATATGTCGGTACATTAGTTATAACTTAAAACACCTCCTGCAATTAGCAAAAATAGATTGCAGGGGGTGTTTTCGATTGTGCTATTTATTGCCCATCTTGCTCATTTTTTTCGTCAGCATTCATATCTTCGTCGTCATCGATCACATCCTTGTTTGATTCGTTCCTTATCTCTTCAATGGATTTCTGAACATTCTCCAAATTCTGACTTATGTTGTCGTCGAGCTTCAGTGACCGGCCCTTAAGCTCTGCCGCCTTTTTAGATTTGGCTTCTATATTGCCTATGCCTCTGGCTATTTCTACATCCAGGACCCGGATGTTTCCATCCAAATGTTTTTTCTCCTGGTGGATTGTTTCCGCCTGCTCTTGGTTGGTAGAAAGTGCGGTGATGCCGTTTAGCTGGTCTACCTGGGCTTCTTCCTTTGTCTTTGGCTTATCATAGATCCTGCCATCGGAATCATCCTCATCCGTTTCTTCTGCCTGCCTTGCCTGAAGTTGAGAAATCTGATTGTCGATTTCCTTCAGTCGCTTTTCGTATTCTTCCATCTGTGCTTTTACATCAGTTCCATTTTCTTGAGATGAGTCCATAAGGGACTTTTTCTGTTCCTGTAAGAATTCCTTCTGCTTCATCAGCAACTCAAGCATACTCTGGTTTTTGCCAACAGGAGAAATGACGGTGGCATCCCGGTTCTCATCGTCTTTCTTTTTTCCAAACAAGGCCTCTGTCTGATTAGCGGCGGAACGGTTGATGGCATTGATATTTAGGAAAGGCATCTGTCCGTTCAATTTTCCAATATACATAAGATATCCCCTTTTCTTCTTACTTTTCTATTCTATTTTTTATATCGGCAGAAAAAGTGAATATATAAGGTCAGACCTGTATAAGCAGCCCGCCGTAGGAGAATCTTGTTTTTTTCTTCACTTCAGATGAAGCAATACAGTGCTATCCAATCCGCCGGAATAACTGAGATATACTTGACCGCCCCAGTTATCATTCCATTCCTGGATTCTGGTCTTTGTCAGCTGTAATTTTGTTTCCCATGGCAAATATTTTTTCTGCGAAAACTGCCACTCATTAAGTTTTAAATCATCTAGTAGATCCCGATACACCACCTACAATAACTCCCTTTTCATTGCGTGCTATATTCGTAAACTCCATATTTGGTACTTTTAATTTACCGTTTGTTTTTTTCATATTGTGCTCAAGCAACCCATTTATACGAACTGAATTTATAAACTCTTGCTCACTACAATCATTATAAATAGTTATAAACATTTTTGTCACCTCCATAAAACAAATATAAATAATTTTATAAATAGAAAATCATCAAGCTTGCTAACTATCAATATTAAGTTTCCAATGTACACTAAAACGATAAAAACTAATTTTCTGGAATCCAATTCTGTCCACGACTGCATTCTCGACATTCATCCACTTGCTGATTACACTCTACACCATATTTTGTTACCGTTCAAACCTATCACAGCCATCTTTTTCGCTATGAAAAATACAAGTCCAGAAGTATTTGCATAACAAGCAAGTCTTCATTATAATTTTTCATGACAGACTTTGCCTTGTGTCTCATGAATATGTATTCTATTTCCGATACGGTCTTGAATGCATCAAAGATCCATCCACCTCATAAAATTCTTCAGTGCCAATTCCCCGGAGAATACCGCAGCATTATTTCCGGTTTCTAACGCATCCAAAACCATTTCAGATATGACACTGGATTTTCCAGAGGCTCTTAAGCCAGACATAACAGTTACATAGCCTTTTTTTAATCCTCTTAGTTTCTTGTCAATATCAGCAATTTCACTTTTCATGAATCTTTCTTCCGGTACCTGCAGGTCTAAAATATTTCTTACTGTGAAAAACACCGGATTCCCTTGAACCGGCACAATGCTCTGTACTGGCCGTTGCTGTACCGGTAACCGCGAATAAATCTTGCGCTTCATATTCCTGCTTCCTTTAATTTTTCAATAACAAACTCTGGGAACTCCATTTGACGATAGCTGCCATAAGTCTTAGGTTGTTTGACGTGCCACAGTTTATCGGGACCTATAACCATACTCTTTAAAATAGAAGGCTTCCAAAATTACTTAAATCCCGATTCCAGATATGCTATTCTGACTTTTCTCGAAATTCACACATGGTAATATTCATTTTGATTCCTTCAAAACATTCTCCATATATATCCCCGCTACATTTTACAAAGGAATAATCCCTAAATGACCAAGCAATATTTTCAAACCAATCAAAACTAATATAATACCTCCAGCCAGCTCCGCTTTCGATTTGAACCTTGTGCCGAATACATTTCCTATTTTAACACCGATCATGGATAAGACAAATGTTGTAATCCCGATAAAAGAAACCGCCGGAACTATGTTGACCTGAAGGAAGGCAAAGGACACTCCCACAGCCAGAGCGTCTATACTCGTTGCAAGGGCAAGGGGCAGCATCTCGTCGGGCTTTAAAGTGGCTTCCTTGTTGTCAGTCCGCTTTCCGCCGGGGCAGTTTCTGTCTTTGCACGTTTCAACCGGACAGACTCTGTCAGGACATCCCCCTCCTTTGAAACTTTCAAAAATCATTCTGCCGCCTAGAAAGCAGAGCAATGCAAATGCGATCCAATGGTCATAGGAGATAATCTTGTCCGCAAACCATGTAGCGGCAAAATACCCGATAAGCGGCATAACCGCTTGGAATATACCAAAGTACAGACCGACAATCATTGCCTTTTTTACAGTAGCTTTCTTCATTGTCAGCCCGACGCAGATTGCAACGGCAAAGGCATCCATAGATAGCCCCACTGCGAGAATAAATAGTTCGATTAAATTCATTTTACTTCCTCCGTACCAAATCGTTTATTCAACAAAAAAAGACTCCCGTACAACCCTGTCAGGTTATACTTGAGCCAATATAAAGCAAAAGACCTATGTATAGCCTGGGCTATACATGAGTCTCGTTTTTTAAGACAAGCCAGACCATCATGGTCAGTATGTTGACTTGACACGCGGCAGTCCGCGCAAACTACTCCCTCATGAGCGATTTTGTTGTGTTGGTAGTATAACATGGGTATGCAGCCGCTGTCAATCTTTCTCATTTAATACCTTACCCGGAAACCGCTTTCTTTCACTGGTGGGATCTGTGCCGTCTGGAAGCTGTCAATCATAATGTATCGATCCTGTTTTAAATGGTCAAACAAGCGGTCTATTTCTTCTTCCCGCCCCTGCAGTTCCATTTCCACCCGCCCGTCATCTAAGTTTCTCACCCAGCCGGTAAGGTTAAGGCCCCGGGCCAGCTGCTGGGTTCGGAAGCGGAATCCCACTCCCTGGACCCGTCCGCTGACATAAACATGCTTTCGAATTTCACCCCATTTTTCCATCGCAATCACCTGCACCCTGACCTCCTTAGTGACAGGGTTTCTCCTTTATTAATAATAGTCTCATCAATGGTCTCATATATTCTATTATAAAAAACGAACCGGCTTTCCGGCTGACTCATTCCGCAATTTTGTGTAAAAAAACTACTTAAAAATAAGCGCTCTCTCCTGGAATCTTTTACTAATTATAACTTTATATGGGGAGTTTGGCAATCCTTACGCAATTTAAGTTTTTTTTCAAGTAGGGGTTGATTTTTTGCCATTTAGCTGTTATACTATCAAAGGTTCAGACCTTATAATTTTACAACCGGATTGCTTCCGTAGCGCAGTTGGTAGCGCAACGCATTCGTAATGCGTGGGTCGGGGGTTCGAGTCCCCCCGGGAGCTTTACAGACACCTCGTTTTTACGAGGTTTTTTCTTATTTAAAAGGTAAAATTTCACCTATTATATCACTGGAGGTTTTTCTTGGAGCTAAAGCTGCTGTGGTCACATCTGCATAGCAGGTGGTTATTAAAAAATCGCCATACAACGAAATGGACCTGCAAGCATTGGCTCACAGGCTCATCTATTATTGGCAAACACCGTCTGCCGGATTCTTTACCCAGCAAGATATAGCATATGTATTATCATTCCGCAGATATTTCCATTCCCCACTGTCTAATAACCACTGTCCCTGAGCTAATTCCGGCGAAAGCTGTGTTGCTGCTTCTCCCTCATAGGCAGCTAAGATAATCATAATACTTGGTACCTTGTTTGTAATATCCTACTCTAGTGTACCAGAGATTTAACAAAACATCATCTGCACCGCTTGAAAGAAACAATTAATTCCGAATATTCCTTTTATTTATGGGGATTATAATTGTGACCCATCTCGTGTATAAGCCTGAGTAACCTACCTTTTCGTTACTTGGGCTTTTCTCCCCCCAAATTTAATCTCCTATGTAAATCTGCCGAATTTGATTAATTATCAACCAGATCCGGCGGATTACTTGGAATACTACCTTAAGACTTCGCACTTATAACCAATCATCGCTACCGCATACATCACTTTTAGAGTCAAATACTGGTCTTGATATGGTAAATCCTAGTGTCATGAATACTGCCATAGCAACAACATAAAGTGTAGATACTCTAACCAATGTGGTAGCTGTTTTTATCATTTTTATTATCATCCATCTTCCTTTCTTAGGACCACTGAATATGCCTCTATAAATATTTTCACTTAGCATACCCAGCGAAAGATAATGTAATTCATTTATAACGTAATTACCCTGGTTCTTCCAGTCAGACAGAAGGTTATGTATAGCTTGTTCATGTTTTTTATGTAAACGCATATATTATTGTTATGAACAGATTATCAAACGTAGGGGAAACTCTTTTCACTTCTTTCAGAGAAAGAATACCTTATTAATACTTCTTCGTCCTAGTTCCTGATAAAATGTTCTGTTGCACTTACCGATCATGATTGTATTGTGTACTCCAGGGGTGGAAATCATAAGATTTCACCCCTTTTTAAATTAAACTTTGGTTTACCTACCAGACTGTTCGGTTATTAATTCTCATTTAATTTCATCGGTTAAGTCTAAGACTTTTTCAAAAAGCAGACTATCAGCCCATCCATCATCTTTCAAAATATACTGACTATACTTTCCTACAAATTGAAAACCATTTTTAATTAGAACAATTTGAGAGCCTATATTTTGAGGAGAGGTTCCAGCTTCAATTCTATGTAGCTTATGCACCAAGCTAGCTTGCTTAATAATTATCTTTACAGCTGCGGTTGCAAATCCTTTTCCTTGATGTTTTTCACCAATTCTGTATCCTAACTCGGCTTTATTTAAGGGTTCTTTTATAACATCAGTAAGGTTAACTCTACCAACAACCTCACCCTGCGCATTCATTACCAGATACATATAGTGAATATCTTTTTCTTGTTCAGCTACTAAATTTTCTATTATCTCTTGAAACGAAGCACGATTATAATAAGCGTCACTTCGAGACAAACCAATAGTATCAAAATAGGAATGGTTTTCTACTTCAAATTCAAAAAGACTGTCTGCATCAACTAAAGACAGTAACTTAACTGAAACCTTATTCATGGTATCTCCTCCAATTATATAAATTATCCTTTTGAATATACTATCATCTAACTTATTTATTATCAATATAAGTTTTCAGTGCACAATAATTCATTAAATTATAATTATCATAATCAAATGATTGTTTTAATGTTTGATTATATGCCCGCATTTTCTTTGATTTGAACTCATAAACTATTAAAAATACACATGGAGTTCATTATATGAAACCTATTAACAAAAGTGCTCTTGCAATATCAATTCTTATACCTTTGGCTGTTGGATCTTTTTCAGCCTTATAAGTGGTAACATGTCAATATATTCCTCACTAAATAAACCCTCCCTTAGCCCTCCAACCAATATTTTTCCCATTGTTTGGACAATACTTTATATCCTCATGGGAATATCTTCATACATAATTTATGTGTCAGGAAATGTTAATTCAGCTAAAGCTCTAAAAATTTATGCACTACAACTTTTCTTTAACTTTTGTTGGAGCATTATTTTTTTCGGATTTTCTCAATATTTGCTTGCTTTTATATGGCTGATATTATTAATCATTCTAATAATTATAATGATCCAACGGTTTTATGAAATAAATACTTTTGCAGCATACTTACAAATACCATATCTTATATGGTGCATATTTGCAGCTTTTTTGAATTATACAATTTTAATGATGAATTAAAACCTTTACCTTGCTGGTGTACTTATTGACTCCTTCTCAAAAGTGAATTTAGATAAAAGCACATTATTTCACCCACAAAAAGCGCCCAGCCGAAGCCAAGCGCACGTTGATATATTTTTAACTGATATCATATTATGAATGAGAAATGTGGGATTGTTAAAACACATATTGTGATTTTTTTACACAGGTCATTTTAAATAACCAGCAGGATCGTTATTACATTCCTTTATATGTTCCCAATATTGGGGATCGCCACCACAATCGTATGCTATAACCCCCTTTTTAATAGTTCATACCAAAACATATACTTAATCTTTGATTTATGGGGGATGCCTGTGATCACAACAACATGTTACAATCCACTGTTTTGGAGGTAATATCTCTCCTACCGCCCTTCGTTATCTGTGAAGGCAGTTAAAAGAATGGACTAAAATTTGCATTTTTCGGCCTTAAAATTTCCCCTGTTTTTGTTCCATAACCACAATATATTGTAATTCAATTTCCCTTATTTCTCCTTCCGGCTACAATTCGTCATCATTATTATACACTCCACATGCGGAGACACGAAAGTTTATACTACCAGGCGAAAATACGGGTTTTACAACTAAATCTTAGAAACGGTTTCGGTCGAACAATTGTCTTAAAAACAAAAGTCTGATAATATCTCTTAAATTAAAATCATGAAAGCGACGGCGGCGGCGTCTGCGGCGGTCTCTGTCCCTATCTCTATCCCTATCTCTGTCCCTATCTCCGAAACCATCAAAAGGTATCTGCTGAGATAAACTCTCTCCCATCTCCTGTCCATAATAATCGTCGTACTCGAAATTACTAACAAAATTATCAATCATATTGTCCCAATCCCTGAGAGACTCTTCTCCGGTCATATTGTTCGCCGCAATAGTGGATCTAACGGTTTCATTTAACATTGCAAATAATTCCGGAAATTCAGAGGCGAATGCATATAATTCCATATAATAATAACTCCTTATTCATTTTTTAGCTATATTACTTTTAATATATAATATTAGGTAAATCAATAATAGTTCACGAATTTTATTAAATTATTTATCACATAGGGGGCAGCATGAAACGAACCTCAAACAGATAGCGAGGTTTATAATTATGATATTGTCAGAATTGTCGATCAGAAATTTAAGACAGAACATAAAATTCATTACTACTTATTGAAATCTGCAAACGGTTGTCAAACGTAGTCATTGACAGTACAAGGCGAGTCCGCAACACCGGATGCTCACATGGATTTATTACTCTTGCAGGGAAGAACTACTTGCAGATATTAAAAAAATTCCTGCAAAGTTCTAAATGCGCTTGTATATTACGCGTATATTATACGTATATTGCACGTATATTACACCCCTGCCGCCGCTGGAAGTCCAGAAATACATACAATACCTGGATTGCTATCATATATTGCAGCTACGACGATTGTGAAATTGATAATGCACCAGCCGGACTTTCGTATGCTGGTAGCATCACTGATCGTATAATAGCTTTGAGTGGGGAGCGCAGGTGTTATACTTACCGCTGCAATATTGCTATTTGATAGTTCTTTAAATACTAAAAACCTTAAAGGTGGCATGAGGTTGAGCATTCAGTCTGTATTTTACACGATCCTTTGTCATAGAAATATCAGTTTACTCAATTATCGAATGGCGGCTCTGGAAAATCCACGTAAAGACAACAGATATTACATTCTGCACTCCCATTGCCAATACACAAGGGATAAGGATTTTCTTCTTCTGGTTCATAACATTTCGGATGTTCGTATTTTATTTCTTCCACTCCGTACTCTCCTTTCTGTGACAATCTTAATCTATATCTTCACTACAGTTATCGAATTCACTTGGAATGGTGCTTCATCTAACGCTTCCAAAACTACATCATCAATTACATCATGTCCATATAACTCAAGCATTTCATTTTCAACAGTGATTTCAATTTCTACTTTATATTTTTGATCCATATTCCCTCCTCAAAATTCTAATTTATATAAAATTATTAATTTTTTATGATACAATATTTACGAAATACACAAAATTGGAAGGATGGATTAAAAACTATGAAAGAATGTTGCAATGTGGAAAAATTGTGTTAACTTTGAGGATCGTACAACAGTAAGAGGTTTTTGGATGGCAGTTCTGTTTAATAATATTGTTGCATTTATATTGACAATGTTGATGGCAATCTCAGATGTATTCGTTATCCCGTGTGTCCTTTATAGTCTTACATCTTTAATTCCTGTCATTGCTATTTGTATAAGACGTCTTCTTGATCTTGACAAATCAGGATACTGGTTATTTTTTGTGTTGGCTCCTTTTGGACTTATTCCTCTTCTTGTATGGTTTTGTTCCGGAAGTGTATATGAAGGCAACCGTTTTGGTACAACACGGTTTAATAGTAATTTAGCAACCTATGCGATACTTTCTTTTTTCTCTTTTTCTTTTACTGTTATTACCATAATATTTATATAGATTATGCTCATAATAATATTGTGTTCATCAAAAAACACATCACACGAAGGTATCAGGATGGCAATGCGGAAATAACAATAGGTTGTTAATGAAGTATTTGTTGACTGCTTAAACCTTTGTTAGAAAAATGTCCTCATACTAATCTTGGGGACATTTTTCTTTATATCCCATGATTTATATTCAACTTTAGTTTGCATATTACTTCCTTCTTGAAATTCCAGTTTTCTGAATTAGCCAGAAACATGTTTCAGTAATTCTTCCCATGAACTCACTGCTAGGAATTTACCAAAATATATAACCTCCTTTAGTTCATGATTCTTTGGAAGTCAATCCATATCATCTAATAAATCACTTCCATCATCTAATTCCTTACATTCGTTTACAGCTTTACTTTTATCCTGCATTATTATCAAGTACGCCACACGGCACCTCCTCAAAATTCTAAATTAACAGCTTGTTCACACATTCTATGTAAAAAACATATATTATTACTGTGCAGATTATCAAACGTAGGGAAAACTTTTTAGCACTCATTTTTACTTCTTCCCCCTAGTTCCTGATATGAAGTTCTGTAGCACTTATCCATCTTGATTGTATTGTGTACTCCAGGGGTGAAAATCATAAGTTTTCGCCCCTTTAAAGTTAATGACCGAAGCCGGATACCCCAGTAAATAAAACTGGCTCCTTTTTGATTTCCAAAATCTTCATTCCATACCATAGGTCGTCTTAGAGACAACACCTTATTTCATTATTTTCATATAATAATAATGGAAAACAAAGTTTTCCTAATATTGGAATACAGGAGTAAATCAATATGAATAACAATAACAAAGATTGGTTTAAAGAATGTTGTGATTGCCATGATAAGCGGCAGGCACACGTTCATGAAGTTCAAGGCAGCGTAGAGATAGCAGAACGTGAAGAAGATCCCCATAATCATCGCTTTGCTACAGTTTCTGGTGAAGCAATTCCTGCTGGCATGAGTCACTTTCATGAAGTAAAATTTAGAACAGATTTTTATGAAAATCATTTTCATGAGTTTCGTGGCAGAACATCGCTTGCAATTCCTGTTGGTGGGGGCAGACATGTTCATTTTCTGGAATCCGTAACAGAAGTGAGCGATGGTCACGTTCATGAATTTAGAGTGGCCACCTTGATTAATGATCCTATCGGTGAAGAAGCCTAAAATTTATGTCCACCACATTTCAAGCTGCTTTAATTTGTTTGAGATGTGGTGGTTTAAGCCTCCTTTCCTGTTATTCAGTCAAATCCTAATTCACTTGATTTTTCGCAATAAAAAACCTACTATGAATATTGATAGTTGGTTAATATACGATTATATTTTCATTTATTGACAAGCAAAGATTTTATAAAAAACAGTTCCGTGGGTTGTTCCATTTTCGGTATATCAAGAATCAAACAGCCACAATCTTTATACCCCAACTTTCTATAAAAATGTTGAGCTTGTTCATCAGAATTGGTTGATGTCATTACTGCGACGTAGCCTAATAACTTCATTTCATTTTCCCATGCAACCATCGTCTGCTTACCGATACCTTTTGCACGGTATTCTGGACTAAAAAATATCATATTCAAAAACGGTATATTATCCCAAAATAAATTATATCTCAATACTCCAACACGCTTTCCATCATATTCTATTATGTAGCATTGTTTTTGAAGGATTTTTCTTTCAAGCTCTCCCTTACTTAAGTGTTTATCAAGCGAAAGCCAAAAATTTAAATCACTTTCATTTGCGTAATTCATGTTTATCATGAAAAGATTCCTCCTAGATACCATATAATAATCCTTATATTATCCAACTAGCATATTCGATTGTCAATATTCTTTTAAATACTAATTTTTTATTACCATTACACACGATATCCGTTTCCACTGTATGATGACATTCTTCTCAAAATAGTTTTATATGCAAAAATTTCTCCATACTTTCTACACATAATAATATTATCCTTTATGTATGCTAGTAAAAAGCAAATATATTAAGAAAGAGGTAGTTAATATGAAGAAGAAACTAATTTCACTCGTTTCAGTAGTAGTATTGGCACTGTCTATGGCAACAGTTGCATTTGCAGCTCCTTCAAATGCACGGTACAAAACAGAGGCTGCCGACTATGCTTCTTGCGGCGGCTTAGGGTACGACCTGATGAGAGATTCCAACGGAAACTTTCTAAGCAAAGAAGATTTTGAATCCAATCTCGACAAGGCGATCGCAGACGGCGATATTGCTTCTGCTGACAGGGGATATTATGTGGAAATGTTCGATTACTGTGTGGCAAACGGCGGCAGTTTTGGAGGAAGAGGCTTCGGCGGTCGTGGTTGCGGAAGATAACCCCTGATAAACAGGTGAGAAATTATAAAGCACTCCTTGTAGGCATAGCTTGCAGGGAGTTTTTTAATCCTCCATACAATATCAGTTCTCTTGAGTATAAAAAAACTACTAACCTAATATTTCATAGTTAGTAGTCCATAATATAATTTTTATTAAACTAAACATCTATCTTTCACTTGCCAATAAAGAATAGTAACAAGCATCACAAATACCTTGATTATTCCAATCAGCCTTTCTTAGCGTCCCCTCATACTTCATGCCACACTTTCTCATAACAGCACCCGAATTTGCATTTTTAGGATCATGTCTTGATTCAACACGCTGTATTCCAACCTTGTCAAACAGAAAATCCATTACACATTGCAATGCTTCAGATGTAATTCCTTTTTGCCACCATTGTTGTCCAATACAGTATCCTATATGAGCCAGTTTTACAGCATCATCATGATGATTAACACCAATACACCCAATTGGATCAAATCCATTTTCTTTAAGAACAATTGCCCATTGATAGTAATCTTTTTTATAATAGTATGCCGTCCATTCCTCCAGAATTGTTTGACTTATAGATACTTGGTTATGAGCTGGCCACGTTAAATACTTGGTCACTTCTTCACTAGATGCCCAGTTATTGTACATAGCTTCAGCATCTTCTATTGTAAATCTACGCAATATTAATCTTGAAGTTTTTATATATTCTGTGCCTAAGTGCTCCATAATGCTCCTCTACATATTCTATCCTTTTAAGACAAGAATACACCAATTTCTACTAACTATCAATATTAAGTTCTCAATGTACAATAATACATTAAATACTAATTGGTTAGTTTTAATTTGTAGTTTTATAAATACTTTGATTTCCCCCACGAATATGTTACAATCTATAAAGAATCTTTAATCCCTACAGAAGACGCCATATGAGGAAACAAGTTAAAAAACAAAAACGAATTGACAATATAGTACTGGTTATGTCTACGCTGCTTGCTATTTTATTGAATATTCTTCTTGATGTGTCAATTAAAGGTAAGGTTATGATTTTATGTTTATGGCGTTACGCTTATAGCGGAAGCTATTTTAGATCGGTGTCCTTATTGCCACAAATTTTTAGGTGCCCGGAATTCACGCCGCTGCCCAAATTGCGGAAGAGAATTTCGTTAAATTCTAATTCTCCTTATAGTCTCTCAGGACATAATTTAGGAGAATATTTCCTGGCAAGAGGCGTATATTTTTATACTCAACATAAAAATAGAAAAGGAATGATACTATGGCAAGCATAAGGCAGCGCGGAACCTCTTTTCAAGTAACGGTTAGCAACAGCCGATGCTCTGATGGTCCTCAAATAATCGAAACAAATACATACACACCGGAGTCAGGCATGACAAAACGTCAAATAGATAAGGCTCTCAATGAATTTGTTGTAGACTTTGAGAGAGATGTTAAGGCCTGCAAAAACGTAAAAGGTGAACGCATGACTCTTAAGGACCTTTCCGTTTCATATCTCAAAGACATGGCTCCTCTTGTCCTTGAAAAAACTACATATCACGATTATAAACGTAAATTAGAGCTTTGGATTCTCCCCCGTATTTCGGAATCCCTGAGAAAAGATGATGTGCGACAGGATGGAAAGAAAGGAGGCTTATCAGAAGGGACCATATCTAAGGATCTGGCCATTATCAGTGCAATGTTGAGTTACGCTGTTGGTGAAGCCTGCATATAATCAATCCCATTATCTATTCTGGGAAACAGAAACAGGGCCGTAAGGCCAAGAAGGAGTATAAGGTGAACTATTTCACCATTGAGCAGACAAAGTGGTTCCTGTGGGCGCTCGACAATCCTATTCCAGAAAAATTCTCATAATCGTGCTGATGATACCGGGAAGTCCTATCACGTACCAGAGTATACCCAGGGATGGCGCTTACCACTAAAATAGAGAGTTTATTTTTACATTGCACTCTTCACTGGGGAACGACGCGGTAAAAATGTTGCTCTTACCTGGAAGCACCTTAATTTTGATTCCTATTTTTGACTAATATTTGACTAACCATATGACACAAAATCCCACTTTTAAGATTCGTAATGTGTGGGTCTTCGAGTCCCTTCGGGAGCTATACAGAAACCTCGTTTTTACGGTTTTTTTCTACATATAAAGAATTATTAACACGATGCATTTGAAACTTTTTATGATTGAAAGGAGAAATTATGTTAGAGATCATTTTACCATTCGTTCTAATTGCTGTAGCAGTAATCATCTTGCTTGGTATCTTAGCAAGCGGATATGTGAAGGCTCCGCCTGACAGGGCTTTCATTATCTCAGGATTGAAGAAAGAGCCAAAAATTTTA
Source organism: Lacrimispora celerecrescens (assembly GCF_000732605.1). Taxonomy (GTDB): domain Bacteria; phylum Bacillota; class Clostridia; order Lachnospirales; family Lachnospiraceae; genus Lacrimispora; species Lacrimispora celerecrescens_B. The sequence goes on along the minus strand of NZ_JPME01000015.1, from coordinate 151,649 downwards.
ATTGGTCGCGCCGGAATCAAAATCCCATTTCTTGAACGATTAGATAAGCTTTATCTTGGCCAGATGACGGTGGATATCAAGACAGAACAATCTGTGCCAACAAATGATTTCATCAACGTGAATGTTGACGCTGTCGCGAAAGTAAGAATAGAACCAACAGAAGACGGAATCAAATTAGCAGCAAAAAACTTCTTAAATAAAAACCAGGATCAAATTACCCAAGACTTACAGGATTCCCTTCAGGGTAATATGCGTGAAATTATCGGTACACTTACTTTAAAGGAAATCAATACTGACAGAGATTCCTTCTCAGATCAGGTTATGGAAAAGGCTTCAAAGGATATGAAAAAACTTGGTATTGAAATTGTATCATGTAATATCCAGAATATATCCGATGAAAATGGCCTTATTAAGGACCTTGGAGCCGACAATACGGCAAGAATCAAGAAGGACGCGTCTATCGCAAAAGCCCAGGCTGAAAGAGACATTGCTATTGCCCAGGCAGAAGCGGATAAAGCCTCTAATGATGCAAGAGTCCTTGCTCAAACAGAAATTGCCCAGAAGAATAATGAACTTGAGATCCGGAAGGCTGAGTTAAAGAAAGAATCTGATACGAAGCGTGCGGAAGCTGACGCAGCTTATGAAATTCAGAACCAGGAACAGCAAAAAACTGTTCAGACTGCTACGGTAAACGCACAGATTGCAAAAACAGAACGAGAAGCGGAACTAAAGAACAAAGAAGTCGCCGTTATGCAGCAGACTTTGGAAGCTGAAATTAATAAAAAGGCCGATGCAGAACGCTATGCCGTAGAACAAAAAGCTTCTGCTGACTTAGCAAGAAGACAGCGAGAAGCCGAAGCAAAGAAATATGAGCAGGAAAAAGAAGCCGAAGCAAGAAAAGCCCAGGCGGAAGCAGAAAAATTTGCTATGCTCCAGGAAGCCGAAGGTATAAAAGCCAAAGGAGAAGCAGAAGCTGCTGCGATTCAGGCGAAAGGTATTGCAGAGGCGGAAGCAATGGAAAAGAAAGCGGATGCAATGAAGAAATACGGGCAGGCCGCGATGATGGAAATGATCGTGCATGCCTTACCTGAGATGGCAAAGGCAATTGCAGAACCATTAGCTACCATTGATAAGGTTACAATTATTGATAGCGGAAATGGTGATGCAGGCGTAACTTCCATGGGAAGCTATGTACCAGCAGTCTTAGCTAAGACCATTGAATCTGTAAAAGAAACAACCGGTTTGGATATCACAGAGATCATGAAGGCAAATACATATGATGCCAAAGTAACCAGAAATGTAAATATTACCGGAATTCCTGAAGGTACAACTATTAATGAACCGGCAAATGAAGTAACTGTTGCAAACATAGTCAAGGAAATTGCTGAAAGCACAGATAAAGAGTAAAAACAGAAATAGAAAACCACCCTGATAGGGTGGTTTTTTCTATTATATATCGGAACTTTTTTCCTTTTTTGCTTTGTACATCTTTTCATCCGCCCTGCGTATAAGCTCCTCCGCAGTCACAGGAACATTCTTCATGGTTTCTATCCCAAAAGAGATGGAAAGAGAAACTCCTTCAGCAGCCTGATTCACCGGCATTTTCTCAATTTCCTTTTGCATGTATTCTACAATTGCACGTGCCTGGTCTTCATCGGTATCGCTCAGGCAAAGAAGGAACTCATCTCCTCCATATCTCGCCACCCATACATCTTCATGAGAAATATTCCGGGAAATGACTTCGCCTGCCGCTTTGATCGTTAAATCTCCCGTCTCATGCCCATAAAGGTCATTAATTGATTTAAAGTTGTCAAGATCAATAAAACATACAGACAATGGCTTATGCTTTAGCAAAGCATTAATAATATCAAAAGGAAGGCGCTCATTCACAAAACGCCTGTTATAAAGGGATGTGAGCGGATCTCTCACCGCCGCATCATTAAGCTCCTTGATAAAGCGGGAAAAGATTTCTCCTTCATTATAATCCCCGTTCCCAACTAACATGGTATCGGTAGCGTCTTTTAACAGCTCCAGCACTGCCGGGCTGTCGGCGTTATCAATGGGAATCGCTGTAACAAGAAGAACATTATCACGGCTTTTTTCCATTTTTACAAAGCTTTTATTTTCGTAATAGGATCTTATAGAAATACAGTTATCACAAATTCTGTTGTTTTCCCAATAATGATAGCATACATCTGGTGTTCCGACTAACGATGACTGCCGATAGTCCAGCACGCTTTTGTTGATCGGGTCAACCAGACGTACGATATCATACATTTTATAAAAAAAATCCAATTTGTCCTTAATCTCATCGAGCGAAATATTATCCATTTTAACCCCGTAATTCTTATAAATCCCGTATATAATTTATAAGTGGCAATATCGTTTCTTTATCTATAAAATCAACGTTTTTTCCGTAACTTGCTAACATCCCTTTGTCTTCGTCAGTCAAAGAGCTTTGATCCTTTTTTTCTATTATCTTACATGCAAAACTCATCATGGCCCGATGTACCGGGCTGAGTTTTGAATAATCCATGGCACCGCGTAAATGGAACAGTTTGATCTTATCCTGCATTTCTTCGGTTAACACCTTATTCAGACTCTTTTTAATGTTATCCGTATTGACCGGATCGGAGGGATCGGCCAGCCCGCAGGTGAAAAGTACCAGATTCTTGCCTGAGAACTTAGAGAAGTTCTTTGTCAATATCTTAATCCCATTGACACCCCCGGCATACAGGCCACCACCTAAGATAATGGTATCATATGGTTCCAGATTATCTGCCTTTATATCTTTTCCTTCAAACAGATCACAGGATAATTCCTCAGCGATCCACTCCGCATATTTTCTAGTCGCTCCATATTTCGATTGATATACTACAGCAATCATCTTCATAACAGGCTCCTCCTGATTCTTTATCTATGACAAACCTATGTATTCCCAATCGTTTTATACATCAATCAAAAAAAATTACAGCACTCCTATTTTAAAACTGTCCCACTTAACGCAAAAACCCCCAGGCTGCTCCTGAAGGTTTATACTATGACCTATCCGAGAATCGAACTCGGGTTTCCGCCGTGAGAGGGCGGCGTCTTGACCGCTTGACCAATAGGCCATTTACAGCATATTAATGATACAGAATCGAGGCGACAAGATTCGAACTTGCGACCTCTGCGTCCCGAACGCAGCGCTCTACCAAACTGAGCCACGCCTCGATTACGTTAGGTAGTATAATATAAATCCCAGCGAATGTCAACCTTATTTTCAAAATTTTTTTATTATTTTTAAATTCTGGAAAAATTTCAATAAATTTCTGTAATAACCTGTCCGAAAAAGCCCCCAGGCTTCAGGGGGAATCTTATCCCCCCTTCTAACCCAGGTCAAACAAGGACAGCTGATTGGATTCTGGGAGTTCAAAAAGAAGTCCTAAATCTCCCATCAAATCGCAGACGGTCTTACTGACTTTTGTCCTGTTTCTGAAATCTTCCCTTGACAGGAAGGCTCCATCCTTCACTGAATCCACGACGGCATCAGCCGCTTTTTCTCCCAATCCGTCAATACTGCTTAAGGACGGCATCAATTTGCCGTCAATGATCTGGAAATGCCTTGCTTTTGCCCGGTAAATATCGATGGGCATAAAGTCAAACCCTCTGGCATACATCTCCTGTACGATTCTCATATCCCTTAGGGTGTCCTGCTCTTTTTTAGAAAGAGTGTCGATCCGCTTCCTATAGTCGGCCAGATAATACTCCAGCTTATCCCGCCCCTGGCACATCAGCTCATAGCTGAAGCCATTGGCACGGATGCTAAAGAAGGAGGCATAATAAGCCAGGGGATAAAACACCTTGCAGTAGGCAATACGCCAGGCCATCATAACATAGGCGGCAGCGTGGGCCTTAGGGAACATGTACTTGATCTTTTTACAGGACCAGATATACCAGTCCGGAACTCCGTGGGCGGTCATCTCCTCCTCCCACTCAGGCTTTAACCCCTTTCCCTTTCGAACGCTCTCCATAATGGAAAAGGACAGCCCCTCTTCGATTCCCATTGATATTAAATAGACCATGATATCATCACGGGTACAGATTGCCGTCTGAATGGTGGCCTTCCCCTCCTGAATCAGGGCCTGGGCATTTCCAAGCCAAACATCCGTACCATGGGCAAGACCGGCGATTCGTACCAGGTCAGAGAAATACTTGGGCTGCGTATCAATTAACATCTGCATGGCAAAGTCCGTACCAAACTCAGGAACCCCAAGAGCTCCAAGCTTACAGCCTCCAATATCCTCCGGCGTGATCTTTAAGGCTGAGGTGTTCTGAAACAGCGACATGACCTCCTTGCTGTCCAGAGGAATATCTTTAACCGGATCAAATCCAATTAAATCCTGAAGCATACGGATCATGGTAGGATCATCGTGCCCCAGAATATCAAGCTTCAGTAAGTTGTGGTCAATGGAATGGTAATCAAAATGAGTGGTTACCGTCATGGTAGTCATATCATTGGCAGGCCGCTGAACCGGAGTAAAGGAATAGATTTCCTCTCCATGAGGAAGTACGATAATTCCACCAGGATGCTGTCCGGTGGTTCTTCTTACTCCAACACAGCCTTGTACGATCCGGCTAATCTCACAATTGCGCTTTCTTACCCCACGCTCTTCATAATAATTTTTTACATACCCAAAGGCAGTCTTATCTGCCAGGGTACCAATGGTTCCTGCCCGGAAGGTCTGACCTTTGCCAAAAATAACCTCTGTGTAGTCATGAGCCTTACTTTGATATTCACCGGAGAAGTTTAAGTCAATATCCGGCTCCTTGTCTCCCTTAAAGCCCAGGAAGGTTTCAAAGGGAATATCAAATCCATCTTTTTCCAAAGGACGTCCGCACACCGGACAAACCCTATCCGGCATATCACATCCAGCCATACCGGAAAACTGTTTTACTTCTTCTGAATCGAAATCATAATAATGACAGGATGTACAATAATAATGTGGGCTTAAGGAGTTTACCTCCGTTATTCCTGATAAATAAGCGACAAAGGATGAACCGACAGAGCCTCGGGAGCCTACCAGATACCCATCCTCATTGGATTTCCAAACCAGTTTCTGAGCGATGATATACATAACCGCAAAACCATTGGATATGATGGAATGAAGTTCTCTCTCCAGACGTTCTGTAACAATTGTGGGAAGGGTTTCTCCATAGATGGCATAAGCCTGTCATAACAGATCTTTCTTAAATCCTCATCGGAATTTTCAATGACAGGGGCGCACTTATCCGGGCGTACCGGAGAAATCTTTTCGCACATATCGGCAATTTTTCTTGTATTTTTTATTACTACCTCTTCTGCCTTATTTGGCCCCAGGTATTCAAATTCCTTTAACATTTCTTCTGTGGTACGCAAATACAAAGGTGCCTGATCGTCGGCATCTTTAAAGCCCTGGCCGGTCATAATGATCCTTCGGTAAACCTCATCCTCCGGATCCAAGAAATGAACATCACAGGTGGCACAAACCGGTTTTCCAAACTGCACTCCAAGACTTACGATCCTTTTATTAATGTCAATTAAATCCTGTTCCGACTTTATTGAACTTTTTTCATCCCGAAGCATGAATGCATTGTTTCCCAAAGGCTGTATTTCCAAATAGTCGTAAAAGTTAACCAGCTTTGCGACCTCTGCATCAGAAACGCCCCGCAGGATGGCCTGATACAGTTCCCCTGCCTCACAGGCGGAGCCTATAATCAGCCCTTCCCGATACTTATTCAGCACGCTTTTGGGAATCCTTGGCCTTCTTGCATAGTAATTAATGTGGGAATATGAGATCAAACGATAGAGATTTACCCTCCCCACATCGTTAGCCGCCAGTATGATCACATGATAGGTAGGAAGCTTTTTAATCATATCCGCCGACATGGTGCTTAGCCCATTGAGCTCATCAAGAGTTTCCACGCCCCGCTCCCGGATCATTCTCACAAATGCCACAAATATCTCAGCCGTACAGCCTGCATCGTCGACTGCTCTATGATGATTCTCCAGGGATATATTAAGTGCCTTAGCAACCGTATCCAGCTTATAGCGGTTAAGCTTGGGAAGGAGGAGCCTTGCAAGCGCCACCGTGTCAATGACGGTAGGATCGAAGGCTATGTTAAGCCTGGCTGCATTATAAGCGATAAAGCCCACATCAAAAGATGCATTATGGGCTACCAGGACCGAATCTCCGCAAAACTCCAGAAACTGAGGCAGTATTTCATCGATTTTAGGGTAAGGAAGAACCATATTGTCATTGATACCTGTAAGCTGTTCGATCTCAAAAGGAATGGGCACATCGGGATTTACAAAGGTGCTGAATTTATCCGTAATATTCCCGTTAACTACCCTTACCGCTCCGATTTCAATGATCCGGTTTCTGGACGAGCTAAAGCCTGTTGTCTCGATATCAAATACTACATAGGAATCCGACAATCCCTGGTTTCTGGAATTTTCCACAAGTTGCTTTAAATCATCTACCAGATACCCTTCCACGCCATAGATCAGTTTAAAGGAATCGCCCTTATCCAGGGCATGATTTGCATCCGGGAAGGACTGGACACATCCGTGGTCAGTTATGGCAATCGCAGGCATACCCCATCGTTTTGCCCGTTTCACGATATCTTTGACTTCTGATACCCCATCCATATCGCTCATTTTCGTGTGGCAGTGAAGCTCCACTCGTTTTTCAAGGCTGTTATCCACCCGTTTCCCGGTAAAGTCCTCGGACTTCTTGATTCCAACCACTGATCCAAGAGTCAGCTCTCCGTCAAATTTATCAATGGTAGTGACGCCTTTGATGCGTATAAAGCTTCCCTGTACCACTGCTGCTTTTAGATCATCAATCTGCTCTTCCTTGGCAAACATTTTCACTGTGATTGTATCGGTAAAATCCGTCACATCAAAGATCATAATGGTCTTCTGGCTTCTAAGCTCTCTGCTGTCCACAGTTAAAATCTTGCCTCTGACGGCAACTTCTCCGATCTCGCCATCAATTTTATCGATCTCTATGATTTCCCCGTCAAAGTCACGTCCGTATAAAACATCCGGATTGTCCGAACGGCGTCCGTAGGAGCCGCCGCCCTTTTTATAATCCTTCCACTCCTTTTTCCCGGTATCTGAATCGCCTGTCTTAGTAGTTTCCTTTTTCCCTCCCATACGCAGCGCAGGTGCTGGGGTCTGGGAAGCCTGATCAGACGGAGCGAGGGCTGTATATTCTGCAGTCAAGGTATCCAAAGAAATGCCATCCGCCATGGAAGGACCGGCAGTTCCCTCACTTGCCCCGGCAATATACTCATTCTGGCCTTCTTCCCTATTTACAGCAAAGGAAGTACGGCTTACAATTTCCTCCACCTCCCGCTGCATCTGAAGCTCTTTTTGCTTAGCCAGCTCATTTTCCTTAGGGGCCACATATTCATACTGGACCTCTACCGGCATGCTGCACCGTTCATGGAAAATCTTTTCCAGGACACGTTTTAAGTCTCCGGCCTTCTCATGGGTAACAATGGTATCTTCCACCGTCATCTTAAGAAGATCCGGTTCAGGAAACTGGAATTGTGCTTTACGGAACATGTTGTATTCAATAATACTGTAATTTTTTAGTTCCATTAAAAGGCTTTCCTTATAGGCCTTTAACAGCTTCTGAGGGGTGTACTGACCCGATAAACGGAACCGTTCAATAATCTTTATGGTAATCCGCTTAGATGGAAACAGCTGGTCCTTGATCCCCTTTTCCAGCCCGTAAATATTTTGTTTATGTATGAGTCTTGGGCTCATAAGATAAATACGAATAGAGCTTCTATCCCTGCCTAAAGTGACCTTCTCCACTTCTACCAGATTTAAAAGCTCCCGTAATTCCTCTGTAATATGTAAACTTGGAAAAACCTCCAAAAAATTTTTAGACATTCTATCACCTATTGCATCTTCATAAGCTCTTCCATTAGGGCCTGAAGCAGTTCATCTTCCGGAACCTTTCGGATAATTTCTCCTTTTTTCATTAAGAGGCCTTCTCCGATTCCTCCGGCAATTCCAAGATCTGCTTCCCTGGCTTCTCCCGGTCCATTTACCACGCAGCCCATAACAGCTACTTTAATATCCAGATGGTCAAATTCCGAAACCATTTTTTCCACCTGGTTTGCCAAAGAGATTAAATCGATCCTGGTCCTTCCGCAGGTCGGGCAGGATACCACCTCAACTCCGCCTTTTCTTAAACCAAGTGTCTTTAATATCAGCTTTGCGGTCTTTACTTCCTCCACCGGATCTCCAGTTAAGGAAACACGGATGGTATCCCCGATTCCTTCATGAAGAATGATTCCAAGGCCTACTGAGGATTTGATTGTCCCTGAGACATAAGTGCCTGCTTCGGTTATTCCCACATGAAGGGGATAATCCGATTGCCTGGCAATCAGTTCATGGGCTTTGATGCACATGAGCACATTGGAAGATTTAATGCTGATGACAAGATTTTCATATCCCAATTCTTCAATCATCCGGACTTTTTGAAGAGCGCTTTCCACAATACCTTCTGCAGTCACCCCGCCGTATTTTTCAATCAGATTCTTTTCAAGGGAACCGCTGTTCACCCCGACCCTGATGGGAATATTATATTCCCTGGCCTTTTCCACAACTGCCCGGACCCTGTCGGCCGATCCAATATTCCCTGGATTAATCCGGATCTTATCCGCTCCAGATTCTATGGCAGCGATGGCCAGCCGGTAATCAAAGTGAATATCCGCAACCAGCGGAATAGAAATCTGCTTCTTTATCTGCTTTAATGCGGCCGCTGCCTCCATGTCTGGCACTGCTACCCGGATGATATCGCAGCCAGCCTCTGTCAAAGCTTTAATCTGACCTACTGTCGCCTCCACATCCTGCGTTTTCGTATTGCACATGGACTGGATCAGTACCGGATTTCCTCCGCCGATTACCCGGTCTCCGATACGGATTACTCTTGTTTTCTCTCTGCTCATACGTTCCTCCATTCTGCATATACCTCAAAACCGGAGGCAACCCGCTGCGCGAGTTCCATCCGGTTATTGCGGCAGACGCCAAAGGAACATGCATGCACATTCCTTTGGCTCATTGCCGAGTAATTATGGTTCGCTTACGTAAACCTGCTGATATCGTTAAACACCACAAAAATCATGAGGGCCATAAGAGCAGCCATGCTGATTAAATTAACCAGGCCCTCTTTCTCCGGATCCATACGCTTGCCTCTGATGGCTTCAATAATAAGAAACAAAAGCCTCCCTCCATCAAGAGCGGGGATGGGAAGAAGATTCATAACTCCCAGGTTTGCGCTCAGCAAGATACACATGCTGATCACATTCATAAGTGCTGCTACAACGCTGACCGTAAGCCCAGCCTTAACAGAATCATCAATCATGACCACAATGCCCACCGGACCGCTTAAATCATTAACACTCGCCTTACCGGTAAAGAGCATGCCAAGGCTTTTTACTGTCAGCTTTACATCATATTCCATTTCCATGTATCCGTATTTTACCAGCTCGCCAAGAGAGGCGGCCTTTTTATTCTCAGGAGCAATGATAATACCTATCAGGTATTTCCCGCTTTCCTTTGAATACTCTGGATTAACGGAAACAGAATGGATACTTTCCGTTCCGGTTGTTGGATCGATTCTGGAATATTCCACAAGATTCATCTTTTCCTCAGGCTTTAAAAGCTTATAAAGAATGTAATCCCGATACATGGATACACTTTCCCCATTGATCCGGAGCAGCTTATCACCCGGTCGGATTCCTGCCTCATAAGCTGGCGAACGATCAGTTACTTCCTTTATATAGGTCGTATCATATCCATTCATCCCTACAAGAATAACAGCCAGGAAAAAGGCTAAAATAAAATTAAAGATAGGACCGGCTGCAATTACCGACATCCGGGCCGGAATTGATTTATTCTGGAACGCCCGCTCATCGGGATTTTCCTCATCTTCTCCCAGCATCATACAGGAACCGCCTAAGGGCAGTGCCTTTATGGAATAAATAGTCTCACCTTTTTTAAAACGGACCAACCTTGGTCCCATGCCGATTGAAAACTCAACCACTGCGATTCCGTTCATTTTTGCGAACAAAAAATGCCCTAATTCATGAATTAATACGATTAGCCCAAAGACCAGAATCGCTACGATAACGCTGGACAATTTACCACCTGCTTTCTATATATTCATAAGCTGCAGCCTCTGCTTCAAGAATATCCTCTACTGTTGGATTCTCCTTTACAGTATGCCCGTTCATAGCTCCCTCTATCATATCAGTTATGGTTGGATATGAAATTTCTCTGTTCAAAAATTTGGCAACTGCCCGTTCATTGGCAGCATTGAAAACTGTTGGAAGTGTTCCGCCTTTCTTCCCGGCAATATATGCCAATTTTAAGCCAGGAAAGTTTACCATATCCGGTTTTTCAAAAGTTATTTGATTGATGCTCCAAAAATCCAGGCGGTCACCGGGAAGAAATCTCCTCTCCGGATAGAAAAGTGCATACTGGATCGGAAGCTTCATATCCGGCGTTCCAAGCTGAGCCATGACAGCTCCATCCTCAAACTCCACCATGGAATGAATTACACTCTTAGGCTGGATCACCACCTGCACCTGTTCCATTTCCACGCCAAAAAGCCACTTTGCTTCCATCACTTCAAGACCCTTATTGACCATCGTAGAAGAGTCAATGGTAATTTTCCTGCCCATAGACCAATTGGGATGATTTAAAGCATCTTCCACCTGCACAGACTCCAGCTCTTTTCTGGTTTTTCCCCGGAAAGGACCGCCGGATGCTGTCAAAAGGATCTTATGTATGGCCTTTTTATCTTCTCCGTTTAAGCACTGAAAAATAGCGCTGTGTTCACTGTCCACAGGAAGAATCTTCACTCCCCGTTCCTTTGCCAGAGGCATAATAATATGCCCGGCAGTTACAAGGGTTTCCTTGTTGGCAAGAGCGATGTCCTTTCCCGCCTCAATGGCTGCGATGGTAGGACGGATTCCTATCATACCCACAATGGCAGTGACCACAATTTCTACAGAGCTTTCCGTGGCTGCTTCAATAAGGCCTTCCATTCCGGAAACAATGCGGACCGGTAAATCCTTTACCGATGCCGCCAGTTCCCTGGCCTTATCTTCTCTCCATACGCATGCTATCTTTGGATGAAACTTTCTGATCTGCTCCTCTAACAGGCAGATGTTACTGCCTGCCGCCAAGGCGGTCACTTCTATATCCTTCTGATTATCAGCCACCTCCAGAGTTTGTTTCCCGACGGATCCTGTTGAACCCAGGATTGCTATTTTCCTCATCTTATGCCGCTTACTCCTTTTCTTTTCCAATTTACTGCCACATTTTAGTTGTTTCCAAATTTTTAATCAAAAATAATCTTTTAACGTAAAAATGTTACCGCAAAATAAATGGCAGGCGCCGTAAAAAGCATGCTGTCAAAACGGTCCAGAATTCCCCCATGGCCCGGAATCAATTTTCCATAATCCTTTACTTGATGATTGCGTTTGATTGCAGATGCCGCCAGATCCCCAACCTGGGAAATTACCGCCCCAATGGCGCAAGCCAGTCCACAGGCTGCCTGAGGATTGCGTATCTCTGTCATGTATCCTCCAAAAAGAGTTGCATAAAGAATACCAAGAAGAGCTGCGCCGGCTACTCCGCCGATTGCCCCTTCTATGGACTTTTTAGGGCTGAGTACAGGAGCCAGCCTGTGCTTGCCTATAAGCATACCAACGCAATATGCACAGGTATCACACCCCCATGAGCTTAAAAACACCAGCCACACCAGATATTTCCCGTCTGCCATGGTACGGACCTGATAAAGATAGGACAACATGACCGCAACATAAAAAACTCCAAAAAAGGCTACCGTTACCTCTTCCATCTGATACCTTGGAAAGGCAAATACATAAATACTCATAAGGATCATCAAAAATGCAATAGACATGAGCATCTTATACTGATCTCCATGAAACCAAATCAGCCCATAGTAAGACAGGGCCGTTAAATACCCCATAAATCCCAATGGGTTTTTCTGTATCTTCATCACGCGATACAACTCAAACAAACCAATCATAGAAATGGAAATGGTCGTAGCAAAAAGCAAGAATCCCCCGCTTCCGACTGTAAAAAGAGCAATGATAACGAGAATGACTCCGCTTATCAGCCTGGTTGTAAACATGGTGTTTCCTCCCTCCGAATCACTTCACTCCCCCAAATCTTCGTTCCCTACTATTGTACGCAGCAATTGCCCTTTTCATTTCTTCCATATTAAAATCAGGCCAATAGCAATCTGTAACATAGAGTTCCGTATAGGCCAGCTGCCACAGCAGATAATTGGAAAGCCGCAGCTCCCCGCTGGTGCGTATGAGAAGGTCTGGATCCGGAAGTCCTTCTGTATCCAGATAAGAAGAAAATACTTCTTCCGTCATGTCCTCCGGTAAAAGCTTTCCTTCTGCCGAATCTTTGATGATCTTCCTTGCAGCCCGGACGATCTCATCGCGGCCGCCGTAATTAACCGCAATAATAAAGGTCAGACCTGTATTATCTTTCGTCTCTTCTACTAACTTACCGATTCCCTCTATAATGTCCTGGTCAAACCGGTCCCTGTCACCAATCATCTTTACACGCACATTATTGGCTTTGGCGACCTTCAAAAGCCTGACCATATAATAACGGAACAGCTGCATTAAGGCTCCAACTTCATCTGAAGTACGTTTCCAGTTTTCGGTTGAAAAACCATAAACCGTCAAATACTTAATTCCCAGCCTCGCTGCATCCTCTACCGTTCTTTCTACGGTCACGCATCCTTCCTTGTGGCCCATACTTCTTGGAAGCCCACGCTTTTTTGCCCATCTGCCATTGCCATCCAATATAATAGCCACATGCTCCGGAATCACCATATTCTCATTCATTTTGTCCATATAATGCTGCTCCTTTTAAAACACAAAACAGGACAGGCAAAATGCCTGCCCCTGTTCAAGATTTTTATACAGTAAGAAGATCCTTTGACTTTTCTTCAATCATTTTGTCAACTTGGGCGATCATCTTGTCTGTCAGCTTCTGAATCTTGTCTTCAGCCTCTGCCTGTTCATCTTCAGAAATTTCCTCTGCCTTTAACTGCTTTTTAAACAAGTCATTGGCATCCCGGCGGATGTTACGGATTGCAACCTTGGCTGCCTCTCCTTTTTTCTTAACATCCTTAACCAGATCCTTTCTGCGTTCCTCAGTAAGCTCCGGAAATACAAGGCGGATTACATTGCCGTCATTGGTAGGATTAATTCCCAGTTCAGAAGTGAGAATTGCCTTTTCAATTGCCTTTAACAGGGCCTTCTCCCATGGCTGGATCACAATCATACGGGCTTCCGGAATAGAAATGTTGCCGACCTGCTGGATAGGGGTGGGGGTTCCATAATAATCCACTCTTATTTTGTCCAGTACATGCGGATTGGCACGTCCTGCGCGGATTGTCATATAGTCATTCTCCAGCGCTTTTAATGTCTTGTTCATCTTGTCTTCGTAAACCTGTAAACTCTCCTGCATATCGTCCTCCTGGTTTATGCGGTCACTATGGTACCGTTTATTTTTCCTTGCATTGCATTGGCAATGCCATCTTTTTCATTTAAACTAAATACCGCAAGGGGCATTTTATTTTCCATACACATGATGGAAGCCGTTAAATCAATAACACCAAGCTGCTTCTCGATGACCTCCTGAATGGAAATCTTCTCATATTTAACAGCATTGGGATTTGTCTTCGGATCACTGTCATATACGCCGTCAATCGATTTAGCCAGTAAAATATAATCTGCCTCCATCTCAATGGCGCGAAGCGCAATGCCTGTATCGGTTGAAAAATAAGGATGGCCTGTTCCTCCGGCAAAAAATACCACTTTGCCCTCGCCAAAATACTTGTTAGCTCTATCCTTGGAAAAAAGTTCTGTCATGGAACCACACTCAAACGGGGTCAGTATCTGTGTACTCATCCCGGCATTACGGAAAATCTCAGAAACATAAATGCAGTTCATTATTGTAGCAAGCATACCAATCTGATCCGCTTTAGGACGGTCAATGGCATCGCTGGTTCTGCCTCTCCAGAAGTTACCTCCGCCAATGACAATGCCTACTTCGACACCTGCATCTACGGATATTTTAACCTGCCGTGCGACTTCCTTAACAGTCGCTTCGTCAAAGCCCGTCTTATTCGCACCAGCAAGAGCTTCGCCACTAAGCTTTAATAATACTCGTCTTGAATTCATAGCCTTACTCTCCTGTACTTTTGTATTGTCTTAGGAGATTATAACATACTTTCGTAGGGTTGGAAAGAGGAAGTTTGCAGGCAGGAAGCAAAGACCGGACAAAAGCAAAACGCCCGGGAGATAATTCCCGGGCGCTATCTTAAAATTCAGACAAACCTTTCTATTCCATAGTAGCGTACTGGAAGAACCAATATCCATATGGAGAATACCATGTTCCCTTTAACTTAGGATCCTGTAACCATGGCTGGCTGTAATAAGCAACTGGTGCGATAGCGGAATCCTCTAAAATCATGTTCTCTGCGTCGTGCAGCAATGCATAGTGCTTTGCAACATCAGGAGTGGAGTTCGCTTCATCAAGTTTCTTATCAACTTCAGGGTTATTGTACTTACCATCGTTATTACCGCTGGTGGACTTAAGTAAGTTCAGCATATTGGATGGGTCGTCATAGTCTAATAACCAGCCGTTACGTGCGATCTGGAAATCTCCTGCACGACGGGTAGGTGTAAAGGTAGACCATTCAACAATCTTAATGTCCATAGTAATTCCCAGTGTTTCCTTCCAGCAGCTCTGTAAATACTCAGCTAATGGTTTATGGAACAGCTGGTCATTGGTCATGTATTCAATGGTTGGGAATCCCTGACCATCCGGATATCCTGCTTTTGCAAGAAGCTCTTTTGCCTTTGCAATATCAGCATCATGATCGGCAACATTAAAGAAATCGGCGCCATTATTCTTACGAGTCACATCTTCAAAGGAAGAACCATTCTCTGCATCAGAGATGCCAGGTCCAACGAAGTTCTTTGCCGGAGCATAAATTCCCTGCATAACTGTATTGGCAACATAATCACGGTCAATGGCAAGGCTTAATGCTTTACGCACATCCGGATTGTTAAACGGTTCCTTCTGGGTCTGGAAACTGATATAATATGTACCCATGGTGGATCCGATCTGGAAATCCTCGGTATTTCTAAGGCTTGGAATTTCTTCGGTAGGAAGGGTTTTAATCATGGATACTTCACCTGACTGGTATGCGCTGTAAGCTGCGTTGGCATCTTCCATCAGGACAAATTTTAAGGTATTTAAAGTAACCTTGCTTGCATTCCAGTAATTCTCATTCTTAGCGAAGGTAATGTGGGAACCAGGTACCCATTCAACCATCTTTAACGGACCGTTGCTCACATAGGTTTCTGGCTTTAAGGTCCACTGGTCGCCATTGGCTTCAATGGTAGCTTTCTGTACCGGAACCATGGATGCATGAGTGATCAGCTTTGAAAAATATACACAGGGAACTTCAAGCTCAACCACAAAGGTCTTATCATCAGGAGCAGAAACAGCAAGAGCATCCAGATTGCCTGCCACTGCTTCTTCATATCCCTTTACGTAACCCAGCATATCTTCTCCGTATGGAGCAGCTGTATTGGGATCAGCAAGTCTCTTCCATGAATATACAAAATCTTCAGCGGTCAGCGGTGTGCCATCACTCCACTTTAAGCCCTCACGCAGATGGAAGGTGTAGGTGAGTCCATCTTCCGATACATCAAAAGATTCCGCCTGGCCTCCTACAATCTTGTTATCCGGATCCACGATCATCAAAGGTTCATACGCATGAACAATAATATTGGCACCATCTGCGGCGCTGTTCAGTGCCGGATCAATGGTCTCGGGATTTGGACCAACCTGTACTGCAAGATCAAGTGCTGTAGAACTTCCATTCGCGGGAGCTGTGGTTTCAGTGTTAGCCTCCGCAGCTTTGGTGGTGTCAGAGCCTGCTTTCGTGCCAGCAGTATTATTTCCGCCGCAAGCGGAAAGAATCATACCGGAGGCCATAACAGCAGCTAACACAAGTGACATTTTTTTCATAGACCGTCCTCCTAATAAAGTTATAATCGATCAACGCAATAACACTTTAACCAGTTACTGCAACGACTTATTCTTTAATATAACATAAAAATAGTAAAATAGCAATGATAAAATGGTATACTTAGAAATGAATAAATGAAGGGTAAAAAAACACCCAGGAAATATTCCTGGGTGCAATTAATAAATAACATGTTATTAGTCCATGGTAGCAAACTGGAAGAACCAGTATCCATACGGAGAATACCATGTTCCCTTTAACTTAGTATCCTGTAACCAGAATTCATTCCGGTAATTAAGCGGTGCAATGGCTGCATCGTTAAGGATCATATTTTCTGCCTCATGAAGCTTCTCATAATGCTCATTAACATCAGCTGTAGAGTTGGCCTCATTGAGCAGTTTGTCAAGCTCCGGATTTTTGTACAAAGCATTATTATTGCCGCTTGTAGACATCATCAGGTTTAAAAGATTGGAAGGATCATCATAATCAAGACTCCAGGCATCACGAGCAATCTGATAATCTCCTGCACGGCGGGTAGGTGTAAAGGTAGCCCACTCAAGGATCTTAATATCTACGTTAATGCCAAGTGCTTCCTTCCAGCAGCTCTGCAAGTATTCTGCTACAGGTTTGTTATAGCCTGCATCGTTGGTCATATACTCAACAACAGGGAAACCTTTTCCGTCAGGATATCCTGCCTTTGCAAGAAGCTCTTTCGCCTTTGCAACATCTGATTCATAATTTTCAACATTAAAGAAGTCGCCGCCGTTATTCTTGCGTGTTACATCTTCAAAGAAGGTTCCGCCTTCTGCATCAGAAACACCACGTGGAACGAAGTTTGCCGCAGGAGCGCCAATACCCTGCATAACGGTATTAGCCAAATAATCACGGTCAATTGCAAGGCTTAACGCTTTACGCACATCCGGATTATTAAATGGCTCCTTCTGGTTCTGGAAATCGATATAGGAAATACCCATGCCTGGCTCTACATGGAACTCTTCTGTTCCCTTAAGAGCCGGGATCTCCTCTGTAGGTACATCCTTAATCATGGACACTTCTCCGGTCTGATAAGCGCTGTAAGCCGCATTGGCATCTTCCATCAGGACAAATTTTAAAGTATTTAAAGTGATCTTATCTGCGTTCCAATAATTTTCATTTTTTGCAAAAGTAATATGGGAGCCTGGAACCCACTCAATCATCTTTAAAGGTCCGTTAGAGACATAAGTGTCAGGCTTTAAGCACCACTGATCCCCAGCTGCATCTACAACTGCCTGCTGAACAGGAACCATGGAGGCATGAGTAACCAGCTTTGAGAAATACACGCATGGAGCGGATAATTCTACTACGAGAGTTTTATCATCGGAAGCGGAAACGCCAAGGGCATCCAGATTTCCGGCAGCAGCCTCTTCATAGCCTTTTACATAGCCCAGCATATCTGCAGCATAAGGAGCTGCTGTATTAGGATCTGCCAGCCTCTTCCAGGAATACACAAAGTCATTGGCTGTAAGGGGCGTACCATCACTCCACTTCAAACCATCACGAAGATGGAAGGTATAGGTAAGTCCATCCTCAGATACATCGAAAGATTCCGCCTGACCGCCTACAATTTTGTTCTCTGAATCTACGATCAACAGAGACTCAAAGGCATGTACGATCACGTTTGCACCATCAGCCGCACTGTTTAAAGCGGGATCAATGGTTTCCGGGTTCGGACCGACCTGAACTGCAAGATCAAGACCTCCAGTTGATTCTCCTCCTGGGGTAGTTGCTTCCCCATTCGCTGAATTGGTTGTACCACCTGCAGATGGACCGGTTGATTTATTACCGCCGCAAGCGGAAAGGATCATGCCGGTTGCCATAACAGCAGCCAATACAAGTGACATTTTTTTCATAAATTCCCTCCTATAGAATATATTTAAATCGGCACAGCAATACGTCCTTCGTCTGTTGTGCCGATTCTTTCCTCAGCATAGCATAAAACCTATAAAATGGCAATGAAAATTAATTTACCTTGTCCAGATGGTGACATGCAGCGAAATGACCGGTAGAAACTTCTCTCCACTCCGGCTCTTGGGCAGCACAAAGCTCATCCGCATAAGGGCAGCGTGTACGGAATCGGCAGCCGGATGGCGGATTTACCGGGCTTGGTACATCCCCTTCCAGAACAATTCTCTTCGACTTACGGCTGGTTTCCGGATCTGCAATCGGGATTGCAGAAATCAGGCTCTTGGTATATGGGTGAACGCTGTGGAAGGTCAGTTCATAGCTGTCTGCAAGCTCTACCATTTTCCCTAAATACATAACTCCGATCCGATTGGAAATATGCTTCACAATAGAAAGGTCATGGGCAATAAACAGATAGGTCAGTCCCAGTTCCTCCTGAAGCTGCTCAAACATATTAACAACCTGCGCCTGAATGGAAACATCCAAGGCTGATACCGGTTCGTCACAGACGATGAACTGAGGGTTCACTGCAAGAGCACGGGCAATACCCACACGCTGACGCTGTCCGCCGGAAAATTCATGAGGGTAACGGTTTGCATGCTCTGAATTAAGTCCTACCGTTGACAGAACAGAAATAATCTGGTCCTGACGGTCCTTTTTATTAGAAGCCAGGTGATGAATGTCAATCGCTTCGCCGATAATATCCCCAACAGTCATACGGGGATCCAGGCTGGCATAAGGATCCTGGAACACGATCTGCATCTTCCTGCGGTAAGGGAGCATGTTTACCTTGGTAATATCTTCTCCGTCAAAGAAAATCTTTCCTGCTGTAGGCTCATAAAGACGGAGCAAAGTACGGCCTGTGGTGGTTTTTCCGCAGCCGGATTCTCCAACCAGTCCCAAAGTCTCGCCCTTTTTAATTCCAAAAGAAACGTTATCTACTGCTTTTACGACTTTTTTCTCAAATAACTTGCCACCGGCAACAGGGAAATACTGCTGTAAATTCTGCACCTCTACAAGATTTTTATTCTCCATCATGCATCTCCCTTCTGTGCCTGTTCATACTCCTGTTTCTGAAGCAGCCAGCAAGCACTATAATGAATATCGGATATATCCGTATATGGCGGCATTTCACGCAGGCAAATCTTCATACAGGCCCTGCATCTGGGCGCAAAAGGACAACCAGCCGGCGGATTTAACATATCCACAGGGCTTCCTTCAATAGGAACCAGCTTGCTGTGCTCTTTTTCCGTAAGTTTCGGAATGCTTCGGATCAGGCCTTTTGTATATTCATGGCTTGGATTATAAAAAATATCATCCGTATTGCCGTATTCTACTACTTTTCCTGCATACATAACTGCAATTCGGTCGCACATGTTCGCAACCACACCCAGGTCATGAGTGATCATGATGATCGCCATTCCAAGCTTATCTTTTAATTCCATCATGAGTTCCAGAATCTGTGCCTGAATGGTAACATCCAGAGCGGTAGTCGGCTCATCCGCAATCAAAAGCTTTGGCTCACATGCAAGAGCAATGGCGATCATGATACGCTGACGCATACCACCGGACAGCTCATGAGGATACTGCTTCAGACGCTTATCCGGCTCATTGATCCCTACCAGGGTCAGAAGCTCCTTTGCTCTTTCATTGGCCTGCTGTTTATTTTTATTTGTATGAAGCATGACCACTTCTGTAATCTGGTTTCCAACTGTGTAAACCGGATTTAAGCTGGTCATGGGATCCTGGAAAATAATAGAAATTTCATTTCCGCGGATCTTTCTCATTTCCTTCTCTGTCATCTTCTCAATCTGGTGTCCGTTAAACTGAAGGGATCCACCAATCAAGCGTCCAGGATAAGCTGTAAGTCCCATAAGACTGTAAGCTGTTACAGATTTACCGGAACCGGACTCACCTACAATGCCCAGAACCTCTCCCTCACGAAGATGAAGGGATACATCATTAAGAGCCTTAACTTCTCCAGCCGGGGTAAAGAAGGAAAGACGTTCATTTTCAATATTAACCAAATATTCGTTCATCGAATCTCTCCTCCTTAATCTTTCAGCTTTGGATCGAATGCATCACGAAGACCATCGCCCAACAGGTTGAAACTTAAAATAATGATAGAAATCATAAGAGCCGGTGCAAACAAACGGTGCGGATAACTTTGAAGACCATTTAACGCAGCGCTTGCAAGACTTCCCAAAGAAGGCATAGGTGCAGCAACACCAAGGCCAAGGAAGCTTAAAAAGCTCTCCGTAAAAATGGAGGATGGAATCTGCAGAGTAGTTGTAACAATTAAGGTACCAATGCAGTTTGTAAGTAAATGCTTCTTAATGATATGACCGCTGGATGCTCCAAGGGCCCTTGCCGCAGTTACATATTCCTGCTCTTTTAAAATCAGGATCTGGCTTCGTACAATACGTGCCATACCTACCCAGTAAAGCAGGGCGAATACGACAAAGATACTGATTAAGTTAACACCGATGACCTGGATCCACTGAAAACCGGGCCTTTGGGACAAGGCTTTTAGAGGCTGGTCAAATGCAACGGAAAGCAATACGATAATCAAAATATCCGGTACAGTATAAATCATATCCACAATACGCATCATAATCATATCCACCCAGCCGCCGAAGAAGCCTGCGATGGAACCGTAAAGGGATCCAATAAGTAAAATGATACAGGAAGCGATCAAACCTACCATCAGGGAAACACGGCTTCCCATCATAACACGGATCGCATAGTCACGGCCCAGATTATCCGTTCCTAAAATATGAGGAAATACATCCTCTCCCGCTTCCATTGCAGTCAACTCTTTTTGGGAATACTGCATAGGAGCAAGGTTTTCGCTTCCGCGGATTTGCTGCTCATATCGATATGGGTAGAATTGTGGAACTAAAAAGGACAAAATAAACACAACAATGATAACAGCTAGGCTGATCATTGAAATCTTATTCTTTTTAAGGCGTCTGATTCCATCCTTCCAAAATCCAACGCTCTTACGCATGACTGTCAGGCTTTCTTTTTCTGCATCACTTGCCGGGAGAAAGTCTTCTACATTAAGCTGTAATGATAATTTATTCTTTGGCATTTCTTTCTCCTTTCTCTTACTTCAGATTAATTCGCGGATCGATGAATTTATAAGCAACGTCGACCAGCACATTCATGATAACCATTAAAGTAGCAAGGAAGATCGTAGTGCCCATGATAAGAGGATAGTCACGTCCTGTAATGGAACCAATGAATTCAGATCCCAGGCCCGGAATCGTAAATATCTTTTCAACAATAAAACTTCCTGTTACGGTATAGGCCAAAAGCGGTCCTAAGTATGTAACAACCGGAAGTACGGCGTTACGAAGTGCATGCTTAAAGATGCTGACCATCTGGGAAAGACCTTTGGCACGGGCGGTTCTCATGTAATCCTGTCCCATAACATCCAACATGGAAGAACGCATCAGACGTGCGATATAAGAGGACGGATAAAAGGAAAGAGCCATGACAGGCATAATGTAGTTTTTCCACGATGCCAGTCCAAACGTAGGTAGCAGCCCCAGCTTCAGACTCAAAACATACATCAAAATGGTACAGACCACAAAGCTTGGTACTGCGATGCCGCATGTACTGAAGATAATAATAATATTATCAATTGCGGTTCCACGTTTAAATGCGGCAATACTGCCTAATGGAACTCCAACAAGAACAGCGGTTAAAATTGCAATTCCGCCGATCTTTGCAGATACAGGGAACTTTGTTTCAATAATCATGTTTACTGTACGGCCGCGCTGTTTTACGCTTAATCCTAAATTGCCGTGAAGTAAATCCTTCATATAGGTAATATACTGCTCGCTTAACGGTTTATCCAGGCCGTACTTTTCATTAAGGGCCGCCTGGGCCTGTGGGCTGATGGCCTTCTCAGACATGAAGGGGCCGCCTGGCACCATATTCATGACAAAGAAAGTAACCGTTGCAACAGCAAAAATGGTTACAATCGCCATAGCGATACGCTTTATAATATATTTTGCCACTTTCCTCAACTCCTTTGGTATAGTGATGTCCGTCAGTTATGGAAACATCTGTCAATGGTAAACGGACACTGTGTTTTAAAAGAAAAATCCCATGGATACCCATGGGATTCCCCCCAGAATCCTGCTACAAGATTACTGCATCTGCCTAGCAACTTCTTCTGCAAAGTTCTCTTCCTTCTTTTCAAGACCTTCACCGGTCTCAAAGCGTACGAACTTTTTCACATCTACCTTACCGCCGACTTCCTTAGAAACCTGCTCTAAGTACTTTCCAACAGTTAAATCTCCGTCTTTTACATAAGCCTGGTCTACCAGACAGAATTCTTTTAATTCTTTATTTAAACGGCCTACAATCATCTTCTCAAGAATGTTATCTGGCTTATCCGGATTCTCATTCTTAGCCTGGGCCTTTAAGATTTCCGTTTCATGATCAATGAACTCCTGAGGAATTTCATCTCTCTTCACATACTTTGGTGTTAATGCAGCGATCTGCATAGCAATATTCTTTAAAGCTTCCTTTACTGCATCATTTACTACTTCTGCCTCAGCTTCAATTAAAACACCGATTCTTCCGCCGCCGTGGATGTAATCAACAACCACACCATCGGTAACGATCTTCTCATATCTTCTGATGTTCATTTTCTCCCCGATTACTGCAATCTGGCTGGATAATGCCTGAGCAACGGTTAAGGAATTGTCCTGTGCCCAAGTCTCTGCAAGGAATGCATCCATATCAGTAGCCTGAGAAGTAAGCACCTGATTTGCAACATCTGCAACATAGGTCTGGAACTGAGCGTTCTTTGCAACAAAGTCTGTCTCACTGTTTACTTCTACGATTGCTGCAGATTTTCCGTCTTCTGTTACAACGGTGGTAACAACACCTTCTGCTGCAACTCTTCCTGCCTTCTTAGAAGCAGCTGCAAGTCCTTTTTCTCTTAAGAACTCTACTGCCTTTTCCATATCACCATCGGTTTCCGCAAGAGCTTTCTTACAATCCATCATGCCCGCGCCGGTCATCTCTCTTAATTCTTTTACCATTCCAGCTGTAACTGCTGCCATTTGATTTCCCTCCATCAATAGATTCATTTCGTATTATTCACAGGAACATTTTTCCAGTAAAAAATGCCTCGACCCGCTTCTCAAAGCAGGTCGAAGCATTCAATCGCCTGAATAATTAAGCCTCTACAGTCTCTTCTGTTTCCTGAGCTGCTTCTGCTTCCTCTGCTACTGCCTCGCCCTGGTTTGCTTCGATTACTGCGTCTGCCATCTTGGATACAATTAATTTAACGGCTCTTATCGCGTCATCATTTCCTGGGATCACGAAATCAAGTTCTTCAGGATCACAGTTTGTATCAGCGATACCAATTAACGGAATTCCCAGTGTATGAGCTTCCTGAACGCAGATTCTTTCTTTCTTTGGATCTACAACGAAAATCGCATCTGGAATCTTCTTCATATCTTTGATTCCGCCTAAGTTCTTCTCTAATTTCTCCCACTCTTTCTTAAGAGCAATAACTTCCTTCTTAGGAAGAACATCAAATGTGCCGTCCTGGGACATGGTCTCGATCTGCTTTAATCTTGCAACTCTGGACTGGATTGTCTTAAAGTTTGTAAGCATACCGCCAAGCCATCTCTCGTTAACAAAATACATACCGCAACGCTCTGCCTCAGATTTGATGGCATCCTGAGCCTGCTTCTTTGTTCCTACGAAAAGGATCTTGCCGCCTTCTGTAGCAATATCGGATACTGCTTTGTAAGCCTCATCTACCTTAACTACAGACTTCTGTAAGTCAATGATATAGATGCCGTTTCTTTCTGTGTAAATGTATGGAGCCATCTTAGGGTTCCATCTTCTGGTCTGATGACCGAAGTGTACTCCAGCTTCTAAAAGCTGTTTCATTGAAATAACGCTCATGTTACTACCTCCATTTGGTTTAACTTCCGCCCGCTTCTTATGCTTCCGGGGAGACCGGTATCCGGCACCTTCCTCTGGAATCCGCAGACGTGTTTTTTATCAGCTTAGCCAGTATAGCATATCTTTTTACACGATGCAAGTATTTTTTTACATTTTGTGTTCAAATTAAACAGAACCTACCATATTTTGTGTACAGATGAAACAGTTGGATCTATCGGCATATTAGGCTGATACGTAAATTCTGGTCTGAACATTTTTTCCTTAACCTTCCATATAAAAAAGAGCAGTTTTTCACTCTGCTCCTTTTTCTCCTGAAATCGGCTTTACATATCTTTGATATCCCGGCGCTCAGGCATATTTTTAATGGTTCCGGCCTTAATGGTTTTCAATTCATCAAACACCACATCATTCAGTACCTTAATATAAGTTCCCTTCATACCGGAAGATCTGGATTCAATCACTCCAGCACTTTCAAACTTCCGTAGAGCATTGACAATAACGGAACGGGTGATTCCTACGCGGTCAGCGATCTTGCTGGCTACCAGGATGCCCTCATTGCCATCTAATTCCTCAAAGATATGGGTAATTGCCTCTAATTCGGAAAAAGATAAGGTACTGATTGCAGATTTGACAATCTGCACTTTTCTGGTCTCTTCCGCATTCTCCTCATTAACAGATCTCATCATTTCCAGTCCTACCACGGTGGTGCCATATTCACTTAAAATGATGTCATCGATATCGTATTGAGAATCGGATTTATAAATAAACAGGGTTCCTAACCTTTCCCCTGCAATATCAATCGGTGTGATGATAGCCTGGTATTTTCTGATATTGTCACCAGTGAAACCCAGCGTTTCCAGATTAACGTTCTCCTTTGTTGATAAAATGCTGAGCAAACGCTCATTTAACATGGTATCAACATAACCGCCAACCTGGTCCGCGATCAGCTCCTGAATTTCCTCGATGTCCGGTGTAAGGCCTATGCCTAACACCTTTCCCTTCTTGCTGATCACAAGAATATTCGAATTCAGGATCTCGGTCAGCACTTCACAGATATCGTTAAATACAACCTTATGCGAATTATTGTTATGCAATAATTTATTAATTTTTCTAGTTTTGTCCAACAACTGTACGCTCATAGCCGAAAACCTCCTTAAGAATTTATGTGAAAAACTAAAATACACCTCTAATGATTAAATATTAACATTATTATATTCAAATAACAATAGTTTTTTGAAGATTTTCGATTTTCTTAATAATTATTCTTTTTCCTATTTGTCAGCGCTATATCCACATTGCTCATTTGAGCAAAGTAATTTGCTTCCCTTTTCAACCATGTAAGCTCCGCACTTGGGACAGGCTTTGGTGGAAGGCTTCTGCCAGGACATAAAATCACAATCAGGATTTGCCTCACAGCCGTAATAAATTCTGCCCTTTTTCGTTTTCTTTATTACTACCTCTTTTCCGCATTTCGGACAAGGCACGCCGATCTTTTCCAAATAAGGTTTTGTATTCTTGCATTCCGGAAATCCGGGGCAGGCCAGGAATTTACCATGAGGGCCGTACTTTATAACCATGTTCCGACCGCACAACTCGCAGACTTCATCCGTCACCTCATCAGCGATCGTCACAGATTCCAATTCCACAAGAGCTTTATCCACCGCTTCTTTTAAATCGGGATAGAAATTTTTCACAACAGTCTTCCATGGAACAGACCCATCTCCCACCTTATCAAGAAGGTACTCTAAATTGGCAGTGAAGGTAATATCCACGATGCTGGGGAAGCTTTGCTTCATCATGCTGTTAACTACTTCTCCAAGCTCCGTCACATAAAGATTTTTATTTTCCTTTGCCACATATCGTCTGGCGATAATGGTTGTGATCGTAGGGGCATAAGTACTTGGGCGTCCGATTCCTTGTTCTTCCATAGCCTTTACAAGGGAGGCCTCCGTAAAGTGCGCCGGCGGCTGGGTGAAATGCTGTCCGCTCTCAAGTTTATCCAGTTTCAGTATGCTGCCTTTTTCCAGATTACCTAACAATACATTGTTGTCTTCCTTTTCATCTTCCTGAACATATACGGACATAAAACCATCAAAAGACAGTTTGGAAGCGGAAAGTGTGAAAACGTAGTTTCCTGCTCCCACTTTAACTGAGGTGGTCGCGTAAACGGCAGGCTGCATTCTGCTGGCTGTAAAACGTTTCCAGATCAGTTGATAAAGCCTGAATAAATCCCGCTGCAGGGATTCTTTTACCATAACCGGTGTAAGGGCAATATCCGTAGGACGGATCGCCTCGTGGGCATCCTGGATCTTTGCATTGCTTTTTTTCGCCTGTTCTCCATTTGCTACGTACTTGCTGCCGTACTGCTTTCCGATATATTCCCTTGCCGCAACATCTGCTTCCTCTGCGATTCTGGTAGAATCTGTTCTCAGATAGGTGATAAGACCCACGGTACCATGTCCTGCAACCTCCACACCTTCATATAGCTGCTGAGCCAGACGCATGGTCTTCTGGGTTGAAAAATTAAGTACCTTGGATGCTTCCTGCTGAAGGGTACTGGTCGTAAATGGTATAGGAGCCTTTTTGACTCTTTCCCCATTTTTAACTTCCTCTACCTGATAAGTCTGTTTCTCAAGACCTTTCAGTATCTTATCCAATTCTTCTTTTTTTCCTATGGCAATCTTGCCGTCTTTGTCACCGTAAAACTTTGCTGTTAAAGATTTTTTGCTTCCTTCCTGCTTTAAAACAGCTTCCAGGTTCCAGTACTCCTCAGGAATAAATGCATTGATTTCTTCTTCCCGGTCGCTGATCAGACGCAATGCCACTGACTGGACCCTGCCGGCACTTAAGCCTCTCTTTACTTTTGCCCAAAGAAGAGGACTGATCATATATCCAACCATTCGGTCCAAAACTCTTCTGGCCTGCTGGGCATCCACCAGATCCATATCAATCGCTCTCGGAGTTTTTAAAGAAGCTTTTATCGCATTCTTTGTAATCTCGTTAAAGCTGATCCGGTAAACCTGCTTATCCTTGAGTTCATCCAGCTTTAAAGCCTTCATCAGATGCCAGGAAATGGCTTCTCCTTCCCGGTCAGGGTCAGTCGCAAGATAAATCTTATCGGCCTTCTTCACTTCTTTCCTAAGCTTGGCCAGGATATCGCCTTTTCCTCTGATTGTTATATATTTGGGATCAAAGTCATTCTCCACATCAATTCCCATCTGGCTTTTCGGAAGGTCTCTCACGTGTCCGTTAGAGGCATCCACTTCATAATTCGCTCCTAGGAACTTTTTTATCGTTTTTACCTTTGCAGGTGATTCCACAATTACTAAACAGTTCGCCATACCAAACTCCTCGCCTATAGTTTCTTACCATAATATTGATAGGATGTCTGTACAACACAGCCTTTGAGCTCTAATTCCAGAAGAGTGCTCAAACAATCACTGACAGACAATCCGCTTAAAGATATAATCTCTTCCAGATTCTTCGGTTGCAAATCTAGGCAACTATACACCATTTTTTCTTTTTTGACAAGTCCGTTCTCATTTTTTTCATGAACTCTTAATATATTACCACTCTGCAATTTGAAATATTCCAGCACAGAATCAGGACCTAACAACATTCCTGCGCCTTCGGAAATAAGCCGATTGCAGCCTGCACTTAAGGGATCTTTCACCCTTCCGGGAAGTGCAAAAATTTCTTTTCCCTGCTCTAGTCCTAAGTTCACCGTGATTAAGGAACCGCTTTTTTCCCTTGCCTCAATCACTAAAATTGCATCCGACAGTCCGCTTATGATCCGGTTCCTCATAGGAAAATTACAAGGCCTTGGTGCTTCGCCTGGCATAAATTCAGTGATAATTCCGCCCTGAACCGCCATCCGTTCATACAATCCATAATTTTCTCTGGGATAGCAGATATTGATCCCGCAGCCTAGAACTCCATAAGTATCACCGCCGGCCTCCAGCGCTCCCTGATGCCCTGCACTGTCAATTCCCCATGCCAATCCGCTTATGATCTGGATTCCGGCCCCGGAAAGCTCCCTGGCCAGATAGGAGGCCATTTGCTTTCCGTAATCAGTACAATTCCTGGCTCCGATTATGGAAACCGCCGGTTTTTCATCATCAGGTAGCTTTCCTTTAAAAAAAATTCCCATAGGGTATCCATAAATTGAAAGAAGCCGTTTCGGATATTCTTTGTCATATGGCGTAACAAAATGAGTTCCTCTATTTTCCAACTTTGTCAGCTCTGCTATGCAAGCGTCTTTTTTACGTTTCATCTCCTCAAAAATGGAAACTTCTGTCTGTTTTAATAGTCCTGACTGTTCCAGTTCTTTTCCTTCTATATTATATATTCCTTTATAACTTCCAATGTAATCATAAAGTCGTTTTATTTTTACTGCTCCCAGAGCGGGAACATGACAAAGCCAGTATAAATACTCCCGTTCCTCATGACCGTCCATATATTCCTCCCCAATACTTACCTTCCATGCTGCGCAGTCCCACCGCCTCTGCCAGATGTTCTTTTCTTATCCTCTCAGAGCCGACCAGATCCGCAATCGTCCTGGATACCTTTAGGATCTTCTCATAGCCTCTCACACTAAGTCCCAGATTTTCATATACCTTCTTTAAAAACTCCTGCTCCTCTTTCCCAAGACAGCAGCATTCCTCAATCTGGGCCTTATTCATGGAACTGTTAAAGTATATCCCATGCACTTTCAATCGTTTTTTTTGAATCTTTCTTGCATCTTCAATCCGTTTCCGGATAGAGGCAGAGGATTCACCACCTTTTCTTTCCCGCAATTCCTCGTATGTAACCGCTCCGGATTCCGCGCAGATATCGATCCGGTCCAATAGCGGTTTTGAAATCCTGCTTAAATATTTGCGTACCTGCAGTTCTGAACATCTGCATCTTGTCCG
This sequence comes from Lacrimispora celerecrescens, assembly GCF_000732605.1. GTDB lineage: Bacteria > Bacillota > Clostridia > Lachnospirales > Lachnospiraceae > Lacrimispora > Lacrimispora celerecrescens_B. The sequence goes on along the minus strand of NZ_JPME01000015.1, from coordinate 122,710 downwards.
ATCCGGATAGAATCCGCAGGGACATGGATTCATAGCCGCTGCCATCATAAAGTCCGCCGGGAATTCATAGGCACCGAGCATTCTGGAAACAGTTATTTTCCGCTCCTCAAGGGGCTGCCTTAGAAGTTCTATGGTATTTCTTTGAAATTCGGGTAGTTCATCCAGAAACAGAACGCCTCCGGATGCCAGGGAGATCTCGCCTGGTTTGGGTATTCGTCCTCCCCCGGACAGAGCCGTTGGACTGATGGTATGATGAGGACTTCGAAAGGGCCTTTTTATCACCAAAGGCTCTTCTTTGGAAAGGAGCCCGCATACACTGTATATCTTTGATATTTCCACAGCCTCCTCCATTGATAAGGACGGCATAATCGTTGGAATCCGCTTCGCCAGCATAGTCTTTCCGGTTCCTGCGGGGCCGATATAAAGAACGTTGTGCATACCTGCCACTGCCACCTCTGTGGCCCGTCTTAGGAAAAGCTGGCCTCCGATCTCTGAAAAATCAACGTCATAAGCCTCCTTCCTCCTCGTCCGCTCATCTTTTCCATAGGAGCCTGCTTTTTGTTTCTCCGGATGGTTCAGTTGATCCGTTAAATCTTTCAGATGATCCACACCAATAATTTCCATTCCTTCTATTATTAAGCCCTCCCTGACATTTTCACTTGGAAGAAAACATTGGCTCTTTCCGTCCTTTTTTGCAGCAGCAGTAATGGAAAGCGCTCCCCTTACAGGCTTAATCTCTCCATCCAATCCTAATTCCCCGGAAATCACACAATTATATAAAGCATCAGGCTTAACCATGCCGGAAGCCGCCAGAATAGCCACCGCAATTGGCAAATCAAAAGCAGTCCCCTCCTTGCGTATGTCAGCCGGGGACAAATTAATTGTGACTTTTCTTGCAGGCAGCCGAAAGCCGGAATTTCTCAGTGCTGTTCTTACCCGGTCCTGAGCTTCCTTTACCTCAGAAGAGAGATAACCTACCATGGAAAAGCCCGGAAGCCCATCACTGACATCCGCCTCCACCAGGATCGGAACCCCTTCCACTCCCTTAATTCCCACACTATGAACTTTACTATACAAAAACCGCCTCTCCTTTCCTCATTTATGCCCGTGTTTTTTTGGCATAAAGTATACCCGTAGGGTGTTTCATTCTTCCTGCCCGCACTTTCTGGGCAGGGCCTAGCTTTACCGGTGTAAGTATACCCGCATGGTATTTCATAATTCTGTCTCATAAACAATAAGCTTGGAAAACATGCAGAAACGCATCTGGAATGTTCCTGAACCGGAACCTGATTTTATGATAACCGAAAAAAGGCAAAAAGGCAATGTTTTTCTCTCATGACCTGAAATCAGAAAGAATCAGGAATCCTTTAGACCATGGGAAAATTCAGGCATATAGGCCCGGTATCGGAGCGGCATATGATTACGCTGACAGACCGGATTTGTCCGCTCTTTTATGGATATGCTTTTTCTAAAACACTGAAAAAGCGCCTCATATTCGTCCTCATCCGACGCTTTTTTCATTCGTTCCTCCCATTCTGACGAAATCAGATCCACCAAAAACCAAGGCCGCAATGCCGGATGCATAACTGCCTTTTTCCTGTTTTCATCATAGATAACCCAATTCTCTCCTGACAGGCGGTCCATAAAATGAGGGGCAAGAAGAACAAGAACATCATTCTTTGGTCCGATCCGGCTTACCAAAAGATCTCCCTCCATCTCCACGAATCGCACAAAGCCAGTGAGCAGATGAGTCTCATTATCAATATTACGGCACATCTGAAAAATTTCGAATACCTCCGGAACCTGAAGCATATGAACAACTTTGGCGCCTAAATGAAAGCCGTAAATTAAAAAACGGTATATTTTATCCCCGCGGTCCCTTTCCTTGCTTAATGCGGCTTTGTATACAACAATATAGGCTTCCTCCGATATCTTCTCCCTGATTGCCCGTACCACCTTGTCTGCATGACCGGCATTGACCGGGACCTCCTCATACTGACAGAACAGCTCCATGGTATCCTCATCTCCTATAAGCCCAAGTTTCACATTCGCATGTCCTTTTCTGCTGGTCCATGCCGCATATACGCCGCTGAGAATGCCTTCTACGCTATTCTCACACAAATAGACTGTCTTCATAGCCGGACTCCTCTCAAGTCTGTCAAAGCAGGTACATTCATGTCATCAAACAAAGAAAGCTGTCGGAAGGTTCCTGATGAACCGATGTCCCATACCTTCTTCTGCTCCTCTCCCAAAAGGTGACTGGTAATAAAGTCCTCCTCGATCTTAATGGGATACATCATCCTGCCGGAACAGGTAATAAAATAAAGCGCACGCTTTAATACAACACCAATTTTCTTTAAAGCATCAAAATCAAGAGGGCCATTCCTTCTGGCTGCAATGATGCGCTTCACCGACTTCACTCCCATTCCCGGAACTCTCAAAAGGGTATAGTAGTCTGCCCGATTCACTTCCACCGGAAATATCTCCAGATGACGCAAGGCCCAGTCACACTTTGGATCAAGAAATACATTGAAATTAGGACGATCTTCGGAAAGCAGCTCCCCTGCTTGAAATCCATAAAAACGCATGAGCCAGTCCGCCTGGTACAACCGGTGTTCCCGTAAAAGAGGAGGCCCGCCCGGAAGGGCCGGCAGACTGCTGTCCTGATTAACTGGAACAAATGCAGAATAAAAAACCCGTTTTAAATCATAATTCTGATAAAGCGCCTCTGCTACCATCATCATCTGAAAATCATTTTCTCCGGTGGCTCCTACGATCATCTGAGTGCTCTGACCTGCGGGCACAAAGGACGGAGCCTTTTTGTATTCCATCAACTCGTAACGATTGGCGGTAATTCCTTTTTGAATCTGCTTCATGGGAGTAAGAATCTTACTCCTGCTTTTGCCGGGGGCCAGCTTCTTAAGACCATCGGCAGTCGGAAGTTCCAGATTGATACTCATACGATCTGCCAGAAATCCTGTCTTTTCGATCAATACCGGATCTGCACCTGGAATCGCCTTCACATGGATATAACCGTGAAAATGGTATTCCTCCCTCAGCTTTTTAAGGGTCTGATAAATCAGGTCCATGGTATAGTTTGCACTATGAAGGATTCCTGAACTGAGGAATAGCCCTTCAATATAATTGCGGCGGTAGAACTGGATCGTCAGCTGACACACCTCTTCCGGAGTGAACGCTGTCCTCACAACATCGTTAGAGCATCGGTTAATACAGTATTTACAGTCATAGATGCACTGGTTCGTAAACAATATTTTTAAAAGGGAAATACATCTGCCGTCTGCGGAAAAGCTATGGCAGATTCCGCATGCCGCCGCATTCCCAAGAGTCCCTGCTTTTCCCTTTCGGTCCACGCCGCTGGATGTACAGGCAACATCATATTTTGCGGCATCTGATAATATTTCAAGCTTTTCCTGAACACTTAATTCTTCCTGTATGAGCATTTCGTCACCTCGAACACACGTTCTTTTTCTATATTGTAGCATAGGCAAATACTTTTTTCAAGCACTTTCGAATGTATGTTCTTTAGTATTGAATTTTAATGCAATCCAAGCTTATGATATTTTTAACCATGACATAGGAATGTGGAAATACTTATAAAAAAGCAACAGAAAAAGAGAAAGAACACATGATCCTTCTCTTTTTCTGCTGCTATTTTATTATCTCAAATCTCACGTTATTTAAAAACTGAAGTAATGGACCTCCAGATATATTTGAAAATATTTCCGATCCGGTGGAAAATATTTCCGTCAGCATGAAAGTCTTCATCAATATTTACGTCTTCACTCTCCTGCTTATCTTTTATTTCCTCCGTACGCAGGATCATCTGGATGCTCCTGGGAGACGGATTCTTTGCCGATGTCATGGACACCGGAGAGGCCTCCAAATCAATGTTTAAAATGGTTGTATCTTCTATCGTATATTCATCCCATTTGTCATCAATCATCCCTTTGATTGTATCTTTTGCGTTTCTCAACACCTCAGTCTGATTCAGCCCAGTCCCTGCCTCATCTAACGTACCGGCAAGGCCGTTTAAGGTTTTTTCCGTACTGGTGTTTAAAGAATCGCCTACCACCTTCATCTGATTTTCAAGAGACCGGAAGAATACATTCATGGAATCAATGCCTCTGGAAGCGCTGTCCGTCATTTTTCCAACATCGTTTAAGGTCGCAATCATATCATCATGGTGACGGTTTAAAATGCCATTTAATTCATCTGTGGAGTTGATCAGATCATCTGCCGTATCACAGATACGCCCTGTGGCAGTGGCGATGTCAATCACTCCGTCAATCGCTCCATTGATAGGGCCTCTTAAGGAATGTAAGTCTGACATCAGCATCTCGGTCATTCCAAGCATTTTTCCTAAATCTCCGGTCAGTCCTGCACCGCTGTTAACAATCTGCGGAAGAAGCGCGGCTATAGGTGCGGCTGCTTCCAGCATTTCCTTAGATCCATTGCTAGGCGTGGCCGTACGACCGGTAGCAAAAGCGGAAGACATATAGCCGGTAAGAGCATTGATTTCCGGAATCGAATAGTCCTTTTCATTAAACAAATAGGAAGATATCTCGTCTTCGTCCATCAGCCCTTCATCCTGGATCTCCTGGATTAACTCCTGCAAGTCAATGCCTTTCATTCCTGCCGCCGATTTACTGAGGGAATTGCTAAGGCCCACCAGCATTGGAAGCGCCTGCCCAAGGGAAGCAAGTTCCTTTGCCAGCTGCTGTTGTTCCGTTGTCAGGGTATTTAAGTGACCTTCTATTTTTTTAACCTGCCCCATAAAAGCCTGGGACTTCATATCCGTCTGGGAATTCTTCGCCATTTTCCGCAGTTCTTCCACTTCATCTCTTAAGTACCGGACACCATCCTGCAGATCACCTAGATCTGGTGACAGGTCATCAAGAATTCCCACCATATGATTGGTCTGGGTCCTGATCTCATTTAAAGCATTTCCGGCATTCTGCGTATGGTTATAAAAGGGCCGCAGTGTCTGGGACAGATTGTCAAGAGCTGCCAGAGCCTCGTCTGCATCCTCATACACCTTACCCTTGGAAGCGGCAAATATCTGTCTGGTCTTATCAAGTCCCCTGAGACCATCTGCCGTATCTGCAATGCCTTTTTGCATGTTTCCCATGGTGTCTAACACCACATCCAGACTGTCGCTGATCGCATCTGCCGAATCCTCCATGGTTTCCTTAGCATCTCTTAAATCTGCAACCTTATCAAGCTGGCTTACCGTCAAAGGTACCATGGCAAAGACAATGCCAGGAAATTTAAAATCATCGGAGCCGATGCGAATGGAATAATGTCCTTCCTCTCCAGGCAGTTCAAAGAAAACAACCATATTTAAATTACCAACGGACTGTACCTGGGCGCCTTCCGCTTCCAGGCTTAAGTTTTTATCCATATCTACAACTGTACTGGCCATTAACGCCATATTATTCCGGTAGTAATCGGAAACACCTTTATTGGGAACCAGATCTACATTGATTTCGATCAGGCCCTTTTCACCGGCCAGTTCTTCTGCCTTTTTCTCTACACCATTTAAACGGTAACTTACTTTAATATCCCAGGGAAGCTGAGATTTCTCTGTTTGGGTCCGACCTTCAAAATAAAACCGGCTTCCAGTCTCTTCCGGAGAGAAAGTGATAGAGCCATCCTCCCCTACCACGGGCTCCGAATGATCCGTTAAGTTCATTACTTTATCGTAAATCCCGTAATCCACTACCTTACTGTTTCCATTCATCTGGTAATTCTTTACAATGCTGCTTTCCTTGATCCCCCCATAAGGATCCATGGTCACATAAAGAGTTTCATCATACTGGGGCACATCAGGCGAAGCCAGGGCCGGCAGTACGGACTCAAGGGAGACTATGACAGCCAGACCCATACTTAGGATTCTATTATACTTCTTCATGATCGTTCACTCCTTTGATTTTCACTTTTCCATATCTTAAACGTCGTTTTTCTCTTCTCTTTGCCGCACGGAGCTGCTGATTCTGGATCTGCTTGTCAAAGGTGCTAAGCAAGGCAGGAAGAAGGGAAAGTACCAAAACCATGCTTAAAAGCGCTCCCCTTCCCACAAGGCGTCCCACCTGGGAAATCGCTTGTATGGACGACGTAAAAAACAAAAGATAACCTACTACCGTAAGAATACCGCCTGACGTCAGAATGGAAAGAGTACTTTTTGAAATGGCCGCCTTGGCGGAGTCCGTGTTGTTCATGGTTTTACGGAAGCCCAGATAATTATTGGTCATCAGGATGGAATAATCAATGGTAGCTCCCAGCTGCAGGCAGCTTACGATGATGTATCCGATGTATACCATGTAGTCTCCCATCACATAGGGTAACGTCATGTTTAAATAAATGGCCACTTCAATCGGTATAATTACAAGGATCGGTACCAGAACAGACCGGAAGGTTGCAAAAACAACCAAAGCCACTCCCGCCAAAGACAACAGGGAAACCTTATTGTAGTCATCAGTTAAAATGTCACGGATATCAATCGTCGTGGGGGTCATACCTATCACATAGGCATCTTCCGGATAGTACTCCCTGATCAATTGTTCCAGCTTTTGACTGCACTCAAAGGCGTACTGACTCTCCTGGACTGTATTTAGAGAAATCAAAAGCCTGGCGTACTTTTCACTACGAAGCTGTTCGGTCACTTTTCCCGGAAGAAAACTTTCCGGAATTCCCTTCGGTATGGTCCCAGCCATGGACATGGCATAGTTTACAAAGTCTAAGTCCTCCAAAGCATCGGTTAGCTGCCGTTCCGTCACAACAGATCCATTGGGAACAATCCCGATGATCATATTTGATTTTCCAAATTCCTCATTAATGGCCCTGGTATCCTCATAAACCCTGGTACCCGGTCCGGCTCCAATGGCATCATCCCCGTAGTAAAAAACGTTCATACTCTGACCAAAGTAACAGGGAACAGCCAGAAAAATTGCAACAATAAATACTGGCTTCCGGATCTGGTTCATCAATTTAGCGAACCGGTCAAAGGAAGGAATGAACGGTTTATGGGCTGTTTTTTCAATCTTATCATTAAAGTGCAGGATCAGAGTCGGCATAAGGAATAATACAGTAGCCAAACTGCAAAGGATCCCCTTGGTCAGAACAAATCCCACATCCTTACCAATGGTAAAGCGCATGAACGCAATTACAAGAAACCCTACAATTGTGGTAGCCCCACTTGCCAGAATGGAACTGCAGGATTCTTTTACCGCCAATTCCATGGCTTCGTGTATCTCAACGCCGGTATTCTTGATTGCCGTAAAAGTATGTAATAGGAAAATGGAATAATCCATGGATACTGCCAATTGTAAAATGGCTGCCGTGGAAAACGTAAAGAATGATATGGATCCGAACATCAGGTTGGATCCCATATTCAGGACAATGGCTATGACCATAACAAAAATAAACAAAAACGGTTCCATCCACGATGTCGTGGTAAGGGCTAATATCACCCAGATGATTATCAGCGCCATTCCAATGGCCATGGTAATCTCTTTTGTTATGGATTCTTCCCGCTCCTTACTTGACACGGCGCTTCCTGCAAAATAGCCCCTGTCTTTTCCCACAATTTCATAAATCCCGTCTACCGCTTTACGGGTCACCTGACTGTCATCGCCGTTTTCAAATATTACATCCATCAGAGCATGCCCGTCACGATAATAATCTTCCATGGCAAATGCATCCACAGACATCATATCGGTTATCCCCTGGTTTACAAAGGAGGTTCCCATATAAACATCCGTAGTCAAATCCGGACCTATGACCAGATCTACCCCTTCCAGATCCGATATCTGCTGTCTTATTTTTTTTGCTTCCTGAAGGCTTACATCCTCAACCATAATCCGGGCCATTCCAGGATATCCAAACTCATCCTCCATCACATCAAGAGCCTGTTTCGTTTGGGCAAACTGCGGCAGGTATTTGCTCAGGTCATAATTGACCTTTACAAAAGGAAAACAGATGGCACAAATAATGGCTGCAAGAAAGAAAAAAGTCTCTATTTCCTTCCCGCGGAACACAATAATATGTACCATTCTATCAAATAAGCTTCTGTCTCTCTTCATAGTTTCCTCCACTACACTATTCTGTTAATAGATATATTATTGACTTTTGAACACCTGTACATTATAATACTCTTGTAGATAAGTTTCAATAATCAATGAATCAAGAAAAATCTATTAACGATCACATAGTGATTATCAGTGCAATACTCAACACTTATTCATGTAATGTTCATGATTTTCGGAGATTCAAGCTCTGAAATAAGAAGCAAGCCAAGAAACACAATTGGAGGAATCGTATGGAAACTCAAAAACAGGATCGCCGCATCCGAAAAACACAGAAGGTATTGAAGGAAAGCCTTCTTGAACTTATGGAAAAAAAAGAATTTAAGAATATTTCCGTAAAAGACATCACGGAACTGGCAGACTTAAACCGGGGTACTTTTTATCTTCACTATGCCGATACCTACAATCTGTTACAGGAGATGGAATCCGAAGTCTTAGATGATTTTCAGGATATGGTCAGTAACTGCCGCTATGCCTTTAAAAAGGGGTCACTTCTGCCCGTTGTCATACCAATCATTCATTATATAGAGGAGAACAAAAAGATATGTAAAATCCTTTTTGAGAACAGCTCCTCTAATGATTTCGTAAACCGCTTCCATACCCTTGTCTTAAATAACGGCACAGCAATCATCAGGGAACAGTATCCAACTGCCAGAGAAGTAATCCTAAACTATTACCTTGAATTTATCACCTATGGACTGACCGGTGTCCTAAAACAATGGCTTGATACGGACATGCAGCAGCCAAAGGAAGAGGTAGCAGAATTTGTGGATAAGATGATCATGGGAACTGCGCAAAAGCTCCTCGCCGTATAAAAATTCATTTTTTATCCGGAATCCTTATTTTTCATCTGGAATCAACCGATATATGGATAGCGATGTCATACAGCCATTTAGCTGTATTTTGCATCAATAATTACACAAGGATGAACTTTATGCAAAAACTTATAAAATCCAAAAACGAGAAGATTCCCAAGACACAACCGCAAAAAGGGAAGGCAGTAAAAAACAAACAAAATAAAGCGAAACCGGCCAAAGCTCCAAAAGAAAAAGGAAAAAAGAAAAAGGAAAAAGTCTATTACCTAAAAATAAAAGAGTTCTTGTCTTAATGGCAGCTGCCCTGTTGATCGTTATTATGGGATCTGTTCAGGCCATTATTCTGCTCACCTCCCAAAAGAAGGTACCGAAAGAAAAGGCGGAAGTAGCACCAACTTACTACTTTTCTAAAGATGAAGATATTTCTTCGGTGACTGAAATTGTAGGGGAACGTGATTTTGTAAAGCAGGAAGCTTCTGAAGCCAGCCTTGAAACAGAAACAAAAGAGACCGGTGATCAGACAGAAAAACCTATAGAATCTTCTGCCGACACCGCTTCACAAACCTCTAGCCCGGGAGAGAGTTACAAATATCTCCATGTGGAAGATACTTCTGCTGATATAAAAAGCTACATGGATTATCTGGAAGGAAAAAAGAATTTTATTAACGTTACGGATAAATCCCAGCAAGCAGAGTCCGGACAAGCTTCCGCAGACGAAACTACTAAGGCCAGCTCAGAGATCTATCAGCTTGCCGGGCCGTCTAAAGATTCCGCTTCTTATCTTTCCATTACTCTGGAATCCGAAGCGGACAGCTATACCGTGACCACCAGTAAGGAAAGCCAGCCCTGGGGCACCTATTTTAAGGACCAGTGGAACCAGCAGAAAAAAATTATCGAAGATTTTGAAAAGCAGCCAAAAGCCGCTAATACCATAGAACAGGCAGAGGATGCTGTCCGCTCTCAGAGCCAGGAAAAACTAGGCCTGCCGGAAGCTTCTGATTCTTATGAATATATCGCATCACCTGGAATATCTAAAATAGATGGAAATAATTATTATACGGTCAGGACATATAAACGACAGCCAGACGATACTTTGATTTATATTGCCACCTATTTGTTTGATTATAATAACAGCAGTGTAGCCCTTCAGTACAATGAAGTAACAGGAAAGGCATCTCCGCTGAACTGATTTCACGCAAAAAAGACGGACAGTCCTTACGGACTGCTTCCGTCTTTTCCTATTCTCCTTTTTATGTTATAGTAATCATATAAAAAATTGAAGGAGATGTTGTTATGGAATTTTTACAATTGGCAAAAGAACGTTACTCAATGAGAAATTTCAGCGACCGAAAAATAGAAAAAGAAAAACTGGATTTGATCCTGGAAGCCGGAAGAATTTCTCCTACTGCAGTGAATTTTCAGCCTCAACGGATTCTTGTCATTGACACGAAAGAAAATCTCGCCAAATTAAAATCCTGCACCCCTTATCATTTTCATGCTCCTCTGACTCTGCTGGTATGTTATGATTCCACTGTCAGCTGGAAAAGATCTTACGACAATAAGGATATGGGTGAAGTTGACTCAAGCATTGTTGCCACACAGATGATGCTTGAAGCGGTAGAATTAGGATTAGGCAGTACCTGGGTAGGTCATTTTGATCCGGTATGCATCCGGACATCATTTGATATCCCGGAACATTTCATTCCAGTTGCTCTGCTTCCTATGGGCTATCCCGGGGAAAATTGTGCTCCCCACCCCCTTCATGAGAAACGGTTCGAGATAGACCATACCGTTTTCTTCAACTCCTTTGACGGCATTGACTCTCCCAAAGATCGGTAACCTTTCATGAACCCCCATATGTATGCATAAGATAACTATATACTGCGTTTTAAATTGCAGGATGGGGGCTTTATCATGAATAAAATATTGGATAACGAATATTATGACCTGATCATCAGTAATTCTTTAGTTCCCGGTTTTGATACCGAAAATAATATCACGGCCTTAAATGACAAATACTCTTTACTGCATATACGAAGAAACAATATGGATGCCTGTGATCTGGGACGATATCCTTATGATAATTTCCCTTCTCTTTTTACACTTACTTCTAAAGTGAGCATGGAAAAATCAGGCATTACCAGTGTCAGGAGGCATCCTGATTTAAACCTGATGGGGTTGGGAGTGGTGATCGGAATCATAGATACCGGCATCGACTACCAGCATCCCGCATTCAAAAACCATGACGGTACCACCCGTATTCATTCCATCTGGGACCAGACTGACCAGACCGGCATGCCTCCCAAGGACTTTAGTTTCGGTTCAGAATACACAAAAAAACACATCAATGCCGCACTGAAATCCAACGACCCCTTATCCATAGTACCTACTTTTGATAACTATGGACATGGCACGGCAATAGCCAGTATCATCTCCGGTACTCCCGATGAAAAAAATTCCTTTACCGGCGTTGTTCCCCAATCCGAGCTTATCGTAGTAAAATTAAAAGAAGCAAAGCAAAATTTAAAAAGTCTGTTCTTTGCCCCGGAAAACGTCCTCTGCTATCAGGAATCCGACATTATGCTGGGAATCCGTTATCTTCTCTCCGTTTCAGAAAAAGCAGATCTTCCTCTTGTCATATGCATCGCATTGGGAAGCAATCAGGGAGGCCATGATGGGCTGGGAGTTATCAGCTCTTACTTAGAACACATCGTAGAATTGCCCAGAACGAACGTATTGGTAGCTGCAGGAAATGAAGGGAACAGCCGCAGGCATTATTACCATCATTCTACGGCAGCACCTTTATGCAATGGATTTAACTTAAAAATAGGAAGAAACGATAAAAAGTTTACAATGGAAATCTGGCCCTTCCCACCCGGAAAAGTATCCATTGAAATCTTCTCTCCTAACCGGGAAATCATTCGGAGCATATCCCCTTCTGCCGGAGTCTGCCAAAAATTCAGCCTTTCCATGGGCCAAACTACCATTTGGATCAACAATATCCTTTTGGAAGGCTCTACCGGTGATCAAGTTATTTTAGTGCGGTTTGACAATCCAATTCCGGGAATCTGGTATTTCCAGGTCTCAAGCATAGAAAATGAACCGTTTTCCTTCCATTCCTGGCTGCCGTCAGGAAATTTGATTTCAAACGAGACTTATTTCTATCAAGCAAACCAAAGCACCACCATTACTGCCCCGGGGAATGCCAGAAATCCCCTGACAGTTGCCGCCTATAACCAGTTTGATGGCAGTATTCTGGGAGAATCCGGAAGAGGCTATTCCAGATTCGGCCAGATCAATCCTGATATCGCCGCTCCCGGTTACCAGATCCCCTGTGCACTCCCAGGAAATCAATATGGAAGCCTTACAGGTACCGGAGCCGCCGCAGCCCACGCTGCGGGAGCCTCTGCCATGGTCATGGAATGGGGGTATTGCAAAGGCAACCATACTACCGTCACCGGCATCCAGATCAACCATATGATTATACGAGGGGCGCAGAGGGACAGCACCTATACATATCCCAATGATAATTGGGGATATGGGCAGGTCGACGTATATAAGCTGTTTCAGAGGATATCCATTATCTGATGATTCGCGGAATTAAGAATGGAAAAAGTTGTTTTAGCTGCCTAACCTATGGTTGGCAGCTTCTTTTTTATAATGCATCACTGCCCCAATGCCACCCAGTAAGGCAATCCCGGCCAGCAGCAGATACCCGGTCAATATTCCTTTCCTGGTGGCCAGGGCCCCGGTAAAGATCGGAAAGGTTGTCATGCCCACCGCATATACGGCCTGATACATTCCCATTGCCGTAGATTTTCTGTCTGCCGGAATGTCCCGCATTGCTTCCGAGGTTGCAAAAGAGAATAAGATACCAGTGGACATTCCCGGTAAAATTTGCAGCAGCAAAAGCACAGGGATGCTCCCTGCGGCCGGAACCAGAATACAATACGAAGCCACAACAGCAAATACCAGCGGGATCCAGAACCTTGGACCTTTGCGGCTGCATGTCCCGGAAGCTGCGAAAGCTGCAAATCCGACTGATGATATCATGTAAATAACAGAGGATATCCCCACAATCCCGTCCGATGCGCCCAATTCTTTTAATATCTGGTTCGTAAATGACATGGCAGTTGTCAGCTGGATCCCCTGCTGGATCAGGGCCATGAAAGAGAACAGCCACAAGCGCCTGATATTACAGACTAAAAGCAGTTCTCCGGTCTTATGTATACTGGGATGAACATCTGTTTCTTTAATCCCAATTGAAAGAAGAAAAGCCATCAGGCCCGCACATATACTTAACATGCAGATTCCTGCCATGCCGATGCGATGATAGCTGATTGTACTGCACAGAAAACCAAGAAGCATTCCAAAATTATTAAACAGTACGATCCGGCTGGTAGCGGCCTGCTGATCTCCGGCAGAAAAATGATTGGTGTAGAACACCATATAAGAAATCCACATGGCAGAAGCCAGTCCGGAGAAGAAATTGGCAACCAGAAACCCTGTGCCATTACACCAGAATACCCGGAAAACTGATGCAGTTCCGGAGGCAATCGCTCCTGCCATTATAAAATATTTATGCCTGCCAACAGAATCCGCACAAATGCCTATGGGAAACCTTAGCACCAATTGGGAAATTCCATAAGCCCCCACAACCATTCCGGTAAATGTGCTGCTGGCTCCGCTGGCAGTCAAAAAAGTTGTCTGGTATGGAATGTATACATATTGTGCAAACCAGAACAGAGATACCATAGCAAGGTAGTTGATTTCCTGTTTGCGCGTAAATGGAAGTTGTTTTAAAGTCTGTTCTTTCATGTTTTCTTCCTTTGAGCATATTCCTCTAAAATCCGGTGAATGTGGACAGCCAGGTACATCTCTTCCTGTTTGGACAGCTTTGATTCAAACTTTTCTCTGATAAAAACGCCAATTTTCTTTACGCATTCATACTCCCTTGGACAGCTTTCAAGCACATAAGTATAAAAGGAATCCTCATAATCATATAAATCCTGACCGCCGTTTACAAGCCTTTGCGCAAAGAGGCGTAAATGTGTCACAAAGCGGGTGTAACCGATTCCGTCCTCATCGTAAAGAATGGAGAAGTTGTATTTTACAATATCCAAAATGCCCTTGACTGTCTCAAATATCTTCTGGTTATCCGTACTGTTTAAGTTATTTGTCTGTGCATTGATAAAATGAAAAGCAATATTCCCAGCCTCATCTTCAGGCAGTTCCACTGACAGCCGCTCCCTCACAAGCTGCAAGGCATATAAACCAACTTGGAATTCCTTTGGATTGAAACGTTTTAAGGTCTGTGTATAAAAATTTTGTATTAGAATCCCCTCATTATTCCTTTTTACAGCAAAAGACAAATGGTCTGTCAGTCCCAGATAAATGTGCTCCATCAGTACCATTCCATAGGTATCAATGGCATAATCAATGACCTGTTTGGCCAGTTCAAAATAGGTACTGTCTATTTCCGAGGCAAGCCGGATGATATTCTTTGATATCGACCGGTCCTTTAAGACAAATACCTTTTCTATGTCTTCACTTTTTAAATGATGCCCAATAGACTTATTAAATCCAATTCCCTTACCCATCAGGATCACTTCCCTGCCGCTGTCATCAAGTGCCAGCAGCAGGGAATTATTCATTACTTTTACAACCCTCATAACCCAACCCCATTTCTGTTATTTTCACGAAAGCAAACTCAGAGTTCATCTCCATTGGTTTCAATCACTCGCTTATACCAGAAATAACTGTCCTTTTTTATGCGGCTCATATCCTTTAAATCATGGTCATCCCGATTGACGTAGACAAAACCATACCGCTTGCGGAAGCCCTCATGGGAACTGAGAAGATCCATAAACGACCAGGGAGAATATCCCATGACCGAAACCCCATCTTCAATTGCCTGGCTTATCGCCTTTATGTGTTCTCTTAAATAGCTGATCCGGTACTCATCATGGACTTTGCCGTCTTCTGTCAGGGTGTCGGCGGCTCCAAGGCCATTTTCCGTAACAATGAGAGGAAGGTGGTATTTCTGATAATAACTGTTTAAAACGGTCCGAAGACCCAGCGGATCGATCTGGGCTCCATATTCGCTGGAAGCCAGATGCTCATTTTTAATATGATGGAAATAACCATATTGATCAAAATCCACTTCATTGATGGGGAATGCCCTCTCCCCTGCCGGATGTCCCTCATCAGTCGGCAGGTACCGGACACACAGGGTTCGGTAATAATTCAGGGCAATAAAATCCATCTTTGCGTCTTTTAATATTTCCTCGTCTTCCGGCTCCATAACCGGTACGATCTTTCTTTCTTCCAGATAGCGCATGTAATATCCGGGATAACGGCCGTAGTAATGCATATCCAGGCAGTAGTCCGTCTTAAACCAGTCATTCATCCGGGCTGCCCAGACATCTTCCGGTTTGTTGCTTTCCGGATAGGTGCAGGTGGAGGATACCGCAGGACCGATATTTCCGTCTGGTATGATGGAATGGCAGGCTTTCACCGCCAGGGCATGAGCCAGGAACATGTGGTAATCCATCTGGGCTCTCTGGCGGTCGGCTTCCCATGCATCGTCCGCAGTGATGTTCACCCGTTCGTTTACTCTCACCATAAGATTCTGCTCGTTGTGGACCTGCCAGTAAGTGACTTTGTCTCCAAAGGCTTTTAAACATACACTTGCGTAACGCTCAAAAGCCATTACACATTCTCTGGATTCCCAGCCATTGTATTTCTTAACAAGGGCATAAGGAAGGTCAAAATGATATAAGGTGATAAAAGGTTGGATGCCCTGTTCTAACAGACAGTCAATGATCTTATGATAGAAATCAATCCCTGCCTGATTTACCTCTCCATCCCCATCGGGTATGATTCTGGCCCAGGAAATAGAGAACCGGTAAATCTGCATTCCCATTTCCTTCATCAACCGGATATCTTCCTCCCAATGGTGGTAGAAGTCACTGGCCACCTTGCTGTCAGCCTGGATTTCCGAGCGTTTAAAGGAATTTACATCAGCAACTGTGATGCCTTTTCCCCCTTCAGCCCATCCGCCTTCTATCTGGAATGCCGAAGAGGAAGCTCCCCATAAAAAGTTTTTTGGAAAATTTGTTTTTGTTCCTTCCATATCTATATTTCCTTTACTGATTATTTTTAATTGCAATCACCGGTTTTTCAAGGGAAGCCCCTGATCCGGCAATTCCCGTTACCTCATGAAAAGCTGCGGTATTACTGATGATGATCGGAACAACCGTATCATATCCTTCCTTCTCTAAGGCTTCTATATCAAAGGATAAAAGTCTGGTTCCCTTACTGACATGGGCACCCTCTTCCACATGTTTTTCAAAATGCTTTCCTTCCAATTGGACCGTATTGATTCCAACGTGAATAATCATTTCAGCTCCGCTGTCCAGCATAAGCCCCAGTGCATGAAGTGTGGGGTAAACCAAGGTCACAGTACAGTCTTCCGGAGCGACAACCTCACCCTTTTCCGGGACAATCGCAATACCATTTCCAAGCGCCATAGAGGAAAAAACCTCATCGTTAACCGATGTCATGGGCACTGCCGTACCTTCTACCGGTGAGCCGATTAGTATGTCTGCCCCAGAAGTAATATCCAAAACATCCTGGGTTTCGGCGGCTTCTTCGTTTGAACCGGAAACTCGTCCGGTTTTTCCATTGATATCATCAAATCCAAACAGGTAAGTTAGCCCCATTGCGCCAAAGAAAGATACTGCCACACCGACCAGATAATAAATAAAGGTCTTCATACCGAATGCTGCATAGGTTGCAAAGGTAAGCACCCCGTTATTGGCAAAGGAATCGCCGTACACGCCTCCCACACCCATAATAGCACCACCAATGGCACCGCAGATAATGGCATAGATCATGGGCTTTTTTAACCTCAGGTTACAGCCGTAAATGGCAGGCTCCGTAATACCGCAAACAGAGGCGGATATGGCCGCAGAAGCTGCAACCGTTTTTAAATCCTTGCTCTTCGTTTTTAACATAACTCCAAGGGCCGCACCGCCCTGTGAGAAATTTGCAGCACCGGCAAAAGCCAGCAGGTTTTGGTGCCCAAACTGGGCCACATCATTGATACCAATGGGAAGCAGGGCTCTGTGTGCTCCGAATATAACAAATACACACCACATACCGCCTACAAAAGCTCCGCACAGAGCAGGGCTTAAATTCATCATCCCGGTGTAGATAAAATTAATTCCGTTACCGATGTAAATGCCGATAGGGCCAAATATCATAAAGGTTGCAGGAATCATAACCAGGAGAGATATGCCTGGAACCAGAATGATCTTTAATACTTCAGGAATTATCTTTTCTAAAAACTTCTGTATATATGCAAGTATAAAAACTCCGATAATAATAGGAATCACGGATGACGCATAACTCGCCTTGGTAATGGCAATACCGAACATGCTTACCGCATCTTGCCCGGTCATCAGGGAAACAACTGCCGGGTAGCACATGGTGCCGCCAAGAGCCATGGCAATAAATTCATTTGCCTTAAACACCTTTGCACTGGTGTAAGCAAGAATAATCGGCATGAAATAAAACAATGCGTCTGTGGCAGCCATAATGAGAATATACGTCTGGTTAACCGTAATATCCATTCCATGATTGGAAGCCGTAATTCTTGCAATGGTCAATAAACCCTTTAAAAGGCCGGAGGCCGCAATGGCCGGAACCATGGGAGTAAACATGGAAGAAATGGCAATTAAAATCCGGTTCCAGACAGATCCCTTTTCTTCACTGCCGTCTGCTGTATTTTCCTCTAATGATACCATGGGAAGGATCGCTTCGTAAACCTTTGTGACTTTTGTTCCCAGGACAACCTGGAACTGCCCGCCGCTTTCCACGACGGAAATAACACCTTCCAGATGTTCAATTACCTCCCTTTTTGCCTTCTTTGAATCTCTTAACTCAAACCTTAATCTGGTAAAACAATGGGTAAGACCCTTTATGTTTTCGGAACCGCCGACATTTGTTATGATGTCTTTGGCTATTTGGCTATAATTCATTTTCCAAACCCCTTTCAAGTGATATCATATCTTATCATCCGGCCGGAATGACAAAATAAAAAAAGACCCGATCAAGCGATATCAATCATAAGACTAAAAATAATAAGCCTTATCATTCTTTGCTCAATCCGATCTTGCCTGCATTACCAGTAACACGTCTTCCTGTTTTGCTATTTAGTTGTACTCAACTAGATACAATATAACACCATTTGTAAATTGATGCAACTATTTTAAATTTTTTCTGCATTTTCTCCAATTTTTTAACATGATAATCGTCTATTTCTTACAAAAAACTTGTTGTTTTTATTATCTGCTCCCTTTATTTTTAAAACTTTTGTTTTTCCGTCCTGATCGCAAATATTCTGAGAAACCGGAGCAAAACATCTCTGTCTGCTCCGGTCATTTATTTTTATTTATCTGCAAACGCCTTCATGATAAGTGCCGCTACAGCAGCCCCGGGATCTTTTAAGGAGCGGGACGCTTCTCCTCTTGTTGCCGCTCTTCCATGAACGGCAATCATGGTCGTGGTATGTTCAAAGCCTTCCCATGCAGCCAATGCTGCTTTCTCAAAGACTTCCTCAAGGGACTCTCCGGCTTCCACTCCAGCTTTTAGTACCTGCACTCCGGGATGAAATCCATCCAGAAAGGTTTTATCCCCTAATTTCGCTTTACCAAGATCTGCAACACCTGCTTCATAAGCTTCAAACAAGGCAGTAACATCTGTGCCGGACAATTCTGTCTTTCCTTTCAGCGTCTTTCCGGCGCGCATCAGTCCTGCTGCCATCAATGTCCCCATGGTAGAAGGAACTTTATTTCCCATGGTCTTTCCTGCTTTGTACAATAGCTTGCCCAGGTCCGGCTCCGATCCATCTGAAACCGCGTCGTAAGCCGCCTGGAATCCATCCGTCATCGTAAGTCCCAGATCACTGTCTCCCACAACACTGTCCAGTTCAATTAAGTAGTTTCGGTTTTCCACCATGATCTTACTTATTCTGCCAAGCATGGCTATCAGTTCCTGCTGGTTCATATCAGCCTCCATTCTGCCGCTGATGCCGGCGGCATAATTAATCGTGACAAACGGTATGCGCTTATGTCATCTGCTCCAATCGTATCTTTAGACAATTCCCTGCTTAAAGAATGGTGTATCAGCCGGAGCATCCAGATAGCCCTTCAGTTCCTCATCCATTTTTAAAAGGGAAATGGATAAGCCTGCCATCTCAATGGAGGTTACATATTCACCTACATAATAACGGTGTACCTTAATTCCCTTCTCTTCCAGAATCAGATTGACCTTTCTTGCAACAATATACTGCTCGTCAAGAGGAGTAGCGCCCAGTCCGTTTACCAGAACCGCAACCTCATCTCCGGCGCAGTATGGAATATCTTCAAGGATTTTCTCCATCATTTCCGATGTGATCTCATCTGCCGTTTCCAGTTTTCCCCGGCGGATTCCAGACTCACCATGGATTCCCATGCCGATTTCCATCTCATCCTCTCCGATCTCAAATCCCGGATGACCGACTCTCGGAACGGTACAAGGGGTAAGTGCCACTCCCATGGTCCTTACATTAGCAGCCGCTTTCTCTGCGATCCGTTTTACTTCCTGCAAATCCTTCCCGGCTGCAGCAGCTGCTCCGGCGCACTTATATACAAAAAAGATACCGGCTACGCCTCTTCTGGTGTTCTTCTCTCCGGGAGCTGCCTTGGGAGATGCCACATCTTCCCCTGCAACAACGCTTTCAACATGAATATCCTCTTCCATATCCGCCATCTCCGCAGCCATATCAAAATTAAAGATATCCCCGTTATAGTTGCCGTATATATAAAGAACACCTGCTCCGGAATCAATGCTTTTCGTCACATGAAGCATCTGCTCTGCGCTGGGAGACTGGAAAACATCCCCGACCGAGCAGCCATCTAACATTCCTTTTCCTACATAACCCAAGAACAGAGGAAGGTGCCCCGAACCCCCTCCGGTTGCAATCCCCACTTTTCCCTCTACCTTATTGGAAGTGACCAGGCAGCGTAAGTCGCCTTCCGTGTATGTAACATAGTCCGGATGAGCAAGATAAATTCCCTCCAGCATTTCATTTACATAATTTTCCGGTACATTAATCAGTTTTTTCATTTATTCCTTCTCCTTCCCACAATTTATTGCAGTTCAGTCATGCCATTCATATGCGTTCCGATATACTTCTATGACCTGTTGGACAGTCGGTTTAAAAGGATTGTCCTCCATACAGGAATCCTTAAGCGCAACTTCCGCCAAAGCTCTAAAATCCTCAGGATTTACTTTAAGCTCTTTGAGACTCTGTGTAATCCCAACCTCTTTTGACAGCCGCCTGATACAGGCCACCGTTTCTTTCACGGCCTGTTCCCCTGTCATGGCAGCTGCCCCGGGAAGCTTAAGTCCCTCAACCACCTTTTTATATCGTTCTGCAGCTACCGGCTTACTCCCGTTAAATTCCATAACAAAAGGCAGCAAAACCGCATTGCAGATGCCGTGAGGCAGATTCATAAGTCCTCCAAGGGAATGAGCCATGGCATGCACCATGCCAAGTCCTGCATTGGAAAATGCCATGCCCGCACTGTATTCCGCATAAGCCATCATCTCTCTGGCTTTTTCATTGTTTCCGTCAGCCACCGCTTCCGGAAGATATGTACCTATCACACCCATTGCCCAAAGGGCATCCTTATCCGTATATGGAGTTGCCCGCTTTGCCACAGCCGCTTCAATGGCATGGGTCATGGCATCCATTCCCGTGGAAGCGGTGAGGGCTTTTGGCATACTCATCATGAAATCCACGTCATTGACGGCAATGGTGACCAAGCAGTTTGGGTCCACCATACACATTTTGGAATGTCTCACCGGGTCAGTCACGATATAAAACGAGGTGACCTCAGAACCGGTCCCTGCGGTAGTATTCACCGCAACAATGGGAATTCCCGGATTTAAGGAACGGTCCACTCCTTCGTAATCCTCTACCCTACCGCCGTTTGCCATCACTATGCTGACGGCCTTTGCAGTATCTATGGCAGAGCCGCCGCCCACCGCCACCAAAAGATCCACTTCCAAAGTCCTTGCAGCCTCCAGGCAGTCACCCACAACCATGGTGGTGGGATTTGGTTCAACCAGATAATAAATGGCGTATTCCACCCCTGCTTTTAGCAGACAGGCTCCTACTTTGTCTCCGGTGCCATTTTTATACAGGAAGGGGTCCGTAACGATAAGTCCCCGCTTGAATCCCCTTTTCTTAAGCTCATCCGGCAGCAGTCCGATGGAGCCGCGGCCAAAAAAGCTGGTTCCTACTGCATTGATTCTCTCAAGTGCCATGAGTGGCCTCCTTAGAATTCTATATTTCTGAAATCTCCCGGATCGATCCGTTTCAGCGCGCTTAACTCTTCCTTTGTTGGAAGGGGCGTATAGGCGATATTGGAGTATTTTATAGGAAATCCGGTATTTTCTTCTACCTCTTCTAAGCTGGAAGTCGGGTGAATGGTTTCTAAAACCATTTCCCCATGTTCCATTTTAAAGATGCATAAAGGGGTGATGATCCGCTCTACATTTCCCCTGGTAGTTACAAAATCCACCTGGTTCACAAAGGTTCGCTTGTCATGCTTTGTTCTCCAAAGAATTGCCCTTTTCGCAGTTGGAATGAGAACGGCACTACCTGCTCCTCCCGGCATCCTCACCTTTGGTTTTTTGTAATCTCCAATAACCGACGCATTGACATTGCCGCGGGAATCAAACTGGATTCCGCTTAAGAATGCCACATCCAGTTCTCCCCTCATAGCCAGGTCAAATACTTCCATTAAAGGAAAATAGGCTGTTGCTCGTTCCAAAAGCTCCGGACCTGCGCTGGTATACTTTTTAAGCCTCACTGGATCTGGATCTGTTCCGCCCGGAATATTCAAATGCACCGCCCCCGGCGCATGAAGGGCTTTTGCCAGAAGCAGCGCAATCATGGGCATATGGGAGGACACTCCGTGAAACACCTTGCTGCCGTCAGGTATGAGGCGGGCCATGGCGCAGACCATAATATCGCAGACTCTGTATTTTTCTTCCATCATGCCATGCCCCCTTATCCTTTGTAATCGGACTTTTCAAATGCCTTTAAATAGGCATTCAGGCCGCCCAAATCTTTCAGACCTTTAAATTCCTTTAAATTTTTTCCGTCAATATCATAAGAACCCGGACACGAACAGGGTGCGGCCCCTTTGGGAACCCTGACAACTGCTTCCACCAGAAAATGGGGAATATCAGCTTTTTTAGAACTGCCGGTAAATGCAGATCCATGGACAATATTCTCTGCCGTCAGGATGATTCTTTTCGCCGCCCTGGAGAATAAAACATCCTCAAATAATGGTCCCGTGATCCTGGCGTTCCCTTCTTCATCCGCCTCTTGTACATGGATGACCGCAACATCCGGCCTTATGGCCTTTACCACTGTCACCGGTTCCTTTGTAAACGGATCCTCTACCCGCATAAAATAATCATTGGCGTCTATTAAGTCGCTGATCACAAGTCCCTTTACAGGCATAAAGCCTACTCCGTAACTGGCGGCACGGAGCGCGGAGATCACGGTATAACAGGCATGTTCATTACCTTTTACAGTTCCGCTTTCAACAGCCTTTCGGTAATGTCCGGCCAGGGAATATTCACTTTCATAACTGATAAAGCCGGCATCTACGCTGGAAACGCAGCCTCCGAAGCAAAGCATGTCAACATCCATAGCCCCTGCAGTCTTTACAAGCTTTAAGTCCCTTTTATTCTGACGCACCAGTTCCCTGACCATTGCCATGGGCGCCCGATGGAGCACATTGCCGCCAAGACCCAGGATATCCCCGTCATGAATCCGGGCGGCCGCCTCCTGCAAAGTCATTATTTTGCTCATGGTCTGACCTCACTTTCTATCCTGCACTCCTTTATTTTGCTGCATTGCAGGCAATCTGGATGGCATCCCAAACACCGGAAAAGGGAGGTGCATATATGAGATCCGTCATTCCAAGCTCTGCCGTTGTCATCTTGCAATGAATTGCCACAGCAAATACATCTGCCCGTAAAACAGCCCCCTTTTGTCCGCAGGTCTGTGCGCCAAGCAGTCTTTTTGTTCCTTTTTCATAGATCAGCTTAATGGTGATGGGTGTTGGATCCGGATAGTACGCCGGATGGTCATTTGCCTGGATAATCAAAGTCTTATAATCTTTTCCCAGACGTATGGCATCTCCTTCTCCCATTCCCGTACGTCCAAGCTCCAGCCCGCAAACCTTGATTGCAGCAGACCCAAGGGCGCCTATAAATGATTCATGGCCCCCTGCCATATTGGTGCCTGCGATCCTACCGCATTTGTTTGCTACGGTTCCGAGAGCCAAGAAGCTGTCTTCCTCTAAAACTTCATGATAGACAAGAATACAGTCTCCCGCCGCATACACATCCGGTATAGAGGTTCTCATTTCCCGGTCCACGATGAGACCGCCGTTTTTGCCCATGGAGATTCCTGTATTCTTTAAAAAATCGGTACAAGGACGGACCCCCACAGCAACGATCACCAAATCCGCCTCATAGGTTCCTTTATCTGTTTTTACACCCTTCACATAAAGACCGTCTCCATAAAACCCTTCCACCTTTTCTCCGGTGTTAAGAAGGACCCCTGACTTTACCAGCTCTTCATGGGCCAGGGAGGCGATTTCCTCATCAAAGGGCATAAGAATTCTGGGAGCTGCCTCAACTATGCGGACGTTCTTTCCAAGGTTTAAAAACGCCTCCGCACATTCTACCCCGATATATCCGCCTCCAACGATGACGATATTACGGATTTCCGGCATTTTTACATATTCCTTTAAAAAGATCCCGTCTTCCATGGATTTTAATACATGGACTCCCATAAGCTCCTTGCCCGGAAAAGGAGGAACCACAGCCGATGCTCCCACCGCTATCATCAATTTATCGTAGAAATCCGTAAATTCCTGACCGGTTTCCAGATTTTTTACAAGGACCTCTTTCTTTTCCACGTCAACGGATAGTACTTCGTGGCGGAGGAAGGTTTCTATGCCCATCTTGGTAAAGGTCTCCTGTGAACGGGCGATCATTTTGCGGTAATCATCGTTATAGTCCCCCACATAGTAGGGAAGTCCGCACGCTCCATAAGAGAGAAAACCTCCCTTTTCATAGACCGTTATTATCGCATCCGGGTCGACCCTGCGGATCTTGGAGGCGGCACTCATTCCTGCCGCTACTCCTCCAATTATAATAATCTTCATGTTTTCTCCCTGATCAAACGTTACCGTTCAGTCATGCCATTTATCATTTGCCCGGCTTCCTTCATGGCTTCTTCTGCTGTCTTTATTCCGGAAAACGCCTCAAAGATTTTCTCATAAAGGACTCCGTTTTTCTCCCCTGCCTTTGACAGATTGGGAAGAGGCTTTGCAAGTTCCATCATCTTCTGCTGCACCGGAAACCAGGGGCAATCACCGGCCCCTTCCAGATAGCTTCCTCTTCTTATTGGAGCACCGCTCTTTCTCCCCACCTTCTGATCCACCTCAGGCGACCGAAGGTAGGAAAGAAATTCCTCTGCAGCTTCTTTTTTCCTGCAGCTTGCACAGATTCCAAAGGACCAGGTTACATTCCAGGCCGTAGAAAACGTGGAAAATCCCAGATCTTCCGGTTCCAGACAGCCTTCCTTAAAGACTTCTCCCATCTGACCGCTCCAGGTAACTGCCATAGCTGCTCTTTTTTGCCGGATCGCTTCTGCAATTTCCCCGTTGCCGAAGTTTTCTGTACCGTCAACTGCACAGGCTTTCAGTTCCACGTAAGACTGAAGCCCCTTGATCACATCTTCCTTTCCGCAGGCCGCAGATCCATCGGGATCATAAGCCTCTCCCCCGTACATGCGAAGGAAGGGAAGGGCATCGGTAAATATCTCGGACTTATCTGCCTTCATGGCCACAGCCTGTTCCCCGCAGGCCGCCTTGTAGGCTTTAGCCGCCTCTATGTATTCCTGGGGAGTGATGACGCTTCCAAGCTCCTTACCAAGCACCTGATTAAGCAGGCTTTTACGGTAGAGAATCATATGTCCGTCACAGAAAGAGGGAGATAGATAGGCCTTTCCCTTGTACTTCATTTCTTCTGCAATAACCGGAAGGATGTCCTCTTCCTTAAGTTCCAGTTCCGAAAGGTATCCTTTTTCTACAAAGTCACGAAGCCATAAATGGCCTGCAACCATGACAATGTCATAATCTGCCTCCCCGGCAAAAGCTTTCATCATCATTGGATAGTAATCCGCCCAGGGCACGATATGAAAATCCACCATTCCTCCATATCCGTCTAAAACCCCCAGTTCTTTATCCAGATAACCTTCCACCGCCGGATCAGCCACTGCCAAAACTTTAAGCGTTTCCTGTTCCATAAGCTAAACCTCTCCTATTACAATAAACCTTACCTTCCCGGCTGCGGCGGTGCATCTACAATGCCCACAATGTAGGCATCAATCGGTGCCGAACGGTCCAGCGCATATTGAGTCGTATTATCCGTGGTTACCAATACCAGTTCTCCAATCCCTGCACCAATGGTATCGGCCGCCACAAAAATATCCTTTTTATTCCCATAAAAAGGTTCTACCAAAAGAAGCTTGAACCCAACCAGGTTCCTGCATTTTCTCGTGGAAACCACAGTTCCCATTATTGTTCCTAATATCACCTAGCCTCTTCCTTTCTAATGGTTACCCACTGCCCCTGCTTTAACTGGAATGCATTGGCATCATCTGTGTCCACATGGAAATCCAGCCTGCTGTCATGAGTAACACGAATAAGCACATGACCGAGTAAACCGCCCTTTGGCCCATCGACCGCAACGCTTACCCTGTCCCGATCCGATACCCCGAACCATTTGGCATCTTCCGGTGTCATATGGATATGACGGTCTGCGATAATAACGCCCTCTGTCAGCAGGATCTCTCCCTTTGGTCCTTTGAGCATTACCCCGGGAGTTCCCTTTAAATCTCCTGACGATCTTACGGCCGGCTGTATTCCCAGGATCCTGCAGTCACCGGAGGCCATCTCCACCTGGCTTTGTTTTCTCTCCGGCCCAAGAATCCGAACCTTAGGAAGTGTTCCGGCCGGGCCGGAGACGGCAACCTGCTCTTCACAGGCAAACTGCCCCGGTTGGCTTAATGCTTCATGGGAGTCAGCCGATAGCCGGCTCCGAAAAGTATTTCCACATGTTCCTTAGAAAGATGCACATGCCTTGCTGAGATTCCTACGGGAACCTGGTAAGGCTGTGTGCTAAGCCTCTTCCAGTTATCCAGGACCAGTGCGGTTACCTTCTGAATCAGTTCTTCCCTGTTTTCCATTGTAAGCCTCCGCCCTTAAGCACTTTCCTGTTCTTATTATTTAAGGAACGGAAGGATTCCGCCTATGGAATTATGTGGTCTTGGGATCACATGAACTGCTACTACCTCTCCCACTCTGGATGCTGCTTCCTCTCCTGCTTCCACTGCAGCCTTAACAGCTCCAACATCTCCCTGAACCATAACTGATACCAAACCGGAGCCGATTTTCTCAGTTCCAACCATTTCAACGTCCGCTGCTTTTAACATGGCATCTGCCGCCTCGATGGATGCGGTAAGGCCCCTTGTCTCAATCATCCCTAATGCTAACATTCCCTTTTTTACTGCTGTCTCTGCCATTTACTTTTCCTCCTTAAGTTTGTGTTGTTCTTCCTCTGGTTTTACAGATACCTTCTCGTTTTCATGCTTATCTATCATATTTAAAAGCTTGAGCACCTCCGGATGAGGGTTTTCAATGGATATGGATACTTTTACATTGCCATCTCCCACGATCCGTCCCGCATCTCTGGCCGCCTCCACGGCGGCACGAACCGCCGAAGTCTCACCCGCTAATACCGTGTGGCACATCCTTCCCCCCAGTTTCTTATGACAGCTTACGATTTCCACTTCAGCTGCCTTTAAGGCCTGGTCTACCACCACAACGGTATTGGCATAATAATTGATTTCTAAAACCCCTATGGCGTTTCGGTTTGTTTTCATGACGCCCACCTTTGCTGATGTCTATTTGATCCTTGGCAAAATTTTGTCAATGTCCTGATGCGGCCTGGGGATCACATGGACTGCAACCAACTCACCAATTCTGGACGCTGCCGCCTCTCCTGCTTCCGTAGCTGCCTTTACCGCGCCTACTTCTCCGGTTACAATGACGGTTACCAGACCAGAGCCGATTTTCTCGGTTCCCACAAGCTCAACGTCCGCCGCCTTTAACATTGCATCTGCTGCTTCGATGGATGCTGTTAAACCCCTTGTTTCAACTAACCCAATTGATGTGGATGCCATATCTTGCTACCTCCTGAAATTTATAATGTTTTTTTCCTCTAAAGATACTTTTGTTATATGAGACAACGCTTTTGTTCCCTCATATGGGTTTTCTATAATCTCTGTCAGAACCTCATTCGGACTGTTAAATTTAAGAGCTGCCCGTTCTGCCGTTTCACAGGCCTCTTTCACATCATCAATTCCGCCTTCAAATTTCACCTGGACCGTAAGGGGAATGAATGCGGACGTATCTTTTGGATTGATGGTGTCAATACCGATGATCCGAATATTTGCCGCTTTACAGGCCTTATCCATGGCATAAAGAACAGCACCATATCCTGCACACTCCAAAAAGCCGATTGCCATATGTACCTTCCCCTCTCTAGATGATCCGCAGGCCTCCTTCTGCCAGCATACACCTCCGTCTTCTGGTAAAGCTTCTTGCACAGGTAAGGCCTTCTCCGGTAGGACCTGCAATCGTCATGGTCGTATGGCCCTCTCCGCCGATCCCTACGCCTTTTAAGGTTGAGCCGTTCTTCGTAAAAATGGTTGTTTCAATCACTTTTCCAAACTTCGTCATGTTCTCAACATTTCTGGAGAACATGGATGCCGTATGGCGATTGCCCGATTCTGCCGCTACTGCGCACTCCACACATTCCTCAAAAGTCCTCAAACGTACAATGGGAAGTATGGGCATCAGCTGCTCTACCATCACAAAGGGATGGCTTCTGTCTGTCTCACAGATCAGAAGACGGACATCCTTGTGTCCGGAGACCCCTATAGCTTCTAAAAACAGAGCCGCATCCTTTCCGACCCATTGTTTATTCACTTCATAGCTGCCGTCTCGTTCAATCATGGCAAATTTAAGAATTTCATTTAACTCCGTGGAATTAAGCAGGTATGCGCCTTCCTTTACCAGCTTATTTACCAGTTCATCCGCAACACGTTCCATGACAAAAACTTCCTTTTCCGCCAGGCACAAAATGTTGTTATCAAAAGAAGCTCCACGGTAAATCTCTTTTGCCGCAAGATCTATATCAGCCGTATCGTCTACAATGACCGGCGGGTTTCCCGCACCAGCTCCGATAGTCTTCTTTCCGGAGCGAAGCAGGGCATTAACCATGGGCATTCCTCCAGTTCCAACCATGAGGCGGATTCTGGGATCAGCCGTCATTTTGCTCACTGCCTCCATGGTCGGCTCTTTCTGCATGGTGATTAAATTTGCCGGACCTCCGTTTTCCACAATGGTCTGATGAAGAAGCTGCAGACAATAGGCACAACATCTTTTTGCCCCCGGATGGACATTAAACACAACAGAATTTCCTCCGGCTATCATACTGATGGTATTATTAATTATGGTTTCTGTGGGATTGGTAGAGGGTGTAATCGCTCCGATCACTCCAAAAGGAGCATATTCCTCTATCATTAACCCTTCATCACCTGAAATGGCATCTGTGGTCAGACATTCCACGCCAGGAGTTTTATCAATAACAGCCATGTGCTTCTGGATCTTATCCTCAAAACGCCCCATTCCGGTTTCTTCCCAAACCATTTTTGCAAGGGTTTTTGCGTGGCTTTTTGCGGCCAGACGTATGGCTTCAATGATTCTTCGCCTGTCTTCTACCCGGTAACGCTGGGCCCACTCACGCTGGGCTATGTAGGCCGCCTGGATGGCATCCTCCACCCGTTCAAATACCCCGCTCTCACTTTGGGAAGGAATATTTATAGGCTTTGTAATTTTATTTTCAATGCCTGCAAGCACTTCCTTTACAATCAGTTCTATCTCTTTTGCCCCAATTTCCATAATTGCCTCCTAGTTTAGCTGCTCTATCACTCTTCTCACTACTTCGGCTATGATTTCCTTTTTTGCCTTTCCTAACGCTTCGGCCTCCATAGGCTTCTGATCCTCTATGGTCAAGGTCTTCTGCGCCACACCGGTACAGCCGCAGCCGGAGGCTGGCAAGCTCTCTCCCGGCCTTACAATGGATGTTACCCCTTTTAGTGCCGTCCCTTTTCCTAACTGCTCTGCCGGGCGGACATCTGCTATCGTGACCACATCCTTCATATTCGTTTCTTCTGCAGAACACGGGGGAATCCCGCCTGCCGTGATACCAAGCTTATGACGGATATCCAGCAGCTTATTTACCTGATCGCAGGAAAGCAGATTCTGGCGTCCGATGATATTGCCGGTATACATCAATATAGTCGCATAATATTCAATGGATTCCAGCCGGTAAAACGCCTGGTAAATATCTTTTCCCCAAGTCAGCGCTCCGTGGTTTGCAAGAAGCACGCCATTGTGAGTGTTCACAAAGGGTGCAATGGAATTAGGAACTTCGTCAGTACCCGGTGTTGCATATTTTGCAACCGGGATAGACCCAAGCCCTAGCACCGCTTCCGTAAGGATTGCGGCATCCAGACTGATCCCGGCAATGGCAAAGCTGGTCGCCACCAAAGGATGGGCGTGGGTAACTGCCAGTACATCCGGATTTTCCTTATAAACCCTTAAATGCATTTTTACTTCCGAGGAGGGCTTCCATCTTCCCATCAGCACTTTTCCGTTTAAATCCATTTTCACCAGCATATCCTGAGTCATAAAACCTTTTGATACCCCGGTTGGCGTCGTCCAGATGGTGTTTGGCCCTACCTTACAGCTGATGTTTCCATCATTCGAGGCTACAAAGCCTTTTTCGTACATACGTCTGCCGATATCCAAAATTGCCTTTTTGGCTTCAAAATCAGACATGTACTTTACGCCTTGAACTGTCATCATATCTTTACCTCCAAAGTCCAAACAACTACGTGTTCTTTCTGTCCGAACTTTCATCTTTTATACTGTATTTTTACCATTTTTGTGTCTGTTTGTCAATGTTTTATGTTGTTTTATTTCTGTTTTTACTGTTTTATTTTTATTTCAGCTATTTCTTCTTTACATTTAAACAAAATAATTATACAATATACATATATGCCACATGATTTTTATGGTTTTATATTGCATTTTATTTTAATTAACTTTTATTGCCAGAAAGAAAGGAACATGCCTATGTTAGCAGTGACAAGGAAAGCCAAGATCAAAGATATTATTTTAGAAAAGAAAAGTGTTACGGTGACCGAACTTTCCAAGATCTTTTCCGTGACCGAAGAAACCATTCGGCGGGATTTAAAGCAATTGGAGGATGACGGATTCCTGACCAGAACATACGGCGGTGCATTCATTCAAGACGGGGTTGAGAATAATGTAGAATTAACGATCCGGGAAACCGCATATATGGAAAGCAAACAGATCATCGCAAAAAAATGCCTGTCAGTCATCCACAACGGTGACTCTATTTTCTTAGATGCCTCTACCACGGCCCTGCAGCTGGCAAAATCTCTCCAGGGGATGCGCCTCACCGTGGTGACAAATTCCCTGCTGATCATCAATGAACTTTATGACAAAGAGGACATCCGCCTCATCTCCATCGGAGGCTCTTATACGCCCCGGGACAAAGCCTTTGTAGGTACTACTGCGATCCGGAACTTAGAATCCTTTTACTTAGACAAAACCTTTATGTCCTGCAGAAGCGTTTCCATGGAACACGGGATCACCGATTCCAACGAAGCCATTGCTGCCATACGCCAGACACTGATGACCCGGAGCAATCATGTGTATCTGATCGCCGATCACTCCAAATTCGATAAAACCTCATTCATCCGGATATCCGGCTTCGAAACCATCAAAGGGCTGGTCACCGACAAGCAGATGAATGAACAATGGAGAGAATACCTTTTAAAGAACAACGTAGAGCTTCTTGAAGCTGCGGAAGCATGATCTGATTTTGGCAAGAGGATGTCTCAGTTCCTATGAGACATCCTCTTTTCATTTGCCAGGTTCAGCCGGCAATCACTTACATTTTCTTTGCTTTCAGGGCCTCTTCCTTCTTCTTAAATATTTCTTTTAATGATTCTGTATAGGGTGCTCTGGCGATCCCGTATTCCGTTACGATCCCTGCGATTAAATCATGATCAGTCACATCAAATGCCGGATTGAATACCTTTACACCTTCCGGTGCCATCCGTTTTTTATACCACATTTCCACTACTTCCTCTGCCGGACGTTCCTCAATGTGGATCTCCTTACCGGTAAGAGTGTTCAGATCAATGGTGGAGGTTGGGGCGCAGATATACATAGGCACACCATAGCGTTTGGCTGCAAGAGCCACCATGGAGGTTCCGATCTTATTTGCAGTATCTCCGTTGGCAGCCACCCGGTCACAGCCTACAAATACGGCATCAACCCAGCCATTTCTCATGACGGTCGCCGACATGTTGTCACAAATCACTGTGACATCAAGACCTGACTCCTTTAATTCGAAAGAGGTCAGTCTCGCTCCCTGAAGAAGAGGTCTTGTCTCGTCCGAAAAGATGCGGAAGTTATAGCCTCTTTCGTGTCCTAAGTACATGGGAGCCGTTGCAGTACCGTATTTTACCGTCGCCAGCTGCCCGGCATTGCAGTGGGTCAGAAGGCCGTCATCCGGTTTTACAAGAGACAGGCCATATTCCCCGATCATCTTGCAGACCCAGATATCTTCTTCCCGGATCTCAATTGCCTCTTTATGGAGAAGCTCAACGATCTCAGGGACGGTTTTCTCTTTGTTTTCTAAAACCACCTGTTCCATCCGTTTAAGTGCCCATGACAAATTGACGGCAGTGGGGCGTGCGGAATCAAGATAGTCCTTTGCCTTTTGAAATTCTGCATAAAAATCATCAAAACCATCTGCTCCTATCTCTCTCGCAGCCAGATAGATGCCAATGGCTGCCGCCACACCGATGGCAGGCGCCCCTCTTACCTGAAGAAGATAGATTGCATTCCAGATATCCTCCTGTTTTGTCAGGGAAAGGATTTCCGTATGATACGGAAGCTGCGTCTGGTCTATGATTACCAGGGCATGATTCTCTTCATCAAGGGCAACAGTATCATAGTCCATGATGGATTTTTTTGTTTCTTCGCTCATTTGTTATCCCTTTCTTGTTACCGGCTTTCAATCCCGCATTACCGGCTTTCAAACGTTCCTATTGCCTCTTTTATTGCATTTAAATAATCCGCTCCGCTCCGGAAGCTGCGACGGTTCATAATATAATTCTTTGCAAGCGTAATGACGATCTTTTCGGCCCTGGCCCGTTTTTCCTCATCAGGAATTGTAGTGATATCAATCACATTCGCCATTCCAACGGTACGGCGGATGGATTCAAGTCCTGCCACACCTGCAGTGTCGGAAAGGATGCCTTCTAAATACCACTCTTTAAATCCCGGGACTTTTGCCATGGTTTCCGTTACGTATTCGTCAAAAACCTTGTTGTATTTTTCAATGAATAAGTCCACAATATCGGAAATGGTCCTTAAGCACCAGCCGCAGAACTCTTCTTTTTCCCCTTCGTCTTCTATGGTAGCGTCGCCGTTGCACCATGCAAAAAACATATTTGCAATGACGTTGCCGATATCATAGCCCATGGGCCCGAAGAAGGCGAATTCCGGATCAAAGATGTAAGTGTGCTCTTTATTGATAAATACAGAGCCAGTATGTAAATCCCCATGGATCAGAGACTGGGCATTGTTCATGAACTCAAATTTTAACTTGGCAGCTTCCAGATGCAAGGCCTGATCCTCGTACAGTTCCTTCTTAACAAAATCCGCATTGGGCGGAAATACATTGTTCCTGTTGTTGTAATCAATAAAGGGCTCGCTGTATACTAAGTCCTCTGAAATCTCACATAAGTCCGGATTGATAAAGCTTTTAACCAGCTCTTTTTTCTCTTTGTGTCCCAGGACAATATCCGTTGTGCGTAGAAGGGAATGAACCATAAAAGTGGTCACATGATCCGCAAATTTGGGATAAATCTCATGCTTTAACAGACCGGTTCGCATCATGGTATGACCGATCATATCCTCCATAACCATGGCGCACATGGTTCCGTCATATAAGTAAACCTTTGGAACCAGTCCCGGTGCATAAGAATCCTGGATCCCAAGAATCTTTGCTTCAATTCTTCCCCGGTCGGTGGAAACATGCATTTCTGCTGAAATACGAAGCGCTTCTCCTGCCTGCTTTACAATGATGGTTTTCCCGTTTGCAAGATCCTTTACACGGAATACGTAATTCAAGTTCCCGTCTCCGATCTCCTTACATTCCAGCCTGGCATCCGCATCAAAATAGGAGAGCTTCTCCTGAACGTAATCCGATACTTCTTCTGCTTTCATCAAAAAATAACTGTCGTATTTAGACATTTCTGTCACCTTCCCCTGATCAATATAACGTTTTTAGTTTACATTTTTTGTCTTGCCGCTTGCATAGGTCATGGCAAGGGCAATGGCAAGGACTGCTCCCTTTATAATGTTCATGGCATAATAAGGCACGGACATCATGATAAGACCATTTTCCAGCATACCCACAAGAACCGCTCCCGCAAAGGTACCAAAAGCATTGGCTTTTCCGGCTCCCAATACAGAAAATCCGATATAAGCCGCACATACAGATGGCATTAAGTACGCATCACCTGCTGAAATCTGCGCCGTTCCCACACGGGCCGCCAGACAGATTCCGCCGATTGACGCAAACGTAGCTGAAAGAAAGTATGCAAGGATCTTATACTTTGCCACCGGAATTCCGGAAAGCTGGGCTGCCTCAGGATTTCCTCCCACCGCATACATGTATCTGCCGTGTTTGGTATAATTCAAGAAAAAGTATGCGAACAGCACCACACAGATCATGATGATGATCAGCCATGGTTCCTTTCCCAATGCCCGGAAGGCTTCAGGAACAAGGCCGGGAGCCTGGGTCCCATCGGCGCGGGTCATGCGCTCGGTGATCGCGCCGCCCTTAGAGTAGGTCATGGAAACTCCCTGATACATGAACATTACGGAAAGTGCCGCAACCATATCCGGTATCCTGAATTTAACGATCAAAATGCTGTTGATGACCGCAACGCTTAAGCAAATGAGCACCGTAAGTATGATGGAAACACCTATATTGATATTGTGCCATACAAAGCATGTCATAACAAAAACATTGGCAAACTGAGCCGTAGCTCCAATGGAAAGATCCATGCCGTTTACCGCCAGGGCAAACGTAAGACCAATTGCGATAATGGTGGTAATGGATACCGCACGAAGGATCGTGATCATATTAGACTGGGTCAGAAACATGCTCGCTCCCGTATCCCTACTCCAGTTCCCAAACGTAAACAGGATGAACATGATAAGCATCGTTGCGATGGTACCCCATTTTGTCACAAAATCCCCAACGTTCAATTTCTTTTTTACCTTCTCTGCCCCAGACATATCATTTACCTCCTGTCGAATAGTAAAGCAGTTCTTTTTCGTTCGTATCTGCTGCATTTAATTCTTTAATGATTTCTCCGTCATACATCACATAGATGCGATCGCAGATACTTAATATTTCCTGGAATTCGCAGGTGGCATAAATAACGCCTTTTCCTTTGGCCGCCAGCCCTTCGATCAGCTCATACATATCCTGCTTGGCCCCCACATCGATTCCTTTGGTGGGTTCATCAAAAATATAAACCTCCGAATCCTTGTTCAGCCATTTTCCCACGACAACCTTTTGCTGGTTTCCGCCGGACAGCAGGGCTACGACCTGATTCTCTGACGGAGTCTTGATTCCAAGGCCCCGTATCATATTTCTGGCGTCCTCTTTTTCCCGCTTTTTGTTTACCACAGAAAGCCGGTTCGTATATTTTTCCATGGCAGCAACGGAAATATTGGATACAACCGGGTCCGTAATCAGAACGCCTTCTCTTCTCCGTTCCTCCGGCACCAGTGCAAGCCCATGTTTCACAGCCTGGGTCGGCCCTTTTGCCTTAATCACTTTTCCGTTAAGCTTCATGGTACCGCCTGACTGCTGGTAAGCAGAAAACAACGTCTTGCAAAGCTCTGTTTTACCTGCGCCAACCAGTCCTGCCACTCCGATAATTTCCCCTTTGCAGACGGTCATGTTGATATCTTTTACTTTCCCTTCCTTTTCCGAAAGGTTTTCTATCTCAAGCAATGGCCCGCCGATCTCGCACTTTTTCTTGATGTAATTATCCTCATAGCTGCGGCCTAACATATATTCAACAAGAGTATTCACTTCCAGTTCCCTAGAAAGCGGCAGTTCAGTCACCAGTTTGCCGTCTCTCATAATGGTAATATTTTCACAAATTTCATAAAGTTCACTTAAACGGTGGGAAATAAACACGACTCCCACGTTCTCTTTCGCCAGTTCACGCACCACCCGGAACAATTCCAATGTCTCAGAATTGGAAAGAGGGGCTGTCGGCTCATCTAAAATCAGGAACCGGCACTTTTCCGCCACGCATCTGGCAATGAGAACCATCTGCTTTTGTGCCAGTGTAAGGCTTGATACCTGTTTATTAATATCCACATCTACATTTAATTTCTTTAATACCGTTTCTGCTGCCTGCCTGATTTCTTTCCAGTGCACGATTTGCTTCCGCCCCATTTTATTGACCAGCGTGTTGAACATTACATTCTCAGCCACGGACAGATAGGGAATCAGCGCGGTGTCAACTTCCTGAAATACGATTTCTATCCCAAGATTTTTAGCGTCTTTGGGGCACCGGATTTCCACCGGTTCCCCTCCAACGTAAATTTGTCCTGTATAATGCGTATTGACACCGGCAAGCACTTTCATTAAGGTGGACTTACCTGCGCCATTGGCACCCACAAGCGCATGAATCGTACCACTTTTCAGACCAAAATCAACTCCATCCAAAGCCTTAACTCCAGGAAATTCGATGGATATATCTTTCATTTCAAGTTTTACTTCGGTCATGGCATCTCTTCCTTATTATGTAATGAATACAGAGCGTTTCTTTAATTTACATATTTGTTCTTGATCTCATCAGTATACAAAGCGCCCTTAGGATCTTCGGCATCGCCCCATCCATCAATGATGCTGCTCAAATCACTCATGGTTGTCTGAGCATTGAGCTGGGTTGTTTCGATGTTGCATGCATTTAAATTAAAGTAATCCGGTGTTTCTTCTCCCATAAATTTAAGAGCTAAAAGACGGGCATCTACAATACCGATCAGTTTCGGATCAACGGCTGCGGTAGATTTCCACACATCAGGATTCTTTACCATTAACTGAATGTCATCGTTTGATACGTCAATGGTGTACATCGGGATATCGGTACGTCCTGCATCGTTTAATGCCTGTAACACACCCTTAGCCAGCTCATCGTAGCATCCCCAGATGGCATCTACAGAACCTTCCGGATATTTTGGAAGAATAGCAGCTGTCTTATTGGTCATATCGCCGCGGGCATTGGCTGAATCAGATGGTGCGATTACTTCCAGAGTCTGGATCTTTCCCTCTGCTTCTAACTTGGTATAGATTTCGTTACGTCTGTCTAACGGAGGGATTCCAGGGCCCATGAAGGTCTTTAAAACTTTCATCGGGTACTTTCCGCCCTTTGCTTCAAACTCTTTCATCATGTAGCCAAGGGAAAGTTCGGCCAGTGCCTGATCGTTCTGAGCGGTAGAAGTTACTCCGGAAAGAAGCTCGCCGCTTGCATCGCCGCCCTTAAATGGCATAGTATCAAAGGTGACAACCTCCATGCCTTTGTCTCTGGCAGGTTTTAACATATCATAGGAATAGGACAGCTGTCCGTGAGATACGATAATTCCCTGATAATCCTTTGCAATGACCTGAGCAACCGTCTCCTGAGCTTTTGCATCATCGCCGTCCGTTACAAAAGTGTCTACGGTCCAACCAAACTTCTTGCCCTCTGATACACAGCCGTCTAAAAACTGCTGGGTATGGTCTCCTGCTGCCAGGTTTCGCACAACTGCGATCTTCTTTCCTGCCAGAGAGCCTGTGGACTGGGCGTTTTCAACCTTCTCCGCTGTAGTTGCCTCAGTCTTAGCTGCTTCCGTTTTTGCTTCTGTGGATGCCGGTGCAGCTGTTGCGGCTGTGCCGCTGCTGCCGCATGCAGTTGTTGACAATACCATTGCCGCTGCAAGCACCATTGCTAACCTCTTTTTCATAAAGTAAACCTCCTTTAAAAATATAAAATATAGTTTTCTATTCCGGACACACCCAACCTGTCCTTCCTGTAGAAATTGTAGCATATTGTATCCGGTTTTGCAATATTTTTATTTGATTTTATTTATTTATTTTGTTTTATACTGTATTTCATTGTGTTTTATGTTGTTTTATGTCCTATTTAGGATGTGTTTTTCATTATTATATATATCGACCCATTTTCTTCCAACTAAAGTAGTATTAAATTAATAAAAATTATTTGCAATCAAGCTTATCGCTGTTTTACTTATGTTTAAAGTTATGCATTAGCTTTTTTCTTTTACCAAACTCTATTCTTTCATAGTCGATGATACGGCAAAAAAAGGAGGAAACAGCAGCCTGCAAGCAGATCCAGCAAAAAGCTGTTTCTAACCGGCAGGGTACTGTTTCCCCCTTTCCCTATTCTATATGAAAGTCTTCTTTAAGGCATGGATAAATATTCTGCCACATCTTCCACAATCATTGAGGCAGCAGCCCGAACATCCGAATCTCCGTTCCGCAGTGTTGCACCGTTATAATCCTTAATCATCTGCAAGTCATTGGCACTGTCTCCAATTACCCTGATTTCATCGATTCCACCCCAATGCCTGGCGATCCATTCCACAGCAGCCGATTTGTTTACGCCCTTTGCCACAATATCCCCATTCCAAACATTTGCGTAAGCGGATATCTTGGGGAATCGGTCGTTCAGCCGGGCACACAATTCTCGGATCCACGGAACGTCTTTCCTGCGCCTGTGAATCTGAACAATCTCTTTCAGACAATGGATCTGGTCTATGGAAATCTGCCCGTCACAGGTTTTTTGGGTGGTAGCTCCGGAGCTTGAGAGCACATTTACCTTTCCGCCTCGCATGGATACGCCGCTTCCTTCTTCTCCAAGACCATGGAGGTACCAAAGCACTTCTCTGGCCGTATGATCATCAATGGTTCTGCAAAAGAGTTCTTTTCCTGTTCCATCCAATAAGATAGCGCCATTGTTGAGTATAAGGGCATCGGGCTTTATAGAATATTTCTCCAAAAACATACGGACAGAAGATTCATTGCGTCCTGTGGCAATGATAAACCGGTTTCCTGCTGCCTGCCACGCACCAATCGCATTCAAGTTATTGGCACTGATACAGCCGTCAATATACAAGGTCCTGTCAAAGTCACTTACCGCACATTTCATCTCTTTCCCGTATCTCCTTTCCACGGCAGAATACGCTGACCAGATTCAAATCTGAATCCACGATTGTAAGGTCCGCATCCTTGCCGGGTGCTATGCTGCCCTTCCTGTCTTCTGCATGGATATACCGGGCAGGATTTAAGCTGGTCATCCTCATGATATCCAACCAATCCACAGAGGTATGTCTGGCCATGTTCTGAATAGAGCCGATGTAACTTAACTCCAGTTCTCTGACTGCCTGATAATCCTTGGGATCCATCCATTCCTCCCTGCCGTCATAGTGTTCAATCCGTACCTTATCTCCCTCCTTTATAAATTTCATTTTCCTGACATAATGGTCAAATTCCGTCCGGGTCTGTGCAAGGCCGCTGCAATCCGTGGTCATGATGATGCGTTTACTGCCTTTGATCCGGTAAGCGATGTCAAAGGCCTCATGAGACACCGTCATACCAGTCTGCTTGGCAAATTCACACATCATGTCATCAAAATATAAGGCAGCGCCTGCCACTCCCAGCTCCCGGTGATGAAATCCGCGCATCCCGCTGAAGGTATGGGTAAAACCGCCGACTCCGGCATCCTTTATCTCTTTGATTTGGGAAAAGGTGGCTCCGCTGTGGCCGATGGAGGTCTGTATTCCCTTCTCTTTGCAGATTCCCAGCACCTCTCTTGCCCCCTCCTGTTCCACGGCAATGGTCATATACCGGCAAAGCTCTTTGTTCCGGAAGCTGTTATACAGATCTTCCATCACCGTAAGGCTTGGCAGAATGCAGCAGTCCTCCCGCTGCATGCCCCGGTAAAGAGGATTGATAAAGGGCCCTTCCAGATGAACTCCCAGCAGCTCAGCCCCAGAATAATCCGCCTCATAAGCATCATCAGCAGCTTCAATGCAGCGTTTGATTTCCGGAATGGTATCCGCTCCTGAGGTTGCCAAATAGGACGTAACCCCTGCATAAGGAAGGGTGCGGCACATCTCTTTTATTGCGGCCGCGCTTTTCTCAAACCAGAAAGAGCCTGTCGCCCAGCCGTGAATATGAATATCAATGAATCCAGGCAGAATGACAAAATCAGAATAGTCCTCATATTGCCCTGTAAACTCCTTATGCAGTGCCTTTATTTTCCCATGTTCCATCTCTAAAAATCCGTCAAATTCCTGATTCTCAAGAATTATATGTTTTGAATAAAGTACCATAATCCACCTACCTTAATGTCCAATAATCTTTATTTGCTTCCATCAGGTCATCTAATACCGCTTTTGCCTTAGAAGGATCCACAACCGTACGGTTTAATGTCAGCGCCATTAATGCCTTTGTATAATCTTTTTCTAAAAATGCTTCCACAGTCAGGAGTTCATAGGCGTACTGTCCTTCCATCAGTCCCTTGTAATAGGGCTTTATTGGTCCAAAGGGATACCCCTTTGCTCCGTCCTTTCCAATGGTTCCAGCAACCTCTACAATTGCTTCCGGTTCAAAGTTATCAATGATCCCCTGGTTTTTCACCATTACAATGAATTCCCTGTTTAAGTCATAGGCAATGGATTCCGCAACCTCTACCATCAGGTTCCCAAACACGCTGTTGGTCAGCATTTCCAGTCCATCCATATGATCTTTCCCTGCAGCCCCGGCGCAGAGTTCAAACACTTCCCTCTCCCTGGAATCCCGGGATTCATCGGCACGGGTGTAATCCGGGTCGCTTTCCGCCACGATTTCATCGGGAAACATGTAATACTGCATGTAGGTGGTAGGGATATATTCATCCATTAATTTCATGTATTTGTTCACCCTTACATAGGTATCCAGCCATGATTTTGAACGCTGCTCCGCATTAAAGGGCTTAAAGTCATGGTCTTTTAGATAAGACCGCAGCGTATCAAAGTAGTCATTTCCCTCCGTGTCCTTAAGTTCCGTAAACCACCCGAAATGATTCAGTCCAAAGTAACGTGCACGAAGGCTTTCCTGGGGCACTCCAAGAATTTTGGAGTAACTCTTCAGCAAGGAAAAAGGCTGATCGCACAGGTTTAAAATACGCTTATCATCTGGGAACAGTCTGTCAAGTCCCAATGCCACAATAGCGGCAGGATTGGTATAGTTTAAAATCCAGGTATCCTTGGAATAGGAACGAACCTTTTCCACCATCTCCTTCATAGCTCCCAGAGATCGCATTCCGTAAGCAAATCCTCCGGGACCGCAGGTCTCCTGTCCGACCAGTCCGTAACGCAGGGGAATCTTTTCATCCAGAGAGCGCATCGCAGTCTTTCCTACCCGCATCTGGCAGAAGATAAAGTCAACATTTCTGTATGCTTCGTCCTCATCCGTTGTAAATACCACTTCACACTCCGGATAATAGGATCTTAATACCAGGCGGTTATAAGCCTCCATGAATCCCATGCGTTCTTCATCTATATCATAGAAGATAATTTTTGAAAGGGGAAAACGTTCTTTATAGTTAACCAGCGTACCCACAAGCGCCGGAACACGGGCACTCCCCGCTCCGGAAATTGTAATCACATGTTGTTTTCTCATGTTACTCTCCTTGCATTCTTAATCATGAAAGGGAATGCCGCAATACACCGCCACATTCCCTTGTTTGAATAAATACTGTTCTTTTATTCGCCAGCCGCAGCTTCCGTATCGCCGTTTTTCTTTTCCGACTCCAATTTTTCCTTCAGATCTTTTGCTCCTTTAAGAGCCTTCTGGGCCATCTCCTCAGCCAGCACGCTGCAAAGCCCTGTGTAGTTTGCCGGATCGATCATGGATTTTAATTCATCTGCCGTAAACATGGAAGTAAGCATTTCATCCTCTGTCAGCACATCATAATAATCCTTTCCTTCCAGTTCCACCTTCATGGCTTTCTCGTACATGAGCTCATGGGCCCTGTCCTTGCCGATTCTTTCAGCCACATTCATCATCACCAGTTCGCTGTTATCAAGGCCTTTATTTAAATTTACATTTTTAAGCATCCGCTCTTTGTTGATCCGCAGGGTGCGGCTCAGTTCCTCGGCTCTTATAAGCACCTCGGTAGTCAGCTGAAGACCTTCTTCCATAATACCATCAAACAACATATAGGAGCTGCTGTCTCCTTCAAACATCCTCACTGCCGAATAAAGC
The DNA here is from genome assembly GCF_000732605.1 of Lacrimispora celerecrescens. GTDB lineage: Bacteria > Bacillota > Clostridia > Lachnospirales > Lachnospiraceae > Lacrimispora > Lacrimispora celerecrescens_B. The sequence goes on along the minus strand of NZ_JPME01000015.1, from coordinate 81,069 downwards.
CCGACAGAAGGAAGGGAGTAAAGCTTTTGGGAATTGGCGATAATTCCCTTGGCTAGCTTGGGATTGATCTTCTGCGGCATGGTGGAGCTGCCGATGGTTCCCGGGGTGAAGGATTCGCTGACCTCAGAGAATTCTTCAACGCCGGTATAATAAACCTCTTCCGCCATTTTGTGAAACGTATTACATAGAAGAGACAGATTCATTAAATATTCTAATTTCATCTGACTCATGTTTCGGCTGGGCACATCCATAGAGCCCATACCCAGTTTATGAGCAACCCGATTCTGGATTTTCCGGCCCACAAGACCAGTCGAATTAAAGCCTCCTACGGCTCCTCCCATCATTGCTACAAATACTCGCTTCTCGCTTTCCTCCAACCGTTCCAGAGTGTTCATCAGCTCGCTGATCCAGACGGAAACTTTATAGCCATAAGTAATGGGTATGGCATGCCTGCCATGAGTTCTCCCTGCCATAACCGTATCTGCATGGTCATGGGCAAGCCTGCCTAAATTCTCCAGGATATCTGCAAGAAAGCTTTTAAAAACAGAATTTACCTGTTTTGCGATATAAAGCTGGGAAGTCTGCTGGATGTTCTGGGTCGTGACCCCGTAGTGGACATATTTTCCGCTCTCTTCACTGCATGCCTTCACCAGTACCTTTACAAAGGGGACAAAGCCATGGCCTACCTTTTCTTTGATCCGATCCATTTCCTTAAGATCCAGATCTTCAAATCGAACCGCCCCAATGCCCTTAGCAGCTTCTATAGGTATGAAGCCTTCCTCTGCCTGGGAAAGAGCCAGAGCAGATTCTACCTTCAGCCAGGTCTCATATTTGAATGGTTCACTTAACAGTCTTTTAATCCCTCTGTCATCCAGTTTACTCTTAGAATCATAGAAAGCTCTCATCGTACACCTCTTATTTCTTCATAGCATCGTCTACCGCATGACGGACAAATTCCACATGAGGTCCAAATACAACGTGAATGTGATCCGTTGACGGGAAGAAGATACCCGCACAGCCAGAATCCTTGATTTTCATCTGATCCACCTTGGTTGGATCCTTTAAGTCCACCCGCAGGCGGGAAATACAGTTTTCCACACTCAGGATATTGTCCTTGCCTCCCAATCCCTTAATTACAACTTCCGCAATTGCCGGCCAGTTCTTTTCTTTCAGAAGAATGCTTGCAGATTCTTCGATTTCAAACCCTTCCCTTCCTGGTGTCTCTAAATTGAATTTCACAATAAACCATTTGAATACAAAGTAGAACACGATGAAGTTTCCGATTCCCAGAAGGATAAGGTTTAACCAATGTGTATTTTCATACAAAAGTCCGAAGATACCAAAGTCAAAAATCGTACCGCGGATATAGCCAATGGAGATATGAAGCATCTGGTAAGGAATCGCACCAATACCGCTCATGATGCAGTAAAGAATAAACAAAGACGGTGAAATAAACAGGAATGAGAATTCCAACGGCTCTGTGATGTTGCCTAAAAACGCAGTCAGGCAGCAGGTAAGGATTACGCCTTTTGCGATCTTTCTGTTCTTTAAGTATGAGGTTCGGTACATTGCCAGTCCTACAGCCGGTACACGGAATAAAGTAGTTAACATCTGTGCGCCTCCCAGATAACTGGTAAGGGTAGGCATGAGCTGGCCCCAGTACTCACTGCTGGGCCCTAAGTTAAACAGAACTTCATTGGTGGCATTTAAGATACCCACATATTCGGTCCCGTTAATCATATAGGTGCCGCCGGCCTCGGTAAAACGAACCATGGAGGAAAGAACGTGATGCAGGCCAAACGGAATCAGTGCTCGGTTTAAGGCATAATAAATGGCGTTTCCTATGTACGGCGTTGTAAAGATAAAGGAAATGCTGATAAGGAAATTGGTCAGCAGACTCCAGAACACCGGAATGATCAGTCCGATAGGGATCATTGATGCAAACGTAATGATAGGAATGGATTTCTTCCCTCCAAAAAAGGCAAATGCAAGGGGAAGCTCCAGGCGGTAAAACCGGTCCGCCACTTTGGCAGCCACCAAACCTGAGATCAGGCCTCCCAGTGCCTCAATCTTCAGTGTCTGAATACCAAGAACCGTACCCTGCCCCACCTGAGCCGCAACTTCCGGATCAGCCAGAGTTCCCGTCTGTTTCAGATAAATACCCATTACCACGTTCAGTGTTAAATAGCCGACGACTGAAGAAAAGACAGCAATTCCTTTTTCATTCTTTGCCATTCCCTGAGCAACGCCCATGGCAAACAGCAATGGAATATTGTTAAATATAATACTTGTAATGGTTTGTAGGCTGGATAAAACAAGCTTTAAAACCTGGTTTCCCAAAAACGGGAATTTCTCTATCATGTAAGACTGCCCTAACGCACTGCAAATACCCATAACCATACCAATAGGTGCAAGAAGCGCGATTGGCAAAAGGAGCGACCGCCCAAATGTTTGGATGCTGTCTTTCCAGTTAGACTTTTTATTGCTCATATTTTTTCCCTTCCTTTGTTATGACATTGTGTGTTTAAGGCGCCTTATAAACTGTGTACATTATGGCAGATTCTATGAGTTGCTTCAAGGCAAAAAATTTACATTTTATTGTTGCGTTTAGTTGCCCTTAACTTTATAATGAAACCATTATAAGCATAACAGTACTGGAGGAATGTATCATGGGATTAAGCTACAATGATTTAAGCCTGCTGCGGTATATACAAAAAAGACAGCGCATTTCCCTTTCAAAGGTTGCCCTGCAGTTTCAAAAGGATGAAATATCCATACGCCGGACCATTGAGCGGATCAACCTTTTCTCCCACAAACCCTTGGTGGAAATACAAAAGGGCTTTTGCTTAAGCCCCTTAACTTACAAGGAATTTGTAGACTTTATTCAGCAGATCACCATGGCTGACTACACCAGTTCTTACATTGAGCGGATCCGTATCATGATCGTGACCATTTTTTTCGGCGGTTATGTAAATGCTTCTTCTCTATATGAAAACTGGGGGCTTTCCCTGACCACAAAAAAGCAGGATACCGCCCATTTAAGACAGCTCCTGGCCGGGCACGGTCTCTATCTTGTTACCTTAAAGAAAAAGGGGCTTACCATTGAAGGAGATGAACTGCAGCTCCGGTTCCTTGTCATTGACATTCTTCATCCCTTGTTAGAGTTTACGCCGGAAAACCGGATTGCGGCCCGCAGGGCCAATACACCCCTGGAAAAACAATGCTATGATCTGGCCAATGCCGATCTCCAGCCTGTCTCTCATCAGGCCGTGGAACAGTTGAACTTCTTTTTAACCGAATACAATCTTTCATTAAACTATCCTTCCAAAAAGTTTCTTCTGCTGTTTATCTGTATAATGGAGATTCGGCCTATTGATGAAACCATGAAATTTTGTTACCGCCTGCCGTTGGCGCCATTAAACATCCACTTTGTTGATGACATCAAGAAAAACAAGCTGTACAATGTGGCCTTCAGCATGATGAACTTTTCCCGCAGCCTGGATTTTCCTTTTGACAAGCGCCTGTGGTATACCACCGAGCAATTTACCGAGCAGGTGGTGAGTCATCTAAAAAACCCGTTTACCATCCAGGAAGAATTCATCAATGAGCTTTACAACTATTTATACCGAGAAATCACCCTGGATCACTTTCATTGTACGTTTGTGGACAAGACCGTAGAAAATACGAAAGAACAGTTTTCAGACCTGTATGAAACCGTCGGAAAGTATGAGGTGTATTTTAAAGCTTCCTATAATTTTTCTTTCATGGATGAGCACCTTTCCACGCTGACCCTGCTGGTGCAAAAACACATTCTCCGCAACCGTACCATAAACCGCCAGTATAAGAAAATCGTTGTGATGACCAGCATTAACTTTGAGCGTGTCAGCTTTTTTCTGGAACAGATCAAGGAATATGTAGAGCTGCAGTGGATGGGGACCTTAAACATTAACGAAATCCACAGGCTGAAAGACTTAGATTATGACTATATCCTTTGCTTTTCATCCCGGATTTTTAATATCCTTCATGCCCATAACCTTCCTGTCCTCCGTATGAATTTCTTTGTAGACAGCAATGATATGAAAACCCTTCTGGCTAATGGCTTTTCTACCCGGAAACACCGGTTCTTAACCACCAGCTTTGTATCGGAAATCGGAGGAAAAAGCGAATCTGAAATGGAAGCATATTTAAAAGAGAATTACGGAGATTATTTTGTATAAGAAATCGAAGCAAGGATACGTTCCAAGGAAAGCACAAAAAAAAGCACCTGACTTTGTCTATGATAATTTTTGAATTCATCATAGACAAAGCGGTGCTTTTAGAATCTTAAAGCAATTCCTCTATTGACTCTCCAATCATATCCTGAGCTTTTTGCAAACCGAAATTATCCAACACCGTTGCCCCGATCACTGCAAATGTATTCTGTTCCTTTAATTCTTCGCAGTTGGCATAAGAAGTCGAATAGGCCAGGAAAGGCACCTTTTCTTTTGTATGGTCGCTTCCCTTAAAGGTGGGATCATTGCCATGGTCTGCCGTAATCAGAAGCAGATCGTCCTCTTTTAAAAGCGGTAAAAGTTCTCCCAGCTTTTCATCAAATCGCTCTAATTCTGCACCGTATCCAATTGGATCCCGGCGATGTCCCCACAGGGCGTCAAAATCTACCAGGTTTACAAAGCACAGCCCGTTAAAATCCTTCTTTGCAATCTCTATGGTCTGTTCCATGCCATGAACGCTGCTTTGGGATTTATTGCCTTCTGTAAGACCTTCGCCGTCGAAAATATCAAAGATCTTGCCTACGCTGATCACATCCAGACCTGCATCCTTTAATATATTAAGAGCAGTGGTCCCAAATGGCTTTAAGGCATAATCATGACGGTTTGGAGTTCTTTTAAACTCGCCTTTCTTCATGCCAACATAAGGTCTTGCAATGACCCGGCCCACCTTCCATTCATCCCTTAAGGTGAGTTCCCTTGCTATTTCACAGCAGCGGTAAAGCTCCTGTAAGCCAAAGGTTTCCTCATTGGCACAGATTTGTAATACGGAATCCGCAGAAGTGTAAACGATCATGTCCCCGGTAGCAATCTGATGCTCTCCCAGTTCATCCATGATTTCCGTTCCACTGGCGGATTTATTTCCGACGATCTTGTGTCCGGTGCGTTTCTCCAGTTCATCCAGCAGTTCCTTAGGAAAACCTGTTTCCGTAAACGTCTGAAACGGCTTTGTAATGTAAAGCCCCATCATTTCCCAATGGCCTGTCATAGTATCTTTTCCCACGCTGGCTTCATTCAGTTTTCCATAATACGCCTTAGGCTCAGATACCGGTTTTACATGCTTTAAGGAACGTAAGTTTCCTAAACCAAGAGTTTCTAAATTCGGCAGATTCAGATGATCCACTGTGGTATCAATATGTCCAAGGGTATCGCTGCCCACGTCGCCGTACTCGGCGGCATTGTTCATAGCACCTATTCCTAAAGAATCAATTACAACTACAAATATACGTTTAAATCGTTTCATATTACCTCCCTGCGCTTTGATCGCATATAAAAGCAATCGAATTATATGATGGAAGTTTGTCTGACTGTCCTGGACAGAGACTTCTTCCTTGGAAAAGACTCATAATATTTAAATTAGGATCAAGTATATCTTTTCACCTTCATTATACAATTTTGTAGAATTTTTGCAATCTTTTTCTCTATTTTCTCTGAATACTTCAAATGTATTCCTTTGATTTTTAATTATACTAAAGATTATACCGGTGCAGGATCATACCCAATCACAGTCCAGATTCCGGTATCATCCTGACGGATCAGGCGTGTGCTTAAGTTTACTGCCCAGACAGGCAGGTATTATGCCAACTTCAGTTCTGAAAATTTTATGATTGAATAATCCTTGCGGCCAATAAAGGAGTCAACTAAAATCAAAGTTTTAGTTGACTCCTTTATTCATATCGTTTTTCATTTTCCGCTCAAAACTGCCAGAGATCCCCATCTCTTCCCGATATTTGGCAATAACTCTTCGAGAAAGACGACACCCCTTTTCACTCAGTAATTCTGCAAGCTTCGAATCACTGTACGGCTTTTCTTTCTTTTCTTCATTTATGAGTTCACGTATTAATTCTTTGACGCCATCCGAATTAATCAGGCTGCCGTCACCTGCGGGAACTGACGCAGAAAATAAGTTTTTCATCAGAATACAACCTGCGGGATACTGAAGATATTTGTCTTTCACGGCACGGCTTATGGTCGAGGTACTAACCGACAGCTTTTCTGACATTTGTGTCATGGTACAAGGTTTAAGTTTCCCGGAATATCGGAAAAATTCATCCTGCTCTTCCAATACTGCATTTGTTATTTGAATAATCGTCCTGCGCCTCTGTTCAACCGCATGAATGAGAAATTTCGCCCGCTCCAACTTATTCTTAAAGTATTCAAAAAGTTCCTGCTCTTTTACTTCTGCCATCATCTGGAGATAATAATCGTTTAACTGATAGTCTCCGCACCAATGATCATTGATTTCTATATTCCATTTCCCCTCCGGCCCCATAGAAACGATAACATCCGGAATAATATATTGCTTTTCATTCTCTCCAAACCCCTGCAGCGGCCTTGGATTTAAGGTACTAATCAGAGCAACATATCTTCTGGCCTGTGCAGATGAGATATCGAGTGCTCGGGTGATTGAGCTTATTTTCCCCTGAGATATGTCCGTTAAATGATATGAGATAATATTTTTTAGGTTTTCATCATCAAGTCCTAGTATTTCAGTCTGAATTAACAAGCATTCTACCAGATTCTTTGCGAAAATACCATTTGGTTCCAACTTTTTTAAATCGAATAAGCAGCTTTCGATTACCTGCTCATTCACACCGGTCAACTGAGCAATCTCAGGAACCTCCAAATCGATAAACCCATTACGATCCAGGCTCTGAATCAAAAAATCAATTACACGTAATTGTATATCCGAATAGCGTTCTAACTCCAGCTGCTCATAAACATAGGTATAAATATTATTCGCGTTTGAAGTATCAAACTCCTGAGTGCTCCCCTCATTGCCTTCTTCGAAATACCCTGCTGTATTTTTTAAAGGCTTGCTGTAATTTAATTGATACCACGCTTGATAATCTTCCTGAGTATAAGATTCATTTCCAGAATTGGTTTGCTCCAGCAGAGGATTTTCCATATATTCATTTTCCATATACCGACTCAGCTCACTATTGCATAATGCAAGCAATTCCAGAGAAGAGATCTGGCTTTGAGACATTAGCTGACGCTGCTCCACCGTTAATTTATGTTTCATGGCAACCTCCCTTTGCAACCATTGTATTATAAATATTATACCATAATACCTACAGACTTTGCAAAAAGAGCGAAGTTATCACCTCACTCTTTTTTATCACGGAGAACGTTACACAATTTATTCAAGAATTGTAACCCCATCAATTAATTCCTTTTCAAACTCCACTCTATGATGCTTTGTGTATAATCCAGGAGCTCCTCCTGTATGGATCATGATTATCTTCTCACCTTTTTTGATTTTCCCGTCCTTAACCATATCAATAATTGCGGCAAAACATTTTCCTGTGTAACAGGGATCTAGCAGGATGGCTTCTTTTCCTGCCATCAGACGAACCGCATCCCTTACCTCCTTTGAAGGGAGATTGTATCCGCCCCGGACATACTCCTTTTCAATATCAAAATCTTTTAGTCCGGCACTTATTTTCATTCCATACTTTTCTTTTGTGCTGTCAAACAGTTCCACAATGCTTTGCTCTTTGAAATCATCAAAGGGGGAAATCGCTACACCGGTTAATGCCAGGCCGGAATCTTCATTATGAAATCCGCAATACAGTCCCATATAGGTCCCTAAGCTGCCTGCTGCAGAAATAACCCGTGCATCACTGATTCCCATGGCGGCTGCCTGTTTTGTAAGCTCGACCGCACATTCATAGTAACCCAGGATACCGATATCATCAGAACCGCCAAGGGGTATGTAATAAACGGTTTCTCCCTGTGCCTCATATTTTTTGATTGTGTCCTTAACCAACTCTTTATACTGTTCAAGAGACGGACGGCCGTCATCCTTTTTTATGATCACTTCTGCGCCCATTAATCTGTCTAACAGTAAGTTTGCCGACAATTCTCCCGGGTAATCCCCGATTGCAACAATCGCACACCTCATATTGTACTTAGCAGCCACAGCAGCTGTCAACCGACCATGATTTGTTTGTACGCCGCCCTCAGTAATAAGCATGGTCGCGCCTTTATCTTGCGCTTCTTTTAAAATATACTCCAGCTTCCGAAGCTTATTGCCTCCCATACCCAGACCCGTCATATCATCACGTTTTAAATATAACTGGATCCCTAACTCTTCTGATATATTTTTAAGAAACTCCAACGGAGTGGGCAAATTCAATAATGAGACTTTTTCTTGACCTAAAACCATAATAATACCTCCTGATATCGATGCTATTATTTTCACGCCAATGCCACAAAAACCCGGTCTTATATATATTACATGTGGCAATGACTGTATATATTACAGATAAATATTTGTATCCCTTACCATTACTCGCCAATCATTATCTTAACAATTTCCCGGTCCGTCTCACGCATTCCGTCCTTACCAAGCCGTCCGACATTACGTATGGTTTCCTCGACATCACGGTTAATTATTCCTTCACCGGAACGGAACTGCTGCTCCCCATTTTTAAACATGTCATGGCCTAAAAGCCTGCCATAATACTGGTAGCTATTTTCCCTGCACAGGAAGGCTTGGCTCCGTCACAGATCATGCCAGATGTAATGACAACAGAATTTACAAGAGTATGTGCGATCTCTTCAAATCCACCGCCTAATAAATAGGCAATACCACATGCGGCGGCACACCCGGCACTGACAGCGCCGCAATACGCTGACAACCGGCCAATTCCGGTCTTTTCATGGATGGAGATCAGATTTGCAAGGGCAAGGGCACGATATAATTTGTTCCTTGTCACATCCAGATCATTTGCATACTCAATCACAGGAACTGAAACCGTAATTCCCTGGTTCCCGCTGCCGGAGTTAATGATTACCGGAAGTTCGCATCCACTCATTCTTGCATCACTGCCGGCCGCTGCCTTGGCAATTGCACGATTACGGACATCATTTCCGTAAGAAGCCAGCCATGTGCTTCCAATGTTTGCGCCATAATCATTCTTTAATCCCTCTAAAGCAATCGCCATGTTGTAATTAATTTGAGGATCTAAAATGTCTTTCACATCTTTGACCAGCAATGTATCTGCAAATTCGATTATATCTTTTAAGTTTAGCAGGCTCTTATCTGTTAAGCCAACCTCCTGAGTGTTTTCAATACTATTTTCACTCCCCTGTTCCCTGCCGGCTTCCAAATTAAATAATGTTTCTCCATTTTTCTCAATCAAAATGATGTTTGTATGATATTGAGCAATTCTCAGTTTTACATACTCATTCTCTTTAAATAAAATGAGCACGATATCAAACGTCAGTTCTCCATCTATCGCTTTCACCGTAATCGGCACATGATTCATAAAGTCTCTTATCTCTGACTTTTTATCATTACTAACGACTGAAATAACCTCCAGAAGCTTCGTTGCGTCACCAGCAACGATTCCTGCTGCTACTGCTGCCTCAATTCCCTTTAAGCCATCCGTATTGGGTACAACAACGCTTTTTACATTTTTAATAATATTATAGCTTACATTTACTTCTACTTTATCCGGCAAACTGCCAAGCACTTCTCTCGCTTTTGCCGCGCCATATCCTAAGGCAATTGGTTCCGTACACCCCATTGCCGGTACTAACTCTTCTTTTAAAATCTGAACATAAGTTGTATAACGTAAATCCTTTGTATCCATATCAATCCTCCCCATTGCTCAGGCTTCTGATTTAACAAATAGTCCATCGGATATTCGCGATCCGCTTCACTACTTGATAAGGTCAAAAAGCGGGGCATATGAGGATTACTGACAGTTTCCTATATGCCCCCGCTTTTAAGATATTACAGTTTTTCTAATACCTCATCTAAGTCTAGGGTTTTGGTTCCGTCTTCAAGAATAAAAAACGGAATCCCAATACCACCGTTTCTTTTAACCGCTTCATATGCCGGTTCCGATTCACGGGCAGCAAGATATGCTTTTAAATCCTTTAAATCTGCTGACAAATTTTTAAAATCTACGCTGGCTTTCTTATCAATCAGCTTATTCAGCGCGTAAAGAGTGTCTGGGCATAAGTGGCTTCCAATAATTGTAATTTTCATAAGTATCTTTCCTTTCTTTTATGCAGTAATATCTGATTTTTCAATTAGTTCTTTGTTGCTATGTGTTAAGCGATTATGAATCCAGTCTTTTCCTTCAACCATTCTGGCTACCATCATGGAGGCAATGGCATCACCAGATGAATTTAAGCAGGTAGCTGCAGGGTCAAACAGGAACCCTAAGGTTGCAATTAACGGAAATGCTTCTGGTGGAAAACCAAAAAGACCGACGATCAGCATTTCGCCTACCAGACCACCCCCTGGCGCTCCGGATAATACAAATGCAGACAAAATCGCTACAACAATTGACATGGCATAAGTTCCCACTCCTGTAAACGGCTGATGAAACACTCCAAACAAAAATGCAATCTTAACAATAGAAGATAATACCGAACCATCCATATGCATGGTAGCTCCCATGGGAAGAACAATCTCTCTAATATCCTTAGGAACTCCCATTTTGTCACAAGCATCCAGATTTACAGGCAGGGTAGCCATTGAGCTTTGAGTTGCGAAAGCAGTCAATGCAGGCGTAGGAACAAATTTCAGCATACGGCGAACCGCTTCTTTTCCGCCTGCTATATAGGAATACAATGGGAAGAATATTACTACGTAAATTAAGCAGAGCGGATAATATAGGATCATGGAACGACCGTAATCACCAATTAAGCTTGGACCAAACTCGCCTACTAAGTTGGCAAAATATGCACCCAGACCGATCGGAGCAAATTTCATGATTAAATTGACCATCTTCATGATGACATCATTTAAGTTAGTAAGCATTTTTCCAACAGGGCTTTCATCACCGCCGCATGCACTTACACAGAATCCAAACATGACAGAAAAAATAATCAATGGAAGCATGTTCTGACGGCTTATCAGATCTGGAAAATCGGAAACAGTAAGAGCTCCAACAATCATGTCACCAACCGCAGCAGTTTCCCCAACTTCCGTAGCACCCATAGCAATTGTAGTGCTTGCCGCAGGCGGGAAAAGATTTACAGCAAACAGGACCAGCACAGCTGCGACAGCGCCAGTGCCGATAAAAACAACGATAAGATTCATTAAAATACTACCAAGACGTTTCATATTCACCATGCTTCCCACAGCACTGGATATAGAAACCATGACCATCGGCACAACGATTGTAAACATCAAGTTAAGGAAAATATCGCCAAGCGGTTTCACGATTGTAGCCTTCTCACCTGCAATTAATCCAAATCCTGATCCGATTAAAATTCCCAGCACTAACAGGATAGGGAACCGATAGCTTTTCCAGATATCTTTCTTATTCATAAGTACACTTCTCCTTTTCACCCCATAATTTTGATTTCAAGTGACTTTTATCATTTCTTTCTTTTACAGACGATTTACCGCATCCTCTAACTGTTTCATGGCTTTTTCCAGCACGCATCTGGGACATGCTGCATTTAATCTCATATAGCCGGAAAGACTCCGGCCAAAGGTATAGCCTTCATTTAATCCCAATTTTGCATCTTCAATCATAAACTTTCTTAATCTTTCATTATTCATTCCCAATTCCCGGCAATCCAGCCATACCAGATAAGTAGCATCCGGTACATTGGGCTTAATTTTAGGAATGTACTTCTCACAATAATCTCTGATAAACTCAAAGTTTTCAGAGAGATATGGAAGCAATTGTTCTAACCACTCTTCCCCCTCGTTAAACGCCGCTTCCATGGCTACGGAACTAAATGCATTATTCCTGTGGATGTCTAAATTCATCCAAAACTTATCAAAGGCGGCCTTCATTTCCAGGTTCGGGAAAACATTCGTTGATGCCTGTAATCCTGCAAGGTTAAATGTCTTCGTTCCAGAAATACAACTTATGACATGATCTTTGGCCTTTTCCGATATCATAGCGGTTGGAATATGTTTCTTTCCATGAAACACCAGATCAGAATGTATTTCGTCAGAAACCATCAACACGTCATTGGCGTAACAAATATCAAACATTTTCTGAAGCTGCTCCTTCGTCCAGACAATCCCAAGAGGATTATGAGGGCTGCACAAAAGAAAGATTTTCACATTTGGATCTTTTGCTTTCTCTTCAAAATCTGCAAAATCAATTGTCCACTTTCCGTCCTCTTCAACTAGTTGGTTTTCAACTACCTTTCTTTCCCATGCCTCCGTAACATCGTAGAATTCAGAATAAACGGGAGTCTGGATCATGATAGAATCCCCTTTATTGCTAAATACCTTGACAATAGCAGACAGTGCTGGTACTACTCCCAGGCTCCAGCTTACTTTTTCCTTGTCAATCTTCCAGCCATGCCTGCGGAACTGCCAGCCTAGTATTGCATCAAAATAGGAGTCCGGCCGGTATGTATATCCCCAGATCCCTTCCATTGCTTTTTCCACGCATGCATCAATGATTGGCTGTGCCGTTTGAAAATCCATATCTGCGACCCAAAGCGGTATCACCTCCTTGGTACCAAACTTTTTTTGCCTCTCATCGTATTTTCCCGCTCTGTTTTCACTTCGGTCAACTACGACGTCAAAATTATACTTCATAAAATGCTCCTTTCAGTTTTCTATTTATATATAGAGCAACACACGTGCCAACTTTTTATGAAGAAGAAAATATATTAATAAAAACGTAGAAAAAGCCTGTAAATGCTGCCTTTTCTACGTTTATACTTTTTACTTGATTTTGCAGAACTTTGTCGAGGAATGAAAACCTTTTTCTTTTGGTCTTTAATTGGTTGTAAATAGGTTTGAATATGGTTATAAACTAGGTTGTTTTAACCATATTAATTGGTTATCCAATCGACTCCTTTTTTGGTAATACTACTTCCACCTCTGCCCCTTGTAACAATTACGTAGCCATTTTCCTCTAATCTGCTTAATATTTTACGCACCTGGGGCTGTGTTAACTTTATCTTGCGCATCTGAGCCTCCAACAGTATTTTATCCCGTCCAATAGACTGTCCTGTACGCTCTGCATGATAAAGAATTTCCAGAATTACCCGCTCCTGTTCGGTAGGCAAATGCGATGTGTTTTGATACGGAAGCGGCTTATCTGTATCGTATGCTTTCGGCTCAGCATCTTTTGTCTCATTGGTCTCTTCTTTATATTTACCTATACGAAAGACCGGAGGCAAATCAGCAATCGTTATTACGGTATGGCCAGTAAAGCACAAATAATCCACGACATTACGCAGTTCCCGTATATTTCCCGGCCATTCGTATTTACGAAATAACTCCTTAATATCATCACTTAAACGGAATGTTCCTCCAAGTTCTTTTCGAAAGCTATCCAGAATTAAGAATACATCTTCCGCTCTCTTTCTTAGCGGCGGAATTAACACCGGCAATGCGTTCAGTCTGTAATAAAGATCCTGCCGGAACGTGCCTTCCGCCACCTTTTGCTCAAGTTCTTCATTCGTTGCAGCAACGATCCTCACATCGACATGAATAATCTGATTTCCGCCTACCCGCATGATTTCACGTTCCTGCAAAACACGCAGCAGCTTTACCTGCAGCGCAGGGCTCATGCCTTCCACTTCGTCTAAGAATAGTGTCCCTTGATGTGCAAATTCAAATAAACCTGGACGGCCTCCTTTTTTCGCGCCGGTAAAAGCTCCTTCTTCATAACCAAACAGTTCACTCTCCAACAGATTTTCCGGCATTGCTGCACAGTTGATTGCCACAAATGGCTGATCCCTGCGCTTTGACGCATTATGGACGGAGTGCGCAAACAGCTCTTTACCGGTTCCCGTTTCCCCTATTAACAAAACAGGAGATTCTGTGCAGGCCATTTTATTCAAGATAAATTTAGTCTTTAATATTAGATCAGACTCTCCGATCACATCATCAAAACAATATTTGGCTCTATGCCCCTGGCCCTTTTTCATCAATTGACCCCGGAGTTCATTTTGCCGGCGCTCCATCTCATTGAACTTCTGCAAGATGGCGAAGGCACCAATACAGACATCCCGCCTTAACACCGGCCGCACATAAAGGCTTACCAGATTTCCTGCAACTCTTACAACTTGAGGATTTGTCTCCTTTTTCTCCTCTAAGCATTTCCGGAATGGGATATAAGGGAATACTTCTTCCCCCATGTTTGTAAGACTAAGATTTTCAGGAACACGGGTGATATCAACAGCATTTTTGTTGATTGCATATATTTCTCCATGTTCATTTACCGCGATCACACCCTGATCAAGTACTTCCATGAGAATATCAAACTGACTCTCCAATCTTCTGGAACGATTGAACATCTGGTCAAAATAGTAGGTATTGGTGCATACCGATTCCTGATACTGTTTAAATGAGGCTTCTTCCAGCAGGTCGTCAAACCCCAGCCTGAACGCAGCTTCAATCATGGTATCGGCAGAGCAGGTCCTCTGCCCCAGATTTATAATTGTAGGAATCCCGCTTGGCACATAACGCTCTTCATCAGGAGTAACAGCAATCTCTGCCATATCAGTCAGCTTGCTTCCCGGAGCATAGAGTATAAACTTTAAATGGGTAATCCCCAGCTGTTCCAGCTGTGTCACTGCTTCCCTGGCCATAACCTCAGTGATATTGACAAAAATGACCTTTGTTCCCTTCGGAATCTCTTCCAAACGGCGTACCGCTTCTTTAAAATAAGTAACCTGAATTTCCATCCGTTGTGCATCAGACGGAATATACCGATTCGGATCCCCCATGGCATCAAAAGCATCCGTCGATCCCATATACAAATCACACGGTTCCATAGTCGCTGCTGTTCCATCCATCATGCTATAATTTCGTACAACTGCCCGTTCTCCAAACACTGACTGAACCTGCTGCGCATATGCTTTTCCTGCAAATGGGTCTAATGCAATAACCGCAATACTTTTTTTCATGTTTTACCTTCCTGTGATGACAAAAGAATCAAACATCAGCTTACGCTGCTCTTACTCCTGTTGTCTCAAGTATAACACAGCAAAAAAAGCTGGTAAAGATATTACCTTTAGTATTTTTCACCTTTGGAAAGCTGGTTGTCCGGTACTTTTAATGGCACGGTATCCTGGTCCGCCCTTAACTTAAACTGCCTGACTAATTTCTTTAAAAGCTGCGCCTGACCGGATAATTTCTCACTGGCCGCAGCACTCTCTTCGGCAGTCACGGAGTTCGCCTGCACCACCTTGGATATCTGGTTGATCCCTTGAGTCACTTGGGCAACGGAAGATGCCTGTTCTTGAGAAACCGTAAAAATCTGTTGAACCAGCGCCGTGGATATTCCTGATGATTCCACAATTCTCTCCAGTGAAACCGCTGTCTCTTTTGCAGTGGTCATCCCCTCCTGAACTGCCGCGATCGTTGCTTCTATCAGTGCTGCCGTATCATTGGAGGCTTCCGCAGACTTACCAGCCAGGTTCCGTACTTCATCCGCCACAACGGCAAATCCTTTTCCAGCCTCACCTACACGGGCAGCTTCCACAGCGGCATTAAGTGCCA
Organism: Lacrimispora celerecrescens; assembly: GCF_000732605.1. Classification (GTDB taxonomy): domain Bacteria; phylum Bacillota; class Clostridia; order Lachnospirales; family Lachnospiraceae; genus Lacrimispora; species Lacrimispora celerecrescens_B. The sequence goes on along the minus strand of NZ_JPME01000015.1, from coordinate 65,346 downwards.
GAATATTGGTCTGAAAAGCAATGTCCTCAATGGTCTTAATGATCTTACTGATCTCAGCGGAAGAACTGTCAATCTGATTCATGGCTGCGGTCATACGGGCCATCTGCTTCTTTCCATTTTCCAGTTCAAAAGCGGTTTCTCGGGATTGCAGGCTGGCCTGCTGCGCATTTTTTGCATTGCCGGTTATATAATCGGAAAGCTCACCAATAGTCGCAGCCAATTCTTCCACGGAAAAAGCCTGTTTTGCGGCCCCCTGTGAAAGAGCTTTTGCATGGCCCGACACCTGCCGGCTTTCTGCAGCAACCTGATTGGCGGACTGATTCATCTGGTTTAAAATATTTTGGAAGGTGCAGCTGAGTTTGCGTACCGAAAGCAAAATACCTCGAAAGTCTCCGGTATAACTTGCCTCCGCCTGAGTATCTATATCAAAATTACCATTTGCCATTTGGCCTAACAGATAGTCGATATCATTTACAATCTTTTGCAGATTACCAGACATTTTAGCAAATGAATCCGCCAAAATTCCGATTTCGTCCTGGGTTGAAATGACAAGCGGAACGTTTAAATTTCCGTTCGAGATGCTCTCGGCTGCTTGCACAATGGGCTGCATGGGTTTAAGCATTTTTTTCAAAAAGTATAGGATAAGCACAAGCAAAAGAAGCAGCGCTGCCATAGAAATGATCACTAACAGTACAACCGTTTTGGTCACTGCCTTATTCACATCCGATACACTTACACCGGTGATAGACCACCATGTCTCACCGCTGGCTGAGATCGGAGCGTAAAACTGTAAGATTTTCTCGCCATCGTTACGGATCATCTCTGCCTGAAACGGCTGGCCTTTGGACATGATGCTCTCAACAGCCGGAATATCCGCGGGGTTTTTCATAAACTCGCCAATGGATTTCCCAACTCTCCTGATATCCTCGCTGTTATAGATGATTGTCCCTTTGTTGTCAAGAATGGTAGCGTACATGGATGGATATTTAGGGTTGGAGGACTCTACTTTCTTGAAATTGCTGACATTAATATCCGCCAGCACCACCCCCTGCACTTCGGAGCCCTTCAAGATTGGAGAGGCATAGGATACCATGGTGATTCCATTGTACTCATATGGAGGAGTCACCGTGCTTTTTTTCGTAGTTGCCGCAGTTTTATAGTACTCCTCGCCGGAATAAGTGCTGTAGTTTCCAAAAGGCTCAATCACTCCCGATTCATTATTCTTTGTCACACGAAAGGCATAATCTCTAATATCACTCTGGAACTTATAAAGCTCAAACATTGCCCCAACTCCCACGATATCCTCATTCATAACTGCACTGTTTCTGGCAGTCGCAGTTAAAAAGGTCTCCACTTCGTAATTCAAAGGCGTCAGAGCCTGTCCATAAATGGAACTTTGAAACAAACCGGCAACAGCAGGGTCGGAGGGCAGTTTCATCCGCTCTGCAGAAGATTCCCCCTCCTCACAGGCATTTTCCAAATAGGCTTGCATATCATTTGCTACCGTTCCGGCAGCATCAAATATTTGCTGGACTTTAATGCTGTTGGATTTGGCGATTGCAGTCAGCTCCCCTGATACGCCGGTTGTAATCGCACTGCCTGACACCATGGCAGTAACTGCAATCAGAATTAAAAAAATTGCTGCCAGAAAAAAGCCAATGACAGCACCTAATTTAGATGCCAATTTCATCTTTTGAAACATATTCTTCCCCTCCATACTCCAAATCTCCATTTTCATGGAATAGACCCATCAATCCCCGGCTCCTTTACTCCTTCCTTATCCATGGAAACAAGTGCCAGTCATTTGTTTTATATCACCACGCCCTTTTTTAAAATGATGTTTGCATATAGCGCCTTTTCACTTGTCATAATGACAACCGATGACTTCTCCTTTGTCTTTTCGTAGAATTTCCACTTATCGATTTTTTCAAAGCAGCCAGCACCCCGTTCATCATAGTTTGCTACGATCTCTTTGTACTGCTCCCAAATAGGGGTTTCCACTTTATCTCCTGCAACCACCGCCATTAAAGTTACCGGATGCTCCTCATAAGTATCCAGGGGAAATACCTGAAGGATTGCAGCCAATATCTCAGCCACGCCGTGTCCATCCATACGAATCACCTTCTGCCCATAGGTATGACCAGGAAAGTTCCCATCACCAATGGTCAGCTCATCCGTATGACCCATTTCACAAAGTATTTTTAACAGTTCCGGGCTTAAAATTGCCGGTATTCCTTTTAACATCTTTCTTCCTCCTCAGCTAGATAAAAATTAAGGGCTGCTGCCCGGAGATTTTCTATCGCCTGATGCAGCAGCCCGATTGATCAATTCGTTATTCCTTAGTCATACAGATTCTGTATAATTTCTTCGTTGTCCATATTATCAACGGTGTACCACTTACAGCCTGTATCCACGTCAGTTACTGCTTCACCCCTGGCAGCTTTCACTGCCAGCTCCACTGTCTGGTATCCGATCTCTACCGGTGCCTGGGTAACAGCGCCGGCAAGTCTGCCGTCTTTTATCGCCTCCTTAATCATGGTACCGGAGTCAAATGCAACACCGATTACTTCCTTCCCCAGTCTTCCCAGATTCTCATCACCTGTGATCAGGCCCTCCCCTGTCTTCTGGTTTGATGCGAATATGCAGATCGTATCATCTTTATTTAATATTGTCTGTGCGTCTGTTGTCATCAGAGAGGCTTCAACTTTTGCAGGAACTGCAACATCCAGAATAACATCTGCAGAGTCGCCCTTGTCCGCTTTTGCGTCACTTACAAATTTTTCATTTCCGGTTACACATACACTTTTTCCATCAGCTTCAATCAGTTCGGTAATTTTATTAATAAAACCAAGTCCGCGGCTGATAATGGATTCTGATGTGGCATCCTGGTTCAGAACTCCGATCCGTACGCTACCAGAGGCTTTTGCAATGATATCCTTTACCAAAGGATATGTATTTTCGGCTGCTACTTCTCCTGCCTTGTAATTGTCCGTAGCCGCATTGGCCGCTACGGAACCTGCCGGTGCATCCGGAACACCGGAGTCAAATCCTATGATCGGGATTTTTGCATCCTGAGCTTCCTTAATGCTGTCGTTTAAAGCTGATACATCCAGAGCTGCCAGTCCAATTGCATTTGGCTGCATCTGAACCGCATTGTTCAACATCTGAACCTGCTGTGCAATATCCGATTCAGAATCCGGTCCCTGAAATTCCAGACGGACCCCCAATCCTTTTGCTGCGTTTTGAGCGCCCTTATATACTGCCTGCCAATATTGGGACTGAAATCCTTTTGCTACCAGGTAAACAGTCATATCTCCGTTAGAAGCAGCTTCTGTGGCTGCAGGGGCCTGAGTGCCTTCTGAGGTTTTAGCCTCTGTGGCTTCAGGAGCTGCAGAGGTACTGCCCGTTGCTTTGCTTCCGCATCCGGCCAGGGCAGTGGCAATCATTGCCGTGCTCAGTAAAATTCCCAATACATTTCGTTTCATTTTTACTTCCTCCTTATATTTGAATGGTTCTGTATGTAAATTCTTTCGAATCACATTCCCTGAATTTATTTAATATTTCTTACGATTTCTATATACATCAGCAAATACAGCAACTACTAATACAAGACCTGTTGCAACCTGCTGATAGTGTGTCTGCAGCCCTACAAATGGCAGGCCTGTTTTCAGTACGGAAATAATAAACACACCGATCATAGTACCTGCAATCGTACCGGTACCGCCTGCCATTGAGGTTCCTCCGATTACCACACCTGCGATGGCATCCATTTCAAATCCGGCTCCTCCGCCTGGAAGCAAGGTGGAATAAATGGTGGAATATGCAAGGCCTGCAATTCCTGCAAAAGTACCGCTTATGATATATGCGATGACCAGGTACTTGTCAACATTAACACCGGAAAGCCGCGTGGCCTCCTTGTTACTGCCAAGTGAAAGGATATATCGTCCGGTTTTCGTCTTATTCAATACGATGGCCATAATGACGGCTGCAGCGATCAGAAGCACAAAACCGGTGGGAATCAGCAATCCGCCTGCTGTTTTAATCTTGAAAAGGCAGCGGTACCAGCCTTCAGGATCAGAACCGGATTTCCAGGTAACCGACTGGGCGCCTGTGATAATAGAACCGATTCCCTTTGACAGCATCATGGTACCAAGGGTAGCTATAAAAGGGGGCAGCCCCATTTTAGCCACCAGCAGGCCATTTATCAAACCAAAAATCATGCCGATGAGTATACAGATAATAATTGTAAGCCACATTGGAAAACCTTTGTTAACGCTCAGATAACCGGCCACCAGACCTGACATGGTCAATACGGTACCGATTGACAGATCGATCCCGCCCGTTGCAATTACAAAGCAGATTCCGATCGCCATAAATCCGATATAATACGATGCGTCAAATATATTTACCATGGTATTGTAGGTGGCAAACCGGGGATTCATTAAGCCAAATACCCCATAAATGACAATCAGTGCCAGCAACGCAACCAGTCTCTGTGTACCGATTGCCTTCACAACCGGATTGTTTTTCAGTTTTTCCATCTCTTTCTCCTCCTGGATTAATTTCTCAAGGTGGCCGCAGTCATGATACGTTCCTGCGTCACTTCTTCAATGGGAAGCTCTCCTGTGATACGTCCCTCGCACATCACGATGACTCTGTCACTCATACGAAGAATCTCCGTCATTTCCGAAGATATCATGATGATGGATTTCCCCTGCTTTACCAGTTCATTCATTAAATGATAGATCTCACTTTTTGCACCTACATCGATTCCCCTTGTAGGTTCATCAAAAATCAGGATATCACAGTTTTTGATCAGCCATTTTGCTATGACTACCTTCTGCTGATTCCCTCCTGATAAGTTCATTACCAGCTGATCCACTCCGGGAGTCTTGATATTCAAAGTTTTCACATATTGTTCCGCTTCCCTCTGTTCTTTCTCCTGATCAATAAACAGACCCTGGATAAAATCCGGTAAGGAAGCCATTGATGCATTTTCTGCTACGGTTTTCTGGATGACAAGGCCAAACCGTTTCCGGTCCTCAGACAAATATCCTATTCCGTGTTTTACCGCATCCTCTGTTGTCTTTATCTCCGCCTTATTATCATTGATGAATATATCTCCGCTTTCCTTTTTATCAGCCCCGAAGATCACTCTGGCTGTCTCGGTTCTTCCTGCTCCCATCAGCCCGGAAAAGCCAAGGATCTCGCCCTTGTGCAGCTCAAAGCTGACGTCCTTTACCAGTCTTCCGGCATTTAAATGCTCCACCTTAAGGACAACTGGGGCACCCTCCGGCACATTGCTCACCTGCTTTGGCGTCTCATAAATAACACGCCCTACCATCATATTGATAATATCATCCTTGGTACTATCTTTTGTAATCAGCGTACCCACATAACTGCCGTCACGCATAACCGTCACCCGGTCTGTAATCACCTTGATTTCATCCATCCGGTGGGATATGTAAACAATTCCCAGACCTTTGGCCCTTAAATCCCTGATGATTTTAAACAGCTCCTCGATCTCAGCCTCTGTCAGGGCTGCAGAAGGCTCATCAAATACAATCAGCTTCACTTCTCTGGAAATTGCCTTTGCAATTTCACACATCTGCTGTCTTCCTACGGTCAGGTTCCCCATGGTTTCCGCTGGGTTAATATCTATGTTCAGTCTGTCGAACAGCTTCTTGGCCTCCCTGTTCATCTGGGAATCATCAATCAGCCCGCCTTTCATCATCTCCCGGCCTATGAAGATATTCTGCGCGACCGTAAGATGATTCATCATATTAAGCTCCTGATGTACAATGGCAATTCCTGTGTCCTGGGCTTCCTTTGGAGTGGTAAACTCCATCTCTTTTCCTTCAAATTCAATCGTGCCGGAGTCCTTTGAATAAATACCGGTAAGTATTTTCATCAGCGTGGATTTTCCTGCACCATTCTCACCCATTAACGCGTGAACCTCGCCGCTTTTCACTTCCAGGTCCACATGGTCCAGTGCATGCACACCGGGAAAGGACTTGTCAATCCCCTTCATTCTAAGCATCACGTCGCCCACATTTTCACCTTCCATCTCCTCTGATTATAAGAGCGAACCGTTTCGCTCTTTCTTCTATCATTATATATTCTTTCATATTTTTTCCTATAGAGGATCTTACAAAAAAAGAGGAATATTTTACTTTTCCGTAAAATACTCCTCTTTTTCTTCCTTCTGTCTGATTGATGATTCCGTTATAACGGAAACTTTTTCTCGATTAAAACGGAAACAGCAGTTTCTGGTTTTCATCCGTGTAGATATTGTCTACCGTTATGATCTCAGTTTCAGAATAAATGATCTTCTCTACCTTCTTTCCCTTTGCGATTTCCACGGCCTTCTGTATTCCTAAATAACCCATGTTAAAGGGTTTCTGGACAATGAGCGTATCAATGATCCCTTCTTCCAGGTACTGGATTCCCTCCACATCATTATCGAAACCCACAATATATATCTTATGTTTGAGATCCATTTCCCGCACGGCCCGGGCAACTCCGACTGTGGAATAGAGATTTAAACCGGCAATTAGATTGATTTCCGGCTTTTCTTTCAGAAGCTGCTTTGTCTGTTCATAAGCCTGTTCATAGTCTGAATTGCTGTATAATACAGTGTCAATCCGGTTTTCGTATTCTCCAAGTCCGGTCCTGACCCCCTGTTCACGTTCAATGGCAGTGGAAGAAGCTTTTACAAAGGACATAATGGCAATTTTCGTATCGTCTTTCATATAATCCAGCATTTTATTGCCCATCTGGGTTCCTGCCTCTATGTTATCAGTGCTGACACAGCACTCTGCCAGATCCTCATCCAGCATGGAATCCAACAGAACCAGTTTGATTCCGGCTTCCTTTATTTTCCATACGGAATCCGTCATCTCCGAATATCTGATGGGTGACAATGCGATCACATCGGGATTCAGTTTGATTGCTTCATCAATGTATTTTTCCTGCCTTACATAATCGTTCTCAATTTGAGGAGCAAGGATAACGATATCAGCCTGATACTCCCTGGCAGCACTTTTTGCACCGGAAATCATTGACATCCAAAAATCATTTGTTTCATCCATGACTTTAGGAATAAAAACAATCTTCACCTTTTTATTCTCTCTGAATTCCCCCAACCGGATCAGAGAGAAGACAAAACAGGAAGCAGCCAGCAGAAGCAGCACTAAAACAATTCCATTTTTATGCTTTTTCATCTGTATCCTCCTTGCGCTCCGGCAGCAGGAAAGGGATTTCAATGGTAATTGCCGTTCCTATTTCCCTTTCGCTGTCCACCTGGATTCCATATTCCTCACCGTAATACAGCTTTAAGCGGTTCTGTATATTTCCCAGCCCTACACCATTGTGTTTCCCCCCGGTTTTATTTTTGTTCCGGAAAAGTTTCTGCAGAGTCTCTGTATCCATCCCTATTCCATCATCCATCACCTTAAGGATAACTTTATTTTCCAGACGATACCCTGTAATCCAAATATGGCCGCACCCTTCTTTATACTTAAGTCCATGATACAGCGCATTCTCTACAAGGGGCTGCATAATCAGTTTTATGATGTGGCATTCCAGTATATCCGGATTTACCTGGATATCAAAGGTTACCTTATCCCTATAACGCATCTGCTGAATTAAGAGATAATTTTTTGTGTATTCCAATTCCTGGCTGATCGTGACAAACACATCAGAATTCCCGATGGCCTGCCGGAAGAACCGGGCCAATATGGAAGTCATTTTTATGGCCTGCTGCGCATCATCGGTTTCAATCATCCAGATGATAGAGTCCAGGGTATTATATAGAAAGTGAGGATTGATCTGTGACTGCAGAGCCTTCAGCTCGCTTTTCCGCTTTTCCACCTGTTCCGCCATATTCCTCTTCATCAATTCATCAATATGTTCCGTCATCCGGTTGAAGGACCGGTTTAAGCTGGCGATCTCATTATCTCCTCCTGCATCAATGTATACCGGCTGAAATCTTCCCTCCTGCACTTTCTTCATACCTGCCTGAAGCTGTTTGATGGGCTTTGTTATGCTGTCAGACAGGAATATGGCAATTACACCTGCCAGGACGATCAGCGCCAGTGCCATGCCAATGTACATGGCTCTCATGTCCTGTTCTCTTTTTACCAACTCAGAGGTATACACAACCCCCACAATGGTCCAGCCGGTTTTACCTGAGCGAAAGGTGGTATAAATCTTATTCTCCCCGTTCTCATCTTTATAGGAAATTCCTGTTTTCTGATTCAGAACTTCTTTCAGCAGCTCATTTTTTACCCCGCTTAAGATCAGTTGCTGCTGGGGATGATATACGATTTCCCCTTTCTGATCCACAATATATACATATCCTTTATTTCCCAGATGGATTGATTCACACAAGTCATTGATCACATCATAATTTAAATCAAGAATGAACAGCCCTTCCACCTGTTGGGTCTTGGGATTCTGGATTCCCCTGCTGAGTGTCACCACCCATTTGTAATCACCCTTCACAAGATTCTGGACATGGGAAGAGGAAATGACAATTTCACTTCCTGCCTCTTTTGCTTCCCGGTACCATTCCTTCTTTTCCAACTGTGCTCTGGTATTCATCGCACGGTTTCCCCCGTTGATAAAATACCTGCCATTGTTTCCAAGGATCGCAATATTGTAAATATCCTTTCTCACCTGAAGAATGGTCTGGAATTCTTCCTTCAGATGAGGCCACACTCCGGTTTCATCATCACCAAACAGATATTCCCGCATGTCCCGGTTGCTGACAACCACATGAGAGATATTTTCCATATGATCCACATAATTTTCGATGCTTAAGTTTACCTGTTCAATCAACCGGCGGCTGTTCTCTTCGGAATTTTCCATCAGGTTCTCTTTGGTATATTTTATCGAAAAGAACATGAATGCAGTCACAATCAGCAGAACCAGACAGGAGAAATAAATGATCATGCTGGTGCGAATACTTTTAAACCTTATTTTCCTTAACATCTTTTCCCTTCTGTCCAGTTACGGATTTTGCATATTCTCTGGGTGTATTCCCTACAGTCTTTTTAAAAATTGAACTGAAATAATTGGAATCACTGTAACCACAGCGTTCCGCAATCTCATAGGTTTTCATGGTTGTGTTTTTCAGCAGTTCCTTTGCCGCTTCCATCCTGGTCTTTGTCAGGGCCTCCACAAAGGTCATTCCTGTGTGATTTTTAAATGCTGAGCTGAAATAGCTGACACTGATCGCCAGCTTACCGCATACCTCCTGAAGTGAAAGACTGCATTCGGAATAGTGCTCCGAGATATAATTAAGGGCCATTGCCGCCCGTTCTTCTCCATAGCTGCTGCGGTTCCTGTTCATAAGATCTGCCGCGGAATCAAAAAAATCTAGCAACTTTTCTTCCATTTCAGAGATATAACTGCAACCGTAAAGGCCGGAAAAAAGCTCCTGCCCTTTTAGGAAAAGCTCCGCATCCTCCATGTTCAGACGTTCCAAAGAATTCATCACCGCCAGAATAAGGCTTTGACAGAAAATCACAACCTTGGTCCGTGAAAGCCATTTCCCGCTGCATTCGTCCCGGATCGAGGATACTTCCCGGCGTATCTCTTCCTTTAAATTGCTCTGGACGGCAAGAACCAATCTCTTTTCCCTGTCATTTTTTTCAAATCCGGCATCTGGCTGGAACCGGCATTTCTGGTATTGATCCCATTCATAAACATGGGATTCTTTTTCCAGATAAAGGTATTCTTTCATCCCTAGGGCTTTTTCATAAGAAAGATTCAAGCCGTTTAAATTCATGACAGCAATCCCCATCAGACAGAACACTTCGATCCCTAATTTGCTACTGATGTCCTGTACCATCATCCGGCATAAGCGGGCCATATTATTATCCTGATCGTTGCTGCGGCTCCGCTTAATATACGCAATCATGGTTCCGTCATTCCCTTGAAAGGCCAGAACATCCTCCGGGTATTTTGCCCTGGTAAATTCCGTCATGTGCTCCAGCTCCATCCGGCTTACCGGTTCTCTTGGAAAGAAAATTGCAGCACAGTAGCTGTCTCCACGGAAATTGATTTTAAATTCCCTCAGCTTTTCCCCTATGGCCTCATCCGGTATCTTTCCCTGGGCCAGTTGAAGCAGGAACTGGTTTTCCAGCAATGGATAGCTGTCTTCGTACCGGATACGCACCTGCTCATTATTCCTCTCATCCTCCAGAATCTTATGGATCTCCATTAAGTTTTCCATAAGCTCTGCGGATGTGACAGGCTTCAATATATAGGAAAACACATGATATTCCAGCGCTTTTTTTGCATATTCAAATTCTTCATATCCCGTAATAATTGCTACCTTGGTATTTTTGGCATGTTCATATACATACTTTGCAAGTTCCAGTCCATCCACATGGGGCATGCAGATATCAGTGAGAATCAGGCTGACCGGCTCCCGTTTAATAAATGCTATGGCCTCCCTGCCGTTCTCGCAGATACCCGCTAATTCGTACCCCAGTTCCTCCCACGGGATTTTTCTGGAAATCCGTTCCCGGATTAAAATTTCGTCATCCACCAGCAATACTTTATACATGTTTTTCCCCCGTCAAACAATCCTTCCGATGGACTCTCCCTCTGACAACATGGTCTGGAGTATTTCCACCTGCGGTTCCCGGCTGCTGCCGTTCTTTAACCGTTCCATCATAATCTCGGCTGCCCTTACAGCAATCTGTTCCATGGGCTGTGTGATCATCCAAAGCTTAGGCTTTACCACTTGAGCCAGCATCATATTGTCAAACCCGATTACGGAGATTTCCTTTGGAAAAGAAACATTCTGTTCATTCATGGCAATCACGGCTCCAAGTGTAATCTCATAATTACTTAAAAACACTGCTGTTGGCCGTTCTTTCATGTCTAACATTTTTTTCATGGCTTCATATCCATGCCCCACAGTTAATTCTCCCTTCGCAATGCAGGCTTCTGCCCCTGTTACCTCCATTGCCCGGCAAAAACCATAAAGCCTCTTTCTGGCCGTGTAATAATGCTCATCCCCGCAGATCATTCCGATCCGGCGGTGTCCATATGCCAGAAGCTTCTCCACCGCCAGCTTTGATGCCGTTTCATTGTCAACAATCACGCTGTCAAATTCCTGATCATCGAACATCCGGTCAATCAGTACAATAGGAATCCCCCGTTCCCTGGCAAGCTTTAAATAACCGGAGTTTTCAGACGTAGGAAAAGTGATAATCCCATCCACCTGTTTGCCCAGGAGAAACTGTATCTCTTCACCCTCTAATTCCGGATTTCCGCGGCAGTCACAAAGAAACATCCCGTATCCGTGCTGACGGAGTATGTCTTCCATCCGGGATATGATGGTTCCTGCAAAAATATTTTTCAAATCATGGAGCAAAACTCCTACGATTCTGGTCTGCCTTGTTTTTAAGCCCCGGGCAACTTCATTGACTTCGTAATGGAGTTCCTCTATGGCCCTGCCGATTGCCGCCCTGTTTTCCGGCAGAACATTGCCGCCATTTAAATATTTGGAAATTGTAGCCAATGACAGCCCCGTCAGCTTCTGAATGTCTCTTATTGTTGCACCCATAGTCTTCCTCTCCTGACCGCGAAACGTTTCGCTCTTATTCCTTTTCATTATACATAAACTGTGGCAAAAAGAACAGTATCAAATTTACAGGCTTCCCTTGGCTCACAAAAAGAAAGAGAAGCTTCCTTTCCGGCCGCTCCTCTTTCTTTCCCTATTTTACAATATAGCCATCCTCATCCCACAGGGCATGCCAGTCTGATGCTCCTTCCCAGAGGAACACCTGTCCTTTTACCAACCGGTTATTGCGCTCCAGGGTTGCAATTGTTTTCATCTCATCCTCTGTAAGCGGATCTTCTGTCATGGCTCTTAGGTTGCTGACATACTCTGCTTCGTAAATGGAAAACGGAATGGGAATCTGACCTCTCTGCCTGGCCCATTTCAGTGAAATGAGGGCCGGATGGCATCCGTGAGCCTCTGCGATCTTCTTCATCTCAGGCTGCTGTAAGTCTGCAATATCTTCCTGGCACATATCCCGTTCCGGGCGCTGGGGAGAACCAAGGGGCATGAAGCCCACTGGCTGGATCTTATGTGCTACAAGATAATCAAACAGCTCCTGCTGCTGGAAGCAGGGATGGAGTTCCATTTCACAGGCAACGGGCATGACTTTCATCAGCGGTAAAACTGCTTCCAGTTTTGGTATGGTCATATTGGAAATACCAATGTTACGGATAAGTCCTTTTTCTAAAAGCGCCTCACACTGTCTGTATGTACGGATGAATTCATCTGTGCTGAAGGGTCTGGAATCCGGATTGCGGGAATCAGCATTACAATGAGGGGCATGATAGTTTGGAAATGGCCAATGGATAAAAAACAGGTCAATATAGCCGCACTGCAAGTCCAAAATACTCTTTTTACAGGACTCCTCTACCCGTTCATGCATATCATTCCACACTTTTGTCATGATAAACAGTTCTTTTCTATCCACCACGCCTTCCTCAAACGCATCCTGGAATACCTTTCCGATCTGGTCCTCATTTCCGTAGCAGGCGGCACAGTCAAACAGCCGGTATCCGCAGCGGATCGCTCCTGCCACCGCAGAGGACACTTCTTCCGGGGTAAAACGGTCAGAACCAAAGGTTCCCATTCCAACACAGGGAATCTGCTCTCCCGTATATAGTGTTACTTTTGGCACATTTGCCGGATTGATAAATTCTCCCATCTGTTTCTTCTCCTCTTCATTTTTTCTTATTCATTATAAAATCGTTATGGTATAACTTAGCTCTTCTAAAAGCCCTGGCTCTGCAATCAATACATTCCTCTTATGCTCCAACACATCATCCTCATCGCTGCAGGTGGAAAGACCGGACCATGGCTCCAAAGCAATAAAAGGTCCGTTGTTGTTTGAGGACCACAGAATCAGATATGGAAACTGTGGAAACTCCAATTGGATTCCTTTTTGCTCCTGCCTGTGAATGTACTGGATTTTCCGGGATTTCAACTGATCAAAGATCATTGCATCCTTTTTAAACAGATCTTGATTTAAGCGTAATGTATCACTGCCTTCCAACATAAGAGTTCTTGTTCCCATATCGATCAGTCCTGTCTCTGTCACAGGAGCAGGAACTGTACAATTTTCCTCCTGTTCAAAAACAATCTTATAGTCGGAATAATCCTCCCCGCTGTCCAGGGGGCAATTGAATGCAGGATGACCTCCAATAAAAAACGGCATATTCGCAGTATCCCTGTTTAAAATCCCATAGGTTACCTGTATCTGCTTTTCCTTCAGCGTATAAGTGATGGACAGACGAAACCGATAGGGAAACTGAGAAAGCATTGACTCATTTTCCACAATGGAGAAACAAATTTTGTCTTTGTACATAAATTCCAGTTTAAATTCTTCCTTCCGTACAATGCCATGCCTTGGCATGTGAACCGGCTTTCCATCTTCCGTCACTGCCTGTTCTTCCCTCAGACTTCCGCAGATGGGAAACAGCACAGGCGCCTGACCGCTCCAATACAGGGGGTCTCCCTGCCATAAATATTCCCGTCCACTCTTGTCCCTGATTGAGGTCAATCCTCCGCCCCTAGTCGTAAATTCCACGCACAGATCGTCATTCTCCAATCGATAGTTCATTGCACCCTCCGATCCTGCATACTTCAATTTCTGGCAGAAGCCGTTCCATATCCTCAAGTCTGAAATATCCGGTTTCTTCCCTTAATGCTGAGGCTGCTGAAATAGCGCTGGCTTTTCCTAAGATTTCTTCCACAGGCAGACCCTGGCTCAGCCCCAGGGCGAAACCGGCAATCATGGAATCCCCACACCCCACCGTATTAACCGCATGAATCTTTGGCACTGTGGCCCGGTAAAATCCCGTATCACAAACAACGAAGGATCCGTCTTTTCCAAGAGAAACTGCCACAATTTCCACGCCACGCCTATGGATCTCACCGGCTGCCCGAATCATCTCCTCCAGATTGTCACAGGGCTTTCCGGTCAGCATCCGGATTTCGTCCAAATTTGGCTTAATCATGGTTGGCAGGGCCTCTATTCCCATCTCAAGAAGCGATCCGCTGGTATCCAGTATCACCTTTTTTCCAAGGTCTTTTCCAATCTTTATCAGGCGCTGGTATGCGGTTCCATTAAGACCTTTTGGAACGCTTCCAGACATAGCCACCACCTCCGCCTGTTTGGCCAATTCTTCATACTGCTCAGTAAACCGCCTAAAATCTTCCATGGAAACTGTAAAGCCCGGTTCCAGAAATTCAGTCTGGATTTTATTTTTCTCATCCCAGATATTAATGCAGGAACGGCTTTCCTCCTTTAAATGACAGAATGCACTTTTAATCCCAAATGGCTTTAATGAATCCTCAATATAGCTTCCCGCATGGCCGCCGATAAAACCGGTAGCAACCACTTGGGCACCGGCAATGGCAGCCGGCTTGGAAACATTCAGTCCTTTTCCGCCCGGAGTATAAGTACATTCCTTTACCCGGTTTACTTCTCCTATGCAAAACCCATCCACTACATAGCGTTTATCGATGGCTGCATTCAGTGTCACCGTCAGTATCATGGCTGCCTCCTATTCTTCATTTACCAGCAGAACTTTTCCCTTGACCTGGCCTGGTATCTTGAACATCTGGAAGGCCTCCTGTGCCTGGCTCATGGGAACCTTTTTATAAATAAAACCCGGATCAAACTTAAGCTGTCCAGTCGCAAAATAGTGTGCAGTCAGGCTCCACTCTTTTCCAGGGAACGGGGAACTGTATGACATCCAGGAACCGGTCAGATGAAATTCCTTCCGGTTCATATTTTCCCACATTGCCGGAGTGAACTTAAGTTCCTCATGGGGAGTACCCACAAAGCACACATGAGCTTTATTCGCCGCCAGTTCAAAGGCCATATGCATGGTGGGTATCTGTCCGGCCGTCTCAAATACATAGGAAAAACCTTTCCCCTCAGTCATAGCCATGGCCTTTTCCATATGGCCATCTTCAGTGGTGTTGACGGTTTCATCGGCTCCCAGCCGTTTTGCAAGCTCCAGACGCTCATGACTAATATCAAATACCACAACTTTTCTGGAACCAAATATTTTAGCCCACTGCATCGTAAACATGCCTATGGTTCCGCCGCCTAAAACAGCAACATACTCACCGCCCCTGTACTCATTCTGGAAAATCCCATGAAGGGCAACCGTGGATGGTTCAAACATGGCTCCCTGCTCATAGGAAATGCTCTTATCAAACACAACCGCGTTCTGCTCTGGTAATACCACATAATCCGCATTGCTCCCCTGCTGTCTGGAACCGATAAAACTATAATGCTTGCAGAGGGAAAAGTTTCCATTCTGACAATCATCACATTTCATACAGGGTAGCAACGGTGCACCGGATACTCTGTCACCGACTTTGATTTTCTTAACACCCTCTCCTACTTCCACTACATCACCGGAAAATTCATGTCCCAGCACGATGGGATAATAGTGAACTCCATGATGCAGGACTCTGGGTATGTCAGAACCGCATATACCGGACGCTTTCACTTTCACCTTCACCAGTCCCGGTCCAGCCACCGGTTCCTCATAATCCTGATATGTTACATTTTCATTTGCACGAACGACTGCAGCTTTCATTTTCAGCCTCCTACTTTTCCATAATTATTTGTAATGAGTCGTATATCTCCAGATAATTCCGGTAATTCCGGTCATAAACCTCCCGATTGTCCTGATTTGGTACATGATAGCGCTTATTTTTAACGGTTATCTTTACCGCATCTTCAAAACTCCCATAGATTCCTACGCCTACGCCGGCCAGGATGGCAGCGCCAAGGGTCGTGGCGGTATCGGATGATGGTACTGCAATGGGCTTTCCCGTCACATCCGACTTGATTTGCGTCCATAAAAGGGAATTTGCAGATCCTCCTATTGCCCTGAGTACGCTCACCTCAGCGCCTGCATGCTCGGCAACCTCCAAATTATGCTTTAAGGACATGGCAACGCCTTCCATGGCTGCACGGATTAAATGACCTTTTGTCTTGCTGAAATCCAAGCCATAATAAACACCCTTTGCATTTGGATTCCAGATAGGGGAACGCTCGCCTGCCATATAGGGCAGAAAGATCAATCCATCGCTTCCCGGAGCAGTTTCCTGCGCCAGATCATTAAACAATTCCAATGAGCTTCTGCCGCAACGCCTGCCTTCTTCTCGTTCATAATCAGCCAATTCCCGCTCCAGCCAGCGCATCACTCCGCCGCCGCCTGTTGTACCTCCCTGAAGCAGCCACAGGCCGGGAATCACATGGTAACCAAGAATCAGCCGCATATCTGCCTTATACTGATCCATACAAATGCTCATTCCGCCTGCCTGCCCGCCCTGTTCCTGTGTTTCTCCCGAATGGATCACACCGGCGCCCAGGGTTCCGCAGGCTGCATCAAGACCCCCGGCCACGACAGGAGTCCCGGCAGCGAGGCCGGATTGTGCCGCTGCATGGTCCGTCACTGTCCCGATCACTTCATGGCAGGAATAGATCTCAGGCAGGAGCCCTTCCGGGATGCCCAGCGCTTCACACATTTCCCGATTCCAGGTCCCTGTATGCATATCGAAGCAATGCAGTCCGTATCCCTGAGAGACATCCTGCGTCATTTTTCCAGTCAGCTTACATGCGATGTAGCTGTTAGACTGGAGAATTTTATATGTATGCTCATACACCTGAGGAAGATTTCTTTGATACCAGATGATTTTAGCTGTGGTATAGGATGGCTGAAGAGAATTGCCGGAAATTTCAAAGATCCTTTTTTCTCCCACCCTGTCATTTAATTCCTTACAGATATTGTTTGCTCTGGTATCCATCCAGATTGGAGTATCAGCCAGAACATTTCCTTCCCGGTCAACCGCTACTGCCGCCCAGCTCTGCCCATCGATTCCGATTCCGGCAATTTGCTCTGCGGGGATTTTGGACTGTTCCAATACCCTTTTTATCCCACGGCAAATCCCTGTCCACCAGTCCTCCGGGTTCTGTTCCGCCCAGCCTGACTTTGGATATGAAACCTCATATTCTTCGCTGGCAGAGGAAATGACATTTCCTCCCTGGTCAAAAAGAGCCACTTTGCAGGCGCTTGTACCGATATCGATTCCCAATAAATATGGTCCCATATCATTCTCCGTCCTGTTTCTATTTTGCCTTATGGTCGCATCCGCATACCAGGATGCGGTTTTTTACAAGTTCCTTTACGGCCTCCATTCCAACGCCTCCCATTTTTTTGGGATCAAACATATCTGGATTTTCTGCAATCAGCTTCTTTCCTGCTTCTGTGTAGGCAACTCTCAGTTCTGTTGCAAAATTTACCTTGCACATGCCTCTCTGCACACACTCCCGGATATCCTCATCTCTTAAGCCTGACGCACCATGAAGTACCAGTGGGATTGAAACCAGTGACTTAACCTCCGAAACTCTCTCTTTGTCCAGAACAGGCGTATCCGCATAGAATCCATGGGCCGTTCCAATGGCTATTGCCAATGAGTCCACCCCTGTACGTTCAACGAACTCCCTGGCCTCTGCCGGGTCGGTATTCGTATCTCCCTCGGCTTCCAGATCATCTTCCTTTCCGCCCACCTTACCAAGTTCTGCTTCTACTGTAACACCGCAGGCTTTTGCAACCTCTGTCACCTTTTTAGTAAGGGCGATATTCTGTTCAAAGTCCTCATGGGAGCCGTCAATCATGACCGATGTATAACCTGCCTGGATGGCCCGCACCGCAAGCTCAAAGCTGCTGCCGTGGTCCAGATGGAGGCATACCGGAATACCGGCCTTTTCAGCCTCAGCTGCTACCAGGGCCTGATATGTTTTTAAGGATCCATACTTTACAGTAGACGGTGTGGTCTGAAGCATCACCGGAGCCTGCAGCTCCTTGGCTGCGGCAATGACTGCCTTTACCATCTCCATATTTTCCACATTAAATGCTCCTACTGCGTATCCACCCTTCTGTGCATCCAGCAGCATCTGTTTCGACGTAACTAATGCCATTGTACTTCCTCCTTAAATCGTGATGATTGTTTGTTCTGACTTTAATTATAAAGATATTTACCCAAATGATTAGTGCTTTATGAGACAACCCAAGGCTGATAATGTCGTGTTTTCGAACATCTTGACTTAGGCCTCTTCTCCTGGTAAACTGGTGATAGCAATGGGAAACAGGAGGTATGCCATGAGAACGGTATATACTGATTTGAATATTAAGATTACAATCAATGATACAACATTTCTTGTTTTAAACATTGTGTTTGAGCGTTTTCTCCGTTCCATGCCCAGGCACAGCCATGGGAACAACAGCTACGAGATCCATTACATTCCCTATGGTCACGGAACTGTCTATATTGATGACCGGGTTTATGACATTACCCCTAATACCCTTTACATGACCGGTCCCCATGTGGAGCATGAGCAGATCCCTATTAAAAATGATCCGATGACAGAGTATTGCATCTATTTTAAGCTCCAGAATTCCGGAGCCGGAAATCTGGGAACGGAAACCGTGGCATATAAATTCCAAAATACCCACTTCTGGTTCGGTCAGGATACCCAGGAGCTATATCCGCTGATGCAGCAGATTTTCTTTGAATTAGAGCACCGGTATACCGGTTACATGATTCAGGTTGAAACTCTGCTTCAGCAGTGTGTAGTGAAAATTGTCCGCAACTATGAAAACAGACGGCAGTCAAAGGTTCATTTTTCTCCATCCAATCTGGTGGACAGCAAATATATCATTGTTGAGGAAAGTTTTCTTTATGAATATGAGACCCTTACTTTAGAAAGCCTGGCCGAACGCCTTGGATTAAGCATCCGGCAGACAGAACGATTTTTAAAAGAATACTATGGAAAGACATTTCTTCAGAAAAAAACTGAGGCAAAGATGTCCATGGCAAAAATTTATCTAAACGACGCCGGCTTAAACATTTCAGAAATTGCCGACCGGCTTAATTATTCATCTGTCCAGCATTTTTCCTATGCCTTTAAGCAGTATTACGGAATTTCAGCAAGCATTTATCGGAAAACCAGTCAATAAAACATGCACTTTAAACGTAAGACACAAAAGCCTTACATCCAAAGTGCATGTTTTTCTGCTTTCTATAATTCGGCAGATCCAATATGGCATCTTGTTGTTTCCCATTCTCCTTAGCAGACATTTTTTTATATATCACAGGATACTATTCCCTAAGATTCATATTCATTTTATTGAATACTATTTTCACAATTACTACAGAGCTCAATATGAGGAATGCATAAACACATTTAAATATATCCAGCGAAAATAAATATATCATAGAAATCCTGTCGTGCCCCGCATAATTTATAATGCTTCCAAACACATTCGTAGATACAAATGCAACAGCATAAAGAATTATCTGATATAAGTTGAAAACCATAAAAGAATCTTCTGTTTTCACAAGGCTGTGCTGAAGAATTGTCATCATAAGATATACACCAGATGCAATTACTCCGCTTAGCAGAGAAAATATGGTAATAAAAACAACATTTATCATACTGCCTGAGACATATACAGGGAGCATGACTAAAACCACCATATATATTAAATATAGTCTGCATATGTATCTATTTCCCTTTTGTAAATTCCTATCTAAAATCCTGCCCATAAATGGAAGGAATAATGTTCCACCTAAATTGTTTAATGTTATATATAATGATACCAGTTTTGAGGAATATCCCAGCACAGTTTTAAGATATACCACATTTAACGTAAATCCTATACACAGAAATAACAGGTCTAAAATAAGCGCCCATAGTATTTTCTTATTATCACTTAACTGCTGCAGTAATGGTCTGCTAATTTTATGTCCTTCGTTATTAGCTATGATAATCTGTTTCCTGCTTATTTTTCTGATTGTATAAAACTGTAATAAAAGGCCAAATAATGACACACACAATAGTGCTTTATATTGAAAGCTGTTCATAACATCTCCAACAAAGAAAGCCAGGAGAAAAATAAATAATGTGTTCAGTGACATAAATACAAACCTCATACGGCTAAAGAACTGACCTCTGTCACTAATTGATGTAATCTCCCTCATTAAGGGCTGCCAGCATATACCAACGCCATATTCTGTGGATATCTGATAAATAATGATTAAAGCAGTATAGTTCCAGACCCCCAGCAAGTTCCATGGAACAGATAATAGTACTACAACAAAAATCACTTTTACAATAATACTGATTTCTATCATTTTCACTTTGCTTCTCCCTCTCAAGACGAATATCAGAGGGAGCCTTACCAATGCAACCAAAGGTATTAATGATATAATGAAGGTGATATTTACAATCTTAAATAATAGAATATCGGTTAGAAACAGTACCATAATATCGCCTGTCAGTGTATTCGTAATTATCTGACTAAAAGAGTTAAAGATAATCGCCTGCTTCTGGCAATATCTTTTTTCACGATTAACAACAATGTCTTCCATTCTTCTACTTTCCATTGCCATCCCTCTTATTTTCATATTCTCTGAAATACACGTTCCATACTTTTTATCAATGTATTTCACAGAATGCATGTTTTATTGACAAATCATTTGAAACTATTATAATAATATTAATGTTAAAAAAATATCCATATTTTGATTGTTTTTATCATTAAATTGAGGTGCCTATGCAAATTTCAGTTGATCATCAACATAGAGAGTTAAAAATGCATGGATCGAAAGAATATCCCATTTTAATCAGTAAAGAAGTGTTGTCCAGATATGACAAAGGTTATTTTCTGGATCATTGGCATCCAGAAATAGAATTTACCTATATTATAGAAGGTGAAATTCTATATACCATCAATGGTTTTGAACTTCTATTAAAAGAGGGACAGGGAATTTTCTGTAATCAAAACATGATGCATAGCGGGAAAATGCATAACAGACAAGAATGCAAGTATTTATCCATCACATTCCTGCCTAAGCTCATTTATGGCTTTGAATTAAGTCGTATTAAGACAAAATATATAGATGAAATCGTTAAAAACCCGTCTCTCTCTCACCTTTTGCTGCTAGACAATGACCAGGGTGCAAGAAATATCCTGGAAATTTTATCAGAGATTAATACTTTGCAATTAATCAATAAAGAAATCAATGAATTAAAACTGCTTACACTTTTAACCTCCATATGGATGAATTTATTTGACTGCTTTGAAAAATCAAAAGATGAATTACCAGTATGTTCTTATAATGAGAAGGAGCTGAATCGGCTAAAGAAACTATTAGAATATATACATAATAATTATGGCAGTAAGATATCTTTAGAAGAGATCGCCGGTACCATAAACATTTGTACCAATGAATGCTGTCGATTCTTTAAGAAACATATGAACGCAACGATAAGTGCCTATATATCAGACTATAGAATTGAAAAAAGTCTATACCTATTAGATAATACTGATTTAAGTATTACAGAATTAGCGCATGATATAGGTTTTTCTAGCGGAAGCTATTTTACTCAGGTTTTTCGTAAGAAAATGGGCTTTACTCCCAATCAATATAGGAATAGAAAAATTGTTCAATAATAAAAGCGGTTCTCTATGTGTTTCATGAACGAACCCCAATAAGTCAGACCAAAAAATCTAACTTATTGGAGATCACTTCATAATTATCATAGCAGAACCGCTTTTTTATTTACTCTCACTAAAACAGAATCATCCGCTTAATTCTCATAGTTTAAAGGAATAATAATAAGACTTCCCCTTTTCTGTCATCCGCCGGATATCTACCTTAAAGATATCACTGATGCAACGATGAACCCTGTGGTCCGAAGCTTCCTCATAAGCGACCACCTTTCCATTTTCCATCACAGCCAGCCGGTCTGAGTAATTAAGAGCCAGATTAAGATCATGCAAAACCAGCACAATGGTTTTTCCAAGATTCCTGTTTAAACTGTTTATAAGCTCCATAATTTCATAAGAGACATTAATATCAAGATACGTAGTGGGTTCATCCAGAATAATAACCGGCGTATCCTGAGCCAGTACCATGGCAAGAAAGACTCTCTGACGCTCTCCTCCGGAAAGCTGGCGCATATTTTTGTTTCGCAGAGACTGACAGTATGTCATTTCCATGGCATATTCCGTCAGCCGTTTATCCTCGGCAGAAGAGAAACTGATTGGAGACTGATGTGGATATCTTCCCGACATTACCGCATCTTCCACTGCCATATCCGGTATGTAGCTGCTTTGAAGCAGCACAGATACACTCCTGGCAAACTCCTTTCGTTTCATAACGCCGATCTCTTTATTCTCTAAAAATACCTTTCCCTTATCCGGATGCAACAGACGGGAAGAAAGCTTTATCACCGTGCTTTTTCCACATCCATTGGGCCCGACGATGGTGGTGATCTTTCCTTTTTCAAACGTTAAATCCATCCCATGGATCAGCGGCTGCCTGTTATAAGAATAAGTCACATCCTCAAGCCTGATCATAATTTCCATCATTCCTTCCGCCTGTTTTTTAGAATCAGATAAAGAAAAAACGGTCCTCCCATCAAGGACATCAAAATACCCACAGGCAGCTCATAGGGCAGGAATAAGGTTCTGGCAAGCAGATCACACAAAATTACGAAGATACCACCTGTCAGAGCGCTTGCGGGTATGACATACCGGTTGTCCTGGCCGATCATTAATTTCACCCCATGGGGAACCAGAAGGCCCACAAAACCGATCATCCCGGCAAAGCTGACCGCCGCGCCTGCAAGTATGGCTGCAATGGCCAAATAGGCACAACGGCAGGCATTTACATTCATTCCCAGGGTTTTTGCACTGTCTGCCCCAAGATTTAAAATGTTTAAACCCTTGGAGCAAAGCAGTGCTAGAATAAAGCCTGCAGCTATAAAAACCGAAGGATAGACAAGTACATTTGAAGTAACAGAGGAAAGTCCTCCCGCTAGAAAATTCCCTGCGCCTATGTAAGCATCGGGATATAAAATCATTATCGTATTCATTCCTGCGCTGAAAATACTGTTTACCGCAAAGCCTGTCAAAACCAACAGAACCCTTGACAATCTTCCGGTCATGGTAATGGCAAGAACCATCATACAGGCAAGGAGGGCACCGGAAAACGCCGACAAAGGCAGGAGGAACGGGTCTGCCGGAAGAAATGCAGATGCCAGCAAAACAAAAAGTCCGGCTCCTGCATTCACGCCTATGATATTAGGACTTGCCAGAGGATTATTTAACACGGACTGAATGATCGCACCGGATACTGCAAGTGCGCTTCCTGCAAGCAAGGCTGCTGTGACCCTTGGCAGGCGGACCGTAAGAAGAATCCGGTATAAAAAATCATCAGGCTCTCCTGCAAACAGGGTAGCTACGAGAACAGTTGGCCGGATGTTACTGGCTCCCAGGCATAATCCCAGCAAAACCGAAACTGCAAGCAACCCAGTTGATAAAAGGATAAGCAGCCTCGCCTTATTATTTCTTCCCATATAGAATCTCCGAAAGGTATTGATAGCTTTCTGCCCATTTTTCATTGGGTTTATAAAGGAACTTTTCCTTTGGCAAAAGAATATAACGGTTATTTTTAACGGCGGCAAGGCCATTCCATGCCGGATTCTTTTCAATGCTTTCCTTTAAATTCTTCATGGCAAGGGTATCGTCATTTCCCATGGGGATCACAAAAATATAATCCGGATCTTCTTTTACGATGCTCTCCATGTTAAAGTCCTTTAACAGGCTTTGATTCTCGTCGGCTATGTTTTTACAACCCAGATCATTTAACATGTTTCCTGTCATGGTCTTGGAATTTTGCGCCACTGCTCCGCCGGAATAAGTAATGAGAAGTAAAACAGAGGGAGGCTCTTCAGCTTTTGCTCTGCTGAGGATCTCCTCAATCTCTGTTTTTACAGCCAGGCCATTTTTTTCATACAGCTCTTCTCTTCCGGTTATTTCCGTACAGGTCTTAAGCATGGACAGATAGTCATCAAAATATGTTACTTTAAAATAGGCAGCCGTAATGCCCGCTTGTTTTAAAACCTCTTTAAGCGCTGCATGCTCCTTGGTTTCTGATGACAATAGAACCAGATCCGGGTTTAAGGCTATGATTTTTTCTACATTGGGATTGTTATATTTCCCCACGGATACAGTTTCCTCCGAAAGCTCCAGTCCTCTTTCATCAAATGCATCATCCGTAACACCAGCCAGACTGCCTCCGGCTGACAGCCAGACTTCTGCAAAGCTCCCCATTAACGCCACCACACGCTCCGTTTTCCTGACTGTCACCTCCTGCCCAAGGGTATCGGTAAAGCAGTATCCCTCCGGCATGACGGCAGCGGGTTCCCCTATCCTTTTGCCGCACCCGGAAAGCATATTTACTATCATAAAAAGAATCATTGCATACACCATAGATTTTTTCTTCAATTTATTAAGGCACCTTCTTTGCATAATTGTTTTCCGTAAGCGCAATAGCTGTCTTCTGCCATATAATCGCCGTCATGATAATATCCTGCCCTCGCACGGCAGCCTCCGCACTCTTCTTCGTAAATGCAGTCACGGCATGTCCCCTTGTAATTCCGGGTGCGCAGGGTTTTAAACAGGCTGCTGTTTTTCCAAATTTCATCAAACGGTTCTTTGCGGACATCTCCTGCTTCCTCTACCATATAGGCACAGGGACGGACCTTTCCAACAGGGCTTACCACGCAGTAGGAAAGTCCGGCCAGGCAGCCTCTGGTAAAACGGGTATCAACTTTCATCTCCTTTGCCACTCTTGTAAATTGAGGGGCACAGGTGGGTTTGATATCAATGGGAACTTCCTTCTGCTTCTTCATGATAGTCTGAAGAAGCCTTTCGTACTCCATGACTTTCAGCGAGGTTTCTTCTAAATATCTTCCTCTGCCAACCGGAATCAGAAAAAACAGGTAATTGGCTACAGCGCCTGATTTCACGCTGAAGTCAATAATATCTTCCACTTCTTCCTGATTCCAGTCCATGACCGTAGTATGTATCTGAAAGGGTAAGCCTGCCTTTTTACAATTCTCGATACCCTCTAAAGTCAGACGGTATGCATTTTCATCTCCTCTGAATCTGTTATGTTTTTGTTCATCCAGGCTGTCAAGGCTGATCCCCATGACTGCAGCTTTGCATTTCTTTAAATTCTTAGCCGCTTCCTCCGTAATCAGCATACCGTTGGTGCCAAAAACAGGCCGAAGGCCCGCACCGGCTGCATAGGATACCAGGGTATAGATATCCGGGCGCATTAATGGTTCCCCTCCGCTGAATATCATAATGCGAAAACCAGCCCTGGCGATTTCATCGATCAGCCTTTTGGCTTCTTCCGTTGTTAATTCATCTGCCTTTTTACTGCCTGCATCCTGGTAACAATGCTTGCACTTAAGATTACACTGGTTTGTTGTCATCCACGAAACGATCATATACTTTCTCCTTGTACTATTCTTTAAACCATTTAATTCATCATAATTCCATCAGCTCTTTTTCATTCCATAATTATTTGATTTTTACCGATTATATTATATTAACCATTCATGGGAAACAGGTGTTATAATATAGTTTTTAATAAATAGTATCAATAACGTTTCCTCCTGCGTTGTAATTACAACAACAAAATGGGAAATCATATGTTATGATAAACATATCGAAGAATCCAGAATTTTATCGCATACAGAAAGGAAGAAAAATGGCACATTATATAAATATTACTGACACCATTTATGATATAACCGAAAAATTTCCCGAAACAATCGGACTGTTTGTTGCAAATGGGTTTGAGCAATTAAATAATCCAATCATGCGCAGCACCCTTGGTAAGACGGTCACTCTGGAAATGGCCTTATCCATGAGAAAGCTAAATCAGGAGCTTTTCATAGAAAAACTGGAAGAAACCATTAAGCAAAACCTTCCGGATCTCACTTCCGGACTTACCCCTACGAGAAAAGAAGAAGGCGGTGATATCCGCATTGAAGGGGTACTCCCCTGCCCCATTCGCCTTCCTCTTTTGGAAAAGTTTGAATCCTGGATGGCTTCCCAGAAGGATTCCATGGACTATAAGGTGGACTACAATTTAAAATCTGCCAACCTTGGACTTGATGATGTAAAGGAACGGATCATCGCCGCAGACGGCAACGCGGATGCCTTATCCGATCTCTATCTTTCGGCTGGCTTTGACTTGTTTTTTGATAAAAGCCTTATGGGACGTTACCGGGATTCCGGTACCTTTGAAGATATTTCTGATATGAAACAAATAAATCCTGATTTTGACAATGACTCCATTTCTTTAAAGGATCCAAAAAACCAATATGCTATCATCGGCATTGTTCCTGCGGTTATTATGGTGAATACCGCTGTTTTAGGAGACCGTCCGTTTCCTGAAAGCTGGGCGGATTTAATGAAGCCTGAATTTGAAAACAGCGTCAGCATGCCAATGAAGGACTTAGACATGTTCAACGCATTTTTGCTGCACATCCACCGGTATTATGGGGATGAGGGCATTGAAAAAATGGGAAAGGCTCTTTTGCGCAGCATGCATCCGGCCCAGATGGTAAAATCCCATATATCAAAGGATGGAAACAAGGTTCCTGCTGTTACGATTTCCCCTTACTTTTTTGCCAGTATGGCAGATGAGAAAAGTCCCCTTAGGCCCGTATGGCCAAAGGATGGCGCGATCATCAGCCCGATTTTCCTTTTGGCAAGTACAAAGAACAGGGAGAAGGTCAAACCATTTGTGGACTTCCTGTATTCCAAAGAAATAGGTGAAATCCTTTCCTCTAACGGGAAATTTCCTTCTACCAATCCGCTGGTAGACAACCACTTAAAACCAGATCAGAAATTCATGTGGCTTGGCTGGGATTATATTCACAGCCATGATATCGGAGAGCTTATCAAGACTACAGAACAGCTGTTTTATCAGGCAGCGGAAAAGGAGGCTTTATGAATCTGATTATTGTATCAGGCCCCCCTTCCTCCGGGAAGACGTCTGTGATATTAAAAACCATCGCCTCTTATCAGAGCAGAAATATAAAGGTAGGTGTTGTCAAATTTGACTGCCTTTATACGGATGACGATGCTGCCTACGAAAAGGCTGGTATACCGGTAAAAAAGGGACTTTCCGGTGCCTTATGCCCTGATCATTTCTTTGCTTCCAATATTGAAGAGGTGGTAAATTGGGGCAATGAGGAAAAGCTGGATTTACTCATCACAGAATCCGCTGGTCTTTGCAACCGCTGTTCCCCCTATTTAAAGGAAATCAAGGGAGTTTGCGTCATTGACAATCTTTCCGGCATCAATACTCCAAAAAAGATCGGTCCCATGTTAAAATCCGCAGATTTTGTGGTGATTACAAAGGGGGATATCGTGTCCCAGGCGGAACGTGAGGTTTTCGCCTCCTGTGTAAGCTCCGTAAATCCCCGCGCCGTCACCATGCATGTAAACGGCTTAACCGGGCAGGGAGCCTACGAGCTTGGAAGCCTTCTCTATGATGAAAACCAGAACATTGAATCCGTCCAGGGCATGCAGCTTCGCTTCCCTATGCCTTCTGCTCTCTGCTCCTATTGTCTTGGAGAAACAAGGATCGGAGAAGCATTTCAGATGGGAAACGTTAAAAAAATCAATTTGGGGGCAGATAAGACATGATGGAATTAAGCTTAGACCAGCTTCTTAAAGAATATCCCTTTGTAAGCGCATACTTTGAACAAAACAGACTGGATATTGTAGGGTATGGAGATAAGACCTTCCGGGAATATTTAGAGCATTTTACAGAGGAGGAATTAGAGGACCAGGCCATTGACAAGGAAAAACTCCTGTCCAATCTTCCTGTTTACTTAGAACAGATGAGTGCGTTTCTGGGTCTTGAGAAAAGCAACCAAGTCCTTTCCATGACAATCCTTGCGGGAAATGACAAATCCGGCAATCCGGAAGGCTTTACAGAACTAACGGTGGAAACCTCTCAGATTATATCCATCGTAGGGCCTACAGGGTCCGGCAAAAGCCGCCTTTTGGCAGATATCGAATGGGCGGCGCAAAAGGATACGCCTACAGGCCGCAGCATTTTGATTAATGGAAAGAAGCCGGATAATAAATGGCGTTTCTCCTCCAATAACCGGTTGGTGGCACAGTTATCACAGAATATGAATTTTGTTATGGACCTTACAGTGGAAGAATTTTTAAGGATGCATGCCGTAAGCCGTCTGGTGGAGAATCCCCAGACTGTTATTGAACAGATCATCCTGGCCGCCAATCATCTGGCAGGTGAAAAATTTGACTTAACCACTCCTGTCACCAGTTTAAGCGGAGGGCAGTCCAGAGCCCTGATGATCGCAGATACTGCTATTTTAAGCTCTTCTCCCATTGTTCTTATCGATGAAATCGAAAATGCCGGAATTGACCGTAAAAAGGCTCTTGAGCTATTGATTTCCTCCGATAAGATCGTGTTAATGGCAACTCACGATCCTCTTCTGGCACTTATGGCAGACAAGCGGATCATCATTAAAAACGGCGGTATCAGCAAAGTCCTGGATACCAGCGAGGAAGAAAAGCTCTTGTTAGAGGAGCTTGAAAAGATGGATTCCCTGATACAGACTGCACGTCAGGAGCTGCGTAAGGGAAGTACCTTGTCTGCGAAAACCCTGGATATGGGACTCTAATACTATTTAGAGAAAAAAGAATCCTGTTTGTCAGCGGATTTGTTAAGACTTCCGCCGGCAAACAGGATTTTTGCTTATCCTATCGCAACACTTATTTACAGGAATAAATCCTCACTTCAAAGATCCCTGCTTCCTTGCTTCCATATGTAGAAATGGGACTGATCCGGATAGCATCTCCTACCGTTCCGTCAATGAAAAGCTGCTGTAGCCTCTGTCCATGGGACTGGGCCGCAATATGCTCCACAACTTCCCCTTCCAGAAGGATATCCACTTCATATTCTTTTAAAAGCTCCGACGGCGGCCCGGACTTCTGTCTGGATAGCACACCCTGGTTTATAGAAGGAGTAATCTCCCTGCTTAAATTGGAATCAAGTACCAGACGTATTTCCCGGATGGGCGTCTTCCCTGGCAGGGATAGAAGCAGGGAAGGGCGGTCTTCTATGGCGGCACGCCAGCAGTTTGACACTTCATCCACCGTTCTTGCCACTCCGTTTACTGTCTTTTCCGGCTCACATCCTGGAATATGGTGGGTCGCTGTCACCACTGCCTGCCTGGCGATATCATCAGGATCCTGGTTAGCAGCATAGGGAATATAGCAGTCATCCTTTAAAAGCTCCTGCTGCAGTTCCCCCACACAATCAAGGATTTCCCTGGGCCCCAGATTCCTTTTTACTGCCATGGAAGCGGCCGTACCTACCGCCTGACCAACGACCGCACAAGTTCCCATAACCCTTGTGGAGGAAAATGCCACATGAGAACAACTGATTGCCCTGCCTCCTAAAAACAAGTTACTGATGTTCTTTGAATACAGGCACCGGTAGGGTATGGAGTATATGCCGTTTACCTGGTTCCAGACTGTAGGATCATCGTTCTCATTTAGAAAGCCTTCAACTGTATGAATATCCATGGGCCAGCCCCCATAGGCTACGGCATCCTCAAACCGTGTGCTCTGGAGACAATCCTTTTCCGTCAGAACATAATCTCCTATGAGCCGGCGGCTTTCTCTTTTTCCAGGCAGAAAGCCGACCCATTCCAGTTCCATACGCTCCGCACCGTGTTCTCCGCCGTTTTTAATATGATCCCATACTCCAAATACAGCCTTTAGCAGATCATCCCGAAGCTCTTCCCCATGGGAAATCACATCCCGTTCTCCGCCTCCCAGCTCGATCCACCAGTACCCGGAGGTGACATCACTGTGATCCCGCAGCCTAAGCTGCTCCTCGGTATAGGTATTGGCCCAGAAAGGCTTTATAAAGGGCACCTCATGTCCCATGTCCCGAGCCTTGAACATGAGGGAATTTCCCATGGTATAGGGGTCTTCTTTTTCCGGAGCCAGGGTCTCTCCATATTGGGAACTGCTTTCCCTTCCAATCCGGTACTCCGCTCCCGCCTTAGCACCCAGAACGCCGTCACCCGTGGCATCCAAAAACAGAGTACCGAAAATGCGGAACGTTTTCTCCGTTGTCATCTGCAGGGCACTTACCGCCTCGATCCTGTCACCATCGCACAAGACCTCTGTCATATGAGTATTTAAATAAAGGGTCAGGTTTTCCTGATAATGAACCTTTTCCCATAGAACGGAATCAAAAATCGGATACACCATCTCTGGATTTCTCCGCTTGTTTTCCAGAAGTATTTCTTCTATTATTCCGGTTTCACGGGCATTTGAAACCGACATGTGATGGTCTGCCCCACAGATATGCATCCGGATTTCGGAGCTGGCATTGCCGCCTAAAACAGGCCTGTCGTGGATCAAGGCCGTTTTCGCACCTCCTCTGGCGGCAGCAATGGCCGCGCAGATGCCGGACATACCGCCTCCGACTACGACAAAGTCATAATGATATGTGTTCACGGATTCACCCCCAATTCCATAAGGCGGCTCTGAATCTTTTTCACTTCAAGGTCTCTGGGCGCTGTTTCAGAAGCGGCGCACATGGCTGCTGCAATCCCCACCGCCTGCCCCATATTGGCGCAGATCGGCATGACCCGGTAATTGGAATGGGCCATGTGGGTTCCTGAAATATTTCTTCCCGCCAGATACAGATTGTCAATTTCCAATGGTACGAAACAGCCGTAAGGGATGGTATACCCTTTTGTCTGAGGAAAATGCTTTTGACTGCCGGTTTCGTCTAGGCCATTGCCTGTTAAATTGTGTACGTCAAAATTAAAGCAGGCCTTTGCCACCACCCAGTTGTCAAATACCCTGGCCTCCAGGATATCCTGCGGACGAATGGTCTCCACTCCCTTAAAATGCCTGGTTTCCCGGATTCCTACCAGGGATGCGGAGCTGATGATATAACAGTTTTCAAAGCCCGGTACATATCTTCTAAGGAAAGCAACTATTTTATCAATCTGCTCTCTGCATACAAGGGTTGCCTTCGTCAGATCCTCGGCATTTGTACCGTCCACTCCGGTACAGTTGGTCATATTGCAGGTGACCACTCCCGGAAGCGTTGTCTTGTAAAGGAGCACATGTCCCGCAGGCTCTGGCAGATGCTTCTTCCCCAGCTCCTGTAAATCCCCGTCGGGAAGGTCAAAGCTTTCTTCAAAGCCGCCGGGAAAAACACCTCTCTCCTCATCAACACCTGCCACCTTAAACATGATCGTAGCCGGCTGCATGAGTCCGTCGTCTTCTCTGCCCTTAAAATAGGGAGCCCCGGCCTTTGCCCCTATGTCACCATCACCTGTAGCGTCAATGACGATCTTCGCAAGAACAGCCTCCCTGCCAGACTTGCTTTCCAGGATCACTCCCTTGATCACATTCCCCTCCATAATAACATCACTGGCAAATGTATACAGCCTGAGACTAACCCCTGCCTCCATAAGCATGCGGAGAAAAACTGTCTTTAAGCGCTCAGGATTAATGATCTGCCGTCCTTCCCCGGAAAACTCTGCCGAACGGCTCAGGATTTCCTCGTAAAATCCCCCTTCCGTGCTTCCCGTCCAATGGCTCATAAGTCCTGCTGTGGCGATTCCTCCCACATCTCCTGCCTGCTCCACCAGCATGGTCACAGCGCCTTCTCTTGCTGCTGCAACCGCTGCCCCGATTCCTGCCGGTCCTCCCCCCAGCACCAGCACATCCACCTCACGTATTACTGGTATCTCTCTCTTATTTTCCGTTATATATTTCATATTCTCAACCTTATCCTTTCACTGCACCAGCCACCAGGCCTTTGACAAGAAACTTCTGCCCCAGTAAAAATACGAGAAAAGCCGGAATCAGGGCAGAGGCCGCTGCTGCCATGACCAGATTATACTCCGTCACACTCTCTTCTATAAAATTCGTAAGGGCAATAGGAATTGTATACAATCGCCAATCGCTTAAAAATACCAATGGCTCCAGATAACTGTTCCAGTTCCACAGGAACACCACCATTGCAAGAGATGCCATATTAGGCTTAGCAATAGGAACCATGATCTTTAGCCATATGAGAAACTCGTGGGCCCCATCTACCCTTGCCGACTCTCTCAGTTCATCCGGAATCTGCATAAAATACTGGCGCATGAGAAATGTGCCTGTAATGGTAATCAGCCCCGGAAGAATCAGGGTTAAATGGGTTCCGGTGAGCCCCATTTTATTAAACATAACAAACTTGGGGATCAGGGTCACCTGACTGGGGATCATCATGGTGGCCAGATAGATCAGAAAGAGGATATTTCGTCCTCTGAACTTTATTTTAGCAAAGGCATACCCTGCCAGAGTGCTGGTAAGCACGGATCCCGTTAAATTGATGACGGCGATCTTTATGGAGTTCCAATATGCCAGGCCGAAATGGTAATCCCTGACTGCCAGGCCTCCCACATTCCACACTTTCTTGTAATTATCAGGATAAAAATATTTTGGTATCCATTCAATCGGAAGCTTCATGACATCCAGAGGAAGCTTCATTGATGCCGAAAGCATCCATAAAAACGGGGTGACCATGGAGACAGCCAGAGCCCCTATGACTACGGTAAACAGGACCCTAAGGATGATCCGTTGATGTTTCTTCATTCCAGGCGCCACCTTTCTTCTTTATTGCCCATGTCCTTTGGGCATACAGGTATACCCGCAGGGTGTTTCCTCTTTATTGCCCATGTCCTTTGGGCATACAGGTATACCCGCAGGGTGTTTTCTTAATAGCTGACCCATTTTTTCTGCCCCGCCCATTGAAACATGGTTATGCCAAAGAGGATCAAGAACAATATCCACGACATGGCGGAAGCATATCCCATCTTGTAGAAGGTAAAGGCCGAAGTGTAAATATAGTAAACCAACACATTGGTGGCCGTTCCGGGGCCGCCTCTTGTCATGATCTGAATAGGCGCAAACACCTGGAACGAGGTGATAAACGTAGTAATGATCAGGAAAAAGGTAGTAGGCGATAAAAACGGGATCGTGAGCTTAAAGAATTTCTGAACCTCTCCTGCTCCGTCAATATCCGCCGCCTCATAAACATCCTGAGGAAGTCCCTGAAGTGCCGATGTATAGATCATATTGGCATATCCCACTCCTGACCATACGGTCATAAGCATCAGCGCGGGCAACGCCCAGGTTGTATCTCCAAGCCACTGGGGAGGATTCTCCACTCCAAATAACTTCACCAACTGGGTAAATGGCCCCCAGGGGGAATACATCATCACCCAAACAATGGCAACCGCTACGATATTGGATATGTAGGGCATAAAAAGCGCCAGCCTCATGGGAAGTCTGGCAACGCAGTATTTATCAATGATGACCGCTAACACCAGCGCCAGAAAAACGGTCACCGGTACCACTCCAACCGCAAAAATGATGGTGTTAATCAGGGAACTGGTAAACCATTCATCCTGCCACATGTCAATAAAATTTTTAAGTCCGATAAAATCCCAGTTGCCGATCCCTTTGGTATAATCCCAGTTTGTAAAGCTGATGATCAAAGAAAAGATCATGGGAAATAAGGTGAAAAGGCATACACCGATAATATTGGGCAGAATGAAAGCATAGCCGGTTAGATCCACCTTTAACTGTCTGCTAAGCCTGATTTTCTTCATGTTCAGTGGTTCCCTCCTTTCTTCTTTTTATTATCCCGGGGCTGCGTAATGGAACCAGCAGCCCCGGGAATTTTTCTCTGATTATTTCTGCAAAAGCTCATCAGCTCTGGCTTTGGCCTTATTCATGCCTTCCTCCGCCGTCTGCTTTCCGATGAAAATCCCTTCCAGTTCTTCCACCGCGATTTTCTTTACCTCTGCAATATGGTTGGTGATGGAAGGAACCGCGTAATTGTCTGCCGGTGTTATAAGGATCTTTTGAGTAGTTTCCGCATCTAAATAATCCTCGGCTCCCATGACAAACGCCTCTGTTACCTCAAGGGCATTATAAGTATTGGAAGCCGGCACCCGGCCACCTTCCACTACGGGAAGCATTCCCTCGTTCGCGTACCATTTTGCAAATTCCCATGCTGCCTCAATGTTCTGGGATTTTGGATTGATGCACAGATGATCGCCATAGCCTCCCTGGGTATAATTTCTCTGTCCTTTTTCCACCACAGGATAAGGAGCGAATGCCGTCTTAAAGTCATGGGGATAACTGGCCTGGTCCTTAACGCTTCTTACAATCCACGGTCCCACCGTCATGGCAGATTTTCCCGTCAGGAACATGCTTTCCTGAGACAGCTTTTGGGTCACAGAATCCGTATGAGTAGGAGATGTTTTATCCACATTCATCATGTTATTGATCAGCTCAACGGATTTAAGCACCACAGGATCATCAAAGCTGGTTTCCTTGTCATTTTTATACATGGGATCTCCGCCGCTTGTCTGGGCCACTAAGTAAGTGAAAAGATAGGTCAGATCCTGCTGGGAATTCCAAAACATGCCGTAAACCTTATCCTGGCCTTCTCCATGAGTAAGCTTTTTGGCGATCTCACGGAATTCGTCAAACGTCCATTCCGTAGGAATTTCTATCCCAGCTGCTTCGAACATGTCTTCATTTAAAACGATTCCATACTGATCCAGCTTTGTAGGAATGGAATAAGGCTTTCCGTTTATGTAATACGCCTCTGCCAGGGTCCCGAAATATTTTGTCAGTTGGAAATCATCACGGGCAATCAGTTCTGAAAGATCCAGTGCCATGTTACCCTCCGCGCGCTTTGTCAGAACATCGGTGCTGTAAGTCATATAAAGGTCCACACCGTCTCCTGAGAGAAGATTTGTTTCCAGCTTTAAATTTCCCGTATCATCATTTACAAACCGTTCGTACTCTACCTGTATCCCTTTGTCCTTGTAGAGCTGGTTAAAGTTATCACAAACAGCCTGAGGACCAGCTTCCGCAGGAACGCCTCCCCACATCCGCAAAACAACAGGTTCTCCATTTCCTGCTTTTGGCGCTTCTGTTTTTGATTCATCTGTTTTAGCCGTCTCCCCAGACGCAGTTACCTGTTCTGTTTTCTGGCCGCTTTGGCAGCCGGCCATCACTGACATTGCCATTAGAGATGCCATGCCGAGTGCCCCTAACTTTTTCCACTTTTTCATTATACCTTCCTCCAATAGTTTTGATTTCTTTTATACTATAGCAAAAACAGCAGACAAGTGATATCCCTCTGTCTGCTGTCTTTCTTTCAATTCTTTCGATTTCCGGCTTCATTGGTTTCTTCTTTTGCCAATAGTTTAAAATCCTGCTATTTTTCTTTCAGATTCTGCTATTTTCCTCCGCTTTCTTTAACCAAGCCTGGCGATATTCCAAAGGAGACTGTCCTACGCTCTTTTTAAACTGGGTGCTGAAATAATTTGGATTAAAGATTCCAACCTCATCTGCAATCTCATTTACCTTTAAATCGCTGCTTTCCAGTAAGTATCTGGCTTGCTCCATTCTCACCCGGTATACATATTCCAAAAAGCTAATCCCTTCCTCCTTTTTAAATACATGGGAAAAATAACTGCCGCTCATGTTCACCATCGCCGCAATTTCTGCGACCTGCAGTTCTTCCTTCATATGACTTCGGACAAAACTCTTTGCTTCGGCAACCTCTTTTCTCAATATTCTGCCGCTGTTTGATTCATACTCCTTTTTATACTGTTCCAACAATTCCAATACGGATTGCCTGATTTTTTCAAGATATGTATAATCATTGATGGAAGCCTCCATGTTTATTCCGTTCTTATCCAGGAACAGATCTATATCAGCTCTGCTGCGGGCAAAGGAGGCTGCCAGGGTTCCATAGGCCTTTCTCAGAAGATAGCGGATTTCCTCAGGCTCCCACCGGTTCTTTTCTTTCAGAAATTCAAATAAGTCCTCCAGAAACTTCCTCATCCCGAAAAAGTCGTGTTCTGCCGCCAGACGTTCTAAAACAGAGCTGTGAAACTCGACCGGAAGAACCGCCTCTTCCTTAACGCTCCTCTCGTATGGATGAAGCTTTCCAGGTTCCGAAAAAAAGCGCATGTTTAATGTACCCCGGTTCTGAGCAATGGCCTCCTTTAACCCTTTGATCCCCGTACATTCCCTGCTCAATGCTCCGCTTACCTCCAAACCGTAATACTGTCGGGCGCAGCTGGAAAAGATGCCAAACTCCTTCTCCATTGCTGTAAAAAAGGCCTTATGATCCTGATTTTCTTCCAGGTTTACTGCCACTGCAAAATCATATTCCCCGTATTGGAACACTTCTGCACGGTGATGGCGGTTAAACAATTCACTAAGGATATTTTCCATGGTAAATATCAGGAGCTCCAAATCCATAAAATCCCCCTTTTTTCTTACCACCTTAAAATCATCGATGGTAATGGAGAGGATATGGAACGGATGGTCAAAATTTACAGAAAGAGGCAGCCTCATCAGTTCCTCTAAATATTTCTTCAAAAAGGTTTCAGAGTTTAAAATTCTTTTAAATAATCCTCTTTTTATGACTTCCATATTCCGTTCCGCCAGTACAGAGGTTTCCTGGACTGTGTCGCTCCCTTTCCCTGAGGAGGTAGCTTCATCCATGATTTTCAGCAGTTCTTCCGGCTTCACCGTCAATTTAAAAACATAATCAAACGCCCCCATTTTCATGGCATTTCTCACATTGTCAAAATCATTATAGCTGCTTAAGACAATAAACTGGATGTGAGGATATTTTTCCCTGCACTCTGAGATCAGCTCAAAGCCATCCACCGGGCTCATCTTTAAGTCCGTAAGAACGATATCGGGCTGATACTGTCTGATTTTTTGAAGCGCCTCTTCCCCATCCGATGCATCACAGACAATCTGGTATCCATGGTTCTCCCATTTGATCAATGACTGAATTCCCAGACGCACCAAAACCTCATCATCTACAATCATCACCCTTTTCATCCCCTGATTTCTCCTCTCTGATTACCGGAAGTGTGAACAATACCACCGTCCCTCTTGTTTTAAGACTTTCTATGGTCAGCCCATACTCATTGCCGAAGGTAATTCGGATATACTCATCTACAGTTTTGATTCCGATGCCCGTCAGCTTGCTTTCCTTTATCCGGCCTTCCCTGGAGGCCTCAAATTGCCTGATAACATTGGGGGAAATGCCTACTCCGTCATCCTCCACATAGATTTTAAGGCTGTCCTCCTCTGCAGATCCGTAAATCCGGATCAAGATTTCCTCCCTATCCTTGTCATATCCATGAATGATAGCATTTTCCACAATGGGCTGAAGGATGAACTTGGCTGTTTTCAAATTCATGATGTCTTCCTCAAGATCCATTTCCAGCCTGCAATGATTTCCGTAACGGCAGTTTTGGATATAAAGATAATTCCTGATGTTCTCCACCTCTTCCGCTACCGTCACCAGGCAGTTTTCCCTGCTCATGCTGTATTTTAAAATATGAGCCAAAGCATCGATTCCATCTACGATATTATCCGCTCCTCTTATGATCGCCATCCAACGGATGGTTGACAGGGTATTGAATAGAAAATGGGGATTTAACTGTGCCCGCAGAGATTCATAACGGTATTTTTCCTTGATCTCGTGCTCATTTTTAAGCTCTTCAAATAAATGGCGGATGTTAATGGACATTTGCCGGAAGGAGCGGTTTAACTGGCCGATCTCATCGGACCGCTTCATATCGATATCTTTTAAATCCATATCCAGCGTGTAATTTTCCATCTGGCCGCTGAGTTTTACAATGGGCTTAACCAGCATCCGGATGGAAAGATACAGAATTAAGACCAGCGCGCATATAACGATCAGGATGATCAGATTCATCCTGCTCCCAATCATTTCCACCTGATTGGTTACTTCCTGATAATTGGTAAAATGAAAGACTTTCATTTGCTGATCATTAAACACCCACGGCTTTGGAATGGTATAATAGCTTATAAGAAAGTTTCCTCCTGCAGATTGATATCGCAGGTTTCCGCTTTTTTTCTTCTCCGTCTCCCGGAACAGATTCCTGATATCCTCTTCTTGAATAAGCCCCTGAATGTCGTTTTGTAAAAGTACGGATCCTTCTCCCACACAGACATAGGCCATGTCACCGGCATAGGCATATTCCATCAAAAGGTCGCTGAATTTTTTCTGGTCAATGCTGATAATAAGCGTTCCTATAACATTTCCCGTCGTATAATCCTTGAGCAGGGATTTTGCCAGGGAAATATAGGTCTGATCTTTCTGTTCACCAATAATGTAAGCCGGATTAAACATGGCCCATACAATATGCCCATTGTTCTCCCTGCTCTTTTTCACCCAATCCTGATCCAGGAGAAACTGGTAATCCTGGTAATTCATGCTCCAGTTGGAGTAAATTCTATTGTGCTCGTCAAATAGGATGATCTTCATATCCTGAACGAAATCAAATCCGCTGGCAATGCTGAGCTTATGTATCATCTGGTCAAAGTACTTCGTATTGTCATATTGTGACGTATTGGGATCTGTAATGCGCTTTTGCAGCTCCTCGTCATAAACAAAGACATTGGTCAAAGCCGCTATGTTCTGTAAATTATCGCAGATATTCCGTTCTCCCCTTGAAATGTTCTGAATGACCTTTTCACTCAGCTTTTCCTGGATAAAATGTTCCATGCTGACTCGCACGTAAATACATGTCCCTGCCAAAGGCAGGACCACGCATAGCAGTAACAGCAGAAACATCCGAACAGATAATTTAGAAGACTTTTTCATCCCTTTTCCTCTTTCCGGTATCATTTATATGCAGCTCCATATATTCGTTGAAATGAACATCTGGAAATATGGTAATTTTTATTATAACAAATATTTTATGTCCTGCAAAGATGGGCATTTTTTTTAATATATAAGGGATTTGTAATTCTTCATTGTATTTTTTGCCTTAAACCGGGGATTTTTAATTTAATTTATATCGATTCCGTGGGGTTTACTCCATAATTTCAATTGTATATTGACAAACGATTTTCAAAAATATATAATGCGTTTAAACATATAAACATATAGGAGGCAGTTATGAGTAAAAGAACTATGGGAATACTGAAAAAATGTTCCCCTATTTTTACAATGCTCCAGGATGATAAGCGGCAAGAAATTATGCAGTTGCTTTTTGACAATAAAGAGTTGAGCGTGACAGAACTCACGAGCCAACTTTCTTTGTCACGTCCCGCTGTTTCACATCATCTAAAACTTTTATTGGACGCTGATTTAGTAGCGGTAAGGCAAAATGGTAAAGAACGCTATTATAAAATCAATTTGCATAACGCTTTGGATTTGCTAAAGCAATTGACGCAATCCCTTGAAGCTGATATAGAAAGTTCGATTTAACCCTAATTATAGTGCTACTTCATAGGTAGCATTATTTCCCCCTCTTTATGTTTACATGTTTGAACTTATGATCGTATCAAATGGAGGACTCTTATGAATTATTCAAATCAAACAGATTGGAAAAAAGTCGCAGCTTTTCTGCCTGAAAAATTTCACTTTACAAGCTCATTCTGTCCCAATGAAGAATGGTGGGAATGGAAAGGAAACAAAATACATTTAGATACATTTCGTAATCCAGATGCAAAAGCAAAAATAATTCTTTTTCATGGTGTAGGTACTAACGGCAGACAAATGTCTACGATTATTGGCGGACCTTTAGCCAAAGATAACTTTGAAATGATTGCTATTGATATGCCGCTTTATGGAATGAGTGTTATCAATCAAAAAAAAGCCATTACCTATGACGATTGGGTGCAATTAGGCAGTGACTACATTGATTACGAGTTGAAACGTGATGATAAAGCTATTTTTCTTTATGGGCTGTCAGCTGGGGGAATGGAGACATATCATGTGGCTTGTAAGAATAAAAAAGTTGCGGGAATCATAGGCATGACTTTTTTGGACCAGCGTAATCAACAAGTGAGAAACGAAACAGCAAATAATGCTTTTTGGGCACAATGGGGAACTCCGTTAGCGGGAATTTCTTGTAAATTTGGTATGGGGAAGTTAAAAATGAAGATGTCAATTTGCTCTAAAATGACAGCCTTATGCAATGACGATGATTGCTTGCAGGTATTATTACAGGATAAAACATCAGCAGGAAATTGTGTTCCGATGAAATTTATCTATTCTTACATGACTGCTGCTCCTGAAATAGATCCGGAAAGTTTTGATATTTGCCCTATTCTCCTTACACAACCGAGTAAAGACAAATGGACTCCGTTACATTTAAGTAAGCCTTTCCTTGATAAAATAAGCAAAGTTCCTGTTAGCATTAAGACATTAGAAAACGGAAGTCATTATCCGATTGAGCAGCCCGCCTTAGATCAACTACACGAATATATATTAGAGTTTATCAATAGTAACTTAAAAAATTGACATTGATCTTTATTCATTTAAGGGGCTGTGCACATAATAATCAGCACACAGCCCCAGCCGGAATCTATTTATACCGCTCTATTTATTCTGAACATTTTTTAAAACTTGAACAGCCTGTTTTACTTTTTCTTCTGATGTCTGCCATAGGGCATATTCATCTCTTTCAGGAAGCCCCATGCTGCTTCCTGCTTTTCGATATGTCATCATGCTGTCCACCTCAATTTTTCCTGACATATGAATAGAGGTGATTCCTGTAAGCGGAATTAATTTATCCATTACATCAGCATTAATTCCTCCTGCTGCCAGGATTTCGATTCTTCCTGCACTTTTCTCATAAAGCTCTTTTAACATCTCTCTGCCGTCCCATGCACTTCCACATTGTCCTCCAGTCAAAATGGTTTTCATTCCTAAAGAAACTGCCTGTTCCATCGTTTCCATTGGGTTTATGCAGGCATCAAATGCTCTGTGCAGTGCAGTGTCCATGTTTCCGGCTAATCTTTCCAGCTCGGACATTCTTTCCACATCCAGCCTGCCATCCGGTCTTAAGATTCCCATTACCGAACCGTCAGCTCCCAACTCACGATACATCTGTACTTCTTCTTTTAATTGTTCGAATTCATAGGCATTATAACAATAATCACCGTATCTGGGACGCAAAAGGACACGGACTTTAATATCCGTATATTTTTTTACCAGCTTAAACAGCGCAATTCCCGGAGTCACACCTCCGATTACCAGATTGCTGCAAAGCTCAATCCTGTCTGCTCCTGCGTTATCCGCATTTACCGCAGACTGCACACAATCTGCACATACTTCTAATACCGAATGTTTCATAATAACCTCATACTCTCAGAATCATTATTTTACCAGAAGCTCGCCTGCCTATTCTATCGCTAATATGTTTTAAACCATAACTTCTTACCTTAAATGAGCGTAAAGGTAAATCGCAGGCACTCTTTGTTATTAAATATGCCAGATTCTATCCGCATATTTCTGTTCAAGAGTATTATTAAACTCTCTTCCTCCGTCAATGTTAGCACTCTTGTAAACCGGAGGCTCATATCCTTTCGACATCATATCTTGCACCGCTTCATAAATCATTTGCTGCAGAAGAAGGCATGTGCTGAGCGAAGAGGTTCCACAGACTTTGTAGTCCAGCCCTTCAACTTCCAAGGCAGCATCCCCAAATGTGGAATGGTTATCCAAAACCACATCTGCGAACTCATATAGAAGCTTACCGGAAGAATGTCTGGAGGTTGAACTTTTTGATACCTCCAATGCAGTTACTACTATTAGCTTGTTGCCTTTTTTCTTTATGTAATCAGCCATTTCTATTGCAAACGGGTTTCTGCCGGAGTTAGAGATCAGTACGAAAATATCATTCTCTCCTATGTTCACCTGGCGCATTAAAAACGGTGCATTTCCTTCCACACTCTCATACATTCCTTCTGCTTTGTCACGGATAAGCTTGCTTGGAATTAAACCTCCGGCTCTCCCGCATACTTCTATTGCACCTGCATAGGAATGCCCACTTCCAAATGCCTGCAGGATCCCTCCTTTTCTGATAGAATCAGAAACCAGTAAGGCCGCCTCATGAATGTGCTCCTGTTCCGCTGCTTCCAGTTGTTCCATAATCTTTTTTGATTTGTTAAAAAACTCTAATCCCATAATCTCTCTCCTTACTGTATCATTTCATGTTCCACCATTCCCTGACCGGAACATTCCTCTCCTCTGCCGGGAATGGTATGTTGTCTGTTTATCCCAAAAATCCAATTGCTGCAAAAATGATGGAAGCCCCCATAACAATTAAGATTGCCTTCGTAGAGGTCATCTTTTTCTTTCCAAGTAAAACATAGATCGCGGCTACAATCAGAACCGGAACAAGGCTTGGCATGATCTGATCTAATATGTCCTGTCCTGCCAAAGTAACTTCTCCTGTTGTAAAGGTTGCTGTAATATTTGCTCTGACTACAGTCGGAATCAAAGCACCGACCACGGTAATGCCAAGCAGTGTTGCAGCACTTGTCAATGCATCCAGCTTATCTTTTGCTGAAGCAATTAATTTTGTACCCTCTCTGTATCCAATTCCTACTGTCAAATAACGGAATGCCATGATTGCAATATTAACCAATATCCAGATAACGACACCAGTTACATTACCCTGCTGTCCCATATAAGCGGCTATAGAACCGCAAATCGTAGGGATCAGGACTCCAAATATGGTATCACCAACGCCTGCAAAAGGCCCCATCAGACCGGTTTTAATACCATTTGCTGTTTCAACTCCATCTTTGCTGCTGTTTTTTCCTTCTGCCTCTGTTGCAATATCAATGCCTAGAATAAATCCGCCCATATGTGGAGTCGTATTAAAAAACTGCACATGATTTTTCATTGCTGCTTTTAATTCTTCTTCTTTTTTATATAATT
This sequence comes from Lacrimispora celerecrescens, assembly GCF_000732605.1. GTDB lineage: Bacteria > Bacillota > Clostridia > Lachnospirales > Lachnospiraceae > Lacrimispora > Lacrimispora celerecrescens_B. The sequence continues at coordinate 22,529 of NZ_JPME01000015.1, read as the reverse complement.
TACGTAAGACTGGGAGTATGGAATACAGATAGCCTATTGCCATCATTTTTTCATAATTCCATGTAATCTGTGATGCCAGAATCCATCGTTTGCTTACACTGTTTATATCCTGGCTAGTAATCTTTTCCTGATTAGTCTTCATATTCTCCATCTAACAATCCCTCCTGAACTGCACCCTGATTTACTACAACAACGTTCTGGTTTTTCGCCACTTCCTGCTTAAATGCGATGATAGCCAGCGCCACTCCCATGATTGCCACTCCAACCATTGGTACTTTTAAATACGCTGCTGCAATGAATCCAATGAGCAGATAAGCAATATAATTTTTAACAGGAAGATATCTTAAAAGGATTGCAATACCAACTGCAGGAAGCAGTCCTCCTGCAACTGACAGACCGCTCATTAACCATTCCGGCATATACTCTGTAATGGCGTTAACAAGATTCTGCCCGAAAATTAACATCAGAAAAACTGGAATCGCTCTGGAAAGCCCCCATGAAAAAGCTCCCAGCCATGTATTCCTTGCCATCCCCTTAAAGTCCATTCTTTCGATTGCTGCTTCAACTCTCTTAGAAAAGAACACATTGGAAAATCTTGCAAGGACATCCAGCTGTACCATCAAGAGTCCTACAGGCACCGCCAGTCCCATACCAAACTCCATTCCCTTTCCTGACGTGATTGCAAATACGGTCCCAATCATCGCACCAGTCACATAATCAGGTATGGATGCCCCTCCATATGTACCCACTCCCAGGATCATCAGCTGAAGGGTCGCCCCTACTGCTAATCCGGTTCCTATATCCCCCATAACAATACCGGTAATTGTCCCTATGATAACCGGCTGGTTTGCAAATATAGATGTAGATAAGCCTTCACAAATAAAAAAGAAAGCTAAAAATGTCAATACCATTATCTGCCACACTTGAATTCCCATTCCCTATGCCTCCTCTTTAATTTATAAAAGATGTAAATTTCTTCTTATCGTCATTCGGTACCATCTGAGCATATACTAACACTCCAGATTTCTCTATATCCTGAATATCCTTCAGTTCTTCCTTCGTGCAGTAAACGGATTTAAATATTTGTTTCCGTCCGTTTTTCACTCCCATGTTCCCAATGTTTACTTCTTTTACTTTGACCCCTGCTTCAAGCAGCTCACGGATTGTATTCGTCCTCCTTACAATGAGGAATACCCTCTGTCCTGTGTAAGTACCATTGTTCAGCTTCCTTGCTGCGGAAGCTACTGACAGGACACTTAGCCTGATCCCTGAGGGAACTGCTGCCTGCAGAGCCTTTTTGCTGATCTCATCACTAAGGATGTCGTTGTCTACTATCATAATCCTTGTGACGCCAAGAGTACGTGTCCAGAAGGTTGCCACCTGGCCGTGAATCAAACGTTCATCCAGCCTGAAATTCACAATACCGTTATTATCCACCGGCTCAGCAGATTCAACAGCTTCCTTTGACCGTTTTGCAGAGGATACCCCTTCTCCGGTAATTATTTCTCTTGACTGTTCAATCGCACTCTCTAACGTATCACCTATATTCAATGCAATCATCATACCCAGACATAGTCCTGATACCAGTGCAATTGTTGGATACTCATGTCTTATAGCAATTGCTGCATTATAAGGCGTCCCCCCCTTTATGTCAGAAATAATTGCCTGGCACTGTTCCTCTCCTTTTTCTGCAATAATCTTTCTGTAGGCATTCTCAACCGATTCTTTCGTCATTTCTTCTGTAAATGTCACCACTGAAAACTGGGGTGCTGCTCCGGTAATCATTTCGCAGCTCTTTTTACAAGCATCAGCATATTCCCCATGTGAAGCAATAATATAATACATATCCCTTCCTCCTAACGTTTTCACTATCTTTTTATTGGCTATGTCACCCTCCCCATAATTTACGGTCATTAGTAGCCGTACATCTTTTACTCCTTTCATGACTGATTTTTACAATTTACTATGCATAATAACTTGAAACTTATTATAAATAAAAACACAATAAAAATCTTTGAATTTCGCTTTTTGGAAACTTTTTTAGCAACTTCCCCTTAATTGTACAAACATAATTTAGTCATTTCTCACAAAAAAGACAGACTCCTCATGAAAGTCTGCCTTTTCTCATTTTAACTATTTTCTCTTTTCTCTTTTTTGATTTTTCTGTAGCAGTCCACAATCAGATTCACGACGATGCGCTCAATCATCAAATGATTCTGCACTACCGTCGTTAAGTGATATAAGACAGGATACGTGATACATGGGTCATACGCAGCCTCTTTATTCGAGGTGATGAGAGCTATCCGACCCTTCGTTTTTTTGATAAATAATTTGGAAGAATTCAAAGCTTTCATCCCATCCCTATAAATGTACTGGCCTGAATTGGAGAATATAATAATCAGAGTATCCTCGTCTGCCTGATTAATAAATTGCTCCTGCTTTATATCAAAGAGATTTGTTTTTATATATTTTCGCTCCTCTGCAAACATATACATAAAATCCATAGCAACCGTTTCTGAATAAACGGCTCCGAATGCAGCAATTTTATCATATTCATAAATAGCCTCTGCCAGCTTTTGAATCTGCCCCATGTTAATTCCCGACAGGAAATTCTTAATATCGCCAGAAAGAACATTCAAATATCGTTCAATTCCTTGTGCTTCAATAAATTCGTTCATTGACAATTTTTGTTCATTTCCGGTATATTTACTTCGTTTCTTCTCATTCCTCACATTATCCCTAAACTCTTTGTAATCCTCAAAGCCAAGGCGCTTTATGAATTTAGAAAGTGTTGACTTGGAAATGTGGCATCTATTCGCGACCTGGTCAATCGGCAAAAACTCAACCTCGTATATCATATCCAGTAAACGTTTCGCAATATGCGCATCTGTAGAATCAAACTCACAGTCATTTAGTAAATTTAACAAGCGATAAGCCACAATATACATCCATCATCATCCCCATGCAAGAAATCTATATTTCTTTTATTGTAAGTATAGTGTATATTCTAAATTTGTCAACTTCTTTATCCTCAGTTATTTCGAATCATCCTACGCACTTTCAATCCCCGCGGACAAGCGTAGGGTATCAATGTTTTTGTTTATTCATGTAATATCTCTTTTTATATTTCACGCCGGCAAATTTGCTTATCTTACGAATGATGTTGTAATTTACAACGCCACCCACCGCTCCTAACAATGGGATCCCCTGTATGAATTTTGCGACTAACAGCGACTCCGATAGCATTCCTGCTGTGGTTTTTATAAGTTCTTCCAAGTCAATTACCGGAATCCTCTTATCATCGATGTCCTCGCCTAATTTTTCAAGCTTTTGATAAAATTCTTTCTGCTGCTCCTGTTTCGACATTGCAGTACAGATCAAAAGCAGGATATAAGCTTTTTCTTCCTCTGTTTCATAACGATATCCATAACTTAATGCAATTTCATAAATAGATTTCATGACCAGAGATAAAAAAAGAGGAATATCCGGCAAGCCGATTCCCAATGCTCCCAAAACTCCTCCTTCCAGTACAGAAATAGAAGAATTAAACATCTGGGACTGCTTGGAATGCCGGTCCAGGCGTTTCAAATATTTTCTTTTGGTTACTTTGTCAATGGCATAATTATTTAAATCATATTCCAGCTGTATTTTATCTTTATCATAAGTTTTCTCTATATAAATATATCCTTTTTCAAAAACCAGCCGGAAGCCTTTATAGAATGCCATCTCCAGGGCGGTTTTCAGTTTGCCGGGAATATAATTTTGAATTTTATCAGCAACAGGCTCTATGGAAGCTTTTAACAATGGATTTTCCTTTTTATTAAGCAATTTATATTCATCTTTTTTTATCTGCTTCACCTGCTTATCGAATTGCCGTCTCATATATGTCAGCCTCCCCATTCAGTGTGTTCTTGGTTTTAGATTACTTTATCCAATACTGATATGCCAAAAGAGCTATGTTACCATTATTTATCGTGGTCCATAGCTCTCTTATCGCCCTATTTAAAACTTCCTGGTTCCTCCTACTTTAGAAAGATCTGCCTTAATCGCTTCAAAATCCATTCCGGCAGCCGCATCAATGGAGGCAACAACCGCGCCCTCAACTAATGGGCAATCTACCATTTCCACCTTTTTGTCCTCCAGCATTTCGATTACCATCTCAGTGGTCATGACAGCGCTGCCCATATCCATGAGCACCAGTACTCCGTCGTCGGTATAAACAGATTCAATCGCAGCCTTGATTTTCTCAAAGCTGGTGCCAAAGCTTCCGTCTTCGAGTCCACCGGCCGAGACAATCTGCGCATTGGACGCCATGATTTTTGTCAGTTCCACCACACTTTTTGCCAGCGAATCACTATGAGATACGATGACTAATCCAACCATACAATGTTACACCTCCCTTCAGCCTGTTACCTTAGAAATCTCTTCCAACATAAAAGAATAAGACGTAGCCCCCGGGTCCTGATGCCCCAGACCCCGTTCACCCACATAACTGGCCCGGCCTTTGGTGGCAATCAGATCCTTCGTATGCTCCGCTCCGGACCATGCTGCCTTGACTCCGGCGTTAAGAACTTCCTCTGCCGCTTTCCCTTCTTTGACAGCTTGTTCCATCGCCTGATAGGACGGTACCATGGCATCCAGCATGGTCGCCTCCTCTACCACTGCCTTACCACGAAGTTCTACTGCTTCGATGGCAGTCTTTATGATGGTCAGAAAATCGGTGATGTCCGCATCTTCTTTTCCAGCCATGGCCTGTCCTGCCTTCATGAAAGCAGATCCGTATAACGGACCAGAAGCTCCGCCGACAGTGGAAACAAGGGTCATACCTACTGTCTTTAATATGGTCCCGATATCCTTGCCTTCCAAACCGGAAAGCTTTTCATTTACCGCAGCAAAACCACGGCCCAGGTTAATACCATGATCGCTGTCACCAATCGGCTGGTCCAGCTCCGTAAGATAATCCTTTTGTTCTTCCATTTTTAAACTGATTGCTTGAATGATCTTCAATACCTTTTTACTGTCTGCCATGGCAATCCACCTTTCCTGATACAAATTTACATTGACAAAGTCCCCGCAATAAGCGGGGACTGAAAAAATACATAAAAAATCCCTTTAATTCCAAGCCGGTGTATCTGCGGCCGCATCCAGCAGCTGCTTCATTTCATCATCCAGGCGAAGGAGGGAGATTGAAAAGCCCTGCATCTCGATGGAAGTCATATATTCTCCGACAAAGGTTTTATGTATCCGTATCCCTTTTTCTGCAAGAACATCAGAAACACGATTGTTAATGATATAAAGCTCCATTAACGGTGTTCCGCCGGCTCCATTAATCATAACTGCTACTTCGCTGCCTGAATAATCGATATCTTCAAGAATCTGGCTCAGCAGCATATCAACGATCTCATCCGCCTTTTTAACCGGCTCTCTATGGGTTCCCGGCTCTCCGTGGATACCAATTCCGATTTCCATCTCATCATCAGAAAGTGTAAAACCTGGTTTCCCCGCTGCCGGAACTGTACAAGGTTCAATCGCCGCTCCCATGGTTCTTACATTATCAATTACTTTTTGCGCAGTTGCCTGAACTTTATCAAGATCTGCGCCGGTTTCAGCCATAGCACCTGCTATTTTATGAACAAAGACTGTCCCAGCCACTCCTCTGCGGCCGATCGTATAAAGACTGTCTTTTACTGCCACATCATCATTCGTGACAACATGCTTCACAGTGATGCCTTCCATCTCCGCCATCTCTGCTGCCATCTCAAAGTTCATGACATCACCGGTATAATTCTTAACGATCATAAGCACACCAGCATCGGTTGCGACTGCCTTAATGCCCTCATAGATCTGATCCGGAGTCGGGGAGGTAAAGACCGGTCCCGCAACTGCGGCATCTAACATTCCGGTTCCGACAAAACCGCCATGAGCCGGTTCATGCCCGCTTCCGCCGCCGCTGATTAAAGCCACCTTACCCTCTTTCTTCTCGGCCCGCACAACGACATTACCGCAATCCAGCTTTTTCAAATGCCGGGGATAAGCCTTCACCATCCCTAAAATCATCTGTTCTTCCACTAATACCGTATCGTTGATAAATTTTTTCATTGAGAACCCCCTTGTCCATACATTATATTATGAATTTATTCATCTTCACCCAGACAATTCATATCATTTAAGCCGCAAGTTGTATCCTCTTCTTCATCCTCTACGCAGTTCATATCATTTAAACCGCAGGTTGTATCATCTTCTTCTCCAAGACAATTCATGTCATTTAAGCCGCAGGTTGTATCTTCATCTTCGGTTATCCCGTTCATATTGTTGATATCCATTTTCTTGATCTTCATAGAAAGTCCTCCTTCGACTAATTATATACAGCAACGCAGGGCCGCAAAAAGGCCCAAAGTTATCTACACCTCTTTTGTCGCTACGATATCTACTCCTGTTCCTGCCACATTAGACAAGATCACATCGCCGATCCGGACAGGCGCTTTCACAGTGATGCCTTTGAGTGCCTTTACACACTCAGAGATTTTATCTTTGGGTATATCCTCTCTTGTTTTTACCGATACCATATCGGATTTTCCGCCTTCCACCTTCACGGTGGATGTGACGATCCTGGTGGGATTGGTAACTTCCTTTCGGCCATATACCTCACCTCGCTTACAGGTATATCCTGTAATGTTCACGATTTCCTGGCCTTCCAATTCCACGGTCAGAGGGCAGCCCATAGGACAGCTGATACAGATAAGTTCTCTTTTTTCCATGACCTAGGCCTCCTCTACCCTTATTGTAATCCTGTCAATATCCGGATGCAACAGTAACTTTTCTTTTTCCAGTTTTATTTCTTCCATTTCTCCTGGCGCCATCACCATCCGTTTCCGATGCAATACCCTCTCGTCATTAAAGTATACACCGATATAGCAATTTTTATAAACATTTCCAACCCGGAAACGAACAATCTGGGTTGCCTCCATACGTTCTGGATTAATCGTGCTTGGAACCGTATAACGGACCCCATCAGTTCCTTCAAGGATGATTTCCCGGCCGTTCGGTTTTTGCTCCCCGTTTTTCACATAATTTGATGCATTCTTTCCGGCAGCAGCAGCTTCTTCTGAAACAAAATCCACCAAATCATGTACATGAAGTACATTTCCGCAGGCGAAGACTCCCTCCACATTCGTTTCCAGACTTTCATTTACAATCGGGCCTGATGTGACCGGATTCATAACAACTCCCATGGCTCCTGAGAGCTCATTTTCCGGTATCAATCCTACCGATAAGAGCAAGGTATCACAGGAATATTCCTCTTCTGTTCCTGCAATTGGTTTTCCCCTGTCATCCACTGCCGCCAGAGTAATTCCCTCCAGCCGCTCCTTGCCTCTGATCTCGATTACCGTGTGGCTTAGTTTAAGCGGGATTCCATAATCATCCAAGCACTGCACAATATTCCTTTTCAGGCCTCCGGAATATGGCATGATCTCAGCCACCACTTTAACCTTGGCCCCTTCCAGGGTCAATCGTCTGGCCATAATCAGACCGATATCACCGGATCCAAGAATCACCACCTCGCGCCCGGGCATGAAGCCTTCCATATTAACCAGACGCTGTGCGGTACCGGCTGAAAAAATACCGGCCGGCCGATATCCAGGTATATTGAGAGCTCCCCGGGAACGTTCTCTGCATCCCATCGCCAGGATGATCGCCTTGGCCTGGATATCAAACAGTCCCTCCTCTCTGTTCATTGCCGTAACTACCTTTTCAGGGCTGATTTCAATAACCATTGTATTAAGGACATATTCAATCTTATATTTTTCCACTTGTTCCGTGAATCGAGCTGCGTATTCCGGTCCAGTCAATTCTTCCTTAAATGTATGCAGTCCAAAGCCGTTATGAATGCACTGATTTAATATCCCTCCCAGCTCTTTATCCCTTTCCAGGATCAAGATACTCTCAGAGCCGTTATCCCGGGCCGCAATCGCTGCAGCAAGGCCAGCAGGACCGCCGCCAATTATCACAATATCATATTCTTTCATCCGAAGCGCGCCCCCTTTTTATATTCTGTCCTTGTTATATCCGACTAACAGCTGTGAATCCCCGCCGGATTTCGTAATCTCTGTCATTGGAATGCCCAGTTCCCGGTGCAGGATCTCCATTGTTTTAGGCGTACAAAAACCCGCCTGACAGCGTCCTGCTCCCGCCCTGGTCCGACGTTTGATACCATCTAAGGTACGAGCACCTAACGGTCGGTGAATGGCATCTAAAAGCTCCCCTTCCGTGACCATCTCGCAACGGCAGATAATATTACCATATGCCGGTTCTTTCTCAATCAGGGCTGCTTTCTCCTCTTTTGACAGAGTATCCAGATCAATATTTCCTTTGCGGGTTCCGTTAAAATCAGGATTTACATCCAGGTCCAGCTTTTCCCGTAAAATTTCTGCTACCATTTTGCCGATCGCCGGACTGCTTGTAAGACCCGGCGACTCAATACCTGCACAGTCCACAAAACCCGGTGCATCTTCCAGCTCCCGGATTATAAATTCATGATGATCTTCATGGGCTCTTAAACCTGCAAAAGAGGTAATCACTTGTCTCATCGGCAGATTCTTCACGTTCAAACTGGCCTTTGAAAGTTCATCAAGACCCTCCCTGGTGGTTGCCGTGCCTTCCTTATCTTCAATATCAACAGCAGTTGGGCCGATGATAAGATTTCCATGTACCGTAGGAGTTACCAGTACCCCCTTGCCATACTTACTCGGCAATGCAAAAATTGTCCGGTTCACATGCTTTCCTGCATTTTTGTCCAGTAGAAAATAATCGCCGCGCCTGGGAGTGATATGGATCTTTGATTCACTGACCATATTATGAAAACGGTCTGCATAAACACCGGCCGCATTCACCACATACCGGGTCTCATACGCGCCCTGGCTGGTCTCCAGCTTCCAGCCACCCTCGATCGGCTCTATACTCTCTACCTCGGTATCAAATTTAAAGTCAATGCCATTCGTATAAGCATTTTCTGCCAATGCAATATTCAAATGAAAGGGACATACAATCCCCGCTGTCGGAGCAGATAAAACTGCAACCACCTCATCTGTCAGGTTTGGCTCCATTTCCCTGATTCTTGCCTTATCTGTAATAATTTCCAGATCCTCTACACCGTTTTTAACGCCCCGGTCATAAAGGGCCTGCAGATTCGGCAGAGATGCTTCATCCAGGCATACAACCAAAGACCCGCACTGCTCAAAAGGAATATCAAGCTCCTTGGAAAGTTCTGGCATTATTTGATTTCCTTCTACATTCAGCTTGGCCATCAAGGATCCTTCTGCCGCATCATAGCCGGCATGGATGATGGCACTGTTGGCTTTAGAGGTGCCGCAGCACACATCCTCTTCTTTTTCCAGAACACAGGCATTCACCTTATATCGGGAAAGTTCACGTGCGACGGCACTGCCAGACACACCTGCTCCAATTATAATTACGTCATACATACTTTAAGTGTCCTCCCTTTCAGATATTGCCAAAAAACGGCGCAAATAAGACGTGTTTCCACGCCTATTTGCGCCGCTCCATTCTCCCGCAATCTATATATGATTATTATCGTTCAGAATGATTGTATGATTATCTTAATATTATGCCCAGGGAATTGCCTGATACAGCAGTACTGCAGCAATCGCACCAATGACTGGACCGATGATAACAACTGGTGCATAACCCCAATTAGAATCGCCTTTGTCCTTAATCGGAAGAACACTGTGGGCAATACGCGGGCCAAGGTCACGAGCCGGATTAATTGCATATCCGGTCAGCCCGCCAAGAGACATACCAACAGAAACGATAATACCAAATACCAGGAGCTTATCCAGACCAGTAGCAATGCCGCTAACCTGTGAGATACCCTTAATACTAAATACCAATACGAATGTACCGATCGCTTCGCTTAAAATATTGCGTCCCATATTGGGAATGGAAGGTCCAGTTGAAAATACACCCAGCTTGGTAGCCGCAGATTCCGTTGCATCAAATTGATCCTTGAATAGAAGATAAACAAGAACCGCCCCACAAAATGCACCGGCAAACTGAGCCACGATATAACCGGGAACCAGTGACCAGGCCATGCTTCCATCCACAGCCAAAGCAATTGTTAATGCAGGATTAAAATGAGCACCAGAAGCTGCGCCGAAGATAAAGGCCGGAATTAAAACAGCAAGACCCCATGCAAAGGTGATTTGGATTGAACCAGCACCTTTCATACCAGACTTGTTTAATGTTACGTTTGCTACAACACCATCGCCTAAAAGAATCAGAATCATAGTTCCGATAAATTCTGCTATATATGGCAACATAATGTATCCCCCTAGTTTATTTTTGTACACCTGTCAATAGTTACAAAAATTATTTTTATTCATCCTTTGACCAGCCATAAGAATACTTAACAGCTTTATTCCAGCCATTTATCATTGTATTCCGCTTTTCTTCAGAGATCTCCGGTGTAAATGTTTTATCAATTGCCCAGTTTTTAATAACCTCTTCCTTATTTGCCCAGTAACCAACTGCAAGACCTGCCAGATATGCAGCGCCCATCGCAGTTGTCTCGACACACTGAGGACGGTTAACCGGTGCATCAATGATATCTGCCTGTGTCTGCATCAGATAATTGTTGGCACTTGCGCCACCATCTACTTTAAGAGCAGCCAGCTGAATGCCGGAGTCAGCTCTCATCGCCTGCAGTACATCGTTCACCTGATAGCAGAGGGAATCAAGAGTTGCCCGGATAATATGGTATTTGTTTACACCACGGGTAATTCCAACTAAAGTACCTCTGGCATACTGATCCCAATGAGGTGCACCAAGACCTGTAAACGCCGGAACCACATAACAGCCGTTGGTATCCTTAACCTTATTCGCCATATACTCGGAATCCTGAGCAGAATCGATCAGCTTTAATTCATCACGCAGCCATTGAATCGCAGCACCTGCCACAAAAATTGAACCTTCCAGTGCATAATTCACTTTTCCATCCAATCCCCAGGCGATGGTTGTTACGAGACCATTCTTAGAGAATACCGGCTTCTCACCAGTGTTCATCAACATAAAGCATCCGGTTCCATATGTATTCTTCGCCTCACCGGCATTAAAGCAAGTCTGGCCAAACAGCGCGGCCTGCTGATCACCTGCGGCTCCGCCGATCGGAATGATGCCGCCGAAAAACTGCGGATCACTTTCCCCATATACGCAGCTTGATGGCTTAGCTTCCGGAAGCATTGACTTAGGAATATTAAGCTCTGCCAGAATTTCATCATCCCATGTTAACGTATTGATGTTAAACATCATGGTACGGGAAGCATTGGAGTAATCCGTTACATGAACCTTACCCTTAGTCAGCTTCCAAATCAGCCAGGTCTCTACTGTACCAAACAGTAATTCACCCCTTTCGGCACGTTCCCGGGCTCCTTCTACGTTATCAAGAATCCATTTTAACTTTGTTCCTGAAAAATAGGCATCAATTACTAAACCTGTTTTCGCACGGAAGGTGTCAACTAAGCCTTTTTCTTTCAAAGAGTCACAGTATTCGGCGGTTCTCCGGCACTGCCATACAATCGCATGATATACGGGCTCCCCAGTCTCCTTATCCCATACAATTGTTGTTTCACGCTGGTTTGTGATACCGATGGCTGCGATATCCTCTGCGCGTGCGCCGATCATTGATATAGCCTCAACTGCAACTCCCAGCTGCGTTGACCAGATTTCATTTGCATCATGCTCAACCCAGCCTGGCTTTGGAAAATACTGTGTGAACTCCTTTTGTGCCACACTGCACATCTCACCCTTTTCGTTAAAAAGGATACATCTGTTACTTGTAGTACCCGCGTCCAATGCCATTACATACTTAGCCATAAAAACCCTCCTTCTTAGTAGTTGATACCATTCTTCAGTGTCATTTATACTCAACTGCTTTCCTAAAAACAGCTCAGTTCCTTCTTACATTTTCCATACCATCGGATTGGTTGTGGATACGGATATCGCACCTGCGGCGAGAGCCTCCATCACATCCTCTTTGTCCGATATCAGTCCCCCGGCTATCACCGGCACCTTGACCAGACTGCATACCCTCTTAATCACCTTCGGCATCAGACCTGGCAATATTTCAATAATATCCGGCCTGGCTATACTCATCAGCCTATCTATATTCTCAAAGGCCATAGAATCCAAAACAAATATTCTTAATGTTGTAAATAATGATAATTCTCTAGCCCGCTTAATCAGTGCCGGCTTCGTTGAGATAATGCCGTCTGCATGAGTATTATCCTTGATGAAATCGACTGCAATTTCTCTTCCGCTTAATCCTGTAATCAGGTCAATATGTACCATAGCAACTTTATCCGCATCTTTTATCTGCTTAACAATCGAACTCAAGTTGCAGATATCTCCAAACAGGATAAATACCACCCGGATCTCCTCCATGCTACAGCAGTCGGCTAAGCCTTTCATATCCTTTACCGCCGCTATAACAGGATTGCTCTCAAACAAGTCATAAAATTTCTGGTCCATTGGAGCTCCTCTCTATTTCACATCACAGCTGAAAAAGAGCATAGTTTAGAACCAACATTTCTGTTGTTCTGCTATGCTCTCATCATCTCCGCATGATTATTACCTTGAACTCAATATAGCACATTGTATATACTCTTTCAATAGTTCAAATTTTTTTCTACAAAACCAAACAGTTTCCCGGTGCAACTAGCCATATTTTTGTGCACTTTGTATATTATTTTAAGTTTTTTATTATTTTTTTAGTTATTTGTTTAACAATGTGACAATTTCCTCTATTGTCTTGTTCCCCATATGGATTTCTTTATCATTAAATATGACCATGGGAACACGCTCAATATTATACTTTTCAACCAGATCCCCATAGAGTGCCGCGTCGATCATTTCCGCCTCGATAACCGGATTTAAAATGGCAATCTGCTGGCAGGCCGTCACCACTACAGGACAATGATGACATGACAAGGATACACATATCTTAATATTGGTTTTCGTTTTGAGCTTGGATATCTTTTTTTTCAGGCCGCCGGATATCTTTTGTCCCGGGCCAGCCAGATTATAAATAGCCAAAATAAACGAATTAATTTCTTTCCCGCCCGGAATTCCGTGAAAAGCACATCGGCCATAGCTTCCCGCCTTGTAAAGACCGGTAACCGGCAGAAAAGCCGTATCCAACTCCGAAACCTGATCCCCCTCCTCTGGAGAGTAAAGCTCCAGTTGCAGTTTTTCACTGAGAGAAACAATCGTTTTCAGAAATGAAGCCATCTGCAGATCTTTCTCCCGGGAAATATCCACCACCGCTTTGATCGTCACCGGGTCTTCCATCTTTTTTAATATGTCAGACAGCTGTACTTTCAGCTCCTGATCAATCAGATCACTTTCCGCCGATATTGTTGTAATATCAAGCATAACAGGGCACCTCCTCATATGTTGTCCGTTTCTATACCTCATTGAATGAGATACAATGAATATTCTTCTGTATGCCTATTTTATCGAAAAAAATGCTGACTATCAATAGTAAAATTTTAATTTGTCTCACAATAATTATTATTGAAGAAAAAAATGCCATTCTGATTCTAATTATATCATACATAGTACCATCTTTGTCCGCAAAAAAAACACGTATCTTAAATATATTTATGCATATATTATAAAAATTAGTAAAATCCTTAAGAGGCCACGAATGCGCATAAGTAATTTAGGTACAATCACGCTAGTTGGACGAATACTGCAAGTCCATAATGCAGTGGTTGAAGAGGTTTTTCTTATTGATAGCGCTACCGGATATCTGGACATTATCTATGCCAACTATGAACAAAATGAAGCCATATCCAAATCCTTAAGACTTAACGTAGACATCAACACTGTCATTCTCAATTCATTTGGCTATCATATATCCTTATCAGACATCGAAGAAGGCATGCTGGTAGATTCATTATTTTCACCTATTAAGCAAGGACTCACTCCGCCACAGGCTGATGCAGATTTAATTGTTGCAAGAACATACGATCAGCCGCCACTGAATTTTATTATAGATCGAATCGCAAAAGTAGATATCGATAACTCTCTTCTCTTTACCGGCGATCCAAATAATGCAGATAATCAAATTAAATTTAACATCAGCGATATCACTACGATTCGAGACAAAGATAGCAACCCTGTTCCTCTTCGTTCACTTCATCCTGGTTTATTGGTAGATGTGCTTGTCGCTCATACCAATTTTCAAAATGCGGTGATTCCGAATGAAGCTGATGCACTGCATGTCCAAATATTATAAATATAATTAAAAAAGACTACTAAATAATATTACTTTTAGTAGTCTTATGATATAATTCATAGTTTTTCACTTTCGTCTTCTTTCACAAACTTTTCACAGTTTCATCAAAATCCCGTCACACTTTACAGGTATATTAATAAATGTAAAGAGGCTAATCACCCTTATAAATAAAACTTTTTTTCATACAGCCGGCAGGATTCCCCCGATCTTGCCGGCTCCTCCCTTTTTATCGGGTATAATCCAACTTCTTTCTATTTTTTCAATAATATTTTCTCTGCTTTCATTCCTTATTTTTCGCAGATTTCTGAAGTATCTCCTTTATCTGAGGTATGGTTTTGCCATCTTGGCGCATATCCCTTATTTCCTCAATTCGGATTATTGCTTCTATACGTTTGAATCTCCTGGTCAGATTCGTTTCTGCCTGTTCAAAAGGAAGCAGTCCCTCTTCCGTATAGAACTTAAGGGTACTGTATCTGGTATTGGTCAGCCGCACCAATTCTCCGATTGATACATATTCCGATTCCATTATTTTTTCAAGTGTTCGCTGCCTCGACATATCCAGTTCCTCACAGATTGTAACGACGTAATCTCACTCCATGGATTGGCATTTTACCGCTAATAGCTCCAGGGATTAATTCATATTTAATATTATCAATTTTTACAACCGGTACTGCACCATCTCGAAGTACCTCATATACATGCCCCTGTGAAGATATTCGATCCAGTACATTCTTCAATCGCAACTGTGCGTTTGGAAAATATTCTTCTGTATCGATAAAAATAGATTGTCTTCTTTCAAAGAAAGGGAATATGAAATTAAATCCTTTTCCTGTCTCGGTAGCAGCTGCCTGGCTTTTTATACGTAAAAAACCAACGACTACCGTACTCCATAAAGAACGCACCGTAATGGGATAAAGTGCTCTTGCCAAGGTGCTTTCACTGCGAAGACCTGTCAACCTCTCTGTAATTTTATTTTGTTCATAGACAGAGAAAACCTCAAAGAAGCATAGGGACTCCTGCAGCAGCCACACCAAAATAATACTTTCCTCTGAGATGGGTCCTTCTTCTAAAAACTCAGCTCTTAATAAATCTAACTGGCACTCAAATTCCCTTGTTTCGCTAACATAGGTTTTTAGCTTAATATTTTCATCATAAAATAAATCACAGCCTAACAAACTAGAAACCTTAGAAAGCAGCTGTTTACTTTGTAACCGATCAGCGTACGTTCGCTCCAATGCCTTTTTATTTGCTTTTTTAATAGCAGCTTTTATTCCTTCTTCATTAAAATTCCATTTACCTGTCGCTGGGTCGTAGTTTTCCTCTAAAAATACAGCAGCAGCCAATACCTTTAATACATTCTGCTTAGCAGTTTCTCTATGCTCACTCTCTTTACCGTTAAAACTAATTAGTGCAAAACGTTCTGATAATGTTAAATCCATAATAATCCTCCTTTAGCTGTATTAATAATGGGTCCACCTACTATTCACTATGTTACTTACTACTTACTACTTACTACTTACTACTTATGATTTATATTACCACTTTGTGAATAAAATTACAATACCTTACGTTGTTAATTCTAGATGATCATTTGAATTATTGGATTAAATACTTTTTCTCGTTAGAACGTTACCCACTAGGAAAACCGAAAAAAGTAGCCCCCATATAAATGGGAGCTAACATTATACATCCTCCAAATCCCTACTCCATATTTTTCTGCTGTTCATCAATCAATCGGATATTGAAATGCTCTGTTTCATTCAGCACATTTTCTTCAAACTCTCTTGGGTCAATCAATCCTTCATACCAGCTGCATTGATTAAAATACCTCTGCAACTCTTCATCCGCAAATCGTCTGCCATGTCTTGCATAAATCTCATTTTTTGCAATCCGCAGCTGACTGGCGGAAAGATTCCATAAATCAGGCTCCTGCAACAGACTATCGCTGCTGTTAGGAAATACAAATTCAGATCCATCATATTTTGCCGTATCAGACTGAATACGGAAAGTGTCCTGTATTTGACTGATCTCATTATGCATTTTATTGTATTCCTCCATTATTGCATTGTCTTCCGTATAAAACGTCACATCTGTAGGCTCTGACATTACATAAACATAAGGACCATCATATCCCCATATATGATAGTCTGGCAGATTAACATAGCTGCAGTCCGAATATGCCTGAATATAGAATAAAACCCCATCCCCTATCAAGTCATAGGATTTTTTTTGATGGTAGCTGCACCCTCCTTTAAACTCATTTCTGACTGCCAGACTATTCCATTCTTTCGGCAAATCCATCTCAAAGCCCGGCGCCTGAGTATTAGAAGCCTGATAAGTCGGCTCTCCCTCCGTTTCAGATATCTCTGTTTCCATCTGCTCATCTTCTGCCTTCTCTGCAGCAGTTGTTTGTTGTATGTGTTCTTCGACTTTCGTCTCTTCATATGTTATCGTTTTACTAGTTTCCCAATGATGTGGTTCCATTAACATAAGAATTCCAAACAGCACCATGTAAATGCCAAGAACTCCGGTTAAAACAATCCGGCATACAAGGCCGGTCTTATCTTTGAGAAAGCCTGGAGATTCTACATAGGTACAAGCTCCATGTTCCATTACCTGCCTGACTGCTATATTTTCAGGGCTGTATGAAAGAAGATTGCCACAGATATTTTTTGCCTTCTCCATTTCACCTGCTTGTTCATAAACTTTCATCTGAATGGGCATTAGCGGTATGCGACGATATGAATCTGAATAACGATCACAATATACATTTACATAGGCTTCCACCTGTCCAAATTTCTGTTCAATATAAGCCTTCCTGATTTCAGATAAAAGAAGGATCGCCTCCCCCATCCTTTTTAGTCCGGGATGTTTTTTTACAAGCTGCTTCTGGTACGAATATTCTGCTTCAGCATCTAAAAGCCTGCCCAGACCTATGAAGCATACGTAACATAAATTACTGTGAGCAAGCTGCATCAGTTTCTTCTCCTGAGCACCTTTCCAGCCATAATCTGCCATCTTTAAAGCCTGCACATATCTTCCGGCCCTGGAAAGTCCGACGGCAGCATTATGTACTTGTTTCTTAAAGTAAGACTGATGACGATAGGGACCATATGCTGCCTCCATAAGAAAAGCTACTGCTGCAGTAAGGGGCCGATTCTCTTTTGTAAGTACCTCCATATACATTTTTGCCCAACAAACTTTCAAAGTACCACCTAAGCCTAGAATCACCAGAGTTAAAATAAAAACAATTCCTATATAGTCTAATGATTTCAAAATGACCCATTTGTATAAATATTCCTGGAACATGTAAAAACCTGATCCACAGGCAAAAAATAATATCAGGCACCGGTTCCAGTATCGTCTTCTGTCATGAATCAAAAACCATCGCTTTCCGGCCTCAAATGCTGCCTGATTCTCTGGGTCATCCGTAAATTCCAACAAACTTTCCTTTGCATAACTTCTATTTTCACCATTGTTTCTAAAAAGCAGAAATACACTCAGTATCCCAAATACGACAACGACATACAGGTAAAGGTACACCCGAATATTTGTCATCTCTCCTTGACTAAAGTGTATCGAAGTCACCCCCACAGAACTTAATATTTCCCATTGCCAATTATCTGTATTGTCAAGGCCAAACAGCAAAAGATGGATTGGCGTGCTGTCTAATGTTTTACCCTTGATATTTCCACCTATTGTTAGTCTCATTTGCTGCTCATCCAACCTGCCTGTATAATAGATCGCAGCATGAACGCCTTTTTCAGCAGCAAAAATATCGACATCCTTACTATTTGCCCCGATATTGATAGCAAAATTCTGCTTTGCAGGCATAATTTCTATCTCTAAAAAGTGCAGCCTCTTTCCTTCACTAAAAGAAATCCACAATAAGAAGCAACTGATCAAAATGCCCAACCCATAATACAAGAGCCGCATTCTGCTTAACTTTACTCCGCCTTTTTTATTCATTCTTCCTCCCCCGTAAAAAATATAGAATAATTTAATGATAGCATAAAAATGAATGAAAAGAATAACAAATTCATAAATATTTCCAAACGAATTACTTTAAAAGCAGGCAGGTAACCGATGGATTTGTCCCAGAATCCATGTGACATACAAAAAAACAAGGTACAGATTATTATTCCTGCACCTTGTTTTCTACTATTGGCTGATGAACAAATCATAAGCATAATTTTTGATATAAAATTCGTGACAAACATCATACTTCATTTTCAAAATACAACTGTCCGCATGCAGCACTAATTTCAGAACCAAATTGCGTTCTAATGGTTACGCTTATACCGGCTTTCTTTAGAGTACTGCAAAATTGCCTGATAGCATTTGAAGATTGAAATCTAATTGTTGTTTTATCAGTAGAATTATAAGGGATTAAATCAATGTGATATAAATGTCCCCACGAACCACGACTTTTCAGTAAACCTGCAACTGCTTCTGCATGATCTTTGGAATCATTAATTCCATCAAGCATGATATAAGCAATAAACACCCGCCGGCCCGTATGAATGATATGTTCATCCAATGCTTTCATCACTTCATTCAATGGAAATCTTTTATTTACAGGCATTAAATCGCTTCGTTGTTTATCAAATGGTGAATGAAGGGAAAAGGCCAGATTCACTTGTGGGAACTCCTTGGTCAATCGTTGAATTCCCGGAATAATGCCAACTGTTGAAATAGTAACTCTTCGCTGACCTAATCCAAATAATTTCTGATCCGTTAATATATTTATTGCATCAAATAACTCTGGATTTGCAAAAGCCTCACCCATTCCCATAAACGAAACACTACTTAGTCTATGGTTGTTAAAAAGGAAATAAAGTAATTGGTCCGTTATCTCATCAGCAGTAAGATTGCGTTTAAATCCAGCACTTCCCGTTGCACAAAAACGACATCCAAAACCACAACCACATTGGGTAGATATACAAAACGATTCCCACCCCTGTTTATATTTTAGTCCAACAGCTTCTATTTTTTCTCCATCAGTTAATTCGAAGAGTAATTTTTCAGCTTGTTTGGAATCTTGTATAAAAACAGATTTTACACTTGATACACGATTTCCAAACTCATTTGTTAAAGCCTTCCTTAACGCTTTTGGCAATATCTGCATATTATCAAATTGATCGATTTTTTGATGAAAAATAGCATTAGTGAGCTGTTCGTATCTATAATCAGGTAATTTCAAATCTGATACTATTTGATTCATTTTATTATATTTTGTTTTAGTCTGTTTCACGCAGGCTTCCTCCTCACTTTTAATCGTTAGGAAGCAAAGCCAGTATGATTAGCGACTTATACTACTCCATGCAAGCGTCGCCCAAAACATCCGGCTTTGCATGGAGCCTATTGTGTGTTGCTATTAAAAACTCCTTAATCATATTAATTTCCTTTTCTACTTTACAATTTAATTGTTTTTGTTGCTACATTTTCACAAAATGTTCTGTCATGCTCGACAAACAAAATTGTAAGTTCCTGCTCCGTTAATAACTTCTCAATCTGCATACGGGAAATGACATCAATAAAGTTCAATGGTTCATCCCAAATATATAAATGTGCCCGTTCACACAGACTTTTTGCAAGCAGTACCTTTTTCTTCTGCCCACCGCTAAAATCTTCGATATGCTTTTCAAACTGTTCTCTTGAAAAATCAAGTTTTCTAAGCATGGATTTAAATAAGCTTTCATCAATACCCTGCTTATCTGCATACTCAGATAAATCACCATACAAATCTGAAGTATCTTGTGAGACATACGAGATGATTAGCTTGTTGTTCTTTCTTACAATTCCACTATGTGGGATGTCATCTCCATAAATCAATTTCAATATACTTGATTTTCCACTGCCGTTCTTTCCTTGAACAGCAATTTTTTCACCTTGCTCGATCGTGAAACTTATTCCTTCACAGACTATTTTATCGTCATATTTAATTGCAACATCTGTAAGCTCTACAAGTCTTTTATCATGGAACGAAGACGGTGTTAATTTTAAGCTTTCATTTGATTCAATATTTTTAAGAAGCTTTGACTTTTCCTCAATCATGTTTTGTTGTCTGGCTTCAATATTTTTGGCACGCTTCATCATTTTAGCAGCTTTATGTCCAACATATCCTCTGTCTAATTTGCTTCCGGAATTAGTGGTTCCATACTTACTGCTTTCAACACTATCTGACCAGGTGGAAGTCCGTTTCGCAGCGCTGGAAAGTCTGGTGATATCCCTTTTTAATTTCTCATTTTCTGCCAGCTCGTAACGATCCTGTAACTCTTTGTTACTCCACCATGAAGAAAAATTTCCCTTTTGTATTTCAATATTAGTTTTATTAATGGATAAGATATGATCGATACAATTATCCAAAAAGGACCTGTCATGGGATATAAGAATAAATCCTTTCTTTTTCTTCAAGTAATCACTCAGCTTTTGTCTGGCTTCTGCATCCAAATGATTGGTTGGCTCATCGATCAGTAAGAAGGATTTCTCCTTCAAAAACATAGCAGCCAGTAGTGCTTTGGTCTGCTCCCCTTTCGATAGTGTGTAAAACTGCCTGTATAACGTGTCATAGTCCATATCTAATAATGATAATTCTTTAACTATCTCCCAATCCTCCGAATTTGGACTGATTTCCTTTATAACATCCATGGTGAAATTACTTTGTTCCTGCACTTCATAAGGAAAATATTCAAACGTTATATTCGCTGAAATGCTTCCGCTATATTCGTATTTACCCAGCAAAAGATTTAAAAACGTTGTCTTTCCTCTGCCATTTCTTCCGGTAAAGCCTAATTTCCAATCGGTATCAATCTGAAAGCTTACATTTTCAAAAATATTATCATAACTACCTTCATAAGCAAAGGTAAGGTTTGCAACATTTATTAAAGACATATATTTGTCCTCCTCTGAATTTAATAATTTAAATAACAAAGTCGGAACAATAGGCGACCTTGTTATTACTCCATATAAGTGCCGCCTGCAGTATCCGACTCTATATGGATAGAAACATGTGTTAGTAACGTGTCTTTATTTATCATAATATAATTACTCCTCCTTTTCGATTAAATAAAAATAGAGCTGCAAGAATTAATTATTCTTACAGCTCATAAATATACGCAGTTAAGCTAAACAGGATAGCACAACAAAAGTGTATAAATTAAGAGAAAAAGAATATTTTTCTTGCATGAGTACAACAAAACAAACAGGACACCCCTGTTTCGCTTCGTATTCATTGTACTGGAAAAATTAGCAAGAAAAATTAATCATCTTTTCACCTCAATTTATTTTTTACCATTGTACTATCAATTGCTTGAAAAGTCAATATGAGTTTCCTGTGTTCGATTCGAGATTTCATCCTCTATAAAGTTTTTCGAAATATACATTGCACTTATGATAGGCGCAAATCGCCTGTATTGGATTGTTTCTTTGTCATATTTATTTTGAGCCTTCTCTGTTTTGCTTATGATTGATTGAACAGGCGGTAATGCTTTTAATAAATCTGTATCCGTATACATCCCTTTATTACTATCATTTTCTATTAAGGCTTTTGAAATATACAGAGCCTTTATTCTGTTTTGTGACATACTTCCACCACTTAGCACCACATTTGGGATCTACCAAATGCTTATGCTAGAAGTGAGGGCTTCTTGCTCAAGTAACCTAACGGTTACAGTATCAACAAGCTATCTCCGTGTGCCCCACGGTTTCTTTTAGCCGTTTATGCCAATACTAATATTCCTTGTTTCTTGATATTGCGTGCAGCATTTACATCTCTGTCACATATGAAACCGCATTCACATTGATACATGCGTTCCGACAGAGATATTTCTTCTTTTACGTTTCCACAGCAAGAACAGGTTTTACTGCTCGGATACCATTTATCAATTTTTATCAGTTTCTTTCCCTGTTCAGACAGTTTGTAGTCTAGCAATGAAGTGAATATTCCCCAGCCATTATCATGAACGCTCTTTCCGAAATTCAAGCTCTGGGACATTCCCTGCATATTTAGGTCCTCAATACACACTGCATCGTAGACATTGGTTATCTGTCTTGACAGCTTATGTAAAAAGTCTTTTCGTTGATGTGATACCTTTTCATGCAATCTGGCTACCCTGATTCGCTGTTTATTACGGTTTTTACTTCCAATCCGGCATTTCGATAACCTTCTCTGTTCCTTTTGTAACTGCTCCATGCTTTGACGATAGTAGCGGGG
>NZ_JPME01000014.1 GCF_000732605.1 Lacrimispora celerecrescens | reverse complement strand
ATACAAGTATTTCGTTCAGACAGCTACTGAAAGATAAAGAACTAAGACAGTCAATGTCCAGACGTGGTAACTGCTGGGATAATGCACCACAGGAATCTTTTTTCGGACATATGAAAGACGAAATCCATCTTTCCAGATGTACTACTTATGAAGAACTTTGTACAGAAATCAATGATTACATGGATTATTACAACAACGAGCGTTATCAATGGGAACTGGCAAAGCTTTCTCCTAACCAATATGCAGAATATTTGAGAACAGGTTATTATCCTATTGAGGTATAGTAAAAGCGTCACAACTACAATTACTAGCTGTGACGCTTTATCATACTCTTTTTTTAAAATGCCCTTGACATGGGGACCAGTTTACTCGGAACCAGTCATGCAATACGCTTTTTAAAAAGTTACTTCAAAAAGGGAGGAGAGCTGATAATAAATTATCAGCTCGAGTATTATGAAAAAAATCTTATAAGCAATTTGTATTTTATGTTTTAAGTATATCCATGAAACATGAAGAAATCATGTTGTTTGTGTAAAAGGTTTTTGAATGAAATTTAAACAAAGTATGAACGATAGGATATACATAGGACTGTTTGCAAATGGGACTATACAAATATAGGAGTATTTGATAAAATATAGCCATATGCGAAATCTGACGCAATAAATACCTGATAGGTATACCTTTATGCCCAAAGATTATGGGCGGAAAAGTAGAAAGGGAGAAAACATGAAAAATCCGGTTATTACGATTACAATGGATAATGGTGATGTGATGAAAGCAGAGCTTTATCCGGAGATTGCACCAAACACAGTAAATAATTTTATCAGTCTGATTAATAAAGGTTTTTATAACGGACTGATCTTTCACAGGGTTATCAATGGGTTTATGATTCAGGGTGGATGCCCGGAAGGAAGCGGAATGGGAGGCCCAGGCTATTCCATTAAAGGAGAATTCAGCCAGAACGGTGTTACCAATGCGTTCAAGCATTCCGAGGGAGTGCTTTCCATGGCAAGAGCCATGAATCCCAATTCTGCCGGTTCCCAGTTTTTCATTATGCACAAGGCATCTCCACACTTGGATGGCTCCTATGCTGCATTCGGTAAAATCACTGAGGGCATGGATATTGTAAATAAAATTGCCGATGTGAAGACCGATTACAATGACCGTCCTTTAAACGAGCAGAAGATCCAGTCCATGACCGTAGAAACCTTTGGGGAAGAATATCCGGAACCGGAGACCTGCTAAGGCAATGAACTGGGAACGGGAAATCACAGTTGAAGGAAAGATTTTCCAGGTTACCATATCCGATGATCATGAGGCCCTGCGTTCTGCTTTTGCGGAAGGCAGGGCCGTTGTTGGTTTATGGGACCGGGAACGGGCGGACCAGAACCTTAACCCTGCCGCTTATGTTGTAGAGGATCTTAAAGATATTGATGATGTATTTTTAGAGCGGGTCATCAGGAGAAGAGAGGGACTTCCGTGGAATATTGTCAAAACCCAGCGCTTGACAATCCGGGAGTTCGCCCCGCAGGACTTTGTTTCTATACCGGATGAGCCTGAGGCTGGTATATCAGGCTCCCTGTTTTTAAAGGAAGAACCCCTGAAGGATTACATCTGCCATCAATACGGCTTTTATGAATACGGTATTTGGGCCCTGGTTGACCATGAAAAAGGACTGCTAGTGGGAAAGGCGGGGATCTCCAACTTAGAACTTACCGATCAGGAGGAGTTTTTTAGTGCTATAAAAAAGAATGATACCCCGGTGGAACTGGGATATCACATTTTTTCCCCATACAGACAGCAGGGATATGGGAAGGAAGCCTGTATGGCTATTCTTTCTTATGCTGCCCTGGCTGTATCAGAAAGGATTTATGCAAGGATCGATGAACGGAACTTAGCTTCAATAAAGCTGGCAGAAGATCTGGGGTTCCGGCTTATTGCCCGAACACATAGCGGATCAGTTCCACGGCTGTGTCTGTATGAGTGGAATTACTCATGACAGTAAGAATCGGCTCATCGATGATAAGGCCGGTTTTATTGCAGAAGTCCGTGCTTCCGATGAGAATGCCGCAGGCCGTGTTTTCGCCTGTTTCCTGATTGGTAACAAAATAGAGGTGCTCCTTTACTTTGTCGTAAACGTCGGCAGGGAGGAGTTCCTTTAAGTCGACAAATCCACCCATTTCCCCGAAGTGATCGATGGTTTCCGGATTCCCGATCATAACATCCAGGCTCTTACTGGATATCATGGCGGTGATTTTGGCAAGTTGGGCATAGGTAAACTCATTCATGGAAGATTCGTCAAAGGTCGGGGACATGGAGTAGTCCACCTCGATCTTTGAATCCTCATTAAGGTCAATGTACTGGCGGAAGCCTTGGTTAAAGTAATCATCTACAGAATCAGTTTCACCGGCAGGGCGGCTGTTAAAAATGACACAGGAAAGAGCCGTTTCAAACCGGTTGTTGTATATGGCAGAGCCGATGGAAGAGATAAAAATCACGGACACAATGGCAATGATGATGGGGATCTTGTAATATTCCCAGATGTACCAGAGCCTGTCTTTTACACTCATATTTTTCAGCTTGTCCCGTTCCTCCCGCATGGAGTCTTTTAGGGTTTTGTCTTCGTATGGGGTCATGTTTTACGCCTCTTTCTTTATTATTACAGCTACTTTTCTAATTATATCATACAACCTTGGATTTTTATTTAAAATAAAAATAAAATTTTGGTGAAATAAGAAAGAATGTTTGCTTTTTAGGGATAAATCCGCTATAATATCCTTTAATGCAACTATGAAAAGGGGAAAAACGAATGTTTTCTGGTTTTTTTAATTATGATAATCCGGTATGGCGGTTTATCGGTAAATTTGGAGATCTGATAATTTTAAATATCCTATGGCTAATATGCAGTATTCCTATATTTACGATAGGAGCTTCCACCACAGCTGTATATTATGTAACCCTAAAGCTTGTAAGAGATGATGATGGATATACCATCCGTTCCTTTTTTAAGTCTTTTAAAGAAAACTTTAAGCAGTCCACGGTCATCTGGCTCATCCTTCTGGTAGTCGGTCTGATCCTTGGAGTTGATTTGTACTTCTTTACCAGATTGTTTACAGGTTCCGGGTCCTTTCGGACGGTGATGCTTACCGTGTTCCTGGCAATGGTTCTTATTTATGCGGCTGTTTTTACGTATATTTTCCCACTTCAGGCCAGATTTTTTAACACTGTAAAGCGCACCTTTTTCAATGCCTTTTTTATGTCCCTGCGCCATTTGTTCCGCACCATTGGAATGATTGCCATTGATGGGGCTTTGTTGGCGGCCGGATTCCTGCTTATGGTACCGCCTATGCTGATGATATTCATGCTGTTTGGCTTTCCGCTGTTGGCATTTATTAATTCCTATATCCTTGCTCCCGTGTTCAATCAGTATATTCCAAAGGTGGAAGAGGAGAAGGGGGAGGAGCTAAGGCCGCTGTTTGCAGATGAGGAAGAGCCTGTAAGCAGCATTCTGATGGCAAAAGGTGACGAGCATCAGGAAGAAAAACCTGAAAGTGAAGTAACAGAATTTATAGAAACGCAAGATGGGCAGGATTAATTCCTGCTGACAGCCGGACGGGGATCGCCAAGCATCCCTTCCGGCTGTTTTTTTGCGTATCAGAATGGATTCTTTTATACGAAGTTCATATTATGGACACTATATGGACACAAAAAAAAGGTATACTAAATAACTGTGATAAGGAAATGTCTGGAGGTAGAATATGACTGAAGAAGAGTATGTCTGTTTTATCCAGCCCTATGAGGATGCGCTAAAAAACATCCGTGTGAGAGTAGATGTGCTGAATAATGATTATAGGAGAAAGAACCAGAATTACCCCATCCATCATATCCAGTACAGAATCAAGCAAAAGGAAAGCATTGAAAACAAGCTGGATAAGAACGGATATGAGACCAGCTTGGATTCGGCCAGAAACTATCTTACGGATGTTGCCGGTATCCGGGTCATCTGCTATTTTATAAGAGATATATACGCAATTGTCAGCCTGCTAAAGACGCAGTCGGATATTGTAATCATAAAGGAAAGTGATTATATTGCCAATCCAAAGTCCAATGGTTATAGAAGCTTCCACATTGTTTTTGGAGTTCCGGTTTATCACACCGATGGCATGGAATATTACCCGGTAGAAATACAGCTGCGAACCATGTCCATGGACTTATGGGCCAGTATGGAGCACCGGATTTGCTATAAGGGAGAAGAGAAGGAGCAGGCAGTAGAGGAATTTAAAAAGTATGCCATTGCCTTAAGGCAGATGGAGGATGAGATGGAGGAATTTCTATAAAGGTATGGTAAACGGCTGCATAGAATTTTCCCCCGGCATTATTTGACCGGGGGATTAAAGATATGGATATAAATATGAGGAAAAGCAGGTTATTTATCGATCCGGAAGCCTGAATAGGCGGTCATACCGTGCTCATGTAAATCCAGGCCGTCCAGCTGTTCCTGGTCGGAGACTCTTAAGCCTATGGTTTTCTTAAGCAGAGTAAAGATGATAAAAGCCGCTACGGCTGTATAAACCAGAACAGAAGCAACGCCCACTAACTGTGTCAGGAAATTGCAGTCCTCACCAAAGATCCCGGTCAGCAGTGTACCCAGGAGGCCGCAGAATCCATGGACGCCAACAGCGCCCACCGGGTCATCGATTTTGGCTTTCTTATCAATAAATTCAATGGCAAGAACCACTGCAAGACCTGCAATTACTCCAATGATGATGGATTCATAGGGAGTCACCACATCACAGCCTGCAGTAACTGCCACCAAACCGGCAAGGGAACCGTTTAATGTCATGGATACGTCAGGCTTACCGTAACGCAGCCAGGTAAACAGGAGCGTGGTCAGTGTAGAAGCGGCAGCAGCCAGGTTGGTTGTCATGGCGATGTTGCCGAGAGTGGTGGTGGCAGAAGTTGTGGAGCCGCAGTTAAACCCAAACCAGCAGAACCAGAGTATGAAAACACCGAGAACGCCCAGGGGAATGTTGTGACCGGGAATTGCGTTTGCAGTCCCGTCTTCATTGTATTTTCCAATGCGGGGGCCGACGATTTTAGCCCCTACCAGGGCGCAGATGCCACCTACCATATGAACCGCAGTAGAGCCTGCAAAATCATGGAATCCCATGTCGGCTAACCAGCCGCCTCCCCAGATCCAGTGTCCGGTTATGGGATAAATGACCACACTGATAGCTGCTGAGTAGATTAAGTAAGAGGCAAACTTTGTGCGCTCTGCCATGGCTCCGGAGACGATGGTGGCTGAGGTGGCACAAAATACGGTTTGGAAAATCATGAAAACTGCGATGGGAAGACCGTTGAATAAGCCGCTTCCGTCAGCCAAAGAATAAGGATCAAAGAACCCGGAGCTGCCGAAAAGGCCAGCCACATTGCTTCCGAACATGAGGGGAAAACCAAGGATAAAGTAGAAGAGAGATCCCAGAACAAAATCCATCATATTTTTCATGCAGATGTTCCCCGCATTTTTGGCTCTTGTGAACCCAGTTTCTACCATGGCAAAACCGGCCTGCATAAAATAGACCAGAATTGCAGCCAGCATGGTCCAAATAATATTCAGTAATAAGGTTGTATTTTCCATAATCATAACTCCTTCTAATATTTTTTGATGGGATCATTACATTTAACTCATTGATTCACGAGAATAAAAAGACGGGCATAACTGCTTAAGAAAGCAATTATCCCCGTTGATAGTTTATTTCCGTTCTGTATGAAATTAAATGTCCGCTCTTATTGGGAATTACAGCGCTTCCCGGCCACGTTCGCCGGTCCGGATGCGAACCACATCCTGCACGTCGTAAACGAAAATCTTGCCATCCCCGTAATTGCCCGTGTTGATTTCCTCTACAACCGCATCAATGATCTGATCTGCCAAATCCTTTGGCACAACGGTTTCGACTTTTACCTTTGGAAGCAGGTTCACATTATACTTGGTACCCCGGTACATCTGCGTGTAGCCTTTCTGATTACCATATCCCATGACGTTGCTGATCATAAGTCCATTGACCTTGCAGCCTTCCAGGATTGTCTTCAGACTTTCAAGCTTTTCTGGTTTGATAATAATTTCCAACTTTTTCATACAGCGCGACCTCCTCTAATTTTTTACAGAAAAAAAGGGCGATTCCAGTTTTGGAACGCCCTTGTTCAGTATATCAACATTATACACAACTGATGTTTTCTGTCAAATAAATTTTTAGAAGAGGATAAACGAAAATTTTGTAAAAAATTAACAAGAACCTAAAAAACATAAGGGAATAAAACGCTTGTGCTTTTCTATGTTTTGTTATATAATAAATACTGTATACAAAAAAATAAAAAAATACAATCCTAAGAAATAAAAAGTGAGGGATGTTTGCCTATGATAAGACATCTGGGATTAAAAGCATATGGAAAGGTTAATCTGGGGCTTGATGTTTTAAGAAAACGGGAAGACGGATACCATGAGGTACGAATGATCATGCAGACCGTAGGCCTTTATGATAAGATTGATATTTACTTAAAAGAGACTCCGGGAATTGAGGTTGTGACAAATCTCTATTATCTTCCGGTGAATGAAAACAACTTGGTTTATAAAGCAGCCAAGCTTCTGATGGAGGAGTTTCATATCCTTCACGGCATCCGCATTCACTTAAATAAATTCATTCCGGTTTCTGCAGGTATGGCCGGCGGGAGCAGCGATGCTGCGACGGTACTGTTCGGGGTTAATAAGATGTTCCAGCTTGGCCTGACAAGAGAAGAACTGATGGAACGGGGGGTAAAGATCGGAGCTGACGTTCCCTATTGTTTGATGAGAGGAACTGCTCTTAGCGAAGGAATTGGGGAAATTTTAACTCCTCTTCCCGATATGCCCCAGTGCCAGGTGCTAATAGCAAAGCCTGGGGTCAGCGTATCCACAAAGTTCGTTTATGAGCATCTGGATCTACCCAGCCTAGGTCAAGAGGATCATCCGGATATAGATGGCATGATTGAAGCCATTGGGAACCGTAACATATTCCAGGTGTCGGAACGCCTGGGAAATGTACTTGAAACAGTCACGATTCCGGAATATCCGGTGATTGCACAGATTAAGGACAAAATGAAAGAATTGGGAGCGGTGAACGCCTTGATGAGTGGAAGCGGTCCCACGGTTTTTGGCATTTTCACCAGCCCCAGAGCTGCGGAAATGGCTTATGAAGAATTGAGGTACGGCGAGGCGAAGACCCTTGCAAAACAGGTTTATCTTACGAATTTTTACAATACCAGGGAGGTTACAAATGAGCAATGATTTAAAGGTTAATATGAATGAATATCTGCGCTTCGGGATGTAGTCTTTAACACGCTGCGCCAGGCGATTTTAAAAGGGGAACTGGCACCGGGAGAGCGCCTTATGGAGATCCAGCTTGCGGAACGTCTTGGAGTAAGCCGTACCCCCATCCGGGAAGCCATCAGGAAGCTGGAACTGGAAGGGCTGGTATTAATGATACCCAGAAAGGGCGCCGAAGTTGCAAAGATTTCGGAGAAGAGCTTAAGGGATGTGCTGGAGGTTCGCAGATCCTTAGAAGAGCTTGCCATTGAACTGGCTTGCCAGCGTATGACTCCGGAGGCTGTAGAGGAGCTTGAAAGAAAGCAGGAAGAATTTAAAGAGGCCGTGGAACAGGGCAATCCCATGGAGATTGCGGAGACGGATGAAGCCTATCATGATGTGATTTATAAAGGTACCTGCAATGACAGGCTGGTGCAGATGATCAATAATTTAAGAGAGCAGATGTACCGTTACCGTCTGGAATACATCAAGGACGAGGATAAACGTCAGATTCTTCTGTTGGAACACGATAACATATTGAGGGCGGTCAGACAGCGGAAGGTTCAGGAAGCAAAAGAAGCAATGCGGGAGCACATTGATAACCAGGAGATCACCGTATCAAAGAATATCAAGGAACAGGAATAAGAAAAGAGGTATTTTATGACGTTTAAGGAGAAGTATCTGGCCGGTGAGATAGAATTTGAAGCCATTGATGATTTTATTGAAGAATGGAATAACAGCAGTACAACAGAAACCCTTGCCCAGTTTCTCGGCCTTAATGAAGAGGAAGAGGATATTTGGATCGAAGAGAGCGATGAAGCCTTAAAGGAACTTCTGGACAGGAGATAGGAGCGCCAGGCAGTCCTGCATTTTTGCCAAAAAACCAGGGTAAGAATTGCAAAGAATAAACAAAATTGGAAAAATTATTAAATAAATATAACCTTTCTTGACAAGGTGACAACGTGTCATTATAATAAGTGGCATGTTGTCACCTTTTCGTGTGCTCAAAGGACTCACATGGAAAAGAGAAAGGAGAGATGAAACGATGCCAACGGAACGGTTTTATAATCTTCCGGCAGGGAAAAAGAAAGCCATCTGCGATGCAGCGGTGGAGGAATTTACAAGGGTGCCGTTTGAAAAGGCTTCTATTAATAAAATAATCCAGGCCGCAGGAATATCAAGAGGGAGCTTTTACACTTATTTTGAAGATAAACGTGATGTTCTTAGATATATTTTCGAAGATGCTACTAAAAATTTTCAAAATAGCTGGGTGGAATACGCGGAAAAAAATAATGGTGATCTGTGGAAAACAGCCGAAATGTTTTTACAATACAGCATAGCCAACGCAAAGGATAATGTACTGCAGCTGGTTAAGAACATTGCCGACAGCGAGACAATGTTTGGCGCGACTCATCAGCTTTGCAAAGAAAATTCCAAAAACCAGCAGGAGCTGCAGGAATTGATGTACCAGGCCATTGATACCTCTGATTTTAAAGATCAGAGTATAGAAACCTTTGGGAAACTGGTATCCATGATTTTCTTGGAGCTTGCTCATTGTATGGGCTGGTACTACCATCATCGGGAAGATGAAGAAAAAATTAAGAAAATTTTCCTGGAAAAATTAGAAATTCTGCAATATGGAATTCGTAATCAAACATTACAATCTTAATATGGCCAAATAAGGAGTTACTATGACTAAGAAAAAAATATTCATCATTGTAGGAGCGGTTGTAATTGTGGCAGCTGTGGCAGGGCTGATTCTTCCGAGGGTACTGAAAGGAAAGCAGGAAGAGATTGTAGCGGAGGTTCCGCCGGCTGTAACTGTAGAAAAACCTGAGACCAGGACCATTGAGTTAAGCAATGAACTGATCGGAACGATCGAGCCGGACAGCATTGTACATGTTACACCTCTTGGGGCAGGAGAAATAACAAGCGTAGGAGTTAAGACCGGCGATTTGGTATCTGCGGGCCAGCTTCTCTGTGTCATCGACACAAAGCAGGTGGAGAGTTCCCGGATCACTTCGGAAACCGCCAGAATTACTTATGAAGACGCTAAGAAGAATCTGGATCGTTATTCCATTCTTTATGCAGCCGGCGATGTGGCAGAAGCAGATTATCAGTCTCTGGCCGATAAAGTGGAGATGGCAAGGCTTCAATATGAGAATGCCAAAATTGCATATAAGATCCAGATGGAAAGCAGCCAGGTGACGGCACCTATTGCAGGGCGTGTGGAAAGTTTTAGCATCAGCGTTCATGATATGGTCTCTCCTCAGACCACCCTTTGTGTTATTTCAGGGGAAGGCGGGAAATCCTTGACCTTTTATGTTTCGGAGCGCATTGTAGGAGGACTGAAGGTTGGAGATTCCATAAGGGTAGAAAAGAATGGAACCGAGCATTCGGCAGCCATAACAGAAGTGAGCACAATGATTGATCAGGCAAGCGGCTTATTTAAGGTTAAGGCTTCCATACCCGATGGAGATACCTTGGCTACGGGTACTTCTGTAAAGCTTTACGTAATCGCCCAGAGGGCAGAGAATGTACTGACAGTTCCGGTTGACAGCATTTATTATGAGGGCGGGAACCCGTACATTTATACATATGCAGATGGATCGCTTAAGAAGAATGCGGTAACCGTAGGGTTGTCAGACAATGAGTACAGCGAGATCCCAAGCGGCATTACTGCCAATGATCAGGTAGTGACCACATGGACCAGTGAGTTATATGAGGGCTCCAAGGTTACTCTTGCAGGCGGCAATGAAAAAGAGTCCCAGGCAGAAGAAGTCGCGACAGAAGAAACCGGAACAGAACCTTCCGGTCAAACACAGTAAGGGGGCGGTAAAATGGGAATCACAAAAGGCGTTTTAAAGCGGCCCGTAACCACCGTCTTAGTAATATTGTGCTTGCTTGTATTTGGTTTGTCCTCTGTTTTGTCTGCCAAAATGGAGCTGACTCCGGAAATGAACTTTCCGATGCTGTTGATCAGCAGCGTTTATGCCGGAGCAAACCCGGAAGATGTAAACGACCTGGTCACCAGGCCGGTAGAAGATGCCGTTGGTACCCTGTCAGGCATTAAGAATGTTCAGTCCAGCTCTCAAGAGAATGTTTCCATCGTTCTGCTGGAGTACGAATATGGTACGGATATGAATAAGGCGTATTCGGATCTGAAAAAGAAAATGGATAATGTTGAACTTCCAGACGACGTGGAAACACCAAGTGTTATGGAATTCAATATCAATGACATGCCTGTGGTGACCCTGGCTGTTAAAGACCCATCCCAGAATAATCTATATAACTATGTAAACGATAAAATCGTACCGGAATTTGAAAAGATTTCTTCCGTTGCAAGCATAGGGGTAAGCGGAGGCCAGAAGGGCTATGTGAGCGTTCGGCTGATCCCTGAAAAGATGAATCAGTATCATCTTACTATGAATTCCATCAGTCAGGCCATCAAAGCGGCTGATTTTACCTACCCGGCAGGAAGTACCGGTGTGGGAAAACGGGATTTATCTGTCAGTACCGGGGTAGAAGTAGGAAACATTGAAAGCCTTAAAAAGATCCCTGTAGTGGCTGGCGGTGGAAAGACCATTTATATGGAGGACATTGCCGTTATTTCGGAAACCTCTGAAAAACAGGAAGCCATCGGTCGTTATAATGGAGAAGATACCATCACCTTATCCATTAATAAACAGCAGAAGAACAGTGCGGTGGATGTCTCCAAGTCCGTAACAAAGACCATTGAAACTTTGAAAAAGGAATACCCAAACCTGGATATCGTAGTTGTTGACGATACCAGTGACCAGATTACATCAGCCCTTAACAGTGTTAAGGATACCATGATCATGGCGGTTATTATTTCCATGATTATTATTTTCCTTTTCTTTGGAGATATCAAGGCTTCTCTCATTGTAGGAAGTTCCATTCCAGTATCCATTCTGGTGTCGCTGATCTTAATGGCGGCCATGGGCTTCTCCCTGAACGTTATTACCATGAGCAGTATTGTCCTTGGCGTAGGTATGATGGTGGATAACTCAATCGTGGTTATGGAGAGCTGTTTCCGTTCCCAAAAGGGAACCGGGTTCCGGGAATACATGCAGGCAGCATTAGAAGGAACGGGAGTTGTGCTGCAGTCCATTCTTGGAGGAACCATTACCACCTGTGTCGTATTTATCCCTCTGGCGCTTTTGGAAGGCCTTACAGGCCAGCTCTTTAAGCCGCTGGGTTACACGATTGTATTCTGTATGCTGGCGTCTCTGCTTTCAGCAATTACAATTGTTCCTCTGTGCTACAGCCGGTTCCGTCCTGTTGAGAAGTTAAATTCCCCAATGGGTGGAATTGTAAAAGCGATGCAGAATGGCTACCGAAGGATCGTAGATCGGTTGCTTAACAGGCGTGCCATGGTTATGATCGTGTCGGTTCTGCTTTTGATTGCGTCCTTTGCCCTGGCTACAAAGCTTGGTTTTGAGCTGATGCCCGAGGTAGACCAGGGAACGATCACCGTTTCCGCAGAAATGAAACCTGGTCTTAAGCTGGAAGAGGCAGATAAAATCTTAAGCAAACTGGAAGATATTGTTACCAGTGAGGAGGATTTAAAGTCCTACATGGTAAACTATG
This sequence comes from Lacrimispora celerecrescens, assembly GCF_000732605.1. Classification (GTDB taxonomy): domain Bacteria; phylum Bacillota; class Clostridia; order Lachnospirales; family Lachnospiraceae; genus Lacrimispora; species Lacrimispora celerecrescens_B. The sequence goes on along the minus strand of NZ_JPME01000014.1, from coordinate 149,499 downwards.
GAGGGAGCGGCTTAAGCTTCAGCGGAGGTAAGAAGGGAACTTTAACCGCTTACTTAAAAGATGACCGCAAGCTGTCCACCAATGAGGTTGTAAACAAGTGGAAAAAGGAAATGAACCAACTTTCTGACTGCAATGTTACAGTAGAGTCCACATCATCCATGAGTCAAATGAGCAGCAAAAATGATTTTGAGGTAATTCTTCAAAGCTCCCAGCTGGATAAACTGAAAGACGTTTCAAACCAGATGGTAGCAGAGCTGATCCAAAGTCCACAGCTCATCAAGGTCCATTCGGACTTAGAAAATGCGGCGCCTGTATTAAAAGTCCGGGTTGACCCTATAAAGGCGGCGGCAGAAGGCGTTGTTCCGGCTAGTGTGGGCGGATTATTAAACAGTATGCTGAGCGGTTCTAAGGCATCTACCATGGAAGTGGCAGGCCAGGAAGTTGATGTTAAAGTGGAATATCCTAATGATTCCTATGATACTCTTGATAAGGTAGAGGGTATTATGGTTCCGAACAACTATGGCGGCTCTGTGGCGCTTACAGATATTGCTGATATCGGTTATGAAGACAGTCCTTCCTCAATCAGCAGGAAGAACAAACAATACGTGGTTACCATTACAGGATCCTTTACCGATGTAGTTAAAACGAAAAAGGATAAAGTGGCAGCAAATAAGGATATTGATGAAACGATTGTAAATAAATATTTGAATGATATTGTTACAAGGGCAAAGAACAGTGAAGATGAATCCATGCAGGAAGAGTTTACCAGCCTGTTTAAAGCAATCGCTACGGCTATATTCTTAATCTTCATCGTTATGGCTGCCCAGTTTGAATCTCCAAAATTCTCCTTAATGGTCATGACGACCATTCCCTTCAGCTTAATTGGGTCCTTTGGATTCCTGGCGGCTGCGGGAGTTGCTATCAGCATGCCATCCCTCCTTGGATTTTTGATGCTCATTGGTACGGTGGTAAACTCCGGAATCCTTTATGTGGATACGGTGAACCAGTACCGTTCAACCATGGATAAGCGCACCGCTCTGATTGAAGCAGGAGCTACCAGACTCCGTCCCATCCTCATGACAACACTTACTACAGTGGTGTCCATGGTGCCTATGGCTATGGCCGTCGGAAAGAACGGAGAAACCATGCAGGGGCTTGCATTAGTAAACGTGGGCGGTCTGACGGCTTCTACCATTTTGTCGCTGCTCATGCTTCCAATATATTATTCCCTTATGAGCGGGAAAACGGATGAGAATTTATTGCCGGATTAAGAGGCAGCAGGGAACCGGACTCTCGTAATTTCCGGTTCCTTATTGGAAGAAAGTGGATTGATTGTTTTAAGTAGGATATGTTAAAATAATGACAGAAAAACAGCATAAAAATCCCAGTTAAGGAGGATTCAGGATGAGAAAATGGAAACAGATCAGTGCTTTCTGCCTTGCGGCAGCGCTTACTGTCTCCGGACCGGCGGCCACAGTTTGGGCCGGAAGCCCGGAGTTTGCAAGAACCCCAGAGGAGTGGTCAAGGCTCCGGGATAATGTGATGGATTATAATGAACTGGCGGGCCTGATCCATGAATATAATGTGACGGTTCAGAAAAACCAGCTGGATATTAATGATAAGAAAAAGGATGACCGGATTACCAGAGACCAATATGCACAGTATTACCGGGACGCGGCAAATGATTACAGAGACATGATTACCGGAGATGATCCAGTGTCTGATGCTAACGGTGCGGCTAATGCCAACCGGTCGGAAGCCTTGGCAGATAACAATGTTGAGGATCTGAAAGTATATCAGCTTACCTATGACCAGGAGGAAGCCAATCTGGTAGTAACGGCCCAATCTTCTATGGTCGCCTATTTTCAGCAGAAATATGAATTGGAAAGCGCAAAGAGCAGCCTGGAGTTTTTAGAGGCGGCGTACCAGTCTGCGCTGGTAAGGCAAAACGCAGGAATGGCAACCCAGGCCGATGTGCTGGGTGCTTTAGAGAGTGTTCAGAGCACTCAGGCTTCCATTGATAAGCTGACTTCTTCCGTAGAAGAGACCAGACAGAAGCTCTGCGTAATGCTGGGCTGGAAATATAACGACACACCGGATATTCTTGAAATTCCGGCAGTGAACATGGAACGCATTGCTGCCATGAATCCGGACACAGATAAGGAGTCTGCCCTGAGCAGCAACTATACCTTAAAAATCAATATGAGGAAGCTTGAAAATGCCGTAGGAGATGTTACAAAGCAGACCTTGAACCGGACCATTGCAAACAATGAGCAGAATATCGGTTCTGATTTAACAAAACGTTACCGGGCGGTTCTTCAGGCAAAGGCAGCATATGACCAGGCCGGTGCGGAACTAGCTCTGGAAAGCAAAAATATGGATACAGCCCAGAGAAAATATGACTTAGGGGCTTTAAGCAAACTGGATTATTTAAAGCAGAAGAATGCATTTGACACGAAGAATCTTGCCATTAAGACATCAGAGCTTGCCCTATTCCAGGCGGTTCAGAATTATGATGATGCAGTAAACGGACTGGCTTCGGCAGGAGGTTTATAAGATATGAGAAAGAAAGGCTACTTATCTGCCTGTATGGCAGTGTCGCTTGCCCTTACCGCTGCCCTTCCGGTTTATGGGGCAGCAGGACCCGGCAGCACGAGTATAGCAATTCCTGACGGGATGGGAGAAGAAACCTGGAACAGACTTAACGATCAGACTATTGAATTTGATGAGCTTTCCGATCTGGTAAGGTATTTTAACCCTGATGTAAAGAACATTGCCGATTCGGCTGGAAATGAGTTAAGTAACCAGCAGTATGTCTATGACGAAATGAGAATGTCTATCCGGGATCTCAATGATAATGCCCAGGCGATGAAAGATTCAGGAACCAAGGAAGGGGAGGAGGCATACATGGCCTTAAAGGGCACGGTAAAGGTGCTGGATGGTCAGGCGCAGATGCTTGATAAAGTAATCAAACGCATTAACTCAGGGGTTAATAAAAATGTTGACCGCTATTCGAAAACCTTTTCTTCTGCCGCAGACCAGATCATGATAGGCTATAGCAGCGCTCTGGCCAATCGTGACGTGGTTCAGAAGGCGCTGGATTTAAGCGTGGCAGGTTATGAGGCCCAGTCCTTAAGCCAGAAACAGGGTTTGGCTACAGAAGCAGATGTTTTGGCAGCCAATAAAGGGGTTCTGGCGGCCCAGGCAGCTCTTGCCCAGCTTGACAATACCATTGACGGGCTGAAGCGTTCTTTATGCCTGATGACCGGATATTCAGCGGATGGGGCAGTTTTGATTGGAAATATCCCTCAGCTTGATCTTTCCACCATTACTGCACTGGACTTAGAAGCGGATACAGCAAAGGCGATCGGAAATAATTACGACTTAATCGATAGCCGTCGTGGTGCGTCCAACAAGACCACGACCGGCATAAAGAACAAGGAAGCCAGTATCTCAGAGGGAGAGCAGAACCTTACGGTTACTATGCAGTCCTTTTACCAGGAGATTCTTCAGGCAAAGGCTGCCTATGACGCCTCCTCCACCGCTTATGAAAAGGCGGTGTTGGAAAAGGAAAAGGCAGACCGTTCCTATCAACTGGGCATGTTAAGCAAGATAAGCTATTTACAGGCTCAGATGGCATTTTCACAGGCAGAGGGAGAGAAACAATCCGCTTATAATACCCTGTATCAGGCCTATAATACTTATCAGTGGGCGGTTAACGGGATTGTAACGGCTTCTGGTCAGTAGGCTCCGCTTTTTTGGAAAGGAGCTCAACTAGCTTGAATCGGATATGGATCTTCGGAACTTCCCGGCTGATTAATTTATAATCAGATTCATCCATGGAACTTTTTAATATTGCTTTGGAAGCATCCGGAACAACCGCATAAGAAGAATCTGTGAAACATAACGGAGGATAAAGGACGCACCACCAGTTGCGTCCTTTTCCTTCGCCTATTTTTACCCGGACGGCCTCATAATTGCCGCAGGGAAATACCATATCTCCATAGGTTTTGGTGGGAAAGTAACAATTGGTCATTTCCATATGTGCGGGATAATTGTATCCCAGTTTTTTCATGTAGTGTTCCGCTTTTTTCTCCAGGCTGTCCTTGTGGGCAAGTACATAGCCTTTTGTTTCCTCAAGGGATGCATTTTCTCCAAGGTTTTCATATATTGAATTGAGCAGCATGGTGCGAACTTTTAATTTCAGGGATTGGTCTTCTGAGCTGTCGCTGTTTGCTAATACGTGAAAGCGCAGGATTTCAGGGGCGATCCGTGCGGCCAGTGCTTCATCCTTTTGCCTTCCGTCTGATAAGGTGAGCAAAAATGCAATCAGAAGACAGGTAATACATAAAAATAATTCATGTCTCTGCTTCATAGGGGTTCCTCCTTTTTTCTTGAATCTATTTGTAATTGTAACCATATGTGCTATAATATAAACACTGTAAATTTGAGAAATTAGTAAGGAGAGCAAAATGGATAGAAAAACTGCGGTTGTACTATTCGGCGGCCAGTCATCAGAGCATATTGTATCCTGTATGTCGGTGGTCAATGTTATTAACCATATTAATAGAGAGAAATACGATGTAGTTTTAATTGGAATCACAGAGGAAGGCCGTTGGATCAAAACGGATTCTGTAGAAGATATAAAAAAAGGAACATGGAAAGATGGTACGGTTTCTGCAGTGATCTCTCCTGATGCAACTATGAACGGTGTTATTTTGATGGACGGGGATAAGACGGAGATTGTCAGAGCTGATGTGATATTTCCTGTGCTTCATGGATTGTTCGGAGAGGATGGGACCGTGCAAGGGCTTTTGGAGCTGGCGGGGATTCCATATGTGGGCTGCGGAGTGTTAGCCTCTGCCATTTCCATGGATAAATTATATACAAAGATCGTTGCAGATGATCTGGGGATCACTCAGGCGGCTTATGTGCCGGTGATGCGCCATGACTTAAAAGATATAGAGGCGGTTGTAGGCAGGGTAGAAGAGAAGTTCTCTTATCCAGTGTTTGTAAAACCCTCCAATGCAGGTTCTTCCAAAGGGGTGAGCCGGGCATGTGACCAGCAAGAACTTAAGGAGGCTTTGATTGAGGCAGCAAACCATGACCGCAAGATTCTGGTAGAAGAGATGATAGTCGGACGGGAAATTGAATGTGCCGTATTTGGAGGCGGAAACGCACCTGTGGAAGCTTCCGGAGTTGGGGAAATTCTTGCGGCAGCGGAGTTCTATGATTTTGATGCAAAGTATAACAACTCTGATTCCAGAACGGTTGTGGACCCGGTTCTGCCAGAGGGAGCCACACAGCGGGTAAGAGAAGCTGCAAGGGCTATTTTCCAGGCAGTTGACGGCTATGGCCTGGCAAGAGTTGACTTTTTTGTGAAAAAGGATGGCAGTGTGGTATTCAATGAGATCAATACCATGCCCGGATTTACAGCAATCAGCATGTATCCCATGCTTTGGGAAGCAGCTGGAATGAATAAGGATCAATTGGTTGACCGGCTTCTTGAGCATGCAATGGATCGTTTTAGAGTATAGGAGAAACGCCCTATGGGCGGAAAGAGGAAAATAAATGGCAGACAGAAATTCACCTATAGGAGTATTTGATTCAGGTGTAGGCGGGCTGACAGTTGCACGGGAGATCATGCGGCAGATGCCGGATGAAAAAATTGTATATTTTGGAGATACGGCTAGAGTGCCTTATGGAAGTAAATCCTGCAGTACGGTGATTCGTTTTACCAGACAGATCATCCGCTTTCTCATGACCCAGGATGTGAAGGCAATTGTGATTGCCTGCAATACCGCCACCGCCTGCGCCCTTGAGGCTGTAGAAAAGGAAGTGAACATTCCCATTATAGGTGTGATCCATGCGGGAGCAAGAACCGCCGTAGAGTCCACGAAGAACGGGAAGATCGGCATTATTGGAACGGAAGGGACTATACGAAGCGGGGTATACACCAAAGTGATGAAGGAAATGAGAGATGACATTGAAGTCACCGGAAAACCGTGCCCTCTTTTGGTTCCCCTGGTGGAAGAAGGGCTTTTGCACGATTCCGTAACCGATGAAATCGCTTCCAGATATTTAAGTGAATTAAAGGGAAAATATATAGACACACTGGTTCTTGGCTGTACCCATTATCCCCTTTTGCGTTCTACCGTAGGAAGGCTCATGGGACCGGAGGTGACATTGGTAAACCCCGCATATGAAACTGCCCTGGAGTTAAAACAGGTCTTAGATGAAAATGACCTTTTATGCAGACCGGAAAGCAGTAATCCGGAAAAATACCGTTTCTATGTCAGTGACTTGGCAGAGAAGTTCACCAGTTTTGCCGCTTCCATCCTTCCGGGACAGGTAAAAGAGACAAAACAAATCAATATTGAGGAGTACTAAAGGAGTTTTATTATGACGAGAGACGTTCTCATCAGCATCAGCGGGATGCAGATTGCAGAAGACGACAGCAATTCAGTTGAGATGATAACAACCGGCGATTATTTTATGAAAAATGGCAAGCACTACATTCTGTATGACGAGATCCAGGAAGATACAGGTGGAGTGACCAAGAACACCATTAAAATCCATGGGTCCGGGCTGGATATCATCAAGCGAGGCAGTTCCAGTGTTCATATGACATTTGAAAAGGATAAAAAGAATATGTCCTGCTATGCAACACCCTTTGGGGAACTAATGATCGGGGTCAGCACAAAGGATATCCAGATTAATGAGGAAGAGGACAGCCTAAAGGTACGTGTAGCCTATTCCCTGGATATCAATTACCAGCATGTTTCGGAATGTAATATTGTGCTTGATATTCACTCCAAAGCCACAGCGGATTTCCGTCTCCTGAATTAAAAAAAGACATATGCCATTGGCAGTATGCCTTTCAGTTATGTTAGAGAATGGATTCTTTAAGAAGCGGGATCGCTCCATATTTACCTAAAAGGTAGTCCTTGGAAAAGCTGGCGTCAGACCGAACCTTGATATCTGCTAAGGTATAGAGCCTGGATTCGTGGTATTCATTCATATCCACAAAAGCTACTTCATCACGGCGGAACTGCTGGTTATTTAATATAGAGATATCGTAGGTCGTGAAAAGAATCTGTATGTTTAAATTTTTGTCCTTTTGAAAAGTATCAATAAAAAACTTTGTGACAGATGGATGGAATTCGTTTGATATATTATCAACAATCAGTACACCGCCCCCTTGGGACAGATGATAAACCTGAATGAATAATTGAAGGTATTTCATGGTGCCCATGGAAACCTTTGTGTAATCCATATATTGAATTTGGTACTCGCCGGTGTCACGGGATTTCACGCGGTATCCAAGCTTAGGGATGCCCTTTTCGATAATAAGTTCTTCTGCCGGGATTCCCAGCTTTCTTAGCTGCCCCAAGGCATAATTAAGGGCCTCCGGATTTTCAAGGGCTTTGTATGCCCGCCCATCCATAACCAGATGGCCCGCAAGCTGGAACGGTTCAAGAAAGTCGCAGTAATAAGCGATTTTTTTCGAGAAAAAGGATTCAAAAGGCTCCATGATTGCCGTAATTTCGGGAATATCCAGGCACGTTAAAATAGAACTGAATAACCGGTCTTCGTGGGGACGGATTCCTGTCTTCTGACGTAAAACTTTTTCATACTGGCGCCCAATGGTAATTTCATCCCCATTCCGTGTGAATACCACATGGTTATCCACGGCCATGTTTTCCGTGAGAACCTTCTTATTTAAGACAGAGAAGCCGTATTCATAGACACGCTGTCCGCTGATAAAGGTAAGTTCCATTTCCGTGGGCTGGGAGTTGATATTCTCATCCCGGAATGGAAGGATCTTGTCCAAAGAACTGATCTGTAATAGCGACATAAAATGCTTTCTTGGAATGTCCTCCATGGAAAACAGCTGCCAGAAAATAAAAGAGTGAAAGCTGGTAAAAGCGAGAAAAAGATTGGTTTTACCGCTGGAATTTGCTCCATATATGGCCAGAGTTTTAAGCAGTTTTTTGTTGCCGGCCATTACCAGATGATTTGGATGTTCCTTGTAATTAACTGCTTTCATATCAATAAAAGTTTCATCCAGAAAGGAACGGAAGTTTTTAAAACGAAAAGAAATTATCATGGTATATTATCCTCCTTTTCGAAATTATACTGTATTTTTGTATAAAAATAAACAAGAATACAAAAAAAGTTGTTTACCATGTGATAATTTCGTCCAGGATCTGCTGCTGCTCCTGACTGGAACGGGTGAGATAAATTCTTGTAGTCTCAATACTTTCATGTCCCATTAAATCCGCTAAAAGAGAAATGTCGTTAAAACAGGCCAAAAAGTTTTTGGCAAAACGGTGACGGAAGGAGTGAGGATAAACCGTGTCAGGATCTATTCCATAGCGTCTGGCCAGATGTTTCAGCTGAAAATTGATTCCCCGTGGGGTGATTAAATGTCCATCTTTATTTAAAAAGAGGAAACCGCTTCGTTTGCCCTGACTGCGGCACCATTCTAACGCCTCTTCACATAGAGAATCCGGGAAATAAATACGGCGCACCTTTCCGCCCTTGGAATAAAGATCCAGATACCCCAGGTTTAAATGCTCGACCTTGATTTGGATCAATTCACTAACCCTGGCGCCTGTTGTTGCCAGAAAGCGGACGATAAAATACCAGAAGTAATTTTTCTCTTCTTTTAATTTTTCTTTAAAAAGCTCATAGTCCTCATTTGAAATCACGGTATCCAGAAAGGTTTTTTGCTGGACCTTTACTGATGGCAGATGGTAAGTGGCGACTAAAATATATTCCTCTCCACTGGTCTCCGCCAAAAAGCGGGAAAAGTGATTCATGGCCTGGATCCGCTGGTTGACGGTTGCCGGCCGGTAACGGGTAATCAGATAGCTTTTATAACGCTGAAGACTCTCCGGCGATATTTCCTTGTACATGCTGTAAAAAAGCCGTACGCTGCCCGCATAGGCCGTAATGGTATTACTAGATAAATTCTTTTTCTTCAAAAATTTCTTAAAATCATTCAGTAATTCTTCATTTAACATAATTTCCTACCAATTCACAATTTGATTGACAATTTGTTTTTGTTCCGTGCTGCTCCGGTGAAGATAGATTCTGGTCGTTTCGATACTTTCATGGCCTAATATATCCGAAAGCATGGAAATGTCCCCGCAGCTTTCAATAAAGTTCTTTGCAAAGCGATGACGGAAAGAGTGGGGATAAACCACCTTAGGATCCAAGTCATAGAGGACGGTGAATTTTTTCAGCTGGCCCCGGATTCCCGCAGGGGTGATCGGATCCCCATACCGGTTTAAGAATATGTATCCGCTGACCCGGTCAATCTGGCGCAGCCATTTTAAGGCATCTTCCCGGAGACTTTTTGGTATGTAGATTCTTCTTATTTTATTATCCTTAGAGTAGATATCCATATATCCGCGTTTTACGTGTTCAACCTTTATCTGGACCAGCTCGCTGACCCGGACGCCTGTGGCTGCCATAAAACGTATGATAAAATAATACAGCATGTTTCCGGAACGGATCAGACATTTTTTTAAGTATTCGTAATCGGCCTGGCTGATCACGTTTTCCAAAAATGTTTTCTGCTGTACCCGTATCATCAGCATTTTAGACGAGGACAGCTGTAACGACTCTGTGTAACAGTTAAGAGCTCTGATTCTCAAGTTAACGGTCTGGGGCTTGTAATGTTCCATAAGGTAACATTTATAAAGCATGAGATTATCATGGCTGATCACATGATATAACCCAAGAAATTGTTTTACTGCAAATAAATATACGTGAATGGTATTGGAGGACATGTTGTTGAACTCCAGGTAGTCTCGGAAGTCATCAAGGCTTTGCTCGACTGGGCTTTTGTTTTCTGCTTCTAAATCAGTTACGGTGTTTTCTTTTACCATATCGTTACTCTCCTTGTAGTTTGATGAAAAAATGGTTTGACATAAGTATATAGGTAATCCAAAGAATAATCAAGAAAAATTCGAAAAAATTGCAATAAATAACGAATAAACACGTATAAATAGCCTGTTGCTTACGATAATTTCCAATATTAGAAGTATAATGACCTCGTAATGCAATTAGGAATTTCGAAGAGTATTTCAAAAAGAAAAAAAGGAGAGTGCATTAATTATGAGAAAGCAGACAAAATTAGTTGCTGTATTATCCACAGCAGCACTGCTGGCATTAGGTGCTTCCATGTCCTCTTTCGCAGCGACTGGCTGGCAGGAAGAAAATGGTACATGGGTGTACTACAATAAGAGCGGCGACTTAGAGACAGAGAAGTGGGAAAAATCAGGAGACAACTGGTTCTACTTAAATGAAGATGGTGAGATGGCTACCGATGTTGTTGTTGAATATAGCGACAACTACTACTATGTAGATGAGAACGGTGCTATGGTAATCAATAAGTGGGTTTCCGTTGAGAACGAAGATTATGATGGAGATGACGAAGATGAGCCGGTTAATCACTGGTACTACTTCGGGTCCAATGGTAAAGCTTTTAAGAGTTCTTCTAACAGCAATAGCGCTTCCTTCAAGAACGTTAACGGAAAGAAATATATCTTTGATGACGAAGGCAAAATGTTGTATGGCTGGATTGGTGAAGACGGAGATAGAAAAACCGGTGATGACGCTTGGAAAGAAGGCGACGGCCTTTATTACTGTGGTGATGAGAATGATGGCGCACAGACAATCGGTTGGGTTTATCTTGACATTGTAGATAATGAATATGATCAGGATGATGCTTGGCATTCCAGCTCCAAGGTATTTGATGATGAGAATCAGACACGTTGGTTCTATTTCAAAGATAATGGTAAGAAAATGGTCAAAGAAACTGGCAAAACTATTAATGGTAAAAAATATAGTTTCGATGAGCATGGCCGTATGAATGCTGAGTGGGTAATCTATGATGCTACCCCAACAACATCTACAGTTGCTACTGGTAGTATTACGAAACCACAGGGTACTTCTGATTATACCACAAATTGGAGATACTATGGATCACCGGAAGATGGTGCCAGAGTAACGAAGGGTTGGTTTAAGGTAGTTCCTGATATTAATCTTCATGAAGGTGACTATGATGACGATGAAGATTCTTGGTACTATTCTGATAAAGATGGTAAATTGGTCGCTTCTGAAATCAAGACTATTAATGGTAAGAAGTATGCATTTGATGATTATGGCAGAATGAAAGATGGCCTGAAGTTTATCAAATTTGAGGATGATAGCACAACTAAGATTGATACTATCTTATCTGATGATGATCGTAATGATGCTAAGTTTGATACAGAAGATAATTTCAAAGATAGCGCTAATACCCTGTTGGGTGAGAAATATTACTGCTATTACTTTGGCAGCGGTTCTGATGGCGCGATGAAGACAAATAAGCAGACTGTTGAAATTGATGGTGATAACTTCAACTTCTTATTCAATAAGTCCGGTAGCTATAAGGGTGCTGGTAAAACTGGTGTTGATGACAGCAAATATTATTTAGCTGGTATGCTTTTAAAGGCAGACAAAGATGATAAGTATTCTGTTATTAAAATTGAAACCGTAAAAGATGCTAAAAAGGGTACTGATGGTGTCGAATATTCAATATTAACTACAGATGACTTTATTAAAGAAGCTAAGGATAAGGGATATGCTACACCTAATGCGGAAAAGTTAAAGGGTGGCAAGTATACTGAATACTATGATATTGACTATAAAAAGGCAGCTGAAAAAGATAATACCGTTTATAAATTAGTCAACACTTCTGGTTCTGTACAGAAGAGTAAGACTAAAGCTAAAGATGGTAACGATCGTTGCTACGTACAGAGCAGTGAGAATATCATAGGAGTTTTTGTTGAGGATTAATTATAATCCAAGATGAGTTTTGTCTAATTTATAGGACGCATTGCATGCCTGACTATTTGATAGTCGGGCTGCAATGCGTCCTTTCTAGTATTTTATGACAAGCCAATATTGGAGTAGTGATGAGAATAACTGGTACTATTATGGTGAAAATAGTAAATTAGTTGCAAAAAATGCCGCTTCCTAATGATATACCATCAGGAAGCGGCATTCTATTAGCTTATATATGACTTCAGCATCCACAGAAGCTTCTGGTCTTCGGCCAGATAGCCGTTAAATTGATCTACGGTCGCGCCGTCGCCATCGTCTTCGGCCAGCTTGATAATCCTCCTTTTCTTAGCTGTTCATTATGTTTTCATAGTTTGCTGCGACAGCCTTCCAATCAATAACATCAAAAAATGCTTTAATATAGTCGGCTCTGAGATTTTTATATTTTAAGTAGTAGGCATGTTCCCAAACATCAATGCCTAAAATCGGTACAAACCCTCCGCCTTCCATGAGGGGATTGTCCTGATTTGCACTGGCTGAAAGAACCAGCTTTCCATCACGGTTTGCTGAGAGCCAGCCCCAGCCGGATCCAAACTGGCCTGCAGCCAGGCCGCTTAACTGATTTTGAAAATCAGAAAAACTACCAAAAGTTTTTTCCAGCGCATCCTTTAGGAGACCGACAGGCTCTCCTCCGCCGGAAGGGCTCATAGTGGAAAAATACAGGTTATGATTATAAAATCCTCCGCCGTTGTTTCGGATTGCCTTTTTGAGAGATTCGTCGGAAATGCTGTCCAGGGAGGAGAGCAGGGCGGTGATTTCTTTGTCTTCAACACCGGCCTTTTTTGCAGCGTCATTTAAATTTTTGGTATATGCTGCGTGATGCTTGGAGTAATGGGTCTCCATTGTGAGAGCGTCGATATGGGGCTCTAAAGCGTTATATGCGTATGGTAATTGTATTTGATTAAACATAATAATTCTCCTTTCGTTTCTGGTTATGCAGTGAAAAGGTTATTTTTATAAAGGGGTTAGTTATGGCTAACTACCTTGTAGCTTGATTGTATATTAAGTATATAACTTTGTCAATAGGTTTTTTAAAATTAAATTGAAAACAATCATAATATTAATATTTCAGATTGATCTGTTATAAGATTAAGATTAATATAAGATTCAAACTAAATTGAAAGAAAATTGTAATTTATGTTTTCGTTTCAGCATTGAGATAGTACTGATAAATATTTTCAAATACGTGTAATTATATCTGTTTTAAATGTCGTTTATGATTGGTGTTCCTTCCTAATATATAAGGAAACATAATAGGTTATTTTCACAACTCTATTTTTGCAAAAAATCGACCAAATTATATTTTAAGTTCAAATAAATTATTTTTATTAACAAAAAATGCCAGGGTGCGACTAAAGTCGCCCTCCGGCATTCTGCACAGATTTCTTTACGATACAGATTACTTACTAAAAAACGGGTATTGATGTATTTGCTAATACAGAAACCAGATATCTTACTTTCCGCTCTTTTTAAACCTGTCCAAAAACTTTTTCTTTTTCGGCGCCGGTGGAACCGCTTTGCCCCGAAGGCTCTTGATCTCGGTTATGTAGATTCCACTTACCACAACCTTTGCTTCTGTTTTGACCGGAAGCACTTCGAATACCTTGGCGTCAGCGATCAGTGTCATGACCTTTGGGCCAACCTTTGCTTTTACAATGGGCAGCTTTGTGCGGCGCATATACCATGGGGTTTGTTCATACACGATCTTAGGAAGCCCTGCATCTTTTAGCTTCATTTTCTTTTTATCAATTACCAGCATGGATACGGACTGTGCTGCAGCTTCCAATGCCTGCTGCTGTTCTACCTGACGCTTTTCCAGCTTTCTTCCGAGAAAATAAAGAACCGCCATAGCCACGGCTGCGATAAAAAGAATCACTAATAATACGTTTAAAAATGTGCTCATCGGGAATACCTCCAATAGTTCATTTTGTAAATTGGGCCTATCTGCAATAGTATAACACATTTTATTGGAGAATACAAGTAAAAAATGCTTGACACGTTGACAAAGCCATGTTATTATGGAATGTGCACTATTGTGGATTTGTGTGCCTTAACGGCATATTTATGCCCAAAAACAGAAACGATTAGAAAGAAAACAGGGGTGAAACGTCAATGGAGAAAAGCAGAATGCGTCCGGTCCCAGCCGGTAAGAGCCTGAGAATGAGCTTCTCAAGACAAAAAGAAGTGCTTGAGATGCCTAACCTGATTGAGATTCAAAAGAATTCCTATCAGTGGTTCCTTGATGAAGGATTAAAGGAAGTCTTTGAAGACATCTCTCCGATTGCAGACTTTGCAGGACACTTAAGTCTTGAGTTTGTCAACTTTACATTATGTAAGGATGACCTCAAGTACACAATAGAAGAATGCAAAGAAAGAGATGCAACCTATGCAGCTCCTTTAAAGGTAAAGGTAAGGCTTTGCAATAAAGATAAAGATGAGATTAATGAACATGAGATCTTCATGGGTGATCTTCCGCTTATGACAGATACCGGTTCCTTTGTGATCAACGGTGCCGAGCGAGTTATTGTTAGCCAGTTGGTACGTTCCCCAGGTATATATTATGGTATCGAACATGACAAGGTAGGGAAAGAGCTTTATGCCTGTACTGTAATCCCGAACAGGGGTGCATGGCTGGAGTATGAAACAGACTCCAATGACATTTTCTACGTTCGTGTAGATAGAACCAGAAAGGTTCCGGTTACCGTGCTGATCCGTGCCCTGGGCTTTGGCACCAACGCGGAAATTATTGAACTGTTCGGTGAAGAACCAAAATTATTAGCCAGCTTTGGTAAGGATACTTCCGATAATTACCAGGATGGCTTATTGGAGTTATATAAGAAGATCCGCCCAGGTGAACCTTTATCTGTTGATAGTGCTGAAAGTTTGTTAAATAGTATGTTCTTTGACCCCAGAAGATACGATCTTGCAAAGGTCGGTAGATATAAATTCAATAAAAAGCTTCATTTTAAAAACCGTATTGCAGGCCATGTTCTTGCTGAGGATGTGGTTGACACCACAACCGGAGAAATTTTAGCAGAGGCTGGAAGCACAGTAGACAAGCAGCTTGCAATCGACATTCAGAATGCGGCTGTTCCGTTTGTATGGCTGGAGGGAGTGGAGCGTAAGCAAAAGGTCCTTTCCAACTTAATGGTTGATTTAAGTTCTTTTGTAAACTTTGATCCAAAGGAAGCAGGTATTACAGAATTAGTATTCTATCCTGCACTTGAAAAAATCCTGGCAGAAGCTGGAAGCGCTGATGAAGAGGCTCTTAAAAAAGCACTTCACAGAAATATTAACGAACTGATTCCTAAGCATATTACAAAGGAAGATATTTTAGCTTCCATTAACTACAACATGCATCTGGAAGAAGAAGTGGGAATGGCTGATGATATCGACCATTTGGGAAATCGTAGAATCCGTGCCGTTGGTGAGCTTTTACAGAACCAGTACCGTATCGGTCTTTCCAGAATGGAGCGTGTAGTCAGGGAACGTATGACAACACAGGATATGGATGGCATTACACCTCAGTCATTGATTAACATAAAACCTGTTACAGCAGCGGTAAAGGAGTTCTTTGGAAGTTCCCAGCTGTCACAGTTCATGGATCAGAACAACCCGCTGGCAGAGCTGACTCATAAGAGACGTTTATCCGCATTGGGACCTGGCGGTCTTTCCAGAGACCGTGCCGGATTTGAGGTCCGAGATGTTCACTACACCCATTATGGACGTATGTGCCCGATTGAGACCCCGGAAGGTCCTAACATCGGTCTGATCAACTCCCTCGCTACTTATGCAAGGGTAAACCAGTATGGATTTGTAGAAGCTCCTTACCGCGTGGTGGATAAGACCAACGCCCAGAATCCGGTGGTTACGGATGAAGTCGTTTACCTGACAGCTGACGAAGAAGATAATTTCGTGGTTGCACAGGCGAATGAGCCGATTGATGATGATGGCCATTTCGTTCATAAGAATATTTCCGGACGTTTCCGTGAAGAAACTTCCGAATTCCAGAGGAAAAACATTGATCTTATGGACGTTTCTCCGAAGATGGTATTTTCCGTTGCAACTGCCATGATTCCTTTCCTTGAAAACGACGATGCGAACCGTGCGCTCATGGGATCAAACATGCAGCGTCAGGCCGTGCCTCTGCTGACCACAGAGACCCCAGTCGTAGGAACCGGCATGGAATCAAAGGCAGCGGTAGACTCTGGCGTTTGTGTTGTTGCCAGAAATACCGGCGTTGTGGAGCGCTCTGCTTCCAACGAAATCATCATTAAGAGAGATTCCGACGGCGGAAAAGATGTTTACCGCCTAACTAAATTTAAAAGAAGCAACCAGTCTAACTGTTATAATCAAAAGCCAATCGTATATAAGGGCAACCATGTGGAAAAGGGAGAAGTTATTGCAGACGGCCCATCCACTCAGAATGGTGAGATCGCTCTCGGTAAGAACCCTCTGATCGGCTTCATGACCTGGGAAGGTTACAATTACGAGGATGCGGTTCTCTTAAGCGAAAAGCTGGTACAGGAAGATGTTTACACTTCTGTTCATATTGAGGAATATGAGGCGGAAGCCCGTGATACCAAGTTAGGGCCGGAAGAGATCACAAGAGATGTTCCTGGTGTTGGTGAGGATGCCTTAAAGGATCTTGACGAAAGAGGAATCATTAGAATCGGTGCGGAAGTCCGCGCTGGTGATATTCTGGTTGGAAAGGTTACTCCTAAGGGAGAGACCGAGCTGACCGCAGAGGAGCGTCTGTTACGTGCCATCTTTGGTGAGAAGGCAAGAGAAGTCCGCGATACGTCCTTAAAGGTACCTCACGGTGCTTACGGAATTATCGTAGATGCAAAAGTATTTACAAGAGAAAACGGCGACGAACTTTCCCCAGGTGTGAACCAGACCGTACGCATTTACATTGCCCAGAAGAGAAAGATCTCTGTAGGTGATAAGATGGCCGGCCGTCATGGTAACAAGGGTGTTGTTTCCCGTGTGCTCCCTGTAGAAGATATGCCGTTCCTGCCCAATGGCCGTCCGTTAGATATCGTATTAAACCCTCTGGGCGTGCCGTCCCGTATGAATATCGGACAGGTGCTTGAGATCCACTTAAGCCTTGCGGCTAGAGCTCTTGGATTTAACGTATCCACTCCGGTATTTGACGGTGCAAACGAGATTGACATTATGGATACCCTGGATGTAGCCAACGACTATGTAAATATGGAGTGGGAAGATTTCCAGGAGAAATATAATGATACCTTAAAGCCTGAGGTTATCGAGTATCTGGGTGATCACCTGGATCACAAGGAATTGTGGAAGGGTGTTCCTATTAACCGTGACGGTAAGGTTCGTCTTCGTGACGGACGTACCGGCGAGTTCTTTGACAGCCCGGTTACCATTGGCCACATGCATTATTTGAAGCTTCACCATCTGGTTGACGATAAGATTCATGCCCGTTCCACAGGTCCTTACTCTCTGGTTACCCAGCAGCCTCTCGGCGGTAAAGCCCAGTTCGGCGGCCAGCGTTTCGGAGAGATGGAGGTTTGGGCCCTGGAGGCTTATGGCGCTTCCTACACACTGCAGGAGATCATGACCGTGAAATCCGATGACGTGGTGGGTCGTGTGAAGACCTACGAGGCCATCATCAAGGGTGATAATATTCCTGAACCGGGAATTCCTGAATCCTTTAAGGTATTGTTAAAAGAGCTTCAGTCACTGGCGCTGGATGTAAGAGTGCTGCGTGATGACAATACAGAGGTTCAGATTGCGGAAAGCACCGATTATGAAGAGACTGATTTAAGATCCATCATTGAGGGCGACAGACGTTACCGGGATGAAGAGTCCTTTGGCAACTACGGTTATCAGAAGCAGGAATTCAAGGATGCTGAGCTGGTAAGTGTGGAAGAAGAGGAAGAAGAGGAAATAGAGGAAGTAGAAGCAGACGGTGTCGACGATTCTTTTGAGGATTTCGATGACGCAGAATTTGACGATTCAGACGAAGAATAATAGAAGGGAGAACCGCTCATGCCTGAAAACAATGAAACTTACCACCCAATGACATTTGATGCCATAAAGATCGGTTTGGCATCTCCGGAGAAGATTCTGGAGTGGTCCCATGGTGAGGTTAAAAAGCCTGAGACAATCAACTACAGAACCTTAAAGCCGGAAAAAGACGGTTTGTTCTGTGAACGGATCTTCGGACCAAGCAAAGACTGGGAATGCCATTGTGGTAAATATAAGAAAATCCGGTACAAAGGCGTTATCTGTGACCGATGCGGCGTTGAAGTAACCAAGGCCAGTGTCCGCAGAGAGCGTATGGGCCATATACAGCTTGCGGCTCCTGTTTCCCACATCTGGTACTTTAAGGGAATTCCCAGCCGTATGGGTCTGATCCTGGATATTTCTCCGAGAACCTTAGAAAAGGTGCTTTATTTCGCATCTTATGTGGTTCTTGATGCCGGAAATACGGGATTGCAGTATAAGCAGGTCTTATCGGAAAAAGAATACCGGGAAGAAATGGAAAAATACGGCTACGGCGCCTTCCGCGTAGGAATGGGAGCTGAAGCTATTCTGGAGCTTTTACAGTCTATTGACCTTGAAAAGGACTCTGAGGAGTTAAAGAAGGGGTTAAAGGAAGCGACCGGACAGAAGCGTGCCAGAATTATCAAGAGACTTGAGGTCGTGGAAGCATTCCGCAACTCCGGCAACTTGCCTGAGTGGATGATCATGACAGTGGTTCCGGTAATTCCGCCGGATATCCGTCCTATGGTACAGCTTGACGGCGGCCGTTTTGCTACCTCTGACTTAAATGATTTATACAGAAGAATCATAAACCGTAACAACCGTCTTGCCCGTCTCTTGGAGCTGGGAGCTCCGGACATCATTGTCCGCAACGAAAAGCGTATGCTTCAGGAAGCGGTGGATGCGCTCATCGACAACGGCAGAAGGGGCAGACCAGTAACCGGACCGGGAAACCGTGCCTTAAAGTCTCTTTCCGATATGTTAAAGGGAAAACAGGGCCGTTTCCGTCAGAACCTTTTAGGAAAGCGTGTTGACTATTCCGGCCGTTCTGTTATCGTAGTAGGACCGGAGCTTAAGATATACCAGTGCGGTCTGCCAAAAGAAATGGCGATCGAGCTGTTTAAGCCTTTCGTAATGAAAGAGCTGGTTTCCAACGGAACCGCTCACAATATAAAGAATGCAAAAAAGATGGTAGAGCGTCTTCAGACAGAAGTCTGGGATGTTCTGGAAGATGTTATCAAGGAACATCCGGTTATGTTAAACCGTGCGCCTACCCTTCATAGACTTGGTATTCAGGCATTTGAGCCAATTCTGGTAGAAGGTAAAGCAATTAAGCTTCACCCTCTGGTTTGTACTGCGTTTAACGCCGACTTTGACGGAGACCAGATGGCAGTCCATCTGCCTCTTTCCGTAGAAGCACAGGCAGAATGCCGTTTCCTTCTGTTATCGCCTAACAACTTATTAAAGCCGTCAGACGGTGGTCCTGTGGCAGTTCCTTCACAGGATATGGTTCTTGGTATTTACTACCTGACCCAGGAGAGGCCGGGAGCCAAGGGCGAAGGAATGGTATTTAAGAGTGTGAATGAAGCCATTCTCGCTTACGAAAACCAGGCAGTTACCCTTCATTCCAGAATTAAAGCCAGAGTGAGCAAAAAAATGGCGGATGGTACCATAAAGACCGGAGCCGTAGAATCAACTGTAGGACGTTTCATTTTCAATGAGATCGTTCCTCAGGACCTTGGCTTTGTTGACCGGACGATTCCAGGCAACGAACTTCTGATGGAAGTTGATTTCCATGTAGGAAAGAAGCAGTTAAAGCAGATCCTTGAAAAGGTTATTAACGTTCATGGTGCAGTTCAGACTGCAGAAACCTTAGATGATATTAAGGCCATCGGTTATAAATACTCTACCAAAGCCGCTATGACCGTTTCCATTTCCGACATGACAGTACCGGAGAGCAAACCGAAGCTGATTGCCGATGCACAGGCAACGGTTGACCAGATTGCAAAGAACTTCCGCCGCGGACTTATTACGGAGGAAGAGCGTTATAAAGAAGTAATTGATACATGGAAAGTAACTGATGATCAGTTGACCCATGATCTGCTGACCGGACTTGATAAATACAACAACATCTATATGATGGCCGATTCCGGAGCCCGTGGTTCTGATAAACAGATCAAACAGCTTGCAGGTATGCGTGGACTTATGGCCGATACAACCGGTCACACCATCGAACTTCCTATCAAGTCCAACTTCCGTGAAGGTCTTGACGTACTGGAGTACTTTATCTCCGCCCACGGTGCACGTAAAGGACTTTCCGATACGGCTCTCCGTACGGCTGACTCCGGTTATTTGACCAGACGTCTCGTAGACGTTTCCCAGGATATGATTATCCGTGAGATCGACTGCTGCGAAGGCAAGGATACTCCGTTTATGGAGATCAAAGCATTCACGGATGGTCAGGAAACCATTGAAGGCCTGCAGGAGCGTCTCACAGGACGGTTCATTGCAGAAACTATTACAGATCCGGATACCGGAGAAGTAATCGTAAAGGCGAACCACATGTGTACACCGAAGCGTGCAGCTGCGGTTATGAACGTGTTAAAGAAGCTTGGCCGTGATTCCGTGAAAATCCGTACCGTATTAACCTGTAAATCCCATATGGGTGTCTGCGCAAAATGTTACGGTGCCAACATGGCAACCGGACAGCCGGTTCAGGTAGGCGAAGCAGTCGGTATCATTGCTGCACAGTCCATCGGTGAGCCAGGAACCCAGCTGACCATGCGTACCTTCCATACCGGCGGTGTTGCCGGTGGCGATATCACCCAGGGTCTTCCCCGTGTCGAGGAGCTTTTTGAGGCTCGTAAGCCAAAGGGTCTTGCAATCATTGCAGAATTCAGCGGCGTAGTGGCCATTAAGGACACTAAGAAAAAGCGGGAGATCATTGTTACAGAGAATGAAACAGGCAATTCCAAGACCTATCTGATCCCTTACGGATCCAGAATCAAGGTTCAGGATGGCCAGGTGCTCGAGGCTGGTGATGAGCTGACAGAAGGTAGTGTGAACCCACACGATATCTTAAAGATCAAAGGCGTTCGTGCTGTTCAGGATTACATGATCCAGGAAGTACAGCGTGTATACCGTTTACAGGGTGTTGAGATCAATGATAAGCACGTTGAGATGATCGTAAGACAGATGCTTAAGAAGATCAAAATTGAGGAGAGCGGAGACAGTGATGTGCTTCCGGGAACCTCCATGGATGTTCTGGATTACAACGACTTAAACGAAGCTCTTCTTGCAGAAGGAAAGAACCCGGCAGAAGGAAAGCAGGTTATGCTTGGTATTACAAAGGCATCTCTGGCTACTGATTCCTTCTTATCCGCCGCTTCCTTCCAGGAGACTACAAAGGTTCTGACCGAAGCTGCGATTAATGGCAAGGTCGATCACTTAATTGGTCTGAAGGAGAACGTAATCATCGGTAAGCCGATTCCGGCAGGTACCGGTATGAAGCGTTACCGCACCATCGGACTGAATACAGATTCAGCTTTCGAAGACAAGGATGAGATCAAGCTGTTAGAGGATGAGGATGAGATTCTTTTGGCAGAAGATGGATTCAATGAGGCGGAAGAGGTTCTGGATATTGACGAGAACGAGATAGAAGAATAAGCAATGAGATAATCCTTAAATTGCAAAACCCGGAGCTGGAGTTTTCTGAAATTCCTGCTCCGGGTTTCAGGCATTGAATGCTCTTATTTTTTAGAAATTTTGCCTTTTTAGTAGACCGGCAGTGCCTATTTGAAAAAAATCCTTGACAGAAAAATACAAAATGTATATAATAATTAGGCGTGCATTAACGCGTCATGTTTTTGTGCGTAAATTAAGCTGAAGATAACAGCAACCACAGACAATATCACAGGAGGTGAATGGAATGCCAACATTTAACCAGTTAGTAAGAAAGGGTAGACAGACAAGCGCAAAGAAATCTCAGGCACCAGCTCTGCAGAAGGGTTACAACTCTTTACAGAAGAAGGCAACTGATATTTCTGCTCCACAGAAGAGGGGTGTCTGCACGGCAGTTAAAACTGCTACACCTAAAAAGCCTAACTCAGCTCTTAGAAAGATCGCCAGAGTACGTCTTTCTAATGGAATCGAAGTAACAAGTTACATCCCAGGTGAAGGTCATAACCTTCAGGAGCATAGCGTTGTTTTAATCCGTGGCGGTAGAGTAAAAGACTTACCAGGTACCAGATACCATATCGTCAGAGGTACACTTGATACCGCAGGAGTAGCAAACAGAAGACAGGCTCGTTCCAAGTATGGTGCAAAGAGACCGAAAGATAAAAAATAATTAGACCACACATTTGAATTTCTAGTGCCGGACTTTAGATATTGAACCTGTAGGTTGCAGGGTTATATATATAGAAACCGAGCGCGAACGCAACTTGAATGTTTGTGAGTACCTAGGATCTAATGAATAGCCGATTAGTCGGTAAAGGCTGAACGGCCATATTAAGGAGGGAAGTAACGTGCCACGTAAAGGACATACTCAAAAAAGAGACGTATTAGTGGATCCGCTTTATAATAACAAAGTTGTTACAAAGCTGATTAACAACATCATGTATGATGGTAAAAAGGGTGTTGCTCAGAAGATCGTATACGGTGCATTTACCCGTGTAGAAGAAAAGACTGGTAAACCAGCCGTTGAAGTATTCGAAGAAGCTATGAACAACATTATGCCTGTACTTGAAGTAAAGGCAAAACGTATCGGTGGAGCTACCTATCAGGTGCCGATCGAAGTAAGACCGGAGAGAAGACAGACTTTAGCCTTAAGATGGATTACTCTGTTCTCTCGTAAGAGAGGCGAAAAGACTCAGGAAGAAAGACTTGCTAATGAGATAATGGATGCTGCCAACAACACCGGTGCTGCTGTAAAGAAGAAAGAAGATATGCACAAGATGGCTGAGGCAAACAAGGCATTCTCTCACTACAGATTCTAATAGGAGGAAAAAGCTTTGGCTGGAAGAGAATATCCATTGGAAAGAACCAGAAATATTGGTATTATGGCCCATATCGATGCAGGTAAAACTACATTGACCGAGCGTATCCTCTATTATACTGGTGTAAACTACAAAATCGGTGATACTCATGAAGGTACTGCCACCATGGACTGGATGGAGCAGGAGCAGGAAAGAGGTATCACAATTACTTCAGCTGCTACAACTTGCCACTGGACCATGCATGAAAATTGCCAGGTGAAGCCGGGCGCTCCTGAGTATCGTATCAACATCATTGATACTCCAGGACACGTTGACTTTACAGTAGAGGTTGAGCGTTCCTTACGTGTACTGGATGGCGCCGTAGGCGTATTCTGTGCAAAGGGCGGTGTTGAACCACAGTCCGAGAACGTATGGCGTCAGGCTGATACCTACAACGTTCCACGTATGGCATTCATCAACAAGATGGATATCATGGGTGCAAATTTTTACGGCGCTGTTGAACAGATCAAAACCCGTCTGGGCAAGAATGCAATCTGCATTCAGCTGCCTATCGGTGCAGAAGATGAATTCAAGGGACTCATCGATCTGTTCGAAATGAAGGCTTATATCTTTAACGGTGATAAGGGCGATGATGTTTCTGTCGTTGATATCCCAGAAGATCTGCAGGATGATGCAGAGCTTTACCGTGCCGAATTAGTTGAAAAAATCTGCGAGTTAGATGATGACTTAATGATGGTATACCTGGAAGGTGAAGAGCCTTCCGTAGATGAATTAAAGAAAGTATTAAGAACTGCAACCTGTAATTGTACAGCTATTCCTGTATGCTGCGGTAGCGCATACAGAAACAAGGGTGTTCAGAAGCTCCTTGATGCAGTTCTTGAGTTTATGCCTGCTCCTACTGACATTCCTTCTATTAAGGGTGTTGATATGGACGGCAATGAAATCGAGCGTCATTCTTCTGATGAAGAGCCATTTTCTGCTCTTGCATTTAAGATCATGACAGACCCGTTCGTTGGAAAGCTGGCATTCTTCCGCGTATATTCCGGTATTATGAATTCCGGTTCCTATGTGCTGAATGCAACCAAGGGCAAAAAAGAGCGTGTTGGACGTATCCTTCAGATGCATGCCAACAAGAGATCTGAGCTGGACAAAGTATATTCCGGTGATATCGCTGCTGCTGTTGGTTTTAAGATTACAACAACTGGTGACACGATCTGTGACGAACAGCATCCGGTAATTCTGGAATCCATGGAATTCCCAGAGCCGGTTATCGATATCGCTATCGAGCCAAAGACCAAAGCTGGTCAGGGCAAGATGGGCGAAGCTTTAGCAAAACTTGCAGAAGAAGATCCTACCTTCCGTGCAAAGACCAACCAGGAAACTGGCCAGGTTATCATTTCCGGTATGGGTGAACTTCATCTGGAGATCATCGTAGACCGTCTGCTTCGTGAGTTCAACGTAGAAGCCAATGTAGGTGCTCCTCAGGTTGCTTATAAGGAGACATTTACAAAGTCTATTGAAGTTGACAGCAAGTATGCGAAACAGTCTGGTGGACGTGGACAGTACGGACACTGTAAGGTTCGTTTTGAGCCGATGGATCCTAACGGCGAAGAGACCTTTAAGTTTGAGTCTTCCGTTGTCGGTGGTGCGATTCCGAAGGAATACATTCCGGCAGTCGGCCAAGGTATCGAGGAAGCTACTAAGTCCGGTATTCTGGGCGGATTCCCGGTACTAGGTGTTAAGGCAAACGTATACGACGGTTCCTACCATGAGGTAGACTCCAGTGAAATGGCATTCCACATCGCCGGTTCCATGGCATTTAAGGATGCTATGAACAAGGGTGGAGCCATTCTTCTTGAGCCGATCATGAAGGTAGAAGTAACCATGCCAGAAGATTATATGGGCGATGTTATCGGTGATATTAACTCCCGTCGTGGCCGTATCGAAGGTATGGAAGACATCGGCGGCGGAAAGATGGTTAAAGCATATGTTCCGTTAGCAGAGATGTTCGGTTATTCTACAGATTTACGTTCCAAAACACAGGGACGCGGTAACTACTCCATGTTCTTCGAGAAATATGAGCAGGTACCGAAGAGTGTACAGGAAAAAGTTCTTGCAGAGAAAAAGGGCAAATAATTCCTAACAGGTTCCACTGGGTTTCAGGCAGCTTTGACTGCCTGGAATCCGTCAAATAGGCTTGAAAATAGTGCACAAATAGCATATAATAAAAAACAGCCTAACATAAAAATTAAAGCTCAAATAGAGCATAAATTAAGGAGGACGTTATAAAATGGCTAAAGCTAAGTTTGAAAGAAACAAAACCCATTGTAACATCGGTACTATTGGTCACGTTGACCACGGCAAAACTACTTTAACAGCTGCAATCACAAAGACTCTTCATGAAAGATTAGGTACTGGACAGGCAGTAGCTTTCGAGAATATCGATAAGGCTCCAGAAGAGAGAGAGCGTGGTATCACAATTTCTACTTCTCACGTTGAGTATGAGACAGAGAAGAGACACTATGCACACGTTGACTGCCCAGGACATGCTGACTACGTTAAGAACATGATCACTGGTGCTGCTCAGATGGACGGCGCTATCTTAGTTGTAGCTGCTACCGATGGTGTTATGGCTCAGACCAGAGAGCACATCCTGCTTTCCCGTCAGGTAGGCGTTCCTTACATCGTTGTATTCATGAACAAGTGCGATATGGTTGACGATGCAGAATTACTTGAATTAGTAGACATGGAAATCCGTGAGCTGTTAAACGAGTATGAATTCCCAGGCGATGATACACCAATCATCCAGGGTTCTGCTTTAAAGGCTCTTGAAGATCCTACAAGCTCTTGGGGCGACAAGGTTCTTGAATTAATGAAGGCAGTAGATGAGTGGGTTCCAGATCCTGTACGTGAGACAGATAAGCCATTCTTAATGCCAGTTGAGGACGTTTTCTCCATCACAGGCCGTGGTACCGTTGCTACCGGTAGAGTAGAGCGTGGTACTTTACATGTATCTGATGAAGTTGAAATCGTTGGTATCCATGAAGAGACTCGTAAGGTTGTTGTAACCGGTATCGAGATGTTCCGTAAGCTGCTTGACGAAGCTCAGGCTGGTGATAACATCGGTGCATTACTTCGTGGTGTTCAGAGAACTGATATCGAAAGAGGTCAGTGTCTGGTTAAACCAGGTTCTGTAAAGTGCCATAAGAAGTTTACCGCTCAGGTTTACGTTTTAACAAAAGATGAAGGTGGACGTCATACTCCTTTCTTCAACAACTACAGACCTCAGTTCTATTTCAGAACAACTGACGTTACTGGCGTTTGCGATTTACCAGCTGGCACAGAGATGTGTATGCCTGGTGATAACGTAGAAATGTCTGTAGAGCTGATTCATCCGGTAGCTATGGAGCAGGGTCTTCGTTTCGCTATCCGTGAAGGCGGCCGTACAGTAGGTTCAGGTAGAGTTGCTACTATCGTTGAATAATTAAAATTGAGAGCCAAGCCCTTAGTTAATAAGGAGCTTCGGCTCTTTTTTTATTGTTAAAATGGTATTATTTTCCGATGATTATTCTAAGCTTTCATAATATTTTAGTTTATAGTGCACAAATATCATTGGATCCATTGTGATTTTTACTAAAATAGTACATACAAAAATGTTACTTATGTACAAATCGTATTATTTTTGCTTAAAAAAGGACATAAGTCCTTTAGATAGTGAAAAGTAATTGCTATAATGTGAATATTTCAGGGGTATCAGAGATATAAGTCCTTTTATGATGGATAAGACTTGAAATGAAAGAGGTAGGATGCATGAATAAAATTTTAGACATTGTAACATCAAAGAACCTGACTTATGAGCAGAAAGTTGTAGCCCTGGCCCATGCGGCGGAAAATAGTCTGGAGGTGCTTTCCATACCCGAAAGAACCCACCATTATATGGACACTGGTGCGATTTGCGATCTGGATGAAGGGCATGCTCCTTACCGCCCCAGATACATAATGCCGGACTATGAAAAAGCAGTTAAAAACGGCTGTGAATTTTTGCAGATGGAGGCGCCTAAGGACCTGGATGAAGTATTGCAGTATTTAACCATACTGTATCGTCACGTCCCTTCTATCACTAGTTATCCGGTTTATCTTGGTAACATTGATAAACTGATTGAACCGTTTCTTAATGGGGTGACGGATGAGGAAGCGGAAAAAAAGCTGAAGCTGTTCCTTATTTATTTGGACCGGACCATAACCGATGGTTTCTGCCATGCTAATCTGGGGCCGGAAGAAACGAGAGCGGGCCGCCTGATTTTAAAGCTTGAAAAGGAACTTCAGAATGCAGTTCCCAATTTGACTCTGAAATATGATAAGGACATTACCCCGGATTCTTATGCAGAGCTTGCCCTTTATACTTCCCTGTACTGTGCAAACCCGGCTATCTGTAACCACAAGATGCACAAAGACACCTACGGGGATTACGGGATATCAAGCTGCTATAATATCCTTCCCATTGGTGGAGGTTCCTACACATTGGCGAGAATCGTCCTTCCCAGGTTAGCAGCGGAAGCAAAGGGCAGAGAACAGTTTTTAACAGAGTTATTACCTGATTGTCTTTCCTGCATGGGAGACTACATGAATGAAAGAATTCGTTTCCTTGTAGAAGAATCCAATTTCTTTGAGACCTCATTCCTCTCTACGGAGGGTCTTATCTCCAGAGATAAGTTCCTTGCTATGTTCGGAGTTGTAGGGCTGGCGGAATGCACCAACATGTTGATGGGAGATCCACAAAAAACATATGGTCACAATGAAGAAGCGGATGACTTGGCAGAGCAGATCATGCAGGTGATTGCGGATTATGCGGGTTCGGTAAAAGCTGTCTATTCAGAGGTTTTTGATAATCATTTTGCACTTCACGCACAGGTCGGCATTGATTCAGACCATGGCATTACCTCAGGTGTACGGATTCCGGTAGGGATGGAACCGGAACTCATGTATGACCACCTTCGTCACAGCGCCAGGTTCCACAAGTTTTTCCCAACAGGCTGTGCGGATATTTTCTCGTTTGATCCCACGGGAAGAAACAATCCGGCCGCTATGCTGGATATTGTAAAGGGAGCCTTTTCTCTGGGAGACAAATATATAAGTTTTTATGCCTCGGACAGTGATCTGGTCCGGATAACAGGATATCTGGTCAAACGGAGCGAGATGGAAAAATATTATGAAGGTGAAGCCGTATTGCAGAATACAGTACATCTGGGCGGTGATAATTACCGCAACGCTCATCTTGAGAACCGGAAGGTAAGGGGGCTGCAGTGAAAGCCGCGATCAACAAAATGATCCCCTTAAGCGTAGTGGACGGGCCGGGCTGCCGGACCGCAGTATTTGTCCAGGGCTGTAATATCGCCTGTGCTTACTGCCACAACCCGGAGACACAGAGGCTGTGCAACGGCTGCGGCATTTGCGTCAGCCAGTGTCCTGCAGGTGCATTGTCCCTTTCGGGAAAAAATGTGATATGGGATGAAGCGGTCTGTACCCAGTGTGATCATTGCATCCGGGTCTGTCCCAATTATGCTTCTCCAAAGGTACGTTGGATGGAAGCTGTGGACGTCTGGGAGCAGATTTCAAAAAATATACCGTTTATCCAGGGGATCACGGTATCCGGCGGCGAATGCGGCCTATACCCGGAATTTATCACAGAATTATTCACGCTTGCAGGGAACGCCGGGTTATCCTGTTTTCTGGACAGCAACGGCTGTGTGGATTTTACAAAGCACCCGAAACTCATGGCTGTGACGGATAAAGTTATGCTGGATGTAAAAGCGTGGGATTCCCAGGTGTTTCACCGGTTGACTGGTAAAGATAACAGTGTTGTTAAAAAAAATCTAAATTATCTGGCCAAGGTAGGTAAATTATATGAAGTAAGGCTGGTATGCCTGGATGGGGAATCTTCTTCCGGTCCATCAGAAGACAAAGAAGTGGATATGGAGGATGTCATCAGAGGAGTGGCCGCCGAAGTAAATCCTTATCTGGAGGATTTTAAGTTAAAGCTTATTACATTCCGCAATTATGGGGTAAGAGGCAAAATGGAAAATAGAAAAAGCCCTACGCAGAACCAAATGGAGAAATTAAAGGAGTTGGCGGTTCAATGTGGGTTTAAAGAAATACAGATTGTATAGAATGAAAAATGGAGGAATCAGGTTATGATGAGAAAAGGTATTGTATTGGGTTTAACAGCGGCTATGGTGCTGTCACTTACGGCTTGCGGAGGCGGAAAAACGGAGACCACAAAAGCCCAGGAGGAAACTTCCGGAGGGAAGAGCAGCTTTTCCGTTGCAATGATTACGGATACAGGCGGAATCAATGACCAGTCCTTTAACCAGTCAGCATGGGAAGGCCTTACTGAGTTAAAGAACAAAACCGGTGCAGAAGTTAACTACATCGAGTCAAAGCAGGCATCGGATTTCGTAACGAATTTAGAGAGGCTGGGAGACAGCGGTGCCAATCTGTTATGGGGCGTAGGTTATGCCTGTGCCGATGCAGTGCTGGAGGCAGCCGGAAGCAATCCTGATATCCAGTATGCGATCATTGACAACGCTTATGAGAATACACCTTCCAATGTGACCGGAGTAATGTTCCGTGCCCAGGAACCATCCTTCCTGGTTGGATATGTGGCAGGACGTACCACACAGACTGGAAAAGTAGGTTTTGTAGGCGGAATTTCCTCAGGCTTAATCGACCAATTCCAGTACGGCTTTGAAGCTGGCGTAAAGTATGCGGCAAAAGAGCTTGGAAAAGATATTGATATTTCTGTACAGTATGCAGAGAGCTTTAGTGATGCTGCTAAGGGAAAGGCAATTGCTGCAAGAATGTATTCTGATGGCTGTGATGTGATCTATCATGCGGCCGGCGGTACAGGAACCGGTGTAATCGAGGCTGCCAAAGAGGCGGACAAGTGGGTAATCGGTGTAGATCGGGATCAGGCATATCTTGCACCGGAAAACGTGCTGACATCTGCTCTCAAATTAGTTGGTAAAGCAGTTCAGGAAGTATCGGAAGAAGCAATGAACGGCAAGGAGATCGGCGGTCAGACCCTGACCTTCGGTTTACAGGAAGACTGTGTGGGAATTCCTGAGGAGCATGGCAACATGGCAGAAGGTGTTTATGAAGATACCTTAAAGGTGAAGGATAAGATTAAAAACGGAGAACTGACACCACCGACCACAAAAGAGGAATATGAAGCATTTATCGCTAAATAGAAGAGAAATAATTTACACCGCAGGAATCGAAAGAGCCTGCGGTGTAAAACCGAAAGGAGAAAGATTGACATGGTCACGGGAAACAGCGATTATGCGGTCCAGATGCACGGAATCACAAAAAGGTTCGGGGCATTTTACGCTTTGAAGGATATGAGTCTGGATGTTAAGAAGGGCAGCATTCATTCTCTTCTGGGTGAAAACGGTGCGGGGAAATCGACGTTAATGAATGTACTGTACGGTTTGTATCAGGCCGATGAGGGAGAAATCTTTATCAATGGGAAAAAAGTGGACATAAAAAATCCTAATGTGGCCATAGCAAACGGCATTGGCATGGTTCATCAGCATTTTATGCTGGTGGAGGATTTTACGGTCACACAGAATATTATTTTAGGTAATGAAACCACCTCCCGCGCAGGTATAGTAGATATGAAGAAGGCCAGGAAACAGATTTTAGATATCGTTGAAAAATACGGGCTGGCAGTAGACCCGGATGCGAAAATCTGCGATATTTCTGTTGGTATGCAGCAGAGAGTGGAAATACTGAAAGCGTTGTACCGGGGAGCGGAATTATTAATCCTTGATGAGCCTACCGCCGTTTTAACCCCTCAGGAAATTGAAGATCTTCTGTCTATCATGCACAATCTGATAGATGACGGAAAAGCCATTATCATCATCACTCATAAATTGAAGGAAATCAAGGCATCTTCCGATACCTGTACGATTATTCGCCGGGGCGAATACATTGACACGGTTCCGGTAGAGAAAGTTTCCGGACAAGAGCTGGCTGCGCTGATGGTGGGCCATGAAGTAAAACTGGTGGTGGATAAAACTCCGGCAAAGCCGGGAGAAACGGTATTAGAGATCAAAGACCTTGTTGTAAGGAACGAGAGAAAGCTTGAAGCAGTAAAGGGTCTGAATTTAACGGTCCGTAAGGGAGAAATCGTGGGGATCGCCGGTATCGACGGAAACGGGCAGAAGGAGCTGGTGGAAGCGATCAGCAGCCTGGTTCCAGCAGAGAAAGGAAGTATTACGGTCTGCGGAAAACTGATTAACAACACAAACCCAAGGACAGTCATAGACAGCGGCGTCAGCATCATACCTGAGGACCGGCAGAAAAGGGGACTTGTCCTTGACTTCACTGTTAATGAGAACGCAGTATTGGAGCGTTGCCGCAAAGAGCCATTTTCCAGAAAAGGGATTTTAAACAGAAAGAAAATGGAAGAGTTTACCCAAACCCTTATCGAGGCGTATGATGTCCGGCCGGATGACTGCGGATCCAGACGTGTGGGGGAACTTTCCGGCGGAAATCAGCAGAAGGTCATTATCGGACGTGAAGTTGCCATGAATCCGGATATACTGATTGCGGTACAGCCGACCAGAGGACTTGACGTAGGAGCCATTGAAACAGTGCATAAAACTCTGATTCGTGAAAGGGACAAAGGAAAAGCGGTGCTTTTGATCTCATTTGAATTGGACGAGGTTATGAACGTTTCTGATACCATAGCGGTTATTTACGACGGAAAGATTCAAGATACGTTTAGGCAGGGAACCGTAGATGAAAATACGATTGGTCTGTTAATGGCAGGAGGAAAGAATCATGGATAAAGCGATAAAGATTTTAAAAAAACCATTAACAATGACTTTGATCGCTGTTTTCTTTGGATTTATCGTAGCGGGGATCATACTCGCGGCGGCGGGATATCCGCCGGTTCATTCACTATCCGTCCTGTTTGACGGAGTCTTTTCCAGTCCGAAACACATTTCCAATGTAATCATTAAGAGTACGCCTATCATTCTCACAGGAATCGGCGTTGCATTTGCGTTTAAGACCGGACTTTTTAACATCGGAGCCGAAGGCCAGTTTATTATGGGGTGTGTGGCCTCTACTGTAGTTGGAATTCTATTTGATTTCCCTCCGGTGATTCAGATTCCTCTCGTAGTCCTTGCAGGTGTGGCTGCCGGGGCATTGTATGGTGGGATTGCAGGTTTCTTAAAGGCGAAGTTTGGCATCCATGAGGTTCTTACAAGTATTATGCTCAACTGGATTGCGCTTTATTTCTCCAATTATATATGCACTTTAAACCGATTTCACAAGCCGGATACCATTGGAACATACCCAATCAACCGTTCCGGATATACGATGATCCTTGGAAATTACAAGACGACAGAAGCGGGAAAAGCGGCACTTGCTCAGAATGAATTTCTACGCAGCACCGTACTGAAAACAGATGTGAACGTAGGAATTATTATTGCAGTCATTCTGGCTGTGTTTATCTGGTTCCTTCTATATAAAACGGCTAAAGGATTTGAACTGAGAGCGGTAGGCTTTAATAAGAGCGCAGCGGAATTTTCTGGGATTTATGTAAATAAAAATATCTTACATTCCATGCTTATTTCCGGGGCTATCTGTGGACTGGCTGCCTCTCTTTATATAACCGGAAATTCTCCTCATGGGATTGCCACATTGGCAGCCTTTGAAAATACGGGCTTTAACGGATTATCCGTTTGTCTGATTGCTGCAAGTTCACCAATTGGCTGTATCTTTGCAGGACTGCTGTTTGGCGGTCTGATTTACGGCGGCCAGTCTTTGCAGTACGAGGTGGGGGCTCCATCAGAGATCATCAACATCGTTATCGGCGTCATTGTATTTTTCGTGGCACTGACCCGTATCATTCCGCCGCTGGTGGACCGGTTTTCGAAGGGAGGTAAGAAACATGCTTAACAGTCTGATGCTATTTGTAGGCATTACACTTATGTATTCCACTCCTTTGGTATTTGCAGCATTAGGAGGAGTGGTGTCGGAGCGGTCCGGCGTCACCAATATTGGTATAGAAGGAATGATGACCATCGGAGCTGTTACAGGGGCTACTGTGGGTTATTATTCAGGAAGTGCCTGGGTTGGATTTTTTGCAGCCGGTCTGGCAGGAGGCGTAATTGCCCTTCTCCATGCCTTTGCGTCAATTACTTGTAAGGCAGACCAGACAATTTCCGGTATTGCCATCAATTTGATCGGCCCCGGTGTTGCTCTTTTTGTATGCCGCCTGCTTTTTGACGGTGCCACCATGTCGCTTCCGGTGCCTCATAAAATCCCAAAGGTGTTTGGAAGCTTAAACTCAAAGGCGTTTCAGAATTTAAATGTGGATGTTACGGTTGTCATTGCGTTTGTGCTGGCTGTTTTTATCTGGTTCTTTCTTTATAAAACAAAGTGGGGGCTTCATATCAGGGCAGTCGGAGAGCATCCGGCAGCTGCGGATACCATGGGACTTAACGTTTATAAAATCAGATATATCTGCGTGCTGGTTTCCGGTATTTTAGCCGGACTGGGCGGTGCATCCATGACCCTGGCCATCATCCCTCAGTTTACACCCACCGCCATTAGCGGTCAGGGATTTATAGCACTGGCGGCAGTGATTTTTGGTAAATGGACTCCTCATGGGGCTTATGCTGCCTGTCTGTTATTTGGAGCGGCCCAGGCCCTTACCGTTACTTTAGGAGGAGGAAGATTTGCAGTTCCTTCGTCCATTCTGGCAATGCTTCCGTATCTCATTACAATCATGATCCTGATCCTGTTTGTAGGGAAATCCTCAGCACCGAAAGCCAGCGGGCAGCCATACGAAAAGGATGCAAGGTAATAGGTTAGTGACAAGTAATGATTCCCGGCGGATCATAAATATGGTATGATGAAATCAAAGAGAAAGAAACGAAAAGGAGCAAGATCGTGAACGATGCTATGTCTTTAATCAATGAACTTCACAGTGAGCCGCGGGAATACTTAAATAATTATCTGGCCAATGCGCCTAAATGGCTCCTGGAAGCCTTTAAGATAGTAAACTTAAAAAAGGGCACCACCTTCATTCACGAAAATGAAACCGTGGATACCATTTATATTCTGGTGGAAGGTGTTGTAAAGGCTACGGATTACAGGGTTCAGGAAATCGCCTACGACTATACCAGATTCTATCCGGTGGAGGTGTTTGGAGCCATGGAATTTCTCATGGGCTTTGAGCTGTACCGGACGACCCTGGTGACAGAAACGGACTGCCGGTTCCTCTGTGTATCCAAGGATCAGTTCAGCCGCTGGATGCTTTCAGATATTCATGCGGTTTTAGAACAGGTAAAGGCCATGGGTGTTTACCTGTTAGAGCAGGTCAGGAAGGAACGTCTGTTTTTATTTTTACAGGGAAGTGACAGGCTGTTCCTGCTCTTTATGGAGATTTACCGGAAATCATCCCACCGGGGGACCTGCCGCATACAGCTGGCAAGAAAAGATCTATCAAACAGTACAGGTCTTTGCATAAAGACCGTGAACCGGTGCGTCAGCCAGATGGAGGAGAAAGGGTATATTTCCCGGGAAGGAAGGACCATTATTATCGATGAAGAGCAGTACCGGCGGATTAAGGCGGTGGTTGCAGAAAAAATTGATGAAAATGAGATATAAAGAAGGGTGGATTAAGTATGACAAATTATTCAGAAACAGAAGGAAAACAGTATCACCTCCAGGTTGGGAAAGGGGATGTGGGCAGATATGTCATTCTGCCCGGAGACCCCAAACGTTGTGCCCTTATCGCAAAGTATTTTGACAATCCCAAACTGATCGCAGACAGCAGGGAGTACGTGACCTATACCGGTACGTTAGACGGTAAGTTAGTCAGCGTCACATCGACAGGGATTGGCGGTCCTTCGGCAGCTATTGCCTTAGAGGAACTGGTAATGTCCGGTGCAGACACCTTCATCCGAGTCGGTACCTGCGGCGGAATGGATGTGGAGGTAAAAAGCGGGGATTTAGTTATTGCAAATGGAGCCATCCGCATGGAAGGAACCAGCAGGGAATACGCCCCCATTGAGTTTCCGGCAGTCCCGGATTTTAATGTGACAGGTGCCCTGGCGGCTGCGGCAAAAGCTCTGGATAAGCCCTATCATGTAGGAGTTGTCCAGTGTAAGGACTCATTTTATGGACAGCATTCTCCGGAAACAAAGCCAGTATCTTATGAACTGTTAAACAAATGGGAGGCCTGGATGAGGCTGGGGTGCAAGGCTTCGGAGATGGAGTCTGCGGCTCTGTTTGTTGCGGCCAGTGCGCTTAAGGTAAGGGTTGGTTCCATATTCCTTGTATTAGCGAACCAGGAACGAGCCAGACTTGGTCTTGAAAATCCAATCGTGCATGATACGGATGGGGCCATCCGAACGGCAGTAGAAGCCATCCGTCTGATGATACGGCAGGAAGAATCATAAAAAGAGGAGGAAATCAAATGGAGATGACACCAACTCCCCATAATGGGGCAGAAACAGGTGAAATAGCAAAAACAGTTTTAATGCCAGGGGATCCATTACGTGCAAAGTATATTGCGGAAACGTATCTGGAAAATCCGGTTCAGGTAACGTCGGTACGGAACATGCTCGGGTTTACGGGAACCTATAAGGGGAAGGAAATTACCGTTATGGGAGGCGGAATGGGAATGCCGTCCATGGGAATTTATTCCTATGAGCTGTACCATTTTTATGATGTAGACCAGATCATCCGCATTGGCTCCGCTGGTTCCCTTCAGGATAAGGTAGAGCTTATGGATGTAGTGATCGCCATGGGAGCGTGCACGGATTCCAATTATGCTTACCAGTATGGACTTCCGGGTACCTTTGCACCGATTGCTGATTATGAGCTTCTTGCCAGAGCGGCAGAAGCGGCCGGAAAGCAGGGAACGAAAGCTGTTGTGGGCAATGTACTGTCCAGCGATATCTTTTATAATGCTGATGGCGGAGTTAATGACAAGTGGCGCAACATGGGAGTTTTGGCTGTTGAGATGGAAACTGCGGCTTTGTATATGAATGCGGCTGCAGCCGGTAAAAAAGCTCTCTGCATGCTGACGATATCCGATCTTGTTTTTGGAGAGGAAAAACTGAGCGCAGAGGAGAGGCAGCTTGGATTTGGAAAAATGATAGAAATCGCCCTGGAATTGTAGATTATAGAAAAATATGATTTTGGGAGAGGGTTGTGACCAGGAGGTTGGAAATGAAAGAAGAAATGATACTTCCGGTAAAGGAAATGATTGATCAGGCATTTGAGGCTATGGGCAAAGCGTATACTCCATATTCAGGATTTAAGGTGGGAGCGGCGCTTTTATCAGCTGACGGCACTTTGTATCAGGGCTGCAACATCGAAAATGCAGCCTATACCCCAAGCAACTGCGCGGAACGCACGGCATTTTTTAAGGCGGTCAGCCAGGGAGATAAGGAATTTAAAGCAATCTGTATCGTTGGAGGAAAAGAGGGGATCCCTACAGGGCTTACAGCCCCTTGCGGAGTCTGCCGTCAGGTAATGATGGAGTTCTGCGACCCGGAAACATTTCAGATTATATTAGCGGCAAGCAGAGATGAGTATCAGATATTTTCTTTAAAGGAACTTCTGCCCATGGGGTTTGGACCGAAAAATCTATAATAAAACACTTTACAAGTGAGAGCTAAGCCCTCTATCGATAGGGGCTTGGCTCTTTCTGCTTTTGTCAGCAATATTTTATAAAACAAATCAATTGATTACTGGTATCATATTTGATAAAATTATGTAATAAAAAGGTTAGGTGAATATCGTGAAAGAATGCATCTTTTGTAAAATAATTAACGGGGAACTGCCATGTTATAAAATATTTGAGAATGACCATACACTGGCGTTTCTGGATATCGGAAAGGAGGTTGACGGACATACAATCGTCATTCCTAAAACCCATATGGTTAATATTCTTGACTGCGGCGATGAAACTCTTGGACATGTCATGAGTGCTGTTAAACGAATTTCAAATCACTATGTTGACCATTGCGGCTATACCGGAGTGAACTTGCTAAATGCCAGCGGAACGGATGCAGAGCAGTCAGTGCCGCATCTTCATTTTCATATAATTCCAAGAAAAAACGACGATGGTATTCATGCGTGGCCTGATCTGAAAGAAAGAGAAAATCCCCTCGATGACATGTTTCGTTTATTAAAAATTCTATAATGTTTTTTCACTTGCCTATGGCCTGTTATTGAGATGTTAGAAAGTGCGTTCATCAGGAAAGTCGGTACAGGAATGAACGATTGTCATAAATTGTATATTGCTGTCAAAGCTTCTTTGTGGTACCATTAAATCATTCTAAAAATGGAAAAAGAGGATGTTTTAAGTGATAAGAGAACGGATACAAAAGTGGTGTAAAATCGCAGGGATGTTTATAACCACTGTCATCTTGCTTTTGATTCCCTGCGCATCTTATATTCTGTTTGAATATGTGACTGGCAATTTGCCGACCATTCCCCTATCCATGGCTGTTTTAAATATAGGCTGGATCTACTTATTATATCTTACTGTGTTTGCTGTCAGCGGCAGCACCAGGATAGGGATCCCGTTTACTGCGGTTTTTCTGTATATTGTTTCTGTAGCAGAATATCTGGTTACAGGCTTTCGGGGAAGGCCCATTATGATCTGGGATGTTTTGGCTCTGCGGACGGCTATGAGTGTGGCAGGAAATTATGAATTTGTCTTCACAAAGGAAATGTACCTTGCCTGTCTTGGAGTCCAGGCAATCTGTCTCTTTGGCCTGATAGTTCCTATAAGAGTAAGGGGCAGGAACAAACGCCTGGTCTTTGCCGGAGGAAGTACCGGTGTTGTCCTAAGCTTTATTTTATGGTTTTACACATGCTTAATCCCGTATAAAGGTCTGGAAATTAATATGTGGGAGGTCAGTGAATCCTATCAGGAATATGGATATGTGCTTTCAACGGCTGTTTCCTTTAATTATGCGGTGAAGAAAAAACCAAAGGGTTACAGCTTTGCAAAGGTAAAGCAGATTTACGATTCTGTGAAAGAGGACAATCAGGTCCTTCTGGCCTCGGCCGGAGATGTTGATGTGGATCGAGAAGATAAGACAACTCCGGTCAATATCATCTGTATTATGAATGAAAGCTATTCCGACTTAAAAGTAGCAGGAAATTTTGAAACGAATCAGGAGTACTTTCCTTTCTTAAACAGTTTAAAGGAAAATACGGTGAAGGGAAGCCTCAGTGTTCCTATATTTGGATCTTTGACCAGTAATTCTGAGTTTGAATTTCTGACAGGAGATTCGATCTCCCAGCTTCCGGCGAATAGCATTGCTTACCAGTTTAATGTCAAACCCAATACATACAGCCTTGTAAGTACATTAAAATCCCAGGGATATGATACGGTTGCCATGCACCCGTATCCAAAAGAGAACTGGAACCGTCAGGAATGCTACCGGAACATGGGAATTGATGAATTTCTGGATATAGAAGATTATGAAGGCAGTGAGCTGCTTAGAAACTATATCAGTGACCGTGCAGATTACGAAAAGCTGATAGAAAGAGTGGAATCCAAGGAGAATCCGGAGGATAAACTGTTTCTTTTTAATGTAACCATGCAGAACCATGGAGGCTATGACACTCTGTTTGATGATTTCGATCAGGAGGTATGGCTGACCGGAGATCTAAAAGGAAAGTATCCAAAGGCTGACCAGTATCTATCTCTTATGAAGCGGTCAGATGAAGCGCTGGAATATTTGATTTCTTATTTTGAGCAAAGCTCCGAGCCTACCATGATCGTTCTTTTTGGGGATCATCAGCCCAGCGTGGAAGATGAATTCTTTGATGAAATTTCAGGAATACCCAGCAGCCTTGTAAAGAATCAGGACCGGCTGATGTGGTACCAGACTCCGTTTATGATCTGGACCAATTATAAGACGCAGGCAGAGGAAAAAGGAAAAATGGGAGCCATTTATCTTTCTTCCGAAGTGTTAAAGAGAGCCGGGGTCACGATGACGCCTTATCAGCAGTTTCTTCTTAAGATGGAAGAGACATTTCCAGTCGTACACCCTATTGGATGCTTCGATCAAGAGGGGACCTACTATTCCTGGGAAGCCTTAAATAATCCGGAAAATCCATACAGTGACCTGATTAAGAACTATGAATATCTGGTATATAACCACATTTTTGATGGGAAAAAGCTTAAGGAGATGTTTTCCTTAGAAACCGGAAAGTAGGTTAAGGCTTGATACCGTCTGAACGATTAAATAAAAAAGGCGGCAGCGGCAGATAATGCTGGCAGCCGCCTTTTAATAGGATAAGAAAACGTTGAAATGCCCTTGGTCTTAAGTTTTTTTTACAAATACGTAATAAAAACGTTATTGTAAAAAGCAGGAAAATTGGTTATCATTGTAAAGAACCTGATTAAGACAACATGGAGGGATGCGAAGATGAAGGAAAAAAATATAAGCAGGGCAGTGACCGGATTTTTAACCGCTGCATTTTTATGCTGTGCCACTGCTTTTGTTTCGCTGGCGGATGTAGGTGCCGCCGGAGTGCAGGCGACGATCCAGTCTTGCCTGGTCAATTCTGATAAGAACAGTGTAACAATTCAGGCAGATATCAATGCTGATATGGGGGGAACGGATGGTGTCCTTTATCTGGTGGAGCTTCAGCCTTACCAGAACAATCTCGACGGCAGAATCGATTATGCGGCTTCCGCAGCGCCGGGAAACAGGGTTACCTTTACATTTCCATTAAACCGTAATACGGCCCAGGACAGACTTTACAGTAAATTCGTCATTGCTGTCTGGGATGGAACAAAATATATTGAAATCAGCAAACCTCATTATATTACAAACCCTGAAATGGTTGCGGAAAATACCCAGCCATTCAATGATCCACTTACCAAGAAGGGCCTTAACATTCAGCTTAACATGCTGGGTGATGCCTTTGAATTAGGTGTGAAGCACGTTGCCACCAATATCTCGTTTCACCAGATCCTGGGCCAGGGAATTGATTACCAGTACGATGGAAAGACCTATCATTTTGATAAGAATGCCATCACAAGTTATGATGAGACGATCAGTGCTTTATCCGGGAAAGGCATGACAGTAACCGCTATTATTTTAAATGGCTGGAATGATGCTGAACCGAATTTGATCTATCCTGGAACAACGAAAAATGCCAATGCCTTTTATTACATGTTCAATCCGGCAACCCCGGAGGGACTGGACCAGACGAGAGCCATTGCCTCCTTTTTAGCGGAGCGTTACAATGGTTCCAATCCAAACCACGGGAAGATATCCAACTGGATCATCGGCAATGAGATCAATAACCAGCAGTGGAATTATATGGGGGCCAGGGATATTAACAGTTACGTACAGGCTTACCAGGATGCTTTCCGGATTTTCTACACAGCCATTAAGAGTACCAGTGCCAATGACCGTGTATATTACTCCCTGGATTATAACTGGAACAATGAGATTGATAATAAGCTGAAATACGGCGGAAGGGCGATTGTAGATACCTTTAATTCCATTGCCAATGAACAGGGGCAGATGGACTGGGGGCTATCCTATCATCCTTATCCATGTCCGATGACGGAGCCGGAATTCTGGGATGATGACCAGACCGGATTAATTACCAATGATTTTAACTCTCCGGTTATTAACTTTAAGAACCTTACCACTCTGACGGATTACTTTACTCAGGATGCTTTAAAAGCTCCCGCCGGTCATGTGCGCCACATTATTTTGACAGAACAGGGATTTACGGCAACAAGCCAGTCAAGAGGCAATGTAGCTCAGATTCAGGCTGCCGCCTATGCTTATTCTTATTACATGGTTGACAGCAATCCTTATATTGATGCTTATATTCTTAGCCGCCAGGTGGATGCTCCTTTGGAAGTGCGGAGCGGCTTATCCTTTGGACTATGGGAATGTTCAATGGACCGGGGAGATGATATTGTAGCCACAAGACGCCGTAAAATCTGGCAGGTATTCAGGGATATTGATAAAAAGAAATACACGCTGGAATCAACGGAGTTCGCCAAATCCATCATAGGAATCGAGAAATGGTCTGATGTCATTCCAAACTTCCGTTGGAGGTCATTGGAGAAATAAGCATAGACAATTGTGCAACGAATATTTAGCTATTTAAGAATAGAAACCGCCTTTAAAATTATTTTAAAGGCGGTTTCTGCGTCCCAGAAATAGAATGGGTTCTAGTTAAAGCATCATAGTATGAAAAAAAGTTTCATAAATCATTGGATATATTGAAAAAATGATACAACAAGGCTAGAATGATATTAGGTAAATAAAATGTAAAATTTCTTCTGGCTTTAAAGAAAGGAGAAGAAATGCATGAAGGGTCTACTTGTAAGGATTGAAAGCTATCTTCAGGATGCTGGAGAAGCGGAAAAAGAGCTGATAAAAAGACTGAACAAAAATCCTGAATCAGTCCTCCGAAAGAGTATTAAGGAGATTGCCAGAGAAACTTATACCTCTCCTGCAACGGTTGTAAGGCTTTGCAAGAAACTAGGCTGTAAAGGATATAAGGATTTTCAGAATACCCTTGCTTATGAGGTGGCATTATTCCAGGAGAGCAGGGACATTGCATTTCAGAAGATCACGCGGGAAGATTCCATAGAGGACGTTATTTATAAGGTCACAAAGAAAAATATCGAATCCCTGGAAACCACTCAAAAGCTTATAGAACCTAAGATTGTAATAGAATGTGTGAAGCTGCTGGAAAACAGCAGGACTGTTACATTATTTGGACTGGGAACATCCCTTTTGGCAGCAAGAGATTTGTACTTGAAGCTCCTTAGGGCTGATGTGATATGCAATGTCTGCGATGACTGGCATACACAGTTACTGGGTGCCAGAAATCTAAGAAAAGGTGACCTGGCTATTGCCATCAGCTATTCAGGACTTACGGAAGAAGTCCTTCAATGCGTGAAGGAAGCAAAAGGAAACGGGGCAAAGGTAATCGCCATAACAAGGGCAGTGGAATCGGAACTGGCTTTAGAGGCTGATTTCGTTCTTCCTGTTGCGGCAACAGAGCTGATTCACCGAAGCGGCGCCATGTCTTCCCGAATTTCACAATTAAATGTAATAGACATTTTTTTTACTGCTTATGTCAATCGAAATTATGATGTGTGTATGAGTAAATTTACTAAAAATTATATACAGAAGAAAGGAAGTACAGAGCATGATTGATTTGTCAGTGCTGACAACAGAGTCCCGCAATCCGGATACCATAAACCTGGATGAAATGACACCGCTTCAAATTGCGGCCATCATGAACCAGGAAGATGCAAAGGCCGTTAAAGCCGTGGAGGAAGTGATTTCAGAGATTGCCACAGCGATTGAATGGGCAACAGACAGCCTGAATGCAGGAGGCCGTATCATATACATTGGAGCAGGAACCTCCGGTCGTCTGGGAGTACTGGATGCGGTAGAATGTCCGCCCACCTTTGGTGTTTCCAGGGAAATGGTGGTAGGCCTGATTGCTGGAGGAGACAAAGCCTTTGTAGCGGCGGTAGAAGGAGCCGAGGACAGTGAAACCTTATGTGAGGCAGATTTAAAGGAGATTGGTCTTACTTCTAAGGATATAGTGATCGGTCTGGCAGCATCCGGCCGAACTCCTTATGTAATCTATGGCCTCGATTATGCAAATAAAACAGGGTGTCATACCGTAGCCATTGCATGTAATAAAGGATCTGATGTAGGTAAAAAAGCAAATCTTGCCATAGAACCGGTGACCGGACCTGAGGTATTGACCGGATCAACCAGATTAAAGGCAGGAACAGCACAAAAGATGATCCTTAATATGATTTCAACAGGAAGCATGGTTGGAATCGGTAAAGCCTATGAAAATCTTATGGTGGATGTAAAGCAGAGCAATGAAAAGCTTGTTGTAAGATCACAGAACATTGTGATGACAGCAACTGGCTGTACCAGGGAAGAGGCCGAAAAGGTATTAAAACTGGCAGAAGGACATGTTAAAACTGCTATTACAATGATTTTGCTGGACTGTGATCCAGAGGATGCAAGACAAAAGTTATCACAAGCCGGAGGGAAGATCCGAAAGGCTTTGAAATAAAAGAAAGGAGTTATAAGATATTTTAAGTAACTAATATATATTCAAAGGAGGATTATCGTGAATTATAAGCAAATCAGTGAACAATTATTAACATTGCTTGGGGGAAAAGCGAACATAACTTCCAACGCTGCCTGCATGACAAGGCTTCGTGTCGGTTTAAGAGATACATCTAAGGCTGATGTTGAAGGCGTAAAAAAGGTAGAGGGAGTTCTTGGAGTTGTTGAAAGTGACACGCTCCAGATTGTATTT
Organism: Lacrimispora celerecrescens; assembly: GCF_000732605.1. Taxonomy (GTDB): domain Bacteria; phylum Bacillota; class Clostridia; order Lachnospirales; family Lachnospiraceae; genus Lacrimispora; species Lacrimispora celerecrescens_B. The sequence continues at coordinate 106,204 of NZ_JPME01000014.1, read as the reverse complement.
GGACCGGGAAAAGTAAATAAGGTATTGGACGAATTTTATAAGCTGACAGGTCTTCCTAAAGGCCAGGCTGAGAACGGATCAGATCAGGATATTAATGAAGTTGCAAAGGAAAATAAAGCCCTTCAAAAGGCAAAATATGATAAACCGGTACAGAGATTTTTAAAGAAGATTTCTAATATTTTCGTAGCACTGCTTCCCGGAATCATTGCAGCAGGTTTAATCAATGGTATCTGTAATGTTATTAATGTTTCTACCGGCGGATCACTTTTAGGAGTATGGTGGTATCAATGTATCCGGACCATGGGCTGGGCACTGTTTGCTTACCTGCCCATCTTAGTTGGATTCAATGCAGCAAAGGAATTTGGCGGTTCCGGTGTACTTGGAGCGATTGCAGGTGCCATGTCCATTGCCAATCCGGGTATGCCTCTGCTTGCAACAGTAAATGATGCTCAGATTCTTCTTCCTATTACTAATACAGCTTTTAATCCGGCTTCCGGCGGTCTTTTAGCGGCACTGATCGCAGGCGCATTCTTTGCTTTTCTTGAAAAGAATATCAGAAAGCGTATGCCTGATTTAATTGATACATTCGTAAGCCCTCTCTTAGTACTTATTATTGGCGGTATTGTTGCCCTGTTGGTAATTCAGCCTTTAGGCGCAGGCTTAACAAAAGTAATCTTTGCCCTCTTAAGCTTTGTATATGAAAAGATGGGCGTTGTAGGAGGATATATTTTATCAGCAGGTTTCCTTCCTCTGGTAGCTGTAGGTTTACACCAGGCATTGACCCCAATTCATGCTCTGTTAAATGACCCGGAGGGTGCAACAAAAGGAATTAACTATCTCCTTCCTATCCTTATGATGGCAGGCGGCGGTCAGGTAGGTGCCGGTATTGCACTGTATGTAAAGACAAAGAACGCAAAATTAAAAAGATATATCCGTGATTCCATACCAGTAGGTATTCTTGGAATCGGAGAGCCTATGATGTATGCAGTAACCCTGCCTCTTGGCAGATCCTTTATCACTGCCTGCATTGGTGCTGGATTCGGTGGAGCTGTTGCAGCTCTCATGCACATTGGTACTGTTTCTCAGGGTGTATCCGGTTTGTTTGGTTTGTTGATTGTTCAGCCTGGACAGCAGATTGGTTTCATAATCTCAATGCTCATTGCTTATGCAGGCGGCTTCCTGGTAACCTACTTCTTCGGAGTGGATGAGGACAGAATCAACGAAGTATATGGAGAATAAATGAATACAGGAATTTCAATCTATTTTTCAAGTGGAATGGAAAAGAATGAACGCTTAATAAAGAAAGCGATAAAGAGCGGAGTGAAGTATGCATTTACTTCACTCCACATTCCAGAAGAAACAGGAATCGATTACCGTTCGGATGTACTTAAGCTTCTGAGCATGTGCAGGGAAGGTGGCTTAAATCTCATTGTAGATGTGGGCCCGGAAACCCTGGAAAAGTTTGAAACAGATAGCATTGCAGAGTTAAAGGAGCTTGGAATCACCCATGTCCGCCTTGATTATGGCTTTGATGCAAAAGAGACGGTAGAGATTTCAAAGGATTTTTATGTGGTATTTAATGCCTCCACCATTATGGAGGAGGAACTTTTAGAGTGGAAAAAGTATGGGGCAGATTTTACCAGATTTGCAGCATGCCATAACTTTTATCCAAAGCAGTTCACCGCCTTGTCTCTGAAACGGACAAAGGAAATGAATCAGAGGCTTCAATATCTTGGTTTTACTACCATGGCATTTGTGCCTGGGAATCTGGAGCTGAGAGGCCCCTTGTTTGAAGGTCTTCCCACGGTGGAAGAACACCGGGAGAGGAAAGACCAGGTGCTTTTGAACATGCTGGAGCTCTTCTATGACGGGTTCTGTGATGTGGTGCTGATTGGTGATGTGGATGTGGAGGAAAAGGACTGGAAGGATATTCAATGCTTAAGCCATGATTATGTGGAACTTAAGGCAGACATACTTTCTACCTATGAATTTGTAAGAGACATCATTCATCATGACAGACCGGATTCCAGCGAATATGTTATCCGTTCCCAGGAATCAAGACAGTACGATCGGAACATTAAACCGGATCATGAGAATCAGTCACAAGTAAGGAAGCAGGGAAGTATCTGCATTTCTAATGAAAATTATTTAAGGTATATGGGAGAACTTGAAATCGCCAGAGTTGATCTGCCTGGAGAGGATAGAGTAAATATCATTGGACAGGTTCATGACTCTCATATAAAATATTTGCCCTATGTTCAGAAGGGGCTTGGAGTGAAATTAATATTGTAGGTGAAGTCCGCAGTGCAGCCAGCGAATCTTGCAGATCCGCTGGCTCACGGGCATTCGCCCTATGAAATAAGACAGAAGAAGATTTTCTTATGTGCAAGCACAATAAAAATCTTCTTCTGTCTTATTTCGCATTGCTCGTTGCTATCGTGAAGTTAGGGCTCCGTATGCGTCTAGGAGTCCTCCGCTCACCATCTTTCCGGTTAGGGTATCCAGCTTCCGGCTGGAATTTAAAAGAATCGTTTTAACATCAGACAGGGAGATGTCCTGCCTGTAAGAATAGAGCATGGCGGCTACACCAGTTACCATGGGGGCTGCCATGGAAGTGCCGCTCATAAAACCGTAGGCATTACCTGGAACAGTGCTTAAAATGTAGCTGCCTGGGGCGGCTATATCAACGCTGGTTGCGCCATAGTTGGAATCACTGCTTAAGGTCCCGTCAAACATGAGGTTTGCTACGGAGATTATGTTGTCATAGGGAAGGGAAGCCGGATAAACAGGGTAGATATCTGTATCATATCCAAGTCCGGAGACCCCGCCGTTACCGCAGGATACCACAAACAGCATGCTGGAATTTTTCATGGTCTGGGCCAGTTCTTCGCTGTAGGCATTGGTTCCCATGCTTAAGTTGCAGATGGAAGCGCCGTGTGCCTCGGCATAATGGATCGCCTGGATCACCGCTTCCGGGGATCCCAGTCCGTCTTCGCCTCCCAGGGCCTTTAAAGGCATGATCTTTATGTAGTTATTATCCGTGATCCCGGCAATGCCGTAGGCTCCCCTGGCGGCGCTGATGGTTCCTGCTGCATGGGTTCCATGGCTGTCCTCGCTGCCTGTGAAGACCTGGTTGTTTCCGGAATAAAAATTCCAGCCATGAATATCATCTACATACCCGTCGCCGTCATTATCAATTCCATCCCCATCAATCTCGCCGGGATTGGTCCAGATGGCATCTTTAAGCTCCAGGTGGTTGATATCAATGCCGGTATCGATGATGGCGACAATGACAGAGCGCTTGCTCTCAGCCTGATCATAAAGCTTCCATGCAGGCTGTATGTTAATATCGATTCCAGTGACAGCACCGATCACTGTAGATTCATAGTCTCCGGGACCGGGCTTCATGGTACCGTCTTTTGAATTCCGTCCATCATAAATATTATCAATGGATTTAAATTTGGATTTTAGCTCTATAAGACGAAATTCCCCGTCATTTTTTAGTCCCCACTGGTAAGTGGAAAATTCATCCGCGGGGGATAAGTTTATAAGGCCGGGACCAAGGGCCAGAGTATGCAGTGCTTGTCCGCTGTCTGAAGAATGTGCTAAAAGTGCGCTGGTTCTGGTCGATTCAGTGCCTTTTCCAGCAGCCGGGCCGCCAAAGAGGGGCAAGCCTGCAAGAAGTAGGACTAGGATCAGACAGGCAGCGCGAGTTGTTTTTTTCATGGTTTCTATCTCCTTATATATAAAGCAATCATTGAAAGTGCTCCTATTATATCATATACTCTACGCAGTATGTTTGAAAAAAAATGCAAAAAATGTAAAAATATTACATCATTCGGATTGACTAGTCAAAATTATTTTGATGAAAATAGTTTGATAAAGCTTCTTGTCCTGTGATAAAATATAAAAATGCAGAGAGGAGGGAGGGCTCACATGGAAGAAAAATATTTTCGAAATAAGATTACATGGTTTACATTTCTATATAGTTTTCTGGTCATATGGGTTCACTCTTACAATGCGGTGCTGTTCCTTGGCAGCACAAAACTGGCTTATAAGACAGACTGGATGGAACGGTTTTTAGGAGGCACGGTGGCACAGATTGCCGTACCGGGGTTCTTCCTGATTTCCTCCTATCTGTTCTTTCGCGGCTTTACACTGGATCGCCTCATGGTAAAGTGGAATTCCAGAATACGGAGTGTCATGGTTCCCTATATCGTATGGAATTTTCTTTATTATCTTGGATATGTCATTGGGAGCCGGATCCCGGTGTTTTCAGATGTCATTGGAAAGGGAGTAGTGCCTTTTACATTTACCATGGCGGCCGAATCAGTCCTTAATTATACCTATAACTATGTATTCTGGTATTTAAACCAGCTGATCCAGTTAATCCTTCTGGCTCCCCTTATTTATATCATTGTGAAGCGGAAGGAAATAGGCTGCCTTTTTCTTGCAGGAATTCTGGCTGCAATCTATATGGGAGGCATGCTTCCTTTTTTAAACCTGGATGCTTTATTTTATTATTCGTTCGGGGCTTTTGCCGCAATTCATGGGAAAAAGATTGTAGAAGGGTCCTGGAATATAAAATATCTTGAAGCAGGTGCCGCAGTTATTATGGCAGCCTTTTTTCTTCATTGGGTTGATTTTCCGGGAGATATCAAAGGTGAGATGGCGGCTTCTGACGTATGTTTCCGGCTTCTTATACCAGTGGGATTGTGGCTTTTGGTACCGGAGAGATATCTGATCGAGGCAAAAGAATGGATGAAGCAGAATTTTTTTCTGTACGCCACACACTTTGCTATAGTGAGGCTTATTAACAAAACGGGAGCATTGCTGCTCCCGACTGTTTCAGCAGTGCCATTTGGGCTTTTTCTGCTTATGCCTCTTTTTTGTGTTTTCTTCAGTTATCAGATCAGCCGGTTTTTCAGACGTTTTCTTCCGAGCCTGTGGTGTCTGTTAAACGGAGGGCGCTGATAAGGCTTCTAAGCGTCTGCCGACCATCTTCCTGATGCACCGCAGGGCAGAAGGAGCCCGCTGTTTGTGACCGGAAGTCCTATTTCACCGGACTGAACGAAGCCGCCGTATTTTTGTTTTACCTCGATGGAAATCATGTAGGTTAATACAGAAGGGGCTAATCCTGTGGTGTAGGAATTGATTAGGAAAAACAATGGTTTATCGGATAAAAGCTGGGCGCAAAGCTGAACAAGAGGATGAATGGCGTCTTCTATTTTCCAGATTTCGCCCTTTGGCCCTCTTCCATAAGAAGGAGGATCCATAATGATCGCATCGTAATGGTTTCCCCTTCTGATCTCTCTTTCAACGAATTTTACGCAGTCATCCACGATCCAGCGGATGGAAGCGGAATCTAAATTGGAGGAACGGGCATTTTCCTTGGCCCAGCCGACCATACCCTTAGATGCATCTACATGAGTGACAGAAGCTCCGGCTTTTGCTGCTGCCAGAGTAGCACCTCCGGTGTAGGCGAATAAGTTAAGCACTTTTACAGGCCGTCCGGCCTTCTTTATTTTTTCACTGAACCAGTCCCAGTTTGCTGCCTGTTCTGGAAAAAGTCCTGTATGCTTAAAGCTGAAGGGTTTTAATTGAAAGGTTAAATCCCTGTAACTGATTGTCCACTGTTCCGGAAGGTCAAAGAATTCCCACTCGCCGCCGCCCTTGGCGCTGCGATGGTAGTGGCCGTTCATTCTTTTCCAGCCTTTTTCCGTTTTGGGAGTGGACCAGATAACCTGTGGGTCAGGACGTACAAGGAGATAATTTCCCCAGCGTTCAAGCTTTTCTCCTTCTGAACAGTCTATCACTTCATAATCTTTCCAGCCGTCTGCAATCCACATAATTGGTGCCGCCCTTTCCATAAATAGTTAATAGTAGTTTTCTCAAATAATCCGTTCAATGAGCCAAAGGCAAATTTGAACTTCCTTGATTATACTGGATAGAGGCAGGAGCGTCAAGTACGGAGAATTGATGGGAAAATGCCAATATTCACACCTTGTCTTTTGTCCTATATAATATAGTATAATTTAAGATAATGAGGTGTAAATTTATGTGCTGTTTTAATATAGGCTTTTCTGCTAGTAACTGTGGTTGCGGCTGGAATAATAGATGCTGCAACCGATGTAATTGGGGCTGGAACAATGGCTGCAACTGGGGCTGGAATGATGGATGTAATAGAGGTTGCTGCAATCGGGGCTGCTGCAACCGCTGCAATCGCTGCTGCGGTAACTGGGGCTGGAACAATGGCTGCAATTGGTTTTAATAAGAATGGCTGAGTCTTTTAACTTAAGCAACTTAAAGGGACTGAATTCTGTTTTAACAGGATTCAGTCCTGTTCGTTTGCCTGTTTTTAATCGAGTTAATAATAGTTAAAAATACAGAAAAGACAAGGGAAATAATTTCGTAATAGAATTGAAAGATTAAAACAGTTGAATAATCTGAGATTAATTGTTAAAATAAATTATAGCAAAAAAGGAAATCCCTGTAAGGAGTGAAGATATGAAAAGAAAAGGTCTCATCATGCTGGCAGTTACCGCCATGTTGACAGTTGGTGCCGCATCTGTGGAGTCTTATGCAGCGGAAGGTTGGGCTCAGTCTGGAAGCACTTGGGTTTATTATGATACAAGCGGGAATAAGGTGACGAACACCTGGAAAAAGGGAGCGGACAACCTTTGGCGTTATTTAAATACTTATGGCGAGATGTCCGTAAATACATGGGTGGAAAATACCTACTATATGGACTCTAACGGAATTCTGGTTACGGATAAATGGATGAAGTTTCAGGATTCAGGCAGTTCCCAGTATAAGTGGTATTATTTCGGCAGCAGCGGAAAAGCTATTATGGATAACTGGTCTAAGATCAATAACAAATGGTATTATTTTGATCCGAACGGTGAGATGCAGACCGGCTGGGTCCTTGATGACATGTATTATTGCGGAACAGACGGAGCTATGCGTACCGGCTGGCAGAAGCTTTTTTCACCGAGCGGTAATGATTATGAGGACCGTGTCACTCCAGGGGATAATGACGACGGAAAGTCATGGTATTATTTTAATGACAGCGGTAAAAAGTATGTTCCAAAGGATACGTCAGGGGATTATGCTACCTATAAGATTGACGGTGTCGCTTACTGCTTTGACTCAGATGGAGCGCTTCAGACTGGTTGGAAGAACGTTGGAGTTGAAAATGCGGAGTATGAGATCCAAAATTATAAGTATTATGACAGCAACGGTAAGCTGAGAGTGGGTTGGTATTCCGTGGAACCGCCTCAGGATCTTTCTGGTTATGAAGAGAGTGTAGAATGGTTTTATTTCTCAAGTTCAGGAATTCCAAAGACCGGTCCGAAAGAAGGAAACGCCAGCACACAGAATATAAATAAAATTAATGACAAGACCTATCTGTTTAATAACCTTGGTAATCCTGTCTATGGACTGCAGAAGGTGATGATTGGAAATACATCAGAATATACGGCATTCTATTTTGGAGATAAGAAGACCAGCACCATGCAGAAGGGCAGGGTAAAGGTAATTGAAGGTGACGGCAGCGAAGCTACCTATTATTTCAGCGACAGCGGCCGCGGTTATACCGGTGTTAAAGATAGTTACCTTTATTATATGGGCAAGCTTCAATGTGCGGATGAAGGAACGAAATATGAGGCCATTGCCATTCCTACAGGAAGCACCACTACCACCTATGTGGTAAACACTTCCGGTAAGGTATCCAAAAATACAACGGTAAAGAACTCTGATGGTGTAAAATATAAGACCGGAAGCAATGGAAATTTATTAAAAGTGGATGACGAAAATCCAAGCGGAGAAGGCAGAACCCCTACAGAACCGATCTGGAATTAGAAAAAGAACGAGCAAAGGCGCAAAACCTGGAAAATCAGATTTTGCGCCATTTTTTTGAAAAAAAGTGCTTGCAATGTAAAAAAAAAATATGTTAATATACAAAGGCTGTGGCATGATAGCTGTGAAACGTGAGGTTGCTGCTTATAAAAGCAGGTTTTCCGTGGAGCGAATGTCAAGTTAGGAAACTGGCGACAAGTCACTGTACAATTTAAAATCCTGTTTATTATAATAGGAAGTCAGTGTGGGGTCTTTGATGACACACACGGGAACGTGTACAGTCACCGCTTGTCGTACTTCTACTAAGTGCGAAAAGGAGGCGACTTTTTTTATGGCAAGTCAAGTAATGAGAATCACATTAAAAGCGTATGATCATCAGTTGGTTGATCAGTCTGCGGGCAAAATCATCGACACTGTAAAAAAGACAGGATCAAAAGTGAGCGGACCGGTGCCGTTACCAACCAAGAAGGAAGTGGTAACCATCTTAAGAGCGGTTCACAAGTACAAAGATTCAAGAGAGCAGTTCGAGCAGAGAACGCATAAGAGACTCATTGATATCATTACACCAAGCCAGAAGACTGTTGATGCATTATCCAGACTGGAAATGCCGGCAGGTGTGTACATCGATATCAAGATGAAGAACAAATAATCTTCATCCAAAACATTGTGGAAAGTATTCCATGCATGTCCTGAAGGGTTTTAATATAGAAGCAACACTTTTTCCTGTAAGGAATCAACATCTCCGCCAGGCGGAGTCATAGTGTTCCACGTATATTGGACTGTTCTAGGATGATTGCGAAAGCAATCCGCTGTAGAATTAACAAACAGGAGGTAAAAACATGAAGAAGGGTATTTTAGCTACCAAGGTCGGAATGACACAGATCTTCAATGAAAACGGAGTCTTAACTCCGGTAACAGTTCTTCAGGCTGGTCCTTGTGTGGTAACACAGGTTAAGACTGTAGAGAACGATGGTTACAGTGCAGTACAGGTTGGTTACGTTGATAAGAGAGAAAAGCTTGTCAGCAAGCCAATTAAAGGCCATTTTGATAAGGCCGGTGTATCTTACAAGAGATACGTAAGAGAGTTTAAGCTTGAGAATGCTGATCAGTATTCTGTAAAAGATGAAATCAAGGCTGAGATCTTCGCAGCAGGCGATAAGATCGATGCAACCGCAATCTCCAAAGGTAAAGGTTTCCAGGGTGCTATTAAGAGACACGGACAGTCCAGAGGACCTATGGCTCATGGTTCCAAGTTCCACCGTCATGCAGGTTCCAACGGTGCAGCTTCTGATCCAAGTAAGGTATTCAAGGGCAAGAAAATGCCTGGCCAGATGGGTAACAAGAAGGTAACAATCCAGAATCTTGAAATCGTTAGGGTTGATGCAGAAAACAACCTGATTTTAGTTAAGGGTGCGATACCAGGACCTAAGAAGTCTTTAGTAACAATCAAGGAAACAGTAAAAGCATCTAACTAATGCTTTTATCAGAAAGGAGGATCACACAGATGGCAAACGTATCTGTTTACAATATGGAAGGTAAAGAAGTTGGCACAGTAGAGTTAAACGATGCAGTGTTCGGTGTAGATGTAAATGAGCATCTCGTACACATGGCAGTCGTAAGCCAGCTTGCAAATAAGCGCCAGGGCACACAGAAAGCAAAGACACGTGCAGAAGTATCTGGCGGCGGAAGAAAACCGTGGAAGCAGAAAGGAACCGGTCATGCAAGACAGGGTTCAACAAGATCTCCTCAGTGGACAGGCGGTGGAGTTGTATTTGCTCCTACACCTAGAGACTATACAATCAAACTTAACAAGAAGGAAAGAAGACTTGCTCTTAAGTCCGCTCTGACCAGCAGAGTGAATGAGAATAAGTTTATCGTTGTTGACGAATTAAAGTTTGATGAGATCAAGACAAAGAAATTCCAGACTGTATTAAATAACTTAAAGGTATCCAAAGCTCTTGTAGTTGTTGGCGACGACAGTGCAAACGCAGTAATGAGCGCAAGAAACATCGCTGCTGTTAAGACTGCTTCTGCTAACACCATCAACGTATACGATATCTTAAAGTACAACACAGTTGTTGCTACCAAGACTGCTGTTGCAGCAATCGAGGAGGTGTACGCATAATGGCAGATATTAAGTATTACGACGTAATCCAGAAGCCTGTAGTAACTGAGAAGAGCATGAACGCTATGGCGTCCAAGAAGTACACATTTATTGTGCACACAGATGCTAACAAGGCTATGATCAAAGAAGCTGTTGAGAAGATGTTCCCAGGTGCAAAGGTTGCCAGCGTGAACACCATGAACTTAGATGGAAAGACCAAAAGAAGAGGAATGACTTATGGAAAGACCTCTAAGACAAAAAAGGCTATTGTTCAACTGACAGCTGACAGCAAAGACATCGAAATCTTCGAAGGACTGTAAGATCGGGACGCTTGGTGAGAATCTATTCAAGCCCGGCGTAAACGGTTTTCAGTTTCCTATGTGATGAACATTATATCACGATAAATAAGATACGCCAGGCGGCGTTGAAGCACTGGCATACCTTTATGCCCGATGAGTTTGGGCAATAAAGAAGAAAGGAGAAATATCATGGGAATTAAAAAGTATAACCCATATACCCCTTCCAGAAGACACATGACCGGTTCTGATTTCAGCGAAGTCACAAAGTCAACTCCTGAGAAGTCCTTAATCAGCAAAACAATCAATAAAACAGCCGGCCGTAATAACCAGGGTAAGATCACTGTAAGACATCGCGGAGGCGGCGTTAAGAGAAAATATAGAATCATTGATTTTAAGAGAAACAGCAAAGACGGCATTGCAGCAACTGTTATCGGTATCGAGTACGATCCAAACAGAACTTCCAACATCGCGCTGATCTGCTACGAAGACGGTACAAAGGCTTATATCCTTGCTCCGGCTGGTTTAACAGATGGCATGAAGGTTATGAGCGGAGCGATGGCAGAAGCTAAAGTCGGCAACTGTTTACCATTAAGCCAGATTCCGGTTGGTACTCAGGTTCATAACATTGAGCTTTATCCAGGAAAAGGCGGACAGTTAGTTCGTTCCGCAGGAAATTCTGCTCAGTTAATGGCAAAAGAAGGCAAATATGCAACTCTTCGTTTACCTTCCGGTGAGATGAGAATGGTTCCGATCAACTGCAGAGCAACCATCGGCGTTGTAGGCAATGGAGATCACAACTTAATCAATATCGGTAAAGCTGGTAGAAAACGTCACATGGGCTTCAGACCCACTGTACGTGGTTCTGTTATGAACCCGAATGACCATCCTCACGGTGGTGGTGAAGGCAAGACCGGTATCGGACGCCCAGGTCCAAGTACACCATGGGGCAAACCGGCACTTGGCTTAAAGACCAGAAAGAAAAACAAACAGTCTAACAGACTGATCGTTAGAAGTAGAGATGGAAAGACCGTTAAATAATTAAAGGAGGTTAGAATCTATGGCTCGCTCACTTAAAAAAGGACCATTTGCAGATGCTCATTTACTGAAAAAAGTAGATGTTATGAACGCAGCAGGACAGAAACAGGTAATTAAGACCTGGTCTCGCCGTTCTACAATCTTCCCGCAGATGGTTGGACATACAATTGCAGTTCACGATGGCAGAAAGCACGTTCCGGTATATGTTACAGAAGATATGGTTGGACATAAGCTGGGTGAATTCGTTGCCACAAGAACCTACAGAGGACATGGTAAGGACGAGAAAAAATCAGGCCGTAAGTAGATAGAAACAGACTCCTTTGGGTATTCATCAGGATTCCCAGGGGCGTTAAAGTTGAAAGGAGGATTCACCAATGGCTAAGGGACATAGAAGCCAGATTAAAAGAGAAAGAAATGCCGTGAAGGACACCAGACCATCAGCAAAGTTATCCTATGCTAGGGTTTCTGTTCAGAAAGCATGCTTCGTATTAGATGCCATCAGAGGCAAGGATGTTATGACAGCACTTGGTATTGTGACTTACAATCCCAGATATGCTTCTTCTTTAATAGAGAAGTTATTAAAATCAGCAATTGCTAACGCTGAGAATAACAACGGTATGGACCCTGCAAAACTTTATGTAGAGGAATGTTTTGCAAACAAGGGACCGACAATGAAAAGAGTAAAACCGAGAGCACAGGGCCGCGCTTACAGAATCGAAAAGAGAATGAGCCACATCACCGTTGTGCTTAATGAAAGATAAGGAGGCAAATAATGGGACAGAAAGTTAATCCACACGGCTTAAGAGTCGGTGTTATTAAAGACTGGAACTCAAAATGGTATGCTGAAGCTGATTTCGCAGATAACCTGGTAGAAGATTATGCGATCAGAAAGTTCCTTAAGAAAAGATTATACAGCGCCGGCATTTCTGATATAGAAATTGAGAGAGCATCTGACCGCGTGAAAATTACGATTCACACAGCGAAACCAGGTGTTGTTATCGGTAAGGGCGGATCTGAGATTGAGAAATTAAAAGCTGAAGCTCAGAAGCTTACAGATAAAAAGTTATTTGTTGACATCAAGGAAATCAAAAGACCTGATAGAGATGCTCAGTTAGTAGCTGAATCCATCGCACAGCAGTTAGAGAACCGTATATCCTTCCGCCGGGCTATGAAGTCCACCATGGGTCGTTCCATGAAGGCTGGAGTAAAGGGCATCAAGACTGCAGTTGCAGGACGTCTTGGCGGTGCTGATATGGCTCGTACCGAGTTCTACAGCGAAGGAACCATTCCGTTACAGACACTCAGAGCAGATATTGACTATGGTTTCGCTGAAGCAGATACAACCTTCGGAAAGATCGGTGTTAAGGTATGGATCTACAATGGCGAAATACTTCCAACTAAAGGAAACAAGGAAGGGAGCGGAAAATAATGTTAATGCCTAAAAGAGTTAAACGTCGTAAACAGTTCCGTGGATCCATGGCTGGTAAAGCGTTAAGAGGCAATACTATCAGCAACGGCGAGTTTGGTTTAGTTTCCACGGAACCATGCTGGATTAAATCCAACCAGATCGAGGCAGCCCGTGTTGCCATGACCCGTTATATCAAGCGTGGTGGTAAAGTCTGGATCAAGATTTTCCCGGATAAGCCTGTAACAGCAAAGCCAGCAGAAACCCGTATGGGTTCCGGTAAGGGCGCTCTGGAATACTGGGTAGCAGTAGTAAAACCAGGCCGTGTATTATTTGAAATCGCTGGAGTACCTGAAGAAACAGCACGTGAAGCTTTACGTCTTGCTATGCATAAGTTACCGTGCAAGTGTAAGATTGCTGCTAAAGCAGATTTAGAAGGCGGTGAATGACAGTGAAAATTAATAAGTATGTTGAAGAATTAAAAGGAAAAACAGCTGCAGAACTGAATGAAGAATTAGTAGCTGCTAAGAAAGAACTTTTCAACTTAAGATTCCAGAATGCGACCAACCAGCTTGATAACACAAGCAGGATCAAAGAGGTTCGTAAGAACATTGCCAGAATTCAGACTGTTATCACTGAGAAGGCTAAATTAGCTTAAGTTGCAGTTTTTTTAAAAAGCACGACACACACGACTGCGTGTAAACTTATAGATTGGGCCGCCAGGGCCAAAACTCGAAAGGAGAATACCGAACGTGGAAAGAAATTTAAGAAAAACCCGTACTGGTAAGGTTGTAAGCAACAAGATGGATAAGACCATCGTTGTGGCTATTGAAGACCATGTAGAACATCCTTTATACGGCAAGATCGTAAAAAGAACGTATAAATTAAAAGCTCATGACGAGAACAACGACTGCAACATGGGCGATACAGTAAAAGTAATGGAAACAAGACCGCTGTCTAAAGACAAGAGATGGAGACTTGTTGAGGTTCTCGAAAGAGCGAAATAATTAATTTCCAGGAAGGAGTAACAGGCATGATTCAGCAGGAAACCAGATTAAAGGTTGCCGACAATACTGGTGCAAAAGAATTACTGTGCATCCGTGTAATGGGCGGATCTACAAGAAGATATGCTAATATTGGTGATGTTATCGTTGCCAGCGTAAAAGATGCAACACCTGGCGGTGTTGTGAAGAAAGGCGACGTTGTAAAGGCCGTTGTCGTACGTTCCGTTAAGGGCGCACGCCGCAAAGACGGTTCCTATATCAAGTTCGATGAGAATGCTGCCGTAATTATCAAAGATGACAGAACTCCAAAAGGAACTCGTATCTTTGGACCGGTTGCCAGAGAGTTAAGAGAGAAACAGTTCATGAAAATTGTTTCCTTAGCTCCGGAAGTATTATAAGGAGGTATCGGACTGTGCATAAAATTAAAAGAGACGACCTGGTAAAGGTTATCGCAGGAAAAGATAAAGACAAACAGGGTAAAGTTCTTCATATTGATACGAAGAACAGCAAAGTGGTAGTGGAAGGTGTTAACATGATTACAAAGCATGTGAAGCCAGGCGCAGGCAACCCACAGGGTGGTATCGTACAGAAAGAAGCTGCATTCGATATCTCCAACGTAATGCTTGTTGTTGACGGAAAAGCAACCAGAGTTGGTTTTGAAGTAAAAGACGGCAAGAAAGTCCGCGTTGCGAAAGCAACCGGTAAAGTAATTGACTAATTCGGAGAGGAGGAATAAAAATTGGCTAGATTAAAAGAAACCTACCAAACAGAGATCGTAGAAGGTATGATCAAGAAATTTGGATATAAGAACATCATGGAAGTGCCGAAGTTAAATAAGATTGTCATCAATATGGGTATTGGTGAAGCAAAGGAAAATGCCAAGATTTTAGACTCTGCAGTAAGAGATTTAGAAATCATCTCCGGTCAGAAGGCAGTTTTAACAAAGGCTAAAAAATCAGTTGCTAACTTCAAGATCAGAGAAGGTATGCCGATCGGATGTAAAGTAACTTTACGCGGTGAGAGAATGTATGAATTTGCTGACCGCCTGATCAACCTTGCACTTCCTCGTGTACGTGACTTCAGAGGAGTAAATCCTAATGCATTTGATGGCAGAGGAAACTATGCTCTTGGTATCAAAGAACAGCTTATTTTCCCTGAAATTGAGTACGATAAAGTTGACAAGGTAAGAGGTATGGACATTATTTTCGTCACTACCGCTAAGACAGACGAGGAAGCCCGTGAACTTTTGACATTATTCAATATGCCATTTGCAAAATAGTAGGAGGAATAATCCATGGCTAAGACTTCAATGAAGATCAAACAGCAGAGACCTGCAAAGTTCTCCTCAAGAGAATACAATCGTTGCAGAATCTGTGGTCGTCCACATGCTTATTTGAGAAAATACGGAATTTGCAGAATCTGCTTCCGTGAATTAGCATATAAGGGCCAGATCCCAGGCGTTAAAAAAGCAAGCTGGTAAAATAAGGAAGGAGGCAATTTCAAAATGACTATGAGCGATCCAATCGCAGATATGCTTACAAGAATCCGTAATGCAAATACTGCAAAACATGATACAGTAGATGTACCTTCATCTAAGATGAAATTAGCTATTGCTGATATCCTTGTAAAAGAGGGCTACATTAAGAAATACGATCTCGTAGAAGACGGTGCATTCCAGACAATCCGGATCACCTTAAAATACGGTAAAGATAAAAACGAAAAAATCATTACAGGTATTAAGAGAATCTCTAAACCAGGTTTACGTGTATACGCAAACAAGGAAGAGTTACCGAGAGTACTTGGCGGTTTAGGAACTGCTATCATCTCCACCAACCAGGGCGTTATTACTGATAAGGAAGCACGCACCAACGGCATCGGCGGAGAAGTACTGGCATTTGTTTGGTAATTAAGAGAAGCATCTGAAAACAGAAGAAGCGCAGAGCTTCTTCCGAAAATTTAAGGAGGTAAACGGCATGTCACGTATAGGAAGAATGCCTATCGCGATTCCGGCAGGCGTAACTGTTGCAATCGCAGAAAATAATAAAGTGACTGTAACAGGTCCTAAGGGAACTCTTGAAAGAGTGTTACCATCTGAGATGACAATCAAAGAAGAAGATGGTCATATCGTTGTTACAAGACCTAACGATTTAAAGAAAATGAAATCCTTACACGGTCTGACAAGAACATTAGTAAACAACATGGTCGTTGGTGTTACGAACGGTTATGAGAAGAAACTGGAAATCAATGGTGTAGGTTACAGAGCACAGAAGCAGGGCAAGAAGCTGGTTCTTTCTCTTGGTTATTCCCACCCGGTAGAGATGGAAGATCCGGAAGGTATCGAAGCTACCATGGAAGGACAGAACGTCATCATTATTAAAGGTATCGATAAAGAAAAAGTTGGCCAGTACGCTGCTGAAATCAGAGATAAGAGAAGACCTGAACCGTATAAGGGCAAGGGTATCAAGTATGCTGACGAAGTTATCAGACGTAAAGTTGGTAAGACTGGTAAGAAATAATTAAGGAGAGTGTAAAGATGGTTAGCAAACAGTCAAGAAGCGAAGTTCGCGTTAAAAAGCACAACAGAATACGTAACCGTTTTGCAGGCACTGCAGAAAGACCACGTTTAGCTGTGTTTAGAAGCAATAATCATGTGTATGCTCAAATTATTGACGATACAGTTGGTAAGACTTTAGTCGCTGCTTCTACAGTAGAAAAAGAAGTAAAGGCAGAATTAGAGAAAACTAACGACGTTGATGCTGCAGCATATGTAGGTACCGTAGTAGCAAAGAGAGCCCTTGAAAAAGGAATTAAAGAAGTTGTCTTTGACAGAGGCGGTTTTATATATCATGGTAAGATTCAGGCATTAGCAGACGCAGCCAGAGAAGCTGGTCTGGAATTCTAAGTAGAGAGGAGAAGATAAAGGTGAAACGTACAATTTTTGATGCAAATCAGTTAGAGTTAAACGACAGAGTAGTTGCTATCAAGCGCGTATCTAAAACCGTTAAGGGTGGACGTACCATGAGATTCTCTGCTTTAGTAGTCGTAGGTGATGGCAATGGCCACGTAGGTGCGGGTCTTGGCAAAGCCGGAGAAGTTCCAGAAGCAATCCGTAAAGGAAAAGAGGCTGCTGTTAAGAATATGGTTGCTATTCCAATCGATGAGAACAACAGTATTCCTCATGACCTGACAGGAAAATTCGGAAGTGCATCTGTACTTCTTAAGAGAGCTAACGAAGGTACAGGAGTTATTGCAGGAGGTCCTGCACGTGCGGTTTTAGAGCTTGCAGGTATTAAGAATATCCATTCAAAATCCTTAGGTTCTAATAATAAGACCAATGTAGTTTTAGCTACAATCGAGGGATTAACTCGGTTAAAAACTCCTGAGGAAGTTGCAAAGCTTCGCGGTAAATCTGTAGAAGAGATTTTAGGCTAAGGAGGATATGAAAATGGCAGATAAATTAAAGATCACATTGGTGAAATCCCCGATCGGCGCAGTTCCGAAGCATAAAGCAACCGTTGAAGCATTAGGCTTAAAGAAGCTTCACAAAACAGTTGAGATGCCGGATAACAACGCGGTTAGAGGTATGATCGCAAACGTGCGTCATTTAGTAAAAGTTGAAGAGATTTAAGAGAATACAGTAAGGAGGTGCAAGCGATGGATTTATCAAATTTACAGCCTGCGTTAGGTTCCAAACACAGCGACAACTTCAGAAGAGGCCGCGGACATGGTTCAGGAAACGGCAAAACAGCAGGTAAGGGTCATAAAGGACAGAAAGCACGTTCCGGTGCAACTAGACCAGGTTTCGAAGGTGGTCAGATGCCTTTATACAGACGTATTCCTAAGAGAGGCTTTACCAATAGAAATACCAAAATCATTATCGGTATCAATGTCAGCGCTTTAGAGTGCTTTGACAATGGTACGGTTGTTACTGTTGAAACTTTGTTAGAAAGCGGAATCGTTAAGAATCCGCGTGACGGTGTTAAGATCCTTGGAAATGGAGAATTAACCAAAAAGCTTACAGTAAAGGTAGATGCTTTCAGCGAAGGCGCAAAAACCAAAATCGAGGCTTTAGGTGGAACCTGCGAGGTGATCTAATATGTTGAAAACACTCCGTAATGCATTCAAGATCAAGGATGTAAGAAAGAAACTTATCTTTACGTTCATGATGCTGGTGGTTACTAGAATTGGTTCCCAATTACCGATTCCAGGAGTTGAAACAAGCTTTTTTAAAGATTTTTTTGCTCGGCAGAATAACGATGCGTTCGGATTTTTCAACGCAATGACAGGTAGTTCTTTTACCAACATGTCCGTATTCGCTCTGAGCATTACCCCTTACATTACATCTTCCATCATCATGCAGCTTTTGACCATAGCGATTCCAAAGCTTGAGGAAATGCAGCGGGATGGGGAAGATGGCAGAAAAAAGATTGCAGAATACACCCGTTACGTAACAGTTGGTCTGGCTTTAATCGAGTCCGTCGCTATGGCGATCGGATTCGGCGGCCAGGGACTGTTGAGAGAATTTAATGTATTAAGTATTATTATTGCAGTTGCAACTATGACCGCAGGAAGTGCTCTTCTCATGTGGATCGGTGAGCGTATTACGGAAAAAGGTGTGGGCAATGGTATTTCCATTGTATTGACTTTTAACATCATTTCCAGCTTTCCGTCGGATGCGTCAACCTTATATACCAGATTCATGTCTGGAAAGTCGGTTGCCGTAGCTGCAGTTGCAGCCATTATTATCGTTGCTGTTATCGCGGCGATCGTAATATTTGTTGTTATCCTTCAGAATGGTGAGAGAAGAATTCCTGTACAGTATTCCAAAAAGATGCAGGGACGGAAGATGGTCGGCGGCCAAGCTACCAACATTCCGTTAAAGGTGAATACAGCCGGCGTTATTCCGGTTATCTTCGCTTCCTCCATTATGTCGTTCCCGGTAGTGATTTCCCAGTTCTTTGGGGCTAAAATCAACTACAGCAGCATTGGAGGCCACATTTTAGGTGCACTGAATTCTTCAAGCTGGTTTAAACCGGAAAGACCGTTATATACCATCGGTCTGCTCGTCTACGTGGCTCTTATCATTGTATTCGCTTATTTTTATACATCAATTACATTTAACCCACTTGAGGTTGCGAATAACATGAAAAAGTCCGGCGGCTTTATCCCGGGCATCCGTCCAGGTAAACCAACCAGTGATTATCTTAATTCCATTTTGAACTATATCGTATTTATAGGCGCATGCGGCTTGACGATCATTTGTATTATTCCGATCATGGTTTCCGGTTTATTTAATGTAAGCCGTTTATCCTTTGGAGGTACATCTTTAATCATCATCGTCAGTGTAGTCTTAGAGACGTTGAAGGCGATTGAATCTCAGATGCTTGTGCGCTATTATAAAGGATTTTTAAACGATTAGAGGACAAACCAAGAGAAACACGCGCGGCGTGTTTTTCTTGGAATTTGTGTTATTTAACCTTAAGGAAGCAAGGGAGGGACTGTTTGTGAGAGTTATCATGTTAGGTGCTCCTGGTGCCGGCAAAGGTACCCAGGCAAAAAAAAATTGCTGAAAAGTATCAGATTCCCCATATTTCTACTGGAGATATTTTCCGCTCCAATATTAAAGAAGGAACAGAGTTAGGCAGGAAGGCAAAGGAATACATGGATCAGGGCGCTCTTGTGCCAGATGAACTGACCATTGGCATGCTGATGGACCGTATTCAGAATGATGACTGTGAAAACGGATACGTGCTGGATGGTTTTCCAAGAACCATTCCCCAGGCGGAAAGCCTTAAAAAGGCGCTTTCTGAGATGGGACAGAAGATTGACTTTGCGATTAATGTGGATGTACCGGATGAGATAATTATAGACAGAATGGCAGGCCGTCGTGCTTGCATTGCCTGCGGAGCTACATATCATATTGTGTATAATCCAAGCAGGGTTCCCGATGTATGCGACGTGTGCGGAGCAGGGCTTGTTCTGCGGGATGATGATAAGCCGGAAACCGTAAAAAAACGTTTGTCGGTCTACCATGATCAGACAAAGCCTCTGATCGAATATTATAAGGAAGCTGGTGTGCTTGTGAATATTGATGGAACACAGGAATTAAACAAGGTGTTCTCGGACATCGCTGTCCTATTAGGAGCATAGTTTATGTCAGTTACGATTAAATCTGCAAGAGAGATAGAACTTATGAGAGAGGCGGGAAAGATTCTTTGCAAGACTCACGAAGAACTTTCAAAAGCCTTGAAGCCGGGTATGACAACCTGGGATATTGACCATCTGGGAGAAGAAATCATAAGAAGCTACGGCTGCAAGCCCTCTTTCCTGAACTATAACGGATATCCTGCATCCATCTGCGTTTCTGTAAACGATGAGGTGGTTCATGGGATTCCAAGTAAGAAGCGGGTATTAATGGAGGGCGATATCGTAAGCCTGGATGCCGGGGTTATCTACAAAGGATATCATTCCGATGCGGCAAGAACTTACGGGATCGGAGAGATTACTCCATTCGCAGGGCAGCTTATAGAAGTGACAAGACAATGTTTCTTTGAAGGGATTAAATTTGCAAAATCTGGCAATCATCTGAATGATATATCTGCTGCAATCCAGATCCATGCAGAGAAATTTGGATTTGGAGTTGTCCGGGATCTGGTAGGCCATGGAATCGGTTCTCATCTCCATGAGGATCCGGAGGTACCGAACTTTGCACGGAAAAGACGGGGAATCAAATTGAAGCCTGGAATGACTTTGGCCATTGAACCCATGATCAATGGGGGAACGCCGGAGGTCGTATGGCTTGATGATGACTGGACCGTAGTGACAGAGGATGGAAGCCTTTCCGCCCATTATGAAAATACCGTATTGATTACGGAAGGCGAACCGGAGATTCTTAGTCTGGTTTCCCATGACCGCTGAGGAAATGCCCATGGGATTAACTACCGGAGCATTCGTAAAGTCAAGGTTAGGACACGATAAAGGCGGTTGTTTCTTCATATTGCGGGAGGAAGGCGAATATATATATCTGGTGGACGGAAAAAGCAGACGTTTAAACTGCCCGAAGAAGAAAAAGAAAAAGCATGTGGAACCCCTTTTATGGGAGAAACATTCTCCTGGAGTGAAGATCCGGGAAAATAAATCAGTCACCGATGAAGAAATCAAACATTTCATCAGATGTTTCAAAAGAGAAGAACAGGTTGTTAGGAGGTAAGCTTTATGTCAAAAGCAGATGTTATTGAAATTGAAGGAACCGTTGTGGAGAAGCTTCCCAATGCCATGTTTCAGGTAGAACTGGAGAATGGTCATCAGGTACTTGCTCATATTAGCGGTAAACTTCGCATGAACTACATTCGTATTTTACCAGGAGATAAAGTAACCATTGAGATGTCCCCCTATGATTTAAGCAAGGGCAGGATTATCTGGAGAGACAAATAAGGCGCTGTTTTATATAGCGCTGCCTCTTTCTGGGGTGCGACACGCCAGGGTAAAGGGTTAATAATTATATAGGAAAAAGTGCTTGCATTTTAAAATAAACAGTGTTATAATGCTATAGCGACTTTGTTGAAATACTGGGTGTATTATGCCCTTATGGGCAGCACTGGTTTTACGATAAAAACACACTGCGGGTATACTCAGAAGGCTCTTTGCAAAAAGAGCTTCATCGTCACCAGGCTCGTGAAAGAGCAGGCCAGGTGCCGGGGAGCGCTTTCGCACGGAAACGTCTAAATCAGACGCTATGTGCTTCATGCGAAAGGGCGCATAACGGAAAGGAGAATTGCTGTGAAGGTTAGATCATCAGTCAAACCGATTTGCGAAAAGTGCAAAATCATCAAGAGAAAAGGCAGTATCAGAGTAATCTGTGAAAATCCTAAGCATAAGCAGAGACAAGGTTAAAAAATTAATGGAGGTGTAATACACAAATGGCTCGTATTTCAGGTGTTGATTTACCAAGAGAAAAACGTGTTGAGATCGGCTTGACCTATATCTACGGTATCGGCAGAACAAGTTCAAACCGCATCCTGACAGAGGCTGGCGTTAGTCCTGATACTCGTGTTAAGGACTTAACAGATGACGAAGTAAAGAGAATTTCAGCAGTAATTACTGATTCTCAGATCGTTGAAGGTGATTTACGTAGAGAAATCGCTATGAACATCAAGAGACTTCAGGAGATCGGTTGCTACCGTGGAATCCGTCATAGAAAGAGCCTGCCTGTTCGTGGTCAGAAAACAAAGACCAACGCAAGAACTCGTAAGGGTCCGAGAAAGACTGTAGCAAACAAGAAGAAATAAGTAAGGATAAGTATATCCTCACCCAATAACAGCGAATCACGTTACATGTTTTAAAAACAGGAATAACAGGATTCAGATGCAAGTAAAAAGAAAGTAGGTTAGTTTAAAATGGCTAAAAAAGTGTCCACTACTAAAAAAGTGACAAAAAAGCGCGTAAAGAAAAACGTTGAACGCGGACAAGCACATATCCAGTCATCTTTTAATAACACAATCGTGACATTAACAGATACACAGGGTAATGCATTATCCTGGGCAAGTGCTGGTGGTCTTGGCTTCAGAGGTTCAAGGAAATCTACTCCATATGCAGCTCAGATGGCGGCAGAAACTGCTACTAAGGCAGCTCTTATACATGGTTTAAAGTCAGTAGACGTTATGGTTAAGGGTCCTGGTTCAGGCCGTGAAGCAGCTATTCGCGCACTTCAGGCATGCGGATTAGAAGTAACCAGTATCAAGGATGTAACCCCAGTTCCACATAACGGTTGTCGTCCACCAAAACGTAGAAGAGTCTAATTAGGAGGTAATTACAGTGGCAGTTGATAGAGTTCCTGTTCTTAAAAGATGTAGATCCCTTGGTCTTGATCCAATCTATTTAGGAATAGATAAAAAATCAAACAGAGAATTAAAAAGAGCTAACAGAAAGATGAGTGAGTACGGCATTCAGCTTAGAGAAAAGCAGAAAGCCAAATTCGTCTACGGAGTTCTTGAGAAACCTTTCCGTAACTACTATGCAAAGGCTTCCAGAATGAATGGTCTTGTAGGTGAAAACCTGATGATCCTTCTGGAGAGAAGACTTGACAATGTAGTATTCCGTATGGGATTCGGAAGAACAAGAAGAGAGACCAGACAGATGGTTGACCACAAGAGCATTCTTGTAAACGGCAAATGCGTAAACATTCCTTCTTATTTAATTAAGGCTGGAGATGTAATCGAAGTAAAAGAGAAATGCAAAGCCAATGCAAGATTCAAAAGTGTTCAGGAATCAACCGCAGGACGTATGGTTCCGGCATGGCTTGATGTTGACCATGAGAATTTACGTGGTACTGTTAAAGAGTTACCAACAAGAGATGAGATTGATGTTCCGGTGAATGAAATGCTTATCGTCGAGTTGTACTCCAAATAATTGAAAGTCTGTTGATTGAAGCCGGCTTTCGCCCAGGGGGTAACCCCTGGGCAAGGTTTGAGTATAAGACCCTCGATACAAAATACCCAAAAGGAGGGGCTATTAGTGTTCGATTTTGAAAAACCAAACATTGAGATTGCTGAAATCTCAGAAGACAAGAAATATGGCAAATTTGTAGTTGAACCGCTTGAAAGAGGTTATGGCACGACTTTAGGAAATTCCTTGAGAAGAATCATGCTTTCTTCCTTACCGGGCGCTGCAGTCAGTCAGGTAAAAATCGACGGCGTTTTGCATGAATTCAGTTCTATTCCAGGAGTTAAGGAAGATGTGACTGAAATCATCATGAACATCAAGAGCTTATCTATTAAAAATAATAGCGATACCAACGAAGCTAAGGTTGCTTACATTGAGTTTGAAGGCGAAGGCGTTATAACGGCTGCGGACATTCAGGCGGATCCGGATATTGAGATCATGAATCCGGAACAGATCATTGCAACTCTAAGCGGCGGCACTGACAGCAAGTTCTATATGGAACTTACTATCACCAAGGGTCGTGGCTATGTAAGCGCAGACAAGAATAAGAGTGAAGATTTACCGATTGGCGTGATTGCCGTTGATTCTATCTATACACCAGTCGAGCGCGTCAACATGACGGTAGAGAACACCCGAGTAGGTCAGGTTACCGATTATGATAAGCTGACATTAGATGTATTTACAAATGGTACTTCCGCACCGGATGAGGCAGTAAGCCTTGCCGCGAAGGTACTCAGCGAGCACTTAAACCTGTTCATTGATTTATCTGAGAACGCCAAGACTGCAGAAGTTATGGTGGAGAAAGAGGATAATGAAAAGGAAAAGGTTCTGGAGATGAACATTGATGAACTGGAGTTATCCGTCCGTTCATATAACTGTCTGAAGAGAGCTGGTATCAATACAGTAGAAGAACTGTGCAACCGCACCTCTGAAGACATGATGAAGGTTCGTAACCTGGGCCGCAAGTCTTTAGAAGAAGTGCTGGCTAAATTAAAAGAGTTAGGCTTGCAGCTTAACCCAAGCGATGATGCCGGTGTATAACCGGAACGCTTGTAGAAGTTGATTTATGGAGATTAAGCGCCGGTACAGTAAGTCCGAAGAAGCGTGTACCTGTGTTCCACAAATGGAGGAATATTAAATGGCAGGATATAGAAAGCTGGGAAAAACTTCCAGCCAGAGAAAAGCATTAATCAGAAGCCAGGTAACTGCATTATTATATAATGGCAAAATCGTGACAACAGAGGCAAGAGCAAAAGAAATCCGCAAGGTGGCTGAAGGCCTCATCGCTTTAGCGGTAAAAGAGAAAGACAACTTTGAAACCGTTAAGGTTACCGCAAAGGTTGCACGTAAAGATAAAGACGGCAAGAGAGTAAAAGAAGTTGTTAACGGCAAGAAAGTTACCGTATACGATGAAGTAGAGAAAGAAATCAAGAAAGACCTTCCTTCCAGACTTCACGCTAGAAGACAGATGTTAAAAGTTCTTTATGATGTAACAGAAGTTCCCGCACAGGCTGCAGGAAGAAAGAAGAATACAAAATCTGTTGATCTGCCAAAGAAACTGTTTGATGAAGTGGCACCAAAGTACGTATCCCGCAACGGTGGTTACACACGTATCGTTAAGATCGGCCAGCGTAAAGGTGACGGAGCTATGGCAGTCGTTCTTGAATTAGTATAAACTGCACGTAAGCAATGAGCAGTGCTGAAGAGAGGTTCGATAAAGTTTTCGTTGTGCTTGCACATAAGAAAACCTTATCGAACCTTTCTTCATAGGGCGAATGCCCGGGAGCTGGCATATCCAACGGATTTGCCAGCTTGCACTGCGGACTCACGACCCGCCAGCTTGTACTACCCCCCTTCCCAGTATTGGAACACCCCCAATATCGGGATTTTTTTGTTTTTCCGCTAATCCATACAGAAATGCAAGAATAAAGAAAGAATATCGTAAGTTGACGGATAATTGCTTTTAGGGATATAATGTCATTAGTAGAAGTAGATGACTGTTTTGTCAAATTACGTTAATTTATAGTGGGAGGTTTTTTTTATGAGACTTTTTAAACGGTTAGCTGCAATGGCTTCTATGGTGAGCCTGCTGGGACTCAGCATCCCATTTGAATCTCTGGCTGCTGTAAAGACCATATCATCAGTGACCATTTACGCAGGATTAGAGGAGCTTGCCTCCGGAGATACACTGCCATCAGAGAGCAGCTTTAAGACTGACGGAGGAACAGGAAATTACGTTTATTCCAATAACGACAAATACGAAGTATCGGATTTAAACTGGATCACATCTGATACCAAGGAAATGAAGGTTGGGTCCGAGCCAAAGATGAAGGTGACTTTAAGGGCGACAAACTCCGATGATTATGCTTTTAAAGGTGGCTATCAGTCCAGTAATGTATCCATTAAAGGAGGAACCTATGTTTCTTCCAGCCGCTCAGGGTCGGATACTCTGTATGTCACATTTACCTTTAAGCCTGTAAAGGGAACTTATGAATCACCGCAGGATGCTGATTGGAGAGATTCCGGATACGGCAATGCCAAGTGGAGCTCTGTAGATAATAGTTCAGGCGCCTATGATGTTTATCTGTACCGGGGAAGCAGTATTATAAAAAAGGTGGAGAAGCTTAAAGCTACCAGTTATAACTTCTATCCTTATATGACAAAAGCAGGCACCTATAGCTTTAAGGTTCGTACCGTACCTTATACGGAGAGCGAGCAGAAATATGGTAAGAACAGTGAATGGACGGAATCTGGCGAAGTATATGTACCTCAGGAAAAGGTATCTGACGGAAGCGGCCAGGATGACAGCGCTGTATCAAACGGCCAGGTTGGCTGGATTAAGACCGGAAACATCTGGTACTATAGATATCCTGACGGAACTTATCAAAAGAACAACTGGGCTAAAATCAATAATAAATGGTATTTATTTGATTCAAACGGAGGTATGGTTACCGGCTGGCAGCAGAGGAATAATATATGGTATTTCTTAAACAGCGATGGTGCAATGACAACGGGCTGGATTGTTTCTAATAACAAGTGGTATTATTTAAATCCATCTACAACAAGCGGTGTAGAGGGAGGCATGATCACTGGCTGGATCAACTACAATAATAAATGGTATTATACGGATTCCACCGGAGCCATGCAGGAAGGCTGGAGGCAGGTAGACGGAAATTGGTACTACTTCTATCCAGGTGAAGGCTCAAAGGCTGTCAATACTACCATCAGTGGTTTTCCGGTAGATGGTAACGGTATTTGGCGTAAGTAACTTAAGGAAAGGAAGAAGATACGATGAAGTGGATGCAAGGGAAAGGGAAGTGGCTGGTTCTTTTATGCGCTTTCATGGTTCTGGGAACTGGAATGACAGTCCCGGCTTCCGGAAGCTTGAAGATCCGCCTGGATAATGGTAGTAAAAGCAGTTGGACAGAAGGAATTCAGATTCCGAATGTTACGGTCAATTATTCCGAGGAAAAACCAAAATGGAGCAAGGATGAGGAAGATTGGGTTCCTGGTAAGAAAATCACCGGTACTATAAGAGTGAACGGGACGTTTACCAGATCTGATTGCACTATTTATGGTGGAAGCGTGGTTTCTGTAAAGGCAGAGGATGGGGAAACAGAAATAAAGGTTTCCTATGTTCCCGTGGCAATGCTTGAATGCCCGGAAAGAGCTGGTTGGAGTGATAACACAAAGACGAAAGCTTCCTGGAAGAAAGTTCCTTTCGCATCCAGGTATCAGGTGGTCCTGTACAGGGAAGGCGGTATTTGGATCAAGAGCCTGACCACCTCATCTACTTCGGTTGATCTTTTGCAGTATATGGATGGCGGTTATAAATATTATTATACCGTAAAGGCGATCCTAAAGGATTCTTCTGAAGAAGATTATTTAAAAGAAGGAGAAGTGACCATCTCTGATGATTCCGTGATACAGGAGTTAGGTGATACTTCAGGAACCTGGGCAGAGTATCAGAACGGAAAAAAATACCGGGGAGAGGACGGAAATTACGTTGTCGACCAATGGAAGATGATCAGCGGAAAATGGTATTATTTCAATAAGGATGGTTACGCGGTTGTTGGCTGGCAGTATATAGGCGAAAAGTGGTATTATATGGGAGCTAACGCCCAGATGATGACCAGCTGGCAGCAAATAAACGGTAGATGGTATTATTTAAACACTGACGGTGATATGGCGACCGGCTGGATCCAGCCGCAGCCTGGAAAGTGGTATTATCTCTATAGTGATGGAAGTCTGGCGGTGAATACGAAGGTTGACGGTATCTACCAGATTGACGCTTCTGGACTTTGGGTCCCGTAATAAAAAATGGCACAGATGAATGATATGCCCCCTGTCAAGTAGACAGGATAAATATCTAAAATGAAGTGCTGAAAAACGGTCACACATATTTGTGTGGTCGTTTTTCTATGCACACCATTTCTCTTTATATTTCTCAATTCGTTTATTCTCAAGAATCGGATATTCCTTTGGCCTTTCGGAAGATAGCGCTTCGGTTCTTACTTCCAGCGGTGTTTTACAATGATATCTATCTTGTGGACGCTCTTCCCTATAAAACCTTATATAATCCTTTATTGCATATCTCAATGATGCTTCATCCATGATTTCATACATTTGGTACATCTCTGTTTTAATGATACCCCAAAAGCCTTCTGTAGGACCATTATCAATACAGCGACCAACTCTGGACATTGATTGTTCCATTTCCTGAATTTCTAGTTTCTTTTGGAATACTTTGCTTGTATATTGAAAGCCTCTATCACTATGAAAAACAGGTTCTGCATGAGGATTTGAAGAGATTGCTTTATCAAATGTTTTAAATACCAGCTTATCCATTGTCTTAAGGTTTTACTTCCAATGCTATATTTAGCAGATATAAAATCGTAGGAACCAACTCCATCAAGATACTCCTGTGAAACCTTTGCACGGAATTCAGGAGTGTGTGGTGATTTTGCCATAAAATAATCCCCCATAAGTAGATTTTGGTTACCATGTCTACTTATGGAGGATCATATCAGAATGCATCTGTGTCATTTTTTATTTTAATGCAATTAATTTCGTATTCCTTTGCATTATGATCTATATTTATTTATATGATAGAATCTGGTATTCTCCAAAATCTTACTTTTAACAGCGGCAATCGCTATGAATTTACAAAAGATTCGCGTCTATGCTTGACTGTTATGAAATATTCATCTAAAATTATGTGGCATATATATGTTTGAGTTTATCAGAGAAAGGTCTGCTATGGGAATAATAAAAACTTCGAAGCTGATATTTGATTATATCAGAAGAGACGAAGAAGAAAACATTGAAGAGATTAAACGTGCCATTGACGGCGTCAGTTTGGATATTAAGGCTGGGCAGTTTGTAGCCATTCTTGGACACAACGGTTCCGGCAAGTCAACCTTTGCAAAGCAGTTAGATGCAATCCTGCTTCCTACGGAAGGAACCGTGTGGATTCAGGGAATGGACACTTCCGTAGAAGAGAATTTATGGGAAGTTCGGAAAAAGACCGGAATGGTATTCCAGAACCCGGATAATCAGATCATCGGAAATATTGTGGAAGAAGATGTAGGGTTTGGTCCTGAAAATCTGGGTGTTCCTACGGAAGAGATATGGAAGCGTGTGAATGAAAGCCTGGAGAGCGTCGGAATGGCTGCATTTCGCCTAAAATCCCCTAATCGGCTTTCCGGAGGCCAGAAGCAAAGAGTTGCTATTGCCGGTGTTATGGCAATGCGGCCTCAGTGCATTGTATTGGATGAGCCCACGGCTATGTTGGATCCTAACGGCCGGAAGGAAGTAGTGAAAACGGTAAGGGAATTAAACAGGAAGGAAGGAATCACGGTCCTGCTGATCACACATTATATGGAAGAGGTTATAGACGCAGACCGTGTCATTGTCATGGACAATGGGAAGGTGGTTATGGACGGAACTCCAAAGGAAATTTTTTCTAAGGTAGAGGAACTTAAATCCTATCGCCTGGATGTTCCCCAGGTAACGGAGCTGGCGTATGAACTACAAAAGAATGGCGTGGACATACCGGACGGGATACTTACACTGGAAGAACTGATGGAAAATCTTCTGCCAAAGTTCGCAGAGCGTTTTCCAGGAAAGGTGACTCTGGGGAATGGAGTAAAGGATGGCAATTAAAGCAGAACATTTGAATTATGTTTACGGGCTCGGAACAGCCTTTGAGCAGTGTGCCCTAAAGGATGTGAATCTGGAAATAAACGATGGGGAATTTGTTGGCCTTATCGGTCATACAGGTTCCGGGAAATCCACCCTGATCCAGCATTTAAACGGATTAATGAAAGCCACTGATGGTGCCATCTATTATAATGGAAGAAACATTTACGATGCAGGATACAATTTACGGGCCTTAAGAAGCAAAGTTGGGCTTGTATTCCAGTATCCGGAGCATCAGCTTTTTGAGATCAATGTGTTTACAGACGTTTGCTTTGGGCCAAAGAATCAGGGGCTTTCAAGGCAGGATGCCGAGAAAAGGGCAAGGGAAGCACTTACTATGGTGGGGCTTGATGAAAGCTTTTATGCCCGTTCGCCCTTTGAACTTTCCGGCGGGCAGAAAAGACGGGTGGCCATTGCAGGAGTTCTGGCCATGAAACCGGAGGTTCTCATACTGGATGAACCTACTGCAGGCCTGGATCCAAGGGGAAGGGACGAGATCCTGGACCAAATTGCCCAGCTTCATAAGGAACGGAATATGACCATCATTCTGGTTTCTCACAGCATGGAGGATATCGCCAGGTATGTGGACAGGATTCTGGTTATGAATCATGGGGAAAAAGTGTTTGATGATACCCCGAAGGAAGTGTTTAAACATTACAAGGAGCTGGAAGCGATCGGCCTTGCGGCGCCTAAAATCACTTATGTGGTTCATTCGCTGCGGGATCACGGAGTTCCTGTTGATGATAACATTACAACCGTAGAAGAGGCCAGAGACGAAATTTTAAGGCTTCTTGAAAAATAAGTCGGGAGATATTATGCTGAAAGATATTACTTTAGGGCAGTATTATCCGGTGGATTCAAAGCTGCATAGGCTGGATCCCCGGACAAAGCTGTTTGGGACTATGGTTTTTATTATATCCCTTTTTATTGCAAATGACATATGGGCGTATTTGATCGCCACTTTTTTTCTAATCTCATCGATCCGTTTAAGTCAGGTTCCTTTTAAGTTTATGGTACGTGGATTAAAGGCGATTGTGTTTCTTCTTCTCATCAGCGTCAGCTTCAACTTATTCCTGACTCCGGGAGAACCTATCTTCCGGCTGGGATTTTTGAAATTGACAAGGGAAGGTGTGAAGATAGCGTCCTTCATGGGAGTCCGGCTCATTTACCTGGTGGTTGGATCTTCCATCATGACCCTTACCACCACACCGAACCAATTAACCGATGGCCTGGAAAAGAGCCTTGGGTTTTTAAAGAAGGTGGGAGTTCCGGTCCATGAGGTATCCATGATGATGTCCATTGCTTTAAGATTCATTCCTATCCTTGTGGAGGAAACCGATAAGATCATGAAGGCTCAGATGGCCAGGGGTGCTGATTTTGAAACAGGGAATCTGATTCAGAAGGCAAAGAATATGATTCCTCTTTTAGTACCCTTATTTATTTCCGCATTCCGCCGTGCCACGGACCTGGCAATGGCCATGGAGGCCAGATGCTACCGGGGCGGGGAAGGAAGGACTAAAATGAAGCCTCTTCGGTATGGAAAACAGGACGGGATCGCCTATCTGGTGTGTCTGGTATATCTGGCCGCTATCGCAGGACTTCGAATCATGGGATAAGGTTCCCATATAATAGGAGGATGTATGAAACGGGTTAAAATGATTGTGGCCTATGACGGCACCAATTACTGCGGCTGGCAGATCCAGAATAACGGGATCACCATTGAGGAGGTTCTAAATAGGGAACTGACGAAACTTTTAAAGGAGCCAATAACCGTAATCGGGGCCAGCAGAACTGATTCCGGGGTTCACTCGGAGGGGAATGTGGCGGTCTTTAATACGGAGAACCGGATGCCTGCCGATAAAATATGCTTTGCCTTAAACCAGAGACTGCCGGATGATATCCGGATCTTACAGTCTGAGGAGGTAGCACCGGATTATCATCCGAGAAAGCAAAACTGTGTTAAAACATATGAATATAAAATCATGAACCGGAAAATCGAAGTACCTACCATGAGGCTTTACAGCTATTTCTGTTATTTTCCCTTAGATGTGGAGCGGATGCGGGAAGGCGGGGCCTATCTGGTAGGAGAACATGACTTTAAAAGCTTCTGTACTGCCCGTGGACAGGCGGAAGAAACCGTACGTACCATTTATAGCCTGGACATCGATAAGAGCGGGGATCTCATTACAATCCGCATTAAAGGCAGTGGTTTCCTGTATAACATGGTGCGGATCATTGCAGGAACGTTAATGAAGGTTGGAATGGGGGTATATCCGCCAGCTCATGTGGAAGAGATTCTTGATGCCAGAGACCGGAAGGTGGCAGGGCCAAAGGCTGCGGCAAAAGGACTTTCCCTGATAAGCCTTGATTATGAAACAGAACTTAAAAAACAGATCCGGGGGGAGAATAAGGAATGGAGCTATACTCTTTCCCAGGATAAGATTGTTTCGGAAAGAAAAGCCTGGCTTTATATTCACCGGTGCAGGGAAGAAGATTTTGAAAGACTTTTGATTCGTGTGGTACATCAGGCGGTGCAAAATGGTGCAGAAACTATTTTTGTGCGAGATGAGGAAAAGGATGGAAGGATCATTTTGGGAAAGTCTTACGGATTTTATATTTTCCAGGCTGATCCTGAGAGCCAGGGTTGGAGCGTGACACAAAAATAGGCCGAAAAGCCTTGATTTTATGGGAAAAGAGGTTGACACATCCGGCTGAATGTAATATAATGTATAACTGTGACGTTAGACGAAAATGTTCAGCCAAAGCCCCGGAGTGAGCATTTTGCAATATAGTTATGCTTAAAAAAACCATAATTTACAGGAGGTTGTCCAATGAAGACTTTTATGGCTAGTCCAGCAACAATTGAAAGAAAATGGTACGTAGTTGATGCTACAGGATATACATTAGGACGTTTGGCTTCAGAAGTAGCTAAAGTATTAAGAGGTAAGAATAAACCGATCTACACACCGCATATGGATTGCGGCGATTATGTGATCGTTGTTAATGCAGATAAGATTGCCGTAACCGGTAAGAAGTTAGATCAGAAGATCTATTACAACCACTCTGACTATGTTGGTGGTATGAGAGAAACAACTTTAAGAGAAATGATGGCTAAAAAGCCTGAAAAAGTTATTGAACTGGCAGTTAAGGGAATGCTTCCCAAGGGACCTTTAGGAAGAAGCATGATAACAAAACTTCACGCATATGCAGGCGCAGAGCATGGTCATGCTGCTCAGAAACCAGAAGTTTTAGAGTTCAAATTTTAATCAGAGGTGCTGAAAGGAGGAAGTTATCATGGCTAATGCAAAATTTTACGGAACAGGTAGAAGAAAAAAATCTATCGCTAGAGTATATTTAGTACCAGGTACAGGCAAGATCACTATCAATAAGAGAGATATTGACCAGTATTTAGGTCTTGAAACATTAAAGCTTGTTGTACGTCAGCCGTTAGTTGCTACAGAGACAGTTGATAAGTTTGACATTCTTGTAAACGTTCACGGCGGCGGATTCACTGGACAGGCCGGTGCAATCAGACACGGTATCTCAAGAGCTCTGCTTCAGGCAGATGTTGAGTATCGCCCGATTCTTAAGAAGGCAGGCTTCTTAACAAGAGATCCAAGAATGAAAGAAAGAAAGAAGTACGGCTTAAAGGCAGCTCGTCGTGCTCCACAGTTCTCCAAACGATAATAAACAAAGATATAGTATATATAAAGAGATGGAATCCACTTTGGAAGCCATCTCTTTTTTCGTAATAACCTTCTGCGAAATAGTACGAAACCTATGTCGTTTCATGCTAAATTTCCTTACAGAAATCATAAGAAAAGGGATTGCAATCTACTGATATTCATGTTATTATGTCCCTGAGGGGGAGACATTGAATGTAAAAGTGTCTGCGCATAAAAGACATTTTTCGTCTCACAAAGACATATAAAGCAATGAGAAAGGTGGAGGTTACAATGAAAGAAAGAATGATGTATGCTATTGTAAAAGAACAGGCGGCGCGTGGGCTGGCGCTTAGAGAGGTCCCCATTCCCGAAACAGGGGAAACTGATGTGAAGATCAAGATTCACTACACATCAATCTGCGGTACGGATTTACATATCCATAACTGGGATAAGTGGTCTCAGGAGACGATAAAACCGCCGATGACCATCGGACATGAATTTGTAGGTGAAATCGTAGAGGTGGGCAGCCTTGTGAAAGAGTATAAAATCGGCGATATTGTATCGGGTGAGGGCCATATCGTATGTGGTCACTGCCGCAACTGTAAAGCAGGAAAACGCCATCTCTGCAAAAATACTATCGGTGTAGGGGTAAACCGTGACGGTGCATTTGCACAGTATCTGGTGATTCCGCAGACCAATGTAATTATTTGTGAGCCGGGAATCCCCGAGGAATTATGTTCATCCTTTGATCCTCTGGGCAATGCGGTACATACTGCTTTGTCCTTTGATATGGTGGGAGAAGATGTGCTGATTACAGGTGCCGGTCCTATCGGTATTATGGCTGCAGCGATTTGCCGCCATATTGGAGCCAAACATGTGGTGATCACGGATGTCAATGATTACCGGCTGAATCTGGCCCGGGAAATCTGCGGTGCCCATACTGTCAATGTAGCCAGAGAGAGCTTAGATGATAAGATGCGGGAGCTTCATATCGAGGAAGGCTTTGATGTTGGACTTGAGATGTCCGGTAACGGCCAGGCGTTTACTTCCATGATTGACCATATGTACAACGGCGGTAAGATTGCAGTGCTGGGACTTCAGGGAAGCGATACCGTGGTGCCATGGAATAAGATCGTGGTTAACTGCCTTCAGTTAAAAGGGATTTATGGAAGGGAAATATTTGAAACCTGGTACAAGATGATGGCTATGCTAAACAGCGGTCTTGAGATTGAGAAAATTATCACCCACAAATTTGATTTCCGGGAGTTCCAGAAGGGCTTTGACGTAATGAACAGCGGACAGTGCGGAAAGGTAGTTCTGGACTGGACGAAGATTTAAAAGAGTACGGGAAGAACGAATTGACATAGATAAGGTTATTCAGCCGATATGGAACATGAACGATAGGAGAGAAGTGATATTATGAAGAAAGCATTAAACTATTATAAAGAAGCGGTGGAGCAGTCCAAAGGAGACGGAACTTACAAGGAGGAGCGCATTATCACAACTCCTCAGAGGAGCAGAATCAATACGACAAAGACAGAAAATGTCATCAATATGTGTGCGAACAATTATCTTGGACTTTCTAACAACCAGGAAATTATAGATGCGGCCAAAGCCACTTATGATACATGGGGATATGGCTTGTCTTCCGTACGTTTTATCTGCGGAACTCAGGGGATACATAAAGAACTGGAAGCAAAAATTTCATCTTTCCTGGGCATGGATGATACGATTTTATACTCCTCCTGCTTCGACGCTAACGGAGGTTTGTTTGAGACACTGCTGACAGAGGAAGATGCGGTGATCAGCGATGCATTAAATCATGCCAGCATTATCGACGGCGTGCGTTTATGCAGGGCTAAACGCTTCCGTTATGCCAACAATAATATGGAGGAGTTAGAACAGTGCTTAAAGGATTCCCAGGATGCCAGGATACGTCTGATTGCTACAGACGGTGTATTTTCTATGGACGGCATTGTGGCTGATTTAAAAGCAATCTGTGATCTGGCTGACAAATACGACGCGCTGGTAATGGTGGATGACAGCCATGCAGTAGGATTTATGGGAAAACTTGGAAAAGGCACACCGGAGCACTGCGGCGTTATGGGCCGGGTAGATATCATCACCGGTACACTGGGCAAGGCCCTAGGTGGAGCCAGCGGCGGATATACCAGTGCCAGGCAGGAAATCGTGGATTTGCTCCGCCAGAAGAGCAGACCGTATCTGTTTTCCAATACGGTAGCTCCTGCAATCACAGGCGGGGCCATAAAGACCTTTGAAATTCTGGAGCGCAGCACGGAGTACAGGGACCGTGTTCATGAAAATACCCGCTATTTCAGGGAGAAGATAAAAGAGGTTGGATTTGATATTATAGAGAGTGATCATCCGATTGTGGCGATTATGCTGTATGATGCAAAGACGGCTGTGGAATTTGCAGCAAGGATGCTGGAACTTGGCGTATATGTCATCGGATTCTGCTATCCGGTGGTTCCAAAGGAAAAGGCCAGAATCCGTACACAGATATCCGCCGCCCATACCAGGGAGGATTTGGATTTTGCAGTAGAATGCTTTAAACGTGTAAAGGAAGAGATGGGGATTTAAAAACGTGTAGAGTTGATTTTGCCGTAAAATGAAAGGAATGAAAGCGGGGAACAGGATTGTATTTTATCCTGTTCCCTTTTTTCGTTCGCGGATGGTTTTTTCCATTTGTTTTTTTGTTGACTTGACAACAATAATTTAACGTGTTATCATAAGATTGCTTACCAGGAAACAAAAAGGAGATATAAAATGGAGCGGGAAATACTTCAACAATTTACGCAGCTTTATAACTATCAAGACATACTTAGCAATCTTATAAATAGTGGTTTAAATTCACGATATAGTAATTCAGAATTGCATTGTATTGAAGCGATCGGAAAGCTTGAGCACCCAAATGGAGTGCAGCTCGCTTCGCTTCTCTCTATGACTCGAGGTGCAGTTACTAGGCTGGCTAAGCGTTTGCTGCAGGATGGCCTTATCGAGCGTTATGTTCTTCCGGATAATAAAAAAGAAATTTACTATCGGCTGACCGCTAAAGGAGAGGTTTTAAATAAAGAACATGAGGTTGCTCATACGAAATGGGAAGAACGGGATATTGCCTTTTTATATTCTGTTCCAATAAAGGAGCAAGAAGTAATCCTTGACTTTTTACAAAAGTTCAATAACTATCTGAAAGATAAAATAGAGGAGGAATCACTATGAAATATGACTTGACAACACAAGTGGACCAGTGCTTAATGGAGCAATGGCTCTCCACACAGGAAAACCGCCATATAGCCACAGGACATGTGGGAACACATTTAGATACCTATGAGAAAAGTGTTATCCCGCTGGATTATATTACGTGCCCGGGTATTCTTTGGGATGTATCAGATATTTCAGAAGATCGTGAAATCTCACTCTCTGATATCGAGAATTTACCTATACCAGAACATGCCTTTCTTTTCATATACACTGGTCGAAGTGAAAAAGAAAAGTACGGTACCGCTGATTATTTTCGTGATCATCCGCAGTTATCCAATGAGTTGATCCAGTGGCTCACAAATCAACCGCTTCGCTTTTTGGGAATTGACTGCTCAGGTATACGCCGTGGAAAAGAGCATGAACCTGCGGACAGGTTGTTGGAGAAGAATGGCATATACGTTATCGAGAACTTAAGTGGTCTTAATCAATTGTTAGATATTGATGTTTTTAAAGTCTATACTCTTTGGTTTGATGATCCTGTTGCTACCGGATTACAATGCAAAGTGGTGGCGGACGGCCGAAATTATGTATGAAGACAAAAATAGGCCATCGACAATAGAATTAGAAGAGTTAAAGAAAAAACTAATAGAACAGCTGGAAAATCAGCTTTAAGCCTTACATCTGATTTCCAAAGACAAGAATTGCCTGTAAATGGCAGGATAAGAAAGACTCCTGAGAGGTTCTCTCAAGTAGTCTTTCTTACGTACCGTATTTCACCGGAATAAATTGAATTTATGTAATAACAGATAGGTTTTGTGGCACAATGTAATAGTGAACCACCCGGATCATCAGCCTAAGAGCTTTTGCATTGTGACTGCATAATATAAAAGGTATCCATACGAGCTGAAAATATATTGACAATATTGTGCTAAAATGATACAAATAATGCTTATAAGATAGAAATGTGATAAGTGAATTTATTAAGGAATATTGTATAGCTCCTGTAATAGCAAGATGCTATTATAGGTAAGCCCGGTATTTTTAACATATGACAGGCAACCGTGTATGAAAATCCTTAAAGGAAGTGAACCCCAATATGAAAAATCCCCTAAATTATCAGGTCACAGAATACGACTGCGGCCCGACCACATTACTGAATGCAATGAGCTATCTCTTCACCCGGGATCAGATTCCGCCGGATATCATCAAACATATTATGCTTTTTTGTCTCGATTCCTATAATGCCAAGGGAGAGTTCGGAAAAAATGGAACCTCACGTATGGCTATGATGTTTTTCAGCAACTGGATTAATCAATTCGGAAAGATGAAGAAGTTTCCTGTTCAAAGCGAATATCTGACTGGGGACGAAGTGTATATAGGAGAAAACAGCAAGATCATATATGGTCTGCAGCAGGACGGAGTTGTGGTGGCGCGGGTAATGTTAGGCTGCTGGCACTATGTATTGGTAACTGGGGCCGATGAGGAAAATGTTTATTTATTTGATCCTTATTTTAGAAAAAAACCTTTTAAGCAAAAGGGATTGGAGTTAATCACAGATATGCCTTATCATAGGAACCGATGTGTGCCATGGGAGATATTTAATGACACAGGAAAGGGTGCTTATGCCCTCGGTCCCAAGGAAACAAGAGAGGCAGTCATTATATTTAACAGAGTGACACAGAAGAAACCGGCAGATACCATTGAATATTTCATTTGACAATATAGGCTCTTTGTGATAACCTGTATCAAACTATAAATGGAGGCAGCTATTATGAATCAGCATCAACTATTTGAAATGTTGAATAGGGACGACGATTGATAGCGCTTGTATCTGTGACAAAACGCAGGTGCAAGCGCTTATAGCGTTGCGCCTGTGTGGATAGAATATTTTAGGGACCACATCGGTAAATTTAAATTGCCTGTGTGGTTCTATTTTTATACCCATACGGGTGAGGGAAAGGTTGTGATCGTATGGGACATATTGATGATGTCCTTATGGATATATTAGATAGCAGTAAAAATCAAATAATCATAATCCAGGAGGAATAAACAATGAAGAGTATCATTGGAGAAATCAAAGAGATAACCGTTGAGGCGCAGGAGCTGATAAACCATATCGGTGAAACAATAAAGATTCATGGAAGCATCTATAAAATCAGGAAAATGAGTGATTTTGCGTTTGTACTGTTGAGAACGAAAAGGAACGTAGTTCAGTGTATTTATTCAAAAGAATTTTCCTTGTTTTCTCTCGATGAGATGAAGGAAGAAAGCAGCGTTATCGTGACCGCCTGTGTCAAAGGGGAAGAAAGATCCAGAACAGGCTATGACCTTCAGATGATTGAGATAGAGGTATTATCAAAGCCGGTAGAGCCAAGCCCAGTTGTAATTAATAATAAATGTGTAGATACTTCCATGGAAACTCTGCTCAATTTCAGACCGGTTACTCTTCGTAACGAAAAAGAACGGGCAATTTTTAAACTTCAGGAAGGGATCACCTATGGGATCCGTGAGTTCCTAAAAAAAGAAAAATTTACGGAAATCCGTACGCCTAAGATCGTTTACGCAGGTGCCGAAGGCGGAGCAAATATTTTCCGTTTAGACTATTTTGGCAGAGAGGCATATCTAGCTCAAAGCCCGCAATTTTACAAGCAGATGATGGTAGGCGTTTTTGAAAGAGTGTATGAAATAGCTCCGGTCTTCCGGGCGGAAAAACATGATACCTCCAGGCATTTGAATGAATATACAAGCGTGGATTTTGAAATGGGGTACATTTGCAGTTTTGAAGACATTATGCAGATGGAAACGATGATGCTAAAACATGTAATGGAATATTTAAATGAACAGTATGGTGATGAAATACGGCTGTTAAAAGT
Source organism: Lacrimispora celerecrescens (assembly GCF_000732605.1). GTDB lineage: Bacteria > Bacillota > Clostridia > Lachnospirales > Lachnospiraceae > Lacrimispora > Lacrimispora celerecrescens_B. The sequence goes on along the minus strand of NZ_JPME01000014.1, from coordinate 67,098 downwards.
GAAGCTGCCTGTAATCAAAGAAATTCCGGCGATTAAATTTAAGGAAGCAAAAGAATTGATATCAGTGGAATATCATAGGCCTATTAAAGACTTTGATGATTTTGAGCCGGAAGAAGAAAAACTGCTTTTTGAGCTGATTAAGAAGAAAACAGAAAGTGAATTTGTATTTGTAACTCATTATCCAAGCCCCAAGAGGCCCTTTTATGCCATGGATAGCGTGGAGAATGAGGAGGAAACCTTAAGCTTTGACCTTTTATTCCGGGGACTGGAGATAACAACAGGCGGCCAAAGAATTCATGGGTATAAGGAACAGGTTGAGAAAATGGTACGCAGAGGAATGAATACTGAATTATTTGAAAGCTATCTCATGATGCATAAATATGGGATGCCGCCTCATGGAGGACTGGGCCTTGGTCTGGAACGTTTTACAAGCAAGCTTCTTGAACAGGAGAATGTGCGGTTATCCACCTTGTTTCCAAGAGATATAAACCGGCTGATTCCATAGAATCAATTACCGGCCATCATGATTATTCAGAGACAATGTTATAAATAATAAACAGTGGGGGAGGATAAAACATAATGACAAGAGTATATTTTGTACGCCACGCACAGCCGGACCATGCCTGGGAAGATGACAGGAGCAGGCCTTTGACGATGGAGGGCAGAGAAGACTCCAGGAAGGTATTGGAGTTTTTGCAGGATAAAAATATTGATTCATTTTACTGCAGCCCATATAAGCGGAGTATGGATACCATATGGGAAACTGCAGCACATTATGAAACGGAAATCATCACCGATGAACGTCTCCGTGAACGTGAAAGCGGGAGAAACGGGAATCATCATGGAATGTTTCGGAAGCGTTGGGAAGATCATGACTTTCATGAGGAGGGCGGAGAATCAATCGCCATGGTACAGGAGAGGAATGTGGCTGCACTAAAGGATATACTTCAAAAGAATGATGGCAGGAATATTGTCATTGGAACCCATGGAACAGCACTAAGCAGCATTTTAAATTATTATAATACAGACTATGACTGTGATTCTTTCCTTCGGATTCTGGATTGGATGCCGTATATCATAGAGCTTGATTTTGAAGACGAAAAATTTCTGGATAAAATCGAGCATTTGCATATACACAAGGAATTTTTGTGAAAATAGGAACATTCCCATGTATGGTATGGTAAGGAAGAAGAAAAAGTATTATAATAATAAATATCATATAATTACCGGAATTGATAAAAATATAAGTACTATAAGAAAACAAAAACATACTTGCGGGAGGTATCTTATGCAGACATTTAAGCAGTTGTATGAAAGTATGGTGAAGTCCGTATTAAATAATGATTCGGATCCGGAGAATAATTTGGAAACCCCATATGATCCTCACCATCTGGATTGCCTTTTGAACCCGATGAAGCACCCGGTAGTAATCCGTACGGGAACCTGCACCTGTTCCAAAGAGGAACGGGAGGAATGCTTAAAGCGCTGTCCGTTCGGTGCATTGGGGATCGGAAAGGATGGGGTCACTGTTGATCCGGAGCTGTGCCTGGGCTGTGAAAATTGCATTGAAGGCTGCGCACCGGAAAAGTTGACAGCCAGTACGGACATTATCCCGGCATTAAAAGCGATAAGAGGCTCCAAGGGACTGGTATATGCAATGATAGCTCCCGCATTTTTAGGCCAGTTTTCAAAAGAGGTTACTCCCGGTAAGCTTAGGTCGGCATTAAAAGCCGTAGGGTTTGACGGAATGCTGGAGGTTGCCTTATTTGCGGACATCCTTACATTAAAAGAAGCCCTTGAATTTGATAAAAACATCAATGATATCAACGATTTCCAGCTGACAAGCTGCTGCTGCCCCATGTGGATCGGTATGATCCGTAAAGTCTATAACCAGCTGGTTCCTCATGTGCCTGGCTCGGTATCACCCATGGTCGCCTGTGCAAGAGTCGTAAAAGCACTCCATCCCGATGCTTTGACCGTATTCATTGGACCGTGTCTTGCCAAAAAGGCAGAAGCCAGGGAAAAGGATCTGGCCGGTGCGGTTGACTATGTTCTTACATTCCAGGAGGTAAAGAATATATTTGATGCCTTGGGAATCGATCCGGCTGTCATGGAAGAAAGTGAAAAGGACCATTCCTCAAGGGCCGGAAGGATTTACGCCAGAAAGGGCGGAGTCAGTGAAGCGGTAGAAAGTACGGTAAGAGCCATTAATCCCAATAAAAAAACAGAGATCCGCACCAAACAGGCGGATGGAGTACCTGCGTGCCGGAAAATGATTCAGGATATTATGGCTGGGAATATCGAAGCAAACTTTTACGAAGGCATGGGCTGCGTGGGTGGCTGTGTGGGCGGACCAAGGTCCATTCTGGGAGTGGAGCAAGGAACAGAACTGGTCAATGATTATGGAGAAAAGGCGACTTATATGCATCCTGCGGAGAACCCATATGTGATTGAACTACTGCACCGTCTGAACCTGGACAGCATCGAGAGTTTGCTGGAAGAAACCGATTTATTCAGCAGAAATATTACGTAAGGCGAATTGTTTTCATATGTTTTATACCTTTTTAGTAAAATCAGTACAAGGGAACCATTACTGGCGGCTCCCATGTACTGATTTTCGGTTTTCCTGTTTGCATCTTGCTTTTCACCCCTTAAAAATGCTAATATAAAGGAGTATGCATGGACAATACAGGCAACTGAAAGAAAGGAAATGGTATGGCAACAGGCAGAATGAATCAGCTGTTGGTAATGGTCAATTTATGCAGCAGTGTTGTGGAAGGAATCGAACACCTTATGGCCTTTAAGGAGAATGATCGGCTGAAAGAGGATACTGTCACAGGGCTCCTTACTTTGGAGGAGAGTTTAAAGGGATTTATGGCAGATAAATCGGTGATCCATGAAACGAAATGGATGGCACAAGTCATAAAGACACGGCTGTTTGTTTATGACCAGGAATTTAAAAACAGGCTGTACCGCTGGTATTTTTCAGCGTTAAAAGAACTTCGTAACTTAATGACAGCAGAAGTAGAGCGGTGTCCCGTTTGCTCCGGGAAAGGTGAAACCCATTATGGAGCTGTATTATATATGGAAGATGAAGATGCGGATCAATATGTGCTTGAGCCCGTCAGGGTCTTTATGAAATGCAGGGATTGCGGAAATTACTACCTTGCAAGGGAAGAAAGCCGGCTTGTAAACAGAAAGAAGGGGACAAACCGCACAAAAGTAAGATGTGAACGGCTCTTAGCTGACATAGGTGAATTTGCAGCAGGAGGAACCATGCTGTTTATCGGTGAAGAGAGAAGCCCTTTATATAAAGAGGCCAGAAAGGCCGGATATCATCCACAGGCAATGTCTCTGGAGGAAGCCGGTGGACAGATCGAAGGTGATAAGAAGGCATACCGGATTGTCCTTATTGACCGGATCTCCCGCACTCAGGATTTGAAGTTGATCCTGACCCAGGCGGCGGAGTACTTAGCAGAGGACGGGATTCTCTGGTTTGACGGCCCTGATCTTGATAAATCTATTAAAAATCTGGAAAAAAAGGGGGCTTCCATGTGGAAGGGAGAAGTGGCAGAGGTCTGCATGACGGACAGGGGAATAGACGCTCTGGCGGAAAAATGTGGACTTTCCATAAGATCATATCGCCATGTGGGGACTGCTTCCGGGCGAATTGAAGTAATTGCCCAGAAGAAGGAATGATGGACTCTATAGGAGAATGTAGAAAGAGGGAAGGAACAACGTGTTTGATAAATTAACGGACAATGATATTAAGAAAATGCAGGAAGAAATAGACTATCGGAAGCTGGTCGTTCGAAAAGAAGCATTAGAAGCGGTAAAAGAAGCAAGAGCTCATGGGGATTTAAGTGAAAATTTTGAATATCATGCCGCAAAAAAGGATAAGAACCAGAATGAAAGCAGGATCCGTTATCTGGAGAAGATGATAAAGACAGCTCAGATCATATCCGATGAATCCAAAGACGATGAGATCGGGCTCTATAATACGGTTGACTTATATTTTGAGGATGATGAAGAGGAGGAGACCTACAAGCTTGTGACAACCGTCCGCGGAAATTCCATGAAGGGCCTTATCAGCTCAGAGTCTCCATTGGGAAGGGCTATTATTGGACATAAGGTTGGCGACCGGGTTTATGTAAAGGTCGATGGCAATACAGGCTACTACGTAGTGGTGAAACGCCTGGAAAATACAAAGGATGATGGCAGTGACAAGCTGAGAAGCTATTGATCCGCCTAAGGGGCAGGCGATATGATGAAAGATATGACAAGAGGAAATATTTCTTCTCAATTGATCCGGTTTTCCATTCCGCTGGTTTTAGGAAATTTATTCCAGCTCACCTATAATGCGGTGGATTCCATTGTAGTTGGACGGTTTGCTGGAGAAGAGGCACTGGCAGCAGTTGGTGCGGCAGGCCCGGTCATGAATATTGTGATCCTGGGGATTACGGGAATCTGCATCGGGGCTTCGGTGCTAATGAGTGAATTTTTTGGTGCAGGAAGCCATGAAAAGTTAAAGCGGGAGATATCCACCACCCTTTTGTTTGGCTTATATTTTTCCCTGGCCATTGTGGGCCTGGGGCTGCTTTTTTCCGGTGAGATCATAAGGCTTCTCCGTGTTCCAAAAGAGATCTCAGAAGATGCGGCTATTTATTTAAGGGTCATATTGATCGGAACCCCATTTACCTTTTTTTATAACGGTGTTGCTTCTGCTCTTCGGAGTGTGGGCGATTCAAAGACTCCGGTCCGCTTCCTGGCTATGGCTTCGGTTTTAAACGCAGTATTAGATTTGGTATTTGTGGCAGGATTTCACATGGGGGTTTTTGGAGCAGCCCTGGCTACGGACATTGCAGAGGCGGTTTCCGCGCTTTTGTGTATTTCCTACATATATAAGAAGGTTCCCCTCCTTAAGCTTAAGCCAAAGGATGTCCGAATAGACCGGGAGCTCTTAAGTCTAACGGTTAAGCAGGGGGCGGTCACGGCATTGCAGCAATCCTGCCAGCCGATTGGAAAGCTTTTGATACAGGGAGTCATAAATCCTCTTGGAGTCAGCACCATAGCGGCGTTTCAGGCTGTAAACAGAGTGGATGACTTTGCCTTTACTCCGGAACAAAGCATTTCCAGCGGAATGATGACTTTTGTGGCTCAAAACCGGGGAGCCGGTAACGGAGAACGGATAAAGAAGGGCTTTCGGACCGGACTTTTTATAGAAGCAGGCTACTGGGTGATCATATGCATTGTCATCCTGTTGATAAAGGAACCGGTGATGAGATTATTTGTCTCCAATGGGGATGGGGCCATGGTAAAGATTGGGGCAGAATATTTAAGCCTTATGGCTTTTTTCTATGTGATGCCGGCGTTTACCAATGGGATCCAGGGATTTTTCCGGGGAATGGGAAATATGTCCATCACCCTGATCTCCACTCTGATACAGATATCTGTCCGGGTGGCGTTGGTCGTCCTGCTGGTTCCGTCTATGGGAATGAAGGGCGTTCCCTATGCATGCCTGGCTGGCTGGACCTGTATGCTGCTTTATGAGATTCCCTATTATTTTTGGTTTAAAAAGAAAAATGAATTATTACAGGAGAAAAAACATGATTAAAAATATAGTATTTGACATGGGTAAAGTGTTAGTACATTACGATGGAGATATTGTCTGCAAACATTTTATTGAAGATGAGGCAGAGCGGAAGGCAGTAAGAATCGCTGTATTTGAATCTCAGGAGTGGCTGTTTCTGGATATGGGGCTGATCTCAGAGGAAGAGGCTTTAAAAAAGATGCAGGCGCGTCTGGACACTGCCCATGCAAAAGAAATGGCAGCTCTTTGCTTGGAACACTGGCATGAATATAATATGTGGCCTGATAAAGAGATGGGGGAACTGGTAGGACAGCTTAAGGAAAGGGGATATGGCATCTATCTTTGTTCCAATGCTTCCCTCCGTTTGCTGACGTGTTACAACATCATTCCAGGAATTGAACATTTTGACGGTCGCTTATTTTCCGCTGAGGTAAAGTGCCTGAAGCCACAAAAGGAAATGTATGGACATTTATTTGAGCGGTTCCATTTAAAGCCGGAGGAATGCTTTTTTATCGATGACTTGTCCATGAACATTGAAGGAGCCAGGGCCTGCGGTATGGATGGATACTGTTTTGAGGACGGAGACGTGAAACGGCTGAAAGAATTTCTGTCCACGATCAATAATAACTAGATTGGCTTTGCAATGAAATGGAGAAACGCTTATTATGTACCGGATTCAGATAAAGGATATGGATTTTGAACAGATTGCCAGATCAGGTCAGTGCTTCCGCATGGAAGGCCGAGAGGACGAAAAGGGAGTCTGGACGATTGCGGCTGGGGGAGAATATGTGGAAGCAGTAAAAGATGGAGACAGCTTCCTGTTTTCCTGCGGAGAACGAGAGTTTAAAGAAACATGGGCCGGCTATTTTGACTTACAGACCGATTACGGCGGCTATAAAAAGCATGTGGACTCGAACGATGCATATCTTAGGGAAGCCATGGAATGGGGCTGGGGTGTCCGGATTCTTCAGCAGGATCTATGGGAAATGCTGGTGACTTTTTTGATCTCCCAGAATAACAACATCACCCGCATCACTGGCAGCGTCAAGGAACTGTGTAAACGGTTCGGAGACAAAAGGAAAGGGCTTGGCCTGACCATGTCATCTGACGGGAGCTGGAAAGAAACGGTAAGAAACTATGATACCTTTCCGGAGCCGGAAAGCCTTTCTTTGGCAGGTCTTAAAGGGTTGTCCGGACTGGGTCTGGGGTACCGGGATAAATACATCCTGTCAATTGCAGAAATGTGCAGCGGTTCTGAAGGAAAGGAATGGCTTTTACGCTTAAAGGAAGCAGATTATAAAAGCGCCCACTGCATTTTGATGGAGCAGTATGGGATCGGTAGGAAGGTGGCGGACTGCGTCTGTCTTTTTGGGCTTCACCATGTGGGAGCTTTTCCTGTGGATACCCACGTAAAGCAGATCCTAGAGCTACACTATCCTCAGGGATTTCCTCTGGAGCGGTACCAGGGATTTGCCGGGATCCTCCAGCAGTATATGTTTTACTATAAGATAAATCAGATACCCCGCAGCAAGCTGCGGGGGACTTGATCCGATCTCTTGATCTTAATTGCCTGTGCAGCGGAAGCTGCCAGGCTTTTTTATTTTTTAGTTTGTCGAAATATTTCATACTTTTATCACACAATCAACAAAAATATATCACACAATTTTCACAATTCCCTTTTACCCTAAGTAAGGATGCAAAAAGCAGAAAAGAACAGGAGGAGAGAAAGTTGATTGAAGTCAGAAATCTAGTAAAGGATTACGGCGGTCATCTGGCTGTGGACCATTTGAGTTTTACGATCAATGATGGCCAGATATATGGTTTTCTAGGGCCAAACGGGGCCGGAAAATCCACTACAATGAACATTATGACCGGGTACATCGGAGCTACGGAGGGCGATGTACTGATCAATGGCCATAATATACTGGAAGACGGGGAGGAAGCAAAGAAATGTATTGGGTATCTGCCGGAGCTTCCCCCGCTATATGTGGATATGACTGTAGAAGAGCAGCTGCAGTTTGCTGCAGAATTAAAGAAAATACCGAAAAAGGATAGAAATGAGGCTGTTTATGAGGTCATGGAGCTTGCCAAACTGGTGGATGTAAAAGGCCGTTTGATCCGTAACTTATCAAAGGGCTACCGGCAGCGTGTAGGTCTGGCCCAGGCTGTTTTAGGATTTCCTCCGGTCATTATTCTGGATGAGCCTACCGTAGGACTGGATCCCAAGCAGATCATCGAGATCAGGGATACCATCCGAAGGCTTGGGCAGAACCATACGGTTATTTTAAGCTCCCATATCCTTTCCGAGGTCAGCGCAGTTTGCGATCACATCATGATCATTGACAAGGGAAGCTGATTGCCAGTGATACACCGGAGAATCTGGAACGCCAGATGGCCGGAACCGCCGGAATGGAGCTTTTGGTGAAAGGAACTAAAGAACAGATCCTTGAAATTCTGGAAGCCATTCCCCAGGCATCCGATGTGTCGGTACAGGAAAGCGGAGAAGAGGGAATAAACAGGGCGTCATTCCGCATCAGCACAGAAGCGGAAGAGAAAGAAGAGGAAGAGGATATCCGGGAAACCATTTTCTTTGCATTTGCAGACCAGAGGCTTCCCATTCTTTCCATGCAGACCACAAAAGCGTCTTTGGAAGAGGTGTTCCTTGAACTGACGGGAGAAGGAACGGCAGAGGTCATAGAGACAGGCGAAAGCCTTGAAACTGATGATTTTGAAGGGGAGCCTTCAGAGGTTAACTTTATGGAAGAAGAGGAAGACGGAGAGGGGGATGAAGAATCATGACAGCAATTTATAGAAGAGAACTGAAAGCCTACTTTCAGTCCATGACCGGATACGTATTTATCGCCTTTATGGTGCTGTTCATAGGGATTTACTTTATGGCTTATAATATGATGAGCGGATACCCTTACTTTTCCTATACCCTGTCTGGCATGGTGACCATTATTATGATCGGCATTCCAGTGCTTACCATGAGAAGCTTTGCCGATGACCGGAAGACGAAGACAGACCAGCTTTTGCTTACCTCTCCGGTATCCGTTGCCCAGATGGTTCTTGGAAAATATTTTTCCATGATAACCGTCTATGCTGTCCCGGTACTGCTTTCCGGAATCTGTCCGCTTATCATCAAACTGAACGGAAATGCAAATTTAAAAGCGGATTATGCGTCTTTACTGGCCTTTTTCCTGTTGGGCTGTGTTTATATTGCCATCGGGATGTTTATTTCTTCTTTAACAGAGAGCCAGATCATTGCTGCGGTAGGAACCTTTGGGATCATCCTTCTTCTGCTTTTATGGCCCAGCCTTGTAGGATTTTTGCCTACATCAGCGATCGGCTCAGCAGCAGGGTTTCTGATTCTTTGGTCTGGGATTGTTTTTGCAGTTTCCCGTATAACAAGCCATGGTCCCCTTGCAGTCGTTCTGGAAGCGGCAGGAGTCCTTAGCATCGCAGTGCTGTACCTTGTAAAAAAAGATCTTTTTGAGCGTGCACTGACAAATGTTTTGGAAAAGATTGCAGTGACCGACGTGTTTCAGAACTTTGCCAGTCATTACATCTTTGATGCAGGCGGCCTGGTCTACTATATCAGCATCATATTCCTGCTGGTATTCTTGACCGTGCAGTCCATAGAGAAACGCAGATGGAGTTAGGAGGATGGAAATGACCAGAAAATTTAAAAAAGGAGGCTACACGGCAATCCTATCAATGATTGTCATAGCAGCCGTGGTAATATTAAACTTGATCGTAGGCCGTCTTCCGGAGAAGGTACGGCAATGGGATATGAGCAGCAACCAGATCTATACCCTGGGCGGAACCACAAAGGATCTTGTTAAGGCACTTGATAAGGATGTAACGATTTATGTGGTAGCCGATCCGGATTCTGTAGATAAGCGGATTACAAGCTTTATCAAGCGCTACGAGGATTTATCCAGCCACATCAAGGTAGAAACCGTGGATTCCGTTCTACATCCGGACCAGGTAAATAAGTTAAAAGCGCAGGATAACACTCTTTTGATAAGCTGCGATTCCACAGGCAGGACAGAATCCATCGCCCTGACGGATATCATTAAAATAGATGAAATGTCCTACTATTATTATGGACAGTCCAAGGAAACAGAATTTGACGGAGAGGGCCAGCTTACCGGAGCCATTTCCCATGTGATCAACGATGTGCAGAAAACGGTTTACGTGACGGAAGGACACGGAGAGGCGGCTCTTGGAACTACGGCTTCCGATCTGTTAAAAAAATCCAATCTGACCGTGAACTCTTTAAATCTTTTAACAGGAGGAAGCATTCCTGAGGATTGTGAACTTTTGCTCATCAATGCCCCGGCATCAGACCTGGCGAATGATGAAAAGAAGATGATCTCCGATTACCTGAATAAAGGCGGAAGGGTTTTAATCCTTGCAGGCTATGAGGAAAAGGACCGTCCAAACTTAAGTGCCCTTATGAGCGATTACGGCTTGAATCTGGAAAACGGACTTGCAGCAGATACCAAGAAATTTTACCAGAACAATCCCTATTATATTTTCCCAACGATTCAGGCGGGAAGTGAAGTGACAAACGGAATTGATGGAAAAAGTGCAGCTCTTGTCCTTCAGTCTGCAGCCATGACCCAGAAACAGGATTTGCCGGATGGCGTGGAAGTAACTCCTTTTATGGAGACCAGTGACGGAGGTATGCTGGTAACGGCTGATAAGCAGACAAAAGGAACCTATATCCTGGGAGCTGTCTCAGAGAAGACTCTGGACTCAGGAACGGCACGTTTGACCGTATTCAGTACTCCTTCCCTTATTGATGAGGGCTTAAATACCAGCTTTACCAACTTAACCAATTTAACTCTTTTCATGAACGCGGTTACAGCTAATTTTGATGATGTTTCCAATGTATCCATACCGGCCAAGAGCCTGGATGTAACGTATAACACCGTTACCCATGGAGGCATGTGGGGAATCCTGTTTATTTTTGTTATCCCGGTGGTTACGCTGGCAGCCGGTCTGGTAATCTGGCTGAAGCGCAGACGTCTGTAAAAGGAGGCTGAAACATGAAAAAGAAAAGAGGCCTTTTGTATGGAACGGCGGCTCTGGCGGCGCTGTGTGTAATCTATGTGGGAGTGGGCCAGTATATGAACCACTCCAAAGAGCAGGCGAAGGAGAAGGAGGAGGGAGAAAAAGTCTATCTCACCGACCTTTCCAATGTTTCAAGCCTTTCCTATGATTTTGACGGTCAGGAGCTGTCCTTTACGAAAAAAGACGGCAAATGGGGCTATGACGGAGATGTCCTTTTTCCGGTGAAGCAGGAGGAAATGGATTCCCTTGCTTCCACGGTTTCAAAGCTTGAAGCCCTGCGTAAACTGGAAGGTGGAGATAGCTTAAGCGCCTATGGTCTGGATAAACCCATAAAAACAATTTCAGCAGCCGCAGAGGATGGGACAAAAGCTGTGATCCTTCTCGGCAATGCCACCGGGGATGGAGATTATTATGCCTCTGTGGAGGGGCAGGATACCCCGTATCTTATCAGCTCCACATTGTACAGCAAAACAAACAGCGGTTTAGATGATCTGATGGCCCTGGAAGAATTTCCTGCTGTTTCAGGGGCTGACATAAAAAGCATAACAGTAACAAAGGACGGCTCCAGTAAACATTTTGTAAAAAAGAAGCTGGAAGATAAAGACGGAAATATCGAATGGTACCGGGACTCCGCGGATTTGCTGGACAACAAGATTTCCGATAATTCCGGTTTAAATGTTCTGGCAGATTCCTTAAGCAGTCTGAAGGTAAAAAGCTGTTCCAATTATAAGGTGCAGGAAAATGAACTGGCAGGTTACGACCTGGATCAACCGGCTGCGGTCATTACTTACACTTATGATAAGAACGGCTCGGAAGAAACGTTTACTCTGTCTGTGGGTTCCCTAAACAGCGATTCCAGCTGCTATTACACCCGTACGGAAGGTTCTTCCAATATTAATGAAATTGAAAAGGCTTCTATTGATAAATGTCTGACAGTAGACAAAGGCATTTCATAGAACATACAGAGGAGGAAAGGCTTGCTCTTTCCTCCTTTTTTCTCTTGCCCAGGCACTTAAATTCATGAATAAAAGCCTCTCTTATAACTTGAATTTATGGTATCAATTCCAATCTTATATACCTATTTCCCGAAAATTATTTTATTTTAGTTGAAAAATCCCGATAAATGTTCTATTATGAGAAGAAATATATTAGCATAGTACAGTGTCATAGAGGGAGTGGAAGAGATGAATTACAACATTGCAGTGATTCCCGGCGACGGGATCGGGCCTGAAATCATTGGAGAGGCGAGAAAGGTCCTTGATAAAGTGGGAAGTGTATATGGTCATGAGTTCCTGTATACAGAAGTATTGATGGGCGGCATTTCCATTGATACATATGGCGTTCCCTTAACAGATGAAGCCCTTGAAACAGCGAAAAACAGTGATTCCGTTCTCCTTGGGGCAGTTGGCGGAGATGTAGGAAATTCAAGATGGTACGATGTGGCACCGAATCTGAGACCTGAAGCGGGGCTACTTGCCATCCGTAAGGGTCTTAATTTATTTGCCAATATCCGACCTGCCTATCTTTATAAAGAGCTGTCTGATGCCTGTCCTTTAAAGAAGGAGATCATTGGAGACGGGTTTGACATGGTCATCATGAGAGAACTGACAGGAGGACTGTATTTCGGGGAGAGGTGTACCAAAGAAGTGGATGGCGTTATGACTGCCGTGGATACTCTTACCTATAATGAAAATGAAATAAGAAGAATTGCCGTTAAGGCTTTTGATATTGCCATGAAACGCCGGAAAAAGGTAATCAGCGTGGATAAGGCAAATGTTCTGGATTCCTCCAGGCTTTGGAGAAACGTGGTGGAAGAGGTGGCAAAGGATTATCCGGAGGTAACCTTAACCCATATGCTGGTGGATAACTGTGCCATGCAGCTTGTCATGAATCCGGGACAGTTTGATGTGATTCTTACGGAGAATATGTTCGGCGATATCTTATCCGATGAAGCCAGCATGATCACAGGCTCCATTGGAATGCTTTCCTCGGCCAGCATGAATGAAAGCAAGTTTGGAATGTATGAACCAAGTCACGGCTCTGCCCCGGATATTGCGGGTAAAAATATTGCAAATCCCATTGCAACCATACTTTCTGCTGCTATGATGCTTCGCTATTCCTTTGATCTGGACAGAGAAGCGGCAGCCGTGGAGGCAGCTGTGGAAGAAGTGCTTAAGGAAGGATACCGGACGGCAGACATTTATTCGGAAATGTGTAAAAAAGTCTCAACCGCAGAGATGGGAGATCTGATTGCGGAACGGATTGGATAAGAAAAGGAGTGTGCAGCACATGAAAAGTGATTCAGTAAAAAAAGGGATGCAGCAGGCGCCTCACCGTTCTCTGTTTAACGCGCTGGGAATGACGGAGGAAGAGATGGAAAGACCTCTGATCGGTATTGTCAGTTCTTATAATGAAATCGTTCCAGGCCATATGAACCTGGATAAAATAGTGGATGCCGTTAAAATGGGAGTTTCCATGGCAGGCGGTACACCGGTGATGGTTCCGTCCATTGCAGTATGTGATGGAATCGCTATGGGACACATTGGAATGAAATACTCCCTGGTTACCAGGGACCTGGTTGCAGACTCCACAGAATGCCTTGCCAGAGCCCACGCTTTTGACGCCCTGGTCATGGTTCCCAACTGTGATAAGAATGTTCCTGGACTCTTAATGGCAGCAGCTCGTATTAACATACCCACAGTGTTCGTCAGTGGCGGACCAATGTTAGCAGGGCGTGTGCAAGGGCATAAAACCAGCCTGTCCAGCATGTTTGAGGCGGTGGGCGCTTATACCGCAGGAAACATGACAGAAGAGGATGTGAGGGAATACGAGCAAAAGGCGTGCCCTACCTGCGGCTCCTGCTCCGGCATGTATACGGCCAACAGTATGAACTGTCTGACCGAGGTTTTGGGAATGGGACTAAAAGGCAACGGTACCATTCCTGCGGTTTATTCGGAACGGCTTAAGCTGGCAAAGCATGCGGGAATGGCGGTTATGGAGATGCTTAAGAAGAACATCTGTCCTCGTGATATCATGACAGAAAAAGCCTTCCGCAATGCCCTGACCATGGATATGGCTTTGGGATGCAGCACCAACAGCATGCTTCATCTTCCTGCCATTGCTCATGAGGCTGGAGTGGACTTAAATCTGGAAATCGCAAATGAAATCAGCGCCAAGACTCCGAATCTTTGCCATCTGGCTCCGGCAGGCCCTACTTATATGGAAGATTTAAATGAAGCAGGCGGCATTTATGCTGTTATGAACGAGGTCAGCAAGCTGGGACTTTTGGAATTAGACTGTATGACCGTAACTGGAAAAACGGTTGGAGAGAATATTAAGAATTGTGTAAATAATAATCCTGAAGTGATCCGTCCGGTGGAAAATCCCTACAGCCAGACCGGTGGTATCGCCATATTAAAAGGAAATCTTGCCCCTGATTCCGCAGTGGTAAAGCGCTCCGCCGTAGCGCCTGAGATGTTAAAGCATGAAGGCCCGGCAAGAGTGTTTGACTGTGAAGAGGATGCCATAGCAGCCATCAAAGGCGGAAAGATTGTGGCAGGAGACGTGGTTGTTATCCGCTATGAAGGCCCCAAGGGAGGCCCGGGCATGAGAGAGATGTTAAATCCCACTTCAGCCATTGCAGGCATGGGACTGGGATCCACAGTGGCTCTCATTACCGACGGCCGCTTCAGCGGAGCTTCCAGAGGCGCCTCCATCGGGCATGCGTGTCCGGAAGCAGCGGTGGGAGGTCCCATTGCCCTGGTGGAAGAGGGAGATATCATTTCTATTGATATTGACAACCATCGGCTGGACGTAAAGGTATCTGATGAAGAAATGACCAGAAGAAAGACCGATTGGCGGCCAAGGAAACCGCAGGTGACCACCGGATATCTGGCAAGATATGCGGCCATGGCAGCCCCGGCAAGCCGGGGAGCGATTCTTGAAATATAAAAGATAAGGAGCAGCCTATGAAAACATTGACAGGAGCAGAGATTGTGATCGAATGCCTGAAAGAGCAGGGAGTGGATACTGTTTTTGGATATCCGGGCGGAACGATCCTGAATATATACGATGCCCTTTATAAACATCAGGAGGAGATCACTCATATCCTGACCTCCCATGAACAGGGCGCAGCCCATGCGGCCGACGGATATGCAAGAGCCACAGGTAAGGTGGGAGTCTGTCTGGCCACCTCAGGGCCTGGAGCCACCAACCTGGTAACCGGAATAGCTACTGCCTTTATGGATTCCATTCCAATGGTTGCCATTACGTGCAACGTAGCGGTGAATCTTCTTGGAAGGGATAGCTTCCAGGAGATAGATATTGCCGGTGTGACCATGCCAATCACAAAGTACAACTTTATTGTTAAAGATATAACAAAGCTTGCTGACACCATCCGCCGGGCTTTCCAGATCGCTCAGACCGGAAGACCGGGTCCTGTGCTGGTGGACATCACAAAGGATGTAACCGCCGGTACCTTTGAATACGAATCCAAGACTCCCGAGCCTATTAAAAGGCAGGAGGACACCATAACCGAGGAGGATTTAGAGACAGCGCTGCAGCTGATCCGAAAGTCCCAGAAGCCGTATATTTTCGTAGGCGGAGGCGCGGTTGCAGCCAATGCTTCGGAGGAGCTTTCTTCCTTCGCTCATAAGATCCAGGCCCCGGTGGCAGACAGTCTTATGGGAAAAGGTGCCTTCAACGGAACCGATGAATTGTATACCGGAATGGTAGGAATGCATGGAACCAAGACCTCTAATTTTGGAATTACGGAATGTGATTTATTGATCGTAGTGGGTGCGCGGTTCAGCGACCGGGTAACAGGAAATGCCGCTAAGTTTGCCAGAAAGGCGAAGATCCTTCAGTTTGATGTGGACCCGGCTGAGATCAATAAGAATGTCAAGACATTTGCCAGCGTTGTGGGTGATGTAAAGGTGATCTTAAAAAAGCTGAATGCCCGTTTGGATCCCATCAACCATGAAGAGTGGCTTGCCCACATTGACCGGTTGAAGGATATGTATCCCATGCGCTTTGATAAAAGCTCTCTGACCGGTCCCTATGTTATTGAAAAGATTTATGAGATTACACAGGGTGACGCAATTATCACAACGGAGGTAGGCCAGCATCAGATGTGGGCTGCCCAGTTCTATCAGTATAAATATCCCAGAAGCTTTCTCTCCTCTGGTGGCCTTGGAACGATGGGCTATGGCCTGGGGGCTTCCCTGGGAGCAAAGTTAGGCTGCAAAGATAAGGTGGTCATTAACGTGGCAGGAGACGGATGCTTCCGTATGAACATGAATGAGATTGCCACGGCTACCCGTTACAATATTCCCATCATTCAAGTGGTTTTAAACAACCACGTATTAGGCATGGTTCGCCAGTGGCAAACCCTGTTCTATGGGAAGCGGTATTCACATACAGTTCTTAATGATCAGGTAGATTTTGTAAAGGTAGCGGAAGGGCTGGGAGCCAAGGCTTATCGGGTAACCAGCCAGGACGAATTTGAACCTGTCTTAAGAGAAGCCATGGAGTTAAACGTTCCTGTTGTTATAGATTGTCAGATTCATTGCGATGACAAGGTATTCCCAATGGTATCCCCGGGAGCGCCCATCCAGGATGCGTTTGACGCAGAAGACTTAAAGATTTAAGACAAAAGTTTGAGGAGGAAGATTATGAGCAGAGTGTACAATTTTTCCGCAGGGCCAGCTGTGCTGCCGGAAGAAGTCCTGAGAGAAGCCGCAGAAGAAATGATGGATTACAGAGGCAGCGGCATGTCTGTCATGGAGATGAGCCACAGGTCTAAGATGTTTGAGACCATCATCGGCGAAGCAGAGGCGGATTTGCGGGATTTATTGGCGATTCCGGACAATTACAAGGTATTGTTTTTACAGGGCGGAGCCTCCCAGCAGTTTGCTATGGTTCCCATGAACTTATTCAAGAACCGGGTGGGAGATTACATCATCACGGGACAGTGGGCGAAGAAGGCATACCAGGAAGCAAAGCTTTACGGTACGGCCAATGCGGTTGCGTCAAGCGCCGACAAGACCTTTAGTTATATCCCGGATGTTTCGGATCTTCCGATTTCCGATGATGCGGATTACGTTTATATCTGTGAAAATAACACAATTTACGGGACTAAGTTTAAAACATTGCCAAATACAAAAGGAAAAACACTGGTAGCTGATCTCTCCTCCTGTTTCTTATCGGAACCCATTGACATTTCAAAATACGGTCTGATTTTTGCAGGTGCCCAGAAGAACGTAGGGCCTGCAGGCGTGGTCATCGCCATCATCCGGGAAGACTTAATCACAGAGGATGTTCTTCCTGGAACGCCTACCATGCTCCGCTATAAAACTCATGCCGATGAAAAATCTCTTTATAACACTCCGCCTGCCTATGGAATCTACATCTGCGGAAAGGTGTTTAAATGGTTAAAAAACCGGGGCGGCTTAGAAGCCATGAAAGAATTCAATGAAAAGAAGGCAGCCATTCTATATGATTATCTGGACCAGAGCCAGATGTTTACCGGTACTGTAGTAGAAAAGGACCGTTCTCTGATGAATGTACCCTTTGTGACCGGAAATGAGGAACTGGATGCATTGTTTGTAAAGGAATCCAAGGCGGCAGGTTTTGAAAACTTAAAAGGCCACCGGAGCGTAGGCGGTATGCGGGCCAGCATTTATAACGCCATGCCCATAGAAGGTGTGGAGAAGCTGGTTGCCTTTATGAAGGATTTTGAAACAAAGCATGGGAAATGACCATACGGTCGGGAGAGGAGACATGATGAAAAAAATTCATTGCCTCAATGCGGTTTCCAGCTGCGGAACTTCATTGCTGACAGAAGATTATACTTTAACAGATGACATAAAAGAAGCAGATGGTGTCCTTGTCCGAAGCGCTTCCATGCATGAGCTTGAGTTTCCTCAGGGTCTTTTAGCCATTGCAAGAGCCGGGGCAGGAGTCAATAATATCCCCCTGGATGAGTGTGCCTCAAAAGGGATCGTGGTGTTTAATACTCCGGGAGCCAATGCAAATGGAGTCAAGGAGCTTGTTATTGCAGGCCTTATGCTGGCTTCCAGGGATATTGAAGGAGGCATCCGCTGGTGCAAAGACAATAAGGACGATGAGAACATTGCAAAATCTACGGAAGCAGCTAAAAAAGCCTTTGCAGGATATGAAATTAGGGGAAAGAAACTGGGCGTCATCGGACTTGGAGCCATTGGTGCGGAAGTGGCCAATGCCTGCACTTCCTTAGGGATGGAGGTTTATGGATATGATCCTTACATTTCCATAAATGCGGCATGGAAGCTTTCCAGAAATATCAAGCATATCACATCCGTAGATACCATTTACCAGGAATGCGATTACATAACCCTTCACCTGCCTCTAATTGATTCCACGAAAGGAATGGTGAATAAGGCTGTCCTTGATCGCATGAAGGACGGCGTTGTAGTTCTGAACTTTTCAAGAGATATTCTGGTGAATGAGGATGATATGGCAGAGGCCTTAAAAACCGGTAAGGTAAAAAGATATGTAACGGACTTCCCCAATCCAAAGTCCGTTCACATGGAAGGTGCCATTGTTATCCCTCACTTAGGCGCTTCTACCGAAGAATCTGAGGATAACTGTGCCAAAATGGCAGTAGAGGAAATCGTGGATTACATTGACAACGGAAATATCCGCAATTCCGTAAACTTTCCTGTCTGTGATATGGGAGTGTGCAAGGCAGCAAGCCGTATCGCAGTGCTTCACTTAAATATCCCCAACATGATCGGGCAGATTACAGGAACACTGGCAGCAGGAGATATGAACATCTCCGATATGACCAACAAAAGCCGTGAAAAGTACGCTTATACCCTACTCGATTTAGAAAGTGTTCCAGATGAAGAGAGCATACGGAAGCTAAGTGGTATTAAGGGCGTACTCCGGGTAAGGGTTGTTAAATAAAGGAGATATTATGGCAATTGTAAAACCATTTCAATGCGTTAGACCTGATGAACGGTATGCTGGTCAGGTGGCAGCTCTTCCCTATGACGTTTACAGCCGTAAGGAGGCCTGCCAGGTAACGGCAGCCAACCCTAAGTCATTTTTAAACATTGACAGGCCGGAGACTCAGTTTTCTGATGATGTGGACACTTATGATGACCGTGTTTATGAAAAAGCCGGGGAGATGTTAAAAAGCTGGATAGAGGACGGAACTCTTAAGAAAGATTGTCTGGAAGCCTATTATATCTATGAACTGACGATGAACGGAAGGCGTCAGACCGGGATCGTGGCCTGTTCTTCCATTGATGATTATGTGAATGGGGTCATAAAAAAACACGAAAATACCAGAGAAGAAAAAGAGGTGGACCGGATCCGCCATGTGGATACTACCGATGCACAGACTGGCCCGATCTTCCTGGCCTACCGTTCCAATGAAGCAGTCAACGAAATTGTGAATTTAATAACGGACACAGAGCCTTTGTATGATTTTGTGGCAGAAGACGGAATCAGCCACAGGGTATGGCGGATTCATGACAGAGATAGGATCGCCCTGATTGAAGAGGCTTTCCGCACGATTCCCTCTACTTATATCGCAGATGGACATCATAGGGCAGCTTCCGCTGTAAAGGTGGGTCTAAAAAGGCGTGTGGAAAATCCGGGGTATACAGGAGAAGAACCATTTAATTATTTCCTTTCCGTGCTGTTTCCCCATGACCAGCTGATGATCATGCCTTATAACCGGGTGGTAAAGGATTTAAACGGTCTTTCAAAAGATGACTTTCTACAAAAAGTTGGGCAGTCCTTTGAAGTAGCTTGTATGGGGGACGAAGCCTTTGCACCTTTGAATAAAGGAACCTTTGGTATGTACTTAGACCGTAAATGGTACTGTTTAAAAGTTTTCAATTCCTTACAGTCCACAGATCCGGTAAAGGGCCTGGATGTATCCATTCTCCAGGACAATCTGCTTGGTCCAGTTTTGGGAATCGAAGATCCCAGAACGGATAAGAGAATTGATTTTATTGGAGGGATCCGGGGGCTTAAAGAACTGGAAAAACGGTGCAGCCAGGATATGACGGTGGCATTTTCCATGTACCCAACCTCCACTCCGGAACTATTTGACGTGGCGGATGCAGGACTTTTAATGCCTCCTAAATCCACATGGTTCGAGCCAAAGCTCCGCAGCGGATTATTTATCCATCTTCTAAAATAAAACACGCCGTCCCCGGCTGGCAAAAGCCTATGGGGACGGCGTTTCTTTTTCTGGTTCTTTATTTAACTGCTCATCCCGGTAGGCGGCGTAAACATCCAGGAGCTGAGGGCGTTTTACAACCCCGATTTTTTGAAAAATATTATGAACATGAGTTTTTGCTGTTCCTAAAGAGATGTACAGATCATCACTTATTTCCTGGTTGGTTTTATCCATAAGGAGCACACTCAGAATTTCTCTTTCCCTTGCGGTAAGGTGGTGGGCATCACTAAAACGGTATAGAATGCTTTCTTCTATATCAGTGGGCAGATTTCCGCGGGTATGGCTGGTTACTTCCGATACAATGGTATTATTCCTCAAAGAAATCTTTAAGTAGTACATGAGATATTCGGCAGAAAATATAGCGTAAATAAGATATAGGATATCAGAAGTAAAACTCCTGTTATTCATATTAATATAATATTTTGAATAAGTATCAAAATTAAAGATTACAATGGTATCTTCTATAATGATAAAGATATTCATGAGAATAGTAATATAAAAAAGTCTTTCACACCATTTAAAGAAAGGATCCTGATATTCCTCAGGGTTCTTTTTTATTATCCCTAAACATTCCGCTCCTAAATAAGTGTTGTAAAGCTGGCTTGGGAGGAAATAGAGCCATATCTTCCAGGCACTGTTTTCCATGATTGGTACGAATAGCATGAAAGTCACGTAAATTGCTAAAATTATATAATCACGCCAATTAATTGCTCTATTTAACAACCGTTTAAAGATGGTCAGACAGCCCAAGGAAAAGACCAGATAGATCATGGTCTTATGGGTCGGAACGATCATAAAAAGTCTATTATAATTTTCTGCAAAATTCCCAAACATTTCTGACGCAAAAATCACAATTTCATCCGTTAAAACTGCTCCAAATATAATCCCTATCCATAATAGGATCTTTTCTTTTCCATTAAAAAAGAGCGAAAAAGACATCCAAATGACACCGGAGTATACCATGATCAAAACCAAATTGTAAATGAATACGATACCTTTTTCCATAATTCCTCCTGACTTTTGTACGTCCTCAAGTTGCCCATCATCAGTATAGCAAATAAAAAAGTTTTTTCAACTCCTAAATTTCGTGAAAAACCCATTTATTAGTGCATAGTGCACAAAAGTTTAGGGTGGTTTATGTGGATTAGAGTTAAAAGTGTTATAAATATCTACCCAATGGTTGCATTCTCAACCGGTGTAAGAACTGCTATTTTCATCTTGTGACGACGCGGAAAAAGCAAATCACAGCAAATCAAAAATTACAAAAGGAGGTTTTACTGATGGCAGAGAAAATAGTCCTTGCCTTAGGTGGAAATGCACTGCAGTCAGGAAAAGGAGAGGCAACTGCTGAAGCACAGCTTGAAGTCGTTCATAAGACTTGCGAGTATATAGCAGAATTAAATGAGCGTGGATATGAGATGGCCATCGTACATGGGAACGGACCTCAGGTAGGGAGAATTTTGCTGGCATCTGAAACTGCAAAAGATGTAACACCACCTATGCCATTTGACGTGTGCGGGGCAATGTCCCAGGGTTATATCGGATATCATTTGCAGCAGGGGCTGAAATATGCGCTCAATAAAAGGAATCAGAACTTTCCTGTTGTCACCATCGCTACCCAGATGATTGTAGATGAGCATGATCCGGCTTTTCATAATCCAACCAAACCGATCGGACCTTTCTATTCCAAAGAAGAGGCTCACGCTCTGGAAGAAGATAAAGGATACGTTATGAAAGAAGATGCCGGCCGGGGATACCGCAGAGTGGTTGCATCTCCGATTCCTAAAAAGATTGTGGAGATTGAGGCGGTAAAAGAGTTATGGCCAAAGGCAATTGTCATCACCTGCGGAGGTGGTGGAATTCCGGTCATTGAAGATCCAACCGGCGCTCTCCATGGAACGGCAGCAGTGATTGATAAGGATTTTGCAGCAGAGCTTCTGGCAGAAGAAGTGGTGGCAGATATCCTGGTGATTTTAACGGAAGTTGAAAAGGTGGCGGTCAATTACAACAAGCCGGATCAGAAGAATCTGGACCATCTTAGCCTTATGGAAGCAAACCAGTATTGTGAGGAAGGGCAGTTTGCTCCGGGAAGCATGCTTCCAAAGGTACAGGCAGCCATGAAGTTTGTAAGATCCAACCCGTCAAAACGGGCGATTATCACCTCTCTTGACAATGCGGTTGAGGCGCTGGACGGAAAGACAGGCACGATATTTACATTTAACTAATTAACTATAAAAATTTATATAAGGAGACTTTGCCATGAAAGCAAACGGAATTACACATTTTATTGACACCAACGATTTCACAAAGGAGCAGTTATTAGACATCATTGAACTGTCCCTGGCAATTAAAAAAAGCATTAAGGCAGGCTATAATCCTCCTCTGTTAAAAGGAAAAACACTGGGAATGATTTTCCAGCAGTCATCAACAAGAACCCGTGTTTCCTTTGAAACAGCGATGGAACAGCTTGGCGGACATGCCCAGTACTTAGGACCTGGCATGATTCAGCTTGGCGGGCATGAGACCATCGGCGATACAGGTAGAGTGCTTTCCCAGCTGATCGACGTGGTAATGGCCAGAGTGGTTGAACACAACACCGTGGTAGAGTTAGCCAAAGCATGTACGATCCCGGTATTAAACGGTATGAGTGATTACAATCATCCAACCCAGGAAATCGGCGATCTTTGTACCATCGTAGAGCATCTTCCAAGAGGTAAAAAGCTGGAAGACTGCAAGGTTGTTTTCGTAGGCGACGGAACACAGGTATGTGCTTCTCTCGGATTTATCACCACAAAGCTCGGTATGCATTTCGTTCATTATGGACCGAAGAACAATCAACTTTTGGAAGAGCACAAAAAGATCATGGAAGAAAACTGCAGGATTTCCGGTGGTACATGGGAAGTAACCGATAACCGTGACAGCGTAAAGGGAGCAGATTTCATTTACACAGACGTATGGTACGGTCTGTATGAAAACGAGACTCCAAAGGAAGAGCGCGTTGCCACATTCAAGGATTACCAGGTAAACAAAGATTTAATGTCTCTTGGCAATATCGGCTGCAAATTCATGCACTGCCTGCCTGCTACCAGAGGGGAAGATGTGACCGATGAGGTGCTTGACAGCGACAGCTCCGTTGCATTTTTAGAGGCAGGAAACCGCCTGACAGCAATGAGAGGTCTGCTTGTTTACTTTACACAGTATCAGAGAGATCAGGCTCCCAGCGAGCTTCAGATCGCAGCAGCAAAGGAACAGTTAGAGAAATTCATGGATGATAGAAGTATCAGATAGGAGGAAAATTATGTCAGACGCGCCAAAGAAGAAGTTTCGGTTAATTGATGCCATAATGACGGTGATTTGTGTTGTATTTGTGGCAGAAGCAGCAAGTCCGGTGGCAGCGATTGGTAATTCCCAGTATTTCTGGTGGATTTTCCTCTTAATAGCATTTTTGCTACCATATGGCTTGATCTCCTCAGAACTGGGGACAACCTATGAGGGTGACGGTGGATTATATGACTGGGTGTCAAAAGCCTTTGGTAAAAAATGGGGAGGAAGGGTGTCCTGGTACTACTGGATCAACTTTCCGCTTTGGATGGCTTCTTTGGCGCTTATGTTCCCCGAGGTTATTAATCTTTTGACTGGAGGACAACTGGGATTTTTCCCGTCCCTGATCATAGAGCTTACATTTGTATGGATCATTGTTTTTATCAGCTTTTTCTCCGTTTGTGACAGTACCTGGATCTTAAACGGGGCGGCAGTAATTAAAATTCTCATAGCAGTCATCCTGGGCTGCCTTGGTATCTATGGTGCGGTGACTCATGGAGTTGCCAACGAATACACCTTAGCTTCCTTGATTCCAAGCTTTAATTTAAACAGCTTATCCTACATATCAGTTATTTTATTTAACTGCCTTGGATTTGAAGTTGTTTGTACCTTTGCGGATGATATGGAAAATCCCAAGAAGCAGATTCCTCAGGCCATTATTGCAGGCGGAATTGTCATTGCTTTGATCTATATCTTTATGGCATTTGGAATCGGTGTTGCTATTCCGGCTGATCAGATCAGTACCAGTACCGGATTGGTTGCAAGTGTTCAGCTTTTGACCGGAAGCACCAGAGGAATCATTGTAACAGTGGTTGCCATTGGCTTCCTGCTCACTCTTTTTGGAAATATGGTTTCCTGGTCACTGGGAGTAAATAATGTGGCAGCTTATTCGGCAGAAAACGGGGATATGCCGGCGGTATTTAAGATAAGGAGCAAAAAGAATGATATGCCCATTGGGGCTGCCATCATGAATGGTCTGGTAGCCAGCACGGTGTTAATCATCGCCCCCTTAATACCCAATCAGGATCTGTTCTGGTGCTTCTTCGCACTGAATCTGGTTATGTTTTTGCTTTCCTATATTCCTGTATTTCCGGCCTTCTTAAAGCTTCGTCAGATAGACCCGGATACAGAACGGCCCTTTAGGGTTCCGGGAAGCAATGGTTTCTTAAGGGTTTTAGCATTCGTTCCAATGACGCTGATCATCATTGCGCTGATCTTCACCGCGGTTCCTTTAAGCTTTGATCCGGACACCCTGGCAGGAGTCTTGCCGATCACCATCGGGGCAGTGGTATTCCTTATACTTGGTGAACTGATTGTAAATAGAAAAAGAAATAAATAAGAAAGAGAAGGGATAAATTATGGCAAAGAGAATTGAGAACACAACACCAAAGCAGGATGGATACCGTATGCCTGCAGAATTTGAAGAGCAGGAACAGATTTGGATGTTATGGCCGGAAAGGCCGGATAACTGGAGAAATGGCGCAAAACCTGCACAGACCATATTTACTGAGGTAGCGAAAGCAATCCTTCAATTCGAACCGGTTACTGTTTGCGTATCTCCGGCACAATTTCAGAACTGCCGTGCCCATCTTCCGGCTGAAATAAAAGTGGTTGAGATGACGAGCAATGACTCCTGGATCCGGGACTGCGGACCGACCTTTGTCATCAATGATAAAGGCGGCATCAGGGGCTGTGACTGGACCTTTAATGCATGGGGCGGCCTGGTAGACGGACTTTACTTCCCATGGGATCAGGATGATCTTGTGGCACAAAAGGTATGTGAAATAGAAGGAATTGATTCCTATCGTACCGAAGGTTTTGTTCTGGAAGGCGGTTCCTTCCATGTAGATGGAGAGGGAACCATTATTACCACAGAAATGTGCCTGTTAAGTGAGGGAAGAAATCCTCACATGACAAAAGAAGAAATCGAAGGTATGTTGGATGAATACTTAAACTGCCAGAAGGTTATCTGGATTAAGGATGGCATTGATCCAAACGAAACCAATGGACATGTTGACGATGTTGCCCAGTATGTGAGACCGGGGGAGGTTGCCTGCATCTGGACGGAAGATGAAGAGAATCCTTTCTATAGAGAGGCTCAGGAAGCTTATAAAACATTATCTGAAGCAGTGGACGCAAAGGGCCGTAAAATAAAGGTACATAAGCTTTGCCTGACCAGGAACCCTGTTCTGCTTCATGGCGCAGACGCGATTGATATGGTAGAGGGTACCCTTCCAAGAGAGGATGGCGAGATTTCCATCGCTTCCTATATGAATTTCCTGGTTGTAAACGGGGGTGTGATCGTTCCCCAGTATGGCGATGAGAACGATGCATTGGCCTTACAGCAGATCCAGGAAATGTATCCGGACCGCAAAGTGGTTGGGGTACGTACCGAAGAGGTTGCATTTGGCGGCGGAAATATCCACTGCATTACCCAGCAGCAGCCAAAAGTAAAATAAAGCGATAACATATCGGTCTCCTCTAATGTATGAAGATAACGGGGGCTGTTGCACTTGCCGCAACAGCCCCCGTTAATTTTAAGTTAATTTTCTTCCTTAGGTGGTTCAGGCGGAATGAAATTATCAGGAATCCCAGGATCCGTCATATCATAAACCCGGTTGTATTCTTTTGTCTCCTGGTTCTTAAGAGTCTCGGAGCGGTTCATGGAAAGAAATTTGGTTAGCTCATAGCAGCTGACCCAGATCTCATTGTTTCCTTCCTTTTGAGACTCATCAAAGATAAGCTGAAGTCCAAAGTGGAGATGCGGTTCATTGATATTATTGGTGTTTTCATTCCGGCTGTATCCGGTACGTCCCAGATAACCGATCACATCTCCTGCCGTAACGATGCTGCCCTGGCTTAAGGATTTATGATAAGGATAATTCTTTCTTAAATGGGCGTAATAATAATACCGCTTTCCATCAAAGCTTCGTATTCCCAAACGCCATCCTCCATACTGGTTCCAGCCGATGGCCTCTACATAGCCGCTTTCCACTGCAATGATGGGAGTTCCCACCTGCCCCATCATGTCATGCCCCAGATGCTGCCGTCTGTAGCCATACGAGCGTGCTACTCCAAAATCGTCAAAATCGTTATAGGGGAATCCCTTTGCAATGGGGGAAAAGCTTTTCAGCCCATACTTCTTTACCCAGACCTTATCCGGATCCTGTGTGCCGTCGGGAAGAAGGGCAGGGGTGGCGTAGAGGGGCGCATTTTGGGAGGGGATCTGAATATCGTACTGGCCGACCAGGCCATCCAGTACAGCTCCATAAGCTTCTCTGTAATAGGCATAATGAGTCATCTTTGCAGTCACTTCTTCCATAGTTTTACCGGAAAGCAGTTGTTCCGCCAGAGCATCTAAATCTTTGGTGGAATATCTGGAAAAATCCCCTCCATACTTGACACCGAGATAAGCAAGTAAATCCACCCAGTTTAAATGGGGCTCTGACTGACAGGTGTTGACATCATAACGGAAGGCCTCCTGCATGGCCCTTGCGGTTACATCAAAATCCACCCATTTAATATATTTTTTTGCTTCCGAGGGACTGGCGTTACTGTCCTGATTCACTACCGGAAATGAGAGTTTCCCACCAGGGGATATGAAAAACAAGGAGACCAACAGAAATGTCAGAACAATGACTTCTATGTAAATAATGATATGATGTCTGGATACATGGGTAAGTCTGATATCTTTTTTAAATAGGTTCATAAGCGTTCTCCTTGTCATTCCATGGCATGATTTACTTTATAAAGGCAAGCCGGGCCCGGACTGAATACAGCAGATCAGCCGTTCGAAGAGCCGCCAGGTGAATCGAACTACTTACATATGAAAAAGGAAAGCAGATTACTAAGGCTTTCCTTTATAAGATATGCTGTGATATTAAAAAATATGAAGGGAAACAGAGGTGGGGAGAGTCTATATTGGAAAAAAGATATGTTCGTGGTATAATTTTCATTAAGAATAAAAATGATGCGGAACATAAAGATCAGACCGTAGCGGAAAGTGAGGATAGAATGAATAATTTTGAATACTGCGTACCTACAAGAGTAATATTCGGCCGTGATACCCACAAAAAAGCAGGTGCCATCATCTCTGAATATGGATTTCATAAGATCATGATTCATTATGGAGGAGGCAGTGTAAGAAAAAGCGGCCTGCTTGGGCTGGTGGAAGAATCCTTAAGAGAGCATGGAATCGAATATATTCTTTTTGGCGGAGCGCAGCCAAATCCGGTTTTATCCCTGGCAAAAGAAGGCATGGAGCTGTGCAGAAGGGAACATGTGGAGTTCATTCTGGCAGTGGGAGGCGGAAGTGTGATTGATTCGGCCAAGTGCATTGCAGATGGAGCACTTAATCCGGATATAGATCCATGGAAATTCTTTTTAAAGGAAGAAGTTCCGGCAAAAGCCCTTCCCCATGGCAACATTCTCACTCTGTCTGCTTCGGGAAGTGAGACAAGCTTATCCTGCGTCATTACAAATGAAGAGGGAGGCTTAAAGCGTGGGTTTAACAGCCCAACCCATCGTCCGCTGTTTGCCATCTGCAATCCGGAGCTGACGTTTACTGTCAGCAAATTCCAGACCGGATGCGGAACCGTGGATATCATGATGCACACACTGGAGCGGTATCTGGGAGGGCCGACAAAGGATACTCCTTTGACGGACCGGATTGCGGAGGGGCTTTTAACCTCTGTTATGGAAGCAGGGACTGTGGCAGATAAAAACCCGGAGGACTATGAGGCACGTGCAACTCTTATGTGGGCAGGAAGCCTCTCTCATAATGAGCTTACCGGTCTGGGAAGGGAATATATGATGCAGGTTCACCAATTGGAGCATGAACTGTCAGGGATGTATCCGGCCATTGCCCATGGTGCCGGTCTGTCTGCCCTGTTCTGCTCCTGGTCCAGGTACGTATGCGAAGTTGATCCTATGAGGTTTGCCCAACTGGCTGTCCGTGTGATGAATGAGGAAATGAACTTTGAAGAGCCTTTAAAAACAGCTCTTAATGGGATTAACAGATTGGAAGGATTTTTTAAGAGCCTTGGAATGCCTGTCAGCTTAAGAGAACTGAATGCGGGAATTAAGGAAACGGATTTAGAAGTGCTGGCGGATAAATGTTCCTTTTACGGATCCAGAACTTTACCCGGAATTCGGTCACTTGGGAAACCAGAGATGGTTGATGTATACCGGCTGGCTTATTAACGCTTTTGATAAACCGCTGCCGCGGGCGGCTGTTATCAGGGCGAGGGTATCCACTAAATCTAAGGCAGCATAAAAGCGGCCTGCTTTGATCAGTACCAATCATGATCTGGCAGGCCGTTTCTAATGAAAGAAAATCGGGGCAGGATATATCCAATCTCCGATCTTGGTTTTCGCATAATAAAATCACCTTATTTTCACTAACCTTTATAGCAACCCATTTTACATATACTTGTTACAACCGCCCTTAACTCCTCCTTTTCCCCCTCTTTGCAAAAGGGTTTGAAAATGCATACCATGGTTATGGCATTCTGGGGAGGACGGGTCATAATGAAGGAATTGCAGATAAAGCGGAAGTTGATTCCCCTGGCCTCTTGAATGGATACCAGGTAGGGCTTATAGGTTGCGCCCCGTAAATCCCTTGTGGCCTCATGGAAGATCACCAGGTCTTTACAGTTTACATCGCGGTATGGGGTAAAAATGCATGGGCTGCACATATAAGAAACTCCTTTGCTTTTTCTATTGTTATATCATATGCTGAATTTGACCTTAAGGTACGGGAAGGGCATCCTTTCTGCTTGTGCAGGAAATAAGAATTGCAGAAAAAAGGTTCAACCGTGAGGGCGGTTGAACCTTTTTTGGAATATTATTTGCAGAACTGAGAAATTAAATCTAATAAATCGCTTAAGTTACATGAGCTAAAATCAAAGAACATGATACATAACCTCCTTATTGTTTTTGTTTTTGTACAACCCCATTGTAACACTTATGTAATAGAAATGTAACATATAAAAAATGGAATTACAGGAAGTAACTGGACTGGCATTGGGCCTGATTTTCACACCTTGTCTATTTGTACCATAAAGTATAGTATAACGCTTTTAGAAAGGGGGGAAATATATGTGTTGCTTTAACAGATGCTGCCGGAGAAATTGCAGATGCAATTTTTGCAATGGCTTTTTTGGCTGTAACAGATGTAACTGGTGGTGGTAATAATCACTCCAGAGGATAGCAGGGTGCTGCAGAATCCGGGACTATCAGAGTAAATATTACAGGTGGGTACCCGGGATCCCGGCCCCACCTTTTTATATTATCATAACCCATTTACAGGCTTCCATATAAAAGATCAGTTTAAATTCTATTTTCAGTCCCCCATTGATTGCGCTGCATTGAAATTCTTTTGAAGGGATTCCGTTATAATTTTTATCTTCTGAACATTTTATGGTTATATCAGAGATTGTTTGTATCATACCGTCATCACCTTCAAACTTCAAACTTAAAGGCCTGGGGCTGCAGCTGGCGGTAAACCATACCTTGCAGGCGACATGATACATCTTACCTTTTGGTTCTTCGTTATTAATATCTTTTACATTAGTTCCAATTCCAAATACTCCCATATCTGCCACCTACAATATATGTTGTTTGCTGTAATCTACAGTCCTTTTCTCCCGGCTGATTCCCCCGCTCATGTGATCAACTGCTTTATCATTTAAAAAACTTGCTCTTTTAATTGAGTCCATTCCAAAGCGCATTCTGATTTCATCTACTGCCTTATCCAGCCGTTCCAACTTTTCATAATCTACTTTATCGAATATATTTAATTGGCGGCTGTCCTCTGTGGTTACATGGCTTGTATGGATTCCCAAATGACGGATAGGAATCTTATCCCACATCTCATCAAATATTTTGCAAGCGGCTTCATAGATTTCATTGGTGATATTTGTTGGCGTATCAAGGGTTTTTTGATGACCATAATATACAAAATTATAGTCCTTTATTCCTACGGAAACCACACGGATCTTCACGTTGTCATCTCTTAATCTGGCAGATACGGTTTCTGCCAAAGATAACAGTACTAACTTGGCTGTACCTGCATCCACTAAATCAAATGCAGTGGTTGTACTATTCCCATAACCTTTATTTGGCGGGGGAGCAGGTTCCACTGCTGAAACATCGATTCCGTTTGCAAAAGACCATATAACCTCCCCATACTTGCCGAAATGACTTTTGATGATTGATAAATCAGTCTGTGCCAATTCTCCTATGGTTTTGATTCCCAGATTTCGCAATTTACGAAATGTTGCCCTGCCTACAAAAAATAATTCTGTTACAGGTAATGGCCACATTTTTTCTTTTATTTCACTTAACCACAGCGTATGCACTTTGTCAGGCTTTTTAAAGTCTGATGCCATTTTAGCCAGCACTTTATTGTTTGAAACCCCAATGTTTACGGTAAATCCAAGTTCTTTGTGTATACGTTCTTTTATATCATTTGCTGCCTTATAAGGATCTCCATACAAGACTTCAGTACCAGTCATATCCATATACGCTTCATCAATGGAATACTGTTCCACAACAGGAGAATATTGTTTCAAGATTTGAATAAATGCAGATGAAGATTTCTGGTAGAGGTTGTAGTTTGGGGGAACTAAAACCAGGTCAGGGCACTTTCGCAGTGCCTCATTCACGGACTCCCCTGTTTTTATTTGATACTTCTTTGCCGGTATGCTTTTTGCAAGTATAATACCATGCCTTTTTGTAATATCTCCGCCAACCGCTGACGGTATATCCCGTAAATCTAAATTTCCTCCCAGATGATGGATTCGATATACTGCTTCCCAACTTAGAAAAGCGGAGTTTACATCGATATGAAATATGACATTATTCATGGAATCACCTCGACTATATTATAATCGAATGTACGTTCGATTAATAGTGGAAATAAAAGGGAAGATAAAAAAACAGCAGGCTGAAGAGACCTGCTGACATCATTAAGTAAAGTTTATATTATTGATAGCAAAAGACGCCTTTGATAATCTATAATATTTGAATATGGAAAGCAATCGCTCGATACGGGATAACTTCAGTTTCTATTTCGGAATGGACCACGTTCACTAATAAACCAGGATAAAGGGTACGGAAAGGAACAGGATAGCCATTTTTATCACGAACGGTAGCCTTAGGGGCAATATTAAATTCTATTTGATTATCGGGATTATCAGGATCATAAGTATAGAAAACAAAATTATCCATATCCACTTCTGTAATTTGAGCCGTGGTAGAATGAAGTGATGGCTCATCGTATTCTCTGGCAACAATTAAATAAGCGTTAGCTTGCGGCGGAATGCGCCATTCCATAATCGGTGAAAATAAGGCGTCCACCAGCATGCCTTCCTGGATGTCACATAAGCATATATGTTGACCGGATGGATTCAGAACATCTGTGTAAAAACTTGCATTAAGCCTTAAGGGTTCGGATATGGTTTCATCTTGTACAGACTGAGTGTAGATAATGCTTATATATCCGGTAACCCTGCTGCGGGTAAAAACCTCTGTAACCATTGCATTGTTAACTTGCAGTATTCGTCCCATTTGCGTGATTGTACCTAACTCATTCATGCGCTTTTATGGCCCCTTAGAGATTTTATATAATCTTTATATTATATGCTTAAATTTTAAATATGCCATGACTGAGCCCGATCTTTTATATCGCCTTATAGTGTACTTCACTAATTGCATGATTCATTGTGCTAATTGGGTCGTGTCCATGAAGCCATTCATCGTGACTTTTTTGAGGGAGAATTACCGGCATTCTGTCGTGAATGAATGAAATGCCTGACCAGGCCGGACGAGTCAGGATAACGAAAGTGGAGTCTCCTGTTTGTAAGTCTGTTTTAGACAGCCCTGCCATCCATACAGGACTCCTTTCCTGAGTCATCAGGGCATACTTCACCTTTTGCTTTCCGCGTCGTTCCCACTCAAAATACCAGCTTGCAGGAACCAGGCAGCGTCCCTCCATCATCGGGCGCCGAAACATGTTTTTCTCCGCTGCCGTTTCACTTCGGGCATTAATGATCTCACCCTTGCCGTCAAATTTAGGAAATCCCCAACGCATTGCTGTCATGATTCCGTTTGGGGATAAGACAGGTGCAAGGTTAGTCGGAAATATCTCTCCGGTTTTTACCGCAGTTTTTCTTTCTACTTCGGCAACAATAGAACGCAATTCAGCATCATCGATTTCAATGTAATATCTGCCGCACATGTTATTCAACCACCTTTCCAATTGGCTTCGATTCTCTTATATTCCAAACAGGTTAATGAGCCCGATTTCAAAGCTGATGTGAACAAGATCTTTTTCTTTATAAGTAGAATGTTTCATCTGTACCTCCAACTGTTATCTGCCCCTCTGTCTTTGCGTTGAGGAGATTATATCACTTCCCATATGCAGCATCAAGGTGTTAATAAAAAACTGTTTGGGATCACTAATATCCGATTGAAAATTAATAGTTGGTAGTTTTTTAGTGATATGATATTATAAAGTAAGAACATGACATACTGTTGTCTTAATTGATGTGATATATTTGTTTCAAATAAAAAAGCAGGAGGCAAATATAATGAATGAAGAAATCATTGCTAGAGCCGGAGAAATTATTGCAAAAAAGACCGGTGGAGGAAACGAGGGATATTGCGTATTAGCGCTGATTGACAAAGACGGTTATCCAACCGCCTCTACAATATCCGCATCAAAGGCAGAAGGTATTAACCGGATCACATTCTGTACCGGGCTTGGAAGCAATAAAGCTGATCGTATTAAACAATGCAGCCATGCCAGTGTTTGCTTTAATGCAATAGACCACAATATCACCCTGGTCGGCACCATAGAGATATTAACCGACCCGGATATAAAAAAAGAGATGTGGTACAAGGGTCTTGAAGAAAATTTCGACGGACCGGAAGATCCAAACTACTGTGTCTTGCTTTTTAAGACGGAACGTTACAATCTATTTGTTGACTGGAAGGAAGCAAAAGGGAAAGTATAACCAGGGAGGCCTTGTTTATGGATAAAATCAAGCTTATAAAACCAACTGCAGAATATGCAGATGATATTATGAAGTATCGCCAGGAGTTAATGGATTTCGACGACAGCATGGATGGCTGTGGGAATTTAAGACAATGTTCATCGGCAGAGGAATGGATCCGTGGCATTGAAATGCTTAATTATGAAGAAACCTGTCCAAAAGACAAGGTCACTTCCGATACGTACATTGCTGTCCGTTTGGTCGATAATAAAATTGTAGGAATCATTGATTTCAGGCATCACATTGATCATCCTGTTTTGGGAGTTTGGGGCGGTCATATCGGATATTCCGTCCGGCCATCTGAAAGAAGGCAGGGTTATGCAACAGAAATGCTCAGGCAAAACCTGCAAAATTGTAAAAACCATGGATTAGAAAAGGTGATGGTCACCTGTAATTCCGATAATGTGCCTAGTGAAAAGATAATAATTACAAATGGCGGAGAATTTGAAAAGGAAGTAAGTGTGGACGATAAAAGAATAAAACGTTATTGGATACAATTGTGATTTCATTTATTACAGTACCACCACAGCAAAGGACTGCCAGTCAAACGGGCAGTCCTTTTATCAAACATCTATATCATTGTTTAGTTCAAGTATTCCGATAAACTCTCTTAGCAATTCGACCGCCTCTTTCTTCCATGAGGCATCTTCGCTCATTGCTGTGAGTGTTGCTTTGTTTGTCCTCTCGGAAAAAAACAGATAATTTTGAGGCTACTGGCTATCGTATTTAAGTCAGTAGCCTTCTTATTTTGTGGAGTTAAACAAAGGGAAGGATTGGATCCATGAGGGGCGTCTCGCTAAAAAGGGTTTTAAATTGAAATCTTTTATGTTACTATAGCTCTATAGAAATGCAGCATCGCTTCAGGGAAAAGGGGAGGGTATTATGAGAAGTTTGGCGTATCTGAAACTGATGTCGAGGGAGTATCCGACAATAAAGGCTGCTTCCAGCGAGATCATCAACCTTACGGCCATTCAGGGCTTACCAAAGGGAACGGAATATTTTTTCAGTGACCTGCATGGTGAGTATGAGGCATTTGTCCATTTATTAAAAAGTGCCTCAGGCGTTATCCGCGAAAAAATCACGGAAACCTTCAGTCACATCATACCAGAGAAAGAAGAAGTGGCGTTAGCCAATTTAATATACTACCCGGAGCGGATCATGAATCAGCTGGAGCTTAAGGGCCTGGCAGACGGTGACTGGCAGAGAGTGACCATTTACCGGCTGGTACAGATCTGTAAAGTGGTTTCATCAAAGTACACCAGATCCAAAGTAAGGAAGAAAATGCCCCCGGAGTTTGCCTACATCATTGATGAGCTGCTTCATGTGGATTATAATGATGACAATAAACGTGTATACTATAACGAAATCATACGGTCCATCATTGACATCCGGGTAGGAGATAAGTTCATCATAGCCTTATGCGAGTTGATCCAGAATCTGACCATTGACAGCCTGCATATTATCGGGGACATTTTCGACCGCGGTCCAAGGGCGGATATTATTATGAATGAACTGCTGCAATTTCACGATGTTGATATCCAGTGGGGCAATCATGACGTTTCCTGGATGGGAGCCGCCACCGGGAATCTGGCATGTATCTGCAACGTACTGCGTATTGCCATCAGCTATAACAGCTTTGATGTGCTGGAGGACGGATATGGCATCAACCTCCGTCCCTTATCCATGTTTGCGGCCAGGGTATACCGGGAGGATCCGTGCGATCGGTTTATTCCCCAGATCCTTGATGAAAACATCTATGACGCGGTGGATCCGGGACTGGCGGCAAAGATGCACAAGGCCATTGCAGTCATCCAGTTTAAGGTAGAAGGTCAGATCATAAAACGTCATCCGGAATATGAGATGAGCGACCGGATCCTGATTGAGGCCATTGACTTTGACCGGGGCGTTGTGACCGTAGAGGGTAAAGAATATCCTATGCTTGATAAATTTTTCCCAACGGTAGATCCGAAGGAACCGTTAAAGCTGAGCAAGGAGGAGGGAGAGCTTCTGCACACCCTTCAGCTTTCTTTCATGCATAACGAGCTTCTTCATAAGCATATTCGTTTTCTGTATTCTCATGGAAGTATGTACAAATGCTACAATTCAAACCTCCTGTACCATGGCTGCATTCCCATGAGGGAGGACGGCTCCTTTGAAGAGATCGTGGTGAATCACCAAGCTTACTCAGGAAAGGCGTTAATGGATTATGTGGACCGAAAGGCTCAAAATGCATATTTTATGCCGGAGGGTTCTGCGGAGAGTGAGGATGCCAGAGATTTCATGTGGTATCTATGGTGCGGAGCCAAATCTCCGGTTTACGGCAAGGGGAAGATGACGACCTTTGAACATTATTTTATTGAAGATCCTTCTGCCCACAAGGAGCCTATGAACCCATATTACAGGCTTAGTATGAAGGAAGAAACCTGTGATAAGATATTGGAAGAATTCGGCCTTCCTAAAAAAGGCTCTCACATCATCAACGGTCACGTTCCGGTGAAAATAAAGGAAGGGGAATCCCCGGTGAAAGCGGGAGGCAAGCTGTTCCTCATAGATGGAGGGCTGTCAAAGGCCTATCAGACTAAGACAGGGATTGCAGGCTATACGCTGATTTATAATTCCAATCATCTGGCTCTTGCGGAGCACAAGCCCTTTGATCCCAAGAAGGAAAGCACGCCAAAGGTCTCGGTTGTTGAAAATATGAAGAACCGGGTCATGGTGGCGGATACGGATAAGGGTGCGGAGTTAGCCGAACGGATTGCAGACTTAAAGGAGTTAGTGGCGGCATACCGGGATGGTGTAATTAAGGAGAAGGTAGAGTAGCCATATTATGAAATTTTAAGAATTTATTCAGAGAAGGTTTCTTTACGAAAAACCTGTCGGATGATACAATAATCAAAGTTATTTACTTAATTGAAGGAGGCTCAGATGAGCAGACAGGAGTTTTTACAGCGCTTAAGGGATGCTTTATCAGGTGAAGTCCCTGGAAGCGTGATTGAAGAAAATATCAGGTACTATGAAGAATATATCAGCACGGAAGTGAGAAATGGTTCTACGGAAGAGGCGGTGATTGCCTCCATCGGCGATCCAAGACTGATTGCCAAGACTATTTTAGAGGCCAACGAAAATGCAAAGAGCAGCGGATCCGAAAGGACTTTTTATGAATCCTACTCCGGTGCGGACCGGAATGTGTATGAGGACCCGGGTAATTTCGGACGCCGTATGCATTACATTGACTTGAGTAAATGGTACTGGAAGCTTTTGGGAGTTACGGTGCTCATCTTATTTTTCTTTCTGATTGCCAGCATTGTTACAGGGATTTTCAGCCTTCTGATGCCTATTATGGGCCCCTTGCTTTTGGTATTTCTCATAGTCTGGTTTGTAAGAGGAACGAAACGATAAAGTCAAATATATTTAATAAATCTATGGAAATATTACAAAACTGTGACGGCAGTTATGACGCATAAAGCGCCATAATTGCCGTTTTTGCTTGACAAAATCGGGGAATAAGTATATAATTCGAAATGTAACAATTATGTAACATTTTAACGAAGTATTGCGGGAACGACAGAAAAACGTAAAAACAGGAGATTTAATATGAAGAATAAAATGTGGAAGGCGATGGGGCTCTTAGGACTTTTGACAAGCTTAAGCTGGGCTCCCCAAGTAGAGGCGAAAGCAGCGGAAGTTGCTGTAGAAACCAGCACAACACTTTATGCGAAGATGGATATGCCTGTGTCTGTCAGAGAAGCTGCTGATGGGTCGGGAATGACTCTTTCCCAGGCAGGGGAAGGTCAGACTTATGAAGTGGTTGAATCCCCAGGAGATGGCTGGCTTAAAATAAAAACTCCGGAAGGAGAAGGTTACATAGAAAGTGGTGCTGCGACCCTGATCGAGAAGACTCAGGAAAAGGTGGACAAGTCTGTGATGCAGCGCCAGAAAATTGTAGATTATGCGCTTCAGTTTGTGGGTGGCCGCTATGTCTATGGAGGAGTCAATCCCAAAACAGGAGTGGACTGTTCCGGGTTTACCAGCTATGTGTTGAGAAATACGGCTGGTGTAAACTTAAGCCATAGCTCTAGGTCTCAGGCAGGAGAAGGCCGCAGCGTCAGCTACGAGGATGCCCGCGCAGGGGACCTGGTATTTTATGGAAAGAATGGATCCATTAACCATGTTGCCCTATATATGGGAGACGGCCGGGTAGTCCACGCTTCCACAGAAAAGACCGGAATTATCGTAACAAACGTCATGTATCGCAAACCTGTGAAATTTGTCCGGGTTTTAAACTAAAATAATTTTAAATTCGTGCACTTTTAAATAATACTTGACGAAAAGATAAAATAATTGTATAATAACCGTAATGAATTTAATACTTATGTAACATTTGAAAATCAAAAAGTAAAAATAGGAGCAATTTCCCGATGATAAACAAAGCATGGAAAACGTTAGGACTTATGGCTTTTTGCGGAGCAATGGTAGTTGCAGTTCCTTCAGATGTAAGAGCAGATGAAATTTCCGGTCCAGGACTCAGTTATGGGAACTATATGGTGACCGTTGATGCAGATAATGTGACGATCAGCAAGGATGAAGCTGGTAAAGAAGCACTTATGACCGCTTCCAAAGGATCTTCTTTTGAAGTTGTGCAGGATATGGGCGACGGATACATGAAGGTTAAGATCAATGATACATATGGCTATATGCCAGTAGACGGCAATGCAACCGTATCTTCAACCGATGAGGAAACACTGGCTGCATTGGAAGTTAAGACTCAGACAGAGACGGTTGTTAATTTCAGACAAAGCATTGTTAATTACGCTCTTCAATTTGTAGGCGGACGTTATGCCTATGGCGGCAGCGATCCACGTACAGGAGTAGACTGCTCCGGATTTACCAGATATGTGATGCAGCATGCAGCAGGCCTTACTTTAAATCGTTCCTCAGGTGGACAGGCTTCCCAGGGAATAGCAGTCGGCGCAGATCAGATGCGTCCGGGCGATTTGATTTTTTATGGAAGCGGATCATCCATAAACCACGTTGCCATGTATATCGGTAATGGACAAGTAGTGCATTCATCAACTTATAGAACAGGTATTAAGACTTCTCCGTGGAATTATCGGGCACCTGTAAAAATCGTCAACGTGCTTGGCGATTAATGAAATAGCGGACAACCGGATTTTGGAAAGGGATATAAGACCCTCGGCATTTTATGCCGGGGGTCTTTTGATGTAAATAATCTAAAAAAGAGAAACAGCCGGAATAGGGGAGCTATCTCGGCTGTTTCTGAGGGGAGTATAAATAATTAATAAGGATGAGGGGAAAACCCCTCATTTTGATTATAATATAGCTATGATAAAAATGCAAAGTATTTTTACAAAATATGGCTACATTTTCGAATAATATACCATTTCCTCATTAATTTTAAAATAAAAAAACAATTGTATAAAATTTTAGAAACACGCCATACTAACGATGTAACGTAAAACGCCTACAGGAGGTATTTAATATGTCTAAGAATATGGATAATTCCAGGAACTCCCAGAACAACAATCAGAACAACAATCAGAACAACAATCAAAACAACAATCAGAATAACAGCCGTAACTCCAGCAAAGACAGCAGCCGTGATTCCAGCAGAGATAGCAGCCGCGATTCCAGCAGAGACAGCAGCCGTGATTCCAGCAAAGACAACAACCGTAACAGATTCAACTAATAACGGAAGCTGATCCAATTGTTCTTGAGAAAAGGCGCGGGAAAGTGACAAAGAGGTCCTTTCCCGCGTTTTTTTGTTGAAATCTTCCTGCTTCTATATGATTTTCGCAATCCTGGAATTATGGAATATATTATTACTAGAAAGGACAGGTGATAATATGTTCAGTACCATACCGATATGGGAAGTAGATCACTATATCGAATACTATAGTGATATTATGATTATAGATCTTCGCAGTCAATCGTCCTACAGGCAGTCTCATATTCAGGGAGCCGTGAATTTGCCATATGAAAATATGGATCGTTGGGTAAACAGCTTGCCTAAGAATAAACTTTTGATCATTTATTGTTCCAGGGGCGGACAAAGCATGGCGGTCTGCAGAAATTTGGAGCAATCTGGATATAATGTAGTCAATATAGCCAATGGAATCGCATATTACAAAGGAAAATATATGGTTCGAGGATAGGTAAATTCATTGACAGAAATACCCCGCTAGCCTTAAAATATACCTATTAAATACAAAAGGAGAAAACAACCTATGAGATATATGATTGCTTCCGACATTCATGGTTCTGCCTATTTTTGCAGGAAGCTGTTAGATGTATATAAAACTTCCGGAGCAGGCAGGCTGATCCTGTTAGGAGATATTCTTTACCATGGCCCCAGAAATGACCTTCCAAGGGAATATGCCCCGAAAGAAGTGATTTCCATGTTAAACGGCTACAAGGACCAGATTTATAGTGTAAGGGGAAACTGTGACACGGAAGTGGATCAGATGGTATTGGAATTTCCTATTCTTGGGGATTATGCCCTGCTTGCCGTCTCCGGCCTGACAATCTATGCCACTCATGGGCATATTTACAATAAGGAAAACCTGCCTCCGGTACAAAAGGGAGACATCCTGCTTCATGGACACACTCATGTCCTGACTGCGGAGCATTTTGGAGATATTACCATATTAAATCCAGGCTCCGTATCCATTCCAAAGGGCGGTAATCCTCCTACTTATGGAATGCTGGAGGATAAGGTGTTCCGCGTCATGGATTTTGACGGGAATATAATAAAAGAAATGAACTTAGGAGAATAAAGTGAAAAAAACATTTGAGCTGATCGCCCCCTGTCATTTTGGCATGGAAGCGGTTTTAAAAAGAGAGATCACGGATCTTGGCTATGACATTGCATCAGTAGAAGACGGAAGGGTTACCTTTATTGGAGATGATGAGGCCATCTGCCGTGGGAATGTCTTTCTGCGTACTGCAGAAAGAGTTTTACTTAAGGTGGGAAGCTTTCATGCAGAATCTTTTGAAGAGCTCTTTCAGGGTACCAAGGCAATCTGCTGGGAAGATTATATTCCTCAGGATGGGAAGTTTTGGGTAGCTAAGGCTTCCTCAATTAAAAGTAAATTATTCAGCCCCTCTGATATCCAGTCTATCATGAAGAAAGCCATGGTAGAGCGGTTAAAAGGGGCTTATGGCGTGGAGTGGTTTCCAGAGACCGGAAGCAGCTATCCTCTGAGGGTATTCCTCCATAAGGATGAAGTGACCGTTGGCATCGATACTACAGGAGATTCTCTTCATAAGAGAGGGTACCGTACATTAACCAGCAAGGCTCCGATCACGGAAACCCTTGCAGCAGCCCTTATTATGCTGACTCCATGGAACAAGGACCGGATTCTGGTAGATCCTTTCTGCGGAAGCGGGACCTTTGTGATCGAAGCGGCCATGATGGCGGCTAACATGGCCCCAGGCATGAATCGTTCCTTCCTTTCCGAGGACTGGAAAAACCTGATTCCAAGAAAGTGCTGGTATGAGACAATGGATGAGGCGAACGACCTTTTGGATTCCAATGTCAAAGTAGATATCCAGGGTTATGATATAGACGGTGACATTGTAAAAGCTGCCAGAGCTAATGCAGAGTCAGCCGGAGTGGATCACATGATCCACTTCCAGGAAAGACCCCTGGCTGCTTTAAGTCATCCAAAAAAGTATGGTTTTATTATTACGAATCCTCCTTATGGAGAGCGAATTGAGGAAAAGAAGAATTTACCAGATCTATACCGGCAGATTGGAGAGCGGTATAAGGCTCTTGACGCCTGGTCCCTTTACATGATCACTGCCTACGAGGAAGCTGAGAAATATATTGGCAGAAAGGCGGATAAAAACCGGAAAATTTATAATGGTATGATGAAAACCTATTTCTATCAGTTTATGGGGCCAAAGCCCCCAAGGCCTCGATGAGCCAAAGGCGAATCGAACTTTCTTAGAGTAAAAGGAGATTCGGTTGAAGAATAAAAGATGGTTTTTCCTATTTCTGATGATCATCTGTTTTTCAGCAGGATACCGGTTTTCCAGTCCGGAGATTGTCCCTGCAAATAAAGCAGGCCAGGATTACTTAATAGAGTCAGATAACGTACAGACAAACAGCCAGTGTATGTCATGGAAATCGGAAATTTTAAATGTGCAGCTCCCGGCCTTCTATGATGGAAGAGAGGAAGGCCGGGTTCCCTCTGTGAAAAACCAGGGTTCTATTGGAACATGTTGGGCTTTTGCCTCGCTTCAGGCCCTGGAAGCAGCTCTGCTTCCTGGTGAAAGCTATGAGTTTTCAGAAGATCACATGTCTTTGAACAATGGTTTTTGTATTCCCCAGGAAGAGGGAGGGGAATATACCATGTCCATGGCCTATTTGCTGTCATGGAGAGGACCGGTATTGGAAGCCGATGACCCATACGGCGACGGCATTTCCCCTGATGGCTTAAAATCGGTAAAGCATATTCAGGAGATTCAGATCCTTCCGGATAAGGATTATGAGGAAATCAAACGGGCCGTACTTTTGTATGGCGGAGTTCAAAGCTCCCTTTATACCTCCCTTGCGGAAGGGGACATCCGGTCTGAATCCTATAATGAGGAGGCCTATGCCTATTGCTACATTGGTCCGGAGCCTCCGAACCATGATTCCGTGATTATTGGCTGGGATGATGCCTATCCTAAGGAGAACTTTCATGGGGAAGTTCAGGGAGATGGGGCATTTATCTGTATGAACAGCTGGGGAGATGGATTCGGAGACCAGGGATATTTTTATGTATCCTATTACGATTCCAATATTGGAAGAAGTAACATTGTTTATTCGGTTGTGGAAGATACGGATAATTATGATCACATTTATCAGTCAGATCTCAGGGGCTGGGTCGGCCAGCTGGGATATGGAGAAGATACCGTGTGGTTTTCTAATGTTTACGAGGCCGGAACCTCTCAGCGCATTGAAGCGGCAGGTTTCTATGCGACTGGTCCCCGCACCTCCTATGAGATTTATGTGGTGCGTCATGTGGGGAAAGAATCTGATATTTTAGAATGTCAGGATTTCGACCGGAAAGTTCTTCTTACCAGGGGAAATTTTGACTATGGAGGATACTATACGGTGCCTCTTATGGGAAATCAGCGGGAAGACTTAGAACTTTCCCCGGGGGAACGCTTTGCGGTTATCGTAAAGATTAATACGCCGGATGCAATCCATCCTGCAGCCATTGAGTATGATTCGGGAGATGGACGCACCTTTGTCAATATCTCAGACGGAGAAGGTTATATCAGTGCTGATGGCGTAACATGGGAACGGGCCGAAGAGAAGAGGTGTAACCTGTGCTTAAAGGTGTACACAAAAGACCGGTGAAAAGGTTTTATGGAGGACGGAATAGATGAACGATAAAAAGATCGTATTTGCCACAGGAAATGAAGGAAAGATGCAGGAGATCAGGGAGATTCTTAAGGACCTGGGAATGGAGATCCTCTCAATGAAAGAGGCCGGTGCTATCCTAGATATTGTGGAGGATGGAGCTACTTTTGGGGAAAACGCGGAGATAAAGGCCAGGGCAGTGTGGAAAAGAACCGGAGGAATCGTGCTTGCAGATGATTCCGGCCTGGTTGTGGACTGCTTAAATGGAGAGCCAGGGATCCTTTCCGCCAGATATATGGGGGAGGATACTTCCTATGAGATCAAAAACCAGAATATTCTAGACAGGGCTGCCCATGCAAGGGGCGGGGAAAGAAGCGCCCGTTTTATATGCAATATTGCTGCTGTGCTGCCTGATGGAACGGTGCTCCATACGGAAGAAGCCATGGAAGGGCTTTTGGCTGACCAACCTGCTGGGAAAGAAGGCTTTGGATATGATCCCATCCTCTATATACCGGAATTCGGAGTAACCAGCGCCCAGCTTACTTTGGAACAGAAGAATAAAATCAGCCACCGCGGAAAGGCTCTGGAGGCCATGAAAGGTCGGCTTATAGAAACTTTTACAGGAGGGGAGAATAATGAAAATACTGATTGTCAGTGATACGCACCGCAAAGATGAAAGTTTACATAAGATCATTGCAGAGACCGAATCACTGGACATGCTGATCCATCTGGGAGATTCGGAAGGCAGCGAAGATAAAATTGCGGGCTGGATTCCCGCAGGCTGTGAGCTTCAGATGGTTCTTGGAAACAATGATTTTTTCTCGGATTTAGACCGGGAAAGGGAAGTGGTGATAGGAAAGTACCGGGTTTTGCTGACCCATGGTCATTATTATAATGTATCCTTAGGGGTTGAGCGCCTGGAACAGGAAGCTGCGGACAGAGGCCTTGATATTGCTATGTATGGTCATACCCACAGGCCTTTTTATGAGGTACATAACGGGATCACCATCTTAAATCCGGGCAGCCTTTCTTATCCCAGACAAGAAGGGAGAAAGCCTTCCTACATGATTATGGAGATTGATGAGCAGGGGGAGGCACATTTTACCCTGAAATTTCTGGAGAAATAAACTAAATAAAAAATGCTCAGAACGAAATGTGGAGCTAATAAGGAGCAGCTGCAAAATGTGCAGCTGCTCCTTATTTTTCATAGGACTATTTCCAGCCTTGCGGCAGATAAGCCAGAGTATTTTCGATCATATCGTCTGCCAGCTTTTTGATTTCTTCTTCCCCAGCCCTGTCTTTAACCAGAGGATCGTTTAAGAAGGCTTCGTATACCAGGGAGCGGTCATAAGTAAGGGCAGCTTCCAGAATTCGCTGATGGTTGGCGACATGTGGCTCGATCAGCTCAAGGACATTTTCCGGAATAGAGCCTGCTACCACCGGTTTAATGCTGTCCCGGCTAAACAGGGCGTTGGTTTCAACAACAGCATCTGCCGGCAGGTTGGGAACTTGTAAGAAAGAATTGGGGATATTGACATTGCTTACAGTCTTTTCAAGACCGCATAAGGCTTTGATGAGAAGGATTCCTTCTTCTCCCGATGCTTTCAGTTCAATTTCCTCTTCGCCCCCTGCAAGCCGGTGGCTCTTGGCTAAACGGTTTTTTAAATCATCTTTTCTCCAGGCAACAGTGGTGAGACCGAATTTCCAGCTCTTAACGGTCTCTGGGTCTTTTAAGTAATCACTTCCGGGCATGAACTCTGCAAGGTGACGGTCGCCGGCAGCAGCGATTAAGCCATAGCGGCGGAAGAGATCAAACTTTACCCTGTGAGCGCACTCAAAGCTATTGTTTGCCCAGTTCTTATCCGGCTCATTGTAGCCCTCTTCGTAGTGAGCGTCAATATAATCACGGTAAACAGGGAATAAATCGATTCCCTTGTAGGAAGCCTGGTCAAACCAGGTGAAATGATTGATTCCCAGAACATTTACATTGATGTCCCGGCGGTCAACGTTTTCAAGACCAAAGGTTTCTTCACAGATTCCCTTTAAAACCTTCTGGGTGCCGAATACTTCATGGCAGCAGCCGAAAGCCTTGATCTGAGGGAATACGTGGTAAAGGGTCTTAACGCATAGAGACATTGGATTTGTGTAGTTGATGACCCAGGC
This sequence comes from Lacrimispora celerecrescens, assembly GCF_000732605.1. GTDB lineage: Bacteria > Bacillota > Clostridia > Lachnospirales > Lachnospiraceae > Lacrimispora > Lacrimispora celerecrescens_B. Next base: position 22,276 of record NZ_JPME01000014.1, on the reverse strand, counting down.
ATCTGGTGAATATTTTTTCACGGCTTCTGCGATAGTCACAAACATGGGGATGGTGCGGAGGGCACGAATCATTCCTCCGGGGCCGGCGGTATCACCTACGGACTGATATATACCAAGCCTTTCAGGAAGATGGACGTCTGAATCCATTTCATCAAAGGTTCCTGGAAGAATAGAGATGACTGCAAAGTCACAGCCCGTCAAAGCTTCCTCTAAGGAGGTGGCTGTGACGTAATTCCATTTTCCGGTGGTATCTTCCCTGTTTGTCAGTTTGTTGCCGATGATTTCATTATTTTTTGCGGCTGCCTCATCGATGTCATATAAACAGATTGTTCCGCTTAAGGAATCGTCCATGGAAAGATCCGTCATAAAGGTCCAGGCCCAGCCTCTGGAGCCGCCTCCGATATAGGCGATCTTAAGATCGCTGACTTGATTGTTTGCATATTTCATAAGGGTTTCCTCCTGTTAAAAGAATTATTATGTAAATGGTTTCTTGGACGCTGTTGCAAGTTCAGATAAGTTATATTATGAAAACAAAAGGATGTTTTCATAATCGGATGGACGGGCTAAAAGCAGCCCTTTTATCTTCACTTGCATTGCAAGTTCAGATAAGTTATATTATAATGGATTATAGTATTATAAATCTTATATAATTGGTGCTTTTTTTAATAAAATCATACTTTTGGCTACTATTTTGGAGGCTGGAATGGAGAAAACCGTATTTTCGGAAAGCATGGAGGGAATCACCATTGACGAGGTGGTTCGGGACCAGGAATATTCTATGACAATGAAGCATTTTCATGATACCTACGAACTCTATTTTCTTCTGGAAGGGGAACGTTACTATTTCATCGAGAAAGAAACCTATTATGTAAAAACAGGGGATGTAGTTTTGATAAACCGGGAACAGGTCCATAAAACGAGCCAGGCTGGAAGCAGGAGGCATGACCGGATTCTTCTCCAGTTAAGTGGGAGAGTTTTAGAGCCATGGCTTAAGCAGACAGGGGTCTCTTCTCTTGAGAAGCTGTTTGGAGACTATTATGGTGTGGCTAGGCTTTCGAAAGAGGAATGGGAAGAAATGAAGGGGCTGTTGCTGGGGATTTCAGAGGAACTGATTCACCGGAGAGAGCGGTATGAGATCATGGTAAGGCTGAAGCTTTCCCAGATTTTATTGATGGTCTACCGCAGCAGAAAGAAGACCGTACTCAAGGAGATGCCTCCTACGGTTCAGACTGCAAAGCATGGAAAGGTGCATGAGGTGGCGGAATATTTAACGCTTCACTGCGAGACAGGAGAGAGCTTAGAGGAGCTGGCGGAGGCTTTTTTTATCAGCAAATCCTATTTAAGCAGAATCTTTCGGGAGGTAACTGGGTTTTCGGTAAATGAATACAGGAACCTGGCCAGAGTGAGAAAGGCGAAAGAACTTCTTGCAAACAGTAGGTACTCTATTACGGAAATATCGGAAATCCTCGGATTTGAAAGCATTACTTATTTTGAGCGGGTATTTAAAAAGCATTCGGATGTGACGCCGTTAAAATACAGAAAGGATGGGGGAGAGACTTAGTCATAAGAGGGAGGAAAGGTTTAATGAAAAGAAAGAAGGAACATGGCAAGGGTAACGCCATGTTTCTTCTTTCTTTTCCGGGCAGAATAGCCGGATGTTATTGCTTTTCCAGGGCCTCGTACAAAGCGGTCAGGGCAAGAGCCTGTCCATAGGCCATAGGCATGATAGCAATGTTCTTATAATGATCGGAATCCATGCCGATTCCGGTTCCAGCCGATACATTTAACACCGTTCCATCTTCCGAAATATTGGCACAAATTGCTTCAATGGCCCGGTCAGCCGCAGCCTTGTAGGAGCTGTCAAGGATTCCTGCTTTTACACCCCTTAAAAGCCCGGCTGCAATGGCTGCAGAGCCGGAGACTTCGCCGTAGCTGGAATCATCGGTGAGAACCGTGTTCCACAGTCCGGATGGGGACTGAAGGCGTAAAAGGGCGGAGGCCTGGGATTTGAAGGTGTCGATCAGGAAGGCATTCACCCCTTTGTCTAAGCCGTCCCCGCAGGTATCTAAGTATTCCATGATTCCATAGGTAAACCAGGAGTTTCCCCTACACCAGAAGATGCCTCCGAAATTATCCATGCGCTCAAAGCTGAAGCCGTGATGGAAGAGGCCGGTCTGTTTATCAAAGAGATATTTGATATGGACCAGGAACTGATGGAGAGCTTCATCTTTCCAAAGGGCGTTCTCGGATATGTATCCCATTCTGTTTAAGAAAAGCACGGACATGAACAGAGTGTCTACCCAGATTTGTCCGTTGTTTAAATTTACACCATTCCGGTCTCCGATGGCGCTGGTCACATGCTGGAAACCATTGTCCGGAGTTTTTGGAAGGTCGTTGATGAGCCAGTCCGCCCTCTGAACGCATAGTTTGTAAAATTCCTCCGGATTGTTAAGGCTTTCGTATAGAAAGGACAGGGGAAGAAACGGAGCGGTGGTATTGATATTTTTGGAAGGAAGCCCTTTTTTCTGGTGTCCGCTGTACCATCTCTCAAAGAATGGGAGATACCGGCTGTCTCCGTAAAACTCCTGGAGCTTATATAAGCCATACAGTCCGACTCCCTGGGGCCAGTCCCATTCCTCTATTCCAAAATCTCTTTGGATAAGCCCTTTTTTTGTATCAGTGCTGCTGACGTTCTTGTCTTTATCATAGTCATATCCTCCAAGATTCATCAGTTTCTCCACAACCAGATGGATCTTTTCAAGCAGCTGTTCATTTGTCATCATTGTCTTTCTCCTTTTTCCATGTTTGTTTAAATTTTATTTTTTAGCTTTTCTATATATTCGGTCGGCGGGAAGCCGGTATACCGCTTAAATACCTGACTGAAGTACTGGGGATTGCTGCCAAATCCTACCTGGCGGGCAATGTGCTTTACGTTATCATTCTGATAATAGGTCATCAGCCGGATGGCTTCCTCCATCCGCTCCTTATTTAAGTAATCGGAAAAACGCATCCCTTCTTCCTTTACGAACTGCTTGCTTAAGTATCCTACGCTTACGAAAAGATAATTCTCAGCCAGCCACTTTAAGGAGAGATTTTCAGAGTATAGGTGTTCTCTGATGTAGGCTTTTAAAAGAGCGATGTTGGAGCCTGTCTTATGGGTTCCGCATGAGCCGTCCTTCCGGACCAATACCACACGAAGAAGCTCTCGGATTCCGGATACCGTGTCACAGGAATAGAGGCGCCGGAAAAAATCACAGGCAGCATCTACAGGAAGTTTTTCCTGCTCCGGGCCTATCTGAAGGAATAAGCCTAATGCTAGGTTTCTGGCGGTAGATAAAGGTATGGAGTCCATAAAAACGGAGTCAATGAGCTCAGCAGCCTGTACGATATCCTCTGCAGTGGTTATCGAGTTCTCCAGTCTTCTGATCATCCAAGGGGAAGCAATATGGTTTCTGATTTCATGGACATCACCCCCTTCGCTGAAAAGTAGGATTCGTTCAAAACGGGAAATCTTCTGAATGATCTCTTGAAATAGTTTCTCGGCTGAATCCCTATGGAGAAATTCGGCCTCAAAGGTGACGGACTGACCGGGATACCGGAGCCTGGTTATGGCGCTTTCGATCCGTTCCTGTATTGCCAGAGTAAAAGCCGGGAATATAAAAACTGCAGTGTTTTTAACATAAACAATGGAGAACTGCATAGGAACCTTGGAAGCCTCTAAAATCTTTCTGACGTCACTGATAAAGCTTTTTATATAGCCTTCTTCCACAAAAGAACAGATACAGGCATAAATGCAGTTTTTAGGAAGGGCTAAAAGGACCTGGTATTTACGGAATACGGCAGGAAAGGAATCCTGGTGTTCCAATGCCTCCATAATAAAGCTCTGCTCCAAGGGAAAATGAAGGCTTCTTAAAAAATCCTGCTGCTGCAGCTTTCTGCTGTCCTCTTCCTGAAGACGTTCCTTCCTTATGGAAACCAAAGATTCGATCAGTTCATTTTTATCTGTTGGTTTTAAAAGATAATAACGAACCCCGTATTTCATGGCCTGTTTGGCATATTCAAAATCATTGTACCCGGATAAGAGGATAAAGGTAATATGGGAATCTGATTTTATAGAACGCTCAATTAAGTCCAGGCCGTTTAAGATCGGCATTCGGATATCCGTAATCACCACATCCGGATAATCGTCACAGATAATATCGTATGCCTCCATTCCATTTTTCGCAGTAGCGATGAGTTCATAGCCGATGGATTCATAGTCGATTAGTTGAGAAAGGGCCTCTCTTATAATCTGTTCATCATCTACAATCATCAGTCTCAGCATATCAAATCTCCTCTCCCTTAGGAATTGACAGCATCACTACTGCCATTTCTCTTTCGTTATAAAATTTCAGGCCATAATGATCCCCATAGAGCAGCTTTAACCTGGAATGAATGTTGGTCAGGCCTACACCAGAACCTTGGGGCGTGATTTCTTTGTTCCTGATCTTTTCTAAAAGATCCGATTCAAACCGGGAGCCGGTGTTGGACACCCGGATCTCATAGTCCTTTTCCATTTCCTCTATGACGACTTGTATCATGCACATTTCATCCGTATCCTCCATGGCGTGCTTTAAGGCGTTTTCAACCAGGGGTTGAATACAGAGTTTAGGAACGAAAATATGGGAAATTTTTTTCGGAATTTTAAGTTCAAAGTGAAGCCTGTCCTTAAAACGTATCTCCTGAATGCGGATGTAATTATCCAGCACCTCCAGCTCATCTTCCAGAGGAATGATATCCTTTTGTCCGGCAATGGATGCACGGAATAAGTTTCCAAGGGAGCGGACCATAACAGAGATGTCATCGGCTCCGTATTTTTGCGCCATCCAGTTGATTGTATCCAAGGTGTTATAAAGAAAGTGCGGATTGATCTGCTGCTGGAGCATCTTGATGGTGGAATCTCTTAACAAAAGCTGTTTGTCATAATTTTCATCCCGCAGGACCTTAACGCTGTGGGTCATATCATCAAAGCTCCGGTGAAGCTGGCCGATTTCATCCTGGCGGTTTTCATAGTCATAGCATTTCACGTTACAGGCCGGAGACTCCCCGCTGCCGAACTTCTGGATCTTCTCAATCAGATAGTCCAGGTGACGGAAGATATGGCGGAAAATCAGGTTAACACAGGCTGCATTAATAAAGATGATAAAAAAAGTAAAGAAAAGAATCTGAAAGCTTATAAGCTGAATCCTGTAAAAAAGAGGATCGTAATCCCTGAAATAAATGTAATTCCAGTCCACATAGGGAACATGGCCGGAAATAATAAATTCTTTTTTATTGTCCAGTGTGGAAATGAGATAGGCGTTTTCCTGCTGCTTGTTGCCGGCAATGATTTCCGCGCAGTATGCGTCGTGAAAAGCAGTTGCAGGGTAGATTCTCTTTTCCCCTGACATCAGGATGAAATTGGAGTTTTCCTCAAGGCTTCCGGCACTTTTTAAGCCATCCTCAATCATTCGTTCCATGTTCACCGTAATGTAAAGCCCGGCCAGCTTTTTTAGGCTTAAATATTTCAGCTTTAATATCTGTCTGGCACATACCGTATCGTCTCCAGGTTCCATTGCCGGAGCCCAGGTGGCTTTTCCTTTTAGACTGCTGGTTATTTCATCAAGCTCATTTACATTGAATTTAAGGATTTCGTCTGAGCTTCCCATACAGATATTCGTCCCGTCAGCCAGAATAATATTAATGGATTTTATATATTTGCTGCGGTAAACATAGGAATAAAGCTGCTGGTAAATATCCCGGCGTGCCAGGGCCCGTCGGTTGCTGTAAGGGTTATCCGCTAAAAACACCAGATTGTCCTGAAATATGGGGTCACCGATCATATTGTCTGATAGGCTTTGGATCACCTGCATCTCCGATTCCAGAAACGTTGTTACATGATTTAAGGAATTTGCATTGGTACGGTATAGCTCCTCATTATAGCGGGAGGTGAGAATCCTGATACTGATGAGGAAGGTAATGCAAACAGCCAGCAGAGCCAGCAGGAAAATAGTCAATATTTTTTTGTATAAAGACAGATTGTTAAACCAGAGCGTACATCGTTTCATAATCACCTATCCTTTCCTCAGTAATCGTATTATATAGTAAAAAGTTAAAAAAAGAAATTGTAAAACCGTCTAATATCACATAAAGCTGTTTTTTTAATCATAAAAAGCCACATTTTAACTTTACCGTTGTGCATATTTGCCATAAAATGTGAATATCACAAATAAATTAAAGGGAGGTTTAACAAGTGAGAAAGAGATTACTAGCAACATCACTCGCTGCATTAATTGCAGCAACATCTTTAGCTGGTTGTGGTTCCAAAACAGAAAAAGTGGATACTGCAACGACAGCTGCCGAGGCAACAGAGGCAGCAACCACAAAGGCAGATGACGGCGCAAAGACAGCATCAGGGGATAAGGTATCTTTAAACATTTGCTGGTGGGGCAATCAGACCAGAAATGACGTTACAAAAAAAGCAGCGGATTTATACATGAGTAAAAATCCAAATGTAGAGATCAAGGTTGAGTTTACTGACTGGGGCGGTTACTGGGATAAGCTTTCTGCTATGGCAGCCGGCGGCAACTTACCGGATATCATCCAGATGGACTATTCCTACTTAAACCAGTACCAGAAGAGCGGACAGCTGGCTAATTTATCAGAATTTATTTCCTCCGGCATTATTGATACTTCGAAAATTCCGGCAAGCATCATTGAGAGTGGCTCTATCGATGGAAACTGCTATGCTCTCAGCCTTGGAAGTAATGCACCTCTGATGGTTTATGATAAGGCCATTGTAGAAAAAGCAGGAGTTACCATTCCTGAGCAGATGACCTATGATGAATTATATGATATTTCCAAAACTATTTACGAGAAGACAGGCGTTAAGACCGTTTACGACGGCTGGATCAATATGCTGCAGATGACAGCAAGAGCCAATGGTTCCCATATATTCGATGAGTTAATGGCTGGCAAAGAAGACTCTACAAAGATTCATTTCGCCAATGTAGAGAAATTCCAGAAGGCAGAATTCTCCATTGCTCCAGATATTCTTGTTGAGAAGAACCCGGATAACATTGAAACAAAACCGATTGTAGATGAAACTACATGGAATGACTTCCCATATTCCAATCAGTTTATCAGCCTTTCAAACGCAGCCGGAAGAGAGTTAGAAGTAACTATGAACCCGGTTCTGACAAAAGATTCACAGAATATGTATTTAAAGCCAAGCCAGTTCTTCTCCATTGCTGAAACTTCCAAAAACAAAGAAGAGGCTGCAAAGTTTATTGACTGGTTCACGAACAGTGTAGAATGTAATGAAATTCTTATGGCAGAAAGAGGAATCCCGGTTAATACTGAGGTAGCGGATGCAATTAAACCAAAGGTAGATGCTGTTGCACAGAAGGTATTTGACTATGTTGCAAAAGTTGCAGAGATTGCAGTTCCGATTGATGCTCCAGATCCAGCCGGCAAGGGTGAAGTGGAAGCATTGACCAAGAGCGTGGTAGAAGCAATCCGTTATGGTGATACAACCGCTGATGAAGCAGCAGCAAGCTTTGTGCCTGAAGCGAAAAAGATTTTGGAAGAAGCAGCGAAATAGTAACAGAAAAGTTTGGAGGGAATAAGATGAAGAACAATCAAATGACCCCCAAAAGAAAAAAAACATTTACTCAGGTAATGAACACACCGAAGGTTGCAGGATATGTATTTATCCTGCCCTTCATTATAGGCTTTCTTGCCTTTCTTGCCATTCCGATGATTTTTTCTTTAGGGTTTTCGTTTACCAGATACAATATTTTAAAATCACCAGTTTTTATAGGTCTGGAAAATTACAAGGCCATGTTTACAGCAGATCCCAAGTTTTGGAAGGTATTTGGCGTGACCATGTACTATGTTCTATTTTCGGTTCCCCTCCGGCTACTCATGGCTCTGCTTGTAGCCATGCTGCTTGTAAAAAGCACCAAAATGTCCGGTTTTTACAGAGCTGTTTATTATCTTCCTTCCATCATTGGCTCCAGCGTGGCTGTGGCGATACTCTGGAAACGGATGTTTGCCAGTGACGGAGTAATAAACGCAATCTTAGGTATTATTGGACTGCCGTCCGATATTGCGTGGCTGGGAAGAGCGGATACCGCTATCTGGACCCTGATTATCCTAGCCGTATGGCAGTTTGGTTCTTCCATGCTCATATTTTTATCCGGGTTAAAACAGATTCCTATAAGTCTTTATGAGGCGGCTACCGTAGATGGTGCAAATGGCATTCAGCGTTTCTTTAAGATCACGATTCCAATGCTGACACCAACGATTTTCTTTAATCTTATTAATCAGCTGATCAACGGCTTCATGGCATTTACCCAAAGCTATATTATCACTCAAGGAAAACCAAAGGACACCACTCTGTTTTATACAGTATACATGTACCAGAATTCCTTTACATATAATAAGCTGGGTTATGGCTGTGCAATGGCATGGTTTATGGTGTTTGTAGTTGGGCTTTTGACCCTGATACTTTTCAAGACACAGAAGAAATGGGTATATTATGAATCAGAAGGGTGATAAAATATGAAAACAGGATATAAAGAAAGAAGAATAGCCACCACAGTGGTTTATCATGTGTTCACCTTTTTGCTGGCATGTGTTATGATATATCCCCTTGTGTGGATGGTGATGAGTTCCTTTAAGAACTCCAATGAAATATTCCGGACTGCTGCCAAACTGCTGCCTGATAAATTTTCACTTGAAAACTACCGCGTAGGCTGGCAGGGCTTTGCCGGATATGGTTTCAGCACGTTTTTTAAGAATTCTTTTATCATTGCAGGCCTTTCTACTGTTGGGGCGGTCGTATCTTCCGCTATCGTAGGCTATGGATTTGCCCGTATTGATTTTAAGTTTAAAAACTTCTGGTTCGCATGTATGCTGCTAGCTATGATGCTTCCGTTCCAGATCATTATGATTCCCCAGTATATTATTTTTAATAAAATGGGCTGGGTGGGGAGCTATCTTCCTATCATTGTACCTCAGTTTTTTGGTCAGGGCTTTTTCATTTTCTTAAATGTACAGTTTATAAAGGGAATTCCCATTGATTTAGATGAGGCTGCCAGAATGGATGGATGCACCATATACTCCATTTTCATAAGGATCATCCTTCCTCTTATTAAACCGTCTCTGGTGACCAGCGCTATTTTCTCCTTTATGTGGAGATGGGATGATTTTATGACGGCTCTGCTTTTCTTAAGCGATCCTATGAAATACCCGGTCAGCTATGCATTAAAGATGTTTTCGGACCCAACGGCCGGCTCAGACTGGGGCGCGATGTTTGCAATGGCAACCTTTTCCCTGATTCCTATTTTTCTGATTTTCCTAACCATGCAGAAATATCTGGTGGAAGGAATTGCCTCCACAGGAATTAAGGGTTAAAACAGATAATCAGGCAGGAAAACCGCTTAGTGGTTTTCCTGCCTTTTTAATGGTAATAAATTATCAGTGGATATCAGTTGAGGTATTTTCTCGTTTATCTGCTTGCCCAATGATTGGGAATATTTTATAATAAATCAGTTAGTTTAAACTAACTTCAATCATAAGCAAGGAGGAATCTATGAGAAGTAGAAATAAAGTTAAATTACTGGCGGTTCTGACTGCCATGAATTTGGTATTTACGATCCAGCCGTTTGCAGGAGAGTGGAGACGGGAGGGGGATAAGTGGCGGTATATTCTGGAAGATGGCCAGGAACAGAGGAATTCGTGGCTGAAAACCGATGACGGCAATTGGTATCATTTTGATGAACTTGGAAATATGAGAACGGGATGGTACCAGGACACGGATCAGAAGTGGTATTATCTGGAGCCAGACGGTTCCATGGCTTCCGGCTGGAAGGAGATTCGTGGAAAGTGGTATTATATGGATACGGATGGTTCCATGGCTTCCGGCTGGAAAGAGATCAATGGGAAGTGGTATTATCTTGACAAGCAGTCAGGAGAAGCTTTGGTAAATGGTTACACGCCCGATGGATACTATGTGGATGGCAGCGGGGCCTGGAATGGAAAGTCATCCCGGAATTCAAACAATGGCAGCAGCTCTGGCAGTAAAACCTCCAACAATACGGGGGGGAACGGAGGCAATCAAACGGGAGGAGGAAACAATCAGCCAGGGGGAGGAAACAATCAACCAGGGGGAGGAAACAATCAACCCGGAGGAGGGGATAACGTAAACGGAAATACCGGAAATAATGGAACGGAGGGCGGCGAAAATCCATGGGAAAGCAAAAGTCCTGTTATTCTGGAACAAACCGGGATCGTATCTGTTCAGGGACTTCCCTATGCCGTAATATCCTTTTCCGATGAGGCAGAGGGGCTTGAAGAGTTCCGCTATTCCATAGCAGGGAAAGATGCCACATCGTCCGTTACTCCTGTGACTACTTCAGGCAGGACGGTAAAGATACCTTTACCGGATGAAAATACCCATACACTGGCCATAACCTCCGGGAAATGGACCGTATCTGTTATTGCACTGAGAGAGCCGGGTAAGAGTACTGCGGCGGAGAAAGAGTTTATTGAAACCAACCTTTCCCTTCCGTCAGATATCCCGTATGTGGTGCTTACTAAGGCTACCATTCCATTGACACAATATGTGAAATTTATCAGGCAGGGAGATTCCCTCTTCATAAAACCTACGGAAACTACGGTAGATACAATGCAGCTTCAGGGTCAGGAGGAAGCGCAGAGCAAAAGCCAGGAAGATACAGAAAATTATATCCTGATAGAGGAAGATAACCGGACCGCGGCCGATATTAAGAGCTTTGCCTCGGATGCGGTCTCAAGTGCGACTACCGCTCCCCCTGCAAGTCTGGAGGGAAAGGAAGAGGTGGCCACAATTGCTGTATTGTTTGATTTGGCAGCAAATAACATCATTGCAGATAAACTGGGAATAGGAACCTCTTCTGTAGAAGCCTTTCTGTCTAAATGGGAACCTTCCGAGAAATTATCCGCATTAAATGAGAACCTGACCCTGAGTACGGATGCGAAAGATTTAAAGATCAGAAGTTGGAAAAAGGCGGAAGAGTTGCCCAGATATGTGAAGTATTTAACAGATAAAGGTGGCTACGGAACAAAAGTAGAACTTTTAACAGGTAAAACAGACAATACCAATCCGCCTGAACTGACCATTTCCCCATCATTGAAAGGAAAGAGCGCAGTCATACAGCTCGGTGAGGAAAATGAATCTTGGTACCGTTCGATTACTGAAATTGAGATTCCTTACAGTGAAACCAAAACCCATTACTATCAGGAAAGCAATACCTTGTCAGCAGACGGGAAAACCATAACTCTGGGAGTCGATGCGATCAGTGGACCTATGAATTATGTGGGAGATTATGAGGTTACGATCCATTCCTTTGGGTTCGGGGATGTAAAAGGTTCTCTTTCTGTTGTAGATAAGGCTCCATCTTTTACGGCTGCTTGGGATGACGCCAACGGCCAGTTGAAATTAAGAGCGGACTTTACATATTATACAAATCAGATAACGGCAATCACGGTCAATGGAACCCGGCTGGAATCAGGAAGCTTTACGAGTGATTACAATAATCTGTATATTTCCTACCGCTATCTGGTAAACGGAAAAAATACGATTGAAATTCAGGCAAAGGGTTATGAGGATACCAGTCTTGAGGTGGATTCCCCGGAGGCGTTTGTTACGCCTAAGAAAGCGCCGCCTGTTACCGTAAGGGAAGTGATAGAAGGTTCTTCTGTGGTATTTGATATCGGAGCCTTGGAGGAAGACAGCGAAGAGATGGAATGGTTCCAGACTTTAGAGGCTGATCATCTTACTCTGTCATATTCCTATAGCAGTGTTTCCGGCCTTTCTCTTGAGAAAGAAGGAAGCAGTTTTACGGTCACTGCGAATAAGACTACATTGTCTTCTTATTACACATATACCATGAAAATTGCCATACCGGGATATGATGCAGTAGCGATAACGTTTACTCCCGTAAAAGCACCGCCTGCCATAACCCAGCAGTGGAACCAGGAAAATTACAGCTTAATACTTACAGGCAACGCCTCTTATTTAAGTTCCTATGTAACAAAGGTGGTTTTAAATGGAACAGAACTGAAAAAGGGAGAAGCTGCTGATTATACCGCTTCTTACAACAAAGGAATTGAAATTTCCCCCCATAACTTTACCGCCGGATCGCCGTACAGAATTGAGCTTTATGCCTCCGGCTACGGAATAAAGGTAATAGAAGGGACTGCACCGGCAGATTTGGTGTCTCCATTAGAAGCTCCGGTGTTAAAGTCAGAAGCGGTTGTACAGAAAGGTACCGTAACGGTTGAAGTGGTGTCAGGAGAGGCAGATGATTGGCTGAATAATATCAGTTCAGTGACACTAACGGATTCTTATTCTTCCACAGCTATCACTTATACAAAAAATGAAAATGGACTGACTTTGCCAACTGTTAGCTCCTACAGCCCTGGTACTTATACGGTTACGGTAAATGCAAAGGGATACCGGGCAGCTCAGGCAGAGGTCAGAATCTTATATTCAGTCAGTGTTAAGAGCGCGATGAATTATGACGAAGAACGCCTGGAACTGACAGCCACAGATTCTTATTTCTATGATAAGGTAACAGTATCCTTAAATGAAACCGAGTTGAAGAAGGGTACCGGATATACGACCAGCGGATACAGCACCATTTACATACCTGCTGAACTGCTTACGGAGGAAGAAAACCTTCTGGTCCTGTATAATGAAGCATATCAAAAGGTCGAAATGAGTTTTGGGCAGTATATTGCCTATGAACCGGCGCCAAAGCTGGCAGTAGAAAACGGAACCTCCTTAAGCGGAGAAAGTACAATCGTCCTGCATGTGGCGGATGGGAACCAGGAATGGTGGGATTCTCTGATCCAGTCCCACATATCCGTAAAGCGTTCTTCCTCCAGCCAGACGATAACAGGATTTAGCAAAAACGTTGATGAAGAGCAGCTTTCAATTACACTAAGCGGTACATTGTCATATTATTATGGCTATAACGTTACAATCTCAGTACCGGGATACCGTTCCTGTAATGTTAGCTTCACACCGTATCAGAAGCTTCCGGATATAACAGATGAGTGGTTGGAAAACGGAGATTTGCAATTTTCTACGGATGCATCTTACTATTTTTATAGCTCCTACAACACTGTCTATCTGGATGGCGAGAAGCTGACCAGTGGCACAGATTACAGCTTAAATACGAGAACAAAGCCATACAGTTTAACCATTTTAGCAAAGAATTTCACCTCAGAGGAACATGAGGTAAGAATACTATCAGAATATAATAATTATGCGCCATATGAAATAACTGTAACAGTTCCGGAAATCCAAAATTATATGAATATGGAAGCAAGGAAATTAATTATGGAAGAACCAGTTGCAGAGGCTGTAGAGAAACCTGAGCCAGAGGAAGGAAATAAGGCTTCAGAAGAAAATGCAGAGGAAGTAAATAAGCCTTCAGAAGAAAATGAAGAGGAAGTAATTACGGAAGAAGAAATTAGGGAAGAAGAAAGTGGGGACGAAGAAAATCGAACAGAGGAAGGCCCGACAGAGGAAGGTCCGGTAGAGGAGAGTCCGGCAGAGGAGAGCCCGTCAGAGGAAAGTTCAGAAGAGAAAAGTTCGGAAGAGAAGTACCCGGAAGAAAATCTGACTGAAGAACCCCTGGCTGGGGAAGCGGAGCCGGATAGTGTCCAGGAACTAAATGAAGAGGAATCATTCGATGAAACTTTAATTGAGGGAGTAAACTGTGGATTTTCGAAATATAACTCTGCACGGGATTTCTCTTAGGAATAATGGTGCCAGAAAAGAACGGCTGTCGAATAGGAATCTGCTGGTTTCATAGAGTAATTTTGTTTTAAGCTTCAATATGAAGGAAGCCGACAGGAGGGGGATTCCTGTCGGCTGAGTATGAGAATATGTATATGAAAGGTCTCTCTGGCCTGTTTACAGGTATTAATATACGGTGGAAATGTGTTGAGAATTTGATGGAAATGTGAAGAAACTGTGAAAGGAGAAGATAAAATAAAAATGGAGCACCGCAGGATTGGGGAAATACGGCACTCCAAAGAAGAGTTACATAGATTATAGCGCAAATAATCGGTTAAGTAAAGCGAAATAAGTAAATTTATATAGATTATTCGTTAATATTTTGTAAATACATCACAAATTTTATTATAGAATATAAATATCGATATTACTTCTCTATTGCTGTTTTATTCCATAGAATGTGGCATATTCTTCTGCTCATATTGGAAACCCTTTTGCATAAAATATATCATATGCTTCATTTGAAACAGGCAGGAGGCCGCAATATGGAAAAAATACTGGATAATCGGTATTATGATCTGATCATAAGTAATGCTATGGTTCCATCTTATAATACTGGTGATAATATTACCACGCTGAATGAAATGAATTCCTTGCTGCATATACCAAAGGATCAGATGGAGCCCTGTGATCTTGGAGTAACTCCCTACCATTCCTTTCCGACTTTATATACCCTGGAATCATCGGTAAGCATTGAGAAATCCGGTATTGGAGCAGTTCAGAGGACTCCTGGCCTTGGTCTGATTGGGAGAGGGGTGATCGTTGGCATTGTGGATACCGGTATTGATTACCGCCATCCCGCATTTAAGTATAATGACAAAACAACCAGAATCCTTTCTATATGGGATCAAACTCAGGTGGGAAGCACACCTCCAAGAGGTTTTACTTTTGGTGCTGAATATACCAGAGAACTGATTAATTTTGCATTAATCTCTGAAAATCCTTTTTTAATAGTTCCTACGGTTGATACCATACGCCATGGAACTGCCATTGCAAGCATCATTGCCGGAAGGCCTAATGAAGCTTATAACTTCAGCGGTGTTGTTCCGGAAGCAGATCTTTTGGTAGTAAAATTGAAAACGGCAAAGGATAATTTAAAGAAGCTTTTCTTTGTTCCGGATAGTGCGTTGTGCTATCAGGAATCAGACATCATCCTTGGAATCCGGTATTTGGTCACTACCGCCCAAAGGCTGAATCGGCCTCTGGTCATATGTATTGCCCTTGGAAGCAGCCAGGGAGGGCACGACGGGCGGGGGGCCTCCAGCGCCTACCTGGATTATCTGGTACAGCTGCCTAAAATCGGCGTGACCATTGCTGCCGGGAATGAAGGCAACAGCCGAAGGCATTATTTTAATAATACGCAGACAGCACCTTATGTAAACAACTTCCGGTTAAATGTAGGAATCAATGATAAGGGATTTTCCATGGAAATCTGGCCTTACATACCTTCCAAGCTTTATATAGAAATCACCGCTCCCACCTGGGAGACTTCCCAGATTATTTATCCTGCCTTTTCAGATTGTAAAAAGATTGTTTTTCAATCCGTAGAAACCGTTGCCTGGGTGAACAATATTATTTTTGAAGAGGAAACCGGAGACCAGCTGATTCTGGTACGTTTCCAAAATATCGTTCCCGGAACCTGGTATTTTAGAGTAGGCAGCACTGAGAATGAAGCATTTTCCTATCATGCATGGCTGCCTTCTGGGAATATCATATCAAATGAGACATTTTTCCTGGATGCTAATCCTGATACGACCATAACTTCTCAGGGAGATGCGGTACATCCTCTGACCGTTACGGCTTATAATCAGCTGGATGGAAATATACTTAGTGAATCAAGCAGAGGATATACCAGACTGGGACTTATAAAGCCAGATTTGGGCTCCCCGGGCTACCAGATTCCCTGTGCACTTCCTGATTTTCAATATGGAAGTGCAACCGGTACCGGAGTTGCGGCTGCCCATGCGGCAGGGGTTGCGGCCATGACCTTGGAATGGGCTTACAATAAGGGAAACTTTACATCCATTACAGGATATCAAGTCAACCGCTTGATGATTCGCGGGGCAAGACGTGATCCTACAAATATTTATCCCAACAATGTATGGGGATACGGTCAGCTGGATGCAGAAAATATGTTTAGGCAGCTGACAACAAGTTAAGATCAAGACCTTCAGACTGGACAGAATCTTCTCCGGCAGTCTGGAGGTCTTTTTCACATAGGAACGTTTGAGGAAAAGAAAGCATCAATTAAATCAGGCGGTTATCATCAGACTGAAGGGGTTAAGGATGGATTTCTGAATTAGGAAAGGGGGAAGGAAATGATTATTATGGAAGAGATCATAAATTATGTCAAACCAGAACTGGTTGTAGTGGCAGTGGTCCTTTACCTGCTGGGGCAGTGGATTAAGCAAAGCCAGACGATTAAAGATAAATACATTCCGATGATTAACGGAGCGGCGGGCATTGTTTTGTGTGGTGTTTACGTAATGTCCGTGTGTGAGGTGCACACTCTCCAGCAGATTGCTACTGCAGCATTTACGGCAATCACCCAAGGAATCCTGGTTGCCGGACTGAGCACCTACGTAAATCAGCTGATTAAGCAATCTGGGAAAACAGAATAATAAAAAACTATTGGTGACAGGGGTCTGGGATTACCCGGGCCCTTATCATCTGACACTTAAATCGAAAATGGCGGGTTTCCGGAAACCCGGCCCGCCTATTTCTTTTTTCTTAATTCTTTTCTTACCCTTGGTTCGATCCCTCTGCGCTCCATTTCGGCCATGATGTTTTCGAATTCTCCGGGAGGAGCAGCAGGTGGGATTACATCCCTGCTGGCAGCCTCTAACCGGTTGAATTCTTTCTCCAAGCTTTTTTCGAATTTCTTATTCCAGTGTCTCATACGATCACCTCCCAGAAAATTATATAACAGTTGTAAAGCACCGTTTATGTAATGTTCTGGACATATTGTTGAAAATTAGTTTTTGAGACAATTGTTGCCTTCATGCTATTAAATACTGGTAAGCTGCAAGAACATATTGTTTACGTTGACCTGGCCGTAACCCCATATGTTATTTGGATATGTGTATGAGCTGGCACGCACCGCACCTCTCATCATCAGACGGCTAACATCGACTCCATTCATCGTTTTGTAATTTCCCCTGACAATGGCCCATTCAAAGACCATGGCAATGATGCCGGATACGTGGGCAGCAGCAGCGCCTGTTCCTGTAACAGAACCATATTGATTTCCAGGAACTGCGCAGGTGAGCTGGTAACCAGGAGCGGCTATATCCGGTTTGATAAGGCCCATTCTTGTATAACCCCTGCTCGATTCACCAAGAATTGAATTATTAAGCTGATTATAGGCAGTTACAGTCAACTGGCGCCTGCCGTTTCCAGGTGAAGTGATGGTGGTATCAGGAGAGGAATTAAGAAAAAAGGTCTGATTGGATATGAGGCCGTCGGAAGGGAGCCAGGCATGAAAGGACAAAGGCTCATCTTCAACGCTCCTGATCCGTATGCGCCAGATCCCGGGTGTGGTGTTCTCAAAACGCACCAGGATCATCTGGTCTCCGGTTTCCTCTTCAAAAAGATAATTGTTGACATAGAGGGTAGTAGGGGTGAATACAAAGTTAAAGACTCTGCAATCACCCAGCGTAGGATATACCTGCTGAGTGGATTCTCTGTTTGGTGATGAGATATCAATGGAAAGCCGTCCAAGTGAACTTGACCAGATTTCCATGGCAAACATTTTATCATTTTCCCCAATTCTTAATTCGAAATCATTGTAATAAGGCACTGATTGGGTAGAATTAAAATAATGTCTTTGACTGTTTCCCTCGTTACCGGCAGAAACGGATATGCCAATACTGGGCTGCAGTGCCAGGTCATTTAGATAACCGCTTAGAGCGCCCCTGCCGTCATGGCCCCCCTGACTGCTTCCAAGAGCGAAGCAGGTAACCACAGGACGGTTATATTTTTCCGAAATGGCAAGGGAATAACGGAAGCTGAGCATAAGATCCGATTCCTGAAAGCATAGAGCTTCATCGGGAATAAAATAAAACCTTTTTAGATTTTCTTTTGCTTCCTTAAGTTTTACGATTACCAAATCAGATTGAGGAACTACGCCGCTAAAGGATTCCAGTAAGTTGGGGGTACCGGCGATAACGCTTGCAATAGCCGTTCCGTGTCCGTTTGTGTCTGTTGATGGTACAATCGATAAGGGATCATCAGAATTTAATGCGGTATTGATTGTCTCCCGGCTGTATTCCGTGCCAAAGGTAAACGTCTCAGGAGGAGTTCCCTCCTGCTGGGTCTGGTCCCATATAGAGAGAATCCGGGTTGAGCCATCGCTGTTGCGGAACGCAGGATGCTGATAATCAACGCCAGTATCAATGACTACAATGATTACACCCGATCCATATAGGGCTAAGGCAGGGTTCCGCTGAACCGTTCCAATACCGGATTGTTCCAGGCTGACCGTAGATGTGAGCGTAAATATTGCAGGAAAGGTGTGGACGGGATACTTTACCATTTCACAAAGAGTTACATCGGCAATCGGAATATGCAGCAAGGAATGCCTGTTGTTTAAGTAGGTGATGTTATCAAGGCTGGGGGTTGAAACAACTGGATTGGTAATGATTAAATCAAAATAATTATTATCCAAAATTTTTTTCACAGTTAAATCTCCTTGCTGTTGCTGACAGCAGCAATCATGCAATTAGCAGTATGAGAGTGGCTGTCTAAAATTGGGATGTCCCGGCAGCACTGCCGGGCTGATATGCATGTTAAATGATATGGCATAAGAGAAAGAAATATGAGAGATGGATCGGCTGGGAAACTATTCCGTGGTTTATTCTGACAGTTTGTGTTCGCTTATTATGAGTGATTCCCCTTGTGGTCCTATCATTTCAACTGAAATTGTATTGATCACGGTCCTAAATGTCTCATCGCATATAGAAACATCTAAATAAGCTTTGTCCAGTTTGTCGATCGAATCCAAATTACCCAGAGTTAAATGAGGAGTATAAGGACATCCCTTTTTATACTCCTCTAATTGATCGGAATATAGTTTTTCATGGATTTCATGGATATGTTCCTTTCCTTCTATAATATCTAAAAACAAATAATTCCCTAATTCATCAGGATGCTTTGAAACTCCATGGAGAATAAGCTCAAAGGATTTGATATTCATAAGTTTATCTTTTATATGTTTGTCTAATCTATCATTGCTCATGTTACTTTGAAATGGAAAAACTAAAGTGATATGCGGTCTAACAAAAGCAGATAGTGGATCGTATTGATCTCTATAGAAATGAATTACATCCATGTTATGAAATTCTGGAAATATCATAATTGTCCTGGTATCCATATTGCTTTTCCTTTCTATTTGATCTTGCTTGTTGCAAGGCTAAATATAAAATAGTTATGGCTGGTATATCTTGAAAGATCATCTTGATCGTTACGGGTATATAAGATAATATACTCTTTAGTATGATTTGAGAAAGGACGTATTATGGAGGATAAAAAATGGCTTGAATGGGCGGTTGAATTGCAGGCAATCGCACAGTCCGGGCTGCATTATACGAAGGATTGCTTTGACCAGGAACGATTTGAAAGGATCCGGGAGATTTCGGCTGAAATAATCAGCAGACAATCAGAAATACCTGTCGAAAAGGTCAAAGATTTATTTTGCTGCGAATCAGGATACCAGACACCCAAAATAGATTCCCGG
Organism: Lacrimispora celerecrescens; assembly: GCF_000732605.1. Lineage (GTDB taxonomy): Bacteria > Bacillota > Clostridia > Lachnospirales > Lachnospiraceae > Lacrimispora > Lacrimispora celerecrescens_B. Next base: position 2,669 of record NZ_JPME01000014.1, on the reverse strand, counting down.
GCCGCTATTTTTAAGAATAACATGATTCTTCTGGTAAAAGAAGCCGATGGGAAATGGTCTTTGCCTGGAGGCTGGGTCGATGTAAATTTATCAGTTAAAGAGAATATGATAAAAGAAGTCAAAGAAGAGGCAGGCCTTGATGTCGAGGTCGAAAAGGTCATCGCCGTGCAGGATAGAGAAAAACATAATCTTCCAATCTATGCCTACAAAATTTGTAAAATTTTCATACAGTGTTCCGTTATTGGCGGTTCATTTAAAGCAAATAATGAAACCACAGACAGCCGGTATTTCTCATTGGAAGAATTGCCGCCACTTGCAACGGAAAAGAGCACTGCAGAACAGATAAAAATGTGTTTTCAGGCTTTTTCTGATCAAGACTGGAAAACAATTCTGGATTAAACAACCGATTGATCAATAAACAGCATCTTTTATAGAAGTAATATATTTGATCATATTCTCATCGTCTTGCATGCAGTAGGTGAAAACCAAATGGTCAGAAACCTGCTGCGCAAGAAAACGAAACAGATCGCAGGCTGAGAACACAGCATTCCAAAGATTTTCAGGACTGCCGTTAGTATAGGTATTCAAATAATTCTCATACAGCTCTGAAGACAGGTATTTTTTATAATATTTCCCCCACATTCCTGTTGAAACAGAAAATCCATGATTCATGGCGATGTGCCATTCCACCATTCTATCAAGCTGAATGTGTACGACCTCTGTATACATTCTCATCGCATATGGAATCTGATCTCTTTTAATCCCTTTTGCAACATTGTTTAAACACCACCAAAACTCATTGCAGCATCCGTCATACATCTGTTTTGTTGGAATTTTAATCCAGTAGCCGGTATCGCTTGCAGGAGGTATTTGAGGCAAGATATGATCCTTGTCAAGCAAAGGCACTGTAAGGCTGTCAGAAAGATAGTATTCAATGGCTTTTTCTTTGGTCATAATACGCAGATCAATCCTATTTCCATCTTTAAATAAGATGAGCCAGCCATATGATTTGGTAAAGTCGCAGTCTCCACCCCAGCCAAAGTCATTAGAATCAGGTTCCTGCATGACGGCAACCTCTCCAAAGATATTGATCCATGCTTTATCCGATAAAAATGATTGTGTTTCTGAGACGACAAAGACTATGTCATAATCCTGATAAATATCCTTTTCTACAAGAGGATTTGTACGGGAACCATTCATGTATACTGCTCTGATGCGTTCATTTGCTTGTGCAACTCTCAAGATCAATTCAAACATTTCCTTTTCACTGCGCATGGTAATTTACCTCGTATGATATTAAAGATAGGAACCTTTTTTGATTTATTCTACCATGGCGCCTTGTGAAAGTAAATGGATTAAGAAGATTCCGGTATGCAGGTTCCACTTGAATAGATTGTACCTTCTTTGCAAAGATCAGGTACGTCCCATTCCCATTGGACCTCCTTGGAAGGAAGCTGCATATACAATGCTGTTGCAACAGTAAAAAGTATTGCAACAGTAGGCTTTACCTCTATTAATAATGCATCGCTTTCCGCAATTATCGTAGATAATGCGAAAGGCTGTAAGAGTTGGTAAAACTAACGTCAGAATCGGCTGGGGCTATGTAGTATCCAGGATTAGCAGGCTGAAAGAAATATCGCTTACCAAAACTTAAAAGTAAAAACCCTAGTATTTACAAGGAATTCTTGCATATACTAGGGTTTTTTAATCATGCGGGTAACAGGACTTGAACCTGCACGGTCTCCCACCAGAACCTAAATCTGGCGCGTCTGCCAATTCCGCCATACCCGCTGACGACAACATAGATGATACCATTTGAGTGAAAAATTGTCAAGAAAAAGGAGACATTTTTCCATGGCAAATATAAAATAAAAATCCAAGAGCACGTCACTCTCATAATAGAATAGTACAGTCATGGAGTAATCAGGCTGATTGGAGCCGGAATCATGGAATAATGTAGGCACATCTTTTTAATTCCTAATAAACCAATTCAAGATGATTGTTATAAAAGGTTTATTCAAGAAAACAGACTAGGGTGCAAGTAATGTTGAAAAGTAGAAAGTGATTTATATAATAGGTAATAGGAAGAAACAAAGACATGTCTATTGGTACTACTATAATAGAAGATAAACAAAGGCCTGAGCCCTAGAGATTGATATGTCTATTTTGCAGCAAAATGTTCCGGAATATTAATTCTAAAAAAATCCAAAATAAATGTTGACATTTGTCAAATGCTTTGGTATGATATAACTCGCCGCTGAAAACGGCGGCAAAAACTTCTTCTAAAACACATCGATGAGCGATGAGAAAGTTTTAAAGAAAAATAAAAAAATGGTTGACAAAAACAACCAGTTATGATATCCTTTAAAAGTTGCTGCTGAGACAGCGACACAGAAAAAAAGCACTTTGAAAACAGAAGATTGAACAGTATGTAAAACCCTGAAAATTCTAATAAAACAAGCCATGTTTGATGGCTTTGAATGAGAAAATTTCAGAACGAATACAAGTAATTGTATACGAACCAAACAACAAGTAAAACGGGAAATAAATTAGCTAGTTAGTTGATTTTGACCCCGGATTGAACACCATTTAATTTGAGAGTTCGATCCTGGCTCAGGATGAACGCTGGCGGCGTGCTTAACACATGCAAGTCGAGCGAAGCGATTTCA